>JBLIEQ010000006.1:0-140198 GCA_047633175.1 Motiliproteus sp. | reverse complement strand
GAACCGCCGTGGTACGGATCCGTATGCCCGGTGGTGTGAGAGGACGGTGGGAGTAATCCTGCCTCCTACTCGATCTTTGTAGCGACAAAGAAAGCGAAGCAAAGGCCGCTCCTGGCCATCCATGGCCTCCCGGCATTCGAACATCCCTGTCCATCAAAGCGCCCCCTACTAAACCGCCCTGCGGGTACGCGCTGCGTCGCTATGAAATCCAGCCTGAGGCTGACAGATTCGGATTCACTCGGCACGTCCCTGTGCCTCACCCTCCGGGCAACCTGCGGTTGTGCAAATCGGCTATCCTGCCGATTTGTCTGCCTCAGCTGCCAATCTCGACCCTGCGGGCCTTTTCAGTCTGTATTTCATCGGTTTAGAAAGGGAATTTGGCGCCATTCTGATGGTGTAACTGCCGTTTCAAGCCTTTGAAAAAACTACTGGATTACCCACATAAATAAGCCATTAACACCGTGGGAGGCGACCCACAAGGACGTGGGAAGTGCCGCTGTTGCAGGAGCGTTTGACGGCTAACCTACAAAAATAGATCCCTGTGGGCCTCAGTATCCATGCAGGAAAGCTTGCCCGGTTGTTGGCTTTGGTGGCATGCTCACCGTCTATTTTCTAACCCGATCTACCCGCAAGGAACAAGGCACCGCTATGGCTTTTTTTGAGCTTAAACCTAATCTGGACCAACAGCTTTCAATCGAGGATCGCGGTGCCAGCCGGTTGAAACGTCTAGCGCAGGATGCGACCAGTAAATCGACGACTCACCGGGCCATCGAGCTGGCTTGGACGGCGGGGCCGGTGACGCTGATCGCCTCCATCGGCAGTTACTACCTGGGGTATGGCAAGTCGCTGCCCAAGGACACCCTGATCTTTTTTCTCGGTTATACCATTATCACTGGGGTGATCGGCCTGGCCGCGCACCTGTTTAACCGGCTCGGCCGGGAGCGGGATGAGCAGCAGGTGACCGCACAGCTGGTGAGGGTGATGGGGACGGTTCCCGATCTGATTCTGGGGCTTCGCGATCTACGGCTCGAACTACTGGATCCGGAACAGCGCAAGTTTGAGGCCGCTCGAATCTTATTGCAGGATGTCAGTCTGGGCCCTCTGTGGTCGGCCTCAGCGATTCGCAGTGTCGGCGGATCAAGTGGCCTGGCCGAGGCGGTGTCTGAGATCGAACTCTTTCACCGGGCCGGCATGCCGAGCCGCGGGCGGGATATTCTGCAGCAGCACCGCGCTGAATTTGAAGCGCTGGTGGTCGACCTGCGCCAGCATTCCGCGGCCCTGGCGCACAGCTTGGAGCTACGGTTCTTCGGTGCCGGTTACGATAATCGTAACGGGGTGGTGCGGGGGCGTTATTTTATCGAACGTATCTTTGCCGCGATCGATGACGACGATGATGTCCTGATGACGCTGGAGGATGCCGAGGATATCTACATCCTGCTGTTCGAGCTGCTCTGTGGACGCCGGATTCCGGTGCTGGCCTTCAGCTTTGCCGGGAGGTCTAAGTTTACGCGGGAGACCGAAGCGCTTGAGGAGCAGCGCTTGCGCTTTAAGATCATTCGCGCACGCGCCTATAGCCGCCTGCTGGCGCTCGCCAGTTACCTGGGCGATAGCATCGATGCCAATGCCCAGCTGAGCCCAGTCGGTCTGACGGGGCGGGAGCTGCTGGAGTTCTGCACCACCCAGATCGAGGATCTGGTGGTCCAGGTTAAAGCCAGTAAGCGTGCACGAAAACGCCTGGGTCCGATCTTGCAGCAGGCATTAACCCTCTATAGCCAGGCCTATATCGCCTATAGGCGAACCGAGCGGGATTACCTGGAGTTTCTGAAGCTGGTGGAGCGCTGGAAGCGTCGGTTGGCATCCTATCAGGAGACCGATGTGTCTTTTTCCGCGACCCGGGGCGGCCGTGGGTTGCAGATTACCGAGGACAGCATCCAGCTGTCCGATAAGGGTAAGTTGAAGGTCGTGCAGGCGCTATGGGGTTCTTTTAGACAGCAGCCGAGTGCGGCCCAGGAGCCCGCTAAGCGAGCGCGAGCGGCTAAACAGCTGGCGATACGGGTGGCGCTGACGCTCGACGAAGAGTTACAGATCCGCCGGCCGGAGGTGCAGCGCGCGATCCATAATGCCAATACTCTGAATATGGGCGTGTTTGAGCGAGATCTGAGTACCACCACCAAGATCGGCTATGGAGAGTCGCTGGTGAAGGAGATCGAGAAGGATATGAGTAGCGCCTCGGTGGACCTGGTCGCTGCCATCTACCGTTTCTACGGGCTCCGGCTGGACCCGGAATCGCAGCGCCAGCTGGCCAGTCGTTACGGGGCTACGCCGGAGCAACTAGAGCAGGTGTGTAATGACCTGGGCGAGACCACCTCGGACTACAGTCGCTTGCCGGTACGCCCTTTTCCGGTGCCAAAACCCCCTTTGGTCTGGCGTCTGGCGCTGTCCAGGCGGTCGTAAACGGCCGTCTGTAGGTCCGCAGCCACCCGGCTGGCTATATCATCGAAGAGACGCTGGAGTTGCAAAGTAATCCTCCAGCCCAGGCACGAGCCCGCTTTCATACTGACAAAGAGGCTGCTATTGTAGTGGATTATGGGACGCGGAGCATCCACCGTGATGCCCTGCTCGAGCGCTGGGTGACAGGTTTAGAGCGAGAGCCAAGGACCGCCCTCTGCTGTTTGTTTCAAGTATGTTTTGACTCTGTTCTGGCTCTGTTGTGGCTGCCCCGATCTGTCTGGAGTACTCGATGATGTTCGTTCCTGTCAAACGCTCCCTGAAGGCGTTCTTCTTAGTAATCTGTGCGTTGGGACTCGGCGGTTGTGGCAACCCGGATCCCCACGTCATCGGTTTTATTGGCGGTCTGTCCGGTCGCGTGGCGGACCTGGGCGTTGCCGGGCGCAACGGAGTGTTGATGGCCGTCGAGGAGCGCAACGAGGCCGGCGGGGTCAATGGTCGCCAAGTGCATCTGGAAATTCGCGATGACAGGCAGGATGAGGCGAGTGCCCTGACAGGGGTGGCCGAGCTGCTGGACAAGGATGTCGCCCTGATTATCGGCCATATGACCAGCTCTATGAGCACCAAGACTCTGCCGCTGATGAATGAAAAGCGGGTGCTTATGCTGAGCCCGACCGCAACGACCCAGCAATTAACCGGCATCGACGACTATTTTATCCGGGTGATGAATGATGACGCTATTAATGCCCGGAATAATGCGCTTTATTGCTATAAAAATCTGGGACTCCGGCGGATGGCGGTGGTCTATGACACCGGTAATGCCGCCTATACTCAGAGCTGGCTGAGCGGCTTCAGGGACGCCTTTACGGAGCAGGGTGGTCAGATAACGCAGGTTATCCCCTTCAGATCCGGCGATGATGTCCATTTTACCCCCCTGGCCGAAAAGGCGTTGCGGGGGGATCCTGATGGGGTGCAGCTGATCGTTGGCGCCGTTGATGCGGCGCTGCTGAGTCAGCAATTAAGAAAATTGGCCCCAGATCTGCCCCTGGCAACCTCGGAATGGGCGGCGACGGAAAAGCTGATAACGCTCGGTGGCGCAGCCGTAGAAGGCGTCGTGACGGCGCAGTTGTTTAACCGCGACGATCCAACGCCAGGCTATCGGGCGTTTAAGCAGGCTTTTGAACAGCGCTTCTCTCAACCCCCCGGATTTGCAGAAATTGCCGGTTATGATGCGGCCAGGGTCGCATTGAGCGCCTTGGCGCAGCAGCGTGATGACGAGAGCCTTAAGCAAACGGTTATTCGCCTGGGATCATTTCCGGGCGCCCAGGGCACTATCCTTATCGATCGTTTTGGCGATTCCTTTCGCAACTCAGTGATTACCAAGGTTGAAGGCGGAGCCTTCAGCCTGCTCCAATGAACAGGCGATCCCGTTCTCTGACGCAGACGCTCTTCACCCATCAGGTGCTGCTGCTGCTCTTCACCCTGGCGGTGATCGGGCCGATGATTTATCTGGTGTTGTTAAACGATCTCCAGGGGCGAGCCAAGCAGAGTAATCAGGTGCTGACCAGAGCCGTATCGGCGCAGGTGGTTGAGTTTATCAACACTCCAACCCTGTTGCTTAAAGCCCTGGATGCGGGTGGCTATGTAGCGGGGTACCAATCGTCAGGCTCTTTTCGTGGGTTGATGGATCGATTAATCGATCAGACCCAGGCGTTTGAGGCGATCTATTTCTTAGCCACGGATAATCTCGTGGAGGCCGTCGGTCTGCCCGAGGAACGGCGCCGTTTTCGGCGTGATTATGAAGATGTTTATCTGGGTGCTCAGGCGTTTGTAGACAAGGCCCGGGTGACAGGGCGTCCGCAGTGGTCGGATATCTTTCTGTCGGTGTTAAGCAATACCTCGCTGGGGATCGCCGTACCCCTCGCCGATAAGGCGGTGCTGGTCGGCCATTTCAGTATTGAGAAACTGTCCTATTTTGTCCAGACCCTGTCGCTGGGGAGTGATACGCTGGCCTTTATCGTCGATGGGCATGGGCAGGTTATCGTCTTTCCGGATACCTCTCTGGCCCAGCAGCAGTTGAATATCAGTAACCTGCCCCTAATCTCAGCCGCTCTTCAGAGCCAGGAGAGTACCGGTGATTTGGTGCTTTTCAACAGGGACTTTCTGGCGAGTAGTTTTCAGATACCGGGAATGGACTGGGTTGTCGTCGTCGCCCAACCCAAAGCCAGCATCGCCCGGGGTATCGAGAAGACGTTGTGGGTGGTCCTGATCGGGATCTGTGCGGCCCTGGGTGTGGCCCTGCTGTTCAGCCGTTGGTTTGCCGTAAAGCTGGCACAGCCTTTCGAACTCCTGACCCAGGCGACGGAGCAGCTGCAGCAGGGGAACTTCGATCTATCGATGCCCACATCGAAGGTGCGCGAAATTCAGTCGATGAGCCACCGCTTTGAGCGGATGGCCCGGGAGCTGGAAGCCGAGCAGTGCTCATTGCAAGCCAGCGAAAGAAAATACCGTGCGCTACTCCATACGGTTCCCAGCCCTATCTTCTATAAGAATGAAAACGGCGACTACCTGGGCTGTAATCGGGCCTTCGAGCGTTTCTTCGAGATCTCTCTGGACGACCTGCTCGGCAGCCATGCCGATGCGGATAAGAGGTTGCCGCAGTGTCTGCGGAGACTGGCGGAAGGGGAGGCGCAGCTGCTGGGTCAGGTCACCGCCGAGACGGAAGATCTGTATCTTCAGGTCTTGGATCAGACCCGCTTTATAACCCTCAAGAGAGCCTCCTTTACCGATGATCAGGGGCATGTCGCGGGGATGGTAGGGGTGATCTATGACCTCACCGACCGGGTTGAAGCCGAGCGCGAGAGCCAGCGACTGCGACGCTATATGAACAATGTGCTCGATTCGATGCCCTCGGTGCTGTTCTGCATCTCCCCGCAGCTCGAGCTGGTGCAGGTCAACCCTGAGGGGGTTAAAAAAATAGAGGATACCGGCGTCGATAACCCCGGATATCAAGATGTGCTGGCCCAGTATGGCCTGGGAAAGGACTGGTTGAAGGCCGCCATAACAGGGGGGCAGACGGTTACTCGCAGAAGGCAGCTGAGCGCCGACAGTTCACGTCATGCGGACATTACCCTCTATCTCCTGGATCGCTCCGTGGGCGGCGGTATCGTACTGCGTATCGATGATGTCACCGAGCGGATGTACATGGAGGAGATGCTGGCGCAGTCCGAAAAAATCCTCAGTGTCGGGGGGCTGGCCGCCGGTATGGCTCATGAAATCAATAACCCGCTGGCAGGGATTCTGCAAAATATTCAGGTCGTCAAAAATCGCCTCGATCCTGAATTTGGGGTCAATCAGCGGGCGGCCGAGCGGTGTGACCTGAGTCTTGAAGCGGTTCGACATTACCTGGAGGAGCGCTCTATTCCGCAGATGCTGGATGCTGTGGAGGCATCGGGACAGCGGGCGGCCCGCATCGTCGATAATATGCTCAGCTTTGCACGTACGGGTGGCGCCGGCCTGCTGCCGGTGGATCTCGAGACGCTGTTGGAGCGAACGATCGAGTTGACCTTCAATGATTACGGCCTTAAGAAAACCTATGACTTCCGTAAGATTGAACTGATACGCGAGTTTGTGCCTGTGAAGCCGGTACGCGGCGAATCCAGTAAGCTGCAGCAGGTGTTCTTTAATCTACTTAAAAATAGTGCTCAGGCGCTGCGGGAGGCACAGAGTCCGCACCCTCAGATTACCCTCAGGTTAAGATCTCTGGGGGACTGCGCGCGTATCGAAGTGGAGGATAATGGACCCGGCATGACCCCGGAGGTGATTAAACGTGTGTTCGAGCCCTTTTTTACCACTAAGGAGGAGGGGGTCGGTACAGGGCTGGGGCTGTCGGTCTCCTATTTTATTATTACTGAGAATCATCAGGGTAAGCTCTGGGTAGAGTCTGGCGTGGGACGGGGGGCTACGTTTGTTATCGAGTTGCCCTTCGTATGACTTTATTGACGGTGAAGAGATAAAGGCGAAGAGATAAAGGTGAAGAGATAAAGGCGACGTCATAAAGACGACGCCATAAGCGTTAGGTATTAGGTTGTAGATGATGAACGATCTTAGCTCCCCCGAGGAAACGGCAGGCAGGCCGCTGATACTGACGATCGACGATGAGCCGGTAATCCGCAATAGCTTCAGTTACTACCTCGAGGATCTGGATTACCGGGTGCTGCAGGCAGAAAACGGCGAGCAGGGCATCGCCCAGATCGAGGAGGCGCGGCCTGATCTGGTGCTGGTCGATCTGCGGATGCCCGGGATTGATGGCCTGGATGTACTGCGCTGGGTTAACGCGAATACTCCGCTGATGCCGGTTATAGTCGTATCGGGAACGGGCGTTATTGGCGATGTGATCGAGGCGTTGACCCTAGGCGCCTGGGACTATCTGCTTAAACCGGTCCAGGATCTGGAGATGATGCGTCTGGCGATCGAACGTGTGCTCGAAAAGGTCCAGCTTCGACAGCAGGGGACAGGTTATCAGCGGAGGCTGGAACAGGAGGTCGCGCAACGCACTCTGGAGCTGCAATCCGCCAACCGGGAACTGGCGATAGCGGCTTCGGCATTCAATACCCATGATGCCATTCTGATCACCGATGCTGAGGGTCATATTATTCGAGCGAACAGCTCGATGGAGCTTCTGACGGGCTACAGCCAGGCGGAGATGGGAGGCCAGACGCCGAGACTCTGGAAATCAGGCCACCATAATCCCGCGTTCTATGCCTCCTTGTGGGAGACCTTGCTTGCGACAGGCCGGTGGCAGGGGGAGATTATCAATCGCTCGCGTGCGGGTCACGCATACCCCGTGTGGCAAAGTATTACGGCTGTGAAGGGGGACGATGCCAAGGTCGACTATTACGTGGCTGTAGCGACCGATCTCTCTGAACTCAAGGCGAAAGAGCGGATGCTTAAACGTCTGGCACAGGAGGAGCGGTTGCTGGGAGAAATTGCCCATCTGGCGATCAGCTTGATGGACACCGACCCGTTCCTCTGCCAGGTCGTCACCCTGATTCAGCAACAGTATGCACCGCTGGCATTGCTAAGCCAGGTGCAGCTGTGGAGTCCCGCTGCCGCTGGCTGGGCGAGCCGGGATATCCTTTCTGGCAGTGAGAGGGCCGATTCGCCGTCCGGTGATGCCTTATCGATGGCGACGCAGTCGGGCAAGACCCTCTCCTGCGTGCAGGCCGGCAAGGTCTGTCACCTGCTGATTCCTCTGCGCTCTAAGCGCCGTGACCTGGGCGTGCTGGTTCTCTTTAGCGATACCCAGGGATACCCTGAGGCCGTGGCGCCCTTCCTCGCTCGCCTGGGTGAGGTGCTCACCCTGGCCATGCTGCAGCAGGAATCAGAGCGTGAACTTCATTACCAGGCTAACCACGATAGCCTGACCTCGCTGCCCAACCGCCAGTCTCTGGCCCTGCTGCTGGAGCAGCAGATCAGCTCGGCGCAGCGCCGCGAGGAGCGGGGCGTGGTGCTGTTCCTCGATCTGGATAACTTTAAGACCCTGAACGACTCCCTGGGTCATAGCAAGGGCGATCAATTACTGCAGCTACTGAGTCATCGCCTTCGCGAGGCCCTGCGTCAGGAGGATATTCTGGCCCGTTTAGGGGGCGATGAGTTCGTTATCGTCCTGCCACCACGGCCACTGGATGCGGGTGAGACGGCGCTGATGGCCGCGCAGGTAGCGGAAAAAATAAAGCAGCTTGTTAACAGCCCCTTTGAGCTGCAGGGGCACGACTATCTAGTGGGCTGTTCTATCGGCATCGCGGCCTTTCCCGATGCGGGGAAAAACGCCGAGGAGTTGCTCAAACGCGCGGATAGTGCCATGTATCTGGCCAAGTCTGCAGGACGTAACAGTATCAGATTTTATTCGCCTGATCTGCAGCGCACGGCTGACCGAAGACTCGATCTGGAACATAGGTTGCGGGGGGCTATGACCCGGTTTGAACTGCAACCCTATTTTCAACCGCAGGTCGATCAGGATGGCTGGGTGGTAGGTGCCGAGGTGTTGCTGCGCTGGCACGATAAAGAGTATGGCTGGATCTCTCCGGGTGAATTTATTCCGGTGGCGGAAAGCTCAGGCTTGATTCTCCCGCTCGGTAACTGGTTGTTTGATGTCGTGTGTGAGCGGATGGGGCGCTGGAAAGTCGAGGGAATCTTCGGTCACCTGAGGTCGGTGTCGATCAATATCAGTCCCAATCAGTTTTATCAGCCCGGCTTCGCCGACAGGGTCCTGGGGATGGTGGAGAAGTACGCGATCGCCCCGGAAAGTCTGATGCTCGAGATCACCGAGGGCGTGGTCTTGCGCAACATCGAAGAGGCCATCGAGATTATGGCGACGCTAGGGCGTGCAGGGGTGAAGTTCTCTCTGGATGACTTCGGCACGGGTTACTCCTCGTTGGCCTATCTGAAGAGGTTGCCGGTGGACGAACTTAAAATAGATCAGTCCTTTATCCTGGAAATTGATAAAAATCCGGATGATGTGAAAATCGTCGATGCCATCCTGTCGCTGGCGAATCATTTTGAGCTGATCTCGGTAGCGGAAGGGGTCGAGAACGAAGCGGCGTTCCGGATGCTGCGCGCCCGTGATTGCCAGATTTATCAGGGTTATTACTTTAGCAAGGCACTCCCGGAAGCAGAGTTTCTGGCGTTTATGCGTTCGGGTGCAGCGTCAGGCTGAAGCCTTACAAAAAAAAGGCCCTGTCCCAATCTGTTGTTGCAAAAGTTAATTTTGAATTATTGTCTTTGTAATCAAGGGAGGTTCCGCCTGCCGGCGGCTTCATTTGTTTGTACACGACAAAGAAAGCAAAGCAAAGGCCGCTCCTGGCCATTGCCTGTAAGGACGCAGGTATGCCGTTGTTGTCGGGAGCTGACAACGGCCCCGCCCCCCGGCATTCGAACATCCCTGTCCATCAAAGCGCTCCCTACTAAACCGCCCTGCGGGTACGCGCCTGCGGCGCTATGAAATCCAGCCTGAGGCAGCCAGATTCGGATTCACTCGGTACATCCTTGTACCTCGCCCTCCGGGCAACCTGCGGTTGTGCAAATCAGCTATCCTGCCGATTTGTCTGCCTCAGCTGCCTGGCTCGACCCGGCGGGCCTTTTTCAGGCTGGATTCCATCGGTTAACAATGGGGAATGTCGTCTGCCTGCAATCCTGTCGTATGACCGTGGCCACCCATTAGCTGATGGTAATCAAAAAAAGCCAGGCATCTCCACAACAACAGACTGGTGCACAGCCAAAAAAACCGTCAGGCTGAAGCCTAACCTACAAAAAAAAACCACAAAAAAACACCCTCCCCCTATAGAGCCCCAGTCCCTCCTCACAGAAAATTTATTAGCACTTTTAGGAATAGAGTTATTCCGCTTGGTTATTGGCGTGTTAAGTTGGGCGCCTGTCCAGCCCTAAACAGATCGAGGAACTCAGATGACCTATCCCGTCGACATAGCCATCAAACCTGAGGTTTCAGCGCATTTTGACGCAGCTACGAATACGATCACCTATATCGTTAAAGACCCAGGCAGTGATCATTGTGCAATTATCGATAGCGTGATGGATATGGATTACGCGGCGGGCCGGATCACCTATAAAGCCGCCGATACGCTTATCACAGAAATCCAAGAACGCGGCCTGATTCTTGATTGGATCATCGAAACGCACGTGCATGCGGATCACCTGAGCGCTGCGCCCTACATTCAGCAAACACTGGGCGGAAAGATCGGCGTTGGTGAAAAGATCAGGGTCATTCAGGAAACCTTCGGTAAGGTTTTCAACGAAGGTACCGAATTTCAGCGTGACGGATCGCAATTTGATGCGCTATTCAAAGACGGTGATACATATATGATCGGCAATATGCAAGCATTTGCCATGTACACACCCGGTCATACTCCTGCTTGTATGGTGCATGTGGTCGGCAACGCGACCTTCTCGGGCGACACGATATTCATGCCTGATGGTGGCTCTGCGCGCTGCGACTTCCCCGGCGGTGACGCCGGCAAGCTTTATGACAGCATCATGAAGGTGCTCTCCCTGCCCGATGAGATGCGCCTGTTTATGTGCCATGACTATGGCCCAAATGGCCGCGCCATCGAATGGGAAACCACGGTGGCAGAGCAGAAAGCCAACAACATCCATGTGGGTGACAGCAAGACCCGCGAAGACTTTGTCAACTTCCGCACGACGCGTGACGCGCAGCTTTCCATGCCGAAACTGATCATCCCGTCCTTGCAGGTGAACATGCGTGCCGGAGCGGTCCCGACAGACCAGGACGGCAACCCCATGTTAAAAGTGCCGATCAACGGTATCTGATCAGGAGAAGAGCATCGACATTAAAACACTGACCGCGGGTGTATCTGTGAGCGCACAGGTAATGCCTGCAGATATCCAGGCCATCAAAGACGCAGGTTTTCGCGCGATCATCTGCAATCGTCCTGACGGTGAGGGTGCTGATCAGCCAGCCTTTGAGGTGGTCGCTAAAAAGGCGAAGAAAGCCGGCCTTGAGGCGGTCTATTTACCGATTGTGGCAGGCAAGGTAACCGATGATGATGCCGCCGCGTTCGACAGGATGCTGAGCGAATTGCCCGGCCCGGTCCTCGCCTATTGCAGAACGGGAACGCGCTCTACGACCCTCTGGTCTCTTGCACAAGCGGACCAGCGCGGCCTTGCCGACATTCTCGCAGTGACCCAAGCCGCTGGATACGATATGGGTACGCTGGTGCGCCGTATTATGAATGGCAGAAAAACCCCAACGACAGGCGACACCCGCTATGAGGTCGTCATTGTCGGCGCAGGCGCAGGCGGTATAGCCGCGGCTGCAAGCCTTAAAGCGCGCAAGCCTGACCTGGAAATTGCCATCATCGACCCTGCCGACGTCCACTATTACCAGCCAGGCTGGACAATGGTCGGCGGCGGCATTTTTGAAGCACAGCAGACGTCCCGCACGATGGGATCACTGATCCCCAAAGGCGTTCAGTGGATCAAGGCCGCTGTTGCCGCGTTTGAACCTGAAAACAACGCCGTAATCCTAGAGGGTTGCCGCGTTGTGAAATACCAACGCCTGATTGTTTGTCCGGGGATTAAGCTGGATTGGAATAAAATCGAGGGACTGGCTCAGACGCTGGGTCAAAACGGGGTGACCTCTAACTATCGATACGATCTTGCTCCCTACACGTGGGAGCTTGTTGAGGCTATGAAGAAAGGCCGTGCGATCTTTACTCAGCCGCCGATGCCGATCAAATGCGCGGGTGCGCCGCAAAAGGCCATGTATCTGTCTGGAGATGCATGGCATAGACGCGGTGTACTGAATAACATCGACATTGAGTTCAACAACGCCGGCGGCGTGCTCTTTGGTGTGCAGGACTACGTCCCCGCCCTGATGGAATACGTTAAGAAATACGGCGCTCATCTTAACTTCTTTCACAACCTGGTCGCTGTAGATGGGCCTGCCAAGAAAGCCTGGTTCGATGTGGTCAAGCTAGGTACGCCGGTCGAGCGGATTGAGATGGAGTTTGACATGATGCATGTCTGCCCACCGCAAACGGCACCGGATTTCATTCGTGTCTCTGCGCTCGCCGATGCGGCAGGTTGGCTTGACGTCGATCAGGCCACCCTCCGTCACAAGACCTACGATAATATTTGGTCCCTGGGGGACGTGACGAACGCGCCAAATGCCAAGACCATGGCAGCCGCACGTATTCAGGCACCCATCGTGGCCGAGAATATTATCGCGGATATCCAGGGTAAGTCGCCCGTAGCCCAGTATAACGGTTACGGATCTTGTCCGTTGACGGTAGAACGCGGCAAAATTGTCTTGGCGGAGTTTGGCTACGGCGGCGTCATGCTACCCAGCTTCCCTAAGGCGATCATCGACGGCACAAAGCCAAGCCGTGCGGCGTGGTTTCTCAAAGAAAAAATACTGCCCCCCCTCTATTGGAAAGGTATGCTCAAGGGTCGCGAATGGCTGGCAAAACCCAAGGAAGTTGCTACTGAATAAGTAGGCTTTGCGCTCCGCACCACCCCCAGTGGGTGGCCATCACTCCTTCGAGACGCTCATGAATATGGATATGTCGCGCTACCTGCCCATTCTGATATGGGGGCGGGGTTACAACCGAACTGCCCTCTCTAACGATCTGGTCGCGGCCCTGATCGTGACGATCATGCTGATCCCGCAATCGCTGGCCTACGCGCTGCTTGCGGGCCTGCCACCTGAGGCTGGTCTCTACGCGTCCATCGTGCCTATTATGCTCTATGCAGTCTTCGGAACCAGTCGCGCGCTGGCAGTCGGTCCTGTTGCCGTCGTTTCGCTGATGACGGCTGCCGCACTCAGTAATATCGTGGAACAAGGCACGATGGGATACGCCCTAGCGGCGCTATCATTAGCAGGGCTGTCCGGGATTATTTTATTGACCATGGGCCTTTTTCGCCTTGGCTTTGTTGCAAACTTCCTCTCGCACCCCGTCATCGCGGGCTTTATCACGGCCTCCGGTATCATCATCGCCGCCAGCCAGCTCAAACACATCCTCGGGATTGATGCGCATGGCCATAACCTTCTGGAACTGGTGATATCACTTGCGCAGCATCTCTCTCAAACCCACTGGATCACCGCTATCATTGGCATTCTTGCCACGGGTTTTCTGTTCTGGGTGCGCAAGGGTCTGAAACCTTTGTTGCAACGCTTTGGCGTCTCAGATGGACTGACGGGCGTTCTCGTGAAAACCGGTCCTGTGGTCGTGGTGGTTGCGACAACGCTCGCCGTATGGGCGCTTGGACTAGCGGATAACGGCATCAAGATCGTCGGCGAAGTGCCGCAAAGTCTTCCTCCTTTCACGCTGCCGTCGTTCTCTTCCGAGTTGCTTGGCCAGCTGCTGCTTCCTGCGTTTCTGATCTCCATTATAGGATTCGTGGAATCGATTTCGGTCGCGCAAACCCTGGCGGCCAAGAAACGTCAGCGTATCGATCCCAACCAGGAACTCATAGGCCTGGGTGCCGCCAATATTGGCGCGTCGCTTAGCGGCGGCTTTCCGGTCACCGGGGGCTTTTCGCGCTCGGTCGTCAACTACGATGCGGGCGCTGAGACCCCTGCCGCCGGTATCTTCACCGCAGTCGGTCTGGCCATCGCAGCACTGGCGCTGACGCCGCTGATCTTTTTCCTGCCAAAAGCGACTCTGGCTGCGACCATCATTGTTGCGGTCCTGAGCCTGGTGGACTTTTCGATCCTTAAACGCAGCTGGAATTACTCAAAAGCCGACTTTTCAGCCGTTCTCGCAACCATCGTCATGACCTTGACCCTGGGTGTTGAAGTGGGTGTCTCTGCTGGCGTCGGGTTGTCTATCTTGTTGCATCTGTACAGATCATCCAAGCCACATATCGCGGAAGTGGGCCAGGTCCCCGGGACTGAACACTATCGCAACATCCTGCGCCATGATGTGATCACCACCCCGCATATCGTCACCCTGCGGGTAGATGAGAGCCTGTACTTTGCCAATGCCCGCTACCTGGAGGATAAGATTCACAACCGTGTCGCTGGCGATAAGAACATTCGCCATGTGATCCTGCTTTGCTCTGCAATCAGTGAAATTGACCTCAGCGCCTTAGAATCTCTCGAAGCGATCAATGAACGGCTTGGCGAAATGGGCGTTCAGCTCCATCTGTCCGAAGTTAAGGGTCCGGTGATGGATCGCTTGAAGGGAGAACAGTTTTTGTCTCAACTGACGGGCCAAGTATTCCTGTCACAATTCGACGCCTACGAGGCTCTGAAAGTAGAACCAAGCGCATGACCAGTCCCCCTTAAGGGCAACGAAACTATTGTTTGTGTTTAAGCTATATAAAGGGAGGAATGCACGTTCAAACTAACTTTTGATCATTGGCGAGCCTTACAAAGGGCTCAGAACATTCTGAGATCTGCTTATGACTATTATTAATTTTACACCGGTGTCAGCCCTGTTGGGTGGTGCCCTGATCGGCTTGGCAGCCGCCATGTTGTTACTGGTTCAGGGGCGTATCGCGGGCATCTCAGGCATCGCCGGCGGCATTATCTACCCGGAAGAGAAAAACAGTCTCAGCTGGCGGTTGGTCTTCGTGCTGGGACTTATACTCGGCGGCTTTATTTATCAAGGGTTAGGGCTGGGTGTCGGGGTTTCGCATATCCAGGCCGTGGCCGATACGCCGATCCTCATCATCGGCGGCCTCCTGGTCGGGATCGGTACTCAAATAGGGAGTGGCTGCACCAGCGGGCACGGTATTTGCGGTCTGGCCCGGCGCAGTCCCCGCTCGTTAATCGCCACACTCTGCTTTATGGGCAGTGCGTTGGTGACTGTCTATAGCGTTCGTCATCTATTGGGAGCGGTGTAATGTCTACTTTGAATCGTCTGTTAGCCACCCTCGCCGCCGGTACCCTGTTTGGTTTTGGGCTGGCGCTATCCCAAATGATCGACCCGGCTAAGGTGCTGAACTTTTTGGATATCTTTGGAAGCTGGGACCCATCGCTCGCCCTCGTAATGGCGGGCGGCCTGGCAGTTAATGCCCTGCTTACACCAGTTATTCTCAAGCGTGAGCGCCCGCTGTTCGGCGAATTTTTTCGTCTCCCCTCGAAGAGCACTATTGATAAGCGGATCGTTATCGGCGGCATCATCTTCGGCATCGGCTGGGGCCTTGCAGGCTACTGCCCCGGCCCGCTGATCACCTCACTGAGCTTCGCCAGCCCGAATATACTTATTACCCTGGGTGCCTTTGTGGTCGGCACCTTTGGCACTCGCTGGGTGCTTGCCCAAAAAAACCGTCAGGCTTAAGCCGACCCACAGGGATGTGGGAAGTGCAGCAAGTCCGTAGGGAACGGACGCTGCCTAACCTACAAAAAAAGGGGACATATTTATTTTTTAAAAATAAATATGTCCCCTTTTCCTCCTCCTTTTTCTAACCCACAAAAAATCAGCGCTGGATAAACACCGATACCGTCGCACGGTCCGTACGGCTACCGTCACTGATTGTATAGGTGAATTTATCTCTATTGCGGCGCCGGGTATTGACGTAGGTGATCTTGCCGTCGGTGATCGACACGCTTCCTTTTCTTCCCTGGGTGACCGCAGTGATGGTGAGCGGGTCGCCATCGGGATCCTGGTCATTGGCGAGGACGTCGATAACCACCGTGCCCCGATAGCTTACGGTGGCGCTATCCGCGTTGGCCACTGGTGCGCTGTTGGTGTGGGTCGCGATGACGCTGATGCTGACATCGGCCGACGCACGTCCCCCCTGACCGTCGTCGATCTCGTAGCTAAAGCGGTCAGCACCCTCGAACCCTGCCGCCGGACGATAGGTGATCTGAGCGCCATCGTGGCTGGCACTGCCATGGCCCGGCGGGCTGAGCCCGACGATGCTGAGGCGGTCACCATCGGCATCGCTGTCGTTGTCGAGCACCGCGATCAGGACCGAGCCACCGGCACTGACGCTGGCACTGTCGTCACCGGCGAGCGGCAGGCGGTTGGCGGCCGTGGTTACGGTAGCCAGCGTCGATAGCCGAGTCTCGTTACCGGCGCTATCCCGCGCCTTGATCCTGAAGCCGTAGAGCGTATTTTCCAGCAGATTGACGGGGGCATAGCCGGTGCCGTTCTGCCAGCCACTGTGGGCGCAATTGTCGGTGGCACACTGGAAATAGTACTGCACCGCGGACCCTGAATCATCGCGGGCAGTGGTGGCGGTCATGGTCAGGCTGTGACGCCCGGTCGCCAGCGGCAGCACTTGCCAGGACATAGGGTCGGGGTTTGGCGCGGTGGTATCGACCGACTCCGGTGGCAGGGTGCCCTGGATAAAATACTGGCCGAGGCTGGCATAGTCGCTGTAATTGCCGTTACCTACCCCGGCGACAGAGAGGTAGTAGGTTCCCGCCGCCAGGGTCAGATCAAACCGGGCACCGGTGTCGTTGCCCGGATCATCGCTGGCGAGCAGGCGGCCCGCCGCGTCATAGAGGTTGGCCCGAAGATCCAGGTTGGCTCCCCGACGCTGGGTGCGGCTAAAGGCATCCCAGGCCGGATTCACGCGGAGGCTGACCGATCCTCCGCCGGTGCTGAAACTAAAGATATCGACATCGTTACGGCGCTCGAGAACACCCTTGTTGTCGCCGTAACTGTTGCTGGGATCCGTTTCCGGATTGCTGGCGATGATGTTGCCGCCGGCGTCGCTCAGCAGCGGCGTCGACGTGGTCAGGCTATCGCCATGATCGTCGAAGTCGTAGCCCAGCATGCCACTGATAATAGCCATGTCATCCTGGCTATTGTTGGCATCTGGGTAGTCGCCGTTACTCCACTGGGTGACATTCTTGTAGTAGCCGACACCCATGATCGGTGCCCAGGAGACCAGGCTGCTGTCGCTGCCGTGGCCGGTATAATAACTCTCGGTACTGGTGCCGTCGTGTGACAGGCCGAGGTTGTGACCAAACTCGTGGGCGGCGGCTTCGGCGACATAGGGGGCATAGCCCGCCCCCAGATTATTGTAATAGACCAGCGCTGGTGTGTAGTTGCTGTAGTAGCTCTGACCGAAGACACCCACATAGGCGACACCCCCCGCATAGGAATAGGGCATGGCATTGCCGTTTTGGTCGGTGGAGTGGGTGACCAGTACATGCCCGGTATAGGGCCCGAAGATGGCGGGAGCTTCCGTTGTGACGTCGATATCGAAGGGGGCCAGGTCTTCGGCGACCCGGTGCCAGATCTCGGCGATACGGTTGCGCTCATCCGCTGAAAAGAGCAGCGGGGTGTTGTCAAGATCATAGGGACGGGCGTACAGCGGGTCGGCCAGTCCGCCGTTCCAGGCGGTACCACTGAGCGCATGGCCGTCGAAATCGAGAAACAGGACCCTGGCCGCGCCCGGATGACTGTGCAGCGTAAAGGGATCATCCGCCGCGCCGAGTTCGATGGCGGGTGCCGCAGGTTCATTGGCCACCGGCGCCGGGGTGTGGGTATCTGCGTAGAAGATGCCTCCGTCCTGGTCGACCTGCAGCTGTTCCAGATCCCGTTCCGTGAAATCGAAGCGATGCAGCCAGGCCAGGGCACGCTGCCGAGCCCTGGTCGGCAAGCGCTCCAGACGCTGTCGTATCCGGCCCGCGGGTAGTTCCTCGAGTGTGAAAGGAGCGCTCAAGCCCAGGATCCTGGAGGGGTTTGTTTTCTCCTGCCCCAGGGCGGGCGTGGTGATCAAAACGAGGGTTGTGGCGACGGAAATAACAATCTTATGGCCGGATTTGAGCATACAAGACTCCTTCAATGCCGGTAGAAACAATTAATTACAACGTTGCATCCGAGCAGATGGAGCTATGAACCCTTGAGGCTCAATGCGGCTTACGTGCCATCGAGTAATGAAGAGTAATGAAGAGTAAGAGTAGGAGTATCCGGGACAGAATGCTTCGACTTAATGATTAGAATTTAAACAGTCGTTTTAATTCAGGGGACGATAAATTGGCTCTATTCCTATTAGTTGTTGGAAGTAAAAGGTTACTCCCCCTGCCTTGGCGTATGGCTGCCAAAGTGTCAAATGTAAGGCCTGACCCCTTCCAGGGTTTTTGGCGTATGGCTGCCAAAGTGTCAAATGTAAGGCCTGACCCCTTCCAGGGTTTGACCCCTTCCAGGGTTTTTGCAGTGAGGGAGGAGTAACCTGGTTACTCCTCTTCCTCCTGCTTAGGAGTCTCTTGCTCGCGATCTTTATCTTCACCACCACAGGATCCGCAACAACCCATATCATCTCTCCGGTTCGTTTAAAAGAGTCTCAGCATAGCCCGGACGCAGCGCAAATAAATTGATTCGAATCAAGTCTGCAGAAACCCTTAATAGGACTTGTCTGCACATATTTCTATGTACTCGGGCTGGATATAAAAATTTACAATCATGTAAAAAATACTTGACGAGGCTCTGGATAGAGTTATACCTTGGGTCAGCTGCTCGGCTACAAGGCTGGACAGGCACCGATAAGCGGCCTTACCGGCCGCATAACAATAATTAAATCTGACTCACTGCTGTGATCCAGCATCGGGTAAGGGTGAATACGTATGCTTGCAACGCTGTCTCTACCACTGCCGGGGCTCCCGCTTCCGCCCTGTTCTTCGTCCGTTATGGGCAGGTTCTTCCTACGCCGCTCTCAACGGTCTGACCGGACTCCAGCCGGACTCCAGATCTCCGGCCGCATCGCTCGGGCCAATAATACTTAACTGTGCTTTCGACGCTGGCAGACTGATATTTCTGCTTAGGGACGGAGTGCGGCCATCTGCTGCAGCGGGTGCTGGTAATCGGCATCACCCCATCGAACACTATAAAGGACATAGCCTCATGTCTGCATTTAGCCATCCCGAATTTGATCAACACGAGCAGCTCAATTTTTTCTGCGATAAGGCCACCGGCCTGAAAGCCATTATCGCGGTCCATAACAGCAACCGGGGCCCGGCACTGGGCGGCTGTCGAATGTGGAATTACGCCAGCGATGAGGAGGCCCTGCGTGATGTGCTGCGGTTATCCAAAGGGATGACGTACAAATCGGCGCTGGCCAATCTGGATCTGGGGGGTGGCAAGTCGGTCATTATCGGCGATCCGCGTCAGCATAAGACGCCAGAGCTGCTTGAGGCGATGGGTCGCTTTCTCAATAGGATGGGTGATTGCTATATCGCCGCCGAAGACTCCGGCACCTCGGTTGCCGATCTGAAAGTGATGGGACGTCATACCCGCAATGTGGCCGGTATTACGGAGCGCACCGGTATCGATGGCATGCCCTGCAATGGCGATCCGTCACCGGCAACCGCTTACGGGACCTATATCGGCCTGCGGGCAGCGGTGAAGCATCGGCTCGAGCGCGATGATCTGCATGGCCTGAGAGTGGCGGTCCAGGGTGTGGGTAATGTCGGCTACCGTCTGGCCGAGTACCTGGCCGCCGCCGGTGCCGAGCTGTACGTTACCGATATTCATCAGGATCAGGTACGGCGTGCGGTCGAAGAGCTGGGTGCGACGGCGGTGGCAGCCGAGGATATCCTTGCGCTGGAGGTCGATGTGCTGGCACCCTGCGCGCTGGGCGCGGTGCTGAACGATAGGAGCATTCCGCAGATCAGGGCGCGGGTGATCGCCGGTGCCGCCAATAATCAACTGGCGTCACCGCGGCACGACGCTCTGCTGCGGCAGCAGGGGATTCTGTACACCCCGGATTACGCCATCAACGCCGGTGGCATTATCGATATTTTTCACGAGCGAGTCGGCCATGATCATCAGCGGGTGCTGGCGCATATCGAAGAGATTGGCGACACTCTCGACGAGATTTTCCAGCGTGCCGATGCGGCGGATCGTCCCACCGGTGAGATCGCTAACGAGCTGGCCGAGGAGCGATTTCTCAGCCAGCAGCCGCTGAGGGTTTAACCCCTGAGCCCTTATTAGAAAACAGAGAGCTTAGAAAGCAGAGAGCTTAGAAAACGACAAAGCAGAAAACAGATGGCTTAGGAAACAGAGCGATCAGAAAACAGGGCGACGGCAGTCGCCCGCTCCCATAACGACAAAAAATGGAGATACACAGGTGATAACTAAGATACAAAGCGCTGCCGCTGAGGCGACCGAGGGTTCCAAATCCCATCCACTCTGGTCATCGAGGATGGCGTTTGTGCTGGCGGCCAGTGGTTCGGCGGTAGGATTGGGCAATATTTGGAAGTTTCCCTATATCACCGGCGAGAACGGGGGTGGGGCGTTCGTGCTGATGTACCTGCTATGTATCGCTATCGTCGGTATCCCGATCATGATTGCCGAGGTGGTGATCGGTCGCCGCGGCGGTAAGAGTCCGCTTAATAGCATGCGCGAACTGATTACCCGTGACCGCCTGTCATCGCGCTGGAAGTGGGTCGGAGGGATGGGGATGCTGGCCTCGTTTCTGATTCTGTCGTTCTATTCGGTGATCGGGGGTTGGGCATTATCTTATGTGGGCGCATCGGCTTCCGGCGCCTTTGCCGGTGCCAGCACCGAGGCGATAGGGGCTATCTTCGGTGACCTGCTGGCGGATCCGATCAGCCTGCTGCTGTGGCATAGTCTATTTATGCTGCTGGTGATCATTATCGTCTCGCGTGGGATACATGCCGGGATGGAGAAGGCGATCAATATCCTGATGCCGGTGCTGTTTATGCTGCTACTGGTGATGGTGGGTTATGCCATGAGCACCGATAAGTTTGCTGCAGGCTTTGCCTTCCTGTTCAATCCGGATCTCTCCAAACTGACCACGGAGGGGATGCTGACTGCGCTGGGTCATGCGTTCTTTACCCTGAGCCTGGGCATGGGTGTGATGATTGCGTATGGCTCCTATCTGCCGAAGAACGTGTCGATTGTTAAGACCGCGGTTACCGTCTCCCTGGTCGATACGGCCGTCGCCCTGCTGGCGGGCCTGGCGATCTTCCCGCTGGTCTTTGCGAATGGCCTGGAGCCTGGTGCCGGTCCGGGTCTTATCTTCCAGACCCTGCCGTTGGCGTTCAGTCAGATGCCGGGTGGAGTATTCTTCGGATCGTTGTTCTTCGTGTTGCTGGTCATAGCCGCGATCACCTCGGCGATTTCGCTGCTGGAACCGACGGTCGAATGGCTGTCCGAGCACAAAGGGATCTCGCGTCTGGGTGGTACTCTCATCGCGGGTATTAGCGTCTGGCTGCTGGGTATTGTAACGGTACTGTCGTTCAACGTCTGGGCGGATGTGACCCCGCTGGCGATGTTTGAACGCTTCGAAGGCAAGACCCTGTTCGACCTGCTCGATTTTGTGACGGCGAATGTGATGATGCCGCTCGGTGGTTTGTTTGTCGCGCTGTTCGTGGGCTGGTTTATGTCGCGTCAGGCGGGTGAAGAGGAACTCGGATTGGGTAACGGCCTGGCTTACAAAGGTTTTATGTTCGTGCTGCGTTTCGTGACTCCGGCCGCAGTGCTGGTGGTGTTCTTCTATAACCTGGCGTGACGGGAGGTTGGCAGGTTCGGCCTGCCAATCGCTGCGCCATGCTCAAAAGATCGCCTGCAGGCAGGCTCCCACAGGGGTGTTTTTTGTAGCGCGGGCTTCAGCCTGACGATGGTCTCCCTCAGCTGATCCGTTCGAACACCAGATCCCAGACGCCGTGGCCGAGCTTTTCGCCGCGACGCTGGAACTTGGTATCGGGGCGTGATTCCGGCTGAGGCGAGTACTGGTCTTCACCGGCGACGTTGCGGTAGCCCTCGGCGGCGTTCATCACCTCCAGCATATGCTCGGCATAGGGCTGCCAGTCGGTGGCCATATGGAAGCGGCCGCCGATCCTGAGCTTTTGGCGGAAGGTCTGGGCGATTGCGGGCTGCACCATGCGGCGCTTGTTGTGCTTCTTCTTGTGCCAGGGATCGGGGAAGAACAGCTGGATGCCGTCGAGCGAGCTATCGGGGATGCAGTCTTTGAGCACCAGCAGGGCATCCTCGTGATAGACCCGGAGGTTGCTCACTTCGGCGTTGGCAGCATTGAAGAGCAGCCGGCCAACGCCGGGGTGATGAACCTCTATCCCTATATAGTTGGTCTCGGGTGCCGCCTCGGCCATAGCCAGCAGGGAGTCACCCATGCCGAAGCCGATCTCCAGGACTGTCGGCGCGCTACGGCCAAAGGTCTGGCTGTAATCGATCATCCCGTCTGCCAGGTTAAGCCCCATCGCCGGCCACTGCTGCTCCAGTGCGCGTTGTTGCCCGGGGGTCATGCGTCCGGCGCGCACCACGAAGGTACGGATAGAGCGCAGGTACTTGTTCTCTGCCGGACGGTTGTTGTCAGAATTGTTATCCGTGTCGTTTGCAGCATCGGGTTGGTCAGGCGTATTTTCTTGGGTCATGGTCGTTACGAGTTCTTGATAGTCGATAAACTGAGGGGCCCGACTCTGCTGAGTCCAGCCCTTGGTGGCGCGCAGGCTACGCTTAGTCGTCGAGCAGACTCAGGTCACGCACCGCGCCCTTGTCGGCGCTGGAGGCCATCCTGGCATAGACCTTGAGCGCCGCCGAGATCTTGCGTGGCCGCTCCGCTAGTGGCTTCCAGCCATCCTTACCCTTGGCATCCATGGCGACACGGCGGCTGGCCAGCACCTCATCGCTGAGCAGGACATCGATGCGCCTGTTGGGGATATCGATACGGATATGGTCACCCGCTTCGACCAGGCCGATGGCCCCCCCTGAGGCGGCCTCTGGAGAGACATGGCCGATCGACAGGCCCGAAGTGCCGCCGGAGAAACGGCCATCGGTAAGCAGCGCGCAGACCTTGCCCAGCCCCTTGGATTTAAGATAGCTGGTGGGGTAGAGCATCTCCTGCATGCCCGGACCGCCGCGCGGACCTTCGTAACGGATAACCACCACGGCGCCCGGCTTGATCTTGTCGGCCAGCACATCGGCGACCGCCTGATCCTGGCTTTCACAGATGTAGGCCTCGCCCTCGAAGACCCAGATGCTCTCGTCCACCCCCGAGGTCTTGACCACACAGCCGTCCAGGGCGATGTTGCCGGTGAGTACGGCCAAACCGCCCTCTTTGCTGAAGGCATGTTCGACCGAGCGGATGCAGCCGTTGCTGCGGTCGGAATCCAGAGAACCCCAGCGCGTCGCTTGGGAGAAGGCGGTCTGGGTGGGTATACCGGCGGGACCTGCGCGGAAGAATTTTTTCACCGCATCGTCGTCGCAGTTCATAATGTCCCATTTGGCGATGGCATCGGCCAGGGTCAGCGAGTGGATAGTGGCGGCGCTGGTATCGAGCAGTCCGCCGCGATCGAGTTCACCCAGGATTGCCATGATACCACCGGCACGGTGCACATCCTCGACATGGTATTTCTGATCATTGGGCGCCACCTTGCAGAGATAAGGCACTCTGCGTGACAGCCGATCCATATCCGCCATATCGAAATCGAGTTCGGCTTCCTGCGCCAGTGCCAGTAGATGGAGGATGGTGTTGGTGGAGCCGCCCATGGCGATATCCAGGGTCATGGCGTTTTCGAAGGCCGCCTTGTTGGCGATCGAGCGCGGCAGCAGGCTGTAATCGTCCTGTTCGTAATGACGCCTGGTGATATCAACGATAAGGCGGCCGGCTTCCAGGAAAAGCTCTTCGCGGTCGGCGTGGGTTGCGAGCATAGTGCCGTTGCCGGGCAGTGACAGCCCCAGCGCTTCGGTCAGGCAGTTCATCGAGTTGGCGGTAAACATCCCTGAGCAGGAACCGCAGGTGGGGCAGGCGGAGCGTTCGACTTCGTTAACCAGTTCGTCCGAGGCGCTGTCATCAGCGGCCAGCACCATCGCATCGACCAGATCCAGACCGTGTTCGACCAGCTTGGTCTTACCCGCTTCCATCGGGCCACCGGAGACAAACACCACCGGGATATTCAGGCGCATCGCCGCCATCAGCATCCCGGGGGTGATCTTGTCGCAGTTGGAGATACAGACTAGCGCATCCGCGCAGTGGGCGTTGACCATGTATTCGACCGAATCGGCGATCAGGTCGCGCGAGGGCAGCGAGTAGAGCATGCCGTCATGGCCCATAGCGATGCCGTCGTCGATCGCGATGGTGTTGAACTCTTTAGCTACGCCGCCGGCTTTTTCGATCTCCCGTGCTACCAGCTGACCCATATCTTTAAGGTGGACGTGACCAGGCACGAACTGGGTGAAGGAGTTGGCTATGGCGATGATCGGTTTGCTGAAATCATCGTCCTTCATCCCGGTGGCACGCCAGAGCGCCCGAGCACCGGCCATATTGCGGCCGTGGGTAGAAGTCTTGGAACGGTAGACAGGCATGGCTGCACTCTGGATAACGGCTGAGGATTGGCTGGCTATTCTAGCAAAGGGGAGTGGAGGCTGTTAAGGCGTTTAGGCACTATTCCCGGCCAGAGTCGCGGCCGTCTTGCCGTGCGCTGACGCTAAACGTAGGATATGAGCTACACATAATAATCTATCGCTATTGAGAGCTCCCATGACAAAAATAGATGCCGACCTGACGCCCGATGAGCAGACTAAACCTGAAATAAACACCGATCCCGCTCTCAAACTGATGATGCGGGTCGGCATCCCTTTGGCCCTACTCAGCGTCCTCAGCCTCTGGGCGAGCAGTTATTTCGGCGCTCCGGGCATCGGCCTGCTTTTTTTTATCACCGCACCCCTGGCACTATTGATCGGCTTTGCCTACAACATTCGGTTTGTGATGCTGCTGGTACGTAAGCGCCGACAGACGCAGTCAGCGGCCGCAAAAGCATCCCAGGGCACTCAACAAAGCGCTCAAAAAGACACAGAAGAGCAAGAGCCACCTCACCGGTCATGAGCAGCCTGCACCCTCTATTGCAACAGGCCTTTCCTCAGCTGGGTCTGATCACAGATCCGGCCGGCGTTAGCATCCTGGCCGAGGCCCCGTTACTGAGCATCCCCGCCGGACAGTCGCTGTTTCGGGTCGGTGATGCCTGCCAGAACTACCTGTTGGTGGTTAAAGGTCAGGTTAAAGTGCTGGGGCGTTCGGCTAGCGGCCGTGAGATCGTGCTGTACCGGATCCAGGAGTGCGGTAGCTGTGTACTGACTACCGCCTGCCTGTTGGGGCAGGATACCTATCCTGCCGAAGGGATCACCGAAACCCCGGTGCAGGCATTCGCTATTCCCAGCCGTCAGTTCAGAGAGGCGCTTAGTCTCTCGGAAGGGCTGCGCGCCTTTATTTTTCAATCTTATGGCGCTCGTCTGAGTGGTTTGATCGGGTTGGTGCAGCAGTTGGCGTTTGAACGTATCGACCTGCGTCTGGCGCGCTACCTGCTTGAGCATGGCTGGGACCGGATCGAGCTGCAGATTACCCACCAAGATCTGGCGACCGAGCTGGGCTCGGCGCGTGAGGTGATCAGCCGTCAGCTGAAACAGTTCGAGCGGGAGGGTTGGGTACAGCTAGGACGTGGCTGGATTCGCGTTAATGATCTCGAAGGCCTGCGGGGACTGGTCGCGTTTCAGTCCTGAATGGCTAGCAAGCCTCACAAAAAGCCAACCCAAAAGGGGGGGGGCTTTTGTAGGTTAGGCTTCAGCCTGACGATGACCGCTACCTGCCAGCCTTGTCGGACTCCACTCAACCCATAAAAAGCCGACCCACAGGGGGCATAGGTCAGCCTCTTAGGACCCAGCCAAAAAAAAACCCCGGCGTGTGCCGAGGCTTGGTACTGCGGTAGGTGGCTTAGAAGTTGTACTGACTGCCGAACAGGATACGGCTTGCATTGCCGTCGGCACCGTCCTGGTTTTCACGCTTGAAGTAAGCGTACTCCACACCCATCGTTACATGCTTAACGGGCGTCCACTGGTAGTTGACCATCAGGTTCTGATTGGTCTCGCTCTTGTCTGCTACTGTCCCAGGGGCAAGATCTTGCTCGGCATCATCCCAGTCGACAGTAACTATGCCGTAACCGGCGTTGATGCTGCGGCCGTTGCCAAGGTCAAGACCCGCACCGATGCTGCCGCCATAGCCGGCAATGGATTCGAGGCTACCGTCGGTATTAAGGTACGCATCCTCAGCGCCGAAGTTTTCGCCGGACCGGTAAAGGTAGGCGTTGGCACCGTCGGAGTAGCTCAGCGTACCCTGGATGCTGAGCATCTCGGTTACGGCCATTTTGGCCGCCACGAAGGTGGCGAAACCCATGGTGCTCTCATCCGATGACCCGTCATCGGAGGTAACCTCGTGAACCAAGCCCGCGACGGAGTAGGACAGCCCGCCCGCCGAGTCTTCCAGGCGTACGGTGGCTGTTGGTGAGCTGCTTCGGACATCGGAACTGCCCAGGATGCTGGTGGACTGGTCCTCTAGTGAGAACGACAGCGGTCCATCGGTATAACGTGCCTGAGCGGTGCGGCCTTGATAGCCTGCGAGGCCGGCCAGTGAGTCAAAATCCAAGGTTGAGGTGTTGCCTACAAAACTGTTGAAGTTGGACCAGGTTTGACCCAACAGCACACCCTTGTACTCGCCGTAACCATGGCGCAGGCGAAGCGTATTACCACGGAAGTCACCCTCGACCACGATGGTCACGCCTTCCGGAGTAACCGTCTTTACGCCTAAACGTGTTTGGACGGCGTCTGCTGCGAAATGCCCGGTTGCTTGATCCGATCCGTCTGTATTAAGGGTTTCAAACGAGCCGGAACTCGTAGAGTTACTGATGTTTTCATCGATATCGTAGCTGGCATTAAAGCGGGCATAGCCGTAGATGCTCGTTTCATAACCGTCGGCGTTGAAGGTCACTGCACCAACCTGTCCTGCCGTTCCTAGGATGACCATTGCGGCCGTCGCGCGAATCGCTGTTCTAAGCTTGTTGTGTTGCATTGCTGTTGTCTCCACCTTCCTTGATTTAGGTTCCCATACTAGGCTAGTTTGGATTCGGTAACAACGAAAGTTAACAGACGCTAAATTAGACAAATGTATAGTAAAAAGTAGACACTTAGGCGGAAATATTATTAAGGATTCCTCAATATCGGCTGGCGTATCGCTGACGGCAAACAGCAGGGCTGGGTGCGATGCGGATGAAGGTCTTGCCGACTTTCGTTCCAAAGCGCCTGATTATTAATGGGGACTGATTAATAGGGACAGATCTGTTTTCTATGGCTATGCTCGAATGTGATTAAAAGATCGCTTGCCATTTCCCCAGCCTATTTTTCGTTTAGGTGACTTTGTCACTGTCGCTAGCATAAGGCTGTCCTAAAGTACCTCTATCCACCCGCCGTTCGGGTGAACCCTCGGCAAACAGCGTATCTGAATAGGAAGATCCTTATGGAAAAGAATGTCGGTTCTATCGATAGAGTTCTGCGCATCATCGCAGGCATCGTACTCATAGCGCTGGTTTTTGTCGGCCCCCAAACCCCCTGGGGCTGGATCGGTCTGGTGCCACTGCTGACGGCGGTGATCGGCTGGTGCCCGGCCTATCGGTTGTTTGGCCTGAAAACCTGCGCTAAATGTAAGGAGTGAGGGTTGCTGTGAGCGTTTTTTGATCGACGCAGTGCCCTGTACACGTATAAACAGCCTGCTTAGCGCAGGCTTTTTTGTGGCAGGGCCGCCAGCCCACTCTTTACACCGGGCTGACATTGAGTTCAGTTAGCATTCAGCTCTCCCCGGCTATCCTAAAAGCAAGATCATCGCTAGAGGATAGTCACATGAACACAACTCGACACTCCGTTACTCGGCAGCTGGTGACCGGGCTCCTAGTGACAGGGCTGGCCATCGCAGGTGCTGGCATAAGCCCGGCATGGGCCGATTCATCCCGGAATGATTGGCGCTCCTATGACCATAAAGATAACCGTAAAGAGAGCCGTAAAGAGCACCGCAAAGAGCACTCTAAAAAGGACAGCAAGCACTCGCGGCAGACGTTTGCCCGGGTCGTCGCCGTCGATCCTATCACCCAGGCCGTCTCCCAACGGATTCCTCACCAGCAGTGCTGGACCGAGCAGGTTCGTTATCAGGATGCAGACGATGGTCACAGATCCAACACGGCGGCTATCTTCGGCGGGATCCTAGGGGCGGCGATCGGCAATAATATCGGCCGGAACCACCACCGCGACAACCGCAATATCAAGACGCTCGCCGGCGGCCTGTTAGGTGCTGCGATCGGTGGCGATATAGGCGCAAGCAATCGTGCCCGGCAGACGCCGGCGCGCTACCGCAGTGAAGAGCGCTGCAGTACTGAATACGAGACTCGGTGGCAGCAGACCATCACCGGCTATAACGTCACCTACAAATACCAGGGCGAGACATACCGCACTCGCATGGACTATGATCCGGGTGATAAAATTCGTGTTCAGGTACAGGTGCGGCCGGTGCACTGATCGGCAGTGAGGCAGGAATAGAGTGACTTCTTTATCTACATCCACATCCAGATTAACAACAGCATCGCCATTCTCGACGATAGCGCAACGGTTCAGGCTGCGATCCTGTCGCCTGAGCCTGGTCTGTGCCCTGCTGCTCTCCGGCATGCTCTGTGCGGCGCCTCAGCTGCTGGATCGGGAGCAGGTGGCGCAGCAGGTTAAGCGGGATTACGCAGGCAAGATTCTGGATCTCAAACCGGTAACAACCGGGGAGGGTCCCGCCTTCAGGGTCAAGCTGCTGCTGCCCTCAGGCCGGGTTAAATTGCTGCTGATCGATGCCGTCGACGGCAGGCTGCGGCCGTCTGCTAACCCCGCGACTACAATCCCTGCGACTACAAGCCCCGCCGCTAAGGAGCAATGAGCCGATGCGTATTCTGGTGATCGAAGATGAACAGGCCCTGCGTCAGCAGCTCGGCGATGCACTCAAGGCAAACCGCTATGTGGCGGATCTCGCGCCCGATGGTGAGGAGGGGCTGTATCTGGCTCAGGAATGGCAGTATGACCTGGCTATTATCGATCTGGGGTTGCCGGGCATCAGTGGTCTGGCGCTGATTCGAGCGCTGCGCGAACGGGGCCAGCGGCTGCCGATCCTGATCCTGACGGCCCGCAGCGACTGGCAGGACAAGGTCGAGGGGCTCGAAGCCGGTGCCGATGATTATCTGACCAAACCCTTCCATATCGAAGAGCTGCTGGCCCGCGTCAATGCCCTGCTGCGACGCTCGGTGGGTCAGGCCAGTCCGCAATTTCTGTTTGGCCCCCTGCAGATCGATACTGCCGCCAAGGAGGTGCTGCTTGGCGGGCACCGGGTCGAGCTGACCGCCTATGAATATGCCACCCTCGAATATCTGATCCATCATGCCGGCAAGGTGGTCTCCAAGACCGAGTTGACCGAGCACCTGTACGATCAGGATTTTGATCGCGACAGCAATGTGATCGAGGTATTTATCACCCGCCTACGCAAGAAGCTTGACCCCGATGGCAGCCTTAAGCCGATAGCGACCGAGCGAGGGCGAGGTTATCGCTTCGTGCTGGCGCCCGAATCCTGAGCCCCGACGGGAGCGACCGGGAGCGGCCTAAGCCCGGGTGGCGCCGGGCTTGGCGGATCCCCCATTCACTCAGTGCCCGTCTGGGTCTGGCGTCCTGCCTGCTGCTGCCCCTGATCCTGGGCATCACCGCGGTGATTCTGGACCAGGCGAACCGGCTCAGTCTAGAGCAGGCCGAGCGCGAGCGCCTCGAGTTGCAGACCTATGTGCTGCTGGGCGCTGCCGAAGCGGGCGGTGGCGTGCTCTGGATGCCGCCGAGTCTGCAGGAATCGCATTTCAATCAGCTCGGGTCGGGGCTCTTCGGCCTGGTCAGTGATGCCCGGGGCAAGACGCTATGGCGCTCTGAATCCAGCCTGGGGGTAGCGTTAGCACTGCCGGCCGAGCTGCCGGAGCTTGGCAGTTCGCGCTTCGGGATAACCGAGCAGGGGCTGTTTTTCTACAGTTACCGGGTGCTCTGGGAGATCGAGAGTGGTCAGGTCACCGAGTTTCTGTTTACCACCCTGGAACGTCCCGAGCGCTTCAATGCCGGCCTGAGCAGTTATCGCACTCCGCTCTGGGGCGGCTTGGCGCTGCTGGGGTTGCTGCTGCTGGCGGCACAGGCGCTGGTGATGCGCTGGGGGCTCAGACCCCTGCAGCGTCTGGCAGGGGATATCAAGGCGATAGAAACCGGCAGCAAGCCGCATCTCGAGGGCCGCTTTCCAACTGAAGTGTTACCGTTGACCCGCAATCTTAATCTGCTGCTGGACACCGAACGCGCCCGACGGCTGCGTTATCGCAACACCCTGGCGGATCTGGCGCATAGCCTGAAGACACCGCTGGCCGTGCTCCGCAATCAGGCCGAGGCTAAGGCCGGCAGCACGCCAGAGCTACGCCATGAGGCTCAGCAGCAGCTGCAACAGCAGGTGGAGCGTATGGAGCAGATTATCAGCCACCAGCTCGGCCGCGCCGGGTCGGTATCGGCGCACTCCCTGCTGCAACGGGTATCGATTCATCAGGTGGCCGAGCGGATCGGCCAGGTGATGGCCAAGGTTTACCCGGGGCAGTATCGCCACTTCGGTCTGGCCGGGCCGCTCCTGGACTTTACCGGGGATGAGCGCGATCTGATGGAGATGCTGGGCAACCTGATCGACAACGGTTTTAAGTATGGTAACGGTCGGGTTAACGTCGAAACCCGGCAGGCGGATGCTCAGCTGCTGATCAGCGTCGAGGATGATGGCTCCGGCATCGCCCCCGCGCTGCGGCAGCGCATTCTCGAGCGCGGCACCCGCGCCGATAGTCAGGCGCCGGGCCAGGGCATCGGCCTGTCGGTGGTGCGCGATATCCTGCACAGCTACGGCGGTCACCTATCGCTGGACGTGAGCCCCCTGGGTGGCGCCCGTTTTACCCTGATGCTGCCTGGGGCTTGATGCGCTTTGCTAAAATTTTTGGGCAGCGCCGACCCACAAAGGTTTTTTTGTAGGTTAGCCGTCAAACGCTCCTGTATGGATGGCACTAACTACGTCCCTGTAGTGCGGGCTTCAGCCTGAGGATCGCTGCACCTTGTCAGCATTGCGGAGCGATTTCAGGCTAATTCATAGCTCGTAGGTCGGACTTTAGTCCGACGCAGGGGGCTCCGTGCGGGCATTGTCGAAGAAATATCAGACTAGCCGGTGTTTCTTTTCTGGGACGGGGTTTGGGGTTGGGTGCTTCTTGCTGGTCTTGTCGGACTGCTTTCTACCCACAAAACGCTGACCTACGAGCCCGGCGTTTTGGCCTGACGATGGGCGCGCTTTGTTAGCCTTGCCGGACTACTTTCTACCCAAAGAACGCCGACCCACAGTATCTTAAATCAGCCCCAGTCCCTTAAGCAGCGTGACGCCGATGCTGGTGGTCAGCAGGGATCCCAGCGTGGTCATCACGATAATGTTTGCGGCCAGCGAGGCGTTGCCGCCCATGGAGCGCACCATCACATAACTGGCGGCGGCCGTTGGTGCCGAGGCCATCAGAAACAGGATGCCCAGCTCCAGTCCGCGGAAGTCCAGCAGGTAGCCGCCCAGGGTGATCAACAGCGGGACGCAGATCAGCTTGAAGACCGCGGCCAGCAGCGCATTGCTGAGGTTATGGCGCAGGGCGCCGAAGTTGAGGCTGGCACCGGTGCACAGCAGCGCCAGCGGCAGGGTCATCTGGGCAAAATATTCACCGGTACGGATCACCAGCTGAGGCAGCTGTATTTCCAGCCAGGCCACCGGCAGGGCCAGCAGGATACCCAGGATCAGCGGGTTCTTGGCGATGCCGACCAGGGTCGCGCGCACACCCGCCCCTCGGTTGAGGGAGCGACTCAGGGTGATCACCGAGAGCACGTTAAACAGGATCGTCACCAGCGCCAGATACAGCGAGGCGGTGATCAGGCCCTGATGGCCGTAGGCATTGACGCAGTAGGCCAGGCCTATAATCCCCATATTGGAGCGGAATCCGCCCTGAACCACCACGCCGCGCTCTTCGCGGGGCTGCACCTGGCGCGCGGCGATCAGTTCGAGTAGCAGATAAGCGACCAGGGTGCCGATCAGGCCGACGGCGATCAGCTTGACGTTGGCGGCCTCCTCGATGCTGGTCTGGCTGATACTGATAAAGAGCAGCGATGGCAGGGTGATATTAAAGACCAGCCGCGAGCCTATATCGACAAAATTATCGTTGATCGTGCCGCGGCGGCTTAGCCATACCCCCAGCGCCAGTACCACGAAGATAGGTCCGGTGATCGAGAAAGAGAAGGCCAAAGTATCTAAGAAGCTGTCCATGCGGGCTGTACCTAAGGCTAGAGAGTGGGGGTCGAGGCCGATCGAGCGCGCATAACGCACTCTAGAGTTGAATCTGCGGGGTTTATTCCAGTACGGCGACCGATTTTATCTGCACCCAGACCGGATCGCCAGGGTGCAGTCCGAGGGCCGCGACGGAGCGCGCGGTGAGTCGTGCCAACAGGGGTGTGCTGCCGATAAGGATCCGCACCAGCACGACGGCCGGGTGATCGTTGCCGACGATATCGGTGATTCGGGCGGGAAGCAGGTTGAGGGTGCTCTGATCATCATGGCGGCTTTTGGCCAGGCTGATATCGCGCGCCAGTACCCGCAGGCGCACCGGTTGTCCCAGCGGCAGGCCGCTGTCTTTGACCCAGAGGCTGCCGCCGGCAAAAGCGGCGCGTGCCAGATGCCAGCGACTGTCGCGTTCGGCGATGTGGGCGCTGATAACGACACCGGCATCTTCATCCTGCCGGATCGGCAGGTCCAGCCGCGCCAGGGTCTCGGTCAGCGGGCCGCAGGCCAGTGCCCGGCCCTTTTCCAACACCACCAGATGATCAGCCAGGCGCGCCACCTCATCGGCCGCATGGGTGACGTAGAGCACCGGAATCGACAGGCTGTTATTAAGCTGCTCCAGGTAGGGCAGGATCTCGCGCTTAGAGGGCATGTCCAGCGCCGATAGCGGCTCGTCCATTAGCAGCAGTTGTGGGCTGGTCAGCAGCGCCCGAGCGATCGCCACCCGTTGCCGCTCACCCCCGGAGAGCCGGTCCGGCATGCGCGTTAACAGGTGCTCGAGCCCCAGCCAGTCGACCGCCTGCTCGAAACTGATGCGCCGCTCCCATACCGCTACGCGCCGGTAGCCATACTCGAGGTTGCGCCGCACCGACAGATGAGGAAACAGGCTGGCTTCCTGAAAGACATAGGCCAGAGGGCGCTGATGGACGGCCATAAAACGGCTCGCATCCTGCCAGGTCTTGCCGTTGACGCTCAGTTCGCCCCGGGTTCGATGCAGCCCGGCGATGCAGCGTAGCAGCAGGGTCTTGCCCGATCCCGAATGACCAAACAGCGCCGTGACTCCCTGACCGGGCAGCTGTAGTTCTACCGCCAGTGAGAAGTCACCCGCCTCGGCCTCGAAGCGCATGTCGATGCCCGAGCTAGTTGCAGGGCGGACCGTCATAGGTGCCCCCGGCGCTGGAGTCGGCCGTTAATCAGGTACAGGCACAGCAGCACCACGAAGGCGAACAGCAGCAGGCCGCCGGACAGCAGATGGGCCTGCTCGTATTCCAGCATCTCGACATGCTCGTAGATCGCGACCGACAGCACCCGGGTCTCACCGGGAATATTGCCCCCCATCATCAGGATCATCCCGAATTCGCCGACGGTATGGGCAAACCCCAGCACCGCAGCCGTCAGGAAGCCCGGCCTGGCTAAGGGGACCGCGACGCTGAAAAAGCGGTCCAGGGGGGAGGCGCGCAGCGTGGCTGCGACCTCCAGCATCCGCTCGCCGATCGCCTCGAAGGCGTTGTGCAGGGGTTGCACCACGAAGGGCAGCGAGTAGATCACCGAGCCTGCCACCAGCCCCGCAAAGGTAAAGGGCAGGGTGCCGAGCCCCAAGCTGTCGGTCAGACGGCCGCCGGGGCCGTCGGGGCCGAGCAGGATCAGCAGATAAAAGCCCAGTACCGTGGGGGGCAGGATCAGGGGCAGCGCCACCACCGCGGCCAGGGGCTGTTTAAGCCAATGCCGGGTGCGGGCCAGCCACCAGGCGATCGGGGTGCCAATAATCAGCAGAATCAGCGTGCTCAGGCTGGCCAGCTTGAGGGTGAGTACCACAGGTTCCCAGTCAAAGCTCATAGAGAGGTTCCTAAATCGGCAGCGAGTAGCCGTAGGCGCTGATAATACGCCGCGCCTCGGGGCCTTTCAAAAATTGCAGGAATTGGCGGGCGACCGGGTTGTGCCGACCCCTTTGGAGCAGCACCGCATGCTGATCGATGGCGCGGTAGTAGGACGCCGGAATAATCCAGAGGCTGCCCGGTTTTCCGCTCCAGGCCTGGACCTGCGAGCGGGCCACAAAACCCACCGATGCATTGCCGGTGGCGGTAAATTGGAACGCCTGCGCGACAGAGTCCCCCCGCACCAGCTGCGCCTGACGCCGATTCCAGACCCCCAGATGGCTCAGCGCCTGCTGTGCGGCTAGGCCATAGGGCGCGATGCCGGGGTTGGCGATCGCGATTCGAGGGATGTCGGCCTCACGCAGATACACTTCAGGATCCTGAAGCAGTCCGGGCTGGCGGCTCCAGAGTACCAACACGCCCCGGGCATAGCCGAAGTCACTGCCGGTGACCGCCAGCCCCTCGGCAATCGCCTGTCGCGGTAACTGGCGGTCGGCGGCCAGGAACACCTCGAAGGGGGCACCGTGCGCTATCTGAGAATACAGCTTGCCGGAGGAGCCATAGCTGAGCGTGACGCTATGCCCGCTGGTGGCTTCAAAGCGCTGCACGATCTCCTTTGAGGCGCCGATAAAGTTCGCCGCGACCGCCGCCAGCAGCTGCCCGCCAGCCGCCTGTTGCCAGGGTAATAGTGCCACCAGCAGCGCCGTCTGTAGCACCGTCCGTAGCACTGTCCGTAGCACTGTCCGTAGCACTGTCCGTAGCAGTACTGCACGACTGAGACCAGGGCGCTGTGCGTTGGGGCGCAGGGCGGCTAAGCAGTGGGAGATGTATCTGAACGTCATAGCTTTATTAATGTCTTTCCAGGGGTTGAGGGCAGTGCACGAGCTTAGCATGGCGGGGGGTAATAAAAGCTGATGTTCCGGTTAGTTGTTTTTTTGTAGGTTCGCCGTCAAATGCTCCTGCATGGGCGGCACTAACTACGTCCCTGTAGCGCGGGCTTCAGCCTGACGATCTTTGCATGCTTGCTAGCCTTGTCGGACTAAAGTCCGACCCACAAAAAGCCAACCCCAAAAAAGCCAATCCACAGAGCGCCGACCCACAAAAAGTCGACCCACTCAGGTTTTTTTGGGGCGCTTCGCGGCGCTACCCCGGGTGGCTGGGCGGCGGCGTTTAACACTGGGGGCTGATTTTATTCCCGCAAGGCCGGTGGGTAGCGACTGTTTCGCCTGCTCGATCAGCTGCTGCAGGGTGCTGAGCAGCGGTTGCATAAAGCCCTCGTAATTCAGTTGTCGCTGGCAGATCGCCTCCAGCATTGCCTCCCACTGGGCGGTCATATCGGGGGTGGTCGATTGCGCCGGCAGGCTGTTGATCAACCCTCGGCCGGCTTCGGTGCTGCGGATCTGCTTGCCCTGGCGGACCATAAATTTACGCCTGAACAACAGCTCGATAATGCCTGCCCGGGTCGCCTCGGTGCCCAGGCCATCGGTCTCTTTAAGGACCTTGCGGATCTCAGGATCTTCGACAAAACGGGCGATGCCGGTCATCGCTGCGAGCAGGCTGGCATCGGTAAAATAGGCCGGCGGCTGAGTCTGCTTCTCGCGGAGCTCGCCCTGGAGACACTGCAGTTGCTGGCCCAGTTCCAACGGGGGTAGCAGGGCGCTCTCGGCCTCTTTCTCCTTACCCTTATTCGCGGCATGAGTCGCAGCATTCGTCTCGGAATGGGTATCGGCATTGGCGCGTCCCTCCTTTTTAGCGGAAGCAAACAGCGCCTTCCAGCCCTGTTGCTGGACCTGGCGTGCCTTGGTGCCGAAACAGCCGCCCTCGATATCCACCTCCAGCTGAGTCTCATAATACTGGTGGGGGGGATAAAACTGGCACAGATACTGGCGAGCGATCAGGGCGTACAGCTGCTGCTCCTGGCGGCTTAGGGTCGACAGGTCGGTACGCTTTTGGGTCGGGATAAGGGCATGGTGCGCGTTTACCTTCGCATCGTTCCAAGCTTTGCTCTTGAGTGACAGATCGGCATTCTCGACCGCACGGCTCAGGTCCGGTGCGTTGGCGGCCAGCGCCTTGACCACAGCAGCCGCCTGCGCGTGATGCTCGAGCGGCAGATAGCGGCAATCCGAGCGCGGATAGGTGATCAGCTTATGCCGCTCGTACAGCGCCTGGCAGCTATCGAGGACCTGCTGGGCGCTGAACCCATAGCGCTTGCCGGCGTCGATCTGCAGCGCCGACAGGTTGTAGGGCAGAGGCGCTGCCTGGCGTTTGAGGGTCTTGTCCAGGCGGGTGACCCGGGCGGGTTTATCGCGGATCCGCAGGCACACATTCTCGGCCAGGGGCCGGGATAGCAGCCGTCCCTCCTCATCCTGATAACGACGGCACGCCTCGCTGGGCTGCCATTTCACGTGGAAACGCTCGCCCTCGGCGGTTTCGAGTTCGGCCCAGAGTTCATAGAAGGGCTTGGAGACGAAGATGTCGATGGCCTGATCCCGGCGCACCACGAGTCCCAGCAAGGGCGTCTGCACCCTGCCCACCGACAGCACTCCCTGATAGCCGACCTTGCGCCCCTGCAGAGTATAGACGCGGGTAAGGTTGATGCCATAGAGCCAGTCGGCACGCGAGCGCGCCAGCGCCGAGACCGACAGGGGGATAAAGTCACGGTTAGGGCGCAACTGCTGCAGGGCGCGCTGAATGGCGCTGGGGTTCAGGTCGTTGACCAGCAGGCGCTGGATCTCTCGCTGCTTATAGGCAGGTATCTTGAGGTAGCCGAGCACCTCATCGACCAGCAGCTGACCCTCGCGGTCGGGATCGCCGGCATGCACCAGCTGATCCGCCTCCTTAACGAGCTTGCGCAGCACGCTGAGCTGTTTGCGGGTCTTGGGCTTGGGCTGCAGCTGCCATTGGGTAGGGATTATAGGCAGATGTTCCAGCTGCCACTGCTTGAAGGCCGGATCGTAGGCATCGGGCTCGGCTTGCTCCAGCAGATGGCCGATACACCAGCTGACGTGGTCACCGTTGCCGACCCGGATAAAGCCCTCGCCTGAACGGTGCGGCTGGGGCAGCGCGGCGGCGATGGCACGCCCCTGGCTGGGTTTTTCGGCGATGTAGAGAATCATAGGGGCCTGATAGTCGGAATAACGGGGGTTTGCGCAACGCCCTGTAGCGTCTGGCTACCAGCTTATTGAAGCTGACGTGGAAAGTAACCTAAAAAGGTTCTGTATGATTTAGTTGTTGTGACCCTCAATGCTTTCCAGATCCAGAGGTGCATTCAGGCATGGCTCAATATCGGTGTAGTTGGCCGATATGTGCCGGCACAGGGGTCTTTTCGCTATTGTTGTCTGGGCTTTCATCGTGAGGCGGGAATTAGCTATAATCTTGCTCCTCAATCAGCTAGTCTCTAATGTTAAATATACAACATGAAAATGGATGTTTTTATAGGGCTAGGAGCCTCGCGGCGGAGCTTTATAATGACGGGTAGATTGTTGAAGCAGGCAAAATTTATACTGGTGCCACTGCTGGTGCTAGGCACCTGTTTACTCTTTACCTATGCGTCCTTTAATGCTGCTCAGGTGGCGACCGATAAAAATGTCGAGTCATATTTAGACTTCAGAGTGAGAGAGGCGATCCAGCTCCTTCAATCTCGAATAACTGCTTATGAAACCGTTCTACACGGCGCTGGAGGCCTGTTCAAGGCATCAGAGGAGATCACCCGAGATGAGTTCAAACATTACATAGCGACGCTTCATCTGGCAGATAATTATCCCGGCATTCAGGGAGTGGGGTTTTCTGTTTTCATTCCATCGAAAGAGAAAGATAACCATACCGCAACGTTACGCAGCCAAGGTTTTCCTGCTTATTCTATTTATCCTGAAGGTGAGCGTGAGGCCTACTCATCTATTATCTATCTTGAACCCTTCTCAGAGCGTAATTTGCGGGCGTTCGGATATGATATGTTTTCTGAATCCACCCGTCATGCCGCCATGCAAAAGGCTGTTGATAAAGACCAGATTTCAGTATCAGGCAAAGTCAGGCTGGTTCAGGAATCGGGTAAGAATGAGCAGGCTGGGTTTTTGATGTACTATCCGATTTATAAAAACGACAAGCCGAGTACTTTGCTTTCTGAGCGACGAGAGAATCTAATCGGCTGGGTGTATGCGGTTTTTCGCATGAATGACTTTATGCATGGCATACATGGCGAGCTTGCAGACGACCTGGATGTCGAAATTTTTGATGCTGAGGTCATTTCACCAGCAACGCTGATGTTTGATTCTGATGGATCGGTACACTCAGAAGAACGGTTATCTTCTCCAAATGAGAGGATTGTATCTATCCCTGTCGGAGACCATTTCTGGACAATTCGTATTCGTCCATTGTCCTTGATTAAATTGCGTACCAATGCAGATAAACCCCATCTGGTTGCCGTGATTGGTGTTGTTTTCAGCCTTACTCTCACCTTTATTGTTTACCTGCTTATGTCGGGTCGAGCGCTCGCTATAACCGCTGCAAAAAAGATGAATATAGAGCTGATTAACGAACAACTGCGCTTGAGTGGCATTATTGAGGGAACCAATGTTGGAACTTGGGAATGGAACGTCCAGAGCGGGGTAACCGTTCTCAACGAACGCTGGGCACAAATTATGGGTTACAGCCTCAGTGAACTTAAGCCGACCACCGTCGCTACCTGGATTAAATATGCGCATCCGGATGATATAAAAAAGTCAGATGACTTATTGGAACAGCATTTCTCCGGCGAACTGTCTTATCACGAATGTGAAGTGCGTATGCGACATAAGAATGGAGAATGGGTGTGGGTGTTGAGTCGGGCAAAGGTGGCTACATGGACAGCCGAGGGTAAACCCTTGCTGATGTTCGGAACCCATCAGGACATCAGCAACCAGAAGCAGATTGAGATGAAGCTCTTACATAAGTCGCAGCATGATGAACTGACCGGCCTGCCAAACCGGGTGCTGCTATCAGATCGCTTACAGCAGGCACTGTTGCTCGGATCAAGATCCAAGGAAAATCTAGCGGTAATCTTTATTGACTTAGACGCCTTCAAGCCGGTTAACGATACCCTAGGTCACGATATAGGCGATCTAGTGATCACCGAGGTTGCTCTACGCATTAGTCATTGTGTGCGTGAGTCCGATACAGTGGCGCGTGTGGGTGGCGATGAATTTGTTGTCTTGTTGCCCGCCGTCGGCGTAGAGCAAAATGTATCTGTAGTCGCGGAAAAGATTCGTCAGGCACTCAATAGGCCTTTCGAATTAGCCGGGAATTGCTTGAATATATCATCCAGCATAGGCGTTGCTATCTATCCGGAGCATGGCGAAAAGGAAGGTGTTCTTGTGAGAAATGCTGATGCCGCCATGTACGCAGCAAAGAATAGAGGCGGTAATAACGTGCAGATTTATAATGCGAGTATGCAACAATCCACTGACGAAATGGGTTGATGCACTGCGTTCATACAATAAAGGGGTCGATAATGGGGACTATCCCCTTTATCTTCACGCCCTGTGGGTCGGCGTTTTTTGGGTAGAAAGTAGTCCGACAATACTGGCAGGGCACACTCATCGTCAGGCTAAAGCCCGCGCTACAGGGACGTAGTTAGTGCCGCCCATGCAGGAGCGTTTGACGGCCAACCTACAAAAGACCCCACTGTGCAGGGCGTAGGATTAACGGTAAAGGGAGCAGCCCCCTTTATCTCTTTATCCCCTCATCCCCTAATTGGCTATCCTGCCGGCTGTCTGCTTCAGCTGCCTATCTCGCCATTGCCTGCAGGGACGCAGGTATGCCGTTGTTGTCGGGAACTGACAACGGCCAATGGATCAACCCTTGGGGTCTGAAAAATAAATCTGTCCCGATTTATTTCCGAGGCTCTTTTCTACGTCCCCTCTCCTAGTATGCAGATGGAAGTGCAATTTTTGTCACAAAAAAAGTCATAAATGACAATTCTTCCTGCCAGAAGTCTTAAAAATAGGCTATGTACCAGTTAAGTGTTGCAGAAGTTAATTCAGCATTATTGTCTTTTTAATCAAACTCCGGTTCCGCCTCCCGGCGGCTTTATTTGTTTGTAGCGACAAAGAAAGCGAAGCAAAGAAAGCGCCCCCTACTAAACCGCCCTGCGGATTCGCGCCTGCGGCTGTGCAAATCGGCAATCATGCCGATTTGTCTGCCTCAGCCGCCATTCTCGCCATTGCCTGCAGGGACGCAGGTATGCCGTTGTTGTCGGGAACTGACAAGGGCCAATGGATCGACCCTGCGGGCCTTTTTCAGTCTGTATTTCATCGGTTTAGAAAGGGGGTTTGGCGCCATTCTGATGGTGTGATTGCCGTTTCAAGCCTTTCAAAAAGCTACAAGATCACCTACAAAACTCAGCCTTAGCACCGTGGGAACCTGCCTGCAGGCGATCTTTTGAACAGAATGAAAGGGCTAGTCACAACAACAGATTGGGACATAGCCTAAAAAAAGGCCTGCTTTGGGCTGCGAAGCGAAGCGGCAGGGCGTTTCTGGGCTTAGGGTTGTTGGCGCGAACATTGCTAATGCATCACAGAGTGCGTAACGGAGTACGCCAACGGAGTGCTTCAAGGGCCTGCACAGTTTTAACGCTGAAGTCATTTTCTGTTAATACCGACAACCGTCGGACTCACTTACAAAGGTCGTTGTTTATGGTTTCTGAAGCAGTAGTGGAACTCTCTCGTTGGCAATTCGCCTTAACGGCGATGTATCACTTTTTATTCGTGCCCCTGACGCTGGGGCTGGCATTTATGCTGGCCATCATGGAGTCGGTTTACGTGATGACCGACAAGCAGGTCTACAAAGATATGACCCGTTTCTGGGGGAAGCTCTTTGGCATTAACTTCGCATTAGGTGTCACCACCGGTCTGACGATGGAGTTCCAGTTTGGGACTAACTGGGCCTATTACTCACATTATGTCGGTGATGTCTTTGGTGCCCCCCTAGCCATCGAAGGCCTGATGGCGTTCTTTCTGGAATCGACCTTTATCGGCCTGTTCTTCTTCGGCTGGGATCGCCTTAGCCGGGTACAGCATCTGGCGGTTACTTGGCTGGTCGCGATTGGCTCGAACTTCTCGGCGCTGTGGATTCTTATCGCCAACGGCTGGATGCAGAACCCGGTAGGTGCTTATTTTAACTTCGAAACCATGCGCATGGAGATGGATAGCTTTGCGACAGTGATCTTCAACCCCGTCGCTCAGGTCAAGTTCGTGCATACCGTTTCGGCAGGCTATGTGACGGGTGCGATGTTTGTGCTCTCGATCAGCGCCTATTACATGCTACGCAACAGAGACGTCGGCTTCGCCCGGCGCTCGTTCGCGATCGCCGCGGCTTTTGGGCTGGCGTCTATCGTTTCTGTCATTATTCTCGGCGATGAGAGTGGCTATGAAGTCGGCGATGTGCAGAAGGTTAAATTAGCCGCCATAGAGTCGGAATGGGAGACACACCCTGCACCGGCTGCATTTACACTGATCGGTCTTCCTGATCAGGAACGTCAAATCACGGACTATGCCGTACGAGTGCCCTACCTGCTGGGGCTGATCGCGACCCGCTCTATCGACACCGAGGTTACTGGCATCAAAGACTTAATCATTGCCAGTGAAGTACGTATCCGTAACGGCATGCTCGCCTATGGCCTGCTGCAAAAACTACGCAACGGTGAAGATGGCCCTGAAAACCGTGCCGCTTTCAGCGCCGTCAGTGATGATCTTGGCTATGGCCTGCTGCTGAAACGCTTTACCGAAGAGGTGGTCGATGCTACCGAGGCCCAGATCAAGGCGGCAGCAAGGGATACTATCCCGCAGGTCGCGCCCATCTTCTGGTCGTTTCGGATCATGGTCGCCTGCGGTTTCATCATGCTGTTCACCTTTGCTGCGGCGTTTTACTTCACGGCTCGTCGACGTGAGCATAAGACCCCCTGGATGCTCAAACTGTCATTGTTGTGCTTGCCGCTTCCCTGGGTGGCCATCGAAACCGGTTGGTTTATCGCTGAATTTGGGCGTCAGCCCTGGGCTATCGGTGAGATTTTGCCGACCTATGTGGCGACATCCACCCTCAGCGAAACCGACTTATGGATGAGCATTGCAGGCTTTGCGAGTCTCTACTCCCTGTTCCTGGTTATCGAAGTGTATCTAATGTTGAAATATATCCGCAAAGGTCCCAGCGCGTTAGAAACGGGCCGTTACGAGAACGAACAACAAGGGGAACTCAAGCATGTTTGATTACGAAACTCTGCGACTGGTCTGGTGGCTGTTGGTCGGCGTATTATTGATCGGCTTCGCAATCACCGATGGTTTCGATCTGGGTGTCGCCATGTTACTGCCGTTACTGGGCAAGACCGATACCGAACGGCGGGTGATTATTAATACCATCGCGCCTCATTGGGATGGCAATCAGGTGTGGTTCGTGACCGCAGGCGGCGCCCTTTTTGCCGCCTGGCCGCTGGTGTACGCGACCGCATTTTCCGGCTTCTACTGGGCCATGCTACTGGTGTTATTCGCCCTGTTTTTCCGCCCTATAGGATTTGAATACCGAAGCAAAATGCCGGGTAAACGCTGGCGCAGCAATTGGGATCTGGGTCTGTGTCTCGGCTCCTTCGTGCCGGCGTTGGTGTTCGGGGTCGCCTTCGGAAATCTGTTTCTTGGGGTGCCTTTCAGCTTTGATGAATTTACTCGCCCCACCTATACGGGGTCGTTCTGGGCACTGCTCAATCCGTTTGCGCTTATCTGTGGTCTGGTCAGTGTGACTATGCTGATCCAGCATGGTGCCGTCTGGCTGCAGATGCGAGCCGGTGGTGAGATTCAGTTTCGTGCCAGAGCTATAGCGATGTTGGCAGGTCCATTATTGAGTCTGCTGTTGATGATCGCCGGTGTCTGGTTGCTCACCGCTATTCCTGGTTATGAGATTAGCAGTGCTGTTATTGGCGATGCCGGCTCTAATCCGCTAAGCAAAAGCGTCGTGCTCAGTGACAGCTGGTTAACACACTTTGACCTTTATCCGCAGCTCTGGCTGCTCCCGGTGCTGGCGGTGATTTTGCCCTTGTTGACCAGCGTACTCGCCCGAACTCAGCGCAATGGCTGGGCGTTCTTGGTGAGTTCGCTGGCCATCAGCAGCATTATCCTGCTGGCAGGCACCACGCTGTTTCCGTTCTTGATGCCCTCATCTATCGATTTGGCGAGCAGCCTTACGCTCTGGGATGCAACCTCCAGCAAGTTGACGCTAGAGATCATGCTCTGGGTCGTGATCATCTTCGTACCGTTGATACTGGCCTATACCCTGTGGAGTTATTACAAGATGTGGGGTCGGGTCGAGCCTGACGCTATCGAAAACAACAGTGTTTCATTTTACTAGAGGCGATTTTTATGTGGTATTTCACATGGATTCTTGGGGTTTTACTGGCGTGTAGCTTTGGCATTATTAATGTTATGTGGCTGGAAAATTCGATGAGTGATGACGAATAATTCCTCAGCAATGCCGGTCTGCTTCGGCGGGCCGGTTTGCTCGCAAAGTTCAGGCATTCTCATCAAGGACTTTTAATTTCCGGCTTCTAATTTTCGATAAAGGGTCCGCAGGCTGCAATCGGCAATCTTAGCCACCTGCCCTTTATCTGGATAGGTTTGCAGCAGCGCCTTTAAATAGTGCAGCTCTAAGTCCTGCAGGCTCATTTTTTTCTGAGCTAGCTGCTGGAAAATGATCTCGGGTGTCGGATCCTGAGTCTCTGGGTCCGGTAGCAGGTTTAAGCTCTGCAGGATAACGTCCGCATCGATCTGATCATCATCACGCAAGACGATCGCGCGTTCGAGGATGTTTTTCAGCTCCCGAACGTTACCCTTGAACGACTGACGGGACAGCAACTCCTGGGCCTCAGCGGTCAGGCTTAAAGGAATATTCTCTGCGATACGCAGCAAAATACTCTGCACCAGTAAGGGCAGATCCTCACGCCGCTCCTTTAGGGCAGGCAAACGTATAGGAAAGGTACTGATGCGATGATACAGATCTTCCCTGAAATCACCCCGTCCGATCATCGTCGCCAGGTCTTTATGCGTGGCGCACACCAACCTGAAATCAGCCGCCGCCGGCTTGCTGTCACCGACGGGCCTGAAGGTCTTGGTTTCGATCAAGCGCAGCAGTTTCACCTGAAGGTGCAGGGGAACATCGCCAACCTCATCGAGAAAGAGGGTGCCGCCATGGGCCGATTGCACCAATCCGGTTCGAGTATAGGTCGCACCCGTGAAAGCGCCTTTCATATGGCCGAACAGTTCGCTTTCAAACAGGGTGTCAGTCAGGCCAGAGCACTCAACCGTTACAAAGGGTTTGCTGGACCTGGGACTCCCCGAATGGATCGCCTGGGCCGCCAGCTCTTTACCGGTGCCAGACGCCCCCATCAGGAGGACATTGGTATTGGTTTTTCCAACCCGTTGAATCAGATCGACCAGGCGCATAAACGCCTTGCTACGGCCGATCATCTTGTTAGCAATTGGCTCGGCGCTAACGTTCTGAATTGGCTTGATCACCTCGATAAAGTAAGGCCGGCGCGCTTCATCCACGATCGGGATTGCGTCTATACCCACGTGTTCCTTGCCCTGAGGCGTATTATGGATATGCAACACGCTGGCACGCCTGCCGGTGTCGCGGGCGGCCTGCATGGGGCAGGTCTCGCCCTCAAGATCACAGGGACGCTGATAACCATGCGAGAGGGCATAACACTTTGCAGGATAGTTGTCGTTAAACTCACCAAAGCGAAAATCGTAGCTGCTGTTAGCCGCCACGACGTTATAATCCTCATCCACCAGCACCGCCGGATCGCTGTAGCTATTCAACACCGTGCGCATCGTTTCCAGCCAACTGGCGCTTGCCATGCTACAACCCCGTCATTATTTTCTTGTGAATGACGATGATGACAAAAAGCCTCGCTTTCTGCCAGAACTGTCACGATCAACCACCGAGTCACTTACTATGAAACAGACGGCGACTCTCCCCCTGGATCGTTGTCCGGATGCCAAGGCATTCTTGCTCGAAGCGGGGAACATCGCCCGTACAGAAAACGCCTGGCTAACCCTTATCGGCGTGCTGCAAATCCTGAGTACCCTCGGGTTTGCCGCGCTCATCGCCCTGATGATTAATTCGGCGGTCTATCAACAACAAGATCTGTGGAAGCAACCCCTCTGGTGGATTGGACTGGCATCCATTCTTTGTATGAAGGCCGGCTTACCCTTGCTGCAAGCACGCCTGGCCGACAGAGCCAGTATCAAGATACGCGCTCGCTTGAGAGCTGTGACGCTAGCGCACTGCCAACAGCTTCATATCCACCTGTTTCCCGATTTCACCGCAGCAGAACTCAGCACCCTGCTCAGCACAGAAATTAACAGCATGCGGGACTACTTTGCAGAGTTCTTACCCCAGCAACGCTTAGCGATGCTAGCGCCGCTGCTGGTCATGCTGGCCTGCAGCACGATCAACTGGCTGGTCCCGCTGATACTCGCGCTGACGGCGCCGATCGTGCCTGTTTTTATGGTTATCGTGGGGCATAAGGCCGCCGCTGCCAGCCAACGCAACCTGATCCAGCTAAACAGGCTGGGGAACCTGTTGTCCGATAGGGTCCGCGGCATGAGCGCCTTGCAGTTGGCGGGTACGGCAACCAACGAGCAAGAGTCTTTGTACCAACAATCAGAAAGATACCGCCGCTCGACGATGCAGGTACTGCGGCTGGCATTCTTATCGGGCACTGTGCTGGAGTTTTTCAGCGCGATCAGTGTTGCGCTGGTCGCCGTCTATTTAGGGTTGTTCTTTCTGGGTAAATATCAGTTAGGCAGCTGGAGCGATAGCATTTCATTAGGGGAGGGCGTGTTTCTATTGATGCTCGCCCCCGCGTTCTACTTACCGCTGCGTCGCCTTGGAGCGCTTTACCATGCGCGTGCCGAAGCCCTGAGTGTTGCCGAACATCTGCTCAGTCTGTTGAGAAAAAAAGCGCCAGCGCTAGCAATGCAACCGCAACCGCAAACCCAGCACCGACTAGACGAGCCAATCGACTCAGTCGTCTTGCGCGCGCTTCAGGCCGGGCGCGAGGGTCGCAAAATAGCGGCCCCCATTAACGTCACTCTCCTCCCCGGTCAGAGCGTGCTGCTGCAAGGCCCCTCCGGTGTCGGCAAGAGCACGCTACTAGACACGCTTGCCGGCTTCTTACCGCCGCTATCCGGTCAGATTCTGATTAATGGCCAGTTCAGGGTGCTGGAAAACTGTGACGACTGGAAAGGCAGAATTGGCTACATGACACAGCATCCAGAACTGTTATTCGACAGCATTCGCAATAACCTCTGCCTGGGGCGTGATTTTACAGAGCAGCAGTTATTTGCAGCACTGGCTGCCGCGCAAGTAGAGCAGGTGGTGCGCGACCTGCCAGAGACGCTGGACTATCGCATCGCTGACCAGGGTGGCTTCGTGTCCGGAGGGCAAGCGCAACGCATCGCCTTAGCGCGAGTGTTTTTACACCAGCCCAGGTTATTGTTGCTGGATGAACCCACCGCCAATCTGGACGATCAGACAGCCGAACTGTTCTTACAATCGCTGCACCAATTTACCCTCGACGGCGGCATGCTGATCATCGCGAGTCACAGACTGGGTCATCAGCAGCGCTTCGATCAGGTAATCCAGTTTGAGGCGACAGGAAGTGACATTGCTGCTGAGGGGTGCGATACCGATGCCAACGTTGGTTAAACGCTATTTCTGCTTACTCTGGGAGCAGCGCGGCCTGGCAGTCCTAGGGCTGCTGCTGGCCACCCTTACCGCTATTTCCGGCATCGCCTTACTTGCCGTATCGGGCTGGTTCATCAGTGCAACCGCCCTGGCTGGACTAAGTGTCGCGGGCGCACATAGCTTTAACTACTTTGCCCCCGGGGCGATTGTCAGAGGGTTGTCTATTACGCGTACCCTGGGTCGTTATGGCGAGCGACTATCCACCCATGAAGCGACGCTGAGGGTGATTTCACAATTAAGAGCAGAACTGTTCGGTGAGTTGGCAAAGCATTCCTGGCAAGAGCAACCCTTGAACAATCATGATGTCAGCAGCCGGCTGATGGAGGATATCAAGCATGCCGAAGCGCTCTACCTGTCGGCCCTAGTGCCGGGTTTCGTCATGTTGCTGTGCTCGCTTCTATATCTCATTACTATGTCACTGTTTATGCCGGCTATCTGGGTATGGTTAGTCCCCATTCTGTTGGTCAGTGTGGTGTTGATGCCCTGGCTCTATATGCATCAGGTACTGCAGCCCCAAGACAGACTCAATCAGCAGCGTAGCCAGCAATGGAGCAACGCCAGTTCAGTCTTCAGCAATGTACGCACCCTGATTCTCTACCAACGCTTTGAACAGAGTACGCTGCTACATCAACAAGCGGCCAGCGCCGCAGATGACTCAGAACAACAGGCCAGCCACGCGCGACAACGCGTGCTGCTGGCGAGCCAGCTGGTATTTGCGGTCCAGATAGTCGTCGTATTGTGGCAAGGGCTGACGGCCTTGTCCCAGGGACAGCTTGAAGGTGCGCACCTGTTTATGTTGCTGCTGTTAACGCTTGGGGTGCAAGAGGTGATGTCGGGAGGCATTAATGCCCTGGCCAATTTCGGCTTGGGAGTCACCGCGCTACAGAGAATTGACCGGCAAACCGCGACGATCCGTCAAAAAGATCAGCGCAGGTTTATACCTGCCGCTGCCAGTGCCATTAAGCTGGCGGGGCTCAGCTACCATTATCCACAGCGTGAAGTGCTTATCATAGATCGCTTAAATGCGGAGTTAAAAGCCCCGCACTGGTATTGGATTACCGCGCCCAGTGGGCATGGCAAGACCACCTTTCTTCAGCTACTGATGGGCCGCCTGCAGCCCGGCGAGGGTGTTATCTCAATAGGAAAAACCACCGCAGGACAGCTGGGTTTAATGCCTCAGGAGATAGAGTTGTTGCGTGGTACCCTGCGCTACAACCTCTGCTTGCACCTGCCGCATTCAGATGAGTATCTAGAAGAAACACTCCGGCTGGTCGAGCTGCAACAGTGGTGTGAGCAACTGCCTCAGGGGTTGGATACCTGGCTCGGAAAGGGCGAACGCATGCTCTCGGGTGGTGAACTCAAGCGTCTGGGCCTGGCCCGATTAATCCTTCAGGATGCGCAGATGCTGCTATTAGATGAGCCCACTGCGGGTATCGATCAGCCGAGAGCCGCACGCATACTCGACCGACTGCACCGGCATTGGAACGGTAAGTTAGTCATCATTAATAGCCATGATGCGTCACTGAGAAGCCGCACTGACAGGGTGCTTTCTTTGTAGGTTAGGCTTTAGCCTGACGATGGCATGCCATGCTAGCTTTGTCGGACTAAAGTCCAACCCACAAAAGCCTTGTTGGTACAGAGCCAAAAAAAAGGCACTCTCACGAGTGCCCTTAGCTTTATTCCTTAGACTTAGCCCTTAGACTTATCCCTTAGTGAATTCAGGGTAGGCTTCCATACCGCACTCGGCGAGATCGACGCCTTCGTACTCTTCCTCTTCGGTGACACGGATGCCCATGACCGCTTTCAGCACCGCCCAGACGATCAGGCTGGCACCGAATACCCAGACGAAGATGGTCAGGGCGCCGATAAGCTGGCCGGTGAAGCTGACATCACCGTTGGTGATAGGCACCAGCAGCAGACCCAGCAGACCACAGGAACCGTGAACCGAGATCGCACCCACCGGATCATCGATACGCAGCTTGTCCAGGGTGATGATCGAGAACACCACCAGGACACCGCCGATGGCACCGAACAGGGTCGCTTGCAGGGCCGTCGGTGTTGAGGGCTCTGCGGTGATCGCGACCAAGCCTGCCAGTGCGCCATTAAGCAGCATAGTCAGATCGGCCTTGCCGAACAGCAGTCGAGCGGTAATCAGTGCCGCCATGGCGCCACCGGCAGCGGCGGCATTGGTGTTCAGGAAGACCATAGCGACCGAGTGTGCGCTGGAGATATCACCCAGCTTTAATACCGAGCCGCCGTTGAAACCGAACCAGCCCATCCACAGGATAAAGGTGCCCAGGGTCGCCATCGGCAGGTTGGCACCGGGGATCGCATTGATCGAGCCGTTAGCGCCGTATTTACCCTTACGAGCGCCCAGCAGTAATACCCCGGCCAGTGCCGCGGAAGCACCCGCCATATGCACGATACCGGACCCTGCAAAGTCAGAGAAGCCCAGGTCGCCCAGGTTGTAAAGGCCGAAGACATCGGCACCGTTCCAGGTCCAGGCGCCTTCCAGCGGATAGATAACACCGGTCATCACGACCGCGAAGGCCAGGAACGCCCAGAGCTTCATCCGCTCGGCGACAGCGCCTGAGACGATCGACATCGCGGTGGCGACAAACACTACCTGGAAGAAGAAGTCGGAGGCGCCGGAGTATACCGAATCACCTTCGAAGCCTGCTTCGGCCGAATCGGCCAGCACTTGAGAGACATCGACCGTCTCGATGCCGGACAGGAAGAGGCCGCCGCCGTACATCAACTCGTAACCGACCAGCATATACATGATGCAGGAGATCGCGAACAGGGCGACGTTTTTGGTCAGGATCTCGGTGGTGTTCTTGGACCGAACCAGGCCCGCCTCGAGCATCGAAAAGCCCGCGGCCATCCACATCACCAGCGCGCCGCACACCAGGAAATAGAAGGTGTCCATCGCATACTGCAGTTGAAAAATTTGGTTTTCCATGCTCATTCCCCTTGATTAACTAAGCAGACCACAGGGCGCATCAGAGCGCGCTATTGCCTGTCTCACCGGTACGGATACGGATAACCTGTTCGAGTTCGCTGACGAAGATCTTGCCGTCACCGATCTTGCCGGTATTGGCGGTCTTGGCGATGCTCTCTATTACCTGGTCGAGGATGTCATCGCTAACAGCGGCTTCAATCTTGACCTTGGGTAAGAAATCGACCACATACTCCGCGCCTCTATAGAGCTCGGTATGACCTTTTTGTCGACCGAAGCCTTTGACTTCGGTAACAGTGATTCCCTGTACACCGATCTCTGACAGTGCTTCGCGCACGTCATCGAGTTTGAAAGGCTTGATCACAGCCGTAATGAGTTTCATAGCGACATCTCCTGAGAGTTAAGTTGTAACGCAGTGCCTTAACCGGGGTGGTCAGCGGCTGCCTGTTACGCCGATAAAGCATCAGTTGTGCCAACAACATTTTTATTTATATAAATTAGATAGTTAAAATTTTTATTGGCGATCTGATGCGGCCTGCTGAATGCTAGGGTGGGGGTCGGGGCACATAAATCAGGCAGAGGCCCTGTCTGTGCACCAAAACCGTGCGCCAAGGCGGTGAACGGAGGGTCCAGGGCCGTTCTGCTATGGCCAGGATTGCGGGCGCTCATGCTAGACTGTGGCTGCCGTCACACTATTTTTGGAGCATGAGATGATCCCATCCAAGTTACTCGAGGGGCTGAATGAGCAGTTGACTCAGCTGCTGGGCGAAGGCCCGAAACGGACTCAGCAGGAGATCCGCAACAGTATTAATCTGATCGTTCAGAGTGCGTTTAGCCGCCTGGACCTGGTGACGCGAGAAGAGTTTGATGCCCAGCACGAGGTGCTGCTGCGTACCCGGACGCTGGTCGATGGCCTCTCAAAGCGGGTTGCCGCGCTTGAAACACCCGAGCAAACACCCGAGCCCGCCAAACACGCCTAACGCCTCCTGCCGCCGTCGCTGGCGTTTAATTAAGGAGTTCGAGGAGTTCGAGGAGTTCGAGGAGTTCAAGGAGTTCAAGGAAGAACCATGTCACTTGCTATCGTCCACAGCCGGGCTCTGCTCGGTATAGACGCTCCCCTGGTTACGGTCGAAGTCCATATGAGCAACGGCCTGCCCGGACTGTCTATCGTGGGGCTTCCTGAGACCGCGGTTAAAGAATCGAAGGACCGGGTGCGGAGCGCGTTGCTGAATTCCCGCTTTAACTATCCGCAGCGGCGGATCACCATCAACCTGGCGCCGGCCGATCTTCCCAAGGAGGGTGGCCGCTACGATCTAGCCATCGCTCTGGGCATACTCTGTGCATCGGGGCAGGTGCCTCAGGCGGCGCTGGATCGCTACGAGGTGATCGGTGAGCTGGCGCTGTCGGGTGAACTGCGGTCGGTGCCCGGTGCCCTGCCGGTCGCCATCCAGGCACATGCGGCAGGAAGGGCGCTGTTGCTGCCTGCCGTCTGCGCCGCAGAGGCGGCGCTTGTTAAGGGGGCGACAGTGATCGGTGCGGCTCATCTGCTGCAGGCCTGCGCCCATCTGCTTGGGCATACCCTTATCGAACCAACGCCGGCGCCGGACCTGCCCGCGCCCTGTTTTGATCTGGACCTGGCTGAGGTCAGGGGGCAGTTTCAGGCGAAGCGGGCGCTGGAGGTGGCCGCAGCCGGTGGTCATAGCCTGCTGATGGTAGGGCCTCCCGGGACCGGAAAAACCATGCTGGCCAGCCGGCTGCCGGGGCTGCTGCCACCGCTGACGCTGCAGGAGCATTTGGACGTGGCCTCGATTCTCTCGATCGCCTGCCAGCCCTCAGGAGCGATCCTGAGTCAGCAGCGGCCCTTTCGGCAGCCACATCATACGGTCTCGGCTGTGGCGTTGGTCGGGGGTGGTAGTACGCCGCGCCCGGGAGAGATCTCGCTGGCCAATCACGGGGTGCTGTTTCTGGATGAGCTGACCGAGTTCGATCGCAGGGTGCTGGAGGGCTTGCGCCAGCCGATGGAGTCGGGCCGGGTGTGTATCTCGCGGGCGCGCGCCCAGGTGACCTTTCCCGCGCATTTTCAGCTGATCGCCGCGATGAATCCCTGTCCCTGTGGCTATTATGGTGATCCCCGCGGGCGCTGTCATTGCGGTCCCGATCTGGTGCGCCGCTATCAGAGTAAAATTTCCGGCCCCCTGTTAGACCGCCTGGATCTGCATGTCGAGGTGGCGGCCCTGGCAGAGGGCGAGTTGACGGCGGAGGCAGTCGCGGTCGAGACCTCGGCACAGGTACGGCAACGGGTGCTGCTGGCGCGTCACCGGCAGCAGCAGCGCCGTGGGAAGCTCAACAGCCAACTCAGTGGGCGCGAGGTGGAGCAGGACTGCCACCTGAATCAGGACGACAGGTTGATGATGGAGCAGGCGCTGAATCGACTCGGACTCTCGGCGCGGGCCTATCATCGGGTGCTGCGAGTGGCGCGTACCCTGGCCGATCTAGACGATTCCAGCCTGGTGGTCCGCGCGCATCTCCTAGAAGGACTCAGTTATCGCAAGCTGGATCGTGTGGCGTCGGGGTCGGGATAGAGAGACAGGCTGGATACCTGCGGCATCGAGATAGAGCCGCAGTGCGAGTCTCATTTCAATCTATTCGGCTTTATAGAGCACTAAGTTATTGAGGAAGGCTTGCAGCGCAACTTTATTTTGGGCCGATAAGCTGACATATAATGCCCGCGAGCTGGCGCTCTCTCCACCGTGAAACAAAATAGCCTGCTCCAGAGAAGTCGCGCGACCATCATGCAGATACGGAGGTGTAGAGCCTACGCCCCAGAGCTCGGCAGTGATAAAATTTGCGCTACCCGTTCCCGCCTCATCTATAGATTCTGCTAATTTGGGCCCCATGTCGTGGCGTTTAAGATCACCGAACAACTTAACTTGGGTCATCCCTGCCAGATCACGCTGAAAGTTACCTAAGTTAAACGTCGAGCCATCGGTTATCGTTACCCGGTTATCCGGCAAGTCCGCGGTCAAATCAAAAGTAATAGCATTTTCAATACTCAACCCGTTAGCCACAGGATCTTGTCCGGCGGGGAAACGTTGATCGCGATACTCTTTAACGCGGCTGGGCTCAGAAAAAACCGCGTTTTGCAGTAGCAGTTGCGGAGTGTGACAGCTGTCGCAAGCCGCTTGAGTGAATGCCTGCTCTCCCTGGGCAATCTGCTGCTGTTCGACACTGCTCAACGGCGCTGTTAAACCTAGCGCAGCAAGCTCCTGACGAGTGGTTGGCCTAGGTTGTGCCGCCTGATAAATGACCATCGCAGTGATGTCACCAACACTCAGTTCATTGACTACACCGTCGCCGTCACCATCAACATCGTGCCCCGCCATCTCCGTCGCTTGCATGCCCAATTCATTGTGGCCGGCATCTCGTGCAAAAGCCCTGATGTAGGAGGTGATCCCTTTCCACTCTATCGGCTTGACCAGTAAATCATCATCGACACCCTGTACTTGGCTGTAGTCAAAAGTACCTGCGGAATCGACTCTTAGTTGACCGAAAGTGATGCCTTTGGCGATCAGAGGGACCGTAACGACAGCGCCCATTTCAGCTGCTTGCAAGCCCGCTAACCGGGCGATAATTTTTAGTTCCTGGGTCATCTCTTCAGCCAGTAGCTGCAGAGCGCCGATGCCAAAAATGTGCGGGGGCTGGCGGTTAATAAATTTTGCCACATCACCTGAGTGCTGGGGATCGCGGATATTATTCATCACTACTCTGCCGGCACCATCGCTAAAAGGCTGGCTGTGACAGATATCACAACTGCGTGCATTGGGCCCCGTGACGCGCTTCGGCTGATGCTGCGACCACTGCTGTTGTCCTTTTAAATCAGCGCGGGGAACCAGACTAAAGCGCTGACCGTTTCCGACGTTGGCTCCCACCCCTTCACTGGCTTGAAACGGGTGCTCAAACAGTTCATCACCAACTTCAAAAACTTTGTTAAAAGCGCCTATAGGGTCTTCAAGGTTAAGTATATTAATCTGCTGCTGGCTAATATGTTCCGCTGTTTCTGCGGAAAGACTACTGCTGATTAGTGCGCTACAGAGCATCGCAGCTAGCTGCTTTAGACCCATAGTTAATTTAATTTTTATCATATGCATACTCCAATCTTACTTATGGCTAAATTGCATAAGAGGTAGTTTAACTCATGAAATAAGGCTAATTATGGAGCGAGTGTGAAGTTTTTATATTAATAAGATCGAGCGTATCTTTGGAGAAAATAAATAATAATTTTTGATGTTATTGTTATAATTCTGTCTTACTTATATACGGTTTGCCTGATGTTAGCCTGTATAGGCTAATGCCAAGTCTGCAATAAATATAAAGCAGCACGTAATCTGTTTTTAAGAGGCGTGCTAGGTGCTTCTAGCTGGTCTTTCCATTCAATTGCCAGATTATGTAGCTCTGTAGCTAAAGGTCGTTTTTTGATTTTTTTATTTTGGAATGAATCACCAAAATCTGGCGTGCGGCGTACAGAGAGAGCCGACATGCGGACACCTGCTAAAGGGCCTGCGCTGCCTCAGGGTGGTGTAGGCGTTGCTTTTTAAGCTGTTTAAAGAGTTGCGGTAGTGGCACGGCCTTACTGAAATAGAAGCCCTGGACCTGATCGCAGTGGTTACGCTCCAGGAAGGCGATCTGTTCTGCGGTTTCCGCACCCTCGGCGACCACATCTTTGCGCAGATTGTGAGCCAGGTTGATGATGGCACGGACAATCTCGGCATCGTCGGGGTTTTCGGTAACACCCTTAACAAAAGAGCGGTCGATCTTCAGGGTGCTGACCGGTAGCTTTTGCAGGTGTGCGAAGGAGGAGTAGCCGGTACCGAAGTCATCCAGCGAGAACGTCACGCCCAGGGTGTGGAGATCGGCGATGCAGAGGCTGACATGCTGTTCATTGAGCGCCACCGAGGTTTCGGTGAGTTCAAACTCGACCCGGCCCGGGTGGATGCCGCTGCGGCTGAGCAATCGGGCGATGGTGGGCACCAGAGTATCGTCCTGAAACTGGCGGAACGACAGGTTGATGCCGATCCTGTTCAACTTGCAGTCCTGGGCATCGAGGAGCTTGAGGTCGTCAAGCGCCTTATTGAACACCCAGTAGCCCATGGGGACGATCAAGCCGGACTTTTCCGCCATCGGGATAAAGGTATCGGGAAAGAGCAGCCCTTTTTGCGGGTGCTGCCAGCGTATCAGGGCCTCTGCGCCGACGATCCGGCCGCTGTTCAGATCGATCCGGGGTTGATAATAGAGTACAAACTGCTCCTGGCGCAGGGCGTTGAGCAGCTCGGGTTCGAGGGTGATCTGGTTGACCGCCTCCTCGAAGTTGCTCTGCTGGTAGAAGTGGGAGGAGCCACCGCGCTCTTTTTTGGCCAGGTGCAGGGCCGAGCCGGAGTGGCGAATCAGGCTGGCGATATCGCTGGCGCTATCCGGATAGATGGCGCAGCCGATACTGACCCCCAGCGCGAGATTGTGCCCCTGGACTCTGTAGGGGCGCTGGTGCAGGTAGCAGATTCTTTCGATCTGTTGGTTCAATAGCGACTCGACATCATCACCGAGCATCAGCAGCGCGAACTGGTTATCACCGACACGCGCGAGTTCCTGGCCGCTCGAGAGCGCAGCCTGCAGTCGGGAGGCGACCTTGCTGATCGTCTCGTCACCCACATCGGGCCCCAGGGCGTTATTGACCCGCTTAAAACCGTCGATGTTGAGCATCATCAGTCCCAGGCGCTGTTTGCTCGCGCATGCCTGTGCAAACTGTTGCCCGAGTTGATGGGTGAAACTGAGTCTCGACGGCGATCCGGTCAGGTCGTCAAACAGTCGCAGGCTGTTGATCTGGCCGTCGCGCACCTGCAGGCGCGCGATATAACGGAATGCCCGGCGCAGTACGCTGAGATTGATATGGGACAGTTCCAGGACATCGGCCGCGCCGTTGCTAAGATAGCGCTCCTCGTCCTGCGGGAGAATACTGTGGCCTATCACGATAACCGGGATTTTAAGCCCCAGGCGCCGTGCTTGCTGGAGGTAGTTGTGCCGTGGATGGTCGGCGAGCGTGTCGGCGAGCAGCACCAGATCGAAGTTAGACTGCCGCCCCTGAATCAGGGCATCCTTTATCGAGGGCGACCAGGTCAGTCTGTAGCCGGGCACAGGGGACTGCAGCAGCGGCCAGACGATGCTCTGGTAGCCAGGTTCTGCCGGCGCGATGATCAGCAGATGTGGGGCGCTATTGTCACTCTTAATACCAGCGGGCATGGCGTCTCAACAGGTCCAACTAGTATGATTGCCTCTCCCTGGGCTGTAGAATTGCCATTCCTTAGGCTTTAGTCCCTTAATCTATCGTTTTAGACAGATTCTGTCAAAAATGCGGACGCTGTCTGCGTTTCTTTTAACAATTATTATCAATAAATTATCAATAAATTATTCAGGGACCCAGTCGTTGTGAGCAATCTTAACCCTCGCCAGAAAGAAGCGGTGCTCTATGTCGGGGGCCCGTTGCTGGTGCTCGCCGGTGCCGGTAGTGGCAAGACCAGCGTGATCACCCGGAAGATCGCCTACCTGATCGAGAGCTGCGGTATCAAGGCGCACCATATCGCGGCCCTGACCTTTACCAACAAGGCCTCAAGAGAGATGAAGGAGCGGGTCGCCAAGCTGGTTAAGGGGCCGGCATCACGCGGACTTACCGTGTCGACCTTTCACAACCTGGGCCTCAATATTATCCGCCGCGAGCACAAACTTCTGGGCTTCAAACCCGGGTTTTCTATTTTTGATGCTCAGGATTCCAACGCCCTGATCAAAGGCTTGATGCTCAAGGATTCTAAGGACGAGGCCGATCTGGTGGACAGCGTCCAGAGTCAGATCTCCAGCTGGAAGAACGATCTGATCGGCCCCGAACGCGCTCAGCAGCAGGCCCAGAACCCTAACGAAGAGCTGGCCTCAAGAGTCTATGCCAGCTATAACCGCAGCCTGCGCGCCTATAACGGGGTCGATTTTGATGACCTAATTCTGATTCCTACGCTGCTGTTCCAGCAGCGTAATGATGTGCTGGAGCGCTGGCAGCGTAAGATTCGCTACCTGCTGGTGGATGAGTATCAGGATACCAACACCAGTCAGTACCTGATGGTAAAGCTGCTGGTGGGGATTCGTGGCGGTTTGACCGTGGTGGGCGATGATGATCAGTCGATCTACGCCTGGCGCGGTGCTCGGCCTGAGAATCTGGCACTGCTCAAGACCGACTTTCCGTCGCTCAAGGTGGTGATGCTGGAGCAGAACTACCGCTCCACTAGTCGTATTCTTAAGGCAGCGAACCAGCTGATTATGAATAATCCCCATGAGTTTGAAAAAACCCTCTGGAGTGAGATGGGGATGGGAGAGCCGTTGCGGGTGATCATCAATCGCAACGAAGAGGCGGAGTCCGAACGTATCGCCGCGGATATCATCCAGCGCCGCCTGAACCTGCAGAACCACTACCGCGATTATGCGGTGCTCTATCGTGGCAATCATCAGTCGCGGCTACTGGAGATGAAGCTGCAGATCAATCAGATCCCGTACAAGCTCAGCGGCGGGACCTCGTTTTTCTCCCGCGCCGAGGTCAAAGACATTATGGGCTATCTGAGGGTGCTGATTAACCCCGATGATGACAACGCCTTCCTGCGCGTTATCAACTTGCCCCGGCGTGAGATCGGCCCGGGAACCCTGGAGAAACTCGCTAGTTACGCCGCCGAACGTCAGGTCAGCATGTTTCAGGCCAGCGGCGAACTAGGGCTGGGTCAGGTGCTGTCGGCCCGCGCCCAGAGCAAGCTGGAGGAATTCAGCAGCTGGCTGAAAGGGGTGCATCAGCGCTGTCATCAGCTCGATCCGATCGAGGTGATTCAGCAGATGATCCGCGATATCGATTACGAGACCTGGACCTATCAGAACTGCAACTCAGACGTCCAGGCCGAGCGCCGCATGGCGAACGTCGGTTTTCTGGTCGATTCGTTGAAGCGCACCCTGGAGCGACTGCAGGAGACAGATCCCAACGCCGAGATCGATGATGCGGTCACCCGCTTGCTGCTGATCGATATGCTGGAGCAGCAGGATGAGGACGAGGACGACGATCGGGTGCAGCTGTCTACCCTGCATGCCTCCAAGGGACTCGAATACCCGCATGTCTACCTGATGGGTATGGAAGAGGAGCTGTTACCCCATCGCAACAGCATCGAAGAAGACAGCGTCGAGGAGGAACGCCGGCTGGCCTATGTGGGCATCACCCGGGCGCGTAAGACCCTGACGATGACGCTGACCCGGCAGCGCAAGCAGTATGGCGAGCTGATTGACACCCAGCCGAGCCGTTTTCTGGATGAGTTGCCCGAAGACGATCTGGAGTGGTTTGGGCGTGATCCGGGCTGCCAGGTGGAGAATAAGGCCCAGGGACAGGCGACCCTGAGCAGCCTGCGCAACCTGCTGAAGTAAAAGAAACACCTCACAAAATTCACCCTGTGGGTCGGCGTTTTGTAGGTGGCGCTGCCCGTTCCCTTCGGGCTTAGCGCACTTCCTAAATCCTTGTAGGTCGGCTTTTTGTAGGTAGAAAGTAGTCCGACAAAGCTAGCAAGGAGTGGCGATCGTCGGACTAAAGTCCGACCTACAAGCCTCACCCACAAAGAATACCCACATTACACGTTCCCATACTCCTCGCCCTGGATCAGCCAGCGGCGAATAATGCCATCACAGTTGGCGTGCAGTGGCTCGATCTGGCAGGCGACCTGCTGTACCTGTTCCAGCAGGTCGGCATCGCGCTCCAGATCCGCGACCCGGAACTGCATCATGCCGGTCTGACGGGTGCCGAGCACCTCGCCGGGGCCGCGCAGTTCGAGATCTTTTTCCGCAATGATAAAGCCGTCATTGGTTTCGCGCATCACCCGCAGCCGCTCACGGCTCTGTTGTGACAGGGGGTTGTGGTACATCAGCACACAGTGACTGGCGACCGAACCGCGACCGACCCGGCCGCGTAGCTGATGGAGCTGGGCCAGCCCGAGGCGTTCGGGATTCTCGATGATCATCAGGCTAGCGTTGGGCACATCGACGCCGACTTCGATCACGGTGGTGGCGACCAGCAGGTCGAGTTCCCGGGCCTTAAACTGGGTCATCATCGCGGCTTTCTCGGCCGCCTTCATCCGTCCATGGATCAGGCCGATGCACAACTCCGGCAATGCGGCGGTGAGGGTGGCTGCGGTGATCTCGGCGGCCTGGCATTCCAATACCTCAGACTCGTCGATCAGGGTGCAGACCCAGTAAGCCTGGCGGCCTTCGGCACAGGCGGCGCGCACCCGGGCGATTACCTCCTCCCGGCGCTGGTCGGGGATCAGTACGGTATTGACCGGGGTGCGTCCGGGGGGTAATTCGTCGATCACCGAGCAATCGAGATCGGCATAGGCGGTCATGGTCAGGGTGCGGGGGATAGGGGTGGCGGTCATGATCAGCTGATGCGGGGACAGGCCCTCAGGGCCCTTCTCGCGCAGTGCCAGACGCTGATGCACCCCGAAGCGGTGCTGCTCGTCGACCACGATGGCGCCGAGGTTGTGAAACGCGACCGCATCCTGAAAGATGGCGTGAGTGCCGATCACCAGCTGCGCCTCGCCGGAAGCGATCCGCGCCAGGGTCTCGCTGCGTTTCTTGCCTTTGATCCGTCCCGCCAGCCAGTCGACTCGGATCCCCAGGGGCTCGAACCAGGCGCTGAAATTGAGCAGATGCTGTTCGGCGAGGATCTCGGTGGGTGCCATGACGGCGGCCTGATAGCCCGCCTCGATCGCCTGGAGCGCGCAGAGTGCGGCCACCACGGTCTTGCCCGAACCGACATCGCCCTGCACCAACCGGAGCATCGGAACCGGCTGGGTCAGATCGCGACGGACCTCCCTCCAGACGCGCTGCTGGGCGGCAGTGAGTTCAAAAGGCAGTTGGCGGAGAAAATCGCTGCTCAGCCGACCCTGGGTTCCCAGCCCCAGCCCCAGCACCAGCCCGGGGGCGCTGTGCTGCTGCTGTTGGCGGCGCAGGCGAAGCAGGCTGAGGTGGTGGGCCAGCAGCTCTTCGAACGCCAGCCGACGTTGTGCCGGATGACGGGCTTGCGCGAGTTGCAGCAGATCGGTGCCGACCGGCGGACTGTGCAGATAGCGCACGGCGGCGCTGAGGTCGCTGAGCCCGAAGTCTTGCCTGACATTTTCCGGCAGCCACTCCTGTAAGCCGCCCTGGAGCTCCATCAGTTCGAGGGCCTGGTTGCACAGACTGCGGATCCGGGCCTGGGTCAGCCCTTCGGTCGCGGGATAGATGGGTGTCAGGGTATCGCCGGGCGGCTCAAACGCGCCGCTGTCGGCGCTTTGGTAGTCGGGGTGATACAGCTCCAGCCCGCCGCTGCCGGCGCGGACTTCGCCGAAGCAGCGTAGGCTGGTACCGGGTGTGAGGTTGTTTTTCTGCGTCGCACTAAAATGGAAAAAGCGTAGCGAAATGCTGCCGCTGGCATCGCGCAGGGTGCAGCGGAGGCTGCGGCGCCGGCCCATCAACAGTTCACAGCTGCTGACTTGACCCTCGATCACCGCCTCATCACCCGGACGCAGGCGACCGATCGGCACGATCTGGGTCCTGTCCTGATAACGCAGTGGCAGGTGGAACAGCAGATCCTGAAGCGTTTCTAACCCCAGTTTCTCCAGCTTATGCTGCATCGCAGCCCCTATCCCCTTGAGTCGGGAGACCGAGATCTGATCCAGGTGGCGGAGCGGGGTGGTGCTCATTGCTGGCCCCCGTTGTACGTGACAAACAGCTGCGTGACAAGCAGCCACCGACGCGCCAGACTACAGCTCTGTCCAGGGCAGGCCTGTCTAGAACAGAGAAGCGGTCGCAGTCGGTGCGTCGCAGAGGAGGTCAATATCATGGCAACAGTACTATTGGTCGGTTGTGGTGATCTGGGGTCCCAGCTGGGGCTGGAGTTATGTCATCGCGGACATCGGTGCATCGGTCTAAAGCGTCATCTTAATCAACTGCCTGCGCCAATCCAAGGGATCCGTGCCGATGTGACCGATCCCGCCAGTTTAGTCGAACTGCCGGCGCATGATTATCTGGTCTATTCGCTGGTGCCTGCCGCATACAGCGCAGAGGGCTATCGGCGCGCCTATGTTGAGGGTCTGGCGAACCTGCTGGAGGCGTTGCGGCAACAGCAGCTGAAGCCGCGGCGCCTTTTTTATGTGTCCAGCAGTGCGGTCTATCACCAGCGCGACGGCGAATGGGTCGATGAGCAGAGCCCGACCGAACCGGGCAGCTTTTCGGGTCAGGCGATGCTGCAGGCAGAAGCCCTGTTGCGGCACAGCGAACTGGCCACGACCTCGGTACGCTTCAGCGGTATCTACGGTCCAGGACGCGAGCGCCTGTTGGGCTGGGTACGTCAGGGGGTGGGTGCTCAGGAACTGCCGGTTCATTATGGAAATCGGATCCATCGGGATGATTGTGTCGGGGTGCTGCGGTTTCTGCTCGAAAAGGATCTGGCCGGACATGAGCTGGCCGATTGCTATCTGGCCTCCGATCCGCATCCGGCCAGTTATTATGAGGTGCTGGAGTGGTTGCGGCAGCAGCTGAGCCTGCCCGAGCCGCAGCGGCTGGATTTCAGCCAGAAGTTACGCACGGGTAGCAAGCGCTGCCGGCCGCAACGGCTGCTCGATGCCGGTTACCCGTTTCGCTATCCTGATTATCAGGCAGGGTTTAAGCCGCTGTTAGGAGGTTGAAGAGGCGGTTGAGCAGGGGCTTGACCGGCGCACTCGGTAATGGCTCGGAGTTGCGTTATCTTCAATATTCATACGGTAATGTATAAATCTTAAATTTGTAGTGACGATCATTTCTTGCTCTACTGCGGCCTCATGCACCGTGATGAGGTCGTTTTTCAGGGCTCTCAATCAAATCAGGGTGTTTCCGTCGTAGTAAATGCCCTAGTTTAGGGCGTTTTCGGAGTAGTCAATACCTGTGTTTAAACCCTGCCTGCCGACTGTCACTGTAATTTCCCTCACTTTCGCTCTGCTGATGCCCACGCTCGGTCAGGCCGCCGTCTCTGAGCAGATGACCGAAGCTGACCTGTTCGGGGATATACCCAAGGTCCGCTCCGCCACAGGTCTGGCACAAGAGCTGAAGGATACGCCCGCGTCGGTGACCCTGATCGACCGGCGCATGATCGACGCCTCGGGCGCGGTCAATATCGCCGATCTGTTCAAACTGGTCCCGGGATTTCAGGCCTACCATGTCCATGCCAATAAGTTTGGCGTGACCAGTCATGGTCAGGGTGAGAAACACCCCGGTCGGTTGGAGGTCACGATCGATGGTCGCTCGGTGTACCAGTCGGCGCTATCGACGGTGGACTGGTCGGTGCTGGGGGTGACCCTGGACGATATCCACTTTATCGAGGTGGTGCGGGGGCCTAACGTCGCCACCCAGGGGTCGAACGCCTTTATGGGGGCGATCAACATCATCACCTATACGCCTCTGGAGCAGTCCGGCAGCAGCCTTAGGGCCACGCTGGGCGCGCTGGATACCCAGGAGTACGCCTTCCGGCATAACGACCGGATCGGCAGCTTTAATTATCGTCTGGGATTTAGCTACCATAAGAATGAGGGCAGCGGGATCGGCTTTGATGAGGATGATCCCGGCACAGGGGTTCAAATGGAGGATGGTGCCGAGCTGTCACAGCTGAGCCTTTTCGGCCTCTATACGCCGACACTCAGCGATATCCTGCAGTTCCAGCTGGGTCTGGGCGATGGTCAGATTGGTGTGGGTAATACTAACCATCCGCAAGACTTTAGTCGGCGGGAAGAGCGCATGAACTATCAGAACCTGAGCTGGGAGCGGATTCTCAGTCCGCAGCGGCAGTTCAGGGTGCAGGCCAACCACAGTCGCACCGACTACGACAACCCGATACCGATTCTGCTGTCCGAGCTATCCGGTTATACTCCCTTCGAGCTAAAGGCAGGTCTGGGTATAGATGATCAGGTTGTTGATATCGGGGCAGAGACCGGTATCACCGAACGCTACTATCTGGAGCTGCAGCAGACCCAGACATGGAGCCCGGCGCTGCGGCTGGTGACAGGCGTGGGTGTGCGTCAGGATCGGGTCAGCAGTCTCCCCAATCTGGGAGATAGCATCACTCAGGTAACGGATAGTCAGCGGCTGTTTGGTAACCTGGAGTGGCAGGCCTCACCTCATTGGGTCGCCAACCTCGGCGCCATGCTGGAGCATAACCAGGATGCCGGGGCGCGACTCTCGCCTCGCGCCGGCTTGAACTGGCACGCCAGCGAGCAGACCACGCTCCGGGTTGCCGCCAGCCGTGCATACCGGATGCCCGCGCTGTTGAAACAGCACGCCTCTGCGGGGCTGGTGTTGCCCAGTAATGGCCAGCTGATCGATCTCAGAACCTATACTCCCCAGGGCCTGAGGCCCGAACGTGTCGATACGGTGGAGCTTGGCTACCTGTTCGACATGACCGCGATCAGTTCGGTCTTCGATCTCAAGGTCTATGTCGAGAAGGTGACCGATGGTATTGCCGAGCAGTGGGCGTATGGGCCTGGCTATGACAAAAACCCCGTTCCTGATAGCTGGAGGGATGCGGACATTGTGGAAGTTCCTGTCGCCGATCAAAAAGCCCTGCAACTGGTTAATAACGCCGCCTGGCGTACCAGGGGACTGGAGGCGCAGTGGAAGCTGCAGCCCTGGACCCATACCTGGCTTTTCCTGGGTTATGCCTATGCCGATACTCAGGGTGAATATGATCGTCGGTCGTTTAATGAAACGTCCTCAGCTATAGAGGGCCCTGTTGATCTGGGAGAACGGATCCCGACCCAGGGTGTCAGCCTGCTGGCCAGCCATGCCTTTGGTGACGGGTTCGAAGCCAGTGCCGCTTTCTACCGCCAGACCTCGGTGACCTGGTATCAGGGATCGTCCATAAAGCCCTATAATCGAGTGGATGGCCGGCTGGCCAAGAAGTTTCGAGGCGCTGGCGTCCGGGGGGCGCTGGAGCTGATTCTGCAGAGTTTTACCGCCCCCTATACCGAATTCGAGAGGAACAACAGCGTCGATGCCCGGGGCTTTATTCGCCTGACACTAGAGTTTATCTAGCCGTGGGTCGATACTGCCCGTTCGTCACGGGAATTTTCCTTTACAGCGCTCTGCTGATGCCCGCGCTCGGCCAGACCGCCGTCTCTGAGCGGATGACCGAAGCTGACCTGTTCGGGGAGATACCCAGAGTAAGCTCTGCCACAGGTCTGGCACAAGAACTGAGGAATACGCCCGCGTCGGTGACCCTGATCGATCGGCGCATGATCGACGCCTCGGGCGCGGTTAATATCGCCGATCTGTTCAAGCTGGTCCCGGGATTTCAGGCCTACCATGTCAATGCCAATAAGTTTGGGGTGGTCAGTCATGGTCAGGGTGAGCAGCACCCGGGTCGGCTGGAGGTCACGATCGATGGTCGCTCGGTGTACCAGTCGGCGCTGTCGACGGTGGACTGGTCGATGCTGGGGGTGACCCTGGACGATATCCGCTATATCGAGGTGGTGCGGGGGCCTAACGTCGCCACCCAGGGGTCGAACGCCTTTATGGGCGCGATCAATATCATCACCTATGGCCCTCTGAAGCAGTCCGGCAGCAGCCTGAGGGCCACGCTGGGCGCGTTGGATACCCAGGAGTACGCCTTTCGGCATAACGACCGGATCGGCAGCGTTAATTATCGCCTGGGACTCAACTACCATAAAAATGAGGGCAGCGGGATCGGCTACGATAAAGATGATCCCGGCACAGGGGTTCGAATGGAGGACGGTGCGGAGCTGTCGCAGCTGAATTTTTCCGGTCTATATACACCGACGCTGAGCGATACGCTGCAGTTTCAGCTGGGGCTAAGCGATGGCCAGCTTGGCGTGGGTAGTGCTAATCATCCCGCCGACTTTAGTCGGCGAGAACAGGCCCTGAGCTATCAGAACCTGAGCTGGACGCGGATCCTCAGTCCCCAGCAGCAGTTCAGGGTGCAGGTTAACCACAGTCATGCGGACTACGATAACCAGAGTCTGATTCTGCTGTCCGAGCTATCCGGTCATTCTCCCTCAGACCTAAAGGCAGGGTTTGGTATCGACGATCAGCCGGTGGATCAGGGGGCGGAAAGCGGCATTACCGAGCGCTACGATCTGGAGCTGCAGCTGACCCAGGCGTGGAACCCGGCGCTGCGGCTGGTGGCAGGCGCGGCTGTGCGCCAGGATCGGGTCAGCAGTCTCCCCAATCTGGGAGATACCCGAACCCAGGCGACGGATAGCCAGCGACTGTTTGCTAACCTGGACTGGCGGGTAGCGCCCCGTTGGATCGTCAACCTCGGTGCCATGCTGGAGCATAATCAGGATGCCGGGTCGCGACTCTCGCCCCGCGCGGGCTTAAACTGGCACGCCAGCGAGCAGACCACGCTCCGGGCTGCCGCCAGCCGTGCCTACCGGATGCCCTCGCTGATGGAACAGCATACCTTTGCGGGGCTGGTGTTGCCCAGTAATAGCCTGCTGCTCGATTTGGATACCTATACCCCTGAGCCGCTCAAGCCCGAGCGCGTCGATGCGCTGGAGCTGGGCTATCTGTTCGAGGTGGCTGCGATCCGCTCTAGCTTCGATCTCAAGGTCTATGTCGAGGGGGTCTCCGAGGGGGTCGCAGAGCAGTGGGCCTATCATGAGGGCACTGATGCTGATGGTGAAGCGGCTGACTATCATCCGGACTGGGTTAGCGCCGAGATCCCTGATACCGATGGCGACCATAAAGCCCTGCAGCTGGTTAACAACGCCGCCTGGCGCACCAAGGGGCTGGAGGCGCAGTGGAAGCTGCAGCCCTGGACCCATACCTGGTTTTTCCTCGGCTACGCCTATGCCGATACTCAGGGGGAGTTTGATCGGCGAAAGTTTAAGAATGAGACGCCCGCTAAAAATGAGCCCGAATCTTTAGCGGAACGGGTGCCGACCCACGGTGTCAGTCTGCTGGCCAGCCATGCCCTGGGTGGAGGGTTCGAAGCCAGCGTCGCCTTCTACCGCCAGAGCTCGGTCAACTGGTATCAGGGGTCGAAGTTAACACCTTATAATCGAGTGGATGGCCGGCTGGCCAACAAATTCCAAGGCGCTGGCGTCCGGGGATCTCTAGAGCTGATTCTGCAGAGTTTCACCGCCCCCTATACCGAATTTGAAGATAACAACCGCGTCGATGCCCGGGGCTTTATTCGCCTGACACTGGCGTTTATCTAGCCCTTATTTTTATAGGGCAGTGGCAGTGGCTGTGTCTGTTATTATGGGTTTTTTTTATAGGGGAGGGGCATAAAAGCGATGGACTGTTTAGTCCTAAGAGGTTCCCCCGAGGTCCGCCGTCCCTGGTGGAGGGTCGTGCAGCTGCTCTGGCTGTTACTTCCCGCCAGCAGCTGGGCAGGGCCATCGGTGTTGCTGGTGCTGAGCCAGGATAGTCCGCCCTACCGTGATCTGGCATCGGCCCTGGTCGAGCAGTTGCCGCAGTGGCAGGTGCAGAGCCTGGTTGCCGAGCATTATAGTCCGACAGCCGTCCAGACCGACCTTATCGTGACCCTGGGTGCTCAGGCGGCCCTAGAGGTGTTACAGCAACCGCTGCACTGGCCGGTCTTAACCGTGCTTATTCCGCGCCAGACCTTCGCCTCCCTGAGTCAGCAACCGCATTTGCTTCCCCGACTGGAGCAGGGGTTGTTGAGCGCGATCTATCTGGAGCAGCCTGTGGCCCGGCAGCTGCAGCTGGCCCGACTGATCCGTCCCTCTATCAAGCAGATGGGGGTGGTGGTCGGCCCCAGCAGCCATAAGCAGTTGCCTTCGATCACAGCGTCCATCCAGGCGCAGGGCTGGACACCGCGGTTAGCGCGATTCAGTGCTAACGAGAACCCTATTAAGCTGCTGGAGCCGCTAAGCGAGAGCAGCGACGCTATTCTGGTGGTGCCTGATAAAGCCGAGTTTAATCGCAGTATCTCCAAATGGCTGCTGCTGCTGAGTTACAGGCGCAATATTCCGTTGATCGGCTTTTCCAGTCGCTATGTCGATGCGGGTGCCACGGCGGCAGTCTTCAGCACCCCCGCCTCCATTGCTAGGGATACCGTGGTCTGGTTAAGGCGTTTGCCGCCGCAGACCCTCAAGCTGCCGGCACCGGCCTTCCCCGCCTTTTTTGAAATTCGCACCAATCCCAAAGCGGCGCAGAGTATCGGTTTGGTGCTGGCGGGTGACGATGAGATCCACGCCATGATGTCCCGGAATCCGCAGCCATGAACTTACACCTTAGGATCTCTCGCCTGAGTATCGGCCGGCAGGTGATGTTGACGGCCCTGCTGCCGCTGCTGCTGCTCACATTTACTCTGTCGGGCTACCTTATCTGCTCGCGTATTCAGGATGCCCAAAGCACGCTCGACGATCAGGCTGAAACCACGCTGGAGTTTCTCTCCGCGGCGGCTGAGTTTGGGTTGCTGACCCAGAATGTTGAGGTGTTGGCACAGTTGACCCGGGGGCTGATCAAGCGGCCCGAAGTCTCCAATATCATGTTTATTAATGCGCAATCGGAGTTGCTCTACCAAAACGAGGAGCGGCCCCTGGATTTCGCCAGGGTCGTTTCCGAGGGGCTGGCTAGGAAGGCCGGGCAGCGGATCAGGCTGGCAGGCCTGGGGCATAGTTGGGTGCTGGTCAGGCCGGTATTGATGAACACGGTGAGGGTCGACGATTTTGATCAGAGCCTGGCCCCGCCGCGTTATCTGGGCGCGGTAGTGCTGATCCTCAGCGACAGGACCCTGTTGCAGCAACAGCGGCAGATTATTCTTTGGGGTCTGATGATCTCCGCACTGGGGCTGCTGCTGGCGGCACTGCTGGCCGTGCGTATCGGTCGCAATATCAGTGCGCCTATACAGGCGCTCAGCCATTCGTTAACGGGGTATCAGTCCGGCACGTATCAACCGGCTATCGCGGTGAGTCATCAGCAGGAGATCGGTGCCTTGCAGCAGGGTATTAAGGCATTGATTGATCAGGTTCAGCAGCACCAGCAGCTGCAGCAAAGGGATGTGGATCGAGCCACCGAGGAGCTGCAAACGGCATTGGCTGAGTTGGAGCTCAGCCACCAGACACTGCAGCAATCCAAGGATCAGGTCGAATTGGCGGGACGTGCAAAGGACGATTTTATGGCACGTATGAGCCATGAACTGAGAACGCCGATTAGCTCGGTGATCGGCTTTGTGCAGTTGCTGGAAAAGAGTACGCTGAGTGAGAGTCAGCGTGAGTATTGCCGCATCATCCTCGGTGCCTCATCGTTATTGTTGCGTCTGATTGACGACATCCTCAGTTTTTCCAAATTCCAGTCGGATAATCTTAAGCTTGAGAGCATCCCGTTCAGTCCCGAGCGTTGTGTCGAAGATGTGCTGGAGATGCAGGCGCCCGCTGCCGGATCCAAAGGGCTGGCGCTGGAGCTGCAGTGTGACGCACCCTGGCCGCTGCTGTTGATGGGAGATCCGACCCGGTTTTCTCAGATCATCAGTAACCTGGTCAGCAATGCGATTAAATTTACTGAGCAGGGCAGTGTGCGGGTGCGGTTTGTTAGCGAGCAGCACAGTCCGCAGCAGGGTTTGCAACAAGGTTTGCAACAAGGTTTGCAACACCAGGGGCAGGCCCGGTTGCAGATAGAGATTGAAGATACCGGGATCGGCATCTCTGCGGCTGAATTAACAACATTGTTTCAGCCGTTTACCCAGGCGGATACCTCGATCAGCCGGCGCTTCGGGGGTAGTGGTTTAGGGCTGGTGATCAGCAAACGACTGGTTGAACTGATGCACGGAGAGCTGGTGCTGACCAGTGTGGTGGGCGAGGGCAGCCGCTTTAGTATCAGCCTGTGTCTGGATAACGCCATCGCGCCACCACCCCGGTTATTACCCCCTCTGAAGGTCCTGCTCTGTTGCCCCGATTCCCATCGCCTGGCCAGGCTCGAGCGGCAGCTCACTGACTGGGGCTGTTATGTGGATAGCCTCTGTGACCGCGAGCAGCTGGTTCCCAAGCTGCTGGCGTCAGTACAGTCTTATGATCGGGTGTTCGTCCATCTGCCGTTGGCGGAGCTCAAAGCACTGTCGTGGAGCGGTCTTCTTAACGCTGTGCGCGAGAGCTTTACCGGCAAGCTGATCCTAGTCACCGAGCAGCCGGATGATGCCCCGGGGGTTGATGCTCCGCTGCTGGTCGATGCGTTGGCGCCCGCGACCCTGTTACGCTTGCCGGTGGGTCGCTACCGTTTGTTTCATGCGCTTGAGGATCCCTGCGTGCCGGGCGCTCAGGCCCTGCTGCCGAACTTACCGCTGCAAGATCTGAGGGTACTGGTCGTCGAAGATAATCGCTTCAATCGGTTGTTGTTGACACGGATGCTCCAGGCTCAGGGCGCCCTGGTCGAGGTTGCTGCCAATGGTCAGGATGCCCTGATCATGCTGGGGCAAAAAACGGTTGATCTGATTATCATCGATCTGCATATGCCGGTCATGGGCGGTGCCGAAGCCTGTCGGCAGATACGTCAGCTGCCGTCGACCTCGGCACAGACGCCGATTCTGATTCATACCGCAGATGTGATTAGCGATGAGGCGCAGTTATGCGAATCCCTCGGGCTGGAGGGTATTATCTATAAGCCTGTTGATGAGCGGGTATTAGTAAAACAGATTTTAGCGGCGCTCAGGCGTGAGGAAGAGCAGCCGCTCAGTGATATAACATTGCGTTTGCAGCACTTTGGGATACCGGAGCAGGAGTTGCAGCGGGCGCTTGAAGAGCAGTTCAGCGGCCTGCAGCAGGCGCTGCTGCAGGCCGATCTGTCCGGGCTCCGCGAGCAGGCACATCAGCTGGCCGGACTCGCGGCTATGGCCGGCCTCGACCGGCTGGATAGCGAGGTCAGAGCCCTGGCTCTGGCGGTCCAGCAGGAGCGGATGGATGAGGCCTGGCCGCTGTTCTGGGCAATGAAAAGCGATTTTGATAAATCAAATAAACAATATGAAGTATCATAATGTTATTTTGACATGTCAGCTATGCGTTAAGATTGCTTTTATGTTTCCCGCCGCAGGCGTTTTTTTGATAGTCTAGCGACTCTGGTACTTTGTCGATCGTCTCGAGGGGAATAGCTGTTTGAATTCGATCAACGTACTTAAAACGATCGCCGCGGCGCGATCCGAATTGCGCAAGTCTGAACAAAAGGTCGCCGATTACGTCCTGGCTCAGCCTAAAGACGTCATCCATATGCGCATTGTCGATCTGGCCACCGAGGCCCGGGTGAGTCAGCCTACCGTGGTTAGATTTTGTCGTGCGCTTAACTACGATGGTTTCCAGGACTTTAAGCTGACGCTGGCGCAGGTGCTGGGGTCGAGCGCCAGTTTTGAGCAGTTTGCGCTCGATACCAATGATACGGTCACGGATCTTAAGAAAAAAATATTCGATTCGACCATCGGTAATCTAATCAATATCCGGGATGGGCTCGATCCCGAGAGGCTTGAGCAGGCGATTGACGCCCTGACAGGGGCTCAGCGGGTCGAATTTTATGGCTTCGGTGCTTCGGCGGCCGTCTGTACCGATGCCCAGCATAAATTTCATCGGCTGCGCGTCAATGCCGTGGCGTACTCCGATCCGCACTTGCAGTCGATAGCGGCCGTCACGCTTACCGCCGGCGATGTGGTCGTGGCGGTGTCCCAGACCGGGCGCACCAAAGACCTTTTACATTCGGCGAAGTTAGCGATGGCGCAAGGCGCGCAGGTGATCGCACTCTGCCCGAGTAATACGCCCCTGTCTGAGGAGTCCAGTATTCCTATCCATATAGATCTGGAAGAGGATAAAGATCTCAGTGCGCTGATGTCGTCCCGGGTGGTGCAGATGGTCGTTATCGATGTGCTGGCCGTGGGTCTGGCGATGAAGCTGGGGCCGGGGGTGTTCGATCACCTCAAGACGATCCGGCGAAGCCTGCGTTCGCTGCGCCTGAACGAAAAAAAAGCGCCGCACACCGGCCCCTGATATAACGCTTATACAAGGAGCCTGTCGGACTTAACACTGATCTACTGCGGAAAAGCCGACTTTGGTCATTTTTCGAACTCTTTTTCGTTGAATAGAACCACTATGCGCCTCAACAGAGTTCAAAAGCTGCCTCAAATCGGCCGCCCCCTCGTTACGACCGGTCAACTCTGACAGCCTGCTAGGCTTCAAGGTTGCCGGTGAGAAATCTGGTGGCTGTCACGCTACAGTCATAGAGGAGATTTAGAGTTTAGCCTTATCTGATCGTCATCCACGCTGGAGTCGTTACCCGATGAGTGAATATCAAGCCGTGAAAAACGTTCAAGTCGACGTTCTCGATGCCTTTATGGCGGTAGACTGCGAATCCCAGCTGGCCTGTAAAAAAGCGGCCGTTATCCGGCATCATCAGATGCGCCGGGGAATCGAAGTCCACTTCGAAAATAAACAGCTGCGCAAACATCTGGCACAATACGATTTCGACTGAGGCGGGCCCTGGTGCTAGCAGCCTGTCGGACTTAACACTGATCTACTGCGGAAAAGCCGCTTTCTTTAAGGAAAAGAGAGGTCGTTTGTTGAGCTCTTGTGCATAGAACCACTATTCACAAGCTGCGTCCCTGCAGCTTGCCCTACGGGCAGCAATTGCTGTGTTAATCGGCTGTCCTGCCGATTTATCGCCTCAACAGAGATTCAAAATCTGCCTCAAATCGTTTTACCTAAATTAAGAGGCCTCTCGCTACGACCGGTCAAGCCCGACAGGCTGCTAGGGCGCCTGCAGGGTATCGTCCAGATAGAGTTCAATCGTTTTACGGGGTTGTCGCACTGTCTTGAGGGCGCTGTGTTTGAACTCCAGTTCAAACTGGCTGCCTGCAGCTATCGTCTGCTTGCTGTGGGCGATCAGCAGCAGCGCAGGTTTGTCCTCGCCCTGGCCGATCTTTGCGCCCATCGTCACGCCCTGCAGGGCGACCGTGCCGGAATACTGCAGCCGTAGCCGCCAGCGATCCGCTGTGGGGCGACTGTCGCCGGTGATCTTCAGATGGGACTGTACATAGCGCACCAGTTGCATCTGTCGGGCCTGTCGCTGCTCACCCTGCTTGGCCTGCTGATGCTGAACATAAGCGCCGAACAGGGTGTCGGTCAGGGCCGATAAACCGCCACCCTCGCCGCCGGTCGTCGCCTCAGTGGTGTCTTTACTCCAGAGTGCATTAGATTCCAGCAGCTTCGTATGGTTGGGATTGAGCTGGTCGGGACGGTAGTAAGGCGCTACCTTTTCTGCGTACCGGCGGTTCTGCTGCTCTCGATCGCCGTTGGCCGGATGGGAATGAAAGAAGAGGGCGCGCTGGTTGCCCTGCGCCTCAAACTGGCGCTTCCAGATATGGCTTGCCGCCAGGGGGTCGAAGCCGCTTAGCGCGCTGTAGAGCACGCCGATACGATCGGCTTCGCGCTCGTTCCCTTGAGTAAATGCAGCCTTATAACCATCGCGAGCGGATGAGTTGGAGTTTGCCAGCGAGGTCGCCTGAGCCAGGGATTGCCCCTCGAAGACATGGTTGGCAACGGTGTGGGCGATCTCGTGGGCAAGAACGGCGGCGACCTCGTCGTCACTTTTGAGTTGCTGCATCAGGCCCAGGTGGACCACGATGCGAGTGCCTCCGGTGGTGAAAGCATTAAAGCTGTCGCGGTCGATCAGGATCGGTTGCCAGCGCTCGTCACTCAGGTGGCTGATGCTGTGGATGCGATCGAAGATCTGGATCATGCGCCAATACTGCGCGCTGTCGAGCTGCTGGTTGATTTTCCTGCCCTGCTGTTGCTCTTGAGTCAGGAGTTCTGCCACGACAGCGTTGCCGCTGCTGATCTGTTCGCTGCGTGATGCCAGGCTCAGGCTGCGTTGCCCGGTAACGCGATCTTGCTCGGACAGTGATTCGGCGATGCTGTACAAGCCCTGGTCTACGCTCCTGAGGCTCTCGCAGCCGGTTAACAGGATGCAGCCTGAGAGTACCAGGGGCAGCGAAAGTTTCGCTAATAGCGGGGTGAAAGTCATCGAAAAATAGCCCAGTTATACTGTGGTGAAGAATTCTAAACACAAGGGTATTCTATTTGTGCCTATGAACCAATTCCGTTACCATTCGCGCGATTCCAATGCACGCACGGATATACTATGTACGCACGGATATATTATTGATGAATATCGTTGTCTACCCGGGTACTTTTGATCCGATAACTCATGGTCACACCGATATCGTCCAGCGCGCTTCAAAGCTGTTCGATAAGGTGATCGTTGCGATAGCAGCCAGCCCCTCGAAGCAGCCGTTGCTGCCGCTGGATCAGCGCACCCTGTTGGCTCAGCAGGTTCTCGGAGATCTGGATAAAGTCGAGGTTATCGGTTTTAGCGGCCTGCTGACTGAGTTTATGAAGGCGCATAGCGCCTGTGCCGTATTGCGAGGTTTGCGAGCGGTGTCGGATTTCGAATACGAGTTTCAGCTGGCTAATATGAACCGGGCTATCTATCCTGAATTCGAGGCCCTGTTTCTCACGCCTGCGGAAAAGTACAGTTTTGTCTCCTCGAGCCTGATTCGTGAGGTTGCGGCATTAAACGGCGATGTGTCTAAGTTTGTCCATCCCGCCGTGGCGGCCGCACTGAAAAAACATTTGGCGTAATTAGCGCCACGACTATACGAGCATAGAGGTTAGCCGAACATGGCGTTAATTATCACCGACGAATGTATCAATTGTGACGTTTGCGAGCCGGAATGCCCCAATGAGGCAATCACTCCGGGTGACGAGATTTATGAGATTGATCCCTCCAAGTGCACCGAATGTGTAGGTCATTACGATACGCCGCAGTGCGTTGAGGTCTGTCCGGTCGACTGTATCCCCAAGGATCCTGATCACGTAGAGACCGAAGATCAGCTAATGGACAAGTACCACGTCCTGCAGGGCTAAGCGTACATCGTCAGGCTGAAGCCTAACCTAAAAAAAAGAGCTAAGGCCCGGTGACTACCGGGCTTTTTTTTTGGCTATGTACCAATCTGTTGTTGTGACTAGCCCTTTCATTCTGTTCAAAAGATCGCCTGCAGATAGGCAGCTGAAGGCTCCTGCAACAGCGGCACTTCCCACGTCCCTGTGGGTCGCCTCCCACGGTGCTAAGACTGAGTTTTGTAGGTAATCTTGTAGCTTTTTGAAAGGCTTGAAACGGCAATAGCACCATCAGAATGGCGCCAAATTCCCTTTCTAAACCGATGAAATGCAGACTGAAAAAGGCCCGCAGGGTCGAGCCATTGGCCGTTGTCAGTTCCCGACAACAACGGCATACCTGCGTCCCTGCAGGCAATGGCGAGATTGGCAGCTGAGGCAGGATGCCGAATCTGTCAGCCTCAGGCTGGATTTCATAGCGCCGCAGGCGCGTACCCGCAGGGCGGTTTAGTAGGGGGCGCTTTCTTTGCTTCGCTTTCTTTGTCGCTACAAAGAAATGAAGCCGCCGGGAGGCGGAACCGGAGTTTGATAAAAAAGACAATAATGCAGAATAAACTGCCGCAACAACAGATTGGGACATAGCCTTTTTTTTGGCTTTTTAAATCGTCAGGCTGAAGCCCGAACTATAGGGGCGTAGCGAGTGCCGTCGATGCAGGAGCGTTTGACGGCTACCTACATATCAGCGGGTAATTTTCAGCTGTGACAGGCTAAACTCCTGCTCCATCCTAGCGCCGATAACGTTGCGATTGTCCCCCTCGGTACACAGATAATGGGCGTACTGCATATGCAGGCAGCGCACCCTGTCCCATTGTGAGATTCCTCCGATACCATAACGCTCGAGTACCTCGGAAAAGCCCAGTTCGGCGATGCGCTGGCGCAGCTCAGGGCTCAGGTATTGCGCGCGGGTCGCGACATAGTCGCGATGATTTTGCAGATAGCGCTCTTTGAATTCGGTATCGAGCTGGAGTTCCTGTTCGATCTGCTTGATCCAGCCGGTGGATTCGATACGACTGATGGCTCTGTCGAGGTCTGTAGAGCAGAGCCAGTACAGGGTGGGAAACGGCTTGTCATCGACCAGGGAGTGCATCCTCAACACCATCGGAATGCCGTCAGGGCTTTGGTAGGCGATCTCTGCCAGTCCGCGAGGAGGGCGTCCTAGTTGCTGTTCAATACACTCTAGCTGCGTGGGTGTCATGGTTTGAAAGCTATCTCCGTTGTTCGGGCTGTTGGGGTTGGCCAGTATCTGGCGGACGTAGTTCTGATGACGAGGCGGCCTAGGTCGCAGCCCGGCGCCTCGGCGAGGCTCTGTGAAGCCGTTATTATTTTGCGGCTTGCAGTTCCTGATCGATCAGGGCGCGGATATCGGCACCCAGGTCGCTATGGCTGTTCGGCAACGGGCGCCCATTAACAAAGAATGTTGGCGTGCTGCTAACCCCGAGTTCCCGGGCTTCGGCTTCAGAGGCCGCGACGCGGGCCTGTGCCTCGCCAGTCTGGAGGCAGCTGTTGAAGGCCTCTATATCTATCGGTAGTTCGGTAGCCAGCATCTCTGCGGTGACCGATTTGAGGTAGGCCTGACGGGAGAATGCCAGTTTATGGAAGGGCCAGTACTGCTCTTGCTGGTCGGCACAGACGGCGGCTTCGGCTATCTTGCGTGAAATGCCCGAACGGTTAATGGGGAAGTCACGAAATACCAGGCGAACCTGTTCGCCGTACTGCTCGAGTATCTTTTCTACGACCGGGCCCGCGTCCTTGCAGTGCGGGCATTGGTAATCGGCAAACTCTACCAGGGTTACTCTGGCGTCGGGGTTGCCCTTGCTGGGATAGTCCGTCAACTCTATAGGCAGGCGTAATATGGGCAGCGCGGGAAGTTCTACGCGGTAGCCCTTTTCGAGGGCGATTTGCTCGAGCAGCGCGCGTTGCTTTTCTATCATCGCCTGTTGCTGGAGATATTCGCCAATCTTGTCCTGTACCTGCGGCAGAGTTCCCTGTATCTGTGTCTGGTTGGCCGTATAAAAGGTTTCGATCTGCAGGCGGGTGGGTGTCGGTGCGCCGAGCAGCGCCTGTTGGAGTTGCTGGAAAGGCTTGCCCTGTTGCTCGGCTTGCTCGCGGACGTAACGGTTAACGGCGTAGTTGTTGAGCACTTCCAGGCGCTGCTGATTAAGCTGCTGCTCCAGGCTGTGCAGTGAGGTCTGCACGCCCGAGGGTAGAGTCTGTTGTTGATACGCTTGATCGTCGTAATGAAGTACCAGGCTGTCCGCGGCCTGGCTGCAGTTAAATGCCAGCGCGGCAGTCAGGGCGAGGCTGAGTTTAAGCGCGAGGCCTGTTGAGGAAGAGCTGAGCATGGGGTGCTCCTTGCGAGCATTGTAGGAAGGGAAGCCGGAGTTGCAGCAATATAAAGTCCGAACCATACCCATGCGCGGTGCTGACGGCAAGTCGGTAGCGCTCCGGTTAGGGCTTAAGGGAAGGGCGCTCAGCCTTCGGGCAATGCTGTCAGGAAGCTGTTAGATAAATGTTGACAGCGATCAATGGACGGGTATACTACGGGTCAGCTTGTAAGTACGTCTGATATTTATGCACAGATTTTCGAAGTCCTGTCTTTAGTACCTCGTCCTGTTCTTCATAAGTAACGTAACACTTTCAGCAAAACGGCCTTATATTGGGCTCCAATTACTCTTGATTTATAGGAAAAGACTATGTCTACAACTACAGGTACTGTTAAGTGGTTCAACGAAGCTAAAGGTTTTGGTTTCATCGAACAGGAAACTGGTCCTGACGTTTTCGCACATTTCAGCGCGATCTCAGGTTCAGGCTTCAAGACTCTGGTCGAAGGCCAGAAAGTAGAGTTCACTGTTACTCAAGGCCAAAAAGGCCCGCAGGCAGAGAACATCGTAGCTATCTAATTTAGATGCTACCTGGCTTGCATTTTTTTGCAGGCTGCCTCACCCCCTATAGGGGTTGAACTTAAAAAGGGTAAGACTTCAGGTCTTGCCCTTTTTTGTTGGTCTGATGGGTCTGTGTTGTGCGCGTAGATGCGCGCTTATATCGGTCCCTGTCATGCCAAGCCATCTCTTTAGTTGTGGCCTGAAGGCCAATAGATGCCATGAAAATTCCTAAGCGAATCCAACCTTTGGTTGATGAAGGTGTGGTTGATGAGGTCATTCGTCAGTTGATGAGTGGCAAAGAAGCCACCGTCTATGTCGTGCGTTGCGGTTCAGAAGTTCGCTGCGCTAAAGTTTACAAAGAGGCTGATAAGCGAAGTTTCAGGCAGGCGGTACAGTACCAGGAGGGCCGTAAGGTCCGTAATAGCCGACGTGCCCGGGCGATGGAAAAAGGCTCTAAATTCGGCCGCAGCCAGCAGGAAGACGCCTGGCACAGTGCCGAAGTCGATGCGCTCTATAAGCTGGCTAAGGCGGGTGTGCGTGTGCCTCAGCCCTACGGTTGTTTTGACGGTGTCCTGCTGATGGAGTTGGTCACCGACGATGCCGGCCAGGTAGCGCCGCGTCTGAATGATATCTCGATGTCTGCCGAGCAGGCGGTAGAGGATCACGCCGCGGTTATTGGTGATGTGGTGCGTATGCTCTGTGCAGGTTTAGTGCATGGGGATCTGTCAGAATTCAATGTGCTGGTGGATGCTTATGGGCCGGTCATTATCGACCTGCCTCAGGCTGTCGATGCGGCCGGCAATAACCACGCTCAGTGGATGCTGGAGCGCGACGTTAACAAGATGACCGCCTATTACGGTCAGTATGCGCCGGAGCTGCTGGATACTCAGTACGCTAAAGAGATCTGGGACCTGTACGAAAGCGGCGATCTGCACCCGGAAGTCGAGCTAACCGGCTGCTTCGAAGAGGAGCTTCAGGCGGCAAACGTCGATGCAGTACTCGATGAGATCAAGGCGGCCTTCGTCGAAGAGCAGGAACGCCAGGAACGCATTCGCGGCGGGGATGCCGAAGACTGAGGCTGATCGTGTTCTTGTGGGAGTCGGGCTTCCGGTTTCCTGTCAAAAGATCGCCTGCAGGCAGGTAGCTGAAGGCTCCTGCAGCAGCGGCACTTCCCGCGTCTTTGTGGGTCGGCTTCCACAAAATCCGCATCCTACGGCCATAAAAAAAGGGCGCTAAGTGCGCCCTTTTTGGTTCTGATGCCCAGGTTTGCTAAGCGTTGATCCGCTTGTACTTCACCCGATGCGGTGTGGTGTCGCCGATGCGAGCCACGAGATCCGCTTCATACTCGGTGTAGTTGCCCTCAAAGAACGTCGTCTTGGAATCCCCTTCGTAAGCGAGGATGTGGGTGGAGACCCGATCTAGGAACCAGCGATCGTGCGAAATCACGACCGCGCAGCCGGGGAAGGCCAGCAGAGCTTCTTCGAGTGCGCGCAGAGTCTCGACGTCCAGGTCGTTGGTCGGTTCGTCGAGCAGCAGGACGTTGCCACCCTCTTTTAGCAGCTTGGCCAGGTGGAGGCGATTGCGTTCACCACCAGACAGGTCCTTAACGAACTTCTGCTGGTCTCCGCCCTTGAAGTTAAAGCGGCCGGCATAGGCACGTGCGGGCGTCTGGTAGTTGCCCACGGTAATGATGTCCTGGCCGTCCGAGATTTCATCAAAAACAGTTTTTGATCCATCAAGATCACGCATTTGACCCAGATAGGCGAGTTTTACGGATTCGCCGATAACAACTTTGCCGGAATCGGGCTGGTCTGCGCCGCTGATAATATTAAACAGCGTCGACTTGCCGGCACCGTTGCCGCCGATGACGCCGACGATGGCACCCTGGGGGATAGTGAAGTTCATATTATCGACCAGCATCTTATCGCCGAACGACTTGCAGACGTTGTGTACTTCGATCACCTGCTCACCCAGGCGAGGCCCTGGCGGAATGTAGATCTCCTGGGTTTCGTTACGCTGTTGGAAATTTTGTGAGCTCATCTCCTCGAACTGCTTCAGACGCGCCTTGGATTTTGACTGGCGTCCCTTGGTGCCCTGGCGAACCCACTCCAGTTCCGACTTGATGGTCTTCTGGTGAGCGGCTTCCTGCTTGGCTTCCGTGGCCAGGCGGGCATCTTTCTGCTCCAGCCAGGAACTGTAGTTGCCTTCGTAGGGGATGCCGTGACCGCGGTCGAGTTCCAGGATCCAGCCGGCGGCGTTGTCGAGGAAGTAGCGATCGTGGGTGATCGCGACGACCGTACCGTCGAAGTCGACCAGGAAGCGTTCCAGCCAGGCCACTGACTCGGCATCGAGGTGGTTGGTCGGTTCGTCGAGCAGCAGCATATCGGGCTTGGATAGCAGCAGCCGGCACAGGGCCACCCGGCGACGCTCGCCACCGGAGAGGTGTTCGACTTTCTCGTCCCAGCCTGGCAGGCGTAAGGCGTCGGCGGCGACCTCCATCTGGCGCTCGATGTTATGGGCATCGACTGACTGGATGATTTTTTCCAGGCGCTCCTGCTCGGTGGCCAGCTTGTCGAAATCGGCATCCGGTTCGGTATAGGCGGCATAGATCTCATCGAGCCGGCTTAGCGCCTCTTTGGCCTCGGAAACGGCCTCTTCGACGACTTCACGCACGGTCTTGTTAGCGTCCATGTGCGGTTCTTGAGCCAGGTAGCCGATATTGAGATCCGGCTGAGGGCGGGCTTCACCGTTAAAGTCCGGATCGAGCCCGGCCATGATCTTCAGCAGCGTGGATTTGCCGGAGCCGTTAAGGCCCAGTACACCGATCTTGGCGCCGGGGAAGAAGGAGAGCGAGATGTCCTTGAGGATTTCACGCTTAGGCGGCACGATCTTGCCCACCCGATGCATCGTAAAGACGAATTGAGCCATAGGCCTGTTGTACCTCAGTCAGGAAAATAGCTGCCGATTTTAGCGCATTGCGGCACCGAAGGGCAGGGCGCGGGTAGAGATAGCGACAGGCGGCTGCATCAGGGTGCGTCCTTGATGCGCCTGGGGATGAACGCAATTTGCGCATTTATGCGCTGCTTTCATGTGAATTTAATGGCTATTTGGGTATAATTTGCGGCTTTCTTGCAGGCGTGCCGGTTCTTGTCCTGGATCTGCGGCCAGACCACCTTGATTTAGGGAATGCCCATGTTGAACAATGCCTTGACGATTGCTGAATTTGATCCTGAAATTGCTGCGGCTATTGCTGCCGAGAAGCGCCGTCAGGAGGAGCATATCGAGCTGATTGCTTCTGAAAATTATGCCAGCGAACTGTCGATGGAGGCTCAGGGCTCCTGCCTGACCAACAAGTATGCCGAAGGCTATCCCGGCAAACGTTATTACGGCGGTTGCGAGCATGTGGATGTGATCGAGCAGCTGGCCATCGATCGCGCCAAGGCGCTCTATGGCGCCGGCTATGCCAACGTCCAGCCACATTCGGGTTCGCAAGCCAATGCCGCGGTCTATATGGCGCTCTGTAAGCCGGGCGATACCATTCTGGGCATGAGTCTGGCCCATGGTGGCCACCTGACGCACGGTGCCTCGGTCAGCTTCTCGGGCCGTATCTATAACGCAGTTCAGTACGGCTTGCATGCCGAAACCGGTGAGATCGATTACGCCGAGGTGGAGCGTCTGGCTCAGGAACACAAACCCAAGATGATCGTGGCCGGCTTCTCCGCCTACTCGCGCATTGTCGACTGGCAGCGGTTCCGTGATATCGCCGATAGCGTCGGTGCGTTTCTGTTTGTCGATATGGCACATGTCGCCGGTCTGGTTGCCGCAGGGGCTTACCCCTCACCTGTCGCCATCGCCGATGTGGTGACGACTACTACGCACAAGACCCTGGGTGGTCCGCGCGGTGGCTTGATTCTGTCGAATGGCGATGAAGCCCTGCAGAAGAAACTTAATTTCGCGGTGTTCCCTGAGAGTCAGGGCGGCCCATTGATGCATGTGATCGCGGCCAAGGCGATCTGCTTTAAAGAGGCGATGAGCGACGAGTACCGGGATTACCAGCAACAGGTCGTGATCAACGCCCGCGCGATGGCGCGTACCTTTATGGCGCGTGGCATCGATATCGTTTCCGGCGGCACCGATAATCACCTGTTCCTGGTCGATCTGATCAATAAGGATATTACCGGTAAGGATGCGGATGCGGCCCTGGGTCGGGCCAATATCACCGTCAATAAAAATGCGGTGCCCAACGACCCACGTTCGCCGTTCGTGACCAGTGGTCTGCGGATCGGCTCGCCGGCGGTGACCCGGCGTGGCTTTGGTGAAGCCGAGGTGGTGGAACTGACCGGCTGGATCTGCGATGTGCTGGACGATATCAGCAATGACGCTGTTATCGAGCGCGTCAAACAGCAGGTGCTCGAGCTCTGCGCGCGCTTCCCGGTCTATAGCAAGTAAGCGTACACTAATCACTCTGCGCGCTTGCGAAGCCCCCCTCGAGGGGGCTTCTGGTTTTATCCACGAACGGTGTTGACCGTTTCACGCTCTTTAAGGCAGGTTTAACGCGATGCATTGTCCGTTTTGCAAAGCCCAGGAAACCAAGGTAATCGACTCGCGTCTGGTCGCCGAAGGGGTGCAGGTGCGCCGTCGCCGGGAGTGCCTATCGTGCAATGAGCGCTATACCACCTATGAAGGCGCCGAACTGCTGATGCCCTGCCTGGTCAAGCAGGATGGCATACGCCAGCCCTTCGATGAGAAGAAGCTTCGGGCAGGCATACTACGCTCGCTGGAGAAACGTCCGGTTGGTATCGAACAGATTGAAGCCTGCATCAACCAGATCAAACACAGTCTGCGAGCCACCGGTGAGCGCGAAGTCGCCTCGATGGTGGTGGGTGAGGCGGTGATGGATGCGCTGCGGCAGCTCGATCAGGTGGCCTATGTGCGCTTTGCCTCGGTATACCGCAGTTTTCAGGATATCAGCGAGTTTCAGGCTGAGATCGATAAACTTGCCTCCCATTCCAAGACAGCTTTTAGTGTAGGGAAAGACTCAACGGTCGGCGCTGATGGGAATGCTGAGGGGAATGACTGATGCATTTTAGTGCGGACGATCATCGGTACATGGCCCGGGCACTGCAACTCGCAAGCCTTGGGCTCTATACCACCCAGCCCAACCCGAGGGTCGGTTGTGTGCTGGTCAACGACGATCGGGTGGTGGCTGAGGGTTATCATATCCGCGCGGGCGAGGGGCATGCGGAGGTCAATGCGCTGGCGCAGGCCGGCGCCAGCGCTCGGGGAGCGACGGCGTACGTGACGCTCGAACCCTGCAGCCATGTCGGCAGGACCCCGGCCTGTGCCGAGGCATTGCTGCAGGCCGGGGTGGTCAGGGTGGTCTCGGCCATGGCGGACCCTAACCCACTCGTTTCGGGGCGGGGTCATACGCGGCTGCAAGAGGCAGGTGTCGAGGTTAGCTGGGGATTGTTGCAATCGGGAGCCGAGGCACTCAATCCCGGGTTTATCTCCCGCATGACCCGCGAGCGTCCCTATGTACGGATCAAACAGGCGGTCAGCCTGGATGGGCGTACGGCCATGGCATCCGGCGAGTCAAAATGGATTACCGGTGCCCAGGCACGCTCCGATGTGCAGCGCCTGCGGGCGCGCAGTTCGGCCATCCTCACAGGTGTCGGCACTGTGCTGCATGACGATCCGGCGATGACTCTGCGTGCCGAACAGCTCGGGCCCGGTTTTTCGCCGGCTCAGGCGCAGGCAGTGCTCCGCGATCAGCCCCTGCGGGTGATTCTTGATTCTGAGCTGCGCACCCCGGTAACGGCGGCGATTCTAGCGCAGCCGGGCGAGACAGTTATCTTTTATGTCGCGACCGACCCGGCCCGAGTGGCGGCATTAGCCGCCCGGGCCACCCTGGTTCAACTCGCGGTCATCGAACCGCTGGCGGTATTGCACTGGTTGGCGCGCGAGCGGGAGTGCAACGAGCTGTTGATCGAGGCGGGTGCGACCCTGACCGGTGCGTTTATCCAGGCGCGGCTGGTCGATGAGCTGGTGATCTATCAGGCACCGACGCTGCTGGGCTCTGATGCGCGTCCCGCATTCAGCCTGCCGTTGGAAAAGATGGAGCAGCAGTATCGGCTGGTGCTGAGCGAGCAGCGCCAGCTGGGCAATGACCAGCGTCTTACCTTTCGTTTCGCGCAGGAGCACTAGAGCGATGTTTACCGGTATTATCCAGGCGATCGGGGAGGTGGCTGACACCCGGCTGCAGGGCGGCGATCTCCGGCTGCGTATTTTCTCTGGCCTCCTGGACCTGAGTGATGTGATCCTGGGCGATAGTATCGCCGTTAATGGGGTCTGCCTTACCGTCGTGGATCTGCCGGGTGATGGTTTTTGGGCGGACGTCTCTCAGGAGACGCTGGCGCATACCGAGTTCGAGCTGCTGGGTGTGGGGGATGCCGTGAATTTGGAAAAAGCCCTGCTGCCCAGCAGTCGTCTGGGTGGCCATATGGTCAGTGGCCATGTGGATGGTATCGGCAGGCTGCTGGAACGGCGCGAAGCGGGGCGTTCGGTGCGGTTTTGGATCGAAGCGCCTGCGGCTTTGGCGCGTTATATCGCCACCAAGGGCTCGATCACGGTCGATGGCGTGAGTCTGACAGTGAATGCCGTGTCCGGCAGGGTGTTTGAACTCAATATCGTCCCTCATACCCTGGAGGGTACGCTGCTGAATGACTACCGCGCCGGACGCCGTGTAAATTTGGAAGTCGATATGATTGCTCGTTACCTGGAGCGGTTGCTGCAGGGCGATGCTGCGGCAGGAACGCCGGGCGCTGAGGATGCAGAGTGTGCAGCGACTGGCTCTGACCCGCAGCCGGAGCGGCTGAGCCGAGCCTTCCTGGCAGAGCATGGTTTTTAGGCACAGTTTTTAGGCACAGTTTTTAGGCACAACGACGAGAGACGGCGATAATCGCCAGCGTTTGTACATTGATGTTATTAAATCTGAACCAAGAGTTGCAGGAGCCACTATGGAGCTTAATTCCACCGCCGAGCTGATTGAAGATATTCGGCAAGGAAAAATGGTCATCCTGATGGATGATGAAGATCGTGAAAACGAAGGTGACCTAGTCATTGCCGCCGAGAAGGTTAGTGCGCAGGATATCAACTTTATGGCGACTCACGCCCGAGGTCTGATCTGTCTGACGCTAACCCGGGAGCACTGTACAAAGCTCAACTTGCCGCTGATGGTGCAGGATAACGGCGCCCAGTATTCCACCAACTTCACCCTGTCGATCGAAGCGGCGGAAGGGGTCACGACTGGGATCTCTGCGGCAGACCGCGCGCATACCGTACGGACCGCCGTCGACCCCAAGGTCCAGCCTGTGCATATCGTCCAGCCAGGGCATATCTTTCCGTTGATGGCGCAACCGGGTGGTGTGCTGAGCCGGGCCGGACACACCGAAGCCGGTTGTGATCTGGGTCGGTTGGCCGGTTGTACGCCGGCTGCGGCCATCGTCGAGATCATGAATGAAGACGGCACGATGGCGCGCCGTCCCGATCTGGAACTCTTTGCCGAGAAGCATGATTTAAAGATCGGCACTATCGCCGATCTGATCCATTACCGGATCCGGTATGAACATACCGTCGAGCGCGATGCTAGCTACAGTCTGCATACCGATCAAGGTGAGTTCCAGGCGATCAGTTACCGGGATTCGACCCATGGTTCGAGCCATATCGCGCTGGTTAAAGGTGAGATCAAGGCGGATCAACCCACCCTAGTGCGAGTGCACACCGCCGACGTGCTGCGTGATGTGGTCGGGGTGAGTACCGACGAACCCAAATGGACCCTGCGCAAGTCGTTGCAACGGGTGGCCGAAGAGGGTTGCGGGGTAGTGGTATTGCTCGGTGACAGCGGCCCTGAAGACCTGGTCAGCAGCCTGGAGGCGCACCTTAATCACCGTCCGGTTCGCCCTGCGAATGTCGATGGCGCGGGGACCTATATGACCATAGGGACTGGCTCCCAGATTCTGCGTGATCTGGGCGTGAGCAAGATGCGGCTGCTGAGTTCGCCGATTAAATTTAATGCCCTCTCAGGCTTTGAACTCGAAGTGATCGAATTCATCCCCTGCGAGAGTTGATGCTCGTATTGATGGGTTTGTTGAGCGGCTGAGCGCAACCGCTCTGTAGCAACCCGACAGGCTTTATAGAAGGAGATACCCATGACAGTTCAGATTGTTGAAGGTGATTACACCGATGCATCCGCAGGCCGTTACGCCATCGTCGTCGGCCGCTTTAATGCGTTTGTGGTCGAGAGCCTGGTTTCCGGTGCCGTCGATGTTCTGAGACGTCACGGCGTGGCTGCGGCCAATATCCGTATCGTCCGGGTTCCGGGTGCGATCGAGATTCCGCTGGCGGTGAAGAAAGTCGCCGAGCAGCAGCGTGAAGATGCCATTATCGCCCTGGGTGCGGTTATTCGTGGCGGTACGCCGCACTTCGAATACGTCAGTGCCGAAAGCGCTAAGGGCTGTGCACAGGTGGCGATGGACTTCGGTCTTCCGGTGGCTAATGGCATCCTGACAGTGAACTCTATTGAGCAGGCGATCGAACGTTCCGGCACTAAAGCCGGTAATAAAGGTGCTGAGGCGGCGCTGTCATCCCTAGAGATGGTCAGCCTGCTTAAGCAACTCGAGGGTTAAGTAGTGAGCGATTCAGGCAGTACCCCGGCTAAGGGCACAGGTAAAAAGAACAAACCTTCGCGTACCGAGATGAAGCGGGAGGCGCGCAGTTTCGCACTCCAGGCGCTGTATCAGTGGCATATGGCGGGTTCCGCACTCAATGAGATTGAGGCCGAGTTTCGTGTCGAACACGATATGAGCAAGGTCGATATGAAGCTGTTCTCCGGGCTGCTGCACGGCGTGCCTTCGCAGTCGACCGAACTCGACCAGGCGTTTACCCCTTATCTGGACCGTAAGCTCGAAGATCTCGATCCGATCGAGCTGACGGTGCTGCGGATGGGATCCTACGAGCTGGCGGCGATGATCGAGGTGCCCTACCGGGTGGCGATCAACGAGGCGGTCAATCTGGCCAAGATCTTTGGTGCTACCGAGAGCCATAAGTATGTCAACGGCGTATTGGATAAGGTCGCGCGTGATCTGCGTGCGGCCGAGGTGAGCGGCGCCAAGCGCTGATACCTGCCGATGAGCGTGGCTGCAATCATTGAAGGTGAGCTGATAGAACGGTACTTTAGCTCTATCAACACCCTGCCGGGTTACGGGTGGGGCGTCGAACGGGGAACGCTGAGGCCTGCGTATGGCCGTGGCTGAAATTGCTGAGTTCGAGTTGATAGAACGCTATTTCAGCACCCTGCCGGGTTACGGGCGGGGGGTCGATCTAGGGATCGGCGACGACTGCGCACTCTTGAGTGTCCCTGAGGGTCAGCAACTGGCGGTGTCTATCGATACCTTGGTCGAGGGGGTCCACTTTCTGCCCGGAATGCCTGCCGATGAGCTGGCGCATCGTGCCCTGGCCAGCTGTGTCAGTGATCTGGCCGCGATGGGGGCAACGCCTGCCTGGTTGACGCTGGCGCTGACGCTGCCGAAGGCCGACGAGGCCTGGTTGCGGCTCTTCAGTCAGGGCCTGGGCGCCGCCTTGCAGCGCTACGGCCTGAGTCTGGTGGGCGGTGATACCACCCGTGGGCCTCGCTTGCTGAGTCTGCAGGTGCATGGCTGGGTGCCCCGGGGTCAGGCGCTGACTCGGCGTGGCGCCAGGCCTGGCGATGGTATCTGGGTGAGTGGGACGCTGGGCGATGCGATGGCAGGGCTGGACCAGCTCCAGCAGTCTTTGCTGCCGGATGGCCCCGCGCCTGACCCCGAGCTGCTGCAGCGCTTCTATCGACCAAGCGCACGCATCGAGCTGGGCCAAGCGCTGCGCGGTATCGCCAGCAGCGGCCTGGATATCTCCGACGGCCTGCTGGCTGATCTGGGACATCTGCTCAAGCCGGATAAGCTGGGCGCGCAGCTCGATCTGGATAGGTTACCCTGCTCCAGGGCGCTGCAGGCGCACTATGAGGCTCCCCGTGTTCGACAGTGGGCGCTGGCCGGGGGCGAGGATTTCGAACTGTGCTTCACAGTCCCTGTGGCTAGGGAGGCGGCTTTAAAACAGGCGCTGTCCGGCGTGACGGTCGGTTGCCGGCAGATTGGTCGGGTCACTGCCGAACCCGGTCTGGTCGGGCTAACCGGGGATGGTGAGGCGATCGCGCTGAGTCCGGACGGCTATCAGCATTTTTAAATCCGGATCTTTTTCCAACGCCTCTTTTTTAACGAACTTATTTTTGACTGACCAAGGAGTACTGAGTGTCATTGCCAAGACCTGACTGGCGTAATCCTATCCACCTTGCAGCCTTCGGCTTTGGCAGCGGTGCGCCGCGTCGGGCGCCGGGAACCTGGGGCACCCTGGGTGCCGTGCTGCCCTATCTGTTCCTGCGTGAGTTGCCGCTGTGGGGCTATCTGGCCGCCATCGTGGTAGCGTTCCTGGTCGGCATCTATCTGTGTGAACGCACCTCCCGCGATCTGGGTGTGCACGATCATGGGGGCATCGTCTGGGATGAGTTCGTCGGCCTCTGGATCACCCTGATTCTGGTACCGCCGGGGTGGGGCTGGTTACTGCTCGGATTTGTGCTGTTCCGAGTGTTCGATATTCTCAAACCTCAGCCGATTGGCTGGGTGGATAAAAAAGTCGGCGGCGGTTTTGGCATTATGCTCGACGATGTCCTGGCCGGGATCTACGCCTGGGTCGTGCTGCAGGGCTGTGTCTGGTTCTGGGCTTAGCCCCCGCGCTGATTAATTCGCACATGCTCGCCCGACATTGATAGAATACGCACGCCGCTTATATTGGGAATCCTAAAGTGTCAGTCAGCTATATCGCAACATCCAAACTCCCTACCCCCTGGGGTACTTTCTCCATGCACGGCTTCGAAGAGCCCAAGACCGGCAAGGAGCATCTGGTGCTGACGCTGGGCGATGTGGCTACCGGTGAGCCGGTGTTAACCCGTATCCACTCCGAGTGTCTGACCGGTGATGCGCTGTTCAGCATGCGCTGTGACTGCGGTTTTCAGTTGCAGGAGGCGATGAAACGGATTGCAGAGAAGGGTTGTGGTGCGATTCTGTACCTGCGTCAGGAAGGCAGGGGCATAGGCCTGCTGAATAAGATCCGCGCCTATCATCTGCAGGATCTGGGCGCCGATACGGTCGAAGCCAACGAACAGCTGGGTTTTGCAGCCGACCTGCGCGATTACAGTATGTGCCAGAATATGCTCGAGCATCTGGGCATCCATAGCGTCAGATTGATGACCAATAACCCGCGCAAAGTCGCCGCGTTGACGGAGTATGGGGTGAATGTTGTCGAGCGAGAACCGCTGCAGGTGGGTAAGAACAGTCATAACACCGACTATCTGGCGACCAAGGCCGACAAGCTCGGCCACATGATGTCAGAGCAGCACTTCAAGGATGACGAAGACTCCTGATAAGGAAGCGGCCATCGTCAGGCTGAAGCCGACCCACAGGGATCACCTGTAGGTCGGACTTTAGTCCGACAAGGCTGGCATGGAGCAGGCTGCGGCAGGCTGAAGCCCGCGCTACAGGGACGTAGCTAGTGCCGTTCATGCAGGAGCGCTTAACGGCGAACCTACAAAAGAACAAGGCTGGCATGGAGCGCCCTGCGTCGGACTACTTTCTACCCAAAAAAAGCCGACCTACGAACCCTACAATTCTAGCAAAGCGCATCGATCGTCGGCACGACGTAACCGTTCATTCTAAGGCGTTCTGCCCAACCATTTTTACGCGCGATAAGCTGACCTTCTCATTTATTTAGGAGGCAACGCATGACTTACGCACCCCGTCAAACCCCCTCAGCAAAGCGCTGGGCTACGTCATGAAAAGAGAAGCCGCCCTGCGCGTGTTCCTGGAAGATCCGGATGTGCGGCTGGATACCAATCACCTAGAGCGCGCCCTTCGACCCATTCCGATGGGACGCAAAAGCTGGTTATTCTGTTGGACAGAATTGGGCGCCGAACATGTGGGAATCATTCAAAGCTTGATCAGCACCTGCAAGCTACATGACGTCAATCCATACACCTATCTAACCGATGTGCTGTTGCGGATCAGTGAACACCCGGCCAGCCGGGTGGAGGAGCTAACGCCAAGGGTATGGAAAGATAAGTTTGCAGATCAACTGCTACGGTCAGACTTATATCGGGATATCAACCACGCCTCAGGATGAACGGTTACGTTGTAGTTGATGCCGCTGACTGGGTGTAAATTGGTCTAGCTGGAAAACGAGCTGATGAAAGGCTTTGTTGTTCATAGCACAACCTCCGATGGGAAGAGATCTGCCTTTAGTATAGCCATGCAACACTTAACGGGTACATAGCCTTTTTTTAGGCTGAATAGCTAGATACAAATACGTTAAGAATGGGGTGTGCGCTATGCCAGCAGCCCCATTAACGCTGCCTGTACGACTGCTGCGGTTTTGTTAGCCGAACCGAACTTGGCGGAGGCATTGTTGAGATGGAAGTTAACCGTCCGTGTGGTGATGTTTAGAATGATTGCAGCCTCACTTGATGTTTTTCCTTCGGCGGTCCAGCGCAAAATCTCAATTTCTCTCTGTGTCAGCCTGGTTGTATCTTTCTGTGTGCCAGAATGCATTATGTTTGAGAAACTTGCATGTGCCTGCTGAGTTAGCCAGCTGAGTTGAGCGGATTTATCTATCAGCTCTGTTGTAGAGATAATTTCATTGGAGCGCACTAGCGTTAACATGCCTATGTTGCCATGAGCGTCACGGTATGCCTGGGCCCAGCCATGGTTGAGCCCGAATGACCGAGCCTCTTCCCACATAGGTCTGGCGAAAGTGTATAGATCTTCTTTCCAGATCAGCGGTTGTGTTGATCTAAGTCCGTGTTGAACGGTGGGGTCGATTGCAAGGTATTTATTGTCTGAATAGCTCTTCTGCCACTGTTGCGGATAGTTATTAACCAGCTGTGTTTTTGGTGATGTTAACGGATAGGGGGATTTGAGCCCGAAAGCAAAATGATCAAATCCTATCTGGCGAGCCAGCTTCTCCATAAGGTCAGAAAAAGTCTCTAGAGTTTCTGCGAGCAGCAAGGGTTCAAATAAATTTCCATTTTTAAAGTCCATAAAAATCCTTCTAGTTCTAAATTTTATCGCCAAAAAGTTGAGTGGGTAGTAATTTTTGACAGTGTTGTAAAGTAAGGTATCGCGATTCAAACCTGATAACTATAACACTACTGACGATCACTATTGCAGCCTAAGATCATATCTTTTCGACTGTGTCGGCTGTGTCGGCTGTATCATGTGATATTTATTATTATTTATTGGAATGAGTAAGATGAAGTTATTGGCGTCAGGTTTGTCTGAAAAATTGTCTCTTCCTATTTTGACTCTTTCCGATGACGGGTACGTTCATCTTCCCTTGTCAGAGCTAGAGCGTATTTCAATGCAGCATCTTTACTCGGGTCTAGATGAAGAGCATGTGCCGCCCTCTTTTGAAGGCGCGTCCCTGACTGAAATTTGCGGTTATACAGAGTGGGTCAGTCTGACGTCCCCTGCATTGTCTGTTAGTTGGGACTGGCGCATAGATCTCATGAATCAGATCGCTATTTGCGGCCTGCCTTATAGCAATATTATGCTGTTTGACGATTGCCGACGAGATTATGAGGTAGATGAAACCCTTAGGTTTCTGGGCAAATGGCTTTTAACGTTTGATTGGCAGAGTGAAGTTAAAACCTCTATAAATAAATCCTATAGCTAGAAACCTGTCAGTGTTGACAGCTGTAAACGAGATCCATATTTCATTAAATTGACTTTTTATTTGTATGGAATTAAAAAGGCATCGATGGATATTATCTTTGGTTCGACCTGTGAGCTATCTACAACTATTGTGCAGCAGCTATCAGAATACCGTTATCGAGTCTTTATCGAGGCGCTGGGTTGGGAGCTGAAGACAGAGTCGGGCATAGAGAGCGATCAATTTGATAGAGAAGATACCCAGTATGTTGTTGCTAGGAATGATGAGGGTCATATCACTGGTTGCGCAAGATTGTTGCACACGATAAGTCCCTATCTGCTTGAAGAGGTCTTTCCGCAGCTGCTTAACGGCATGACTCCTCCAAAATCGACGGAGGTATGGGAGCTGTCTCGCTTTACCACTATGGATTTAACGTCGAATAATACCCCTTCTACCGGGCAGTTCTCATCAAATACGACGCTAGCGCTTTTGGACGAAGCAGTTCGATGCGCCAAGCAGAAAGGCGCCAAGCGCTTGATCAGTGTTTCCCCCATTGGTGTTGAGCGATTGCTAAGAAATACCCAGTACCGCGCCCACCGAGCGGGACCTCCGATGATTATTGATGGTTATCCATTAGTGGCTTGCTGGATTGATTTCGAATAATAAAATATTTTCTGATCGAATAAACCTAGGATGGACTGCTGCGTTGATAGTTTTGGTGTTTTAGAAATCTAAGTGATGATCTAAAAACAGTTTTACCTGAATTCCGTAGTTAATTTGTCAGTTTTGGTATCTTCTGTACCATAGGCAAAAAATCAATAATTACTGCAACAGTTGTTAGAGCTAAATTAATTATTCTGAATAATATCAAGTGGTTTAAAGACAAAAATTTCTATGACGTAAATAAGCAAGAGTGGATTGATGTAGAGCCTCCAGGAGTGAATAAGGAGGTGTTAAAGGGTTAAATTAATAAAGCTAAAATGGATCAGATAGCAAGAGATGTATTACTAATTAGAATCTGAAACCCATAACAATTATGGCAATGATGTCGTGTAGGCGACTGGGAGATCGATCTGGTCATAGGGAAAGGTCACAGCGGAGCACTAGTCACGATTGTTGAGAGAGCCACTCGCTTTACGGTTGTAAATCTGCAGAGGTTGTGACGGCGGCTACTATCGCCTTGCTGTTGCCGCTCAAGAAGGCCGTGCTAACCATCACCGCCGACAACGGGAAAGAGTTTGCTTACCATGAGCAGGTGACTGCAGCACTCAATGCACCGGTCTACTTTGCGGTCCATTACTGTTCCTGGCAGCTTGGGCTGAATGAGAACACGAATGGTCTGCTTTGCCAATATTGGCCTAAGAGTACGGACTTCAAAACAGTGAGAATACCCGAAGTTGATTCGGTAATCGTTCAGCTCAATAATCGGCCCAGAAAGACGCTAAAATACGATACGCCCGCTAAATTAATGGCGAAACATATGGTTGCTGACGCGGCCTAGGCGGTTATGCACTTCGGAGTTGAATCTGCCAAAATTAAACTATTGGGTGAATGCATATCTAATCATACTCTTTGTCAAAGTCAGTCTTAAAATATACATTTGTCACGGGGTGAGGTGGTGAGGCAAGTTCCATTCGACCATAGCAATGGGGTCGGACTCGAATGGCACTAACTTAAGCTCTTTACCATGAAAATTCAGATGCTCAGAAATAGCCGGAATGAGATAATTCGGTATGAAAAATAACACACTATTTCTGCCCGTTTTCCACCTTCTAACACGTACGTCGTACGTCGTACGTCCCTCAAATCAAAAAATGGCCGCCCAGCAGTTGGATATACCATGTAGATAAATACTTTACTTCTTTAACTGTCGAACTCGGAATCGCTGATTATCCTGCATGGCACGTGCGAGATTACCTTGGACATCGATTAGTATCAGTGCGGTTAGTTGAGGGTTAAGCATAACGAAGCACCTTAGGTCTTATAGCACCTCATTATACCCTCGGTAGAGGGGTATAAATTGGGCGGGGTTTTAATAATGGGGCGTTGGGTGATAATCTAAAAATTACAGACTTCGGATGATTAAAGGTTGATTTTTTAAGGCGAAAAGAACTGAGCGGAGTTATTTTTTGCAAAGAAATTTAATCTGACGGCCTCGTTACTATTCTATGGAAAGGAGAAGAAATTGGACAAGGAAAGAATGTTTTACCCAGAAAAATATTCCGGTGTTTATAAAGCTATCGGAGAAGCAACCACCTTACCAGCTTGGTGTTACACCTCGCGGGAATGGTTCAACAGGGAAATCGAGACAGTATTTGAAGGTGCTTGGCATTTTGTTTGCCTAGAAAGCTCATTGACTACCGGGCAGTTTGTAACCAAATTGCTGCTCAGTAACAATATTCTGGTGGTAAAAAATGCTAACGGAAAAGTGAAAGCATTTTTTAACTCTTGTCGACACCGGGGTGCCCCAATAACGGATAAAAAGACGGGCAAGGTTAAAGCCTTGATTTGCCCTTACCATAAATGGGCATATGATCTGGACGGCAGGATTTTGAAAGCCAATGGTTTGTCCCATGGTGAGAGAAAAAATACCCATTGCAGTCTGGACTTGCTTGAAATATCTGTGGAAGTAGCCTGTGGTTTGATATTCGTCAACTTTTCCAGCCGTCATGTCAGTCTTCGTGAATATCTGGGAGACTATATTGAAACTGTTGCCATGCCTCATCGAATTGATCGTATGAGGTGTGTTCATCAACAGGAATATACTCTCAACTCCAACTGGAAACTTTATGTGGAAGTGGATATGGAGACTTTGCATACTCCCTGTATCCACAGCGACTCAATCGGTAAGCAACCTGTGGAAATTCTCAAGGGGGCAGGCGAGTGGCTCGGAGTATTCAATCGCAGCCTGAATACTCCTGCACTAAAACCGGAACTTAGAACTTACGGATTTCCTCATACTCAAGGTATCTATGGCGAAGGGCGTAACGGCGCTCATTTTTGTGTGATATTACCCGGATTTTTTATTGTGACGGCTCAGGATTGTATGTGGTGGATTCAGAAAACACCCGTGTCAGAAAGCAAAGTTCGTGTGAATGTAGGCTATTGCTTTCCGGAAGAAACGCTTGAACGGGATGATTTTGAGTCAGTCTACAAGCTCTATAAAGAGCGTTGGGATCAGGTTGTCGAGGAGGATGACTGGATTACCGAATACCAGCAGAAAGGGCTTAACGACCAAGTCACTGGAATCTATACCGACCAGGAACGTGTTGTGCAAATGTTTGATCAAAGAATATTGAATAAGGTGCTTGGCCACCGTTCAGATATTGTGTTTGAAGAACAGGCTGGTGCTACCGAGGATCTTGAAGTAGTGTTCGGTTCCAGCGAAGCAGCGCTCAACTCTTGTGAGGGGTAAATTCATGACGGGCATCCTCAGGGTGCCGGTAAACAAAGACAGGGAGTCGTCTCATGACCAATATAAAAAATAAATTATCATTGACCAGTATTCCGGTGTTAATCGGTATAGGGTTATTTTCCGCAGCATTATTCAGCTTGACGTTTGTGGTGAATTACAATATTTCATTAGGCGATGGCAGCTGGGTCTGGACAGCGGTGCTACGATACATGTTCACTATTCTAATACTACTGGCATTAACATGTTTGATCCAGGGGAAACGGTACTTGTGGGAACTGTTGAGACTCTTCAGGAAACATATGATCTTCTGGGTCTTTGCGGGCACTTTTTCCTGTGGTTTATTTTATACAGGAATTGCCTTTTCCTCTGAATACCTACGTGGCTGGGTCGTGGCCACCACCTTTCAGTTGACCATTGTCTTTTCTCCCTTTGTCCTGATGTTTATGGGGTATAAGTTTCCTCTTCGGGTTTTGCCTTTTTCCTTCCTGGTTCTGATTGGTGCCACTCTGGTTAACTGGACCGGTGATGCCAGTGCGACCAGCCTGGATTTTCTGCTATTGGGGCTGCTGCCGATTGTGGTCTCTGCAAGCGCTTATCCCTTTGGCAATCAATTGGCGAACTCTGCAAAAAACGGCGGGCTGACTTATGTTCCAGTAATTCGTTCCCCCATTCTGAATAACGCTTTTTCTGTAGTGCTCTTACTGTGTCTAGGTTCAATTCCTTTTTGGTTGCTGCTGTTGACCATTTTTCAACCCGGTATGCCGGGCGAAGAACAATACCTGCAGACCTTCATCGTTGCACTATTTGCCGGTGTGTTGGCAACATCCATATTCATCTATGCCCGAAATCTCACTTCAGACCCGGTAAAAGTCGTCGCAGTCGATAGCACTCAGGCTGCAGAAGTGATATTTGCTCTGTCTTTCGAACTGATGTTCTTGGATCCTAAACTACCGACGTACGCTCAAATGGGCGGTTTATCCTTGGTGTTGTTTGGATTGCTAGGTATTGCTTTAGGTTGGGAGAAGATTTTTTTAAAGCTGTCCAAGAATATAGTAGGGTATTTTCGTACTTCAAACTAAGACTGATACAGGGCTCTGTTTGGCTTAAAAGTTGATGAGCTATACTTATGCTATGTCCCTTATCTTGATCGGAGGCATCATGGAACGCCAAGAGTTTTTAAAGTGCCTCGAAGGCCTCTGTACACTGACCCGCGACCAAATATTACTTCTGAAAACAGCACTCGAGGATCTGGTGCAATAGGGTACCCAGCAGTCAAGCGTGATGAGTCGCATCGAGCATAACTTAGCCAATTATCCGCTGTGCAAGCATGGCCATAGCCACAGAATGAAGCTCTGGGGCCACCAGGATGGCCGCCAACGCTATCGTTGTGATCAGTGGCTGAGAACGTTTAACGCGTTCACCGTCACACCACTAGTCACTTACGAGTGACCGGTGTATTGGATTGCTATGTGGACTGCATGGTGATATCGATGACACTCCGGCCGGCCGCCCTGAAGTTTGGTGTATCTCTGGAAACCTCGTTCCGGCTTCGCCATCGCGTAATGGAAATCATTGAAAGTGATAAACCAGAACGGTTACAAGGCATTGTTGAAATGGACGAAACGTTCTTCAGGGAATCACTTAAGGGCCAGCGGAAACTATCAAGGCTTGCCAGAAAACGCGGTGGCTTGAAGTCGCGTCCCCAACGAAAACTGAATGGATTAAGGCGCGGAAAACCTCCTGGGATAACACATCAACAGTCGAAGAAAATACCAGTTTGGGTTGCCTGTGATCGCTAGGGGAAGGTAACAGCACGCGGTGCTTAAACATATCAGCGCGGACGAGTTGTACCGTCATCTGAATTACCGGATCGATCCCCAACCTGAGCCCCCACAATAGGACGCGCCATCGAGCTGCTGCGTCCTATTGTGGGGGCTCAGCTGGAAAATATCCTGCTGAGTAGAGTCCTGGCGATGGATGAAACGCCGATCAAGGCGGGTCAGACCGGCAAAGGAAAACTGAAACAAGCCTGGTTCTGGCCTCTTTATGGAGACGGGGACGAGGTGGTATTCACCTACTCGGCCAGCCGCAGCTGGCAACATATCGAAAAGACCCTAAAGAAAGACTTTAAAGGCACTCTGATCAGTGATGTCGATGCGGCCTATGCCAGCTATGCCAGCTATGCCAGCTATGCCAGCTATGCCAGCTATGCCAGCTATGCCAGCTATGCCAGCTATGCCAAACAAAATGAACAGATGACCCATGCTCAGTGTTGGGTGCATAGCAGGCGTACCTTTATAGAAGCGGAGTCCCAGGAGACGGGCGCCGTCCGCAAAGCGATCGACTACATAGCAGCGCTGTACCACATCGAAGATCAGGCCTATGCTCAGAACCTGAGCGGTGACCCGAAACACCAGTACCGACTGGAGCACAGCAAGCCGGTAGTCGATAGTTTCTATGAGTGGTGTGACAAACAGATCAGGCGAGACGACCTGACACCGTCAAACCCCCTCAGCAAAGCGCTGGGCTACGTCATGAAAAGAGAAGCAGCCCTGCGCGTGTTCCGGGAAGATCCGGATGTGCCGCTGGATACCAATCACCTGGAGCGCACCCTTCGGCCTATTCCGATGGGACGCAATTATCCGCGGTTCTCGATTATGGAAGGTTGCCTAAGACAAATCCCACCAAGTCGCTATTTTTCAGCACTATAAGCGGCTCACTTCACTGACTTGCCATACATGATCCTCGGTGCTTTCTTTGTCGTTATCTACCATCACGAAGGATAGCTGCCATGCTTTATTCTGTATATTTGAAGCATGTACAGGGAACGAGTGAGGGACACCGGCCATCGGATAGCATCCTGCAGTTCTTACAGAGCTTGTAATTATGCATGGTAAACAGAGGCGATAAGATCCAAGCCGATATAGGATAGATGTTTGTTTTTTTGAGTATTATTGGACAAAACAGCATGCATTCGAGTATCTCGTCCAAGTATTTAAGCGCAACCTTCCATAACTGCGAACCGCGGATAACTTCGATTATGGAAACGTGACCATAAACGCAAAAACTGGTTATTCTGTTGGACAGAGCTAGGCGCTGAGCATAAGGGTATCATTCAGAGCCTGATCAGCACCTGCAAGCTACATGACGTCAACCCATATACTTATCTAACCGATGTGCTGTTGCGGATCAGTGAGCATCCCGCCAGCCGGGTGGAGGAGCTGATACCCCGGGTATGGAAAGAGAAGTTTGCCGATCAACCGCTACGGTCAGACTTGTATCGGGATATCAACCACGCCTCAGAATGAACGGTTACGGCACGACCGACAAGGCTAGCAAGGAGTGCCCACCGTCAGGCTAAAGCCCGCGCTACAGGGACGTAGCTAGTGCCGTCCATGCAGGAGCGCTTAACGGCTAACCTACAAAAGAAGAGAGCAGCGCTCTGATCCTCTTGATGAGGCTGGCGCTATCCAGCCCTGCCTGAGCGCGTAGCTCTTGGGCATCGCCGTGGCCGATAAAACTGTCCTCCAGGCCCAGATTGATGACCCTGATGCTCTGACTCCGTATCGACCCTGTGCGCTCATGCTGCCGTGCCAGCCACTCATTGACAGCAGATCCTGCACCTCCCGCCACGGTATTCTCCTCCAGCGTCAGCAGTAAGTCGTGGCTCTGAATCAGCGCCTCGAGGCGGCTGTGATCCAGGGGTTTAATAAAACGCATATCCACCAAAGTCAGATCCAGAGCCTCGGCGACCGTCCGTGCTTCGGTCAGCAAGCTGCCGAAGTTCAGCAGCGCGGCCTGTTTACCCGATCGCAGGGTGCGGCTCTGGCCTATGGGGATCGTTTGTGGAGGGCCCTCAGATTCAGTCCCCGGTCCTTTGCCGCGCGGATAGCGGACACAGGCAGGTCCTGAATGCTGGTAGCCGGTCTCCAGTAGTCGCTGCGTTTCGGCCTCGTCGGCTGGTGCCATAATCACCAGGTTGGGGATGCAGCGTAGGAAACTCAGATCGAAGCTGCCGTGGTGGGTCGGGCCATCTTCGCCAACGAGGCCCGCCCGGTCTATTGCCAGCAGGACATCGAGCCGTTGCAGGGCGATATCGTGGATCAGCTGATCATAACCGCGTTGCAGGAAGGTGGAGTAGATCGCGACGACCGGCTTCATCTGCTGGCACGCCAGTCCAGCCGCCAGGGTGAGGGCGTGCTGTTCGGCGATCGCAACATCGAGAAAGCGCTCAGGAAACCGCTGTCCAAACTCGACCATGCCCGAGCCCTCGCTCATCGCCGGTGTGATCGCCACCAGCCGGGCGTCCTGCTCCGCTTTAGCGCAGAGCCAGCGCCCGAATACCTTTGAATAGGCGGTTCCTGGCTGGGTGCTCTGCTGTTCGAGGGGGGAGGGCAGTTTGGTGAGCGCATGGTAGCCGACCGGGTCCTGCTCGGCCGGTGCAAAGCCCTTGCCTTTGGTGGTGACCAGATGCAGAAACTGCGGTCCCGGGGACTGGCGCAGGCGCTGCAATATCGGGATCAAGCGTTCCAGGTCGTGGCCGTCGACAGGGCCGTTATAGTTGAACTCCAGCGCATCGAAGAGTGCGGCGGTGGTGCCCGCATCCGTGCGCTCGCTGTGGTCTGTGCCCTGCTCGGGGGTCAGGGCGCGGCGCAGATGCTTGCTTAGGTAGGTCGCCAGTCCCCCCTCGTTGGCCGAGATCGACATATTATTATCGTTGAGGATTACCAGCAGATCGGCACCGGTATGGGCGGCATGATTGAGGGCTTCGAACGCCATGCCACCGGTCATTGCACCGTCACCGATGATGGCGACCGCGCGCTGAGGTTCCAGTTTGAGCTTGTACGCCAGAGCCATGCCCAGCGCTGCGCTGATCGAGGTGCTGGAGTGGCCAGTGCCGAAACAGTCGTAGGGACTTTCGTCGCGTTTGGGAAAGGGGGCAGGACCCTCGGCCTGGCGGATGCTGAGCAATGCATCGCGGCGGCCGGTCAGCAGCTTATGCGGGTAACTCTGATGACCGACATCCCAGACCAGGCTGTCGCTGGGTGTGTCGAACACGTAGTGCAGGGCAACGGTGAGTTCGACCACGCCGAGCCCCGCGCCAAAGTGACCACCGCTCTGGGCGACACTGTAAAGAAGGTAGTTGCGGAGCTGCTCGGCTAGTGCGGGAAGTTGGGCGCGCTCAAGCAGACGCAGATCGGCCGGAGTATCGATCAGATCGAGCAGCGGGGTCTTGGGACGCGTCTTGGGGAGCTCGCTATGCATCGTTAATGGCATTGTTAATGGCATCGATCATAGTGTTGACCTCGCGGCCGGTAATCAATGATTACGGGCGATAATGTAGTCGGCAATCTGCCCTAGTAGTTCGGTGTTCTGTTGCGGTTGGTCTGGATGCGCTGCCGAGGCCGGCATCCGTCGGAGCGCCTCGAGCGCCTGCTGGTGTAGCTCCCGGGCTTTGTTTTTGGCACCCTCCAGCCCCAGCAGGGCCGGGTAGGTCGATTTGCTTCTGGCCAGATCCGCACCCTGAGTCTTGCCCAGTATCTGAGTATCACTCTCGATATCCAGAATATCGTCTTGAACCTGAAATGCCAGTCCGATCGCTGCGGCATAGTCGCCCAACGCGGCCAGGCTGTGCGGGTCACTGTTACCCGACGCCAGGGCACCCAGTTCGACGGCGGCGCGGATCAGGGCGCCGGTCTTAAGACGGTGCATCTGTTCGAGTTGTGCCAGCGTCTGGGGCCGGCCTTCGGCGGCGATATCCAGCGCCTGTCCTGCGACCATGCCGCAATCGCCGCTGGCCAGCGCCAGGATCTGAATCATCCGCAGCTGAGTGGCAGGCGCCAGGCCGCAGGGTTGGCTCAGGAGTTCAAACGCCAGGGGTTGCAGGGCGTCACCGGCGAGAATAGCCGTGGCTTCGTCGAAGGCGATATGGCAGGTGGGTTTACCGCGCCTGAGGGCATCATCATCCATCGCCGGAAGATCGTCGTGTAGCAACGAGTAGCTGTGGATGCACTCTAAGGCTGCCGCGGCAGTATCGGCCTGCTGGAGTTGGCCGCCGAGCGCCAGGCAGCTGGCATAGACCAATACCGGCCGGAGCCGTTTGCCGCCGTTAAACAGGCCGTAGCGCATCGCCTCAAGGAGCCGTTGTGCCGAGTCGCAGGGCTGTTGTAGCTTAGTATGGGGATCAGAGTGTTGATCGAAGTGCTGTGCTAACCGCCGTTCGACTCGCTGGCACAGGGGTTGGATGCGTTGCTGGAGTTCCATCTCTATCAGAGATCCAGTGGCTCGCCAGTGTCGAAGTTGATCGCTTCCAGGCTGCCATTCTGTTCGATTAAGACCTGCACCTTCTGTTCCGCCTGGTTCAGCGTCAGTTGGCACTCGCGGGTCAGGCGGATGCCCTGCTCGAAGGCGTGCAGCGAAGCCTCCAACGACAGGTCGCCCTGCTCCATCTGTGTGACCAGAGATTCGAGTTCAGAGAGGCTGGTTTCAAAATCAGGATTTTGCGGTTTCTGGGGCATCTGTAGACATCTGCAAGAGGGTTGAACAAAGCGCCCAGATTACCTGAGCGGCCCCCGGGGGTCAATCGGCGGCGGCGGCGGACAGGAGGGGAAGAAGCTTGAATTGAGGGCTTTATTAAACAGAATAAAGGCGCGTTTTTTTTGCTATGCTTGATGATCGTTTTTTTGCTAAACAGACACTTAATTAGTGGTTTTCGGTAATACGTCGGACTCCAGGGAGTATTAAGGTGGATATCGCAACACTGGTGGGCCTGATCGGCTCCTTCGCCATTATCGTTTCGGCCATTATTCTCGGTGGCAGTGCAGGGATGTTTGTTAACCCGCCCTCGATACTGATCGTGGTCGGGGGCACCCTGCTGGTGGTGCTGATGAAATATACCCTGGCTCAGTTTATCGGCGCCTTTAAGGCAGCGGGCAAGGCGTTTATGTTTAAGTCCAGCGCGCCCGATGAGCTGATTGCCGAAACCGTCGAGCTGGCCGATGTCGCCCGTAAAGGCGGATTGCTGTCGCTGGAGGAGAAAGAGGTCAGTAATGAGTTTATGCAGCGCGGTATCCAGCTGTTGGTGGATGGCCATGATCCTGAAGTGGTCAAGGCGCTGCTCAGTAAGGATAAGAATCAGGCGGAGGCGCGGCATGAGATAGCGGTCGGTTTCTTCAGGGCGATGGCCGAAGTGGCCCCGGCGATGGGGATGATAGGCACTCTGATCGGCCTGGTGCAGATGTTGGCCAATATGGACGATCCCAAGTCGATAGGGCCGGCCATGGCTGTCGCGCTGCTGACCACCCTTTATGGTGCGATGATTGCGAACATGGTGGCCGGTCCTATCGCCGATAAGCTGAGCGTTCGCAAAGAGGAGGAAGCGACTAATAAGGCCTTGATTATCGATGGTTTGCTCTCGATTCAGGCAGGCCAGAATCCGCGCGTTATCGAATCCATGCTCAAAAACTACCTGGCCGAGGGTATGCGAGCCGGTTCTGAAGCAGATGCCTAGACCGTCACCTGTTGACTAATACCTAGTGCCTGCTATCTGCTATCTGTTATCTGAGCCTGTCGGAAAGCCATGAGCGACGAAGAGCAAAAATGTAAATGCCCACCTGCAGGATCGCCGGCCTGGATGGCGACCTTTGCCGACCTGATGTCGCTGCTGATGTGCTTCTTCGTGCTGCTGTTGTCATTCTCAGAGATGGACGTGCTGAAGTTCAAACAGTTGGCAGGCTCCATGCGCGAAGCCTTCGGGGTGCAGAATCAGATTAAAACTAAGGATATTCCCAAGGGCACCAGTATTATCGCCCAGGAGTTCAGTCCGGGACGGCCGGAACCGACACCGCTGAACGAGGTGCGGCAGTTCTCAACCAATACCGAGAAGCGCAACCTGGATGTACGGCGCCAGGAAGGCAAAGCCGAGTTTCTGGATATGGATTCTGGTCATGCCCAGGAGCTGTTGCAGCAGGCACAGACGCAGCAGGAGGAGGCGGCAGAGGCTAAGTCACAGGCCGAAGAGGATGCCCTGACCCTGGCGATGGCGCTGCAGGAGGAGATCGGCAAGGGCAGCGTGGATGTCGAAGCCCTTGAGGGTAAAGTGATTATCCGCGTCAGGGAGCAGGGTTCATTCAGCTCGGGAGGTGCTGACCTAGCCTCGGATTTCGTGCCGATCCTCGCCAAAATTCGTGATGTGCTGCTCGAGGTCGAGGGCACGGTGGCGGTCGAAGGGCACTCGGATAATATCCCTATCTCTACCTCTGAATTTCAGTCTAACTGGGCCCTCTCCTCGGCCCGCGCCCTGTCGGTCGCACAGGAGCTGTTCGCCGACCCGCGTATCGATCAGTCGCGCTATCAGGTCGTGGGGTATGCGGATACCCACCCCCTGGTGCCTAACAATTCGGCAGCCAATCGCACCCAGAATCGTCGGGTCGAGATCGTGATTCAAAAGGGTAAGGATAAAGAGCTGTTTAATCGTTTGCCGACCTCTCCCGAAGGGCTGGATATCCAGGGGTTGGAACTGAACCCTAACGACATTTTTTAGTGCTCTGGCTGTTCCAGACGCACTGGAGGTCTGCGCATGCTGCGTGTTTTTAGTATCCATCATGGCCGCCTGGCCCAGCAACCTGTCCCGGCAGGGGAGCTTTTACCCTCTCTGCCCTCTCTCGCCAAGGGGGTCTGGATCGATGCGGATGAGCCGACGGAGGAGGAGCGCGAGCGCCTGGAGGCGTTTCTGCGTGCTGAGCTGCCCGAGTCCGACGAGGTCGAGGAGATCGAATCCTCGGCGCGCTATTTTATCGATCACAGCGGGGTGCATATCCACTCGTTGTTTCTGACTCAGGTCGAGGGTCGGCATAAGACCGTTACGGTGGCCTTTATCCTTCAGCCGGAGCGGTTGATCTCGGTGCGTGATGATGATCTGGCCGATTTCCGGCTATTACGGCTGCGCACCCGGGCCGGTCAGGTCGAGGTTAATTCGCCCGCAGAGCTGCTGGTGTCGCTGTTTGATCAGAAAGTCGAGAATCTGGCCGACCAGCTCGAAGATATTCATACCGGACTCGAATCGGTCAGTTTCTCGGTGCTCGAGGATGAAAATTCGGCCCTGGACGATGCCATCGACCAGCTTGCCAAGCTCGAAGACAGCAATGGCAAGATTCGTCTGTGTCTGATGGATACCAAGCGATCGGTGGCTTTCCTGATGCGCCATCTACGCGAACATCCGCAGTGGCAGGAGGAGTGCAGGGTGGTGATGCACGACGTGGATACGCTGATGTCCCATAACACCTTCCTGTTCGATAAGATCAACTTCCTGATGGACTCGACCCAGGGTTTTATCAATATCGAGCAAAATAAGATCATCAAGACCTTCTCGATCGCGGCGGTGGTGTTTCTGCCCCCCACGTTGGTTGCCAGTATCTACGGGATGAACTTCGACGTGATGCCTGAACTGCACTGGAAGTTCGGCTATCCCTGGGCGCTGGGGCTGATGGTCCTGGCGGGTCTTGCACCTTACGTCTATTTCAAGCGCAAAGGCTGGCTCTGAGGCGGCGAATCTTGCGGGCGCCGATATCCTATCGTGACTCGGATCTATCAAAAGCTCGCTTATCCTCGCGCACAGGCACTAAGCTGACTCCTTATTTGGCTATCGACACCCAGGAGAATAACGATGATTAAGGTCTACGGCTTTCCCAACTCCCGCTCGCTGAGAATCACCTGGTTGCTCGAAGAGCTGGGGCTCGATTATCAGTATCAGCTGATCGATTTTTCCAAAAGCGACCACCGAGCCTCCGCGTTTCTGGCCATCAATCCGGGCGGCAAAGTCCCGGTGATCGAGGACGCTGCGCTGGTGATGTCGGAGTCGGCCGCGATTGTGACCTATCTGGCCGATAAGTATGGCAACAACGCGGTTATTCCCGCTGCCGGCACGGCATCGCGCGGGCTATACGAACAGTGGAGTTACTTTGCCGTCTGTGAGTTGGAACAACCGCTCTGGATGCTGGCCAAACATAAGTTTGCCCTGCCTGAGGCGCATCGGGTCAAAGAGATCTTTGCGACCGCAGGCTGGGAGTACCAGAAGGCCCTAGCCCTTCTCAGCCAGGGCCTGGGGGATCAAGAGTACCTGCTGGGTGAGGGTTTCACAGCGGTCGATATTTTAATCGCGCACACGCTGCAGTGGGGGGTAAAGTCCGGGCAGCCGCTCGAACAGGCCAATCTAGACGCCTATCGCCAGCGGCTGCAGGCGCGTCCGGCGCGGGTCAAGGCGTTAGCCCGGGAAACCGAGGCGCTGGCGGGCTAGCCCGACTTCTTCAAAAACTTGGTCAGCAGTACGATGCGTACGCCGTTAACCCGGCCTTCGATCTGTTCGGGGTTATCGGTCAGGGAGATACCTCTGACGGCAGTGCCGCGCTTAGCGGTAAAACCGGTACCCTTAACGTCCAGATCCTTGATCAGCGCTACCGTATCGCCGCCATTAAGGATCGCACCGTTGCTGTCTTTGGTGGTCGATTCGGGCTCGTCGTCGGCTGCACCGCTCTCGGCATCGGCCCAGGCCTGGGTTACCTCGTCCAGATAGAGCATTTCCAGCTGGTCCTGTGCCCAGGATTCGGTGGACAGGCGTGCCAGCAGCCGAGCGGCCATCACCTGAACGGCAGGTTCCTGGGTCCACATGCTGTCGGTCAGGCAGCGCCAATGGTTGGGGTCCATGCTCTCGACGTTATCGATCTGGCTGATACAGGTCTCGCATAGCAGCACCGAGCACTCGGCACTCTCATCGGTCACCGGGGGTACCGCGTAAGCACTCAGGTTGGTTTCGAAGGAGCAGAGTTCGCATTTGGAACCGCTTCGTGCGTGCAGGGTCTTTTCGATAGTCATAAGCAATCGGGCCTAATTCTGTGTATGGAACGAATATCAAGCAGTTGTGACGCGCGCTATTGTACGCCAATTAATGGGGGCATTAATGGTGACCGGCTATTAATGGAGCATTAATGCGGACATTTGCCCTTTAGGGGTGTTTGATCGGGAGTTAGTATTGGTGAATCAATATTATTTATTGATATCATTTATAGTTTTAGTTTGTTTATTTTTAGATTTAGATATATCAATATACGTTTATGATTGATCATATTTAGCTTTCAAGCATGAAGGTAACAGGGCCATCATTGGTCAGGGCGACTTGCATATCCGCACCAAACTGGCCGGTGGAGACCTGTAGCGGTCGTTGTCGGGCCTGCGTCACAAAGTAATCGTACAGTGCCTCGCCCTGTGCCGGTGGCGCCGCAGTGGAGAAACCGGGGCGCAGCCCTTTGCGGGTATCGGCCGCCAGGGTGAACTGGGAGACGATCAGCAGCCCTCCGCCGGTCTCGGTCAGACTCAGATTCATCTTGGCATCGCTGTCGTTGAAGATGCGATAGGCCAGCAGTTTATTCAACAGTTTATCTGCGGCGACCTGATCATCCCCTTTCAGAATGCCGAGCAGCAGCAGGATACCGGGGCCTATCTGGCCGCAGATACTGTTATCAATCGTGACGGAGGCCTGGCTGACGCGTTGGATCAGAGCGAGCATAGTGTTCCTTGTAGATTGGTAACTAGTCAGTACATTTATTTTCGCTATTGATTGATTATGGAGTATTTGTTCCAAGAGACGCCGTGCTTATATATATGGACCGATCCCTGTAGGCTTCGCTTTGGCTTCCTTGCCAAAGAGACTCTTTCCACAAAAACTCCATAATTTCAAGTCCATGCATATGCTGAATAGTTACATTCATTGTTGGTTTAGTCCGAGATCAGGCCCGTCGCATCGCGAAGTGATTGGTAGCCTTGATCAGGTTGTCGGTAATGCCCGGTTCCAGTGCCGAGTGGCCGGCATCGCGGACGATATGCAGTTCGGCTTCGGGCAGCAGCTCATACAGTGAAAGTGCCTGATTGACCGGGCAGACCATATCGTAACGGCCGTGAACGATGATGGCCGGAATCTCGCTGATCCTGTCGGCCTGATCGAGAATCTGGTTGGGTGCAATAAACGCCTGATTGATGAAGTAATGCGCCTCGATACGGGCCATCGCCAGCGCGACATGGGGTTCGCTGCAATGGCTTACCAGGGTGTTGCTCGGATTCAAGGTAGAGCAGCGTGCCTCCCAGCAAGACCAGGCCTTAGCCGCCGACATCCGCGCGATCTCGTTGCCAGAGGTGAGGCGCTTGTAATAGGCGGCGACAAAGTCGCCCCGTTCTGACAGGGGAATCTGCGCTTCGTACTCTTTCCAGTGATCGGGAAAGATACGGTTAGCGCCCTCCTGATAAAACCAGCGGATATCCTGGTCGCGGCAGAGGAAGATGCCACGCAGAATCAGGCCGTTGACGCGCTCCGGGTAAGCCTGGGCATAGAGCAGGCTCAGGGTCGAGCCCCAGGAGCCACCAAAGAGTAACCAGCTGTCGATGCCGAGATGCAGACGGATCGCCTCCATATCGGCCAGCAGGTGCGCGCTGGTATTGTCGCGCAGCTCGGCATAGGGGGTGGACTTGCCACAACCGCGCTGATCGAACAGGATGATGCGGTATTTTAGCGGATCAAAAAACCGGCGCGCGAACTCACTGCTGGCGCCACCGGGGCCACCATGGACAAACAACACCGGCTGGCCGTTCGGATTGCCACTCTCTTCCAAATAGAGGCTGTGCAGGCTGTCGACCTTTAAGTGTTGTTGCTGATAGGGGTGAATTTCGGGAAAAAGGCTGCGCATGGCTGTTCTCCTGCCTGGATGTCACCCGATGATATAAGAGTTATCGGGCGGGGGCTATCGTTCTTGTTGACCCCCGAGGGTCGGCGCTGCCCGTTCCCTACGGGCTTAGCGCACTTCCCTCGTCCCTGTGGGTCGCGTTCTATGGGTGAAATGTAGTCCGACAATGTTGCGATATATTGACAAGTAGACTTGCAATAAGTAGGGTTGTGCCGTTGTTTCAATAGGTTGGAATGATATTATGGACTATAGGTTTAATTAAAAGGTCGTTGCTTTGCCCTCGAATTCGAATGAGAGGCCTGTCGATACAGGTCTGGCTTGTCTCATCAGGGTCGCCCGCTTTTACCCGATCGCGGCAGATCCTGCACTCATTCCGTATCAGCTCGGTACTCACGATCAACCTCTAGCCCTGCCCCCCATTACTTATGCTTAAAAGCACATGCAAAATGTCTATGTTGATCTTGCTGGCTTTGTTTAGTGGTAAGAGTGCTGCGTTTTTTATAGACAACGACTTTTACAGCAAAGCTTTAGTTGGTTTTTTTACTAAAGTTGAAGCTTTTATTATTGCGGATTCCTCGTTTGAGTCAAAAGTGTATTTGTCTAATTTAATTATATTTTTTACTATATTCTGTTTAGGTGTGGCAATAGTTAAGAGTATGGAAGTCAGCTCTAGTAGACCTGCTGGTTTAGATGATTGCCTTCAGGTTGGAATGTTGAATCTTGCTGGTTTTGTGGTTAAAAGAGTCATTATCCTGCTTGTGTCATTTGTATTGTTTTTTCATTACCCCTTAAGTGTTTTTAACCTGCCATTCTATTTTTTAGATTTTACCCTGTCCGTTACGCAGATAGCTTTGTGGTATTTGTGGGCTAATACTGTTGGCGTGACCCTGTTTGTAATTATTTTGTATTTTAATAGAAGGGGATTACCATGAGGCTGGCTGATGCACAGAGATAAAGAGATCGGTACAAAAAGGAGTTAGTTTTTATTGAGCACATTATAAAAGGCCTAGCCCATTACCTGAGTATTAGAAGATATAAAGTTTATAGCTTGAAAGTAAAAAACTAAGTTTAGTCATCATGGATGGAACAGTTGTATGCCGTACATATATATCGCAGGAATAGCGTGTCTTTTTGTTATCATTTTAATAGTAGGTGTTTGGCTATTAAAGGGGCGGCCTGGAAATGTAGTTAACACGTTAGTATGGTCTTTTATTTCAATTTCAGTAGTCACATTGTTTAATATTTTTTGGAGCGGGTTCAATTCAAATTTTTATTGGGGTCACTCAGATTCACCTTCTCAAAACTCTCTTAATGTAGCTGCTCGATTGATCTGTAAAAGCAATGCCAGGCCTGATATGGGCTGTCGATTAGAAAAAGAGATTAGCTCATATAAGCTGATAGTATCAGAAGACGCCGAACTTTCAGAAGATGAATTAAAAGAGATGAAGTATAGGTCGAAAGATGTTGGTTTATTGTTGTTTCTTATTGAATCTAATTACGGAAAACATGTTTATATAGAAACCCATTAAATTACGGTAAAGAGAGTTAGGTTTATGGGGTGTGCCGCAAAGAGGTCGATATCCTGGATTGTTAATTCAACAAGGTGTTTGTATGGAAGAAGAAATAATAAGCGTTAAAAGCGTTGTTTTATCATTGGCATGCATGCTTTCGGGTATAGGCGGTGCCGTATTATATTATTCTAAAGTGGGTGTCACCGAAGATTTTATAAAATATTTCTGGTTTTATATCGGTTTTTGTGTGTTTTATTCATTTTTTTCTAAATGGTTATACCACAATAGTTTGTATAAGTTTTTTTCAGCGATTGTACAAGGGGTCGCGATCTTTATGGTTTTCGTTTATTTGTTTAATATCTTAGATAATTGATTTGTGGAGAATAGCCATAGATATCAAAAGGGAACCGATCTATTTTCTCTGAATCTGCCTGATGCGGTTCGCACGCTCACCTCATCCTACGTGTCATAGCCATAAAAAAACCCCGCACCAGGCGGGGTTTCGATTATTGCGGCTTTAGCGATTAGCCGCCACGTGCTGCGCGCTTACGCTCGTGTTCCTTGAGGAACTTCTTACGCAGGCGGATCGCATGGGGTGTGACTTCGACCAGCTCGTCATCTTCGATAAAGTCCAGTGCCTGCTCGAGGGTGAAGTTGATCGCGGGTGTCATCTGGATGTTTTCATCGGTGCCGGAGGTACGGACGTTGGTCAGCTGCTTGCCCTTGATCGGATTCACGGCCAGGTCGTTAGAACGGCTGTGAATGCCCAGGATCATCCCTTCGTAGACTTCGGTATTAGGCTCGACGCACAGGCGACCGCGACTCTGCAGGTTCCATAGCGAATACCCCAGTGCCTTACCTGCGACCATCGAGACCAGCACGCCGTTGCCCCGAGCGGTGACTTCACCCTCTTTGACCGGGCCGTAATGATCGAAGTTCGAGGACATGATGCCGGTGCCGGAGGTCATGGTCAGGAACATGCTGCGGAAGCCGATCAGGCCGCGTGAAGGGATAATGAAGGTCAGGCGGATCCGCCCTTTGCCATCCACTTCCATATTGGTCATATCGCCTCTGCGCTTGCCCAACACATCGATGATACCGCCCTGGTGCTGCTCTTCAACATCCAGCAGGACCGATTCGTAGGGTTCCTGGATTTCACCGTCAACGATTCTCTGGATGACTTCCGGGCGAGAGATGCCCAGTTCGAAGCCTTCCCGGCGCATGGTTTCGATCAGTACCGACAGATGCAGTTCGCCCCGACCCGAGACCTTGAACTTATCGGGTGAATCGGCCTGTTGAACGCGCAGTGCGACGTTATGGATCAGTTCGCGTTCGAGCCGCTCCTTAATGTTACGGGTAGTGACGAACTTGCCGTCCTGGCCAGCAAAAGGAGAGTTGTTCACCTGGAAGGTCATGGATACCGTCGGCTCATCGACACTGAGCGGTGGCAGGGCTTCTACCGTGTCAGGGTGACATACGGTGTCCGAGATGCAGAGGCCTTCGATGCCGGTGATGCAGACGATATTGCCCGCTTCTGCGGTCTCTATATCGATGCGCTCCAGGCCCATATAACCCATGATCTTCATAATCTTGCCGGTGCGGACCTCGCCTTCGCGGTGAATCACCTTGACGGGAGCGTTGAGGCTGATGCTGCCGCGGGTTACACGACCTACGCCGATAACGCCCAGGTAGCTGTTGTAGTCCAGTGCCGAGATCTGCATCTGGAAGGGGCCATCGGCCTCGATCACTGGTGCCTGGACATTTTTGACGATCGATTCAAATAACGGCGTCATGTCGTCGGCCATATCTTCAGGATCGAGTCCGGCGATACCGTTAAGTGCTGAGGCGTAGACGACCGGGAATTCAAGTTGCTCGTCGGTGGCGCCAAGGTTGTCGAACAGGTCGAAGACCTGATCCATGACCCAGTCAGGACGCGCGCCCGGGCGATCGATCTTGTTGATAACCACGATAGGCCTAAGGCCCTGAGCAAACGCCTTCTGAGTTACGAAGCGGGTTTGTGGCATAGGGCCGTCGACGGCGTCAACCAGCAGCAGTACGCAGTCAACCATCGACATTACGCGTTCCACTTCACCACCGAAGTCGGCGTGACCGGGGGTGTCGACGATGTTGATATGGTAGTCGTTCCACTTAATGGCGGTGTTCTTGGCCAGGATAGTTATGCCGCGTTCTCGCTCCTGGTCGTTGGAATCCATGATCCGCTCGGCGCCAGCGTCGCGACGATCCAGGGTGCCGGATTGCGACAGGAGTTTGTCTACTAGGGTGGTCTTACCATGGTCGACGTGGGCGATAATGGCGATGTTACGTAAATTCTCAATCACAGTATTGCTCCGGCCAAGGGTGGCCCGTGGGAAAAATCGGATATTATACCTTAGGACCGGGCAGATGGAGAAAAAAAAGCGTCTTTAAGTGTAAATACTCCCAGGTTGTCTTGAATTAGGTACCGAAGTCACTATCCTTGCGCGGTGCGTAGTGCACCAAAAGACGCCGCCCGGTCTTATTGTGCCCCCTTATGGTGCGCTTAAAGGCTAAAAGAGTGCAGATATTCTTAGGCTCTGCTTTACAGAGCCCTTAACTGTTAATGCCCCGATGGGCGTGCGAGTATTGGCATAGTGTTTGCTTTGCCACTAGCAGGCGTAAAAACCACATTGTTGCTGTAGCCGGGTTCGGTTGCAGAATTATCCAAAGCACAGTATCTGTGCAACTGTTAAAGGCGGAGACATTATTATGCTAGGCCATACTCTGAAGTTGATTCAAGAGAGCGAAGCGCGCTGGGTTGATTTGCGTTTTACCGATACCAAGGGTAAAGAGCAGCACGTTACTGTCCCGTCTACAGAAGTGAACGATGATTTCTTCGAAGATGGCAAGATGTTCGATGGTTCCTCTATTGCCGGCTGGAAGGGCATCAACGAATCCGACATGATTCTGCTTCCGGATGATTCCGCATCACGGCTGGATCCTTTCACCGAAGATGCGACCGTTATCGTGCGTTGTAACATCGTCGAGCCAACCACGGGTCAGGGCTATGAGCGTGACCCACGCTCCATCGGTGCGCGCTGTGAGGCTTACCTGGCGGCGTCGGGTATCGGCGATTCTGCCCTGTTCGGTCCTGAGCCCGAGTTCTTCGTCTTCGATGATGTGAAATGGCATGCCGATATCTCGGGTGCTGGCTACCAGATCTCTTCGGAAGAAGCGGCCTGGTCTTCTAACAAAGACTTCGACAGCGGCAATATCGGTCACCGTCCCGTGGTTAAGGGTGGTTACTTCCCCGTTCCTCCCGTCGATTCCCTGCATGATCTGCGCGCCGCGATGTGTGATGCGATGACCACCATGGGTCTGACGATCGAAGTGCATCACCACGAAGTCGGTACTGCCGGTCAGTGTGAGATCGGTGTAGGTCCTAACAGTCTTGTTAAGAAGGCCGATGAAGTTCAAGTGCTTAAGTATTGTGTCCACAACGTGGCTCACGCCTACGGCAAGACCGCGACCTTTATGCCTAAGCCACTGGTTGGCGATAACGGTTCGGGTATGCACGTGCATATGTCTATCTCCAAAGATGGTCAGAACATGTTTGCCGGCGATTCTTACGGTGGCTTGAGCGATACTGCGCTGTACGCGATCGGTGGTGTTATCAAGCATGCCAAGGCGATCAATGCCTTCGCTAACCCTGCTACCAACTCCTACAAGCGTCTGGTACCAGGCTACGAAGCTCCCGTGATGCTGGCCTACTCGGCGCGTAACCGTTCCGCGTCTATCCGCATCCCTTACGTCACCAGCCCCAAGGCGCGTCGGGTCGAGTTCCGTTTCCCTGATCCGGCGGCTAACCCTTACCTGTGCTTCACCGCACTGATGATGGGTGCGATCGACGGTATCAAGAACAAGATCCATCCTGGCGATGCAGCCGACAAGGATCTGTACGACCTGCCAGCCGAAGAAGCGCTGTTGATCCCGACAGTGTGCAGCAGCCTGGAAGAAGCACTGGCAGCGCTAGACGGTGACCGTGAGTTCCTGACTGCCGGCGGCGTGTTCAGCAATGAGACCATCGATGCCTACATCAAGCTCAAACAAGCCGAAGTGGAGCGTATCGCGATGACGACGCACCCTGTCGAGTTCGAGCTTTACTACAGCGTGTAAGCTGTACTGCCGCGTGTAAGACCGCGCTGCTGAAGCTGCTGAATAAAAAAAACCGCCTTAGGGCGGTTTTTTTTTGGCTCTGTCCCCGTTAATTATTGTGGAAGTGCCTGACCCTTCACTTCGTCAGGCTGAAGCCTGACCCACAAGAGAAGCTATTCCGTGGGAGCCTGCCCGCAGGCGATCTTTTGAGCTGTTTGCTTGAAAAGAATGAAAAGAATGAAAAGAATGAAAAGAATGAAAAGATCGCCGGGAGCCCGGCTCCCACAAACTCTAGCCTGTAGCGCTGTGATTACAGACCTCTAGGCTATTTTTGTGCGGTTATCTGTATGTGCACCAATTTAGTGCAAAGGCGGTTTCAACCCGCTATCCTGATTCCGGGCCTCCCGCAGGGTGAATCCTGCGTTAGCGGCTTTAAATAGGTATTTTTACTGAGCCTGTATTGTGGTTTGTTTTTTGCAAAGCCTCTGTTTATGGGCATCATGATGATGCGGATGGCTCCTGAACTCCGAGGTTGACGTGCAAAATCTCTACAAACAATTACTGAATAATCTGCCGTGTTGATGTGTGTTGATGTGTGTTGATGTGTGTTGATGTGAACTCCGAGGTTGATGTGCAAAATCACTACAAGCAATTACTGGATAATCTGTCGTGTTGATGCGGACGGCTGCTGAACTGAGAGGGTGACGTGCAGAATCACTACAAACAATTACTGGATAATCTGTCGGGCGCGGTGTTGATGCTTGATGGCGATCGTTGTCTGCGCTATCTCAATCCGGCGGGCGAGATGCTGTTTGATGTCAGCGCCAAGCGGATCGAAGGCGAGAGCGTGCTGGCGCTTATTCGCGATCACTCTGAGTTTTACGATGTGCTCAGTGATGTGCTGGAAACCGGCCACTCGTTTACTCGGCGTGAGGCGCATCTGCATCTTGCCCAGGGTAAGGAGGTAGAGGCGGATTACAGCGTGACGGCGCTGACCGGCGATCAGCATGGCTGTCTGCTGGTGGAAATCAGTCCGCGTGACCGCATGCTGCGTATGGGGCGGGAAGAGGATTCGAGGGCGCAGCAGGAAGCGACACGCGGGCTGATTCGCGGCCTGGCGCATGAGATCAAAAACCCGCTAGGGGGTCTGCGCGGCGCCGCCCAGTTGCTGGAGCGGGCGCTGCCGGATGCCAGCCTTCAAGAGTATACCCAGGTCATTATCCATGAGGCGGACCGGTTACAGAATCTGGTCGATCGAATGCTCGGGCCCCGGCAGCTGTTGAATAAAAAACCGCTCAATATTCATCGGATTCTGGAGCGTATCTACAGCCTGGCCAGTGCCGAAACGGCCGGAGAGATCGAGATCTTACGTGACTACGATCCCAGTATTCCCGATCTGAACGGCGATAAAGAGCAGCTGATTCAGGCGGTGCTGAATATGGTGCGTAACAGTATCCAGGCGCTGCAGGAGTCGGGTACCCAGCAGCCGCGGATCTGCCTGCGCACTCGGGCGATTCGTCAATTCACCCTGGGATCCGAGCGACATCGGCTGGTGTGTCAGCTGGTAATCAGTGATAACGGTCCGGGTATTCCGGGGGCGTTAAAAGACACCCTGTTTTTCCCGATGATCAGTGGGCGAGCCGAAGGAACGGGGCTGGGGTTGTCGATCGCCCAGTCGATTGTCAGTCAGCATGCGGGGTTGATCGAATGTCTGAGTCAGCCCGGACATACTGAATTTATTATTTATATTCCGCTAGAACAGCGTCAAGAGGCCTTGTTATGAAAGCTGTATCCAATGTCTGGATCGTTGATGACGATCGCTCGATTCGCTGGGTGTTGGAAAAGGCGTTGGAACAGGGTGGTGTCCAGAGTCGTGCGTTCGAGTCTGCTGATCAGGCGTTGCGGGCTCTGGAAAAGGAGCGGCCCGACGCGCTGGTGAGCGATATCCGCATGCCTGGCGTCGGCGGTCTGGAACTGTTGAGTACGATACAGCGGGACTATCCCGAGCTGCCGGTGATTATTATGACCGCGCATTCTGATCTGGATAGCGCCGTGGCCTCCTATCAGGGAGGCGCCTTCGAATATCTGCCCAAACCCTTCGATGTCGATGACGCCGTGGCACTGGTCAAGCGTGCGGTGGCGCATGCCCAGGAGCAGCGCGCCGAGGTCGGGACTCAGGAGGTCGACAGCGCCACCGAGATCATCGGCGAGGCACCTGCGATGCAGGAGGTGTTTCGGGCGATCGGTCGGTTATCGCAATCGAAAATTACGGTATTGATTAACGGGGAGTCGGGCACCGGTAAGGAGCTGGTGGCGCAGGCGTTACACAGACACAGTCCGCGCAGGCATAACCCCTTTATCGCGTTAAATATGGCGGCGATCCCCCGCGATCTGATCGAATCTGAGCTGTTTGGCCACGAGAAGGGCGCTTTTACCGGTGCGGCGGGTCAGCGCAAGGGCCGGTTTGAGCAGGCTGACGAGGGGACCCTGTTTCTGGATGAAATCGGCGATATGCCTGCCGAGGCGCAAACCCGTTTACTGCGGGTGCTGGCGGACGGCGAGTTTTACCGCGTCGGTGGCCATACCTCGGTCAGGGTTAACGTCAGAATCATTACCGCGACGCATCAGAATCTGGAGGCCCTGGTTAAGGAGGGGCGTTTTCGGGAGGATCTGTTTCATCGCCTGAATGTTATCCGCATTCATATTCCTAAACTCAGTGATCGCAGCGAGGATATTCCCAAGCTGATGCAGCACTTCCTGGCCCGTGCCGCCGAAGAGCTGGCGGTCGAACCCAAGTCACTCTCCGCGGAGGCCGAGCGCTATCTGTGCACGATCGAGTGGCCGGGCAATGTGCGCCAGCTGGAGAACGCCTGCCGCTGGATTACCGTGATGGCATCCGGTCGCGAGGTGCTGCTTGATGATCTGCCGCCCGAACTCTTGTCAGCCGATGCGGTGCTCCAGCTCCCCGGAGACTGGCAGCAGGGCCTGCGCCAGTGGGCCGAACAATCTCTGAGCCGGGGCAACAGTGATCTGCTCGGGGACGCGGTGCCCGCGTTTGAGAGGATTATGATCGAGGCGGCGTTGGCGCATACCGCAGGCCGCCGTCGCGACGCCTCACTGTTGCTGGGATGGGGGCGGAACACCCTGACGCGTAAGATTAAAGAGCTGGGGATCGATGCGGTCGAGGTCGAAGATGCCGGCTAGCGGTATGACATCCGTAGATCAGAGAGCATCCTCGCGCCTCTTTTAGGCACGGATGGCTCTGGTTGAAGGGCCGCCGCTGGTTTACATTGACAACAGTGAGTCTCGGTTGGCTATAGGGAGCGGTAATGATGATGCTGAATATTAAAAGAAGTGGTCTGTTTGTGGGCCTGGTTGTCGGTTTAGGTGTAGCTTGCCAAGTTGTCGCCGCCGCTCAGGTTGCCGATGCGATTGCCCCGGAGCAGGCCAGCGGGCTGCAGCTCAAGGCGGAGGTCAGGGCGCAAGAGTTTATGGTCGCGGCGGCAAACCCCGTCGCCGTCGAGGCAGGCTATCAGGTGTTGCGCCGCGGTGGGTCTGCGGTGGACGCGATGATCGCGGTGCAGGCGATGCTGGGTCTGGTCGAGCCCCAGTCGTCGGGACTCGGCGGCGGTGCCTTCGTGGTCTACTACGATGCCGGCAACGATAAGATCACGACCTACGATGGCCGTGAAACCGCACCCTTGAACAGCCGTCCGGAGCTGTTTCAGGATGCGACGGGCCAGCCGCTGAAATTCTACGATGCGGTGGTCGGCGGACGCTCGGTCGGAACCCCCGGAACCGTTAAGCTGATGGCGGCGCTGCACCAGCGCTATGGAAACCAGCCTTGGACGCAGCTGCTTAAACCGGCGATCAACCAGGCCAGAGAGGGTTTCGAGGTATCACCTCGGCTGGCATCCGCGATTGCCGCAGATGCCGAACGCCTGGGGCGTTACCCCGCTACCCAAAACTACTTCTTTGATGCCGGAGGCGTGCCCCTGGCGGCCGGTGCATTGTTAAAAAACGGCGCCTATGCCGATACCCTGACCATGCTGGCCGAGCAGGGCGGCGAGGCGTTTTATTCGGGTCAGATAGCCGCCGATATCGTGACGACAGTGCAGTCTGCCGAGGGGAATCCGGGTACGCTGGCGCTGCAAGATTTGGCCACCTACCAGGTAAAAGAACGTCCGGCCACCTGCCTGCCCTATAAAGAGTACGCTATCTGCGGCATGGGGCCACCCAGCTCGGGGGCCCTGACGGTCGGGCAAATTCTGGGGATCACCCGGCATTTCGATCTGTCCGCAATGGGTGCTGATTCAGCGATCGCCTGGCAGATTATCGGTGACGCATCGCGGCTGGCGTTCGCCGATCGGGGACGCTACATGGCCGATACCGATTATGTGCCTCTGCCCGCAGGGTTACTCGATCGAGACTACCTAGCCAAGCGCGCCCGGCTGATTACCGTCGGCAAGGCCCTCGACACCAGCGAGGCCGGATCTCCGCCCTGGGAAAACCCCATCGTGCTGGCGGATGATCAGTCGATCGAGCTGCCCTCGACCAGCCATATCTCTATCGTCGATGCCGACGGCAATGCTCTCTCCATGACCACCACGATCGAGAACGGCTTCGGATCGCGGTTGATGACGCGGGGTTTCTTGCTGAACAATGAACTGACCGATTTCTCCTTCGCGACCCATAAAGACGGTCATCCGATCGCCAACCGCCTGGAGCCGGGCAAGCGGCCGCGCTCCTCGATGTCGCCCACGATCGTGCTGCGGCATGGCAAGCCCTATCTGGTGCTGGGCTCCCCAGGGGGATCGAGGATTATCGGCTATGTCGCCAAGACCCTGATCGCCCATCTGGAGTGGGGGATGTCGGTGCAGGAGGCGATCAGCCTGCCTCATCTGCTTAACCGTTTCGGTACCTACGACCTGGAAAAAGGTACCTCCGCCGAAGCGTTTGCGCCGGCACTGATAGAGATGGGATTTAATGTATCGGTGCGGGACCTCAACTCCGGCCTGCACGGCATTCAGCTACAGCAGGGTCTACTGCTGGGTGGCGCGGATCCGCGTCGCGAAGGGGTCGTCAGGGGCGATTGAGTGTTGGTCGGGGGTTTGTTAACGGGGGTGTGCTAATTAGTTGTTGTAAAGGATTACCTGATTACCCACAACGCTCAGCCTATAGCACTGTGATCGCAGGCCTGCAGGCGATCTTTTGAAAGGCTTTGTACTTGTTAATTGCGGCAGGGATGCCTGCCAAAATAGGTGTAATGGCATAAAGGTGACACCTGTAAGGCTTATTTCAGCCCCCGAAAAATGCCCCCAGCCCCCTGCTAAACCGCCCTGCGGGTACGCGCCTGCGGCGCTATGAGATTCAGTCTGAGGCCGGCAGATTCGGATTCATTCGGTACATCCCTGTGCCTCACCCAGGGGCCGCCTGTGGTTGTGCAAATCGATTTGTCTGCCTCAGACTGCCAGTCTCGCCATTGCCTGTAGGGATGCCGTTGTTGTCGGGAGCTGACAACAGCCAATGGCTCGACCCTGCTGGCCTTCTTCAGTCTGAATTTCATCGGCTTAGAAGGGGTTTGGGTACCACTCTTCGTGGTCTTGGCTTTCATCTGATAGTTTGTTGGAATAAAGGCCGAGATGTATGCTCGATGGCGTAGAGGGTGGCTTCCTTCCGAGTCAATCGGTTCTCTAACAGCTACAACGGGTTGGGAATAGGAAGAGTCGGTTTTCATCTATTGGCCCCAAAGCGGACCCGTAATCTATAACCGTTTATGACAAGTGTAGCGACTTTGCGGACCTGCAGAGTGAAGTTAGGTCAGCGCCTAACACGGCCCTGACCGAGTAGTCCGAAAGGTTAAAGATATACCTTACCGAATAGGCCTGCTCGCAAAAGCGGACACCCAAAAATCAGTAAGAAACGTCTGGTAGCGGCAAGAGTCGACACGATGCAGACACTTATCTCTGGCCAGCGGGGTTGCTGATGAAACCTCGGAGTTCCTGATAGCGGACACCCCACCAAGCGAGAGATTAGGGCAGGTGATGTGGAGTATCTACGGAGCGGTCATGGGTACGTAAGCATAGAGTCCAACACTATACGCTTATGATGGGTGGATAGGATTCACTATTTGAGTTGCACGCCTTTACGGACATGCATCCAGGGTCTTGTGGGGGGGTAGGGTTAGGTACCCCCGACTACCTGATGATACGTTTTCATTCTTTTGGTATCATTTTCAAGGCCCTGTTCCGCTCTTCACTAGTGACTTCAGAGCCTATAACGGTATGGCTAATAAAAGCCGATACGGTTGGGACAGAACGGATTTTTTAATTCTCTCTTTTGCAGAATGTACAGGCTTTATAGGCTCTGTTCGGTTTAGGTGTTGATCCTGTACTAAACTACAGGAGGCCCAGAGATTACCGGCTGTTTCTCATGAAACAGCTCGATTTCAACCAACGGGCACTAGCTATCGGCTCACTCAGCCCTTGTCAGCGGCGCCTGCATCTGGAGCGATTGCAGCATCCAGATACAAGACCGGCAATCTTCAAACATTTGGAACAGCGACTTCAGTCCGATCTTAGATGCCCCAAGTACAACTAGGATCTCATGCATCGCGGTGGCGCTCTCAACGAGTTACAGCGATATCACTGCCGAGCCTGATCTACCCCACTATCTTGGCTGGTTCCGATGGCTCGATCAGAACCTATCAAAAATAAACCAACATTCTGGTTTTATGGTATACCTTGTTAAGGTCGAGATGTTTTCAACATGTAATACGAACAGAGTCTGATTTTTTAGTATTAACAAGCCAGTAATAAAGGTAGCCGGAACGAAGGTATGCTGAACGATATATAAATTATTTTTTAACATGATAAATTATTTTCACATCAGTGATAGAATGTATAACATTGACGGTATGGATGTGGAATATGCATTCGTTCAATAAAAAAAGAGTGCGTTTACCTTGCTTTCCAATTAATGAATAACGGAGATTTATGGAATTATATAATGCTGTGTGGCCTTTTGCCTTAATTTTACTTGCTTGCTATTTATTAAAATATTCTTGTGATACTTTTGAGCAATCAGCAAGCTATCTTGGCCGCAATATGCCGGCAGGTGTTAAAGGTGCTACTGTCAACGCTATAGGCTCAAGCATGCCAGAAATGGCTGTTGTTGTTTCTTGTTTATTTTTCTTTAACGATCCCGGTATGGTTATGGTGGGTTTAGGCGTTACGGCTGGCTCGGCTGTTTTTAATGGTTGTGTTATACCTGCACTGTCTATCTTGCTTGCGAAAGACGAACATGGGAATAAAGTTAACAGTATTTCTTTAAATAAAAATGCTCTACTTCGTGATCTGTTTTGGGTATTAACAGCAGAAATATCCCTTATTTACTTTTTAGGTTTTGATGCTTTTACGATTACTATGGCGGTAGTTTTGAATGTTATTTATATTGGTTACGGTGTTCATTTGTATATTGATAGCCGAGGCCATGAAGCTGATGACGATTATGAATATGAAGAAATTAATGACTATGGAATAATCGGTAACATTTTATCATTTAACTTCAATAGCCTGTTTTTCAGTAATAAAACCTTCAACCTGACCCGCGCATTGGTAGTGATAGCCAGCGCAACAGCCATTATAACAGGCGCCTCACATATCTTAGTAGAAGGTGTGGTTGGTGCTGCAGAAATTATGGGTGTACCAGCGTTTTTCTCTGGTTTGATCTTAGGCTCAGCTGCTTCATCAATTCCTGACTTATTGTTATCTGTTAAAGATGCGCGTAATGGTAATTACGAAGATGCTGTTGCCAACCCGTTGGCATCAAATACCTTCGATACTACCGTTGCTTTCGCGCTACCTTTAATGGTGTGGTTTATGATCTACGGTGTTGACTCACTAGTCATTGAGCAAAGTGATGGTTTGACTTTTTTACGTTGGTCAATTGTCGCTGTAACCGCTGCGGTAGGTGCAAGTTTGTTATTCAAATATACTAATGTGACTAAAAACGTAGCTTTTGGATTACTTGCCATGTTTGCTATTTGGTTAGTCACCGCAGTCTCTGTCATTAGTTAGGGTAGGTCCGATTAAATAATTAGTTTCGGTTAGTCAGTCATTATGACTATGTTGGTCTTAAAGTTAGTTATTAATGATCATTTTGTCCCGCCTGAATACCCTTTTCAGGATGTTCAGGCGGGCTTGTCCTACAGACGTACCATCGGCCACGCTATAAATATTTAACAGAGGAAGGTCATCGCTAACTTTCTATCGTTTTTAATCAAGTCGTGATAACGAGATTTGGTAAATACAAGCTGAAACTTGATGATTCGGAATGATCGTACAACCTTGGATAAAATATATTCTATATTGATTAGATTTTTTAGCCCCATGTGTTTTTTGTTAAGCGTATGGGCTATTCCAGGCCGCTCCGCAATATGCCAGTCAACGCGTTGCCTTTTATATTATTTCGTTTATCGATGCCTCGGTATAAATTAGTCTGCTACTCGTCATCATGTTAGGTCGAATAACGTGTGTGGAGGATCAGCATGGATTCACCGCAGATAGATCTAGCCACTGAATTCATCAATAAAGAGTTCTCTACGGTTGAAGGAAGAAATGTAAAAGTTTGCTTTATGTTTCATCAATCGGAGATAGCTGAGTATAACCGGCCAACTGTTTTAAGTCCTATAGTGCGCTATAGCGTAACGGTCAACGAAAGGTATCAGCCCACTGGAGGGAGTTCAGGGTTTCAATCAGGAATCATTGACGATACCTAGGGTGCGTAGACTATATGTGGCTATAACGGCGATAAGATAGTTAGTCTAAATAGTGGATTAAAAGGGTCTTGTCTAGCACTTAAGAAAGGGGCGCGGCCCCCCTTGTGCGCACTACCTGCGGTAGCTTATGACATAGCAGAGGGCAATGATAGTTAACACCAGGATAGCAGATGTTCGCCCTGTCGCAGCTCTTGTGATTAACAGGCGCTCAATACAGTAAAATCAGCGTCCGCTCCAGTGTTTCTGGCTAGTAATAACCGTTGCCGTAGCCACAGATTATAAGTGCCCCCCTTTTGGCGACTCTTGCCGCTGTACTATTTCCCAATCAATGACCGCTACGAGAATTTGGCGTTAAGCTGTACCTTCAGACGGGTAGGTCTATAGGGCCTGTTTCATGTGTAATTCTTGTTAAAGGAGCCAGTCGCTGTTACCGCTAAGTAGATACGCCTGCCGTGATCCCGAACTCAGATGGGTGTCCGCTATCAGGAACCCCACGTTTTCAGCAGCAACCCCAGAGGCCAGAGCTAAGCGTCTGCAGCGTGTCGGTTAGCGCCCTGGGGCATCAGACACTAGGGGGCAAAGTACGGCCCTAACAAGCCATTTGGGTTCTATGATCACTACAACCCTTCCAGCTAGCGATATACAGGGAAGCGGACTCTGATGTGACTGTGTTCAATGTTTGGAAATGGCAAGGACTGCGACAAGTGCCACTAAGATATCCCGAGCATTAAATCAGGTTGGATCCGTAGTTTGAATTCGGCAGGAATTAGTCCCAAAAGAGTCACTAAGGCCAAATACCTGAACGACTTTAGCTTCTTGCAAAAGGAGTTCGATGCTTTGTAAATTGTTTGGTCCTATAAAGCACTGCATATATAAAATTATTCCTTTCAGGTTCGCATAATGTTATCACGATGCTCATCAAGCCAATGCGTCTTTTCCTATCCACTTAAATGCATCTTGTGTATTGATTCCTGGGAATACAATATAGATTCCTAATAATGCAAATGCCTGGGAGCGCATTATGAATCGTCGAAACTTCATTCAGGTCTTTGGTCTGGGACTCGGATCCATTGCCCTTAGTAGTACCATCGTAGGTTGTGGCACCGCTGAGCCCACCCTGAGCATCGGTTGGGAAGGCCCGGAGCCAGCGGAAAAAGATATCCGCATGCAGGTTTTGGCCTACGCCATAACCTGTCCAAATCCTACAATAAACAACCCTGGATAATTCGCTTCATGGGCCCTAGAAGCTTTGACCTCTATGTTGACCCAGAGCGGTTATTACCCGCGACAGCCCCGTTCTATCGTCAGATACATATTGGTCAAGGCACGTTTCTGGAAACCCTGGCCATCGCCGCGATAGGACTGGCCATGAGGCGCGCATCGACTACTTCCCCCAAGGTATCTATGGCAACACGGAACTGCTCAATAAGCCGGTAGCATCTATTGAACTGATCGAACGTCCGGGGCTCACTCCTGACCCGCTGTTCGCCCACCTGTTAACTCGACACACTAATAAACGTGAGTACGATAACCGCCGTTTAGCTCAATCAGAAATAGACAGGCTGCATGACTTTCATGGTCAGGAAAGCACAGCCCTCCTAACTATTGTTCAGTCTGACGAGGCAAAGCATCGTTTCGAGCAGATACTGACGGATGCCATGCAGATCGAAGTAGGGGATCAAGAGCGGGATCATGAAACCATTGGCATGTCTCGCTTCAATGACGAAGAGGTTCAAAAGTACCGGGACGGGTTTGGGCTATCTCAGGCAGGCTTAAGCGGGATCAAAGAGTTTGTCGTTGAGTCTTTTTTACTGTCGCGGGATCAGGTCGAAAAAAAATCCCACCGAATTTGGTGAGCAGGCGGTGGAGATGACAAGGGCAGCCACCACTTCAACAGCTACCTTCGCCTGGATTTCAACTTCGACAAACAGCCGGCTAGATCAAGTCAAAGTTGGAAGATATTACTGCCGTATCAACCTCAAGACCACCGCGATGGGGCTCGCGCAGCACCCCATGAGCCAAGTTTTGCAGGAGTACAAGGAGATGCGGCCATTACAGGCTTCATTCAAAAAAGAATTCAACATACACCAGGGTGATACCGTACAGATGCTGTTTCGTTTAGGAAGAGCCGAAGCTACCCTCCATGGGCCGAGGCGCCATATTTCAGAGTTGATTAAAAGTTAAAACAACATCTAATGGAATAATTAAGCTGGCCGTTGTCGGCTATATTTGATCGGTCTCTATCAGTATAGAGGGAAGCCATTCATTGCTTATCATGGCTGGCTTGTTCCGCCGCTCAGGAGCCTTAAAGAAGGCTATGTACCAGTTAGGTGTTGCGGCGTTATCTGGGCCTTTTGGTTCTTGATTACCATCAGCTAATAGGTGGTCACTGTCATACAACAGCATTGCAGGCAGACGACATTTCCCATTGTTAACCGATGAAACCCAGCCTGAAAAAGGCCCGCAGGATTGAGCCATGGACGGCGAGACAGGCAGCTGAGGCAGGATGCCGAATCTGGCTGCCTCAGGCTGGATTTCATAGCGCAGCAGGCGCGGATCCGCGTCGCGAAGGGGTCGGCAGGGGCGATTGAGTGTTGGCTTCTTACTGGCCGCCCGCGAAGCCGAACTGACGCCAGGCTTCATAGCTGACCACCGCTACCGCATTGGACAGATTCATGCTGCGTGCCTGTGGCTGCATCGGAATGCGGATGCGCTGCTCCTCAGGGATCGCATTGCGTACCGCGTCGGGCAGGCCGGAGGTTTCGGAGCCGAACAGCAGGACATCCTCGTCCCTGTAGCTCGGTTGGGTATGGGTGCGGGAGCCCTGAGTGGTCAGCGCAAAGATGCGTCTTTCGCCCATCGTGGCCAGAAAGGAGGGGTAATCGGGGTGCTGGGTGACGCGTGCCAAGTCCCTGTAGTCCAGTGATGCGCGCCGCAGTTTCTTTTCATCCATCTCAAACCCTAGGGGTTCGATCAGATGCAGATGACAGCCGTTATTGGACACTAGGCGGATAATATTGCCGGTATTCTGAGGCATGCGCGGTTCGTACAGGGCGATATGGAGCAGGGTGGCCACCGATAGGCTGGAGTGTGGGTAGAGGCAGGCAGTTAGGGGGAGAAAGTGCCGTCACCGATCAGCAGATCGATAACGGTCATGCTGCCGGGTTAGTGCGTTTCAGTGGCGGCGGGCTGAGCGGGCGCCTGGGCCTGCTTTTGCATCTGCTCGGCAAACAGCGCCTCAAAGTTAACCGGAGCCAGCATTAACGAGGGGAAGCTGCCCTTGTTGGCCAGGCTGTCGATCGCTTCACGCGCATAAGGAAATAGGATCGTGGGGCAGAAGGCACCGAGGGTGTGCTGCAGCTGAGCCTGCTCGAGACCTGTGATAGCAAACAGGCCGGCCTGTTGAATTTCGATCAGGAAGGCATTTTCGCCCTCATTCTTAGCGGTAACCGTCACGGTAAGTACCACCTCGTAGAGACCTTCGTTAACCGAGCGCGTCCGGGTGTTGAGCTCTAAGTTCACCTCGGGCTTCCACTGCTTGGTAAAGGCTTCAGGCGCGCCTGGTGTTTCCAGGGACGCGTCTTTAAGGTAGATGCGTTGCACGGCAAACTGCGCCTGGGGGGACTCTTCTGTCTTGCCTGTCGCCTGGGTGTTGCTGTTCTCTTCAGACATGGGGTGCTCCTTATAGTGAGATGGCTCTGTGAGGTGTTTAGCTGGCGAGCAGCGCGTCGAGGCGGCCCTGTCGTTCCAGTGTCGTGAGTTCGTCGCAACCGCCGACATGCAGATCGCCGATAAAGATCTGGGGGACTGAGCGACTGCCGCCGCTGCGTGCCAGCATCTCGCTCCTTAATTGGGGTTGAAGATCTACCCGGATATCTTCATAGGCGACCTCTTTTCTATCGAGTAACGCCTTGGCGCGGACACAGAAGGGGCAGTATGCGGTGCTGTATATAACTGTTTTGGCCATGATTATGCCTTATGTACGGGAAGGTTTTGTCCCTTCCATTCGCTGATGCCACCAGAGAGCCTATGCACATTGGCAAAATTGGCGTCATGGAGCTTTTTGACGGCACCGGAGGCGGTCTGGCCCAGGTTGCAGACAATGATAATGGGAAGCTTACGGTACTTCTCAAGCTCGCCGATACGACGGTCCATATCCGCGTAGGGGATGTTGATGGCACCGGTGATATGCCCGGTCTTAAAGTCTTTCTTCAGCCGGATATCGACGACAGCGGCGTTCTCTCTATTGATCAGCTGCACCGCCCCGTGGGTTGAAAGCGCTGAACCGCCCTTTTTAGACTCGTTAAACAGGAGTAGAGCCAGGGTTGCACCTAGGGCTGCGAAGAGTTCCCAGTGATTGGTGGCGAATTCGATCATTTGCTCCATTTCAGGATTTCCAGAGGTCAGTGAACATTGATGGCCGGTCAGGGCGAAAAAAACAAGCGCCAGTATACCCCTAAGGCATGCACTAGACCATGCGTGAGCGTAGGATCGCCACGGAAAGCGCGCACTCGTATAGACGCATAAATAAGCGCATAAATGACGAATCCTAGTCTATAAATGATGGGTCTATATAGGTTATTAAATAATCATAATTACTTAAAAATAGATCAAAATTCATTTGTGATGCTTCAAATTATAGAATATTGTTTACTGTATTCAAAAACAGGTACGTCAAGATAAGAATCAGATATGCAAGAACGTGAACTGAAGCTGCTCTTTAATGCCGGGTGTTTTGATCTTTGCCGTGCTGTGCCCGTCTCTATGGCCAAAGGCTGGACTCTCCGGTTCCGCACCAGGGATGCGCGCGAAGAGTCGTTGACACTGCAGCGAGGGTTACAGGAGCGTGAGTTCAAGAGCCTTGATGGCGCGGTGTCGGTGGCTCGCAAGGTCGGTTTCGACTGGGTTCGGGTCGAGATCGGTGCGATGCAGTGGGATGAGCAGGTAGGTTAGCGAATGCTTACTTCACTGGCCGGCCTGTTACTGCCTGAGTCGTTATGGCGGCAGGCCTTCCGGGGGAGAGCGCAGCGGAGCGCGCGGGGCAGGGCACTGGGCGTTATGCTGCTGTTGTCCTTGAGTGCCCAGGCCGATGCGGGGATGGATGAGCTGGTCTCCGAACTCCAACAGGGGCAGGTGGAGGATGCGGCACTGCAGCTACAAGGGATGCAGGGGGAGCAACGCGCCGATGGCCTGTTCCTGCTGGGCTGGCTCTATCGGCAGGGTAGTTATGGGGTCGGCAGAGACCCGCAGCGCGGACAGGCTTGGATCCAGCAGGCTGCCGAGTTGGGGCAGTTCGATGCGATGCATTACTGCTGGAGGCGCTGTCTGACGTTAACCCCGGGAGTGCAAGAGCAGTTGCGGCTGGGGGTCGAACGCAATCAGCCTCAGGCGCTTTACCTGCTGTCACTTTATCCACAAGAGCTGCTCCTGCAGTCCGGGTCAGGCGAGGAGACTGCTGACCGCTTGACGCCGGATCAGCTGCTTCTTGAGGCCGCCCGGCGGGGGCATCCGGATGCGATCGGGCGGCTCTATTCGGATTATTTTGTCAGCTGGGCCGCGCAGCCGCGCACCCTGGATGCGGCCGTCAGCAAATTACAGCGCTGTGTGTTGGGGGTCTGTCATCTGCTGCTTGGCACCCTTTACGAGCGCCACAACGATCATCAGCAGGCGCTGTTTAATTACCAGTTATTAGCGCTGGTCGATCCACCGCTTTATCGGCAGTATCTGGACGCGGGGCATCTTCAACAGTTGCTTGCCGCTCTCCCCCCGTCCGCTCTGGCGTTGGTGCAGTCGCGGGCTGCCAGCTATCTGGCGCAGCGGGATACCAATGCCGATCAGCAGTTTGACCGTTTCAAACACTGCGGCGCCGATTATCCCTGCATTCGACAGCTATCGCTGACCGATCCGTTCTGTATGCTGAGCTATTTTGAAGCCTCGCATCTGCCGGGGTTGCGTGACAGCGAGGGCTATCGCGCCTGCCAGGCGGAATTCGCCTCACTTTAGCTCTTAGCTTCAGACTCTTGTGCGCCAGCGTGGCTGGCGATACTGTAATCGACCGCGTAAAATCGCCGGCTACTCTTCAATCATCAGGAATTCCCCGCCTTATGTCTCAGTCTAAATCACCTACTGCACTGATTATCCTAGATGGCTGGGGTATCAGTGACAGTTCTCAGGATAATGCCATTCATGCGGCCAATACGCCGGTGTGGGATCGTCTGTGGGCACAGAACCCGCACTCGATGGTCGCAACCTCGGGGCTTGCGGTCGGCTTGCCTGAAGGGCAGATGGGCAACTCTGAAGTGGGGCATATGAACATAGGTGCCGGGCGCACGGTGTATCAAAACTTCACCCGGATCACCAAGTCGGTCGACGACGGTACCCTATTCAGCAACGAAGTTTTGCTGCAGGCGATGGATGCGGCGATTACTGAGGGTCGCGCCGTGCATCTGTTGGGGCTGCTGTCACCGGGTGGGGTGCACAGCCATGAACTGCATATACAGGCTCTGTGTCGAATGGCGGTCGAGCGTGGTGCCAAAGAGGTCTACGTACATGCCTTCCTGGATGGCAGGGATACCCCGCCGCGCAGCGCCTTGGCGTCCATCGAGGCACTGGAGGCGACGCTGGCGGCACTGGGCGTGGGGGCGATAGCCACGCTCTGCGGTCGTTATTTTGCGATGGACAGGGACAACCGTTGGGATCGGGTGCAGCGGGCGTACGATGCCATGACGCTGGGGCAGGGCGCATTTTGCCAGGACTCGGCAGTGCAGGCGTTAACCGATGCCTATGCGCGGGATGAGAACGATGAATTTGTGCAGGCGACGGTGATCGTGGATTCAGCGGGTCTGCCCAAGGGGATCGTTCAGGACGGCGATGCGGTGATCTGTGCCAATTTCCGTCCGGACCGCTCTCGGGAGATCACCCGCGCATTCGTGGATCAGGTATTCGAGGGTTTCGAGCGTGCGGTCGTGCCGCAGCTGGCCGACTTCGTGATGCTGACCGAGTATGCGTCGAGTATAGCGGCGGCCTGCGCCTTTCCTCCCCGCTCGATCAGCAATGGCCTGGGTGAATATATGGCGAGCCTGGGCAAGACTCAGCTGCGCATCGCCGAGACCGAAAAATATGCCCATGTCACCTTCTTTTTTAACGGTGGCCGTGAGCAGCCTTATGTCGGTGAAGAGCGCATCCTGGTGCCCTCCCCGAATGTCGCGACCTACGATCTGCAGCCCGAGATGAGCGCCCCGGAAGTGACCGATCATTTGATCGAGGCGCTGGCATCACAGCGCTTCGATCTGCTGGTGTGCAACTTCGCCAACCCCGATATGGTGGGCCATACCGGTAACTTTGCGGCAGCGGTCGAGGCGGTCGAGGCGGTAGATCGCTGTCTGGGTCGGGTGCTCGATGCGCTGGAGAAGGTCGGCGGTCAGGCGCTGATCACCGCCGATCACGGCAATGTCGAGCAGATGCGCGATGCGCACACCGGCCAGGCTCATACTGCTCATACCCTGTTACCGGTAGGGTTGATCTACGCCGGACCTCAGGCGATACGTCTGGCCGATGGCTGTCTGGCGGATCTGGCGCCGACGCTGCTGGCGCTGATGGCGCTGGCAGCTCCCGCCGAGATGAGCGGCCGTTCGCTGCTGCTCGAGTGACAGGGTTACTTTGCCGGACTCGATCCGGCCTCGGCTGCCGGATCGCTCTGCTGGGCTTGTTGTGCCTGTCGGGATTGTCGGGATTGTCGAGTGTGGCCGTCGCCGAAGCGGCCCAAGCCACTCCAGAGCAGACCGAACGTCAGCTGAAGAAGCTCAAGTCCGATATAGGCGCGTTGGAGAAGAGGTTGCGTTCGACACAGGGCGAGCGACAGCAGCTGACTAAAATCCTGCGTAAGACCGAAACGGAGGGCGGTAAACTTAGCCGTCAGATCGTCGAGAATAAGCAGCAGATTAATCAGCAAGAGCAGCGGATCGAGGCATCCAGCATTGAGCGTTCGCAGCTGCGGCAGCAACGCGATCTGCAACTGGAGGCGTTGGCGGTGGAAGTCACTGCCGCCTATAGAACCGGGCAGCAGGATCGGCTGCGGTTGCTGCTTAATCAGCAGCAACCCGAGAAAGTGGCGCGGATGCTGCGCTACCATCAGTATGTGAGCGAGGCTCGCAGCAGGGTGGTCGCAGAGGTAGAGCAGACCCTGAGTCGTTTGGAACGGGTCGAGCAGCAGTTGCAAGAGCAGCAAGCGCGGCTTGAGGCGCAGCAGCAGCAGCTGCGGTCAGGCGGTGAAGCGTTGCGCAAATCGAGACGGCAGCGACAGCAGGCACTGCTGGCGGTCGAGAAGCAGGAGAAGAGTCAGAGCCAGTTGCTGCAGCAATTTAAAACCGATCAGACGCGTTTAAAAGGCGTGCTTGAGGAACTCCAACAAGCGCTGGTACTCAATGAGTTACAGGTAAGCACCCAGGCCTTTGCACAGCGAAAGGGTAAACTGCCCTGGCCGACAACGGATACGCGGGTGGCGCTGCTGTTTGGGCGTAATAATGCTCTGGGTGTTCGTCGTGATGGGATGTTGATCCGTGCGAAGATGGGCGACAGGGTTCAGGCGGTGCATAACGGCCGGGTGGTCTTCTCTGATTGGATGCGCGGTTATGGGATGCTGTTGATTCTCGATCATGGCGATGGCTATATGAGCCTGTACGGTCATAATCAAAGTCTGCTAAAACAGGTGGGTGATTGGGTGGCGGCCGGCATACAGGTCGCCAGTGCCGGTGATAGTGGCGGCCAGAGCCAGGCCGGTCTCTATTTTGCAATTCGCTACCAGGGCGAACCGATCAATCCGAAAGCCTGGCTCAAACGGAACTGATATGAGTCTGAACAACACCGAAGGACGATCTATGAAACAATTATTTAAGAGCATGGCCCTGTCACTGTCCCTAATGCTGAGTCTGGGGCTCTCGGGTGCAGTGTTGGCCGCATCTGATCCTGATGCCAAGCTGGCGCTGCCGCTGGATGAGTTACGCACCTTTGCCGAGGTGTTCGAGCGGATCAAGGGTGCCTATGTCGAGCCCGTAGAGGACAGCGTCTTGCTGGAAAATGCCATCAAGGGGATGCTTAGTGGTCTTGATCCGCATTCGGCCTACTTGGATCCCGAGGCGTTCGAACACCTGCAGGTGAGCACCAGCGGTGAGTTCGGCGGGCTTGGCATAGAGGTCGGGATGGAGAATGGTCTTCTTCGGGTCGTCGCGCCGATCGACGATACGCCGGCGCAGAGAGCCGGTGTGCAGCCTGGAGACATGATCGTCAAGCTGGATAACAACCCGGTTAGGGGGATGGATATCAGCGCGGCAGTGAGCCAGATGCGTGGTGAGCCGGGCACCGATATCGTACTGACCATTATACGCGAAGGCGAGATTAAGCCCCTGGAGCTGACCCTGATCCGAGCGGTCATCAAGGTGACCAGCGTCAGGAGCCGGCTGATCGACGATACGGTAGGCTATCTGCGGATCTCTCAGTTTCAGGTGCAGACCGGTCCCGATCTGAACAAGGCGATCGAGTCTTTGAAAGAGCAGGCGGCGCTCAGTGGGCTGGTTCTGGATCTGCGCAACAATCCGGGTGGGGTGTTGAATGCCGCCGTGGAGACCAGCGATGCCTTTTTGGATGAGGGTTTGATCGTCTATACCAAGGGCCGGATCGAACGCTCGGAGTTGCGCTATAGCGCGACCCCCTCCAATGCCAGCGGTAATCTGCCGTTGGTGGTGTTGATCAACAGCGGTTCAGCCTCGGCCTCGGAGATCGTCGCGGGTGCGCTCCAGGATCACAAGCGCGCGGTCATTATGGGAACCCCCAGCTTCGGCAAGGGTTCGGTACAGACCGTCCTGCCGCTGACTAATCAGCGCGCGCTGAAATTGACGACGGCACGCTACTTCACCCCCAGTGGTCGTTCTATTCAGGCCGAGGGTATCGTGCCCGATATCCGGGTAGAGCGCTCTACGCTGACCAAACTGGAGAGCCGTAACGGGGTCAAAGAGGCGGATCTGCTCGGTCATCTGGACAACCTGAGCGCGGAGCCGGCTAAGGAGGCGCAAACCTATGGCCGGAGTCAGGCGGACAGCGACCTGCTGAATGCCGATTACCAGCTTAATGAGGCGCTGAATCTGCTAAAGGCGCTGTCGATCGTAGCGAGCAACACTAGCAGCAACGCTACCAGTAACGCTAACAGCGACAGTAATTTGAACAACGATAGCGAATGACCCTCAGGCGGAGTGGGTATCCCGGATTCTGGATGCTCGGATTGGTCGCGGGCCTGGGCACGGGGCAGGTGCAGGCAGATAGGCTGATCGATGCGGTGGTGCAGCCCTCTATCGTGGTGATCATCGATGATGTCGGCGATAACTGGGCCCAGGGCTTGGCAGCACTGGCTTTGCCCGGCCCGGTCACCTACGCATTTTTACCCCACAGCCCATTCGGGCCGACCCTGGCGCAGCAGGCTTTTCGCAATGCTAAGGATGTGATCCTGCACGCGCCTATGGAAAATACCCATGATCGCCCGTTGGGTCCCGGTGCACTCACCGCGGATCTGAGCAGGGATGATTTTATGCGGGTGCTGGGTGGGGATCTCGACGATGTGCCTCATGTGCAGGGTCTCAATAATCATATGGGAAGTTTACTGACGACCCTAGAGCCGCAGATGCAGTGGGTCATGTCGCTGGCACGGCAGCGGGGATTGTTTTTTGTCGACAGTCGAACCACGGCGGACAGTGTCGCCTGGGATGTGGCGCAGCAGCAGGGTATCCCCAGCCTGCAAAGAGATGTGTTTCTGGATCATGAACAGACTACCGCCTTTGTGCATCAGCAGTTTATGCAGACCCTGGCGATCGCCCGCCGTTATGGCAGTGCCGTAGCGATAGGGCATACCCATCCGGTTACGGTAGAGTATCTCAGGCTGGCGTTGCCGTTACTGGATGAGCAGGGTATCCGTCTGGTCACGGCGTCGGCACTGATTATGGAGCGTCAGGATCAGTTGAGGCTGGGATACGAACCCTGAGCGCAGAACGCAGGCCGTTCACATGTGGAAGGCACATGTAGAAAGCAGGCGGCTAATATGCGGCTAATATGTGCAAAAAAAACAAGCGCGGCAGAGAACCTGCCGCGCGAATAAGAATCGTTAGGCGACGACAGACACGTCTTCAGCCTGGAGGCCCTTCTCGCTTTCGATCACTTCAAACTTAACACGCTGGCCTTCGTTTAAAGAACGATGTCCGCTGCCGCGGATCGAGCGGAAGTGAACAAACACATCATCACCCTGGTCACGGGTGATAAAGCCAAAGCCCTTGGTCACGTTAAACCATTTTACGATACCGCCTTCACGGTGATCGTTAGCATCGTTAGCGGAGACGACTTCAACCCCGTTAGGTATGCTGGAGGAGCTGGGAGAGGCGGATACAGTGGCTGACGCAACGGTCAGCAGGCTGCTGAACAGGCAAGCGACGAACACGGTAGCGGCGGCTGCCGGAAAATTTTCAGGCTGCAATAGATAGGCGGCGACGACTGCCGCTCCGGCACTGAAAAGAACACCTAGTAACATTGTCTTTGATTTCATTATAAACTTCTCTGAATATTGGATAATTATTAGTAATCACGCCCCACCGCTGTCGCTGTGGGGTAACGCACGGGTATAGCGATATCTAGGTTCAGCACGTAGGAACTCAGGGCGCCGAACAGCTCTTTTAAGACCTGCATAGCATACAGCAAGCGTAAAACAACTACCCTATATACCGATTGTAAGAACAATATTCAACCACTAATCATTAAGCTGGAGTACTGAGTGAGCACCATCGAAGAGCAGATGATCGACCTGCAAACCCAGGTAGCCTTTCAAGACGATACTATTCAGGCGCTTAACGACGCCCTTTCCCATCAACAGTTGGAGTTGGAGCGGTTAATGCAAATGGTTAAGGTCATCAACGGACAGGTCAAACAGCTGGCGCCGGAGTCCGGTGAGTCCCAGGCTGACGAACCACCACCGCCGCATTATTAAGGCCTCAGTTTGTTGTGGGTTAGGCTTCAGCCTGACGATGGGCACTCCTTAAACTGGTGTCGCTTGTCAGGCAACGATGAGCCATTGGTTGAGGTAGTAACCACCACCGATCAATAGCACGAACAGCAGGAGTGCTAGAATCATAGGCTTGAAGCCTGCTTGTTGGATTGTTCGCCACTGCGTTTGTATGCCTAGTGCGGCCATCGCCAGTGCCAGGCAGAACTGACTCCCCAGGCTTAATAGCTCCAGCAGTTGTTCGGGCAAAGAAAAAAAGCTGTTCAAGGCACTTGTCGCGATAAAGCCGAATACAAACCAGGGGATAGCGATCTTTCTGAAAGTGTCCTGGCCGGTGCTCGTCCTGGTTAAATACAGGCTCAGCATCAGGATAAAGGGTGCCAGCAGCATCACCCTAATCAGCTTAACCACCACCGCCGTCTGCAAGGTCGCTCCGCTAATCGCCCCACCAGCGGCTACGGCCTGAGCCACTTCATGAACGGTGCTGCCGATATAGATACCAAAAGCCGGTTCGCTCATCCCCGTAAGCTGGTAAATCATAGGGTAGATAAACATCGCCAACGTACCGAATAAGACCACTGTGGCTATGGCGACGGTTACATGCTGTTGTTGAGGCTTGAGCACTGACTCGGTGGCGAGAACTGCTGCGGCACCACAAATTGCGCTACCTGCAGAGGTCAGGATAGCGACATCGCGATGGAGCTTGAACACCCGAATACCGATCCAGGTTCCGACGCTGAAGACCGTGATGATGACCAGAGCATCCAAGAGCAACGCCTGCCACCCCACAGCAATCATCTGCCCCAGGCTTAAGCTGAATCCAAATAAAATAATACCGGCACGCAGCAGCCGCTGTTGGCAGAAACGGCCCACCTGAGTGTCGCGGTCACTCAGGGTGCGCTGATCGAAGTGGCCCCAGACCATGCCTAGCAGGATCGCCAGAGGCAGGGCGCTCAGGCCGAATTGGGCAATTGTTTCGACTTGAGCGAGGCCAAGAGCGATAGTGGCGATACCGGGCAGTAGGATGATTCTGGGCATAGTTAGGCTCTTTAGGTATCAACAGCATCGAATTAAATCGCCCCGCTATTTTCCTTTTTGATTTTGGTTAAGTAAAATCGATATTTCTTAAGTAATAAATTAGAAAAACAGAACTATGAGCCTATCGCTAAGACAGCTGAAAATCTTTGAAGCAACGGCCAGGCTGGGACGTTTGACGGCAGCGGCTGATGAGCAGGCGTTGAGTCAATCTGCGGCCAGCCAGGCACTGAAGGGGTTGGAGGCGGCGCTGAATTATCAGCTATTCAATCGCATCGGGCGGGAGCTGGTCATTACCGATACTGGGCAAGACATCTTGCCCAGGGTGCGCGATATACTGGCAACACTCGACAGCCTCAAGGCGCCCTATAGCAGCGGTGTCAGTGGGTCGCTGCGCGTCGCAGCCAGCGTTACGATCGCCAGCTATTTGTTTCCTGATATCATGGCCCTGTTTTTAGAGCGTTACCCCGATGTCGATCCGGATCTGCACATTACCAACACCCGGGATGTGATCGGGCGGCTAGAGAAAGGCCAGGCGCATATCGGCCTGATTGAGGGGCCTGCCTCGCATCATCAGTTACAGATCATCCCCTGGCGTGAGGACCGTTTAGAGGTGTTTTGCCACCGCTCGCATCCGCTAGCTGCCGCAGGAGTATTGAGCACCGAGCAGATGAGCCAGCAGCGCTGGATACTGCGCGAACAGGGTTCTGGCACACGCGCGGTGTTTGATCGGGCGATTCAACAGCTAGGGGTTGATATCGTGATGGCGTTGGCGCTCAACCGTCAGGAAGCGATCAAACAGTCGGTGAAGGCGGGGCTAGGGATCGGTTGTTTATCGCAACTGGCGGTCACCGAGGAGCTGAGCAGAGGCGAGCTGGTCGTCTTGCGAACCCCATTGGAACTCACGCGAAGGCTTTCAGTGGTCGTCCATCCTGAAACGCATCCCAATAGATTGGTCCAGGCGTTTATTGATTTTCTGGAACTCTGAAAGCAGGTCTCATCTACGCCCCTTGGACACTCCGCTCGCCCTCTACACTAACGAGGGCGTCTCTTTTTATTTAGTGTTTATCTGCTAGCTGCGGCTCGCCAAGCACCTCAGGTTCTGGTTCTGGTTCTGGTTCCGGTTCGGGTGCTTCCGGAGCGGTGGGGTGAGCCTCTTCCTCTGCCTGTAGTGCCGCCTCCCTTTCCGATTCTCGCAGCAGTAACAGCTCGAGTCGGTCATGTAAAAGCGTATCCTTCTCCTCCTGGCGCTGCCCTTCCAGGGCCAGGTCTCTATAAAGAGAATACGCCATCAGCACCATCAGCAACATAAAGGGGAAGGCGGTAACGATGGAGACGGTGCGCAAGCCGAGCAGGCCACCGCTAAGCAGCAGCACGCCTGCCATCAATAACTGCAGTACACCCCAGAGGATGCGGACAAAGCGGGTAGGATTAAGAACGCCCTTGGAGGTAAACATACCCAGCACAAAGGTGGCCGAATCGGCAGACGTCACCACAAACATGGACACCAACAGGACTGCGGCAATGGCCGCATAAAATCCGCCCGGCAACTGTTCCAGCATCACATAGAGTCCTGCCGGGACCTCCTGCGCCACAGCAGCGGCAATTCCGGCCTGCTCGAACAGCTCGAAGTAGATGGCCGAACCGCCGAAGGTGGAAAACCACAGCATACTCAGGAGCACGGGCACGACCATCACTCCCAATACAAATTCCCGGATCGTACGCCCCCGGGAGATGCGGGCAATAAAGCTGCCGACGAAGGGCGCCCAGCTCAGTCCCCAGGCCCAATAGAAAATGGTCCATTGCTCTACCCAGTGCTCACTGGAATAGGGGGTCGTCACCAGGCTCATCTGGACGATGTTGCCTAGGTATTCGCCGAGAGTTTGTGTCATTTCGCTGAAGATAAACGCGGTAGGGCCGAGGAATAGCACAAACAGCAGCAATCCGGCCGCCACGATCATATTGGCATTACTCAAGTAGCAGATGCCGCGATTCAAGGGCGTCATGGCCGACAGTATAAACAGCGAGCCGAGCCCGGCGATGATCGACAATTGCGGCGCGATGCCATAGGACACCCCGAAGAGCCTGGCCAGTCCGCTATTGATCTGTAGCGCCCCCATCCCAAGTGTTGTCGCCACACCAAAGATGGTAGAAAGCACGGCCAGGGTGTCGATCGCCTTGCCCCAACCGCGATCGACACGATCTCCCAGCAATGGGCGGAACGTTTCGCTAATTAACCCATAACTGTTGTGACGGAAGCGAACATAGGCAATAGCCAGACCCACGACGGTAAAGTTGGCCCATTGGTGCAGGCCCCAATGAAAAAAGGCATAACGCATACCCAGCTGCGCGGCCTCTTCGGTACCCGCTGTGCCTATTCCCAGGGGCGGCGAATTCAGATGCATCATGGGTTCTGCCACGCCCCAGAACACCAGGCCCACGCCCATGCCGCCGGAAAATATCATGGCAAGCCAGCTGGTGAATTTGAACTCGGGTGGCTCGTCATCCGCGCCGAGGCGAATACTACCGAAACGAGAAAAGGCCAGCCCCAGCGTAAAGATCACAAAACCACTGGTAACCAGCAGGTACAGCCAGCCAAAATTGCGCTCCGTCGCATCCAGTGTTTCTTGCGCCAGTTGCTGCACCGCCTGAGGATCTGCGACTGTCGCCGCCAGAAAGGCACCGATGAATAGGAGCGAGAGATAGAAAACGGTTCCCACATCGCCGAGAAGCTGCCTTATCCACTGTCTGAGCTTACTCATAAATCCCTTATATTCCCTGTGTTATCGTCATTAGATGATATCGGAAACCATCTTAATCGATGCAGGGCTAGGGATCAGGCTAATAGGTTTTTATTTTTGGCGGGAGATGACATAGGGCAACGCGCTGGCGTCGCGAGCCTTTTTTCGGTCAGCCTCCTAGCGCAACGCCTTGATCGAGTAGACGTCGAAGCGGCCCGATTTGCCGTCGAGGCTGAAGCTAGGTTTGCGGTCATTGAGGGTCGGCGCCTTGCGAGGGCGCTTAACGACGACTCGGTATTGCACGCTCTGGAGTGCGGTCTCGAGCAGTACCGAGGCATCGGCATCGGCACCTACCAGGTCCCGAAACAGCAGCATCTCTTTCTTTACCTGGGCCGATTTCTCGCTGTGAGGAAACATGGGGTCAAGGTAGATCACCTCGGGCGCGGTTTGGACCGCTGACAACCAGGCCAGCGCATCGCCCTGATGCAGCGACATATCGGTAATGATAGGGCCGACTTCAGGGTCAAATTTGGCGCGCTCCAGGCCATCCTCGAGCAGTAGTCCGACGACGGGTGCGCGTTCAACCAGCTGGACCCGGCAACCCAGAGTTGCCAGCACGAAGCTGTCACGGCCCAGGCCAGCCGTAAGATCTGCGACCTGGGGTCGTATCCCCTGTTTAATCCCGATCGCCTTGGCGATCTGCTGCCCGGCACCGCCACCGAAGAGCCTTCGGTGTGCCACGGTGCCACCGAGAAAATCAACCCGTACCGGGCCCGGCGCTTTCCGCCCGGCATGCTGTACTGCCAGCCCCGATGCGCCGACACAGAGCAGGGCCTGCTCGGGATCGAGCCTTTTCGGATCACAATCTATCGGCTGCAGCGGCAGCCGCAAGCGCAGTCCAAGTTCGAGGGCGCGGTCGAGATGCGCAGCACTTTGTGGCCAGATCGATAGCCAGCCGTTCAAGGAGGGGAGCATAGGGTCTCAGGCGTAGACGTCGACGCCAACCAGTTCAGGTCGGGCGTTACCGAATTGAAATCCGGCCGTGGTCAGGTAGGTTTGCATCGCATCCTGTGCGCGCGTAGAAAGCGCGCGGTCAGTCGAGTAAAATCCTGTGGAATCGGTCTGTGGGCTGCTTATAGTCCTGCCGAGGGCGGTCTTTTCTGCAGAGCTGCCCGACTGGGCGCTCTCTCTGTCGCTACCAGACTGAGCAGGTGCGAGGGTGGGCGCCGCAGGTCGCTGCGGCAACGCAGGTAAGTTGTATGAGGCGCCGATCCGCATGCTCAGCCTATATTAGGACAGTAAAATAAGATGATAACCCCGATTCTAGCTGAGCCTGCGCCGTAATAACACCGTTTCGGGCGCTTTAAAGGCCAATTACAGGCCAAAAGTACAGCCCCAGCAGCAGCAGTCCCAGCAACATCCTATAGATCACAAAGGGGGTCATGCCGATCCGATTGATCACGCCTAGGAACAGATAGATGCAGCAATAGGCACTGATTCCGGAGAGCGTGACACCCAGCAGCAGGTCGATCCAGTGCGCCTCGGTGCCCTGTTTGACCAGTTCGAGGGTCTTAAACAGACCGGCGGCCAGAATCAGCGGTATCGACAATATAAATGAGAATCTGGCTGCGGTCTTGCGGGTCAGCCCTAGCATCAGACCGACGCTGATGGTGATGCCTGAGCGCGAGGTCCCGGGGATCAGTGCGGCGGCTTGCGAGAAGCCGATAAATAACGCATCTCTCACGCCGATATCCCGACTACGGCGGGTCTCGGTGCGGCGCTGATCCGCGAACCAGAGCAGCCCGCCGAAGATCATCGTGGTTCCGGCGATCACCAGGATTGAGCGCAGGTGTTGTTCGATCAGGTCATTAAAGATCAAGCCTGCGACACAGGCCGGTACAGTGGCGATAATAATGGCCCAGGCCATGCGGCTATGGGTGCTGGTCTTGCGCGTTTGGTGCTTAAAGGGGAGTACCGAGCGCTGCCAGCCGATCAGCAGCAGGATCACATCACGGCGAAAATAGTAGAGCACGGCAAGCAGCGTCCCTACATGGACCGCCACATCGAAAGCCAGGCCCTGATCGGACCAACCAAACACCTGAGATGGCAGAATCAGGTGCGCAGAGCTTGAGATCGGCAGGAACTCGGTGAGGCCCTGTAATAGGGCCAGAAACAGGATATAGCTGAACGGCATGTTAACGATTCCCTTTACGCTGTTCGCCTTTCTTAAACGCTACCTTGTTGCGCAGATAAACCGGCAGTGCCTGTTCCGGCAGCACCCCCTGGCCTGCCGCAATCATGACCGCGCCGAGCCGGGCGACGGCGGCGGCTCGCGGCTCGCGAGGTTCCTCGACATACACCACCGCATTGCGCACGGCCTCGGGCAGGCGCTCGCGATAACACCAGCCGGTGCCGTAGCCGATCCACTTGCCCGGCGTTACTGAGGGCAGGGTGACCGATTCGGGTGCACAGACCCGCTCTTCGCCCACCAGGATAGGCAATCCGCTGCTGCTATCGATCTGATAACAGCCCCAATAGAGCTCATCCATCCGCGCATCCAGGGCTGTCAGTACGCCGTCGGCCTGGAACTCATCCCGCGCCATCAGCGCCAGCGCTGCCAGCGTGGAAACGGGCGCCACCGGCAGATCGGCGCCCAGCGCCAGCCCCTGAGTAACGCCGGTGCAGATACGCAGACCGGTAAAAGAGCCCGGCCCCTGCCCAAAAGCGATGCCATCGAGCTGTTTGAGTGTCAGCCCGGCGTCGCTCAGTATCTGCTGCACCATCGGCAGCAGCAGCTGGGTATGCTGGCGCGGAATATCGCGAAAATCCTCCCGCACCTCGCCATCAATCCAGAGAGCGACCGAGCAGGCCTGGGTGGAGGTGTCTAGGGCAAGAATCTTGGACATGAGCAGACCGGTGAGTAAGGCACGTATTAAAAGGCGTTAGCTAAAGAGGCGTTAGCTAAAAAGGTGCAGTCTAGCGCTAATCGGCAGAGGAATCAGCAGTCGGCAGAGGAATCAGCAGTGCACTGTTCAAATCGGGCGATCGGCACCACGGTCAGTTGCTCCGTATCCCCGCAGTCTAGCGGCTCTCGGCAGGGGAATCGGCAGAGGAATCAGCAGTCGGCAGAGGAATCAGCAGTGCACTGTTCAAATCGGGCGATCGGCACCACGGTCAGTTGCTCCGTATCCCCGCAGTCTAGCGGCTCTCGGCAGGGGAATCGGCAGAGGAATCAGCAGTCGGCAGAGGAATCAGCAGTGCACTGTTCAAATCGGGCGATCGGCACCACGGTCAGTTGCTCCGTATCCCCGCAGTCTAGCGGCTCTCGGCAGGGGAACCGGCAGAGGAATCAGCAGTGCTCTGTTCAAGGAGGATGATCAGTACCCGT
>JBLIEQ010000005.1:0-167252 GCA_047633175.1 Motiliproteus sp. | reverse complement strand
ACGTCCGCCCTAGACCGGTACGGATCACTATGGCGGTTTGCCTGGTGCCCTGCTTGAACAGCGCAATGACCTGCTGCTTTTTCTCGTCAGACAGAGGCGCTTTGCCTTTGTACTTGCCAGCGGCCTTGGCCTTGGCGATTCCTTCCAGCTGACGCTCTTTGCGTAGGTTGGTCTCGAACTCGGCAAACACACCCAGCATATCAAGAAACGCTTTACCGGCGGCCGTACTGGTGTCGATCGGCTGCTCCGTCGCCTGCAGGTGAATACCCCGATTCTTAAGGTCATAGATGATATCTTGCAGATCCTTCATGCTCCGGGCCAGGCGATCGATGCGAGTGATAAATAGCGTGTCACCTTCGCGCAGAAAGCTCAGCAGGTTATCGAGTTCCTCTCGGTTCGTACGACGGGTACCGGACGCCTTCTCTTGCCAGATACGATCACAACCCGCCTTATTGAGTGCTTCAACCTGGATGCTGTTGTCCTGGTCCAGCGTCGAAACTCGGGCATATCCGTATTTTTGCGCTTTCATGCTATTTACCGAATTTTGTTCACTTGGGGTCTAGAGGCCACGACTATAAGCTGGTGTTCATGAACAAACAACTCTATAAGAACATAAATACAAACACGGTGAGCAGTTCACTTAGGTTATACCCTATGAGAACAAGCTGAAGAAGAGAGCGTGAAGGCCTTCATCGCCGTTGCCTCTCTTGCCGGAGAACATCCGATGAGCCTACAAGCTGCTGGCCGCTTGCTCTACTCAATCAAGCGATGCACTTATTGGTTGAATCCAAGTATGGCTTCTGAAGCGGCCTAGGCGGTTATGCACTTCGGAGTTGAATCTGCCTGCCACATACAGCACAGCGATTCCCGCAACCCGGTTTCCGGCGTGCAATCTACCCTGAATTACTCGGGTGAAACAACGTTGCGGGAATAGCTGTACGGCATCACCCTCAGCTATAAAAAATAACTTGCGTAAATCCTATTATTTACTCTGCAGCACTGATCGCCCGCGGCCGATGGCGTAGTAAGCCAGCCCTTGGCTTTCGATACGCTCCGGTTCATACAGATTACGACCGTCAAAAATAACCTTGTCGTTGAGGCGGTCTTTGATCAGATCAAAATCAGGTGGCCGGAAGCTCTGCCACTCGGTAACGATAACCAAGGCATCGGCACCCTGCAGAGCAGCCTCTTTGGTCCCAACCAGCGTCAAATCATCACGTAGGCCATAAATCCGTTGCGCTTCCTCCATCGCCTTTGGATCGAAAGCCTGGACCTTGGCACCGGCAGACCAAAGGCCTTCCAACAACACCCGGGACGCTGCTTCGCGCATATCGTCCGTATTGGGTTTAAAACTGAGCCCCCAGAGTGAAAACATTTTACCGTGAAGATCCTGTTGATAATGCTTAGCGATCTGTTCGAATAGCCTGTGTTTCTGCGCTTCGTTAACCGCCTCGACCGCACGTAGCACACGCGGTTCGTAACCCAAAGCCTCAGCCGTACGTTTGAGTGCTTGTACATCTTTCGGGAAGCAGGAGCCACCATAGCCACAACCCGGATAGATAAACTGGTAGCCAATGCGGGGATCAGAGCCGATCCCCTTGCGCACCATCTCGATATCCGCACCCAGTAGTTCGGCCAGATTAGCCATCTCATTTATAAATGAGATCTTGGTCGCCAACATGCAGTTAGCCGCATACTAGGTTAGCTCGGCGCTGCGGATATTCATCACGATCATCTTGTCATGATTACGGCTAAAGGGAGCGTACAGCTCTTTGAGCCGCACCTCTGCTGCCGCGCTATCGGTGCCTACGATGATGCGTTCAGGCCGCATGCAATCATTGACGGCAGAGCCTTCCTTCAAAAACTCAGGATTAGAGACCACATCAAACTCAAGGGTCATACCGCGCTCAGACAAAACCTGCGCAACTTTGGACTTGACCTTATCGGCCGTCCCGACCGGTACCGTTGATTTATTGACGATCGTTTTATGATTCGACATCTGTCGGGCAATGGTCTCGGCGACCGCCAGCACATATTTAAGATCGGCACTGCCATCTTCATCCTGTGGGGTCCCTACTGCAATAAACTGGATATGCCCGTGGTCAACACCTATCGCGGCATCGGTTGTAAACATAATACGACCGGCAGACAGGTTCTGCGCAATTAACGCGGATAGCCCTGGTTCATAAATAGGAACATCACCCTGCTTTAATCGCTCTATTTTAGCGCCATCGGTGTCGATGCAAACGACATTGTTACCGACCTCGGCAAGTACTGCCGCTTGAACTAAGCCAACATAACCCGTTCCAAAAACCGTAATGTTCATTATAAAACGTCCGTTATTAAGCTACTTATTTAACCATACCTCTGACTTTAGTCGAGAATTATATTCCACACATAAAGCTACCTCTTACCCAATTACGATACCGGCCGTCGGATAGGATCTTGCAGTTTCTACAGACCCTGTAGTTATGTACGGTAAATAGATGCACTAAATAGAGAAGCGATACAGGATAGGTTTTTTTGGATATTTCTAACAGAACAGCATCCATTCTGGCATATCGTCCACGTCTCTAGGCGCAATCTTCCATAACTGCGAACCGCGGATAATTCCGGTCAGTGGTAAATTAGCGAATATCACATTCAGCGATGTTGTTATCGATAGCCAGATTCCGGGATGGTGAACAGTAATTCTGGTAAAACCGGCAATAGTGTTCATCTTGGGACCGGTATGGGTGTTCATGATGGGCCGAAATATGCTCCAGAAGCTTCTATTTTGTAATTTAGCCGGTTATTTTTGCAAATCGACTTCTGTACTACGCGTTTTTAGAAAAACACCGACTACGGCGCGAAGCTCTTTACATATCTGAAATACAATTTATGCTCACGTAGGTCTACGCGTAAATAGCCAAGAAAATCCGGCCATTGATCCAGATTCAGCCTTTCTTGGAGCACCCGAGATGCATACGTGGCCAGGATGGTATCGTGCGTAATCCAAACATGAACCCCGTCATCAGCTTCATTCAAACTATTTGAGATCACCTGAGTCATCTCCTTAGTTGCCTGGTCCAGCGGTGCGAACCCCTCCCAGCGACTAGTTCCGTCTAGCAGGTGCTGATTTACACCGTGATGGCCTTTTTCTTGCCAGTGCTTCCATGCTCGTTCTCCGTCCTCAATGATAAATCCTGGATCCCCGAGTAATTGAGATGTCTGCACAGATGCTGCCGAAAAACCTGTTTTCATAGCGATGAGTTTAGCCGTTTGCAAACATCGAGGTATAGGACTGCTTCTGATGCTGATTACGTGCCCCTGAATTTGGTTAGCAAATAAAAGAGTTTGTTTTTCCCCTCGTTCTGTAAGTAGAACGTCATTGCCAATGACGTGCTGTGGGATGTGGGGCCTCTCGGCATGACGAACAAGCAAAAGTGATTTCATGTACGCTCCTTGTCTGCTGAAAGACTTAAGATTGATATTAGGCCTTGTGTAGAGAAGACCTCGTTGATGACTAGGCCACAGGCACTTGCCAGTTCTCTATATTTTCCTTCTGTTCGCTCTTGACCACCTGTGTTGCTAAGCAAATGAAGATCGCATAACGCACCACCGTAATTATTATCAGGCATCAGCATTTCTAAAATGTAAATATTCCCAGAAGATTGTAATGCTTTCATCGCGTTGTGCAGAATTAGTTCAGCTTTTTCATCTGACCAATCGTGCAATACTCGGGCGAGTAGGATTTTGTCGGCCTTTACCGGCCAAGGGAGAAAAAAATCAAAACCAAGACGATTTGAATTAGCTGATCTGGCTACCACTTGAGGAAGGTCGCCTAAGATTACGGTGGTTTCAGGGTAGGCTGATTGCACTAGGGACGCCAGCTCACCAGTGCCTCCTCCTGCATCAAATACAATGTCTCCGGGTTCAATAGGCAGTCCGTCGATTAGATCTGAGTAATCATGTCGGGCGTAACTCCGTAACATGGAGTGGTGATCTGATAGCCGTTCAGGATCATTTGCAACGGATATAAAAATATCCTGAGAGTGACTTTTACCACGAATTAGGCCAGGAAGGTCGTACCAGCGCTGAAGTAAATCCCCTCGATATTCAAGCGCAGCGGTAGCCAGAGTATGAGAATGCGATCGTGCTAAATACTGACCTTTTTCTAGAACAGACCAGATATGGTTTTGTTTTTTAACTAGTTTGAGTTCGGCTAGTCCTTTCAGAAGGCGATCCATCAGCATTGGACTCGAGCATGTTTTTTCAGCCAGCCCTGTCGTACTTCCTGGTAGTGCTTCAAATACGCCTAGTTCAACGCCAGTTGCTATTGTGAAGGTTCGCCAGTAACCCACCATGTCAGAGGACAGATCCGCGAAATAGTTGGCTGTAGGTTCTCTCAAGCTGCGTAATATCTGACCTGTTTCATCGATGACACGTAAGCTGCCGTCAAACGCCTCTACACGGGCGCAGGAGTTATAAAAAGGCTCAACGTTGGCGTAGCGTTGGATATATACGTTAAGTCCGTTCTTGTCGATATGATGCCAGCCCCGGTCGTCTCGTGCTCTTGCATACCCTTTGTGATAAACATCCAGGTCTTGAAACCAGTGTTTATGCAGATACTCACCACGTACTGTAATATGGGTACTGAATCCAGATTGTTGTTGTGCTACGGCGATACCCTCTCTAAAATCCCCGCAATACTTCCATCTTTTGCTATAGAGAGACTTCCCTGCAGTATCGATATGAAAATAGTCCCCCTCCCTGTCGCAAACCACGCAGCAATTACTTTGAAAATTTCCCGCAAATTGGTATCGCTCTGCGTACAAGGGTGATCCTGTAGGATCGATATGGAACCAGCTGTTAACCTCCACTACAGCGGCATAGCCGTCATAGAAACCGAAGGTGCGATCAAATCGTTTTGCATAGGCGGGAGCGCCGTCTGGGTGAATGTGCCAACTTTGCCCTTCATGTGAGACTGGAGCTAAATGAAGTGAACCGCAGGAAGGATGAAACGGTAGGACCTCGTCAAACGTGATTTCGTATAGTTTGGTGTCATCTGCGCGTAAATGGTGAGTCCCACAAGGGGCTACGTTTATCCCTTCTAAATTAGGCATTGGGACGCCTCATGTTGCACTTTTTACACAGTGGATTTTGTTGATACTGTTGGGTCAGCTCTACATAGGCTGGGCTTTGGACCAGGGATGCCAGACTTGAATCTGTTAAATATCCAAAATCCCCCAATGTCTTACGCTGCTGGTCAGGAGCGCAGCAAACATTAAGCCTTCCTGTCGGATCAACCCATATCTCCTGTCCCAAAAATGGACAGGTACCGTCGGGCACTATGTCATCTAGATTATCGAGAGTCAGCTCAAAGAAGTTATCTAAGCGGAATAGTTTACCTCCTGCTTCATGGTGCTCTGCTACTCGTTTTTTACAGTGAATGACGATCTCGTTCCATCGTGCAGCGTAACGAATATCGTTTCTCAGGCTTTCTTTTTCCAGCTCAGGAAAATGTGCCCAAAGCTGATGGCCTTTAATCCTGTCAAAACCTAGCTCTAAGGCGAGTTCCAAAAGATCGGGGATTTCGTTCAGATTGCTTCGCATAAAAGTTAGCTGCATGGTCACTGAACAATAGTTGATGGTGCTTAATGAGTCTCTTACTTCGATAAAACGTCGTGCATTATCGATATGTGTTTGGAGAGGAGCCCCCTGCATGATGGCTTTTTGTGTCGCATCATTCGCACCGTTCCAAGAAATCTTTACATCACTGCCAATAGGGACGACCCGCTTGGCCCAGTACTCCACACTCTGATGTTTTTCCCGGCTGGGGAAGGTGCCGTTGGTCGTAAGGTTTAGTGATAGGTTCAGTTCATGGCACAGGTCGAGAAAGAGATCAAAATGGGGGTACAGTAGCGGTTCACCCATGGTTGATGGAATGATTTCACGAATACCCATCGCGGCCGCCTCGCGAATAACCTTCTCCAGCAATGTACGGCTCATCATCGGCCGTAATCGCCCTTCAGCTTTGCGTGTCTTTCTATCCTTTGAAAAAGGAGAGTGGTCCTCACACATCACGCAGCTGAGGTTGCAATTGTCAGGGTTGGTATCTAGGGTGATACGCCAAAATTTAGATTTACTCATGCGACTAACCCCTCGTAACAGGCTTCTAGATCCAGAATATGCTGGTCGATGCATGGGATCTCGCCGTCTTCGCTGTACGCATAGCCTCTTTCCCCCAACCGCCTTGCCAACTCAGGGTCATCCAGTAAGACCTGCATCTGGGATGCTAAATCATCGACATCGCGATGCCGGTACAGCAAGCCATTTACCTGATGCTCCACATACTCACCCATTCCACCGGTATCTGCGGTTATCACCGGAACTCGGGCTTGCTGAGCTTCATGAATGACTAACGGTGAATTTTCAACCCAGATAGATGAGGTGACAATAGCATCAGTATTGCTAAATACATCCACGGCTATTTGTTGGTTTTTGTATTCAGGCATCCATTCGACACAATGCCTTTTATGAAGTGGCAGCGCCTCTGCAATAGCCCGAAGCGCTTGTGAATCTTGGCCACGATCTCGTCCCCAAATACGCAGCTTGGCATCGCCGTTTAATTTACCGAATGCCTCTATTAACTGATGTACCCCTTTTGCCGGGATATGAGTGCCGATATAACCAAAGGTGAACGGTTCGCCAGGAATCCGTTTACGTCCGGCCATTCGGCTGCGATCAAATCCATAGTCTAAATAGATGCTTTTGGATTCCGGTAAGCCGAAATCGCGCTCGTAACGCTCTTTTAGATAGCGAGCAGGAGAGATGAAAAGGTCTACCTGATTCACTACTTCGTGTATATGCGCCATACGACGGGCCACCCAGTCCTCCCAATAGTTAAGGTCCTGCTCTTGTTCCTCCTGTGCACCAGAGAAGTAGCGGGCATAGCATTGACTAGCGCATTTGCGGTTTTCTTGACCATCACAAGCAGCCCACAAATTATCGTCCGCAGAATGCATCTGCATGAACTGTCCGCGTGGACACATCAGCCAATAATCGTGCAGGGTGTAGACAATGGGGATGTTGCGCTCTTTGGCGGCGAATACCAGTGATGTGGATAGGTGATTCAAGTGTCCAATGTGAACGATATCAGGCTTAACCTGATCAAGAAGTTGTGCAAAACGTTGGTCAATAACCTCCAGGCGATAGCGGTCACGATGTCGTGGGTTATTAACGAGGTGAAGTGTGATTGCTGGCACATCGGCATCTTGGCTGTAACGCATCGCGCCATCAGGCTTGAACGAATCCTCTTCGCGAGTAAATACATGAACTTCATGCCCTCGTTTGACCAAACCGTGGCAAATCGTTTGTGAATACACTTCTGACCCGGCGTTGTAGAGCATCGGGTACCCATGAATAACCTTAACTATTTTCATAACATCGCTTCTGCAGTTTCGATAGACATAAAGGCATCCACCAGCTGGCGAATTCCCTGATCGGGAGTGATTTCAGCTTGCCAGCCTAATAACGCACGAGCGCGTTCCGGATTACCGATAAAACGGCATACGTCGTAGCTGCGCGAAGCAGCTTCAACGATGGGAGAATCAGATTGAGCAGCCTTTACAGCTAGTTCTGCTGCTTGTCTCAGCGTGGTACCGATGCCAGGCAAAAGGTGAATGGGTGGGATATGTTGCTCTCCGCTATCTAGCATTTCAACCAACCTAGCAATGCCTGTGACGGTATCCTTAACATGGGTGAAATCGAAGAGGTGATCAAAACCATCTACTCGTAGCTGCTCCCCTAGCACTGCATTTCGACAGAAGGCGGGCAATACTCGATCATGGTGATCTAGCGGGCATCCATAAACATTTGCTAGTCTCACAATAGCTGTATTTAGCCCTGACTCCCTTGCCCGCAACGCAGCTGTTTCCATATAGAGCTTAGCGCGGCCATAGATATTGACCGGTTGTAGAACGGCATCGTCAGAGACAGGTAAAGAGGTCTGTTCGCCATAGACCTCGCGGCTGCTGACCACCAGAACCCAGGGTTTCCGAGGGCTTTCAATCGCTAGCTTAAGCAGGTTTTCACTGGCTATAGCGTTGGTCTGCCAGCACTTTACCGGATCACGCTCACCCCAAACTACACGGGATATGGCTGCAAGGTGGACAACCCCATCAACGCCCTGAAATGCTTTTCTTAAACGGGTGGGATCATTTATATCACCTGATGCATCTTCGATATCACAACCTTTAATATTATAGCCGCGTTGGTTTAGTACAGCATCTAAATGTCTACCGACTAAACCTTTGTTACCAGTTATTAAAATTTTCTTCATTAGATAATGGCTTCCAGATCCTTTGGATATTTCGAAATATATTCGAATATGTATGTTTTTATGTTGAGCATTCTAACCACTCAGAACATAATGTTGAATCGCCACCAATTATATAGACACTCATCAGCCGTGTGCCGTACAGCTCTTCATATTCTATCGGCGGTAACTTATTATTGAAACCATGTCGCCGCTTGCTGTTATAAAAAAACCTCAACGTTAGGATAGTGATCATGCGCCCCATTCTTTAAACTCCGGATTTGCTGGGTATTGAAGTCCATGACCAGACCGTCACGCTCAACTAAATTCCGGGGATCCATTTCGATAGATATATTTCGCTGTTTTCTATTGCTGGGCCTAGCCACTAAAAAATCCATTTTTAAACAAATTAATACACCCAATCCTCATGCGCCAACGGCGAGGTATTCAAGGTCTTCTGACTCGTTCGCCAGTTAGGCAAAAACTGATCAAGCAGCTCTTTAAATCGCTGGTTGTGGTTGCGTTCATGCAGATGAACCAGCTCGTGCACCAGAATATACTCTAAGCATTCCGGTGGTTTCTTCGCTAGCTCCAGGTTCAACCAGATGCGGCCTTGTTCGATGTTGCAACTGCCCCATTTGGTTTTCATCTGTTTGATGCCCCAGACGTTCGCCTCTTTGCCGACCACGGGTTGCCATTTATCGAGTAACTCAGGAATGGCTCGCTTAAGCTGTTCTCGGTACCAGGCGCTCAATAGCTTGTCTTTGCTCTCCACCGACGTTCCGGGTCTGACAAACAGCTTGAGCCTGCCGGACTTCAATAGCTTGATCTCGGGCTTGGCGTCCCGCTCGATCAACTCAAGACGGCATTTTTTACCAAAGAAATAATGGCATTCGCCTGAGAGGTAGCGCCGCTCTGATTGGCGGGGTTGATCTTCAAACGCCTGCTGCTGTTTCTTAATCCAGCTCAGCTTCGACACTACCGCCAGGCGGATATTGTCATCGGTGATGTGCTCAGGCACAGCGACACGCACATGGCCGTGCGGCGGGTAGACGCCGAGGTGCAGGTTTTTGATCCCTTTCCTGACGATCTGTACATCGATACCGCTGACGGTAATAAGGGTTTTAGACGCTTCCACTAATCGTATTCCGGCTGGTTTTTGATCAGATCCATCAGGCTATCGATATCCACGTTGTAACTGGCAGCCTGCTCTTCGACCGCGTACTTAACATTGCGAAACTTGAAGGTGTTAGATTTCCAGTCATCTTTTTTGGTGGAATGAACGGCGGTATCCACTTTGGTGACCAGAATCTCATCCTGGCCATAGTTGTCATACAGCGCCTGCTTACCCCGAGTATCCATTGAACCCGGATAGGTGGTGGTGCCTTCGGGCTGGGTGATGCTCACGGCCAGCTTCTTCACGTCCTTCAAATACTGTTCGTAGCTGATCGCCTCTTCGCGGCGCTGCGCGATCAAGGCATCCAGCAATTCGGACATCTTTTCATAGTATTTCGGATTGATCGGCTGGCCGTCGATAATGACCTTGCGCATGTTGTTCTCGATGGTTTCTGCCATCGCTTCAGGTGTGGTTTGTTGTTGTGCACCGGGCGGGTTCAGCCTGGCCTTGGTAACGATAAGTTCGATCAAACCCAGCTCTTCAAAGTCGATAATCTTCTCGCTGTCATCCGCCCTGATATAGGTATCCAGCAGGCGGCGCATGGCCGGTTCATACAGCTTCATATCCACTTCATCTTTAGAGGCCAGTTTGATCTCCTGGCGCATCTGGCTGAAGTGTTCGACCTCGTCCTTGATTCGCTGTACTTCCCTGGCGCTGTAACCCGCAGCCTCCATCTCGTTCGCCATACCGGCATAGGCGCGCACCAGGGCAGCCACGTTTTTATACAGCGACACCCGCTTGGCTTCATTGAGCTGCAGATCACCGGGGTTCGCCACATCACCACAGAAGTAGCGCATGTAATCGATCAGTGCTTTGGGCTGTAATACCGGCTCACAGAGCGCCTTGGTGGTCTCTCGGGCCTCTTCCAGCTTTTCTTTGCTCTTATCCAGGCGATTGGTTAACAGCCCGGCAACGTCTTCATCATCGTACTCATCGAAGGCACCACTGGTGTACTCACCAATAGAGGTTTCCAGACTATGAAACAGATCTTTGTAGTCGACGATGTAACCGTATTCCTTGTCATCACCATCGAGTCGATTGACGCGACAGATCGCCTGAAACAGCCCGTGGTCCTGCATCTTCTTGTCGATATACAGATAGGTTGCTGAAGGCGCATCGAAGCCGGTCAGCAGTTTATCCACCACGATCAGCAACCGCATCTGCCCGGGTTCATTCTTGAACTGTTTCTTTACTCTGGTTTCGAACTCTTCAGCCTTGCTGATGGCTTCGCCTTTGGGGACTTCGAAGTAATCCGCCAGCATCTGCTGATAGATCTCATACTGGTGCAGTTTCTCGGTTGCACCCTCGCCAGTCTCTTCTCCCTTAATGTCATTGGGTGATGGCAGATAACTGGTGACGATCGCACATTTGCCTTTCAACTCGGTACGGCTGAACAGTTCATAGACCTTGCAGGCCTGGTAGATACTGGCGCACACCAGCATCGCATTGCCACGGCCATCCATCAGGCGTGGCTTGTTTTTCATATCCAGCCAGATGTCGTTGACGATCATCTCTAATCGATTCTGACTGGAAAGAACTTTCTTCATCGTTCCCCAGCGTTGTTTTAACTGGACCTTCGCCATATCCGTTAAGCCCCGAGTGTTGATGTCAAACCACTCGTCAATCTTTTCTGGCGCACGGATGTACTGGTCGATATCGCGGGCTTCGTATTGCAGATCCAGCACCACGCCATCGGCGACCGCTTCATCAAACTTGTAGGTATGGATAAACGAGCCGAACACCTCGATGCTCTTCTGTTTATCCTTTTTCAGCAGCGGCGTACCGGTAAAGCCGACGAAGACCGCTTCGCGGCCCTCTTTATTGCTAAGCAGTGCCTTCATCGCCTTGTGTAGCTTGCCCGACTGGGTGCGATGGCACTCATCGACAAACACAAACAGATTGCCCTTGGCGTTAAAGTCTTTGGGCAGGTTGTTGATCAGCGCTTCAAGGTAAGCATCCGTATCCTGATCGTCGGTCGGTTCTAGATCGTCTGAATCGGCAGCACGGCCGTTACGCTTATCATCAGCCCCCTTACGACCAAACTTGTGCACCAGCGAGCACAACAACCAGGGTTCGGCTTCGTTTAGGGTTGCGATCAGATCCGCGCCGTTTTTACTGCGAGTGATGGTCTCATCGACACCGGCAAACACCCCTTCGATCTGCTCATCCAGCTCGGTGCGATCGGTCACCACCAGGACACGGGCGTTGCTGACGTGCTCACGAATCCACTTAGCCAGCCACACCATGGTCAAGCTCTTACCCGAGCCCTGGGTGTGCCAGATGATCCCGCCTTGATTGACCTCGGCTTGATTGACCTTGGTTTTATTAAGGAATCGCTGTTGAGCGGCCTTCACCCCAAAGTACTGATTATGGCGGCAGGTCTTTTTTACCCCGGCATCAAACACGATAAAATCGTGAATGATCTCCAGCAGCCGTTCTTTGCGGCACAGATTGATGATGTCGAAATCGAGCAGGTCATCCGCGTAATCGACATCATCCAGCGCTAGATTTTTTTTGCTGCGGTCATCCACCTCGGGGTTGTAGGCGGGGTTTTCCTCTTTCCAGCCGTAGTAGTGTTTTTCCGAGGTTTCGATGGTGCCGTAACGCAGGCCTTCGGTGTCATTACCCGCCATCAGCAACTGCATGGTGCTGAAGAAATCGCGGATAAAGGTTTTCTTCTGGTTATCCAGATTCTGGCGAATGCCTTCGGTGACCGATACCGACGAGCGCTTCAGCTCGATCACACCCAGCGCGATGCCATTCACGTAGATAACGATATCCGGGCGCTTGCTGTTTTCGCCTTTGACCGACACCTCTTCGGCGATCGCAAACTCATTGTTGAGCGGGTTTTTCCAGTCGATCAGCCACACGGTTTTGGTGCTATCGCCCTGACCCTGGCGCACCTTCACCCCGTAACGCAGCAGGCCATATACCTCTTTGTTGGCATGGTAGAGTTTCTTACCATCGCCCATGCTGGCGGCCTGTTTGAACTGACGGAGGGCGTTGCTGATCAGCCCTTCGTCCACTCCTTGGCCCGTCAGCCAAGCGCGCAGATAGGTCTCTTCGATATTGGAGTTATTAGCACGATCCTGCCAGTCGCCGTAGTAGCGGTAATCCAGCCCATTCTTATCCTGGAATAGCCGTACCACCCGGTCTTGCGTGGCACGTTCCCTTTGCCCGATTTCACTCATACCAGCCGAGTTCTCCCTGTCAGCAGTTCTTGCATCATGCCTTGTTTGAGGTTTTGGGTTTTGGTGAGGCGCTGTGCTAGTGCATCTATTTCAGCGTCCATATCAGTTAACACATTACCTATAGCCTTCTGCTCAGCTCTTTCCGGCTTTGCGACGTTAATAGTTAAGCAGCTTTGTTTATTCAGTTTTGGCTGAGCAGTTCCGGAGTTAAGTAGTGAATAATCCAAACTTTCAAGAAAAGCCGTTAAATAATCGATATCAAAATATATTTTTGGCTGCATAATATGCGCATGATTATTAATCCAGAATTTACCTTCAACTTTAAATGCTAGCGGCAGGTTCCTACTTAGAATATTTTCACCATCCTCGCCCAGCAATATATAAGCCCCATCAAACAAATAATCATTAACATAATCGACTACACCAGAGGCACCATAATAACGATAAATCCCTCGTATTTTTGCTCTATCACCGGATTTGACAGGCTTTCTCATACCGTCAAAAAAATTCACGGCGGTTTCTAACTCAACGATCTCCCAATCCACCGGAATCTCACCCAGTTCGGTTTGTTTGTAACCAGTATGAGCCTGATCAAACGGTGGCAGGCGCTTCTTGCCGGTGAGCAGTTGCTGCATGGCTGCGGTTTTGATGGCGAATTTTTTGGTGATGAGTTTGTCGAGTGAGGTGATGAGGGCATCGACATCGGAGAGTGCGTTGGCAATGGCGGTTTGTTCTTCTTTGCTTGGCAAAGGCAGCGGGTACTCTTTGAGTGCTGGCAGTTCCACACCTGTCTGGCCAGATGAACGCCTAGACAAAGAGTCCATTAAACTGAATAGATTTTCATTCTTGATGAAGTGATAGAAAAACTCTTTGTCTAGCTTCTCTGATGGTTTTGCCTTTATCAAGGCAACATTATAAGCCCCTTTTATACCTCTTAATATTTGAAAGATTGGAGGACCATACCGACCAATCATGACGTCATCTTCGTCACAGATCTTTCTGGCGAGTCCTTCAGGAATATAAGTTTCGTATTTGTCTGCTTTATAGTCGCGTATCTGAATTAACCTGATATACCCTTTAGTAGATCTGTACTTGAATACGCTTTTATCAGGTTGCGCCCCTCCTGAGAAGAAAACAAGTTCCCCTACTTTATAGGGTTCCCATCCGACAGGAATGCGACCGATATCTGTTTGTATAAATTTCTTACTCACCACTGCAACCCCATCTTTTTCAGATGCTCATCCACATTGGCGCTGAGTATTGCCATGCTGTCGGTTAAGGCCGGCAGCGGCTCGGCATACCGCTCTTCCAACGTCTTGACCCGACTAGCCAGTTGCTGGGTGACGCGTTCGATCTCGGCGACGATATTGGCCTGCAAGCTGGTCAGCCACTTGTCCTCGACTATCAGGGTCTTGTTTTCTGCCACGCTGAGTTTGGGGTAGTGCTGAAACACTTTTAGATCCAGGGATTCCTGTACCTCTTTAACCGCCTTTTTATCGGCCGCCTCGACCTCGATCAGATTTTTTACCTGTTTAAGCGCGACGATCTCTTCCGCATCCAGCGCATGCCGCTGCCTAGCAACGACACTTGCCTTATTGACCTTACCGCTGTCATTCAGCGCCTCTTCCAATAGGCCACCTTCCACCGCGTGCTCTTCGATACAGGCTTCCAGCGCCTGGGTGCTGGTATCGAGCCTCGTTTGCAGCGCATCGACTTGCGCCTGCTCTTGGGCGAAGAAGCGCTTGACGATCAGCGCGGGCGGAATGATCTCAGCCTTGTACTTGGCCCTGTTGATGATCAGGTCCGGTGTCTCTTTGAGCTTTTCGCCCTTTTTTACCACCAGCTCGCGGATGCTGTTGGCCGCTAACCAGCCATCCTGGGTAATGACGTACACATCGTCCTGCATCACCTCCGCCCAGTAATCCATGATGATCTGGTACATCTCGTAGCGATCCAATAGCGGTGCTTCGGTGTACTGCTCGAGCAGGCTTTCGGAGATCCTGTGAATGACCTCCTTAGGGAGGTCGTTCTGGTCTAATACATCCAGATTGGCCCCGCCTTTCCATTGTTGAAACAGCACCAGACTCTGCTCGGCAAACTGTTTGAACTCCGGATGTTCGAGGATGGTGCTTTTTACCTCAGACGCCCTAACCAACGCCTGGCTGTACCCCTCACGTTCGGGCTTAAACAGGGCTTTGCGCAGGCTGGGAAACACTTTCCAGTAGGGTGCCAGGGCGTCGATATCGGCATTGGGGATGCCGCCTGACAGATGAGCGCTGAGATCATGCAGGTCTTCAGCGGCTGAGCTGTCGATATAGCGCGGAATATTGAGGTTGTAGTCGTTTCCGGCAATCTCATCAAAGCCGACCATCCGGCTGTAACGGGCTTGTTTGATCTGGTTGTTAAACACATCGACGATCTTGTGCAGGTCCTGATCGCGCAGGCGGTTCTTGGGGCCGTCTTTCATAAAGCCTTTGCTGGCGTCGATCATAAAGATGCCGCTATCGGGGGTCTCTAAGCGCTCCTTGGCTCCATCCTTATCGATCACGATGATGCAGGCGGGGATGCCGGTACCGTAAAACAGGTTAGCCGGTAGACCGATAATTCCTTTGATATAACCCTGTTTAATCAGGTTGCGGCGAATATCGGCTTCGGCATTGCCCCGGAACAGCACACCGTGGGGCAAGATCACCGCGCCCTTGCCGGTACTTTTCAGCGATTTAAGGATATGCAGTAGGAAGGCGTAATCACCGTTCTTTTCCGGAGGGATGCCGTATTCAAACCGGCCGTATTGGTCTTCAGCGGGTAAGAATCCGGTATTCCAGGCCTTGAAAGAAAACGGCGGGTTAGCCACGGCGAAGTCGAAAGTCTTGAGCGCGCTGTTCCCTTGATCGAAAGAGCCCTGCTTGTATGCGGGTTCGGCCAGGGTGCTGTGACCACCGGGAGCGATCTCGGCATCGGCATTGTTGTGCAGAATCATGTTCATGCGGCACAGCGCCGTGGTGGCGACGTCTTTTTCCTGACCGTAGATACTCAGGCCATTACTGGCCTCGTCGGCGGCTTTTAGCAACAGTGAACCTGAGCCGCAGGTTGGGTCGTAAACAGTTTTGTCTTGAGTGGTGTCTTTGCCGATACCCACTACCTTGGCCAGGATGCGCGAGACCTCTGCCGGGGTGTAGAACTGGCCCTTGCTCTTGCCCGATTCGGTGGCGAAATTACGCATCAGGTATTCGTAGGCATCCCCCAGCAGGTCATCGCCCTGGGCGCTGTTGCCGCCAAAATCCAAGCCTTCGAAGATACCGATCAGCTTAGAGAGCCGGTCGACCATCTCTTTGTTTTTGCCCAGCCGGTCTTCGTCGTTGAAGTCGTTATCCTTGTTGGCCAGCCAGGGCAGCGCATTCATTTTGGCGATATCGTCGAGCACCATATTGAGCTTTTCACCGATCTCTTTATCGCCTTTAAGCTCAACCAGATCGGGAAAGGTGCAGCCGAAAGGCACCTGGATCATAGCTCTGGGCTCGTTCAGGAATTTATCGGAGACGTATTTTAAAAACAAAAAGGTCAGGATGTAATCTTTGTATTGGGAGGCATCCATACCGCCGCGCAGTTGGTCGCAGCTGGCCCAGAGGGAGGAGTAGAGTTCGGTCTTTTTAATCGCCATGAATCAGTCTTCGTTAAAGTAGTCGGTATCTAAGGTTTTAACCTGGTAGGTATCTTTTACCGATACCCCCAGATCATGTTGCAGCATCAAATCGGCCAGCATCGCGCCGTCAATCAACACAATCTTCTTCTCGATCATGCTGACGTATTCGGTGGCATCACGGCTAAATCTTGAGGTAGTAATGAAGACCCCCTTCTTGGCACGCTTCATATCCAACGCACCGGCAAAGGCCTGTACATCGGGACGGCCAATGCTGTTGTCGGTATAGCGCTTGGCTTGCAGATAGATAATATCCAGACCTAACGGGTCTTCGTTGATGATGCCGTCGATCCCCCCGTCAGAGCTGTACTGAGTCGCATTGCCGGAGGTGCTGCTCCAACCACCATACCCCATCGCCTGCATTAGCTCGACGACTAAGCGCTCGAAAAATTGCGGGGAGGCCTGCTTGATGGTCGCCAGCAGCTCAGTGGAAATTTCTGCATTGAGCTCTTTGTGGGCCTGCTCGATCGCCTCTGTCGGAGTGATATCAGAGGGCGCTGACTCAGCCACGCTTGAAGGTACGTTTTGATGCGACAGATTTTGAAACTCTAGAAATTCATCGAAACGCTTGAGGTAGCGAGCATCGATTCGATCCACTTTCGAGGCCAGAACCTCTTGCCCCCGCTCGGTGATCACAAAAACCGCACGCCGTGGCGCTTCCAGTAGCCCCGCTTTTTTAAGATAGGTGCGCGCCCAACCGACGCGGTTAACCATCACCGCCTGATTGCCACTAGGCAGCAACTGCTGACGCTCTGCATCCGTTAATTCAAACTGATTGGCGAGGGTATCGCTAAGCTCACGCAGCCTGTGCTCTTGGTTATCCGCCAATGCTTGCAAAAACGGCAGCATCAGGGATTGGTAATCAGGGATCGCCACGCACTTTCTCCTTGTTGCGTAATGGTTTTTTCCAGGGGGGCAATGTATCAGTAATCGATGGGCGCGACTATTGGGTGGGAGGGTTGTGAGCCTGTAACGTCAGTCATGAACATGATATTCAGCTTTTGTTACGCTTAGCGTTATAAATCCGGTACCGGGCACCATCGGCCAACTGTCGAGTTGATGGTCCTGGACATTAAATCTTGTGTGAGTGCAACACCGCTGGCGGTGGATGTTAAACCCGCGAGACAACGCCAGCGCTTTAAGCAGCCTGCAGAGCGCCACCCTGCTTCACCAACAAAACGTTTATCCCGTGGGCTTACCGCTTCCAGGCATCCATCACCACCTGTCGGCGCTCAACCCCGACCAGCTGGGTATAAATCTCCTTGGTCGAACTGCTGCTGTGTCCCATCACGTGCGCCAGCAGGTGTAAGGGCATCGGGGTTTTACCGGTTAACATCGCCACCCCGAACGCATGGCGCAAGCCCTTGCCGGTCGCCTGTGCGCCCTCGATGCCCGCGCGATCCATCACCCGCTCCATTACCCGCTTAAACAGCCGATAAGCGGTGGTACGGCTCATGGACCCTAACCGGTCGGTCACGCCTTGGCCGCGCTGTTGGCGCTGTCTGATATCGAAGACCAGATCCAGATATTCGATCAGGACACCGCGTACCCCCCTCTATATCAGGATAGTTGTCGATACTGTGGCCGCTTAACGCGTCCCTGGCGGTCCCTGGTATGTTTCTTAAGGCTCCGTATCACAATGGCGCGCTCCTCAATCCTGACGCGCGCAGCGGTTAATTGCAGCCCTTCGGACGGTCGGCAGCCGGTGTAGTGTAAGAGCTGGCAAAAGAGGCGGTTGGCAGGGCTTTCGTGCTGGGCGGCGTCGATAAAGCGGCCACGCTCCTGAGCGGTCAGATAGAGCCGCTGGCCCTTTATGTAGGAGAGTTGTCGTCAAACAGGCGCATTTCTTGGGTATTATTAAAGGGCATTGAAACAGATCTCTACAGGTGTGGTGCAGAGAAGGCTAGAAAAGCGGCCGATCGCTGTCTACCCGGGGCTAAAGAGCTGCGTTTTTCCTATCCGATGAAACAGTCTTGGTTTGAGATGTGTCATCTCACTCACGTCAGGGATAATTTTCCTCAGGTGCGGTTGCTATAACATCATCGATTCAGGCTGGCTTCACAATCGATGCTCTGGTAATTATGGCCGCCAGAGCAGGCCTGCATCCGCTGACCTTCGCGGCCTAATCCCAGCCCCTTTTAAATACTCATCTTACTGGCTGCATTCGATTAAACCCTGCACCGTTGCCATCGGTAAAAACAGGGTCATAGGGTCGGTGGTTAAAGATTGAAAACCGAATCCTTCGTAGAACCGCCTGGCACTCTCATCTTTGGCATCGACGATAATGCCAGCACAGCCTGCAACATCGCTAAGATCTATAGCCTTGGAAAATACAAAAGCAATCAGGTGACTGCCGATTCTCTTCCCCTGGTACTCCGTATCTACAGCAAGGCGACAAAGCCTTAATGCAGGGATATTTCTGGGCAGTTTTTTAAACCCGGCATGGTTCTCGTTACCCTGGGTAGAAATAGTGGTTACGCTCAGAGTCACATAAGCGAGAATCGATCCAGGTCCACCCTTAAAGGTCAGAACATGCGTCTTAGAAATGTCTTTAGCCTGATGCTGGAGCGCCATCTCCGTGATATAACGATTGAGCGCGTCAACACCCGAGTCAAAAACCCCTCTCTCGTGCCCTTTATTCAGACATTCGATCACTGTTTCCTTAGACACACAGCTCTTAGACATGCGGTCCTTAGACACTAAAGGTCCCTTGCTGATAACGATCGAACGCCGCCTTGGCGCGCGCATTCGGCTTGGGCGGTGACGCCAGCAGATCAAGATAGGTTCTGCTTTCTGCAATGCTTAGCTTCAGAGAAAGCTCCGTCTCTATCACTTCCTTCGCACCCTTGATGGCACAATTGAGAAGAAATTGATTGATGGTCGCCCCCTGTAGCGATGCGGCATACTCAAGCGTCTCATGTACACTCGCAGACACGCGCGCAGTGATACGCTCTGTTTTACGTTCTTCTTTCACAGGGTTCATGCTGATAGTCCTCAACCGCTCTAGTAGTACTGAACATAATAGAACTAACGGTGCCATTTTGCCACCTAGCTTTAACAAAGCCCGCACTGATTGCGGGTTGTTCCCAGGCTGGGAAAAAGGGACACTTTCGACCTTTCATGTCACCAAGCTCTCCTGGGGTGAGGCCATGCTCAGCTTCCCGTGTCGAAATTGCCTTACTAAACAGCTTCAAATAATTGATAGATAAGTGGAATAAATAGCAGTATGAAAATAGTCTCCTTCAATACCAACGGCATCCGTGCCCGTCTGCATCAACTCGAAGAGTTGATCGCCACTCAGCAGCCTGATGTAATCGGGATCCAGGAGAGCAAGGTTCAGGACTCTGAGTTCCCGGTGGAGGCGATCGAAGCGCTGGGTTATAAGGTTCACATGCACGGTCAGAAGGGCCATTACGGGGTCTGCCTGCTCTCTAAGCTGGAACCCCTGCAGGTGCAGAAGGGTTTCACGACCGATGCCGAGGATGCCCAGCGGCGCTTTATTGTCGGTGATTTCGCCACGCCTAAAGGCGGCACGATTCGGGTGGTTAACGGCTATTTTCCGCAGGGTGAGAGCATCACTCACGAAACCAAGTTCCCGGCCAAGCGTAAGTTCTATGCCGATCTGCAGGACTATCTGCTTAACGAATGCAGCCCTGACCAGCCACTGGTGGTCATCGGGGATATGAATATCTCCTCGACCGATCTGGATATAGGCATCGGTGAGGTCAATCGCAAGCGCTGGCTGCGAACGGGCAAGACCAGTTTTCAGCCTGAGGAGCGCGAATGGATGGCGCGACTGCTGAGCTGGGGACTGGTCGACAGCTACCGGCAGCATAATCCGGATTCGACCGACTATTACAGCTGGTTCGATTACCGCAGCAAGGGCTTTGCCGACACCCCCAAACGCGGCCTGCGGATCGACCTGATCCTGGCCACGCAACCACTGATGGATAGCTGCACCGAGACCGGCATCGATTATGATATCCGGGCGATGGAGAAACCCTCGGACCACTGCCCTATCTGGGCAGTGTTTGATTATTAGGTAGGGGTTTTGTGGCTAGAGAGTAGTCAGACAAAGTTGGCGGGGAGCGGCCTGCGTCGGACGACTCTCTACCCACAAAAGAAGCCGACCTACAAACCGACCCGCAAAAAGCCGACCCACAGGATGATTAATTGACCAGCCGATACGCGACCGGGATCTCGACCTCTAGGGGCTGACCGGTCAACGTCAGTTGCAGGCGCGCCGGATCGATCTCGGCCACCTGCTTCATGCTCTTGAGCGCGGCCCGGTCCAGCACCCCATAACCCGAACTGGAGGCCAGCCGGACGGCGGCGACCTGGCCGTTAGAATCGATATCGACCCTGAGTCGTACCTCACCCTGCCAGCCTTTGTGGCGGGCCTTGAGGGGGTAGCTGAAGTAGGATTCCAGGGCCAATAACAGCTGTTCACCGAGCCGACTCCGAGCATCCGCCAGCTGCGCCGAGTCCGATGCCTGTTCTGCGGCCCCTGCCCGACTCGCATCAGCCGCACCAGAATCAGCAGCAGCCAGTGACTCAGCGCCTGAGAGTTCAGCCCCCTGAGTGGCGACTGCCGACGCATCCCCGGCAGAGTCCTCGCTAAGAACAGCCGTGACGACCTTCTCTTCAACCCTCTTCTCAACCCTCTCCTCTAAGATCACCTCTGAGACAACCCTTGCCCTGGGTTTGGGTTGCGCAGCGCTCTGCTCAGGTTCAGGCTCGGCATCCAGGATCCGATCGATAGTCGGAGTCACGGCTACCGGCAACGCAGCAGCCGACTCGCTGACAGGCGCGGCGTTAGACGGACTGGGCGGCACCTCCTCATCAGGACGGGTCGGGATACTCGACCGGGCCTGGAGTGAAGTCGTCACCACGATGTCTGCCGCTTTACCCGCATCCTTATCAGACACCCCTGAGGCGGTTTCTTCTGGTAATTCAGGGGGCAATTCAGACGTCAGTTCAGGCTGCAACTGCAGCTGAATGACAGGTGCAGCAACAACCGCCTGCGGCGGCGGTGTCGGATAGACGTAGCCATAGACCAGGAACGCCCCCGCATGCAACGCACCGGAGAAGCCCAGCAGTCCGAGGATGCGCCTGTGAGCCCCCCCCTTCATAACTAGCGGTTGTAGCTCAGACTGAGCAGATAGGTGCGATCCAGGCTGTTAAACCCCGATTTAGTCGAATACTCCTTGTCGAACAGGTTATTGATCTTGGCTTCGACCACCCAGTTTTCAGCGAGGTCGTGACTAGCCTTCAGATTTGCGACACTGTAACCAGGTAGTTTGACTGTATTATCGGCATCGGCATATCGCTCACCCTGTGCCAACAGGCTGGCCGATAAATCAAGTACATCGAAGCTACGCATCAAATTCAGCTGCAGCGTTCGGCGCGCTCGGTTGACAAGTACCTTGTTATCATCACGGTCACGGGGATCAAGTAAGGTGGCACTAGCGCTACCCTGCCATCGGCCGATGGAAAAACCACTTTCAAGCTCCAACCCTTTAATTTCTGCACGCTGGACATTCACAGGCTGGCAAGGGAAACAGCCCACCCAAACCCACTCGATTAAATCATCAATACGAGTAACAAACGCCCGTGCTGCGTAATTTATAGTGTCTCGCTTGACTTCATAAGCCACTTCAACTGTCTCTGAACTCTCTGGACTCAGCTGAGGATTTCCTTGGAAAAAACCATCAAACGGATAATAGAGGTCGTTGAACGTTGGAGCCTTGAACGCCGTTCCATAAGAAGCCAAAATACGACGGTCTTGATCAAGCTGATAGCCAAGGTTTAAATTTCCGGTATTTTCACTACCGAAAAACTGATCGTCGTCGTGTCGCAGCCCTGCCAGAACACCCAGTTTTCCGTATTCCGCCTGCCATTGGGCAAACACCGCGCGATTATCGCGTTTATCCTTGGCATAGGCGACTCCTGAAACTTTATCCGTTCTAAACTCTGACCCCAGAGTAAGAATATGAGACTCATTCAGATAATAATCAGCTTTTATATCGAATGCTTGGCGGTTGGTTTTAAACTGACTGGTGTTAGCAAAAAATGATAAGCAATCATATGGTGCGGTGCTCGCGTAATTACTACAATCTAAATAGTTATTCTTAGATTCATCTCGATGCTGATTAACACCAGCACTCAGATCTAGATTTTCAGTAATAGAAGAATCAATTCGTAAACCTAGCGTCTGCTGAGTTTTGTCAGAATAATCGTTATAGCTACCGTTATCATTCGAACTGTCGTACTGATTATGAGACTCAACATGAAGCACCGACAACTTAGCCTTGGTGTTTTCACTTAAATTACCTACCAAACCGATAGCAACGCTATTATTTTCATAACCATCCTGATCAGTGTTCCCTTTTTTCATTGCATTGATGCCATCTGTTTTAAAATGGCTCACGTTGAGAGACAAGGAACCCTGTTCGGAACCCAGACCAACCCCTGCACTCATATCCTGAGTCCCATGATTACCGGCGCCAACTTTGGCCGAGGCGGTCACCCCCTGCTCCGATTTCTTGGTGAATATTTGTATGACACCGCCTATCGCTTCAGAACCATAGAGGCTGGAGCGAGGTCCCCGCACTACCTCGATCCGCTCAACCTGGGCCAGAGGAATACTCTCAAAAGGAATACTTCCCAAGGTTGCCGAACCAATCTTAACACCGTCGATAAGCACTATGAGATGGCCGGAACTCGTGCCGCGCATATACAAACTCGATGCCTTGCCATAGCCCCCCGAGATCGAAAAATCGACCCCCGGCAGCTGGCTCAGCAGTTCGGGCAGGCTGGTCGCGGGTGACTGGTCGATATCCTCGCGGGTCAGCACGCTGACCGGCACCAGGGACTGGTCGATGGTCTGGGCCATACGGGTGGCGGTGACCACCAGCTGATCGGTTTGTGTGGCTGCGGAGACTGTCGCCGTAATGGTTAATGGAAGGAGTGCTAAGGCTGCCGTCGGCAGCCGTTTAAAATACAACATAAATTTACCCTGTCTGTGTACCGCCCGTACACATTGGTTAGAAGAAAGCTAACCATCGAGAGGCCACAGTTCCGGGCATCAGTGCGGACCACAGAAATTACAGGGGGGGGATAGAGAGTAAGATTACAGGCACTTAAAACACACAGGCACCGAGAAGCCGACTCACTACGCGCCGCCCGCACGTTCATGGGTTCACAGTTGAGTGCACCAGGCCGGTCTCCGGACTCGTGAGTGGCATCTGCCGAGGATAATGCCTTCCCATGCGCCTGTGGTTGCATACGTTCTGCAGCACAGGTGGATACACAGTGGCTTCGTATCATCCTCTGAAGGCACAGCACTGCTGGCCTTCGCTCACTTACCGTTGCGGGGGCAGTGTCGGGATAGAGACGCTGATGGCTGCATATAGCCAATCAGGTTCGCACCGACTTCCCGTTTCTCCCAGGGTCGTTAAACCTCTGGGTCACCTGAAGCGTTCTCAATGGTTGGGCGACCATACGCAGTCGCGGCAGGGCTGTCAAACTGCGCTGTTTGGCAGCTGGGGAGAAGCCCGCTGTTGAGATCTTCCTAGACCAGTAGCAACGCGCCCAGTCCCAGGAAGGTCACAAAACCCACCACATCGGTGACCGTCGTCAGGATCACCGATCCCGACAACGCAGGATCGATCTTCAGCCGCTCGAGAATCATCGGGATCACGACACCCGACAGCGCGGCGGCCAGGATATTGACGATGATGGCGATCCCTATCACCCCCCCTAATGCAGGGCTGGAGAACCACAAGGCGGTGACCCCCGCGATCACCAGCGCCCAGACCAGACCATTGACGGCGGCGACCGATATTTCTTTAAAGAGCAGGGACCTGAAATTACCCTGTGAGATCTGCTTCAGCGCCAGGCCACGAATCATCAGGGTCAGCGTCTGACTCCCGGCAATCCCTCCCATGGAGGCGACCACCGGCATCAGTACCGCTAGCGCTACGACCTGCTGCAATGTGGCCTCGAACAGGCCAATCGTCCAGGATGCCAGGAAGGCGGTCAGCAGGTTAATCCCCAGCCAGGTCGCGCGGCGTCTGGAGCTGCGCAGCACGGGAGCAAACAGGTCCTCGTCCTCGTTCATACCGGCCTGTGCCATCAGCCGGCTTTCGAACTTATCGCGCTGAATATCCATGGCGGCGCGCAGGGTGATGCGACCCAGCAGGCGGCCCTGGTCATCGATCACCGGCAAGGCCACCCAACCGGAGCGCATCACCGCGTCAGCCGCATCATCTAGCCCGGTATCGCCCTGCACAGACTCCGCCTCCTCATCGACCAGTTGGCTCAGATGCTCGTGACCCGGGACGATATACAGACGTCCGGTGCGCAGGGTACCGCTGTACCGACCCGAACGGTCATACAGATACAGGCTGTCCGTATATTCAGGTAATGAGCGCCGCAGCAGTCGATCAGCATCCTGGACTCGGGCGATCGCAGGCAACATCAGCAGTTCGTGATCCACATACCGGCCGATCTGATCTTCGGTATATTGCGCCGAACGCTCAAAATAATTGCGCTGCGTGGTGTCCATCCGTGACAGGGCATCTTCGACGACACTGTCGGGCAAAGACTCGGCCAGCTCGATAAGATCCTGGGCGTCCAGATCCTCCAGCAGCCGGTTACGCTGCTCATCATCGAAGGTGTGCAGCAGCCGGGTTCTTGCCTCCAGGCGCATGGCGACCAGCACGGCCGCCTGTTGTGCGGCAGGAATCTCGCCCCACAACCGCATCCGCTCATCCTGAGGCAGGGATTCCAGCAACAGCGCGAGCTGCTCTTCATCGAAGTCCTCGACCAGGTCTTCGATAATGACCGGCGATGGCTCGCCATCCTGTTCACAGATCCGATCGATTACTTGATTTAACTCGTCGCTCAAGGGGCAATCCTCAGCTGGGTGGTAAGAGTCTCGGCTTAGCGCTCCAGAGTATAGATAAGGTCACCACTATTACTGTAGGTCCCCGTTTCCGATTCCAGGCTCCAGCTCTTATTGAGCCGATACCGCATATAGAGAGTATTGGTTGGCTCCAGCAGGCCGACGCCGTATTTAACATACAGCCGTGGCGACAGGTACTTTCCTATATATAGCGAGGTATTATCGGTGGCGCCCTCAGAGTCGAATCCCAGTTCATCTATCGAGAAGGTTTCTGCCAGATTTTCGGCAATCGCATTACCGCCCATCGTCGTTAAGGCCAGTGCGGCTTTAAGCAGCATCGCCTGTTCCGAGACCGAGGTGCTGGCCGCACCTGGTGCGCGCCCCAGCAGCAAATATGAAAACAGACGGCTCTCGGGCATGGCCGGCTCCGAAAACAGCGTCAACGTCGGCAGGCTCAGGGTGCCGCTGACCCGGGCACCGACTTTCACCTCATCGACGCTGCGCGACACCCGCAGATCGAGCCCCGGGTTATCGACCGGTCCACCACTAAACACCAGGCTGCCGCGCTCAATGTTCAGGTCCTGTCCATAGAGGCGGTATTTGCCGGCCGCGACTCTCAGGCTGCCGGTCGCCCGCGTGGCTCGGCGGGCATCGTCTTCGACCAGCACACTGCCTTTGAGTAAGCCTTTAAACCCCAACGCATCTACCTCGACCTTGTCACCCAGGGTGAGACGCACTCGGGCATCCAGGGCCTGGCCGTTTGCGGCAGAAGCACTCTCGGCACTACCCTCAGAATCGATAATCACCACATCTTTAGACACAGGGGCACTGTAGGCTATTTCTGGCGGTTTTATCTTAGCTTCGGGGATCTTGACTTCGCCACGGATCTTAATCAGTTTCGGGCTGACATCGACACTCAGATCAGGGGAGACCCAGGCCCTGACCTCGGCAGTATCAACGGCCTTAAAACGCTCTCCCTTCAGGGTCAGCTGACCCGATCCGGTTAAGGGCGCAAACAGTCCCTCCAGCTGCAGGGTACCCTCTCCCGAGTTCACTGAGCCCCTGAGCTGCAGTGCGTCAGTCTCGGGCTGGTCGCGCAGCAGCAGTTCTATATTATTGAGTTTAATACCCAGAGCTGGGAGTTCGGCCTGAGCATTGGCGAGTTGCAGCGAGCCCTGCACTCGGGGTTGAGTCAGGGGTCCGGTCGCGGTTAACGCAGCATCCAGCGAGCCCCGAATCGCCTGCAGTTGGGGCGTGAACAGGGAGATAAATTTCAGCTCACTAAGCGCCATATGCAACTGACCATCAAGGTCTGGTGTGCTGTAAAGATCCTTAACGACGACCCGGGCGTCCACAGATCCTACCGGCTCAAGCAACGGCACCTCCAGACGCGCACTCAGCTGCTGATCCTCGCCGCTCAGATCGAGCCGGATCTCGCCCCCCCTGACCCTGAGATTTTCATCCTCGAGAAACAGCTCGGTATCCAATATCCGGGCACTGGCCTGATAGCTGGGTCGCTGGCCGGGTTTTTGTTCGAAATCAGCCTGAGCCTGTAACTGGCCATTTACCTCGGTGCCGCCAGGCAACCAGGGATCAAACAGCCGGAGTCCGAGCTGTCGCGCCTGCACGGCGCCGGTAATGCCTTGTGCAACAGACCAGCGGCTGTCCAGGCATAGCTCACCACTGCCGGCCGGCTGGCGCTCCAGACAGAACGGGTCCACCGTCGCACGGGCGGCACTGGCCTCAACCTCGGCCGCCTGCTGCAACTGCCAGGATCCTGCCAGCTCCTGCTGCAGATCCAGCCGGGTCACCGAGCCACGCCAGAGTGACTCCAACCAGCTGCCATTCAGCGCCAGGTTCAGCGTTGCAGGGCCCTGCTCAAGATCTACGCTCAACTGATGCTGGGCCGGCGTCCCCTGCCCCTTAACGATCAGCTGCTGCCAGCGCTGCCCCTGCAGATCTATAGTATCGGCCTGCAGTAGGATGGATGAGTCTTTCAGGGCGCTGAGATCTATATCCAGGGCGGCATCGACGCTGCCAATACGCAGATTATCGAGCCGTAGCTGGCTACCCTGTAACTCGGCCTGCAGCTGCAGCTGTTGCTGAGGCCCACGCAGGATTCCCGTGCTGCTCAGGCTGCCCTGAGCGCCGGGCAGCAACTGATCCAGGCTGGGGGCCTGCAGTGACCAATCCAGTTTGATCTGCTCACCCAAGACACCGTTGGCCTGCAGCCGGGCACCGGCCAGTTGCAGCTGCAACTGCTGGATACTGAGTTCAGTTCCCTTGAGTTCAGAACTCTTGAGTTCGACCCGCCCGTCCCCTTCCAGAGCCTGATCTCTGAGGGTGCCGCTGAGTTCAAGCAACTCCGCCGTTACCTGCAGCGACTGGCTGGCATCCAGGGCACCAGCGACCCGGGCGCGGAGGTCGAGCCCGCCCGGCCACTCGGGCCACTGGACCCCCGGATTGATCTGCTGAGCCTCTACCGCCAGCTCCCAGCTGAGCTGAGGCAGCCAGGTCAGCTGGCCCTGAGTTCGCAGCTGACCATCGAGGGTCTTCATGGTCAGCGTAAAGGGGCTCAGGCCCTGCTCATCCCCCTGGGCCTTTAACTGCCAGTCTCCTGCGGGAATATTCGGGCCTGCCAGTGCGGTGCTGAGCTGTAGCTGATATTTTTTCAGGGTACCCTCAATCTGAAGCTGCCCTTGAGGACTGCGAATAAGCGCCTCGGCCTGCAACGGATAACGCAGTTTCTTCCAATGACCTGCGACCGCGATCCGCGGTGTCTGCTGCAGCCCAGAGAGTTCACCCCTAAGCTGCACCTCGGCGCCGGTGTTTTCCTGGCTGAAGACTAAGGACTCCAGATGCAGCCGCTCGGGGGAGATGCTCAGGCGCGCATCCAGCTGGCTGTCACCCAGCTCTGGCAAGCGCGCCTGCCATCGACCACTGAGATCCAGACCCTGCAGATTACCACTGGCGTTAAACTGCCCACTCAGGAACTGCCCCGCAAGCGTTGGCAGCACCAGACCCAGATCAGCTCGCAGAGCATCGACCTGCAGCTCCAGCTGCGGCTTTTCGAGCGGCGCTTGCAGCCGGGCGGTGACCCCGGCATTCAACAAGCCACTGAGCTGTTGCTCCAGAGCCAGTTCGGACAGGCTCCCACCGATACTGCCGCGTCCCTGCAGCGCCGGATATCCCGGAAGGTTCAGCCGCCAGTCTGTCGTCAGCTGTAACGCAAACGCCTCGCTCGGGGTCAGCTGCCCCTGCAGGTTAAGCTGCCCCTGAGGGGCATCGATCTGGAGCCGATCCAGCACCAGCGTCTGGGCATCGGTATGGATCTGCAACTGGAGACTGTCAACCCGCAGAGACTCTGAGGACCTCCCCTCAGATGCAGTCCCCTTAGAAGCGGGGGAATGCAGGATCAGTTGCTGCACACTCAGGTTGTCGAGACGCACCTGCAGGGGGAAGATAACCGCCGGCAGCTCGATCGGAAACAGCGGCGTATCCACGGACACGGACACAGGATCTGCAGCGGGAAGGCTGATCTCCGGCCGGATCAGCTCCAGGGTATGGATATGTAAGGCACCCGAAAACAGCGCCCTAGGCGACCACTCGAGCTGAAACGCCTCTAGCCTGATATCTAAACCCTGGTGGCGAAAAGTCACGCCATAAAGGCTCAGCGTATCGAGCAGCGTTCCCTCAACCCGGCCGATCTCGAGCTCGCCGGGTGACCAGCGCTGAGCCATCAGCTGTAGTTGCTGCAAACCGCTCTGAGTGCCGGCCAGGTAGGTGATTGTGGCCAACAGCAGCAGCACCAAGACCAGAAAGCTAAGCCACAGTCGCTTTAGCAATCGTTTTAATAGTCGCCTCACAGGTCAGGCCCTAGGCTAAAGTGCACACGAAAATCCTTTTCATCACCATCCTGAGGAAAGCCCAGGTCCAGACGCACGGGACCTATGGGCGAGAACCAGCGCAGACCCACGCCGATCCCGGTATTCAAACGCAGCGTGCTGTCATCAAAGGCGTTACCGCTGTCGACAAAGGCGGCAACCCCCCAGCTGGGTTTAATGCGGTAATCCACCTCGGCACTCATGACCACCAAATGTGGCCCACCGATCACATCCCCGCTATCATCCGTGAGACCCAGACTCTGGTAATCGTAACCGCGCACGCTGGTATCGCCCCCGGCATAGAAGCGCAGAGTGGCGGGTAACTGATCAAAATCATCGATCAGCGTGAGTCCGGCATCCAACCGCCCCAACAGCCGCAGTTTTGGCGTCAGGCTGTGCACCCACTTGCCGCCTACCAGGATCTGAGCGAAATCGGTATCGGACAACAGCGCATTACTGGCTCCCCTCAGCTGCAGGGTGAGGCGCTGACCCTGACGGATATCCAGACGGTTTACAGCCTTCACCCTGGTCAGATTCAATTGAGGAATTAGAAAATTGGAGGTCTGCTCCTCGTCGCCGAAGGTAAAGGTCTCCTCCGCCCAGTCGAGCACCAGTAGCTGCTCCCACCCCCTTCTCTGAGTCTGCCAGGAGACACCCAGGGTATAATTCTGGGCATCGATACTGTCGGAATTTTCGTCACTCAGACTCAGGTGTACGGCATAGCGATCCAGCTTAGGATTTTCTCCGGGGATGGCATAACGGGAATCCAGGCTATTGCGAATCTGCGAGGTTAACAGCTGGGTGTTTAACTGATGCCCTCGAGTATTGACCCAGCGCTGGGTCATCCCCAGCTTGGCCCTGACACCGGTATCGGTGCCGTAACCTAAGCCGCTTTGGTACTTGGTACGCTTATTGGGCGCAAGATTAATATCCACAGGCACCCGAGCATCTTTGGCCTGATCCCAGAGCGGGCTGACCTCTACCCGCTGAAAGTAGTCGGTATCGACCAGGGTTGTCTGCAGATCGATCAGAGCGCTGCTCTGGATGGGATCGCCAGACTTAAAAGGGACGTAGCGCTGCAGAAAGTCGATATCCAGAGGGCCGGGAGTGAAACGCAGTTCGCCCACCAGGAACCGAGGACCACTGTCAAAAGACAATCGAATCCGGGCGTCATACCGACCCAGATCAACGACAACCTCCTGCTGAGTAAATGCCGCTCTGAAGTAACCGCGCTCTGCGGCTAAAGAGCGCAGCTGGCGCTTGAGGTTCTCATAGTCACTGTGCACCAGCGTTGCCCCCTGACGTACGGTAGACGCTTCAATGAGACTGGCGAACGCTTGATCCTGCAAGGCGTCACCCTGCAATTGAATATCCAGCTGGCCAATGGGTAAAGGCGGACCCGGATCTATCTGATAACGGGCCAGCCAGTTCTGATCCTGTTGCGTTAGTATGGCTGTGACGCTGGCACGGTAAAATCCGTAAGGCTGCAGCGCCCTGAGTATTTCGCTCTCGGCTTGATTATGCAGATAGCGCAGTCGGGCCCGACTGGTCACCGTTTTATTGTGCAGCTGCTGAATGCTCAGAAAACTGCGAATATTCTGCTCTTGTTGCGAACCGACCCCGTCAATCTCAACCGCCAACTGCGCACTGGTCTGACTAAAGACGGTGCCGATCTGCAGCAGCAGGGCAAGCAGCAGGATCGCTGGCTGCAGGCCCCATAACGCTGATGCTGACTGGCCATTTACTCTGGGCAAACGTACGCTATATCCCTGACCCATTAACTGTCCCTAGTTGATGAGGTTATCGGGTGCCGAAGATCTTATCGCCCGCATCGCCCAGACCAGGCAGAATATAGCCATTCTTATCCAGATACTGATCGACCGAGGCGACATAGATATCGACATCCGGATGAACGGCCACAACCGCCTTAATACCTTCGGGAGCGGCCACCAGGAACAACCCCCGAATAGAACGACAGCCAGCTTTTTTCAGCATATCGATCGTGGCGATAAGAGTCCCCCCCGTTGCCAGCATCGGATCGATAATCAGCGCGGTCCGCTCTTCAATATCACCGACCAGTTTTTCAAAATAGGGCACAGCTTCCAGTGTCTCTTCGTCGCGGTACAACCCCACCACACTCACCTTGGCGCTCGGCAACAACTGCAACACCCCGTCGAGCATCCCTATCCCGGCACGCAAAATAGGTACCACGGTGATTTTTTTTCCCTTGATATGTTCTACCATCATCAGCTCACCGGTCCAGCCCGTGATCTGTTTGGGCTCTGTTTCAAGCTGTCGGGTCGCCTCGTAAGTCAGGAGATTACCGATCTCTGCCGACAACTCACGAAACTGCTTGGTGCTGATGCCATCTTTGCGCATCAGGCCCAACTTATGCTGCACTAATGGATGCTTAATCTCGTAGACCGCCATAAACCTCTCTCTTGTAACCGATTTCAAGCGCATGCCCGACTTATGGCCACAGTGTAGTGTCAAAAACAGCGATTCTAACGCATTTATACACGCCTGTATGCGCGGCATAGCGGGGTTTGCCGCCGAATGGCACCGCAGAGCTGAAGATCGAAAACCCCCCGTACGGTTAACCCAGGCACCCGTAGGCTTTAGGGCACAGCCGTCATCAGCTGCGTCTAATCGGAACCCTCTATAATCGACATGGATGTAATTGTTGATCTAACAGCAATCTGCTAGGTTACCGATCGGCCGGCAACTAATCGGTGACCGCCACCCTTGTTGAAAACAATGCCTAAGTTGTCACAGCACTGTCATCTTTATCATCCTTGTCATCTTTGTCATAAAACTGACATCATAACGTAGTATCTTTACCGACATTGTTATGACACGAACTCAAAGATAACAGCAAACCACTGACCTCAGACCTCAAAAATACCACGGCGTGGGGCTTGAGTTTTGCTGTTGCATATGGAGTCGTGACGCTTGCAAAAAGGAGTATCTGCAGTGTCCCCCGTTACCAATAAATTATATATAGACAAAGAGCTTTCCTGGCTGTCGTTTAATGAGCGCGTGTTACAGGAAGCCTGCGACCCCAACGTGCCCCTTATTGAGCGAGTCCGCTTTCTGGGGATTTTCTCCAGCAATATGGATGAGTTTTTCCGCGTGCGGGTGGCGGAAGTTCGTCGTGCAATTCTCATCTCTTCATTTCAAAACAAAAAAAACGATTACAGCCGTCATCTGATGGCAAAAATTCAGTCGAAAGTGCTGTCGTTGCAAGAGCGTTTTGAGACCACCTACAGCGACCTGATCCGGGAGATGGTCAGGCGAAACATCTTATTAATTAATGAGAAACAATTAAGCGAATTCCATGGAGCCTGGCTTAAAAAATATTTCAAGAACCATCTTAAGCGCCATATTACGCCCATTATCGTTAACGACGATAATCCTGATTTAATTAATAATATCACCAATGATGCCACCTATTTGAGCGTCTGCTTGCATACCAAACAGCGTAAGCAATATGCGTTGGTTGTCGTACCGACAAAAAATGTCACTCGCTTTATCCAACTACCCACAGAAAAAAGTAAAATAAAGAAATACCTAATCTTATTGGATAACATCATACGTTACTGTGTCGACGAGTTATTTGAGCCTTTCTTCGAATATGACTCCATCGAAGTCTATTCGATGAAACTCACCCGCGATGCGGACTTTGACATCACCAATGAACTTGAACAAACACAGCTTGAAAATATGACTCAGGGGTTAAAACAGCGCGTAACCGCAGAACCTGTGCGCCTGGTGTACGACAAAGAGATGCCTGAGCATATGCTGAGCATGCTCAAAGATAAACTCAATATCAGCTCAACAGAATGCCTGGTACCCGGTGGGCGGTATCATAGCTTTAAAGACTTTATCAACTTCCCTAATCCGAGCCGGGGGTACCTTGAAAACAAGAAGTTGCCCGCACTCGACAGCGCAGGATTTCGTCGCAGCCCCAATGCCTTTAAGGCCATTAGCATGGGCGACATTATGCTCAACTATCCTTATCATAAGTTCTCCCATTTCACCGAAATGGTGCGTCAGGCAGCCTACGATCCCGCAGTCAAATTCATTAAGATCAATCTCTATCGGGTGGCCAAAAAGTCTCACGTTATGCAGTCACTTATCGATGCAGTCCGCAACGGTAAACAGGTCACTGCCGTTATCGAACTTCAGGCGCGTTTCGATGAGCAATCCAACATCGAATGGACGCGTGTTCTGGCGGAATACGGCGTCAAAGTGCACCATGGTATTCCAAGTCTGAAAATACACTCCAAACTCTGCTTGATCGGACGTGAAGAACCGGGTCATGACGAACCGGGTCATAACAAACAGAGTCAGATGAAGCTTTACTGCCATATAGGGTCGGGAAACTTTAACGAAGGCACTGCCCGCGTCTATACAGACCTGTCGCTTTTTACCGCCCATCAGGAAATTGCTCGAGAAGTGGAGCAAGTTTTTGATTTGATTGAACATCCCTACCGTCGTGACAATTTTAAGCATCTGATCGTGTCACCCTATGATGCCCGACAAAAGCTCAACAAGCTGATCGATCAAGAATCAACCAACGCCCGTAGCAAGATTAAAGCGTCTATCACCCTGAAACTGAACAACTTGGTCGACAAGGCCCTTATCCAGAAACTCTACGATGCGTCTCAAGCTGGGGTTAAAATCAAGTTATTGATACGTGGCATGTGCGCCCTGGTGCCTCAGATTCCGGGAATAAGCGATAACATTGGAGTCTATAGCATCGTCGACCGTTTTTTAGAACATTCCCGAGTGATGTTGTTTCATGCGGGCGGCGAAAACAAACTCTTCTTATGCTCTGCCGATTGGATGAGCCGCAACATCGATAACCGCGTCGAAGTCAGCACACCTATCTACGATAAAAGCTTGAAAAAGATGGTAATGGATATTCTTGCACTGCAATTCAGCGATAACACCAAAGCAAGGATTATCAACAAATACCAAAGCAACCCTTACTGTAGCCGGGGAAACAAGCGCAATCTCCGCTCGCAAGTTGCGATCTATCAGTATTTAAACAGTTACGAAAAAAAACGTCATCTCGAATTTAATGGAACCAAGACAGCCTTAATAGATAAACCGGTAAAAGAGTAGAACAACCACCTCCATAACCACCTGAATAACACTAGGACGACGGTAAATCAGAGTCAGCAAAGGAGGGTTCTACCCTCCTTGATCTAGCCGTTCTAGCTGGATGTTCCCATTAGAGCTAGAGCCCTAGTCTGCCGCTCTATGTAAACCTAACAGAAACTTCTTGAAGCCGGGTTTCTCCAGTTTATAGATGCCTTTGCGATGCTGGCTTATAAGCTGAGCATCTATAAGTCGCTGAACAGAGCGCTGCACATTAGAAGGGGCACCTTTGACAGCTGTTTGTTGGCCGATCCTTGCCATAAAATCCTTTGAGAAAAGATTATCTCCAGCGCACACCCCCAAGAACACCAACCGATCGATGGGTTTCAAACCACGCTCGATTCGATCATATCCTTCTGCAGCTTCCATTAATTGAAACACATAGCCTGCTGCCTCAGCGGCGGTCGCCTTAGCGGTAATCATCTGAGCAACCACTTTCATCATCCAGTAAGGCGAGTGGTCAAGCTGTTGAAATACCCTATTCAGTACGCCCGCAGAGACGTGAACCCGGTACTCGTTTGCCAGCTTATCGCGTAGATAATCAACAAAGCGGCCATCCAAATCAGGGAAGGGTATTTGATCAACGAAATGATAGAACGGACTCGAACTTTCGTTAAACAGCAGGTCCAGATAGTGTCTCGATGAACCCGTAAACAGGCTCTTTACCCGGCCCTGACGCTTGTCCAGCAGGGTTCTTAAGGCGTGAGCCAGGGGTTCGAAACTCTTTGCTGTCGCAAGGTGCTGCACCTCATCGATCAGCAACAGCACTGTTTTCTTACCTGCAGCTATCTCCAGGCGACTGAGCAATTCATCAAGATAGATCAGGTCTTTACTGCCAGGCTTTACCGGATTATCTGCAAACTCTACCTCCACCCTGCCCAGCAGATCGTTGGCGACCGCCGTTTTCTTTATCTTTGCTTTGAAAATTCGTGCTAATGCCGATCCCTTTTCAAGGTTCTGCACGGCATCCTCAAGCGCCAAAATTACACCTTCATGGGGCGCGTTGATGTTCTGCCATAAGGAGGCATAAACGGGGAGATACCCTCTTTCCTGCGCCTGAGAGGCCACGTCCTGAAGCACAAACAGGGTTTTACCTTTGCGGCGTGGAGCAACAATTGAAAATGCTGAAGAGATGCCGAGATCAAGCAGGCCAAAATACTGATCAGCCAGATCGCGTCTAGAGAAATACCAACCGTCCATAACCCACCTTTACTCTTAACTTTTATAATTACGCAGCATACAGGTAAATAGGCGGTGTTTTTAAAGGTGATTGGCACTATTTTACCTGCCATTTGCATAATTACGCTTCGTTAAGGTAAACATGCGTAATCCTGCCGCCCCCTGAGCTGCTAAGGACTTAAAAACACCGAATATCGAGAGGCTTCCAGCTGACCACGGTCCGCGGTGATCTTGAAGAGTAGCTGCCGAGGGCGTGAATCCAGCGATCGGGGCGGTATCCGCACGAACACGTCCTGCGCAGTTACCCCCGATGGCAGCAGCCTGACCGATTCAGACGCGCCGATCACCACTAAACTTTCAGCACCCGACACGGCGATACGTGCTTCTAGCTGTTGATCCGTTTTATTCAATATTTTTAAGCGATAACGATTCTGAATAGCCCCATTACTCTGCAACACGAACAGCGGCTGGCGATGGTGAATGACCTTAAGCTCGAGGGCATTCAGGGTCGCCAGTCCCCAAATTCCTCCTGTCACCGCAAGCGCCAGTATCCCCAGATACGTCCAGACCCGCGACCGCTTGTACCATACCGCCTGCGGCACCCCCCTCAGACCATTTAACGAGTCATAGCGGATCAGCCCCTTAGGCAGACCAATCTTCTCCATAACCGAATCGCAGGCATCAATACAGAGCCCACAGGTAATACAGCCCTGCTGCTGACCGTCTCGAATATCGATGCCGGTCGGGCAGACCGCCACGCAGAGGTGACAGTCAATACAGTCGCCTAGGTGTTCGTCAGCCACACCCTTGTTACGGCGTCCCCGCGACTCCCCCCGGACGGCGTCATAGGCCGGCATCACCGTATCCTCATCCACCATCACCCCCTGGATGCGTGAGTAGGGGCAGAGCCAGAAACAGGTCTGCTCACGCATAAAGCCTGCTAGGGTATAGGTTCCGAAAATAAAGGCACCGATGGTAATACTCGCCTCCGAAGGCAGCGCCAGGGCGAAGAGCCCTCGCCACAGGTCACCTGCGTCCATAAACCAGGCCACAAAACTGATCCCGGTCAGCAACCCGATCAACAGCCAGAGGGCATGCTTGGTCGCCTTGATGCGCAGCTTCCTGAGTGACCAGGGTGCCTGATCTAATTTCTTACGCTGTAGTGGCTTGCCTTCGAGCCACTCCTCGATTCGGACATAGATATCGGTCCAGACCGTCTGAAAGCAAAAATAGCCGCAGAACACCCGCCCCGCGACCGCCGTCACCACGGCCAGCAAAATAGCGAAGAACAATAGAATAAGAGCCAGTATCCACAGATCCTGCGGCAACAGGGACAGGCCGAAGATATGGAATTTTTGTGCCGGAAAGTCGAAGAGTACCGCCTGGCGATCGCCCCACCTGAGGTAAGGACCGAGAAAAAACAGCAACCAGACACTGCTGGCCCATCCCTTCCAGTTGCGCCAACGTCCCGACATCCGTTTTGGATGAATCTTCTCCTCCCCCACGCTGACATGCCATTGACCGACCTCCGTGTAGATCTCGTCAATCGCTGCGATAGGAATGCGTGTACCTGGGTTATTCATGCGTATCCTCCGGTGCTGAGCGATGGCTGTTGAAAATTTTCGACCGTACTTTTATACCCAGGATCGCCAGACCAACGATAGCTCCTGCGACGGTAAGAATGGATAACAGGGCGACGGCATCCAGATTAAGATCAAGCATGGGCGTTACCTCTCAGAAGCGAAATTTAAACGGGGTTCGCGGACTATAGATCGACCCCTGATAAGTCAGATTCGCGCCAACCAGCATCGCCAGGGCGGTGTCCAGGCATTCGCCCTGCTTCAGCGCTATGACGTTGAAACCACAGCGCCTCAACTGCAGCGCCTGATCGACGACCAGATCGCCGCAGGCGCGCAGCTCGCCCTCGAATCCATATTCGCGCAGCAGCGCCCCGATGGAAAAACCGGTTCCGTCCGAGAAGCTGTTAAAGCGAATGGCGATCGCCGGAATATCCGCCAGCTGCGCTTGCAGCATCTCGAGACCGTCATTTCCTTCGATCCAGACCCCCGGCCGAACCTGAAACCGATCAACATCGGGGGGCAGATCCAACCAGACCTGAAGCGGTAGAAAGTGACGCACGCCGGAGGCTCTCGCCACCTCATCTTCTGCACCGGATTCGATCAACAGCGACTGATCCTCCACGATTCCCCCGTCTTTAAGTATTTTTGGCATAGACAGCCTCCTTGAACGGTGTAAAGCCAAGCCGCACCACCGCATCCGCGAAGCGTTCCTGGGCAGATAAACGCGACTGCAGATAGGTCTCGAGAATACGATCGACAGCCTCGGGCGTGGTCTCCGCGTCCAGCGCTGGACCTAGTATCTTGCCGATCCGTGCCTGATTATCACCCTGACCGCCAAGGGTGATCTGGTAGAACTCCTGCCCTCGCTTCTCCACCCCCAGGATGCCGATATTGGCAATATGGTGGTGAGCGCAGGCGTTGATACAGCCGGAGATACCCAGTGAGATGGGACCCAGATCATGCAGCCTGTTCAGGTCGCCCAGCCGTTCCTGAAGCTGCGCACTGATGGGCAGCGAGCGGGCGCTGGCCAGATTACAGAAGTCAGCGCCCGGGCAGCAGACGATATCCGCCGCCGTACCCTGGGTCGGCGTCGCCAGATCCAGCTGTTTCAGAGACTGCCATAGCGCCAGCAGATCCGTTTGTCTGACATCCGCCAGGATCATATTCTGCTGCTGCGCGGTTCGTACCTCACCAAAACCAAAGCGTTCTGCGAGTTCTGCGACCGCGTCCAGCTGACTATGGTGGATATCTCCAGGCGCTTTGCCGATGGCTTTCAGGGAGAGGGTAACGGCGGCATAGCCTGGGATGCGGTGCGGACTGACATTGTTTAGCGCCCAGCCGTCGAACAGTGGCTGGAGCCGCCGATGCTCGGCAAGCTCTGCGGCAACCGCATCCGCGTCCAGCACCTTATAGAGTGGAGGGGCGAAGAAAGACTGGGCATAGGTCAGTTCGTCTGGCTGGAGCAGATAGTCACTGCGTCCCGAGCCATGTAACTCATTTTCTACCTGCTCTTTAAAGCGCTCTATACCGAGCGATTTAACCAGAATCTTGATCCGCGCCTTGTACTTGTTGTCGCGGCGGCCGTAGCGGTTGTAAACCCGCAGGATCGCCTTGAGATAGGCCAGCAACTCTGCCTGCGGGAGAAATTCCCGGATCCGCGACCCCAGCACTGGCGTGCGCCCCAGACCTCCGCCGACCCAGACTTCAAAACCCAGACCCTCATTGGCATCACGTATCACCCGCAGGCCGATATCGTGCACCTGAATGGCCGCCCGATCCGTTTGCGTGCCGATCACGGCGACCTTGAACTTGCGCGGCAAAAAGGCGAATTCAGGGTGCAGCGTCGACCATTGCCGAATAATTTCACAGTAGGGACGCGGGTCGGCCACTTCCTCTTGCGCGACACCCGCCAAAGGATCGGTAGTGGTATTACGGATGCAATTACCACTGGTCTGAATCGCATGCATCTCGACCTCCAGCAGCTGCTCCAGAATCTCAGGAACCTTCTCCAGGGCCACCCAGTTGAACTGCACATTCTGGCGGGTGGTTACATGGCAGTAACCGCGATCGTAGTCACGTGCGATCTCGGCCAGTTTGCGCAGTTGCGAGGCGGCCAACATCCCATAAGGCACAGCCACCCGCAGCATCGGCGCATGCTTTTGCACATAGAGCCCGTTCTGGAGCCGGAGGGGTAAAAACACCTCTTCGGCAAGCTCACCCTGCAGGTAACGCGACATCTGACCTTGGAACTGCTGTACGCGATCTCGAACGACCTGGCGGTCATAAGCGTCGTATAGGTACATCCAATAAACACCCTGTTGCTGGCAACGAACAGTGGGTCGTTGCGATGCAACTAGCCTAAAGGAGGCGCAGAAAAGGATACAGATTCAGATTTATTTATATTATCAGGGCCAGAATAGGGCTATGCTGGTCTGCACTCACAGATTCTTATCAATCTGTACCCCTACTCCCTAGCCCTTCATCTGTGCTGTTTATCCCATATGACCGACTTCCTGTATCGCCAGCTGCTCCGCAACCTCAGCGAAGAGATTCGTTCAGAATGCCGAGCCCTGGGCTCGCGCATGCCATCCATACGCAGCCTTAGTCAGGAGCGAGGGTTGTCTAAGTCGACCGTGCTCGCCGCATACGACCGCCTCGAAGCGGACGGTTTGATCAGCGCCCGGCCACGCTCGGGTTATTTCGTTAATGGCGTACAGCACAGCGACCCGCTCGCCACCCAGGCGCCGTTAATCAGCCAGCCGGAGTCCACCCCGCTGCCCGTTACCAGCGGTCAGGTACTGATGGATATTATGGAGCGCGGCGCAGCCTTCGATCTCATCGGTGACCAGGAAACGGAACTGGGCAATGAGGCGCTGCGCCGCTGCCTTGCCCGGGCGCAACGGCGCCAGACCGCCGGCAACCAGAACAACTATGATGAGCCGGCAGGCTTGCACAGCCTGCGCAGCTTGCTCGCACAGCGGCTGCACTCAGGAGGTAGTCATTTGGAGCCCGAGCAGCTTATCGTCACCTCCGGCTGCCAGCATGCACTGCTGCTGGCCCTGATGGCCACGACCCAGCGCGGCGATGTCGTGGCCGTCGAGTCGCCTGGATTTTACGGGGTGTTCCAGCTGTTCGAAGCTCTGGGGTTAAAGGCGCTGGAGCTGCCCAGCTCAACCGAATCCGGACTTAGCCCGGATGCCTTAGAACTCGCATTGCAACACTGGGACATCAAGGCACTGGTCGTGTCGCCCTGTTACAGCACCCCTACCGGCGCGAGCATGCCTGAAGCCAATAAAAAACGGATTCTGCTGCTCGTCCAGCTCCGTAACATCCCCATCATCGAGGATGATATCTATGGCGAGCTGTCCTTCAACGAACAGCGTCCGCGCACCCTGCATAGCTATGACGACCAGGGCCTGGTGCTGCTCTGCTCTTCGGTCTCCAAGAGCCTTTCCCGGGATCTGCGTATCGGCTGGATCGTGCCCGGCAGATACCACGAGCGAATCAAGCAACTCAAACTGGTCACCAGCCTTGCCAGCTGCCGCGCCCAGCAGCAGGGGCTGGTGGATTTCCTGCAGGAGGGCAGCTTTGATCGTCACCTTCGAGTCCGGCGCCAAACACTGCAGCAACAGTATCTGCAGCTGCTTGAGATGCTGGGCCAATTACTCCCCGGCATGCAGTCCTGCAGCCGCCCCCAGGGTGGGCTCGCCCTCTGGGTAGAGCTGCCAGAGTGCGTCGATACTCTGGAGCTCTATGGCCAGGCCCTCGAGCAGGGCCTTATCCTGACTCCTGGTCGGCTCTTTACCGCGCAGGAGCGCTATCGCAATGCCTTACGGATTAGCTTCGCGTTCCCTTGGACGGATAAACGACGGGCGGCACTATCGCTGCTGGGACGTTTGCTGGAAGATCGGTAAAGCGCCCATCGAAAGAGGTCTCCTAGGAGACGTTGACCAACCGGCGGCGCTCAGGCAGGCCCTCTTTAAAAACTCTTTTTAACCCCCAGATATAAGCGTTATGAACAAAGACCCCGCGCTTCGATTTAGTATCTTGGCGGCCTCCCTTTTTGTCTTCCTGCTCTGGTGGATCAAACTGAGCGAGACCCTTTTCGGTTGGGACCTGCACCAGCTGGGCGTTTACCCTCGGGCATTCAGTGGGCTTATCGGTGTAGCCACGGGGCCGCTTATCCACGGCTCCTGGCCTCATGTGATCGGTAACACCCCTCCCGTAATCTTATTGGGCAGCCTCCTTATCTACGGCTATCCCAAGTCGCGCTGGTGGACTCTGGCCATCATCTGGCTGGTATCGGGCCTGGGGGTGTGGTTGTTTGGTCGCGAGAGTTACCACTTCGGCGCGAGCGGCTTAACCCACGGCATGTTTTTTTATCTGCTGACCGGCGGCCTCCTCCGGCGCGATAAGCGCTCTATCGTCTTGCTGATGGTGGCCTTTTTTATGTATGGCGGGATGTTGCTGACCATACTCCCCCGCGAGCCGGGAATTTCCTACGAATACCATCTGTTTGGCGCCGTCGGTGGCTTACTCTGCGCCCTGGTCTTTCGTCACTGGGACCCGAAACTACCCGATAAGACCTACGCCTGGGAGCAGCAGGCCGATGATGAGAAAGACCCCATTATCGGTGACCAATGGAAGATCGAACCACAGCCAGACACCAGGGATCCAAGCCATTACGATTAATGGTGTCGTTCTCAGTCCGATCCACAGCGGGCTCCTTGCCTACATTGTTGGAATAAATTCCAATCCACAGGTATGAGTGTCTTAAATACAGGCGCAGTTGCCGAGTCGATCAGTGTTAAGTCCGATAGCCTCCTAGCGCATTTCAAACAGCTCCTGATGATAGTTCGCAACCGCTAAGCCGCGGTTTAAGAAGTCCCTTCGCAGGGCATCGCCAAAGGCGGAAGGTCCACAAAACCACAGGCTGGCTTCGCTCCATTCCGGTACCGCTGCACGAATATGCTCAGGGGTAAGACGGCCATCTTGAGGCGTGACCCTCAGGTGCAACTGGACATTTGCCGTCCTGGCATCGGCCCTGAGTTTGGTGATGGCGGTCTGATCGATTTCGGCGGTGACATGAAACAGATCGATCTCCTGCGCTCCTGGCTGCTGTGCCAGATGTTTCATCTTGGCGATAAAAGGCGTAATACCAATACCGGCGCCTACCCAGATTTGGCGTGGTTGCGGATCGATGAAGTCGAAACAGCCGTAAGGGCCTTCTACAGTGACAGCCATACCCTCTTTAAGTCGATCGCCCAGCTGGCCGGTCCAATCCCCCAGTTCTTTGATAATAAAAGTAAGACTGCGCTCTGTTTGGCTCCATGCTGAGGCAATCGTGTAGGGATGTGGCCCTTCGCTGCTGTTTGAGGTCACAAAGGCAAACTGACCGGGTTTGTGCCCTTCCCAGCCGTCGTTTAACAGGACAGTGCCCTCTATAGCCCGGACTCCGGGGTAGGACGTCAGCACTTTAATCACCCCCTGTACCTGGCGTTTCCGGCCGCGCCTACCTGTCAGGATGCTGGACGCCGAGATGACCCCGCCGATAAGTAACGCCGCCAGGACCCAGCCGACCGGTTGGCTCCAATAGTCAAACTCAGTCAGCACCAGGCTGTGGCACACCAACACCAGATAAGCCACCACGATCAATTTGTGCGTTTTTTTAAACCAGCTGTAAGAGAATGCCCTGGTCAGTGCCAGGATGATTAAGATGACAACCACATAGAACGCCCACTCGCCAAGCGATTCGGCCAGCCCTCTTTGTCCCCGTAACAACTGTTCGAGTTGGGACAGCGTTTGCTCAGAAGGCCCGGAGCGCACCGGTTTATCCAACCAACCCCATCCGACCATCCACTTGCTGCCCTGTGCCCACCACCAATGTATGGTGCTCAGGCTCAGTCCGGCCATGCCCAGCCATTTGTGCAGTCGATACATCTTATCCAGGCCGCGCAACGGCTGCTCGATCCATCGCGGCCGTATCGACAGCAGCATCGCGAGACTCATCATCCCCATACCCAAGACACCGGTGTACTGCACGAACACAGCGCGGAACGCAAAGTAGGTAACGGGATCGGGCATCAAACTGTCCGCAAGCAACCACAGGGCGCTCAGTGTCAGAGGGAATAACCAAAACGTCCATTTAATAGCTGTCATGTTAAATCGTACCTAGATAAGAAATAAGTTCAACGACTTAGGCGGTGTTTTTCAGCAACACGGAGACAGGAGTCACTCATTCATAATGTTGGCCCCTGAGGATACGTGAACAAAAAAGGCAGGGCTTCTGTCTTTACAAAACGATGACAAATATATGGAATGCCTTTACGGTCACTTGCTGCTAACGCCAGGGTGGGGCACTGTAGCGGTAGCTCTGGCGCGAACAATCACAAAGTTTTTCCTAGACAAAAGCAGCCATAAAACCTATAAACAGGCAATTTCCCCAACCGGACCTATCCCCATGACTAAAGAACACGTTCGTCAATATTCACAAAAAATAGTAGATGGTCCTGAGAAAGCACCCAGCAGAGCCATGCTCAGAGCCGTGGGTTTTGGCGATGCAGACTTTAAAAAGCCTCAGATTGGCATCGCCTCTACCTGGAGCATGGTCACGCCCTGCAATATGCATATCAACACCCTCGCGGATGAAGTTGTCCAGGGTGTCGATCAGTCCGGTGGCAAGGGTGTTATCTACAACACCATTACCATCTCTGACGGTATCTCGATGGGTACCGAAGGGATGAAATATTCCTTGGTATCGCGCGAAGTGATTGCCGATTCTATAGAATCCGTTTCCGGCTGTATGGGACATGATGGCATCGTGGCCATCGGTGGCTGTGACAAGAACATGCCTGGCTGCATCATGGGCCTGGCCCGCTTAAACCGTCCCTCACTCTTCGTTTACGGCGGCACCATTCTTCCGGGCGAAAACCATACCGATATCGTTTCCGTGTTTGAAGCGGTCGGCAGTCACGCCAAGGGCGATATCCCCCTAACTCAACTCGAACATATTGAAAAGACCGCGATCCCGGGACCCGGCTCCTGCGGTGGCATGTATACCGCCAATACGATGGCCTGTGCCATCGAAGCCCTGGGCATGAGCCTGCCCAACAGTTCGGCGCAAAATGCGGTCTCTGCCAGCAAACTGAGCGACTGCCATCAGGCCGGCGCAGCGGTTTTAGAGCTGATCGAGAAGGACATCAAGCCGTCTGACATTATGACCAAGAAGGCCTTCGAGAACGCCATCGTCATCATCATTACCCTGGGTGGCTCGACCAATGCGGTCTTACATCTGCTGGCAATGGCCCACACCATCGATGTCGAGTTATCGCTGGATGATTTTGTCAGATTAGGCAATACCACGCCGGTACTGGCCGACCTGCGTCCCAGTGGACGCTTTTTGATGTCAGAGCTGATCGAGATAGGCGGCGTTCAGCCCCTGATGAAAACCCTGTTAGATGCAGGCCTGTTGCACGGAGACTGTCTGACCGTGACCGGCAAGACCCTGGCGGAAAATCTGGCAACGGTTGCGCCCTATCCAGAAGGGCAGGAGATCATCAGGTCGCTGGATAATCCCATCAAACCCGATAGCCATCTGGTGATCCTTAAAGGCAACCTGGCACCAGAAGGCGCCGTCGCCAAGATCACCGGTAAAGAGGGCCTGAGCTTTACCGGAACCGCGCGGGTCTTTCATTCTGAGGAACTCGCCTTAACCGCGATCTTAGACGGTACGGTGGTCGCACGGGATGTGCTGGTAATACGTTACGAAGGCCCCAAGGGTGGTCCGGGCATGCGCGAGATGCTCAGCCCCACCTCTGCCATTATGGGTAAGGGACTCGGCGACGATGTGGCACTGATTACCGATGGTCGGTTTTCGGGTGGCAGTCATGGCTTTGTCGTGGGCCATATCACGCCAGAAGCCTATGAGGGCGGACCGCTCGCCATCGTCCGTGACGGTGACACCATCACCATCGATGCCGGTAACAAATGTGTTGATGTCGACCTTAGCGCCGCTGAAATCAAGCAACGCCTGGCAGCATGGACCCAACCCGCGCCAAGATATACCCGCGGCGTACTGGCCAAATACGCACTCACGGTGAGCTCGGCATCAACGGGTGCGGTGACCGATAAAATATAAGCTATAAGCTATAAGCCACAAGGGAAGTCGACCTTCCCCTCTGTGAACGATAAAAGGGGTCAGAGTTAATTTAACTCTGACCCCTTTTATATTTTTATCAAAATGATGATGAAATCAACTCAACTATTTAGACATGAAGTTAATAGCATTCTTGTAATCTTCATCAGTACAATCTGTACACATACCGCCTGGGGGCATTGCATTTTTACCAGTCTTGACTGTAGATACTAAAGTATCTATACCCAGTGCGAGACGGGGTTTCCAAGCCTCAGCATCATGTGTTTTTGGAGCCCCGGCGACCCCCATGCTGTGGCATACGCTACACGCCTTATCATAGACAGCCTTGCCTTCTTGTGCTGAAATGCTTACAGACAAAGTAAGTGCAGCTACAGTAGTCATTACTAATAATTTTTTCATTTTCAACACTCCTATATTTAAACGCATTACGGGGTCAGGTCTCACATCGAAACATTTTTCATGTTATTTTCCCTCGAAAACCGTCATATAGTGTAGGCCGAAATGTTTTCCTATAGCCAGCTTGGTATAAGCACCTGAAAGATAGGCTCTGGCCACGGGACAACTGGGTCAGGTTTAGCCATGTAGCACAAGCCATATTATTCGAATGCTAGAAGGACAATACTACAATGATAGACTAGGCCCTGTTGCCCGCTGACCCTGTTGCCCGCTGACCCTGTTGCCCGCTTCAATACGTCAGCGCCACTTTTACCCAGTCCATTGAACCCGAACCAACGACCGCTTCCCACTGATTGATTAAAACCAGAAGCGTGCCCAACCAATGGGGTCAGAGTCGTTGAACTCAACATTAAGGGCGCTACCATACATGTCTTTGAATACAGAACAACGTCTCTGACCCCTTTGGTTGACCCCTTTGGTTGAACATACAGGTGAATATACAGGTGAATATCGTTATAACGTGACCAGTTGGTATTGGTCTGAATAAGGCTTCAGGGTGCATTAACTTACACCTTGAGCCTGGTTCAGGGGACGCTTACATATCGTATATTATTTATAATAACTTAAGGCTTAAAAGAAAAAACCTCTGTTTGTGGATGAAAACCATACCAGGCAAACCAAAAACTATTAATTACCGGTATCTCAGCACCGCTCTCGCCGAACACCCTGCCCGAGCGGCTGGGAAGATCATACTCAATCCGCAGCCGCTTTCCAGCCAGGGTATCTAACAGGGTTTGCGGCCCCTCGCGTTTACTCAGCTCCGCAAACGGATAGGCTTTAAACACGCCATCGACCTCTACTCCTAACACCCGCTCCTTGGGGTGGTAAAGACGACTCAAAAATTCTACCGGAAAATACAACCGTTCATTGTTTTCATAGTCACCATAGGGACTGCGGTTATAGTCACGGGAATAACCCGTATCGGTAGAGAGTACGAGCGTCTCAGAATACTCAGATTACCAGCGCTGCCAGGTCGTTAGCGTAGCAGGCAACCGTTTCAGACGCTGACCCATAAACGGCCCGCTAATCGCCTCGCCAGTGATCTGCGACCACAGCGATTGCTGCTGTCGATCATAGAGCAACAGATCACTGTTATAGAGCAGCCCGGAAACACCGAACTGCAACGTCTGGGCCTGTACCTCGGCGTTAAACACCAGCGCAGTACCACACAGTGGGCAGTAAGAGATCACCAGTGGCTGAGAACCGATCCGGTCATTAACTATTTCATGCCAATTAAGAATGGCGACAGGATAGGCCCGGCTCTCACCTTGTAGCGCGACCCCAACCACAAGACTGCTAGGTTCGAGCAAGCGATCCTCATCAGCACCAATAAATTTTGGTTGATCGATGGAAGGGATTCCATCGCGTGGCGGCCCACCCTGGAGAATTTTTTCAGGAGGGATCAGTGCGCCCTGAAGATCGAAGCCATTAAAGTCCTGGGCGAAACCTAAGCTGCTGAGCAGCAACCCAACACCGAGTACCCCAGCCCTCCTCCATGAAGCTGTTTTGAACTGAAGAATTGTTAGCATCATTGATCCCGCTATCCGTTGAACATAGGATCTAGACACACGACAGGGCTGTCTTGTTACAACCGCATTAACAGACGCTCAGGACGGTAACGTCAATACGATGACAGACCTGACCCTGCCGCCCTACAGGTTTCCTAGCTATTAGCCTCTATTCCAATTGATTGATGCCTAACCCTTATAGCGGCTACTATACGAACAACGTCACCCTGGCAATTGGATCACTTCCCGGCAAAAACACCCATAAATGTAGGGCACACTGATGAACGTTGATTCGACAGATTTTTCAAAAGGCGCCGCTTTTGTTTATGGCCGGTTGGTTCCTATTTCAGAGGCGAAAATTTCCATCCTCGATTGGGGGTTCCTGCACTCAGATGCCACGTACGATGTTGCACATGTCTGGAAAGGTAAGTTTTTTTTGCTTGAAAGCCATCTTGACCGTTTTTTTGCGGGGATGGACAAACTACGCATGACTATCCCTCATAGTCGGGAAGGTTTGCGCGCGATTTTGATGGATTGCGTACGAGCCAGTGGCATTCGTGATGCCTATGTAGAGATCATCTGTACACGCGGTTTGCCGAAGCCAGGATCGCGTGACCCACGTACCTGCAGCAATCAGTTTTTTGCCTTCGTGGTGCCGTTTGTCTGGATATCAGCTCCCGAGAAGCCTGGACTAAATATGGTAGTGAGTAGCCGGCAGCGAATATCGCCAGAGTCAATCGACCCGACCGTCAAGAACTACCATTGGCTGGATCTCGTGATGGGGCAGTTTGACGCTTATGATCGAGGCGCCGAAACGGCGGCGGTTGTTGATACGAAGGGTAACTTGGTTGAGGGACCGGGGTTTAATATCTTTGCTGTCCATGGCCGCACTCTGACAACCCCAGCGCGCGGCATGCTCGAAGGCATTACTCGCCGAACCGCCATTGAACTGGCGCTTAAGCAGGGCTATGAAGTCGTCGAGGGCGAACTGGCTGCTGATAACGCCAGACGTGCTGATGAGATCTTTGTTACCAGCACCGCAGGGGGCATCATGGCCGTTTCGAGTATAGATGGGCAAGCGATCGGTCAAGGCGCAGCTGGACCGGTGACTCGGGAATTACAACAGGGTTACTGGGCGCGCCATGATGACCCTCAATACTCGCTTACTGTGGATTATGAGTGATTGAACCAAGTGGATGCGCCCTCCCTTCCCGCTCGCAAAAGATAGCAACGGGGTCAGGTCTAGCAATGTACGATGATAGACCTGACCCTGTTGTCCTACGATGATAGACCTGACCCTGCTGTCCCCTTTGCTGCTGTCCCCTTCGAATGCTAGAAGGACAATGCTACGATGATAGACCTGACCCTGCTGTCCCTGCTGTCTCTGCTACGATGATAGACCTGACCCTGCTGTCTCTGCTGTCCCTGTAACTTCTGTCGGAAGCTTCTGAATCATTTTTAATTCCTTCTATTTCTAGTTCATATAGTAGGTTTTCTAGTTCCATTAGATACTCCTTAATACATAACGCCGCAATCACGCGTTTGTCGCGTGCATTGCTTTGTTAGTGCTGGTTTGAACAGACATGCCAAGAAGTGCATCTATATGAACTAACGCGCAATCAAGAACTGTAAAACCACTATCATGTCCATCAAATGCGAGAAAAAGGTCTGTTCCAGCTAAAACAACAGCCTCTGCACCCTGTTTTTCACACAAACCCTTTCCTATAGTGAAAAGCAATTCTCGCTGACGAGGATCGACCTTTCCCGTAGTAGCCATTTTCATATACTCATCATGAACAGCATCAAGCTCTTGACCTAAAGGCACGACAATTTCTGTGGAAGAAATACCACCAAATAATTTTGTTTCCATGGAAATTCGATTTCCAAGTATCCCAACCCGTTGCAGCCCCCTTCTAGCAAGCTCAGACTCAAGCGCTGGAATTGCGTTGACTATGGGCAATGGGGATATTCTTTCAAATTCAGGAATACAAAAGTGACCGGCTATAGATGTAATTGCTATGGTCTCAGCCCCTGCTGCCTGTAGGCGTAGTGCCAGTTTACGAAATATTTCGGCTTGTTTATCTGGTGAATTTGAAACAATATTTCCTATAAGATCACTAAGTTCAGCATGGACAATAGTCAGTTCCAGTAACTCATTTGCTGACTTATATGACTTAACCAGGTTGTGATAGTAGAACTCTGTTGCTGCCGGACCAATTCCGCCAATCATCCCTATGTGCATTCTATATACCCCTTGAGTTTAAATTGGCTCCATAGCCACTAACGCCGCGTTAAAGCGACGCGTAGTTTGCGTTCGTATTTTAACGCTTTGTTAGGCATGCAACCACTCCGTAAAAAATTGTTCCATAAAGGGTACGACCACTTTTATAACGAACATAAACAAACTGAGCTTGGCGATAAGGATCAGCCAGCCAACAAACGCATAACGACTACGGCGTTGCCAAGTATCAAGAAACTTTGGCCCGATAAAGATTAGCCAAAATGTCGGAGCCATGACACCTATTGCGATGACCCAAGCCTCTGGAGTACTTGGCTTAATGTTCAAGATACCCAAGCCAATGCAGGCAATAACGAATAGAACACCGTTATAGTTACGCGTTGCTAGCGGTATATGGAGCGGTTCATCTCTTAGCTTCATCTTGCTGCCTAACGCCCAAATAACAGGCTAAAAATAGTGGGCTAAAATGGAGCGGAGCGAACAGCCCGCTGTTTTTAGTCCTTGTTGAATTGCTTGTTATGTGTTGATTACACAGATATATTTAAACGAGCTAGAATGAGTAAATCGACAAATTTTCCAGCCTTAAAATTACAACATTTTTTTTCACCCTCAACTTTAAAACCAAACTTTTGATAGAGGGATAATGCAGCTTCATTGTCAGGATAAACTTCTAATCCTAAGCGTAATATGTTTAACCAATTGTCAGCTTGATTAATAGCCTCTGCAAGTAACTGCTTCCCAACACCTTTGCCATGACTATCTGGATGAACAGCAATAGCTAACGATGCTGAATGTTTTTCTCTCGGCTTATTTGACAAAATAAGACTTACATGTCCAATCACTTTATCATCTAATTCGGCGATCAATATGTAATCCGTTGGACTTTGAAAAAATTTATCTACATCACGAGAACTTAAAAATGGAACTTGAGACGTATTCTCTGTTACAGAAGCATAACTATAAATTTCTGCTAAATCCTTGATATCTGATTGCTCAAAATGTCTAATATTTAATTTCAAGTTAACACCTTAATTTTAAAAAAACACATAACGCCTCGTTAAGCGGCGTGTGGCAGTTGGCTATACTGTGCGAGGTACGAGCGCGAGCCAACTGTTACACGTCCGTTTAAACGACTTGTGTACGCCCGGCATGGGCATGAACTTATGGGGTGAAAGTCCCCTGTAGGAGAACCAACGTCGATGGATAGCTGTGATGAGCATACTGTTCCCTGTGAGCGGTTGATTCCTTTCGCTGCAACCCATTGAACGCCAACTACTAGCCGAAGGCAAGGGCGGTCCCGCGAGGGGCTGTCTGGAGGAAGCCCGAGCGCAAAACTGCGAGCCGACGAACAGAAATCACATACGAGGCTTAGCTCTGGGACGAGTCTGCACAAGAAGACGAAGTCCACTGGTTCAGGAGCAAAGTAAATGTGGCGGTTGTGCAGCGAAGGTTCATGTTCTTATCCGGGGAGATCTGCTTAACACGCGATCGGTAATTCACCAGTCTGGCTACTGGTTTCAACAGGCCTGGCGTGCAGGAATCATCAACCGGCACGAGCGAACCGATGACCACCGATAGCGCCCTGCGAAGCAATTCGTCGGGTGATTAAGCAGAAGTCAGCAGACGGCATAGTAGCCAAACGCTCACCGTAATGGGTGAGACAGGGTGAAGGCCTGAACATTTAGAATAAAGGAGGAGCCTTGTCAGACTTGAACACACGAACACCGTCCGGTGATGACGTGACTCAGCGTATTGATTCGAAGTCAGCCTTTAGCCAGGATCTATTCGAACAGGTTTTGCAGCGTAACAACCTGCAAGCCGCATGGAAGCGCGTTCGAGCTAACAAAGGGGCTGCTGGCGTGGATGGCATGACCATCGACGAGTTCCCCGCTTGGGCAAAATCCGGCCACTGGAAAACGGTGACGACAAACCTGGAAACAGGTCTGTATCGGCCGTCACCGGTCCGACGGGTGGAAATCGATAAACCGGATGGCGGTAAACGCCAGCTGGGCTTTTTTATAACAAGAAGCAACCGTTACCGACCGGGTGATTCAGCAAGCCATTTCCCAGGTACTCACGCCCATCTTCGACCCCGGTTTTTCGGACAACAGCTTCGGATTTAGACCGGATCGCAATGGGCAGCAGGCGGTTAAGCAGGTGCAAAGCATCATCAAGGAAGGACGGCGTATCGCCGTGGATGTTGATCTGTCGAAGTTCTTTGACCGGGTTAACCACGATCTACTGATGACACATCTTGGACGAAAAGTGCAGGATAAACGTCTACTCGATCTGATTGGCCGCTATTTACGAGCTGGGGTTGTCGATAACCAGCTCTATAGCGAGAGTCGAGAAGGTGTTCCACAAGGCGGTCCGTTATCGCCTTTGCTGGCTAACATCATGCTCGATCCTTTGGACAAAGAGCTTGAGAAACGCGGGCATCGATTTGCCCGATACGCCGATGACTTTACGATCCTGGTGAAGAGTCGGCGTGCCGGTGAACGGGTGCTGCGCAGTATCAGCAATTACCTGCAAGACCGCTTGAAACTGGTCGTTAACACGACCAAAAGCCGCGTTGTTAAAACCACCGAAAGCAAATTCCTGGGATTTACGTTTCGGGGAGGACGCATTCAGTGGCATCCGAAAACGTTGTTGACGTTCAAACAACGGATTCGGCGCTTAACAAACCGAAACTGGGGCGTGTCGATGTGCTATCAGATCTTCAAGATCAGCCAATATGTACGTGGCTGGATCAATTACTTTGGTATCGCCAACTGCTACCAACTCTGCGTCGATCTGGATCATTGGATCAGGCGCAGGGTGAGGATGGCTTATTGGCGTCAGTGGCGAAAGCCGCGCACTAAGGTAAGGAACCTGATGCGACTCGGCGTGCATGTACAGTCAGCGGTCGCGTGCGGTATTACCAGTAAAGGCCCAATGCGCAGTTCAAAAACACCGGGGATACAGCAAGCGTTAAATAACGCCTACCTGAAATCTCAGGGGTTAGTGGCACTGCGTGATGGATGGATCAGGCTTCACTATTCTAAGTGAAACGCCCTGTGCGGACCCGCATGCAGGGTGTTGTGGGGGCTGAGGGTTAGATACCCTCGGCTACCCGATTAAATCTATACTTCTACGCGCTCCTTCAATTTCTTTAAGAGTGCATCTCGATTGACAACAGATTCTTTGGCTGGTGTTGATTTCGCTGAATTAGGCTCCAGTGACATATCCGTATAAGACTGCGCTAAGGTACAAAGTGCGTTTAGCTCAGCTGCCTTTTTCAGTTCTGCGACCTGCTCAGCTTGAGCGTTTCCTGATTTTTCTAGCTCAAGTCTTGTAAGAGTCAGTTCTTCACGCTGTAGCGATAGCTCATTTCTTTGAAGCAATATAGTAATTATCAGGCCACTAAAAGCCAAGCCCGAGAATAGCGATGTAACAATCCCAAAACCATCACCAAAGAGAGCAGCCTTTTCTATGCTTAATTCGGCAATAGGCCACGTGACAAAAATCAAAAAACCTGCATAAGCTGCAACAATTATTATCACCATTGAGATTATTGATATTGATATTGATTTGATGCTCATGTTCATACCGATTGATTTAACGCCGCACTAGCGGACTAAAATAGTGGGTTAAAATGTGTAGCGAAGCGAAACGTAATCCACTGTTTTAGTTCCGTTTAAGTGCCTTGTTATGAGCCGAAACTTACCAAGTTCGTTATTTTGTAAACTAAAAATATGACAGCAGAATACCCCAAAACAAGAGGAAGCACATGCTCTATAAATTCACTTTTTTTAGTTAACCAAAAATGATCTCTATGGATATTCAAAAAATCGTGATCTTTTTCAGTAACTTTATACATAAAATCGATTTGTGCGAAGCCTCGGCTTTCAGTTACCTCAAAGAATTCATGCTGATTTAAAGCATCAAGAAACTCCGGCTGAGATTTAACATGTTCTAATTGTATTTCTGCCCTGACTTTCCAATTTCCTTTTTCTCTCGCATCTTTAGGACTTCGTTTGAATGAACCAACAGCCATATTTACTTGTCTATTTAGATGTTGCCTCACCAATTTATGGTATTCATGAAATGCATGAATAGAGGAAAGTTCATACATGAAGAACTCCTCTATTTTTGGATAATTAAGTGAATTTATAATTGTATGCCGACACTTAACCCAGAAAAAATAAACGTGATATAAACACACAGCTAACAAACCACCAAAAACTAATTCTGGTTTATCTATCACTCCTGAAATCACGCCTAAGTTAACATTATAATCACCATCTTTTGGTGATACATTTAAAGCGGCAAAAGACAGAATAGAGACAAACATTAAGTTACGCTTTAACGGCATAATAGATTGGTCGAAATTACAATCATATTGTCGTTTAGAAGCGAAAAGTGCATCCCTTGCAAAGTTTGACTTAGGCATTAATTGATATATCCATAGCTAGAATCTTTAGGCTCATAACGCCGCAATAAGCGGAAAATTACTGTTGGCTAAAATGTTTGAGGAACGAAAAACAGCCAACTGTAAATTTTCCGTTTAATTGCCTTGTTAGCTATACTTTACAACGGTTTCCATTTTAATTGCATATAAAACCGCTTAATTAAATCTTGAATTTTATTACTACTGCAACCCTCTGATTTAATCACTTTGTTTACAGCATCTGTAGCCTTAGTGTTGCGATTAGTCATAACCTTTTCAAGGTCTTTTTCAGAATATTCCGGTTTTCTTTTTTTGATCTCTTTGTGCATTAAAATCACAACCATTTGGTAATTTACAAGAAAGGCATTCAACTCCTCTTTACTTGGTTTTATGCACTTACTGGCAGCAGCGCTAGCTAAAGTGAATTGATTATAAATCTTTAGGATATCCATATTCTCTGCATTACTAGTAAAACTAGTGAACATAGCTAATGTAAATATTATTTTGGTGAAAATTAACACTACAACATCCTTGTATAGCTAACGCCTTACTAAGCGGCGCGAAATTGTTGGCTAAAATGTACGAGGAACGAGTGCTAGCCAACTGTTTAGCGTCCGTTTGAGTAACTTGTTAGAGCTACATTGACAACCTAAACTGCTCGATTTTTCGCCCTAATACATCCTCAGGTGGACGGCCATCAGACTTTGCCATCAACATTTCAATAATGTCGTCATCACTTAGAACCAAGATCATTTTCTTACTAATAAGCCATTGCTCCCTCAGCGTATGTTCGCATCCAGCAGAGTCTCCTCCTTTTCGGGAAACTATGATTCCAAATAAACCAGCACCATGAGATTTTAAATAATTCGCCATTTGAAGCGCTTCTGTCTTCTTCACTTTCCTTGTGTAATTCTTTGCATCAACGATTACATAATCAGCACCATATTTTTCTCTCATGAATGACCAAAATCCCTTATCAGAATAATTTGGCATGATGAAATCACGGCGATTTGACTTAGATTTGTCAGCAAGTTCGGGAATTGGTTTATTTAAAGGAGGTGTAAATAGATGTTCAAGAATATCTCCTACTAGACTTTGATAAACATAACAATCTGCCCTGCCAGAGGGACACTTCTCTAAAGAGTCAATAAGCTCTTCTTCTCTGGTAGACTTAGAAGCTCTATGGAGTTGAGTTAGAAATAATGTTTTGTAGTAACTCGGTGAAGCATTTTGGATTTGTGGTTTAAAATTATTCGCAATGTACCCTAGATCCCAAACCTCAATATTTTCCGTAGAAAATATTTCCAACTCCCTTTCTTTCAACGTACCAGGAACCGCCAATACCATCTGGCAATTGCCATACTCTTCTTTATATTTTTTAAGTTGTTCTATGATGCCTTTTGAGCGAGCCATTCCTCTAATGAGAAATGATTTACATTCGATGAGTAGATTTTCTTTAGTATTTTGCCTTACTCTGTTAACTATTAGATCTACACGGTAACGAGTATTTTTCCCTAAAAGAGGTTCTATTTGAACATTTTTATAGGAATCATTGTTACTTATTAGTTCTGATAGAAAACTAATAAATTCATGTTCTCTAGGCTGCCTATCAAAAGTTCTGTGGCAGTTTGGACAAAGTAGTGTAAAGTTATTTTCGCTAAAGTCTCCACCTTCAGAAATTGGAACAATTGAGGCTAACTCAAGTGGTACTATGTCGTCAGTTGTACCGCATGAAACACAGGTATGATTATGCTTTTTCAGCAACAACTGACGGAGTTTAGCTGAGACATTCCGACGCGGTTTTATTGTCACGGTCTTTTCAATTAGTTCCGGCAAATGCTAACTCCTCGTTTGTAGCTCTAACGCCAAAATCAGCGGACCAGCGTTAGCTGGTCCGCTGCATTTTCTTGTTCAATATTTTTGTTATTAGCTATACCAAACGGGATGTGAACCATTGGTATATCACCGGCATCAGATTCCAAGTGGCTCCGTTGGTCATCAAAGAACATATGAGGCTTGAGCCTCGATAATATCCTTTCTTTTACCATTCCTCCTAGAAAGAACATTTCATTGGCGCTCACGCCCCAGTCTTCGAGAGTCGTAATCACTCGTTCGTGTGCAGGGGCATTTCTTGCGGTGACAATAGCTGTTCTGAGGATGCGCTTGTAACCTCTATTCCTTTCAACTTCCCTATCTTCCAATTTTTGCAAGAAAGACAACTTCCTAAATAGATCAGCTAGCGGTCCAGGCTGATGCGGTATTTTAGATTTTTTGACTTCATGCTCATGGAATTCAGGCAAATTTCCACCTTTGAATACAGATTCGGCCTCATCGTCAGCAATTACTCCATCGAAATCGAATGCGATTCTTAGCTCATCATCTCCGTCATCATTCACCAGCTTGCTAGGCAACACCACTCCGGCAGGAAATCCAGCATCAATCGCATTCTGTACATCTTCTTCGTTTGCAGAAAGGAACAGCGATGAATTAAAAGCAGGTACATATTCATAGGGAGAGCTCCCCTCCATGAAGGCTGCTCTAGATATATCGAGGTCGTAGTGTTTTATAGAGCGGAATACTCTCTTTCCAATTGCGGCAGAGTTCCTAGATAGCAATACAACCTCAACTGGTACCTTGTCTTTGAATCGTTGATTGATTTTAAGGAATCGTTTGATAAATGGAAAAGCCACTCCTTTTTCAAGTACCTTATTGAGATTTTCTTCTTGGAATTCTTTGTAGGCTTTAGGCCCTAATTCTTCGAAAACTGCATGAGATTCAGACAAATCAAATAGCGCGCTAGAAGATACCGCTATTACTAGTTTCCTTTCAATTGGATATGGCACAGTCTCTCCTTGATATTGAACGCCAAGCTAAACGGCGCAGCAATGCTGGCAACTGTTTTTGCGTAAGCAAAAAAGGTGACAGTGTTGCGGAGTCCGATTTAAGCGTTTTGTTAGTAGCCATAAGCCGCGCCGAACTCCCCTGTTACGCCATGGTTTCAGCCAACGCCATTGACCATGACACCTTGAATGCTGTTGCTGCGATCTCGACCAGTAACACCGACTGAACCCGCAGATTTTAATACTTGATCTAACTTTCAGAGAGCTGCCCCGGGAATGGAGCGATGAAGACGCAGACCTCCTTGTTCTGAAATGTTGCACCGTGGAAGCTTGCACCGGCTTACAGGTTGGCACAACCCCCTGAGCCGAACCTACGCGACTAACGCCAAGCTAAACGGCGCAGCAATGCTGGCAACTGTTTTTGCGAAAGCAAAAAAGGTGACAGTGTTGCGGAGTCCGATTTGAGCGTTTTGTTATGCATTTTATTCCTGAAACACCGGTTCGACTTCTTCAGAAGTTCCTAAATATATAGCGCTAACTAGGGCTTTAGAACAAGAAAAAAACGAGTAGCCCAACAAAAATAGGCACACTACTAACATCGAATAAATATCAACATCGTCAAACTTATTAAAATAAATTTCATCACCGAAATATTGCTGAACATAAACACCCTTTAATATCGATGAAGATGTTGTGGATGCAAGTCCAAATGTTATAGCGGCAAAAGCAGAATCTGCAAATACTCCAAAGTGTTTAAACACAACACCAGAATAGCCAGAATCCATATCTTTTGATGAAAGGTAGTGAATAAAAAATGATATTATTGCATAAAGCCACAATGAAATTGTCAAATGCTTCCATTCCAGAAAATTTCTGAGTAGTTTGCTAAAATCTTCTTGATTAGCCACAGATAAAAATGCAAGACAAAACAGAAACAGAAGAACAAAAACCATCTTTTTATTTATCTTTTTTGTAGAGCTCATAAGTAGCTCCTATTAAACTCATCTGATATTTTTTTATCCTCATCATCAGAGCTTTTCCCAATCAAGCCACCTATCGCAGTGCCAATGGCCACTCCTGTTACACCGCCAAGGACACCGATCACCCCACCAAGCGCCATAGCCGCAGCCGTCGCGTCTCTTGGCTGCGCTTTCACAGAATTAACAGAATATACTTTGTCATTAACCTTGAAACTGGTTGTCCCCATAGAGGATGCCAATTCCTTTCGGCTACTTGCGACTTTGTTAATAAAGACTCGTTCTTTCGTTATAGAGTCCTCAACATATAATCTCATTCACACTCCTTACTTCAAAAATTCATAACACCGCATTCACCGCATTCACCGCATTCACCGCATTCACCGCGCGAGCATAGCGAGTCCGGTGCAATGCTTTGTTATACAGCGCCATTTATAGTTACTTCATTTGCGCTCTTAATAAATATTTCATTTTTTGTATTATTAATTAACACATTCTTTAATTCAGCCCAATATTCAGGAGTTACTGAGTTAGCGATTTTTGAGCAAATTACGAATGAAAGTTCTTCCTCTAATTTCAACCACTTATCACTCATTATTATTTGAGTTCTAGAAGAATTAAGGTCTAAATCATTATTACCGCAGATATCAATCACAAGCAGTAGCGGCAACGGCCATGACAATTTAACCTGATTATTTTGCATATTCCAAGACTCAGGAAATAATGTCGAAGGGACTTCTATCCCATGTAAAGATAACCTAGATGTAGATTTATAAAGAACGCTACGCGAATCAGAGCTATCAATACCGCCGTTTTCATCAATTGTTATTGAAGTGGTCGATTCACTGATTTCATTTCCACTTAGCCTTATTCTTTTATCTAAACTATATGAATCTCCTTCTATCTCTATTGATCTAGATGTCATTTCTATCGCTGCTGTTGGAGTTCCGTGACTTTCTAATATTGCAATGACAGCAGTACCAATAAATCCATTATGTTCATCGCTAAACTCTAGATTAAACTCTCTAATATTCTCATGCCTATCCCAAGAATGATTCCTAAGTATGTCAGCCTTAATTTCTTTAAAACTATTTTCATCCTTTGTTTTTTGATGTGAATCGGTCTCAATCTGTATTTTAAATGGCGGGTTTGGGATCACATTTTCAACTGACTTTATAAATTCATTTTCGTCCATTCTATCCCATGGATTTTTGCTTTTCCTAAGAAACAACTTTGTCGATGTACCTGGAATATCTCTCCGACCAGGTTTAATCCAAAACATACTCTCCTGCCCTTCAATAGTTAGGTTTATAGGGGCGCTAGACTCATGAGGCCCATAAACCCTTCTTGTATCTACCACCATTGTGTCAGCCACCATGAAACAAGATAATATACCAATACCAAACCTAGAAGTCGGAGTAAATTGCGCATTGGACCGTGATTTTAAATCATAAAATTCTGACGACTTATAGAAAGAAGAGCCAACTTTTGAATAGTATGAATCAATTATTTGTTGATCCATTCCTGTTCCGTTATCAGCTATTTCGAGCACATCTTCATTGTTTTCAGTGGAATATTTAATAAGTATTTCTGGGGTATACGCTGTGTTCCAGCTAGTTTCTAGCGCACTTCTCAGCAAGCAAGCATCAATCGAGTTTTGCAATAGTTCCCTAAGAGCCACTTCAGGGTCACCGTACAGTTTTGTTCCCATCAACAAATCAATAACCTGATTTTTACTCAAGTTAAATTGAGTTTCTTTGTAAATGTATATAGGCTTTCCATCTATACCCTTTTTTGTACCAATCTTTGACCGATCAACTTTAAATGGGATTTTAATAGAATAATCTCTGCCTTTATTTCGGTTGAAATCATTTATTGCTGAAATTATGTTATTACATGCACTCAGCTCATTATCTATTACATCACAAAAAGCATGGATTGAAGCTTCAATAGCAGGATGATTACACTTAGCATGGTATTGAATAGATTCGCTATTAATAGTCCAAGCTTCAATAGACCGATGCTTACTCCACTCTTTAATTGAGATTGGATGTCTGACGAATAAGTGTGAATATAAAATTGATGGCGTTCTTTTTGCGTCAAAATCAAGAAGATCTGAAAGCCTCAATATAACGGCCACTAATTGTAAATTGGCATATACTTCCGGGCCACAAAGGTAGTTTTGATCTAATTCTAAAATTGAAAATGGGTCTTCATTGTGGCTATAACAAATGCTGGCAAATTCAATCGTAAGGTCAGTATCTCGATACTTTATTTTCTCAAGCCAATCCTTTTCAACAATGGATCTAGCTCGTTCAGCATGAGTAGTCCTTATGTAGTCAGCAACAAGGTAGTTTTTAATTAAATCAGCACTACTATTATTTTTCTGAATAATAAACTCTTCTAACTTTAATTTCTGATCGGGCCTGGCCAAGTAATACCGCTGAAATTTATCATGCTCGTTCTCATCTGTTTCATCATCGAATCTTGGTGAGTAATCCCAGACTTTTTTCCAAGATAGAACATCTTTTTCTTCGGGGGCCATTCCAATATCATGAAAGAATGCACTTAGGATAAGCAACATTAACTCAGGGACACTAAGCTCTTCTATTTTTTTTGGAGATAGGAGCTTCTCCATTAAGATTAATACACGAAATAAATGGTCACCATCATGTAGAGTAAACTCTCCCATGTGCATAAGAATTGTTTTTGTTCTTTGATAAGCGTAAAACGTAGCCTCATCAATAAGCTCTAATGCCTGATTGCCAGCAGAATCTTCTTTGCATTTTTTTTGTAGCTCAAGGTATATGGCACTTTTGGCTAATCTGCCTTGCGTTTCTTCTCGCCAATCATCGTGACTCATAATTTACCCTTAAATACCTTCTGGTGTAATGCCAAAGTTGTATAACGCCCCATTAAGAGGCAATAAAACAGTTGGTTAAAGTAAGCGACGAAGGAGCAAAAACCAACTGTTTTTTGTCCTTTTAAATGACTTGTTATACTGACATTTCAGGAATATCGAACAGATAATCGGTAGCCCCAATATCATGTCCCATTTGATTTAATAAAGTTGATACTTGCCCACGATGGTGAGTTTGATGATTGAATAAATGACTAACTAACTCACCAAAATTACGAGAGCTTTTTATCCCTTTAGTATTTGAATACTCTAAGTTACGGCAAAAGTCCATTTCATCAATATCGCTACCTAGCCATTTTATTACCGCTGAATCTATAATATCACGCGCATAAGTAAAAGATTTCACGTCAGGATAGAGGATATCATTCAACCCTTTAGGCTTAGGTAATTTTATGATGGCTTTAAGTGACCCATAATTTTCCGAATGTAAATTAAATCGTGTTAACCAAATAATATCACCGACTAGAATATGATTTAACGTACCAATAATAGAATGGAAGTAAGCTCCTTTATTTTCAGTCAATTCATCTTGACTCAAATTTTCAGTAACACTTAAAATTTGCTTATTCATCCTATCATTATAATTTGCCATGAATAGAAAGTGACTCTTGACGTTCATATGTACTCCAATCCTTTGTCAGCATAACGTCGCAATTAACCGGCGTTAAAGAGCAGAACGAAGCGGCGCTTTTTAACGTCAGAGTTGAATTGCCTTGTTATATGAAGTTTCATCAATAATTATCTATAACTATATTATTGTTTGCATGTTTTGATGACCCACTCAAATCAGGAAACAATGTAAGTGGATTAATATTTTTTCTATTAAGTACACGAAGGAATTTAGACCGGTCACCACTATTTTCTGGTATTACCACCTTAACTAAAATCGCCGTTTCATCTTCACCTTCAAAGTTCCTAAGAATCCATTCTTCAAGGTCATTGCCGAGTGGTAGTTTTGTAAATAAACCTCGTTGATTAACGAGCCTTGGGTTTTGATCCAATAATGGTCTGATTATTTCTACCCGAGAATTTGGCTCTAAACCTTTGTTCTTTTTTTCAATCTCCACCGGGTCTATAGCGTATACAACGCGCTCAGTAATTCCTTCTAATTGCGACTGTTCCATAAAACTAAAATAAGCTGCAACATAGGGGGATTCAGTCCAATCAAGGAGAGGCGTAGCCAACCCGAAGTGTTGACCTAATGACCACCAAGAATCGTTATCAGATGGCAACCAGTCGCTAACTAAACGGCCTCTAGTGGCATATTTGAATGTTAATAAATGTTGTTCTGCTTCGTCTTCAGTCGGGAAACGTTTTCTCTGCTCAAAAAACAATCGGTCAATAGTGGTTCTTAATGGCCAGCTTATGCTTTGGTGCCCCCGATAAACCATATATGGATGATCAAGGAGCTTCTCTCGTATAACGTAATCGAAATCCTCGAAGTCATTTAACCTGATTGTTACTACACCATTTTTAAACTCACCAAAACTTGGTGATACTCGTACTTTCATGATTTACCTTGTTTCATATAACATTTTAATATTGAGACTCTCCAAGGTTGGCCTACCTTGCAAGCTTGTTCTACCTTACAAGGTAGGAGGGACTCACTATGTATCGACGCAGCCGAAAATATCAGGCGCTGATTGCCCGTCTGGCTAGTGCGAGAGCCGCGAAGGAACGCAAGCGGCTGGATGAAGCTATCCCTGCTGATCGTATCGATCTCCCTGATCTTAGGCGTGTGATCGAGATAACCGACTTTGATAACGGTTCCCCTGTAACGCATAGAGTAGGACTATACCGCAGTAATCGAATAGATTGCTATAACGTCATGATTGATGGCGAGCTATGGCAGCAGCGTATTGGCTGGAGTCGTGTCTTAGAGGGTTTGCGCAAGGCGCTACCAAGGCTTCGTCAGTTTGATTGACGAAAACTGATCATGTCCGGTTTGTCGCAGCTACTACCGTTACCGAACGCTCTGAACAGTAAAATCAACGTCCGCTTTCGTGATTCTGGTGAGCGGGGATGGTTGTAGTGATCACAGCTCCCAAGAGGCCCCTTTGGGCCGAGTAGAGCCACTCATGACTTTGGACAGTAGGTGTCCGCTTCGTGGCCAGGTAGCGTGAAAACACAGAAAAACCAAGGAGTGATGAAATTATCCCCCAGAGCTTCCCGAAAGGCGCCGGGCGTCGTGCCCGTGGTTGAGTTTTGTGCCTTCCCGCTGCGCCTGATCGCGCCAACATGTTTGGGGCTGCAATTATTGCCCGGTATCGGCTCAGGCTGCTTTTTCAGCAAGTGATTACACCCTCAGGCGGTCTAGCAAGCCATACCAGAAGGCGGTGGCTTCTATGCCGACCGTGCGCAGGCGATGGAAGGGAAAGGCTTTGACGGGGCTGAAGGGGATCGGCAGCACGGTCTTGTCCCCGCTGATGGCATAGTCAGCCATGGCCGTGCCCCACTGGCTGGCTAGGGCAATGCCGCGTCCGTTATAGCCCATGGCGATCATGAAGCCCGGCACAGGCTCGTGCAGATGCGGGTAGTGATCCTGGGTCAAGGCCAGCATTCCCCCCCAATGCCAAGGCCAGCTCACATCGGCCAGATCTGGGAACATTTTTATGGCCGTGGTGCGTAAGCCTGGATACAGCCGGTTGAGTCCGGCCGCAAAGGTAGCGCCCCGCCCGCCGATCAAAAACCGCCCGTCCGCATCGAGTCGGAAATAGACCAACAGTCGGTTGGCGTCGGATCCGGAGATGCCGTCGGCCATGATTTTTTGTTGCAGGTGCAGGGGTAAGGGATCTGTGGCGACTTGAATGGAGGCAACCTGGGCCACAGACCGCCCGACCGGCTGACCCAGGGGGCTGAATGCAGGATCAGAATAGCCATTGGTACAAAGCAAGACCTGACTGGCACGTACTTTATGGGTCTTACCCTGGCCAGAATTGGTCTGCACGATAAATTCGTCGGCCTGGCGATCGATACCCGTAACGGTCACACCGGAACAGATATTGGCCCCTAGCCTGCGGGCTGCCGCTGCCAGGCCAAGGGTGTATTTGAGGGGCTGTACGGACCCGGCCCGGTGATCCAAAAAACCACCGGCGAAAATATGACTACCCGTAACCCTGGCAATCCCATCGCGGTCCAGCATCTCCACCTCGGCACCCTGGGCCTGCCACTGGGCAGTTTTACTGTCTAGGGCGCGCAGAGACTTGGCGGTGTACACGGGTTCAACCCAGCCCCCTCGACGCGCATCGCAATCGATGTTGTGGCGCTGAACCAGGTCAAACAAAGCGTCGGCGGTGCTGCCTGCAAAACGGACAATACGGGCACCCTGTTCAGGACCGAAGCGTCGGTAAATCTCGTCGGGTTCCTCTTTTAAACCGGGAATGACCTGTCCGCCGTTACGCCCTGAGGCGCCCCAACCCGGACTATGGGCGTCCAGCACGATGACGCGCTTGCCGCCCTCAACCGCTTTAAGAGCGGCCGCCAGGCCGGTGATACCTGCCCCTATGATAACAAGGTCCGCCTGAGCGTCACCGTCGAGGGCCGTGTCTTCCCAGGTTGGCGCGGTGGCTTCCCATAGGGAGTTGAGGTCGATTGGTAGTTCCATCTTTTCTCTCACATAAAGCGCACTTATGGGTTGGCAGCCAGGTGTTCCGGTCGACAGACCGTTCGCTGGAACGCAGAGACTATCATGCCAGCTATTTCTGCCAACGGCATCACCCTTGAATATAAAGCTTTCGGCGACAGGTCAGACCCGGCCTTTAGCGAATGGACCGAATGGAACTGCGCCACCCCCTGCAACCTACCTCTACCGAGCCCTGCTGCTGGCGCTCTGGGACCATGACGCGCCCCTGCCATCTTGCTAGACTGAGAGTTCACAACAACCTTGGAGTCATCATTGGATTCAATCTCACAAATCGCCCTGGGGGCTGCGATCGGCAGCGCGGTGCTGGGCCACAAGGTCGGCTATAGGGCCGCAGTCTGGGGCGGGATACTGGGCACTCTGCCGGACCTGGATGTGCTCATCTCCTTTGGCGGCCCGGTGGCCGATTTTACCTATCACCGCAGTTTCAGCCACTCCCTGCTGGTACTGGCGGCCGTCTCGCCACTGCTGGCCTGGCTAATCCGTAAGATCCACCCTCAGACCGCCGAGTATCGGCAGGGCTGGCTGGTTCTGGTGCTACTGGCGCTGATCACTCATCCGCTGCTGGATGCTTTCACCATTTATGGCACCCAGTTGTTCTGGCCCCTGGATGCCGCCCCGGTGGGTCTGGGCAGCATCTTTATTATCGACCCCCTCTATACCCTGCCGCTGCTGGCCGGAGTCATCGCGTTTCTCTGTCTGCGCCGCCGGCCCCATCTGGGACGGCGGCTCAACGCCACCGGCCTGCTGCTTAGCAGCCTCTACCTGGTCTGGAGCGCTGGTGCCCAGCAGTGGGTGGAACAAAAGGCGGAGCGCCAACTGGCCGCCAATGATCAGCTCCACCGTCAGTTGCTGGTGCAGCCAGCGCCTCTGAACACCCTGCTGTGGCGGGTACTGGTCATGACCGACGAGGGGTATCAGCAAGGGTTCTACTCCCTGTTCGACCGCGACCGCCCTATCCGGCTGCAGGCCTACCCCAGCCAGCCCGAACTACTGGAAGACATAAAGCTACACTGGCCGGTGGAACGTCTGCAGTGGTTCACCAAGGGGTTTTACAAGGTAGAAGCGGCGGCGGGAGATATCGTCATCAGCGATCTGCGCATGGGCATTGAGCCCAGCTACGCGTTCAACTTCAAGGTGGGAGAATTCGGGGGTAGCACACTGGTCAGACCCAGCGCGGATGTACAGATTGCCTCGCCACGGGACATGAGTCGTCTGCCGGCCCTGTGGCGGCGGATCTGGCACTATCCCAACGAAGGCGCGGAATTCTGATGCGACGAGAGCAAAGGGAACAAAGGGAACAAAGGGGGCAGGTCTCACATGCCCCTGATCCCCAATATCCCCAATATCCCCCTGAGCCAGACGTACTTAACGCACCTCTAAAATAACTGCGGCTCAGCCACGAATAATGTTGTGTTCCGGGCCGAACGGGAACTTGGTGATGTTTTCAGCACCGCTCTCACCTACCACCAGGATATCGTGCTCGCGGTAACCACCGGCGCCTGCCATGCTTTCTGGCAGCATCAGCATCGGCTCGATGGAGACCACCATGCCCGGCTCCAGTACAGTATCGACGTCTTCACGCAGCTCCAGGCCGGCTTCTCGACCGTAGTAGTGACTGAGGGTGCCAAAGGAGTGGCCGTAACCGAAGGTGCGGTACTGCAGCACATCGTGCTCGATGAAGATCTCGTTGAGCTCGGCGGCGATATCGCTGCAGCGCGCGCCCGGACGGATCAGCTCCAGTCCACGGCGATGCACCTTACAGTTGATCTCCCACAGCTCCAGATGACGGTCAGAGACATGCTCGCTAAACAGGGTGCGCTCCAGTGCGGTGTAGTAACCGGCGATCATCGGGAAGGCGTTAAGGCTGAGGATATCGCCCGCTTCGACCTTGCGCGAGGTGACAGGATTATGGGCACCGTCGGTGTTGATACCCGACTGGAACCAGACCCAGGAATCCATCAGTTCGCCATGCGGGAAGGTCGCCGCAATCTCTCGCACCATCGCCTGGGTGCCTGCCAACGCGATCTCATACTCGGGCACGCCCACCGCAATCGCATCCCGAATCGCCGCACCACCGATATCGGCAACGCGTGCGCCGTGCTTGATCACGGCAATCTCTTCAGCCGACTTGATCATCCGCAGCTTCATCGTCGGTACGCCGATATCCACGAACGTCGCTGAAGGCAGAGCCGCCTTCATCTTCTCCAGATTCTGTAGCGACATATGGTCAAACTCGACCCCAACGTTACCGCCACCCTTGATTAGCTGCTGAACGGCATAATAGAAGTTGTCTTTCTGCCAATCGGTGTAGACGACATTGTCGCCCAGCTGATTACGACGGTACGGCTGTCCGCCGTCGATATTGGCGGTTACCGTGGTGTAGGCATCCTGGGTCACGACCAGGCCGTAGTCACGACCGAAGCGGCAATAGACAAAATCGCTGTAGTAGTTGATGTTGTGATAAGAGGTAAAGAGTACCGCTTGCACGTCGTTGGCTGCCATAGTGCGGCGCAGCGTTTCCAAGCGTGAACTCATCTCCTGACGGGAAAAAGTACCCTGAACTTTTTCACCATTGGGAAGAAGTACTGTCTGTGGCATTTGCATAGTCGGATCCTGTTACTTTATCGGCGTGTCGAACAATCTCCTGCCCTGTTGGCAGGCCTCGCTGCGTGATCGCGCAGGTGTAGACAACCCTTCTTCGATCAACTGCCATGGATGCTAGCGATAAAATATACATAAGTGAAATTAATACATTTTATACTATCATTTAAGATACAAATGACACTGCCGGCATCGACGCCGCAGTCCTGAGGAGTGCCTGGGGAGTGTCTAGGGAGTGTCTAGGGAGTGCCTGGGCATCGAATCCTACCTTCACGCCGCCCTGATCAACCCCTCGTGAGCGGCTCGTTGCCGTCTCCCTGGCGGTCACTGAAGCCATACACCAACGTGGCCAGCGCGAATGCGCACCCGAGCAGGATAAACAGCAGGCGGTACTGCTCGCCAGGCGCGAGTCCCTGGGACTGTGCCAAGGTGATCAGTGCGCCGCTAAGACTTTGAATCAAGGAGACACCGATAAAACTCAACGCCGTCAGAAACGCCATGCCCCGACCATAATACGCCGGGGCCAGGAAGCTCCGACAATGCGACATCAATAACGGGTAGTTAAAGCCAAACAGCCCTATTGCCACGAAGGCCCACATCGCGAAAACGGCACCCTCGGCGGGATAGACCGCCAGCAACAGTAAGGGTACCAACGTCAGCAGTGAAGTGACGATCACCAGCCACTTCGTGCTTTGCAGCCATCGATCCAACGCCCCCAACATAAAGGTGCCGACCCCCATCGCGACCGACATCGCCAGCAGGATCGTTCCCCGTTCGCCGGTATCCAGGTGGAACACCTCCGCCAGGTAGGGGCCGCTCCAGAGTCCACGAATAGCCGTTAACACCGCGTAGCTGGCCAGAAACATAGGGATAATCGGCCACAATCCCCGTACGGTCGTCACCCGCGCCATCCCCCGCAACAGCACGACCAGCGACTGAGGCTTGCCCTCTGGCCGGTCAGGTTTGAGCCCCAGCAAGCAACAACTAGCCGCTGCCGCCGTCAACAGCATGGCTAGCAGCAACGCAGACCGCCACCCCAACCATTCTGCCAACAAGGCCAATGGTGTGGTTCCGAGCAGGTCGCCAAGACTACCGACCGCAATCACCAGCGCGGTGATATAGGCAAAGCGCTCAGGAGGACACTGACGGCCGATAACGAGCATAGAACCGGTGAAAATAGGCGCACAACCGATGCCGATCAGCACCTGGCCCATAAAGGCGGCACTGGCTGACTCGGCCAGCGAAAAGAGTACCGTGCCCAGTACCGCCAGCCACATAAACAGACCGATGCTCAGGCGCGCACCGAAGCGGTCCAGCGCCAGGCCACTGGGTATCTGAGCCACGGCAAAACTGATAAAGAAGGTCGACGACAACAACCCCAGGCTACTCGGATCCAGCGACAGGTCTGCCGAGATCTCCGGTGCGATCACCGAGATCATACCGCGGTAAAACAGGCTGATCGCGTAGGCGAAACAGAGTATCAATAACTCACGCATGCGGACTGATCCCTCAATAAAAAAGCATTTCCGTCACTGTATGTTGAGTCGAACTGCATGGCAGCATGATGGCCACTGGCTATAAAGTGGAACGCTAAAAATAACGTGCCAAACCCTTTGCCATACCAATCCTGCCGAGCTTATCATTTACATCAGAAGCATTGCCATCGATGTCCCCTTTCAACCCTAAGGACCCTAGCATCATGAAAAACCTGCCAATGGACCTGCTGCGGACCTTTGTCACTATCACCAATCTGGGTGGATTCACTCAGGCTGGCGAGGCTCTGGGGCGTTCGCAACCGGCTATCAGCCTGCAGATCAAACGACTGGAAGGCATGTTGGAGGCGCCGCTATTTAACCGCCTTGAGGGTATGAAGCTGACCGAAGAGGGCCAGATTCTTTACAATTATGCGCGAAAAATTTTGGATCTGAATGACGCCGTCGTTGCTCGCATGTCGGTCCCTGCGGTCAGCGGCTCGGTCAGGCTGGGCATTCCTAACGATTTTGAAGTCTCCTTTATGCCGACGGTCTTATCAAAATTCTCGCAGGCTTACCCGGATGTGACGCTGGAAGTGCGCACCGAATTAAGCGTAAACCTGCTTCAGGATTTTAAGAAAGGAGCCTATGACCTGGTGATGCGGATGGACGAGCACCAGGGACACCGTTTTGCCGAACATGATTTTATCGTCGAACAGCTTTCTTGGATCAGCTCGCCTGGCTTTAGCTTTAATTCCGAGCAACCACTCCCCCTGGTGCTGTATCCCAAGGGTTGCCTCTATCGACAGCAGATAACCCAGGCACTCAACGAGGCAAAAATTCCGTGGCGGGTACTCTACTCCACCTCAAGCCTTCAGGGGATCCAGACGGCGATCGAAGCAGGGCTGGGCGTGAGTGCGCTAGCCATCAATACCGCGCCGTGCGCCCTGACCTCCAACGACATGCAACGCCAGCTGCCGGAGCTGGGTAAGGTGACCATCGGCTTTGATTATGATCAATCCAACCTGAGTCCTGCGGCAGCTCGGTTACTGGATCATCTACGCCGTGGCTTACAACAGAGCCAGAATCGACAGGGCTAGGAGACTAACCACTAGCCACTAGCACACAAGATAGAGTCCTATTTTTCCAGACCGGCCTGCCACTCTTTGAACCTCAGGGCCCCCTTTACGCCTATTGAGAGGAAGGGTTGGGGCGGGTTCTCCTTGGGCTTCGGTTCTTTCTGAATCAACCGCAGCGAAGGGCTATCCTGCCCAAGTGCGAGTTCTGCTACCAACTTGCCCGAGATGGTGCCGTGCGTCAGTCCCAGGCCATTTTGGCACACGGCGGCATAGACCCCTGGACGCATCTCACCAAAGACGGTGCCGTGATTACGGGTCATGCAGAGCGCCCCGCCCCAGGTGTATTCCAGATCGACCCCCTTAAGCATAGGGAAGCGGCGCTCGAAGGAGCGCTGATGACTCTTCAACGCCGCTTTAATGTTAGCCCTGGTTGCCTGAACCTTGGGATTAAACGTGACGCTATTGCGTACACAGATTCTCCCTGACGCTAACCGCCGCACCGTGCTACCCAGAGGATCGGAAGGAATAAGCCCCCAGCTCTCATCCCCTCCTAACCTCTGCAGCTCGGCATCCATGAGTTGGCGCGTCATACTGCCGTACGTATAGATAGGCAGGAGACTGCCCCGGAACAGGCCAAATTGAGTCAGGTAGGCATTGTTGGCCAAGATCAATTGATCCGCCTCTATCTCACCGTTGGCCGTCACTAGCCGCTGGGTTTTACCGAACTCGATATGGGTGACCGGAGAGTCTTCATACAGGGTCACATTGTCCGGCAATGCAGCCGCTAGACCACGACAAAGCGCCGCCGGCTGGACCAGGACGCAACCCGGCGCATACAGGCCACCGGCGTAGTAACGGGTCCCCGTGGTCTGCTCCATGTCTGCCGCATTGAGCAGTTTGAAGGGTTCGCTAAGATCGCCAAGGCTAGCTCCAAACTGTTCCAATAACCTGATGCCATGCGGCTTTACAGCGCCGTGAATCTTGCCTTGTTCGCGCCAATCGCAGTCGATATTATTGGCTTTGACGATATCTCGAAGGTAGCTTATCGCCTCGCGATTCAGGGCGATGGTATCGAGATCCTGTTCGCGCTTTCCGGCATAGGCGTTGCTGGTCAGATCATGGGGCAGATCAACCAAAAAACCCGAGTTTCTGCCCGCCGCGCCGAAGCCCACCCGAACCGCATCGATCAGTACGATCTGTTTGTCCGGGGCGAGTTCAGCCAGCCGGCGGGCGGCGGCGAGCCCGGCAAGTCCGGCACCCAGCACCGCCCAATCGGCCTTTACAGCCCCCTGCAGGGGAGTGCTAGGACGAGGGGCAGGAAGCGTCTGGTACCAACCATTCTCGCCGTCGCTGCTCGGCAACAACCGTGTGGACACAGACGACTGCATCGGCTTAGCCACGGTCGGCGATCAGGGTGTCGATAACGGTCTTGAACGCCGCCTTATCAACCTCGGATGGCGGCGTCAGTGGACGCCGTGCGTCACCCACGTGGAGTCCGGTCAACTCACAGCCATACTTGATGTATTGGCAAAACTTGCCTCCCTGCTCCAGCAGGTTGAGCACCGGCATCAGTTGAGTCGCCAGTGCCCGGCCTTTGACAAAGTCCTGCTCGATCACACACGCCTGATACAGGGCCAGGTGCTCTTCGGCCAGGAAATTCCCCGCGCCACAGACCCAGCTTTTGGCACCCCAGACGAAGAATTCCAGCACCTGATCGTCCATGCCACAACACAGCTGGATATCATCACCGAACTCCAGCACCAGGTGGTGCATGCGCTCGACAGACCCGGTGCTCTCTTTAATCGACTGGATATTGGGACGCTTGCGCAGTGCCTCCAACAGCTCAAAGGACATCTGCGTACCGGTACGATCGGGGAAGTTGTACAGCATGACCGGCAGGTCGAGTGCATCATCCAGGGTGATGATGTTCTCGAGAAGTTCGTCCTGAGTCGGTTGGCAATAATAGGGCGCGGCGATCAGCAGCGCATCGACGCCAAGGGCCTTAACAGCCCGCCCCAGTTGCAGTGACTCGTCGGTGCTGGTGGAATTAATACCGGCCACGATCGGTGTGCGTCCGGCAGAAATTTCCACGGCTATTTTAACCAGCTCCACACGCTCCTTCAGGCTGATGGCATAGTATTCGCCCGTAGTACCACCCACGATAAGGCCGTGGACTCCTTTGTCGATCAGCGTGCTGATGACGGTTCTAAAGGTGGCATAATCGATGCTATTGTCGGAAGTGAACGGCGTTACAGCGGGTACCCAGATGCCATCAAAATTCATCATATAATCCTATCTATTTTTATGCGTTATTAATTGTCATCTTAATTAAAATCGATTCACGTCTAGCGCCTAAAAGTGCTGGCAGTCTGTCGGGCTTTACCGGTCGTAGCGAGGGAAAGACCGATTTGAGGTAGTTTTGAACTCTTTCGAGGTGAATAGTGGTTCTATTCAACGAAAAAGAGTTCAAAAAATAACCAAAGTCGGATTTTCCGCAGTAGATCAGCGTTAAGTCCGACAGGCTGCTATATCGTCATTTAACGACAATGACTAAATAGGGGTCAAACGATATATACAGGGACGGTCGCATAACTAATTAGTCATGCAAATATGAAGGGCTGTCTGATTTAAATGTGTTCGAACTTTGTAGGTTAGGCTTCAGCCTGACGCCGTAAGAAATGAGCTATGCCAGTAACCAGTCTTTGAATTTAACCGCCTCGACGGCGTTGTTTGTCTGGGTATGCATCTGTAAAAAATACCCGCGCTTGGCGCTGAATACTGCCGAATGGGCCGCGACTAACCGACCCGCATCCATGTGGGCCTGTACCAGATGCTGCCATCCCAGGATGACCCCCTGCCCTTGAATGGCAGCGTTCACAATAATTTGATAATTATTGCTAGACAGACGCGCCGTGACCTCGGGTGGCGTGACAGCCTGGTCATTAAACCAGGTTGCCCAGTTGATGGGGTTCCAGCCGATCGCTTTGGCCGCCCAATGCACCTCATCGAGATGGATCAGATCTGCATCGAGTAGCGCCTCAGCTGTATCAAAGGACGTATGCCGCTCGAGATAGGCCGGACTGCAGACCGGGTAGACGTTTTCTTCGAACAGGTAATACAACTCGTCCCCCGGGTTGCTGCGTTCGTTGCCACAGACGAAGGAAAGGTCGACCGCATCGAACCGTTGCAGGCGGTCATCGTCATCCGACGCCAGGATGCGAATATCGAGGTCTGGGCGCAGCGTTCTGTATTCATGAATGCGAGGCATGAGCCAGAGGTTGGCAAATGCCAGCGTCGAGGAGATTGTCAGGCTGGATCGGGTCTGATCATCCGCTAACAACTGGATGGTGGACGCTATATGATCCAGGCCTTTATGAACGGCAGACTGGAGCAGCTGGCCTTCCCGGGTCAGCTCAATGCTGCGGTGCTTGCGACGAAAGAGGGAAACCTCCAGAGATTCTTCCAGATATCTAACCTGGCGACTGACGGCCGCCTGGGTGATATTGAGTTCGGCGGCGGCATTCGTAAAACTCAGGTGTTTAGCCGCAGTCTCAAATGTGGACAGGGCTCCCAGCGAAGGGATCTTCTTGCGTAACCTTTTCATCTGCATCCTTCGCCCTGACTGATTTTCGGGACGTAGCTGATTGTAGCCAACATAGCCAATATAGCCAACGGCTTATCCCTGTCCCAGTGCCGGCCAGATGCCTCCTCACTCCGGTGTAAACACCTCCTCATGCAAGGCAACAGTTCTAATCGATATAACCCAAGGCGTGCGTCAGATACAGGTCCGTTAATGCAGTTTCAGTTTTGGCCCGACAAACTTACTCACCTTGCGGCTCAACATCACCAGCATCGCTTTGAACCAACCATGGACCGCAAACTGATGCATGCTGTACAACGAGGTATATACCAAACGCGCCAGTTTACCTTCGATAAACATGCTGCTACTGGACAGATTGCCCATCAGGCTGCCCACCGTGCTGTATTTACTCAGATGCACCAAAGAACCGTAATCACTGTATTGATAGTCAACCAGCGCCTGTCCTTGCAGCTTATGCACGATGTTTTCAAACACGGTTGCGGCCATCTGATGAGCAGACTGCGCTCGGGGCGGCACCCAGGAGCCGTCTTTTTGTTGAAAGGCACAGCAATCACCCAGCACAAAGATATCTTCGTTATCGATCGCTTGCAGGTGCACATCAACCAGTACTTGCTGATTACGATTGATGGAAAATAGTTCCAGGTCTTTGATCAGATTAGGTGCCTTCACGCCTGCTGCCCAGACCATCAGATCGGCTTCGATCAACTCATCATCGCCATGCACAAAACCGTTCTTTTCCGCTCGAACAACTCGGGTGTTTTCATGAATCTGCACACCGATTTTTTGTAATGCCTGTTTGGCGGCATTGGCAATACGTTCCGGCAGGGCGGGAAGCAGGCGCGGACCGGCTTCAATGATCGAAATCTTAAGACGCTTGGCCGACATCTCCGGCATGCCATAGGCCCGTGACAGATTAGCCACATGATGCAACTGAGCCGCAAGTTCGGTACCGGTGGCGCCCGCGCCAACAATAGCGACACGTAACATAGATTGCTGAGTATCAGGCTGATTAACCCGCAACATCTGATTAAGCAGGGCACGATGAAAGCGCTCGGCCTGAGCCAGGGAATCCAGGAAATAGCTGTGCTGGGCCACCCCCGGAGTACCAAAATCATTACTCACACTGCCAATGGCCAGGACTAAGATGTCATAGGCAATTTTACGTTCTGGTAAGATCAGCTGATCTTCTTCGTCATAGAGGGCGTCCAGGGAGATACTCTTATCCTGAGTATCTATGCCATTTAAGGTACCTTGCTGAAATTCATAATTAAAGCGACTGGCGTGGATACGATAGTCCACCCCATCTGAACTCTTATCAATCACCCCGGCTGCCACCTCATGTAGCAGCGGCTTCCAGACGTGGGTACGGACCCGGTCGACCAGGATCATCTCTGCTGACGGCTGTTTACTACGCTGCTTACAACAGTAACGGCTCAGTTTCGCGGCTAACTCAAGGCCACCCGCCCCACCACCAACTACGACTATGCGTTTCATATTCGTTACCTTTTAAGTTGTTATCTTTTCAGCTGCAAAATAATCTGAGTCTATCGTTACGAACAAAAAACTTCTGTGGGACTTTGGGTAGAAAAGAATGATACCGCCTGCCCCCCACCTAATGACTGACAGCGGTTCTTTTGTGAGTAGGGCTTTAGCCCGACGATGGGCGCTCCTTGCCAGCTTTGTCGGACTAAAGTCCGACCTACGAGTCCGAACTACGAATCCGACCTACGATTCCGACTTACGAGCCCGACCCAAAGGGGTATGGCGCTTACTTGATAGTTACCACCCGGCTGGCCTTCTTGTAGCGCACCGACCAGCCGCTCCAGCCGGGCAGCTCCCAGCGCTGGGGGTCGGTCTTGCGAATGCCCTTTATGGGCTCGATCGTTACCCGCTTTTTCAGGGGCTCGTAATGGACCGCCAGCCGCAGGTTACCCAGCGACAGCTGCCGTGGATAAAGGCTATCGAATTCCTCCCGCTCCCATTCAGGAACGCCCTCGAAGGCCAGGTCTTCGAGTTCGAGCAGCTTGATATCCTCAGCTTCCTCCACCCCCAGCTGTTGCAACTTCGATACGAGCCACTCTTGGGATTCAGGCAAGGGCTCCACTGAGGGTTCCGGTAAAGAGCCCCCGCAGAGCTCTCTGTTCTCCAGCGACCGATACAGTTCCCAGCACAGCAGGTCATCTTTGAGCCGCGCACCTGCCGGTGCCAACAACCGTCCGGCCAGGATAAGATCGGCGAGAGCCTCGCGGGCCAGGAAGCCGCTGGGGTTGATGACCTCAGAACCGATGAGGCGCCCGGCGTAACTCCGCTCGACCTTCACCTCCAGCCGCCCCCCCTTAAAGCTTGTCTGGGTCATCCTGGTCTCACCCACTCCCAGGCGGGCGATCAGTTTCAGGGAGACGGGGGCCATGCAGGTGGCCATATTGATCGTCTGTTTGGCCCCCTTGCCGGGCATCGAGTGCTGATCGAACACCAGCGCCGCCTCGGCATCATCGGCGAACCGGCTGTCGCGGCCCACCAATACTTCGGCCCAACCGTTGCCCAGCGCTTCGGGACGTTTTTTACGGCGCACAAACAGCAGCTCGGGCGCCGCGCCGATCAGCGCCTCCAACCAGCGACTGTGGTCATACGCCGGAGACTGAGAGATCGCCGGCAACGACAGCGCGCCTCGCAGCTGGGTCGCCAGCTTGCGCACCTCCTTGAGCGCACCGTTATCTACCGCCAGAGCCACCGCCAGCGGTGGCGGCGGGTCGCGACGTACCAGCGCGATCAGGGTCGTGGCATCACAGGATTTAGACTGCCAGTCGGTCAATGTACGCCGACCGCTTTCCGAGCTAGGAAGCGCGAGCAGCCGCTGTGAATGGCCAAGCGCCGCCACCAGATCGGCGGTGGCGCAGCGGCTGGCATCGTCTGGCATGGCCGTGATTAGGTGGGCGAACAGGCTGTCGATGGGCAACGGATAGAGGCGCCGGCCATAGGGCGTCGCCTCACCCCGGGCATCCAGCGCGTTCATCCGCTGCAGTTTTTCCATGGCGATCCCCAGGGATTTCTCCGGCAGGAGGTCGGGAAAGCGCAGCGTCTGCACCGGGTGCCCGCAGCAGGCCGCTGCCAGCACCGGCTCGGTCAGCTCTTCACGCAGCACCTCCGGCGGCGTGCTGAGCGCCAATGGCGCATGTTCGCCCCAGAGCCGGATACAGAGCCCCGCTGCCACCCTTCCGGCCCGCCCGAGGCGCTGCTCGGCGCTGGCCTTAGAGATCGGGTGCAACCCCAGCACCGTACGCCCGTTGCGCTGATGGGTACGGCGCTCCAACCCGGAGTCGATCACCACCCGGACCCCGGGGATGGTCAGTGAGGTCTCGGCGATATTGGTGGCGAGGATGATGCGCCGTCCCTTGCCCGATTCCAGTGCCCGGCGCTGCTCACGCGCGGGCACCGAGCCGTGCAGTTCCAGCAACTCGGCATCAACGGATGCCAGGGCCGCCCGGCAGCGCTGGATCTCCCCCCGCCCGGGCAGAAAGATCAGCAGGTCACCGTCACTGCGTGGCCAGACCGCCTCCACCGCCTGGCGAATCCGTTTTTCGAGGTCCTGCAGAGCCGGCATCTCCCGCAGGTCGGGCGCCCTGTGTTCCATGTCGACAGGAAAACAGCGCCCGCCGGCCTGCAGATTGACACCGCCCAGGTAGGCACTCAGCCGCTCTGCGTCCAGAGTGGCGGAGGTGATCACCAGACGATGACGGTCCTCGGCCAGCAGCAGCGCCAGCAACAGGTCGGTGTCCCAGCGGCGCTCGTGAAATTCGTCCAGCATCACCAGATCGAAATCCTTCAGTCGATTATCGGCCAACCAGCGCAACGCTATCCCCGGGGTGACAAACACTAGTTCGCTGTCCGGGCCAAAACGGCTGTCAAAGCGGATCGCATAGCCCACCGTTTTACCCAGCACCGTTGCCGTCTGCTCGGCCAGATACTGAGCCAGCGCCAGACAGGCTACCCGGCGGGGCTCTACCACCAACACCCGGCCCTGCTGGCGAGCCCACAACGGCAACCGGGTAGATTTACCCGAACCGGTTTCCGCCTGGACAACCAGGTGACGGTCGGGCAACAGCTCAAGAACCTGCTGTTTGATGGCATCGATGGGTAATGCAAGAGGCATAAGGGGCGCCAAGGTGATGAGGGTGTGTTTTGAAGGGGGATGGGCACACTTTACCAGCCTTGGGCTCCCGGCGATGTTTTAAATCATTTTGCTAAACATCACCTGCCGGTACTGCCTATTGACACAGGTAGAACAATCACTCTACCCTGCTCGGTAGAACGAACGATCTACCGAGGCCGACCTACTTGAGGACGACCTACTTGAGGACAAGACCGATGATCCATAACCAGATTGCAGCACGCCTGGAGCATGCCTTTAGCCAGCATGGATTTGCCGAGCCCAGTGTGGCGGAGCTTAAAACGGCAGCGGGCGTCAGCCTGAGAACCCTATATCGTCAATTCCCCTCAAAACAAGCGATGGTCATGGGTGCACTCCAGCACCGCCATCTGCGCTACTTTGAATTCCTGGCCGAGGGCGAACCGGCCCCGGGGATAGCGTCCATGACCCACCTTTTCCAGCGTCTCGCTGAGTGGATGAAAAACCATGCCCCCAATGGATGCATGTCGATGGGCGCCTTCGCCGCTTTTCCCGGCAACCAGGATATCCAGGACCTGGTTAAGCACCATAAGGCGGAGATGATTGCGGTGATGGCACGCCGCAGTGGTCGTGAGGAGGTCGCCAGAGAACTTTTCCTGCTCCACGAGGGCGCTTCGGCAGCCTGGCCACTCTTGGGAATGGACGTGATTCACTCCGCTGAAAAAGCAGCGGTTCTACTTATATCTGGAGAAAAATAATGAATGAGCTACCTGCAACGATGCGCGGCGTCCAGCTTTTAGGCCACGGCGGCATGGAGATGCTGCAGTTTAAGAGCGATATCCCTGTTCCTGTACCCGGCCCCAAAGACCTGCTGGTTCGTGTCACTGCCGCAGCGGTCAACAATACCGATATCAACACGCGAATAGCCTGGTATTCAAAAAAAGAGGGCGCCGACGCCGATACCGGCTGGTCTGGTCAAGCACTCCAGTTCCCCCGCATTCAGGGGGCCGATGTCTGTGGTTTTATCGTGGCCGTTGGTGAGCAGGTGAATGCGGATCGCCTGGGAGAGCGCGTTCTTATCGAACCCTGTCTCCAGGAAGCTGAGGGCGAGACGTTGCAACAACCCAGGTACTTCGGCTCGGAATGCGATGGTGGATTCGCAGAGTATGTCGTCATTGCCGCCCGGCACGCCTATAAAGTCGACAGTAAACTTTCCGATATAGAGCTAGCATCATTCCCCTGCTCCTACTCCACGGCCGAGAATATGCTCACCCGCGCTGATGTTAAACAGGCTGAACGGGTGCTGATCACCGGCGCATCGGGAGGGGTCGGTTCTGCGGCGATACAGCTGGCAAAAGCACGTGGCGCCTATGTATTGGCAATCACTAGCCCTGAGAAGGCGCAACAGCTGCTGGAGTTGGGTGCCGATGAGGTAGTGCCCAGGAATGCCGACCTCCTTAGCGCGATAGCCGCCAATAGCATAGATGTGGTTATCGATCTGGTTGCCGGTCCTCAGTTTAAGCAGTGCCTGGAGCTGTTGCGATCCAGAGGACGCTACGCGGCTTCTGGTGCCATCGGGGGCGCCATGGTAGAGCTGGATGTCAGAACGCTGTATCTCAAGGATCTGAGCCTGTTCGGCTGCACGGTTCTGGAGCCTCAGGTGTTCCGCCGCTTGATCGACTACATCGAACAGGGCGCTATCTCACCGGTGGTCGCTCATACCTTTGCGCTGGAAGAAATCTGCGAGGCTCAGGAGCAGTTTTTGAAAAAGAGCCATGTCGGCAAGATCATGCTTAAAGTCTGACTCGCAACTGCGCCCGCCTTGTCGGCCTGCAGTTTCTTTTGTGGGTCGGACTCGTAGGTCGGATTCGTAGGTCGGACTTTAGTCCGACGATGGGCGCTCCTTGCTGGCATGTTTGATGCAGTTCGTTCCTCACCGCATCCTAGGTGCTAATCGGATCATTGATTAATTTCATGCAAATAATAAATAGTCCATTTTAAATAGAGGATGTGGCGCTGGACACAACAAGGATAATTGCTAACAAGCCAGCAGAAGAGGCTAACGAGTAGGACCAAGCTGGCATCTTCTTCCTAATATCTGTGTAATTTAGCTTCTCCATCCAGCTTACATTTCCCCTCACAAATATTTGAAATGATACGTTAGCCAGCATCAAGAGAGCAATAATTAGTGCCTCTGTCACTTGAATGCCTACGCCCCATAATGCAGCGAGTATAACGCCGCCGGACAAAATAGAAAATGTTAAAATTTTCATAGACATCCCCACCTAAAACAAACCTCGTAAGCTTTTACTCTTTACATATGTAAAACTTTATTGTTTAACAAAAAATAAAGCAAAAAAAGATATAGGCAATAAAGATATTACAATCGTAATTTTTAACTTATCAGCCTATCGACAGTTTCGTAGCGATAGTTACAGCCATCACACCTAAAAAAACAACTAAGAACCCTCTAGTATAAAAGCAGGTATTACTGCCATCACAGTTTTTAAAAAATAGTTTAAACAACAGTGTTGTCAGCCCCGCCGTGCAAAATTAAGCTATTATTCCGTATAAAATCTCCATATATTAACCGACTAATGTTCGTGAGGAAATATCTTATATTTTAAACCTACTATATTTAAATTACGACCATCCTTGCCAAAACCCATAACCACTAACAGTGTCACCAGAAAAGCTACTACAGATAGCCATTACTCCAGACCGAATGCCATCAATATTTCCTATGAGTTCTCAGGATTTTGTTAAAGTCTTTATAAATTATTTTCGCCATTTTTTTTAAAATAATAGGTTTATCTGTAAGTAATTCATGACGATCACTATTCGTGCATGACAAGCATGCATCGAGCTTCTGCATACCTTTTATAAAACGAAGTCTTTAATAGTTAGCGGAATATCTGCAGCCTTGACAGCTAATAAATTGTGAAGCAAAGTAAAGATGCCTGGACGTTATTTATTATTAACCCCAAACAAGGTCCATTTTATTTTCTTACAAAGCACTATTTTATTTCTAGTGTCAGCTCGCTACTAATACACCGCTGATAAGCTCATTGGCCTAATTGTGATTATAGTGACAATTTACCTAACATGTAGATTTCTTATATATTTCTGTAACTCTATGGAATATCTAGGTAAGAAATATTTTTTTGTCGTGATTGCAATACAATATAACATTAACGATACTTTTGCGCGGGCAAGGAGATTATTGTGCCGCTGGACTGGGGCGGAGCGCTAGACAGTTCTTTTCGACTCTGATTACTAAGATTAACTAGCGTGATGTCCACAGTGTCCTGTCGCATAGGCAGCTGAGGGCTCCCGGCAATTTTTTTATGCATTCTGTTCAAAAGATCGCCTGCAGGCAGGCTCCCACAGGAGAGGCTTCCAGAGTGCGGGGCCTTGTGGGAGCCGGGCTCCCGGCGATCTTTTAATCTTTTAATCTTTTAGCCAGTTTTGTCGGACTAAAGTCCGACCTACGAGTCCGACCTACGAGTCCGAACTACAGAGGTTGGGCAACGGCCCTTGCCCGCGCATCTTGCTCATCGGCATGGTAAGAACTGCGCACCATAGGGCCGCAGGCCGCATTCACGAAGCCCATCTTGTACGCTTCTTGCTCATACATTTTGAAGGTATCCGGGTGCACATAGCGATCTACCGGCAGGTGACCGCCGGTCGGCTGCAGGTACTGACCGATGGTCAACATGCTGACATCGTGTGCCCGCAGGTCACGCATCACCTGTAAGATTTCGGCATCAGTCTCGCCCAGCCCGACCATGATCCCGGACTTGGTCGGGATATCAGGATGGCTATTCTTGAAATACTGCAACAGGTTCAGCGAATTTTGGAAATCGGCGCCGGGACGCGCTTCACGGTACAACCGTGGCACGGTTTCGATGTTGTGATTCAATACATCGGGTGGCGCACTGCTGAGGATCTCCAGCGCCAGCTCGAGCCGGCCACCAAAATCAGGCGTCAGGATTTCGATGCGGGTGTCGGGCGCTTGGGCCCGGATCTCGCGGATGCAGTCGACGAAGTGGTTGGCACCGCCGTCGCGCAAATCATCGCGGTCGACCGAGGTAATGACCACATAGTTGAGCTTCATTAAGGCAATGCTTTGGGCGAGCCGTTGCGGTTCGCTGGCGTCGAGAATGTCGGGACGACCCGTGCTCACGTTGCAAAACCGACAGCGGCGCGTGCATTTGTCGCCCATGATCATAAAGGTCGCAGTGCCTTTGCTCCAGCATTCGCCAATATTGGGGCAGGAGGCTTCCGAGCAGACGGTCACCAGCGCGTTGCTGCGTACGATCTCCTTGATGTCGCTGTAGCGGCCCGACGACGAGGGGGCCTTGGCGCGGATCCAGTCGGGCTTCGACAGTCTGTCGCTTGCAGAGACCGGTGCCCGCTTGGTCTTCTTCGAGCCTCGTTGCTGGTCCGCCCGGGTACGTGGCTCCGGGGTCGCGGCCGGATGCGGTAGCTCGGAGACGATATTTCTGAAGGTGATGGTTTCGATGGTCATGTGACGGCTGTCCTTAGTAACAAATTTTCAAAAGTAACGAATGCTCAATCCCAACGATCGTCGCGTACCTCAAGTACGCCATTCTCGACGCGTACAGGGAACGTTCGGGTCGGCTCATAGGCCGGCGCGGACAATGCCGCCCCGGTCCGAATGCAAAAACGTGCGCCGTGGCGCGGGCAAATGATCTGATCACCTTCGACGCTGCCACCAGTGAGTTTGCCGTCATCATGGGTGCATAAATCTTCGATGGCGTAATACTGCCCGTCCAGGTTAAAGACCAGGATCTGCGTATCATCCACATCGACAACCCGGCGCTCCCCGGGGGCCAACTCGTCGACACCCGCTACTGTTACCCAATCATTCATTGCTATCCCTCATGCATCTAGCTGCGCGTCAACGCGATTCGTCATTTGGTAAAAACCGGTGTTCTCCCCAGACCAGAGATACCCCTGGGGGGTTCTCGGCATGGGTCTAGGCACCCGGTTGGTAGAACGGATTGGTCCCCGCTGCATGGTCTGTCGCGTCTACGATTTCCAGGATTTCCGGGGCCACCCTTTTCACCATCACTTCGAAGCCCTTTCTCAGCGTCACCTGTGAAGACGCGCATCCCTGACAGCCGCCGCTCATGGTGATGGACAGCGTCCCTCCTCGCAGTTCCAGGATTGAAATCTTACCACCGTGATTGGCCAGAGAACTATTGACCTCCTTGTCCAACAGCTGCTGAACCAGCACGCTGAGTTCGGCGTCAGACCTGCCTTGCATACTGGCCTGGACCCTCATCTCCAGGATCGCCGGCACCCCGCTCAGTAGCTGGGTCCGGATGGCCGTGCCGATGAGCGACTTCAGTACCGACCAGGCGGCATCTGGCTCCTTGCCGATGGTCACCACGCTATCGGCAATGAGCACGTTGGCCACCCCTGGCAGCGCGAACAGTCGCTCGCCGAGCGGCGAACCGGCAGCGCTTTCCCTATTGCCGAGGAAGAAGGGGCCACCAGGATGGACACTGCGGCTCACAGTGAACTTGCACATGTCGAGGTCGGCCAGTGAAGCCTCCGCTCGAATGCTGACCGGTAGGTCCACAAAGGTGACCTCAGACATCTTCGATGCCCTTTTCCGCAGCGCCCTGGGCGCGTAGGTTGTTGAAGGAATGTATCCCGGTGTCATGGCCATCGTTCCAATGGACGGCGATCGCGTAGTTACCTACGCTCAGTATCTTTTGCGGACTCACGTCAGAGCGCACCGTCTTCGGGTCGAGCAGCGGGCGTCCACTCATCTCCTCGATGCAGAGGGCGCAACGGCAGGCCAGCCGCAGGTCTCGCACGTCGAAATCGTCCAAATGACCGTCCCCCCAGAGGATGGACAGGGTGCGTGGATCGCGGCGTCTGAGCCCAATCGGGGTGTTGTGCGCTCCGTCAGGCCGGCCCAAGCCTTCATTCCAGGCTGGCGCCCCCTTGTTGTCATCCCATGTCCAGACAAAGGGTTTGAGCATCTCAGCCGCCGTATCGAGCTGGGCCAGGAGCGCGGTGGTAATGGCCGTGTACTCTCTGGCGCTGGTCGACTTGGGCTGGTCCACCACGATCGGATGGCCCTCATCACCGCAGGTGACAACAGCGGCATCGAGCGGCAAGGCACCCAGGAACGGGACGCCGAGTTCACTGCTCATCCTCTCACCGCCGCCCTGACCGAAAATGTCGGTACTCTCACCACAGTGGGAGCAGATGAAGGTGCGCATATTCTCGACGATCCCCAGAATCGGCACCTGCACTTTCTCGAACATGCGCAAGCCGCGACGGGCGATCTTGAGGCTGACATCCTGGGGGGTCGTCACGATCACCACGCCCGACAGCGGCATGCCCTGCGCCAGTGTCAACTGGGTATCGCCGGTCCCGGGTGGTAGATCGAGGATTAAATAGTCCAGCTCACCCCATTGCACGCCGTCGACGAACATCTTCAGATATTTACCCACCATCGGTCCACGCAAGACAGCCGGCTTGTCGTCTTCGGTGAGCATGCCCATAGAGACCACTTTCAGGCCGTGGCGCTGCGCCGGGATGATCATGTTGTCCGTGGTCATCTCTGGCGGCTGACCCGTTGGGATACCCAGCATCACCGGGATGCTGGGGCCAAGAATATCGGCATCGACCAGCCCGACGCGCGCCCCGAGTTGCTGCAGCGAGAGCGCCAGGTTGACACTTACCGTCGATTTTCCGACGCCGCCTTTGCCGCTGCCGACGGCGATAACATGACGTATCCCAGGTAGTTTCTCGGCACCGGCGGCCGGCTGTTGGTTGCGGTCAGTAGTCTGCATGGCTAAGTTCCTTGTAGGTTCAGTTCAGTCGCTAAGATGTTTGGTTGCTCGTCGAATAGAGCGGTGCGTTAACACTTATACAGCCACTACCTCGATCTCTGGTTCAAGCGTGCGCACCAGATTTTCGATGCCTTTGAGGGTGCCCCCGATCGCACTCGGGCAGGTGCCACAAGCGCCCTGATAGTGGATGCTGAGATAATTACCGGCGAGGCCGATCACCTGCAGATCGCCGCCATCGCCTTGCAGATAGGGACGGATCTTCTCGTCGAGCAACCTATTGATCTCGTCAAGCCGCTGCTGATCTTCGACACTCAGATCCGGGGCTGCGGCGCTCGCGGCCGCCACCGTGGCGGCTGACTGTGCTGCCGCCGCCGGTGCCGCGCGCAGTGGCACGGCAATCAGGCGTACCAATGCCGGCCAATCGGCGCCGCCGTCCTGGGTGACCGTAAGCCAGTGATCAATGTAAAACACATTACTGACATGCTCGATCTCAAACAGCGCGGCGGCGAGTTCATCGTCCTGGGCCTGTTCGGCGTTCTCGTACGAGTGGGTAACGCCCCAGCTCAGCGGTTCCCGGAGACTGAATTTAACCGCATTTGGATTGGGGGTGTCTTCAATTTCGGCAATTTTTGGCATGGTAACTCCCTACTATAGAATCAGGTGTGGGTCGGGCAGCGTCTGTTCCCGACGGACTTGTTGTACTTCCCACGTCCCTGTGGGTCGCGTTTGGGGGGTAGAAGGTAGTCCGACCTTCAGTCCGACCTTCAGTCCGACCTACAGTCCGACCTACAATCTAGGTGGGCATCGGATCCTGTTCGGCCTCGGTCGAGACTTTCTCCCTAGCATCGAGCGCGGCATGCAGGGTGTGCCACGGGAGGATCGCGCATTTGAGGCGTACCGGCAGGTCGCGGATGCCGGAAAAGACCCGCAGCGAGCCAATGTGCTGGGCGTCGGCAAGCTCGAGCTTGCCGGTCGCCATATCGAGAAACTCATTCATTAAGAGCTCCGCCTCGGTCCGAGTCTTGCCCTTGACGGCCACCGTCATCATCGAGGCCGACGACTTGCAGATCGCGCACGCCGAACCTTCAAATGCGATAGCGTCAATGACCTGCTCGCCGGCGAGCTCACTACCGGGCGCACTACCCATATTGAGTTCGACATCTATATGATCGCCGCACAGCGGATTGTGACCCACCGCATGATGGCTGCGGCACTCCAGCGTGCCGTAGTTGCGTGGCTTCTTGTTGTGCTCGAGGATAACTTCTTGATAGAGCGCTCTGGGATCAGCCATTATAAAAATACCTTCTGTACGTCGCGAATACCGGCGACCAGGGCATCGACTTCTGCCATCGTGTTGTAAAATGCGAACGAGGCGCGCGAGGTGGCGGGCACCTTAAGGCGCTGCATCACCGGCTGCGCGCAATGATGCCCGGTGCGCACCGCCACGCCGTCGAGATTGAGCAGTGTCCCCAGGTCGTGCGGGTGCACGCCGTCGACGACGAATGACAGCACGGCGGCCTTGTCTGATGCGGTGCCGATGATATGCACGCCCGGCAGGCCATTAAGCTGTTCGGTGGCGTAATCGAGCAACGCAGCTTCATGCGCTGCTATCGCATCCATGCCGATTGCCGTCAGGTAATCAACGGCGGCACCCAGCCCGATCGCAGCCGCGATCGGGGGGGTTCCGGCCTCAAATTTATGCGGGATCTCGTTGTAGGTGGTCTTCTCGAACGTCACCGACAGGATCATGTCGCCGCCGCCTTTGAAGGGCTGCATCGACTCCAGCAGTGCGGCTTTGCCGTAAAGAATGCCGATGCCGGTCGGACCACAGAGTTTGTGCCCTGAAAAGGCATAAAAATCACAATCTAGGTCCTGGACGTCGACCTGCATGTGTGGGGTGGCTTGCGCGCCATCAACCAGCACCGGCACCCCATGCTCATGAGCAAAGGCGATCATCTGCTTGATCGGGTTGATGGTGCCCAGCGCATTCGAGACGTGGCTCACGGCGACGAATTTGGTGCGCGGGTTAAACAGCTGTTGGTACTCGTCGATCAGTAACTCACCGGCATCGTTGATCGGAACCACCCGAATCGTGGCGCCTTGTTCTTCGGCCAGCATCTGCCAGGGCACGATGTTCGAGTGGTGTTCCATCGTGGTCAGGATAATCTCATCGCCCGGGCCGATAAACTTGCGACCATAGCCGTGCATCACCAGATTGATCGCATCAGTGGTGCCACTGGTGAAGATCACCTCGCGCTCTTCGGGCGCATGGATAAACTGCTGCAACGTGCGCCGTGCTGCCTCAAATTCGTTGGTCGCCAGTTCCGACAGGGTATGCACGGCACGGTTGATATTGGCGTGCTGCGTGCTCTGATAATGCACCAGGCAATCGATAACCTGTTGCGGCATCTGACTGGATGCCGCGTTGTCGAGATACACCAGCGGCTTGCCATTGACCTGGCGCTTGAGGATCGGGAAATCGGCGCGAATCCGCTCGATGTCAAATCCAGCTGCCGTTTGCGCGGCTGCGGGTGCCTTCTGTCTCATCTCTAAGGTCCTCGTCTCTAAGCTACTCATAAGGCTACTCATATCTAGACTACTCATAGCAGACTCGTCGTTTGTTCAAACACGGTTTGTTCCAGCTGGCGCTTGAGCGAGGCGATAGGAATGCGATCGATGACTTCGGCGCCGACCGCATAGGTCAGCAGGTTGCGGGCCGCGGCCTCGGTCAGCCCCCGGCTCTGTAGATAAAACACCTCTTCGCTGTCGAGCTGACCCACGGTCGCACCATGGGTGCACTTGACGTCAGAGGCGAAAATTTCCAGTTGCGGCTTGGTATCGATCTGCGCCTTGCCGGTCAATAGCAGGTTGCGGTTTGACTGCTGGGCATCAGTTTTCTGCGCGCCTTCGCGCACGATCACCTTGCCATTGAACACGGCATGCGCACTGCCACCGACGATGCATTTGTGCAGCTGCTGGCTTAAACCCCGAGGCTTAGCGTGGTCGATGCTGGTATGCGTATCGGCCAATTGGCGTCCAGAGATCAGGGTCAGGCCATCGAGCGCGCAGGTGGCGCCTTCGGCCTGTTGCACCACATTCAGGTTATAGCGTGAGATGCGCGCACCCAGCGCAACCGTCACCGACTGATAATTGCAGGCCTGTCCGAGTGACACCGCACAGCTGGCGAGATGAAACGCTTTACTGTCTTCGCGCTGCACCCGCACGTGATTGACGCGTGCATTATCCGCCAGCACGATTTCGCTCACCGCATTGGTCAAATGGGACGCCTCTTGCCAACCCGGCGGTTGCCACTGGACGTAATCCTCGATCAGCGTCACGCTACTCCCCATCTCGGCAATCACCAGGCAACGGGGGCAGCTGACCACCTCTTCTTGAGTCGCGATAAACAGCAGCTGTACGGGCGCCTTCACAGCGACATCGCGCGGCACGACAACCACCGCGGCATCATCCAGACAGGCGGTATTTTGTGCGGTGAAGGCATCCTTATTAAAGGCGGCGTGACGCCCGAGATGCGCCTCGATTCGGGCCACCTGAGCCGCACTCATCTTCGGCAGGCCAGATTTGAGGTTACACACCAGCTCGCCACTGTCGGCACCGGTTCCTGGCGTGGCAATGGACAGCTGCGGCGCATAGTGACCGTCGACAAACACCAGCCGCAACGTCGCTTCTTCTATGAAGAGATGCGCGACATCGGCTGTTTCTAAAGGCGTGGCACTCGGTGCCGGAGTAAACGCCAACTTGGTCAGGGGAGTGATATCGGTAAAGCGCCAATCTTCGTCACGGGTCGTGGGCAGGGCCAGCACGCTGACACGCTCGATCGCGTCCTGGCGCAGCGTATTGAGCCACGCCAACGAGCTCGATGTCAGATCACTCCCGGCACTCATCTGAGTCAGTACATTGGTTTGGCTCATAAAGTCACAGGCCCCGCAGTCTGAGTCTCGCTCTTATCCTCATTCTGCAACGCACGCTTATATTCGGCGCTGACCCAGTCGTAGCCGTGCGCTTCAAGCTCCAGTGCCAGCTCTTTACCACCAGTCTTGATGATGTGGCCAGCCTCCATAACATGCACAAAGTCGGGCACTATATAGGTCAGCAGACGCTGATAGTGAGTCACCATCACGGTTGCATTGTCCTGGGTCGAGAGCTGGTTGACACCCTGGGCGACGATCCTGAGGGCGTCGATGTCCAGACCCGAATCGGTCTCATCCAGCACCGCTACCCGCGGCTCCAGCAACGCCATCTGCAATATTTCGTTGCGTTTTTTCTCGCCACCGGAGAAACCGGCGTTGACGCTGCGGTCGAGGAAATCGGGGCTCATGTCCAGCAGCTTCATCTTTTCGCGGACGAAGTCGTCAAATTCAAGCGGGTCCAACTCGTCCTTGCCGTGTTGTTTTTGCAGGGTGTTATACGTCAGCCGCAGAAACTGGCTGTTGCCCACGCCGGGTATCTCGATCGGATACTGAAAGGCCAGAAAATAACCGGCGCGCGCACGCTCTTCCGGTTCCAACGCGAACAGGTCCTGGCCTTCGAAGAGCACCGTACCCCCGGTCACTTCGTAGGCGGGGTGACCGGCGAGCACCTTGGCAAAGGTGCTCTTACCAGAACCGTTTTGACCCATGATGGCGTGTACTTCGCCGCTCCTGACCGTGAAGTCCAGGTCTTTGAGGATTTCGATGCCATTTACGGTTGCGCAGAGTCCGCGCACTTCGAGCAAGATTTTGCTGTCTTGATAAATCATCCGACACTTCCTTCTAGCTTGAAACTCAGGAGATTGGTCGCTTCGACCGCAAACTCCAGGGGTAATTGTTGAAACACATCTTTGCAAAAGCCATTGATAATCATCGAGACTGCGGCCTCCGCATCAATCCCACGCTGGGCAAAGTAGAACAGCTGGTCCTCGCCTATCTTCGAGGTCGAGGCCTCGTGTTCAATCTGGGCACTATTATTGCGTACCTGGATATAAGGGAAGGTGTGAGCGCCGCACTCCTCGCCGATCAACATCGAATCGCACTGGGAATAGTTGCGCGCACCCTCGGCGCTGGCCGCAACTTTGACCTGTCCGCGGTAGCTGTTATTCGACTTGCCCGCGGAAATGCCTTTGCTGACGATGGTACTGCGGGTGTTTTTGCCGACGTGGACCATCTTGGTACCGGTATCGGCCTGCTGATGGTGGTTGGTGACCGCGACCGAATAGAATTCACCGACCGAGTTATCGCCCAGCAAGATCACCGATGGATATTTCCAGGTGATCGCCGCCCCGGTCTCGACCTGGGTCCAGGAGATACGTGAGTTGACGCCCTTGGCGAGGCCCCGCTTGGTCACGAAATTGTAAACGCCACCGACACCGTCTTCATCACCGGCGTACCAGTTCTGCACGGTCGAATACTTGATGTCGGCATCATCGAGGGCGACCAGTTCGACCACCGCCGCATGCAGTTGGTTGCTGCTAAAGGCCGGTGCGGTACAACCTTCCAGATAGGAGACGGTAGCCCCTTCCTCGGCGATGATCAGGGTGCGCTCGAATTGTCCTGACTCCTCGGTGTTGATCCGGAAGTACGTCGACAACTCCATCGGGCAGGTAACGCCCTTGGGAATAAAACAAAACGAACCGTCGGTAAATACCGCAGCGTTGAGGGCCGCATAAAAGTTATCGCCGCTAGGGACCACGCTACCCAGGTATTTACGCACCAGCTCCGGGTGCTCCAACACCGCTTCGGACATCGAACAGAAGATGATGCCGACCTCGGCCAGCTTCGCTTTATAGGTGGTGGCTACCGACACACTGTCAAAGATGACATCGACAGCAACCCCGGCCATCGCCATGCGCTCGTGCATGGGCACGCCGAGCTTCTCGAAGGTACGCAGCAATTCAGGATCGACTTCATCAATGCTGTTTAACTTGGGCTTGACCTTGGGGGCGGCATAATAGCTGATGGCCTGAAAGTCGATCTCGGGATGGTGACAATTTTGCCAGTCAGGCTCTGTCATCTTGAGCCATGCCCGGTAAGATTCGAGGCGAAATTCAAGCAGCCACTCGGGCTCATTTTTCCGGCTCGAAATCAGGCGAATGATCTCTTCATTGAGGCCCTTAGGCGCAACATCGGTTTCGATGTCGGTAACGAAGCCATGTTTATAGGGCTGGTTAACCAGTTTTTGTAGTGCCTCACTCATTAAAATCTACCTCATTATTATCAAGCCGACTATCGAGAGTTAAAAAGCGCAGAAGCCTCAAAGAGCCCTAGACCCGGGCGATATTCCTGCGCGTCCCCGGCAGCATTTCAGGGCGCAGTGCTGGATTTTTTCAGGTTAAAGCTCTCACCACAGCCACACTCGGTCTCGGCGTTCGGATTATCGAACTTGAACGTCTCATTGAACCTGTCCTTGACGAAATCAACGTCTGAACCGTCGATAATAGGCAGGCTGGCAGCATCCACCACCAGCGTCACGTTACGAGATTCGAACACCTGGTCGTCGGCAAGCACCTCATCGGCATAGTCGAAGGTGTAGGCAAAGCCGGAACAACCCACCTTTTTGACACCAAGGCGTAGACCTAAACTCTTGCCGTTCTTCGCAAGCTCAGCCTTAACTTTTTCCGCTGCATTTACCGTTAATGTAATCGCCATTGCTCTTCACCTCTTCTATGCCCGACTGACTCTATAACTGCTGTCAAACCACTCCAATACCGGGACTCAAAATAGTTGACTAATTTAGTTGGTATTAGACAAGTTTGGAATACCCGACTAAAACTGTCAACCATGTTCTCCAAGCGGTTATTAACACCAAGCGGACTCACTCAGGGCAACAAAGCAGACACGAGTAAGCTTAGAGGCTGTTTGGATGAAAACTTTTGGGGGGAAATTTATTTGGTGGGTCAGGCTCGTAGGATGAGTTCGAAGGTCGGACTCGTAGGTCGGACTCGTAGGTCGGACTCGTAGGTCGGACTTTAGTCCGACGCCGGGCACGCCTTGCCAGATTTGTCGGACTAAAGTCCGACCTACAGGGAGACCTATGGGGAGACCTATGGGGGAAGGGTGTTTCTTTTGTGGGTCGGACTCGTAGGTCGGACTTTAGTCCGACTCCGGGCACGCCTTGCCAGATTTGTCGGACTAAAGTCCGACTTACAGGGAGACCTATGGGGGAAGGGGTGTTTCTTTTGTGGGTCGGGGCCTTGGGGTCAAGAGCCCTGGGGTCAGGCCTCAAGCTTTGCAGTGTCAAAGAGCCCTGGGGTCAGGCCTCAAGCTTTGCAGTGTCAAATGTAAGGCCTGACCCCGACGCACGGTGTCAAATGTAAGGCCTGACCCCGACGCACGCGTGACCCCGACGCACGTGACCCCGACGCATAACCCCGACGCATTTATGTGCCGGCGTTCTGTGGGTAGAGATTAGTCCGACAGGGCTGGCAAGGAGCTGCCTGCGTCGGACTAAAGTCCGACCCACAGCGCGGGCGAGTATTCCAAAGCCTCTCAAAAAAATGCAACGCACGCTGCCACCCCAATAAGACCGGAGCTGGGCAGCAGCAATCAAATTCATGCCCGGTTGAAGCGAATTCAAGCCTTTACATAGCCATTGGCAGTACAATAACGACTTTTTTACGGTCGCCACCTAACCTCCAGGCGCCATCGCGGTTAGCAGCTAAAGGATACAGTCGTGCAGAACATCGAGAACCATCCCCTCTATATAAGTCTCAAGCTACGCATTCTGATACTCGACGGCGGCATGGGCACCATGATCCAGCGCGAAAAACTCGAAGAGGCGGACTTCCGTGGCGAGCGCTTCGCCGACTGGCATACCGATGTTAAGGGTAATAATGACCTGCTGGTGCTGACCCAGCCGGCGCTGATCAGCCGGCTCCACGATGACTATCTCGAGGCCGGCGCCGATATCCTCGAGACCAATTCGTTTAACTCCACCCATATCGCCATGGCCGATTATGAGATGGAGTCACTGACCCATGAGATCAATGTGGCCGCCGCCACCCTGGCGCGCGCCTGTGCCGATAAATACACGGCCTTAACGCCGGACCAGCCACGCTATGTGGCCGGGGTTCTGGGGCCTACCAATCGCACGGCGTCCATCTCACCGGATGTTAACGATCCGGCCGCCCGTAATACTAGTTTCGACCTGCTCGTGACCGCCTATCTCGAGGCGATCGACGGCCTGATCGTCGGCGGCGTGGATCTGCTGCTAATCGAAACCGTATTCGACACCCTGAATGCTAAGGCGGCGATCTTTGCCATCGAGCAGTACTTTGATGAGCATCAGCTGCGGCTGCCCGTGATCATCTCCGGCACCATCACCGATGCCTCCGGACGGACCCTGTCGGGCCAGACCACCGAAGCCTTCTGGAACTCCATCTGCCACGCCCAGCCTCTGGCGGTTGGCCTGAACTGCGCACTGGGCCCCAAGGAGCTGCGTCCCTATCTTCAGGAACTGTCCCGGGTCAGCTCCAGCTTTGTATCAGCGCACCCCAATGCCGGGCTTCCCAACGCCTTCGGTGAGTATGATGAGACGCCCGAACAGATGGCCGATGAGATCGGCGAGTGGGCGCGCTCCGGCCTGCTCAATATCGTCGGCGGCTGCTGCGGCACCACCCCCGAACATATCCAGGCGATCGCCGAGGCCGTGCGCCCTTGCGCCCCGCGCCTGCTGCCCGATATCCCGGTGCAGTGCCGCCTGGCCGGCCTGGAACCCTTTAACATCAGCGCCGACAGCCTGTTTGTGAATGTCGGCGAGCGCGCTAATGTCACCGGTTCCGCCAAGTTCAAACGCCTGATCATGGAAAGGGACTTTGAGGCGGCGTTAGGTGTCTGTCTCGAACAGGTCGAGAACGGTGCCCAGGTGATCGACATCAACATGGACGAGGGGATGCTCGATTCCGAGGCCGCGATGGTGCGTTTCCTGAGCCTGATCGCCGGCGAGCCCGACATCACCCGGGTGCCGGTGATGATCGACTCCTCCAAGTGGGAGATCCTCGAAGCCGGCCTCAAATGCATCCAGGGCAAGGGGATCGTCAACTCGATCAGCCTGAAAGAGGGTGAAGAAAACTTTATCCACCAGGCCAAACTGATCCGCCGCTACGGCTTTGCCGTGGTGGTGATGGCGTTCGACGAAGATGGTCAGGCCGATACCTACCGACGCAAGGTGGATATCTGCACCCGCTCCTACCGGGTGCTGGTCGATAAGGTCGGCTTTCCGCCGGAAGATATTATCTTCGATCCGAATATCTTCGCGGTCGCTACCGGCATCGAAGAGCACAACAACTACGCGGTGGACTTTATCGAGGCCACCCGCACCATCAAGCAGACTCTGCCCCATGCGCTGATCTCCGGCGGGGTCTCCAACGTCTCCTTCTCGTTCCGCGGTAACAATCCGGTACGCGAGGCGATCCACGGGGTGTTCCTCTATCACGCGATTCAGGCGGGGATGGATATGGGCATCGTTAACGCCGCCCAGCTGGCGATCTTCGACGATATTCCGCCGGAGCTGCGCGATCGGGTCGAGAACGTGATCCTGAACCGCAGCCCGGACTCGACCGAACTCGAGTCCGAAGATGACCGGGCAGGCTTCAATACCGAGGCGCTGCTCGGCATCGCCGAAAAGTTCGGCGCGAAAGGTGCCGAGGTCGAAACCAAGGCGGTGCAGGAGTGGCGCTCCTGGCCCATCAACCAACGCCTGTCACACGCGCTGGTCAAGGGTATTACCGAGCATATCGAAAGCGATACCGAAGAAGCCCGTGTGCAGTACCCGCACACTATCGAGGTGATCGAAGGGCCGCTGATGGATGGCATGTCAATCGTCGGTGACCTGTTCGGCGCCGGAAAGATGTTCCTGCCGCAGGTGGTCAAATCGGCCCGTGTGATGAAAAAAGCGGTCGCCTACCTCATGCCCTATATCGAGGAGGAGAAGAAGGCGCGGGGTGCCCAGGCGGGTGCCAGCTCCGGTAACGGCAAGATCGTGATGGCCACGGTCAAGGGCGACGTCCACGATATCGGCAAGAACATCGTCGGTGTGGTCTTGCAGTGCAATAACTTCGAGATTATCGATCTGGGGGTCATGGTCTCGGCCGAGAAGATCATCCAGACCGCGATCGACGAGCAGGCCGACCTGATCGGCCTCTCGGGCCTGATCACCCCGTCCCTTGACGAGATGGTCAATGTCGCCAAAGAGCTGGAACGCCGCGGCCTCAAGATCCCGCTGATGATCGGCGGTGCCACCACCTCCAAAATGCATACCGCGGTCAAAATCGAACCCGCCTATAGTCAGCCCGTTGTCTACGTGCACAACGCCTCGCGCGCTGTCGGGGTGGCCTCGGCCTTGCTCAGCGCCAGCAAGCGCGATGCCTATGTGGCTGAGATCCGAGCGGAGTACGCCGAGGCCCGCGAGCGCCACTACGCCAAGATCAAGGACGCCCGCCGAGTGAACCTGGTCAAGGCCCGGGAAAACAAGCAGCCCATCGACTGGGCCAATTACAGCCCCCAGCTGCCCAATAACCCCGGCATCCAGGTCTTCACTGACTATGACATCGGTGAGCTGGCCCTTTATATCGACTGGACCCCGTTCTTCCACTCCTGGGAACTCAAGGGGCGCTATCCGCAGATCCTGACTCACGAGACGATGGGCGTTGAAGCCACCAAGCTGTTCGATGATGCCCAGGCGATGCTAGCCGATATCATCAAACACAAGAAGCTCCGCGCCCAGGGGGTGATCGGCCTGTTTCCCGCCAACCAGGTCGGTGACGATGATATCCGGCTCTTCACCGATGAAACACGCAGCGAAGAGCTGATCTGCCTCCACCATCTGCGCCAGCAGACCCAGAAAACCAGCGGCAAGTACAACCACTGCCTGTCCGACTATGTGGCGCCGCTGGAGTCCGGCAAAGCCGATCATATGGGGGGATTTGCGGTCACGACCGGTATCGGCCTGGAGGTGATGGTGGATGCTTTCGAGGCGGATCACGACGATTACAGTTCGATCATGGCCAAGGCCCTGGCCGATCGCCTCGCCGAAGCCTTCGCCGAGCGCCTGCATGAACGGATTCGCAAAGAGTTCTGGGGCTACGCCGCCGACGAGGTCATCAGCCTCGACGAGCGGATCGCCGAGCAGTACCGGGGCATACGTCCCGCGCCCGGCTATCCGGCCTGCCCCGACCACACCGAGAAAGACCAGCTGTGGCAACTGCTCGATGCCGAAACCAACACCGGCATCCGCCTCACCGAAAGCTACGCCATGTACCCCACCGCCGCGGTCAGCGGTTGGTACTTCGGCCATCCGGACAGCCAGTACTTCGGCGTCGCCAAGATCGCCGAAGATCAGGTCGAGGATTATGCCCGGCGTAAAGGCATGGCGATGAGCCTGATGGAGCGCTGGCTGGCACCTAACCTGGGCTATGAACCTGAAGATAGCTGATTCATGCGAGTTGGACCCACAGGGGGAGTGTGTTTCTTTTGTGGGTCAGCGTTTTGTGAGTAGAAAGTAGTCCGACGATGGGCGCACTTTGCCCGCCTTGTACTGATCAGAGAGTATTGAGTCGCTCGGAGTCTTCCAGCAGCACCTCCAGGCGCACAATAGAGCGCAACAACTCCTCCCGGAAACCGGTCAGGTCCTGCAATTTAACATCTGCTTCTTTCAGGTGGCCGCGCAAAATATCCAGCGCGGCCCGCTTACCGCTGGCACCGTGATCATCGGCATCCATATACAGATCCAGAACACTGGCCACCTCTTCCAGATTCATACCGATCGCCTGCAACTGCTTAATCTTGTTTAGAGTATGCAGGGTGCTGGCGGTAAAGTAGCGGTTACCCGAATCCTGACGACGAATCGACGCTATCAGGCCACGCTGCTCATGTAGATGCAGTGTGCGCTGCGTCATACCAGAGCGGCGTGACAGCTCGCCAATGCTCATCAACTCATCGCTCGCAATACCCTGCGCGCCGAGATCTTCTTTGCCCATGTACCTCTCCTGTGTAAAGACTCGCTGACCGTAAGGCGATGCCTGCGATCAGCCGCGCTCAGGCTCCCCGGCAGGCAATCGCTCAGTGCCCAGTTTCTTAGCCAGCCAGGCATCATGCAACCACTGTTCGGTTCCCCGTTTACCTGGGAAAATGATCCAGCGGATATCCCGCTCGAAGACCATCACCTGTTCATCGGCGCCCACAATAACCCAGAAATACAGCCCCGTGCGGGTATTACGGGACTTTACCTTCATCCCTTGCACCCTGACTTCAGAGTAGCCGTCGGCATTATCACTGATGCGCAGGGTTTCATCATGGACATCCACCCATAGGATCTTGCGGTCTTGCAGCAAATCAGGCGCGACCTCTGCCAGATACTTATCCGCAATCGCCTTGGCATGCTCGGGCTGGGGAAGCATCTCCGGATCTGCGATCACATTTTTCAGATCCATGCTGACAAAGCCCTGGAGCGCACCCTCTGCAGTTGTCACCGTACTGAGGTGCTCTGCGTACAGGCCGTTATGAACACCTTTGCGCTTTTCAAAGCGGGTTAGCACGGCTGGTTTTCCATCAATGCTCACCGGCATGCTCAGGCGTTCGTCATACCCGGCAGGATCTGCCAATGCCACCTCGCCACTGATCAGACTGATCGACAAGCAAACCGCACCGGCCACAAGAGTCTTGGGTGGTATCATATATTTCTTACATAAGGTCATATATACATCCTTGATTATAAATAAAAAAAATACCAAGTATAATAAAAATAGAGCTTTTATCAAACTACATCAGCCTAGACTGGTAATCTATATCTTACATCATGTAACATATGGATCAACCCAAAAACTGAAACTGAACAAAGGATGTTATGATGCAAGTTATTGTTGGTGACCGTATGCAGGCATTTTCTGCTGCTACTGAAGCGATGACCCTGTCTGAATTTATGCGTTCACCCTGCCCCGCCAGCAACGCGGTCGCTGCTGGGCAGGGGCTCAGCCCCGAACAGCTCGAGCGCCTGAAGCGCTATTGTGCGCAGCACAACCTGGAGGTATTGCCCGCAGTGGACTCGACAAACCGCGCCGGGCGTAGCGTGACCCATAAACACAATCACCAGAATGGCCTGATCTCGGCGCCGGTGACCCTCAAGAAAGATGTTTTTGAATCACAGCTACTGATAGACGATCAGAGCGAACTGCTGCTGGACCATGCTACCGGTTGCCATATACAGGGCATGGTGCTGATCGAAGCGATCCGTCAGATGTTTATCGCCGTCTCTGAAACCGGCTACCAGGCGCAGGGCGCACCTCAGGGTGGTTACGTCGTTATCAATAGCATCGATATTCGCTTTAAAAGCTTTGTTTTTCCGACCTCCGCCACTCTCCGCCAGACCACGCAGAGCTTCGAGATGAAGCGGCCTGATCGTGCGACGTTCAAGGCACTGATCGAGGTAATTCAGAACGGCGTGTGCGTCGCCGATGCCGATGTCTCCTACGCCCTGTTTGAAAGTACGACACTGGCGCCCAAGGAGATCCAGAAAGCCCAAGAAACCCTGGCTACGTTCAAAACCCAGCTGCCAGAGCAGACAGCGCACGACAGCCTGATCGACCAACCCCACCAGGAAGCCGAATACCGGAAACCTGCAAAGGAGTCTGCCGCATGAGTCATACCGCTGCCTTTGCATTTTTTGATGTCGATGAAACCCTGATCGTGGAAAAAAGCATGTTCTGCATGCTGCACGAGATAGAAAAGCACCTGGGGGGTATTAATGCCTCTGATATCAGGCACCGGCTGCAGAGAATGGCCAGAGAAGGGGAAGAGCGTGCCCAGGTTAACCTGGCTTACTACCGCGCGCTGGCCGGACTACCCCGCTCCGAGGTACAGCAGCTTGCCGCAGATTACGTCCGTCGGCGACTGCAGGCTGACGCCACGGAGCCCTATCTGATTCAGCCGGTGGTCAACCAGCTGCAGCAGCTGCAGGCTGACGGCATCACGCCGGTATTTTTGTCGGGCTCAGCCGTCGATTTTCTGACCCCGCTGGCAGATCACCTCAACGTCCACCATATACTGGCCACTCAGCTCAGGGTCGACACGGCCGGATTTTACACCGGCGAACTCGCTTGCCAGCCCATGATCGGCACCGGCAAACGCCAGGCTCTGATCAACTTCGCAGACCAGCACCAGAGCCGGTTATCTGAGTGTTACGCTTTCGGCGATCACAGCAGCGATGCCCAGTACCTCTCACTGGTTGGCAGGGCACGGATCGTCAGCGGGGATGTTCAGCTTGAACAGCTGGCACAGCAACAGGGGTGGCCCATTATTCAGCGCCCTGAATCCAGCCACACCCCGGCCTCTGGCTGCGGTGCAACACCAAGGAGCACCCATGCTTAGATCAGATTCATCATCAATGACATCCGCGCTGGTTATCGCGATCTTCGCCCTGACCGGGCTCGTGGTTGTCAGCCAGCTATATCTGCCGCTGCCCATTATGCAGTCACTAAACAACGACTACGGCGCATCCGGCTGGCCGGTCAGCTGGGTGCTTTCTGCATTCGGTTTTTCCTATGCTGCCGGCTTTCTGGTGTTTGGACCCCTCTCCGATCGGCTGGGACGCCGCCGGGTACTGCTGTACGGGATGCTCAGCCTGATCGCAGCGACTCTGCTGGTGACGCTAGCACGTGACGGTCAAGAGCTGATCCTGGCGCGGGCACTGCAAGGATTCTGCGCCGCCAGTTTCCCGCCTGTCGCCCTGGCCTATCTGGGCGAGACTCTGCCGCCACAGCGTCGAATGACGGCAATCGCCTGGATGTCCTTCGCCTTCCTCAGCGCCGCTGTTCTGGCACAGATCTTTATACTGGCTCTGGCGGACAGCGACCTGCAGACGGCTGAAATCCTGGCTGCGGGGATCTATCTGGTTGCCTTAACCGCACTGCTGCTGACGGTGCGAACGAAAAACTGCGTCTCGACCGCACCCCAGGGCAGGATGCTCGATAGCCTGCGTCGGCTGCCGGCCCTGCTCCTGTCTCACACACTTTGTCCCTATTACCTGGCAGCCTTTACCCTGCTGCTGGCTTTTGTCAGCTTCTATGCGCTGATTGCCGGCGACTCGACGGCGACTCTGGCGAGCCTTGGACTATCGCCGCAGGCATTTCGCAGTGTCGCCCTGCCCGGCCTCGCCGCCACGTTTCTGGCACCGCGCCTGGCCCAACGGTACAAGGTGCAGCCGGTGCTGCTCGCCAGCTTTGCATTGATGGCCTCCGGCTTGTTGTACAGCAGTCTCAGCCTTGCAGACAGCAGCAGAACAGGCCTGATACTGGGCAATCTGCTGCTGGCAGGCGGCGTAGCGCTGGCCGTGCCGCTGCTGATCGTCGCCGTCGGCAGCAAAGCCCCGCAAGCCGATCGCGGTTCCGCAGTGGCCCTCTATACCTTCGTCCTGTTCTGCGGTGCCAGCGGCGCACCCTTTCTCAGCAGTCTTCTGCAACGCTACGGACTCCAGAATGCCTTGCTGCTGCTGTGCGGCCTGCCACTCTTCGCGATTCTGATACTGACGGTATGGCCACGTCTGACAGGACAGCACCAGAAAACCGACCTCTCCAGGGCATAAAAGGAACCTTACAATGATGTATTCCCGTTCAAAACTACTACCTGAAGTGCTGATCGTTACCGGTCTTGCGCTTTGGATGAGCATTGCCTGGTTTAACAACCTGACAGACCAGGGCACAAATATTATCCACCTTGAGAATATGCTCAGCATGAAGCTCTTGCAGGATACGCAATTCGCGCAGGGGCTGATCTGGCGTGCCTGGCCGGAAGGCTGGAGCCCGCTGGTGCTCCAAGTCATCCTGGTAGTGCAGGCCGTTGTGGCTCTGAGCCTGTGGCGCGCGGCTATTAGTTACATTCGCTGCCTGAGCAGCCGTAGCACTTCAGCAGCGACCCCACGGCGGCTGGCCAACTATGCACTGTCGCTCTTTGGCGGTCTTTGGCTGATGTTCCTGTGTGGCGGCCTTTGGTTTGGCTACTGGATGCGCCAGGGTCCGATTCAGAACGTGCATATGACCCTAGTGCTTATTACCCTTGCCACGCTTATTTTCATCAACCTGCCTGATAATACGGCTGCGTCGAACGATTAAGGCGTTGCGTCGGTTCTTTTCAAGAGGACCGCCTTTTCTGGTGCTTCGCCACGCGATAATTGAGAGACGAGCTACGTGTTTCTTTTGTGGGTCGGCGTTTTGTGGGTAGAAAGTAGCCCGACGATAGGCACGCTATGCTGGATTTGTCGGAATCCTAGGTCGGACTCGTAGCTCGAACTCGTAGCTCGGACTCGTAGCTCGGACTCGTAGCTCGGACTCGTAGCTCGGACTCGTAGCTCGTAGCTCGTAGCTCGAACTCGTAGCTCGGACTTTAGTCCGACGCAGGTTAGCAAGTAGCGCCCATCGTCAGACTAAAGTCCGACCTACAGGGAGATCCACAGAGAGCATTGTTTTTTTTGTAAGCCCTCCCCTATTCAGACCGCTTAAACTGCCCAGCCTTAAGCTCATGGCGCTGCAGCAGCTTATAAAAATCGGTTCGGTTGCGCTGCGCATATTCGGCAGCCTTAGTAACATGCCCCTCAGTCAGCCGCATCACCTTCAGCAGATATTCCCGCTCGAAGGTATGCCGTGCCTCGCTGAAGGAGGGCAAGAATCCCGACTCTTGCGCCAATGCCTGGCGCACCAACGTCAGCGGTACCACCTGGGTGGTGGAGAGCGCCGCTGTCTGCTGGATAATATTTTCAAGCTGCCTGACATTACCCGGCCAGGCGGCTCCGACCAGCGCATTCATGGCATCGGGCGACAAGGCCGTCACCTGCCCTGAACACCCTTTGCTGGTATGGCGCAAAAAATAGTCTGCCAGCAGCGGAATATCTTCTGCCCGCTCACTCAGATCAGGCAGTTTGAGATTAACCACGTTCAGACGGTAAAACAGGTCCTGACGAAACAGGCCTGCGGCCATATCCTTATCCAGATCGCGGTGCGTCGCGGAGATCAGCCGCACATCCACCGCGACACTTCGGGTTCCTCCGACCGGGCGCACCTCACGTTCCTGCAACACCCGCAGCAGTTTCACCTGCAGCGCCAGAGGCATATCACCGACCTCATCCAGAAACAGGGTGCCCTGATGGGCGGCCCGGAACAGCCCCTGATGCTCACTCACCGCGCCCGTAAAGGCGCCCTTCACATGGCCGAACAGCTCCGACTCCAGCAGGGGTTCCGGCAGCGCACTGCAGTTGATCGCCACAAAGGGCTTAGCCGCCCGGTTACTGGCCTTGTGAATCGCCTGCGCCAGCAACTCCTTACCCGTGCCGCTGCTGCCGGAGATCAGAACGCTGACATCGGCATCCGCAAGCAGCTTCGCCTTGTTAAGCACGCGTTCCATCACCTCGCTGCGACACAGTATCGCCTCACGCCAGGCCCCGTTAGTCCGCGACGCGCAGCTGCCATGCGACAGGGTCAGTCCTTTGCGGATCTGGCTTAACAGCGCCACCTTATCGATCGGCTTGGTTAAAAAACCGAACACCCCTTGCTGAGTCGCCGCGACCGCTTCCGAGATGGTCCCTTGAGCAGTGAGAATAATCACCGGCAGGCCGGGATAATAATGCTGAATCTGCTCAAACAGCTCCATTCCGCCCATCGTATCCATGCGCAGATCGCTGACCACCAGATCGACCTCCTGAGTATGTAGCACCTGCAACGCCTCCAGTCCGTTGGTCGCGGTCACGACCCGAAACTGCTCGGCTTCGAGCCGAAACAGTAGCAGCCGTAGCAGACCCGGATCGTCATCCACAACCAGTAACCGGGGTTGATTTTTTTGTTTTTCAGTCATCTACCGTCCCTTTGGGGGTATCTGTGGTTAACGCACGCCTGATACTCATGCTCTTCTCCAGATTGGTCAGCGCGTCAATTTTTTGAGATAACTCAAACACCTCCTGCTGACTAACCCGCAGCTCGGCAGCGAGCTGCTGCTGCTGCAGATTCTCCTCCTGCAGCGCATTCAGCAACCGGGTATGACGCGCATCCGCATTGATCATCGCCTGATTATGAAATTGTAATACCTGCACCAGTGAGAGCAGTGACAGCGACAGCTGGGCATCGGCGGCGAGCTGTTGCAGAGCATCACGGGCTCTGATCCACCCCAGCCGGTCCTTAAGCTGCTGGTTCAACAAGGCATAGCGAAACAACCGTTGCGGCAGCTCCGCCTGGGAGGTAACCGCTTGCTGCAGCTGGGCCTCGGCCTGCTCTTCGTTGAGCGCCAGCAACCGACTGAGTTCACTCAACCAGAGATCCAGATCGGCGTGAGTCTGCGCCTCTACGACCTCCGGTAGTGCAGCCGGCGCTTTGGAGGCCTGCAGGTCCGTCAGGATCTGACAGCCACTCAGTAGCGTCAGGGTCAGAGTCAGAGTCAGAGTCAGGGACAAGGTTAAAAGTGGGTCTCTCATCGTTGTTCCTCGAGGATCGGCAGCATCAGGCGAAAACAGACCGGCAGGCGATCATCGGGCACTAGCTGCAAAGAGCCCTCATGTACGGCGACACATTCAAGGGCCACACTCAAGCCAATCCCCGAGCCCTTGATGGCGCCACTGCGTTTATTACGTCCCTGAAAGAAGGGCTCAAAGATCTGCGCCGCGTCAGCAGCGGTTATCGCCTCCCCGCTGTTGCGGACATCACAGATCAGGGTCGTGCCGCTAAGCCACCACTCAATTTGCACCTCACCCGCAGGGGGACTATAGCTGATCGCATTCGATAACAGATTATCCAGCAGGGTGCGCAGTTTCGCCGGGTCGGCAATCCAGCATAGTGGCTCCCCCGTGCTGCTGATCCGCAGCTTCTTACGTTCGATCGTGATGGCGTAACCGGCAAGCAGCTCCGACCAGAGCGCTGGGATATCGACCACGGCGGTCTTCAGCTGCCGGTGATGTTGCAGCTGATTGTAATCGAGAAGATTTTCGATCAGTCGTTGCAACTCGGTGCTGTTCTGCTGAATAATCTCGACGATCTCATGCTGGCGGCTATCGAGGCTGCCGACCACCCCTTCCGCCATCAGGTCTGCACCCTCCCGCAGGCTGGCTAGCGGCGTCTTCAGCTCATGCGACATATGCCGCAGAAACTGCTGTTTCTGGGCATCCAACTCATTCAGCCGGTCCCTTAACCATTCTAGTTTCTCACCCAGCAGCTGCAGCTCCTGAGGGCCCTTGATACGGATACGGCGGCTAAAATCACCCCGTCCCAACCGGCCTATCTCCCGCTCTAGCTGGCGCACAGGACGGTTGATCCAGTAGGTAAAAAACAGCACCGCCAGCAGGGTCAACAGCACCAACAGTGACAGCATCCACACCAGCGAGCGCTTGATCTCGGCCCCGTCCAACACCTGCTGCTCAAGTTGAGCATCCACATACTGCTGACTGGCGTGGCGCAGCTCCAACGACATGCTGTTGATTCTGTCGAACATCGAGCGCCCCGCATCCGGATCGAACGGTTCGACAGCCGCCCGCATCGCAAGCCTTAGCGGCTCGAGCGCAGCGGTTAAGGAGAGCAGGTAAAACCTGAGATCCGTATCGACCAACGACTCTATCTCATCCAGACGCGAGCCGATGCGTTCCAGCCCCTGCTCGAACAACAACTGCAGCTTCTCCCCGCCCAGTGCCTGGTACTGGCCGGCACTCCTTTCCAGATCCAGGAGTTCGGACTGCAGAAGTTGACTGCTGCGCGTCAGCGCCACCAGCTGCTCGGTCATCTGACTGTTATTGACAGAGAGTCGATCAAACGCCTGCACCGTATAAAAAATAGCCACACAGAGCGGCGCCATCACGGTAAAGAAGCCGATAAGCACCAGTTGCAACAGGGATCGAGGACGCCAGAGCATAATAACCAGAGGAGATTGTGTAGAGATTGACCAGCCAGTTTACTGCCTCAGGAGCACAATAGCAGCCTGTTTATAGGTCATTGGCCTGATCGCGGACGCCTCTGCTGTCCGGCCGCAACACCCGCGGCAGCAACCTTTTTAAAAACAAGGATTAAAGCTGGCAAGGTGCACCTATCGTCATCGTAGGACTCGTAGGTCGACGTTTTGTAGGTAGAGAGTAATCCGAAAAAACTAGCATAGTGTGCCTATCGTCGGACTAAAGTCCGACCTACGAGTCCGACCTACGAGTCCGACCTACGAGTCCGACCTACGAGCCCGGCCTACGAGTCCGCCCCCTCTAAGGCGCTACCCACTCAACCGATACAGAGAGCAGATAGCCGACCCCATAGACGGTTTTAATCAGCTTAGGCACTTTGGGATCGTCTTCGAGTTTTTTGCGTATCCGCGACATCCGTACATCGATGCTGCGCTCGAAAGGGATGGAGTCCCTTCCCAGCAGGTCGCCCATCAGGCGGTCTCGATTAAGGATTTGCTGGGGGGCTCGTAGTAACAGCAGCAGCAGGTCGGACTCGGCAGCACTGAGGCGGTCATTGCGGCCATCGCTGTGATTCAGGGTCAGGGTGGAGGGGTCGAAGCGCCAGTCTCCGAACTGGGCGTTTTTCTGCAAGCCCTCTGCCGGCGGCTGTCCGATCTGATCCAGACGGCGCAGCAGGCTGTTGACCCTGGCGACCAGCTCGCGGGGGTCGAAGGGCTTGATGATGTAATCGTCGGCGCCCAACTCTAAGCCGAGCACCCGATCAGGCAGGCTGCCGCGTCCGGTAAGAATCATTACCCCCACCCGGTGCTTATCACAGAGCTCGCGCACCAGCGCCAGACCATCCATATCGGGCAATCCCAGGTCGACGATACAGAGCGCGGGGACACGGCGTTTGACCGCCTGAGTCGCCTGAGCTCCGGTGCGAAAGCTCGCCGTCTCATAGCCAAAGCGCTCCAGCTCGGCACACACCAGGGTGGCGATATCGGGTTCATCTTCGATAACGTAGATCAGTCTGTTGCTTGGTTTTCCGCTCACGCTGATGATCTCTCCCTAGTAGCCGATGGCTGTAAAGCGGTGTTCGGGGCACCCGCCGCTGTCTGTGTCTGTGTCTGTGCCTGAGGCTATAGCGACTCTGACTCTGTACTTGCCTCTGACCCTGTGCCAGGTAGGTCGGTCTGCAATAAGGCATGCCTGAGTGTATCGCGTCTGAAGGGCTTACGCAGCGTCAGGTAGTGGGGCTGGTCGGCCTCCCGCGTCTGCTGGTCGAAGGCGTAGCCGGTAATCAGGATAATCCTGGCATCGGTCCGCGTAAGGCTGACCCGATCGGCCAATTCATAGCCATCGATACTGCCCGGCATCATAATATCCGAGACCAGCGCATAGAGGTCTGTCAGGCTATCGAGCAACGACAAGGCCTCGTCGCCATCTCCGGCCTCCACCACGGCAAAGCCGAGCCCCACTAGCTGCTCCAGGATGACCGCCCTCACATCCGCATCATCCTCCACCAGCAGGATAAGCCTGCCCTCACCCGCTACCGGCCACGCCTGTTCTGGCGCCGGGCTCTCGGCCGCCTGCGGTTCGGCATGGCTGGCGGGCAGCAGCAGGATGACACAGGCGCCCGCTCCCGGGGTGTTATCGATGCGGCTCTCTATTCTGCTCTCTATGCGAATATAGCCCTTAGACTGTTTGACGAAGCCATAGACCATGCTCAGGCCCAGACCCGAGCTGGTGCCGCTCTTGGTGGTAAAGAAGGGTTCGAAGGCACGGTTGAGACTACTGCGGTCAAAACCACCGCCGCTATCGAGCACCGAGACCTCCAGATAATCGCCCGGCACCACCATCTCATCATATTCCACCGGATGGTCGATCCTGCGCTCCTGCACCCCGAAGGTCAGCGCCCCCCCCTTAGGCATGGCATCACGCGCATTGAGTGCCAGGTTAAAGATCGCATTTTCAAACTGGCTCTGGTCAACATAGGCGCTGCTACCGGACCCGGTATCGGCATTCAGCCTGATATCGATATTGCTGGGCAGAGATCCCTGCAGCAGCGTCAGCGAATCGTGCAACAGCAGCGCCACATCCACCCGGGTTGGCACCAAAGACTGGTTACGGGAGAACGCCAGTAAGCGGTTGGTGATATCGGCACCCCGCTGCCCGGCCCGCACCGCAGGTTCGAGATAGTTCGACAGGCCCTCGACCTGGGCATAGCGATCGCCGGCGGTAATCAGGTTACCGATAACCACCGTCAGCAAATTATTAAAATCATGCGCCAGCCCTCCGGCTAACTGACCCACCGCATTCATCCGCTGCGCTTCAGTTAACTTATGCTCGGCCTCTTTTTCAGCCGTGACATCCAGGCTCAGGATAATAACCGCCGTCACCTTGCCATCGCCTCCAAACTCGGGGATCAGTTTCCGCTTGGTGACCACCTCTCGACCCTCATGCTGAAATCTGTATTCAAAACCACACTCTTCACCCGCCAGGGTCCGGTCAAAATAGGGCACAATATCGGGGTACATCTCCGGACTCATCACCTCCTGCAGGGAGCGTCCGACCAATGCCCGCTTGGTCTGGTTAAACATCTGCGCGTAGCGACGGTTCACAAACCGGTAGCGTTGATCGGCCCCCACATAGGCGATCTGCGCGGGCAGCTCATCGAGGATCATCCGCTGCCGCTGCTCGGTCGCGGCCAGCTCCTGAGTCCGGCTCTGCACCTGGCGGTCGAGCGTCTGTATATTACGGCTCAGCTGGGTGACCATGGCATCGAAGGTGCGCCCCAGCACCCCGAGTTCATCGTCGGTATTAATACCGCTCTTCGCGCTCAGATCGCCGCGACTGACCCGCTTGGCGGTTTCGGCCAGACGTTTGATCGGCGCCGCTATCTGCGACATAAACAGCAACGCCAGCAGGACGGCCAGCAACAGCACGACCACGGTAATGGTCATAATGCGCTCGGTCAGCACCTCTGAACTGCGACGCAGCTCATCCTCATAGACCGATGACCCTATATACCAGTCGAAGCCTTTGAGGTGGCGAACCAGCGAGGTTTTCTGATACACATAATGCCCCGGATCCGAGGGTTTATCCCAGGGATACGCCCACTCCTTACCGGTATCGGCAACCGCGATCAGCTCCTGGGCGATCGAGTTTCCGGTCGCCGGATTAAGCTGGCCGAGGAAATTGGTACCATCCAGATTTTCGTTCGGATGGATCAACATATTGGCGTCGGCATCGAAGATATACAGGTAGCCAGTCTTGGCTATCTTGATCTCCTGCAGCGCAACGCGCAGCTCTGCCATCGCCAATGTAAGCCGCTTCTGCACCTCGGCCTCGATATCATCCAGATACAGACCCGAGCCCAAGACAAACTGCCGGTTGGGAAAATTTTTGACGTAAGAGATCTTGGTTATTGCCTCGCGCTGATCGAGACGCTGCCACTGATACTCGATAAAACCATCACCCTCGGCCCGTGCCTGATCGATGATTCTGGAGATAACGGCTTCACTCGATCCGCTCCTGAGATGTGTCGTATCGACGCCATGGAAACGGGCATCCGGATGGGACAACAGCACCGCATCGTAACTCGCGACCCAGATATAGTCGTTATTGCCGTAGGTAAAATTGCGCAACCCCTCGAACAGCTGGCTGCGTGCCTGGGCGTCACTGAGCTCGCCGCGCTCCACCCGGGCGAAGATATCCTCGGCATACGCCGTCGCCAGCGACACGACGCTGCGCAGCTGCTGTTTACGCGCCTCCAGCGCCTGCAGCCGGTAGCCCTCGAGGCTGAAGTGGATCTTTTCGGCCAGCTGATAAACATTATTAAGCACCGTACGGCTGGCATTCAGCTCGATACCATAGACCGTGCTCTTAATCAGCGGCACCGAATAGAAGTAGATCGCCAGCGCAAACATGGCGATGATGGCGACCATCGCCAGGAAAAATCGCTGCAGTAACTTAGAGCCTAATACCATGTTGTTCTTCTTTTAATTTGTAGGTCGGCGTTTTGTGGGTAGAAAGTAGTCCGACAGTACTAACAAGATGCAGCGATCGTCAGGCTGAAGCCTAACCTACAGGCCTAATCTACGGAAAGCCCACAAAAATCTACGGCTGTTACATTTGGTTGGATTTCAGACCTATTTGGGCAACACTCGGGGTGTTTAATGGCTTTTCGGCACTAGCAGCCGGCTTAAAACAAAAAACCACACCCGAAACGGTACCTCCGACTACGGGTCCGCAAGGTCAGGAACCTTATTCATGAGCCGAGATATTATCCTAGAAACACGCAATCTCGTTAAAGAGTTCAAAGGATTTACTGCCGTCGACGATGTTAATTTACAGATCGAACGCGGCTCCATCCATGCGTTGATCGGCCCCAACGGTGCCGGAAAAACCACCGTCTTCAATCTGCTGACCAAGTTTCTGACCCCCACCCGAGGGCAGATTCTATTTAACGGCAACGACATCACCAGTAAGAGTTCCGATGCGATCGCCCGAATGGGCATTATTCGCTCTTTTCAAATCTCCGCAGTATTCCCGCATCTGAGCGTGATCGACAATGTGCGTGTCGCCCTGCAACGCAAGCGCGGCGACAGCCTCTACTTCTGGCGCTCCGATAAGTGTCTCGACAGCCTTAACGACCGCGCCATGGAGCTGCTCGAGTCCGTCGGCCTGGCACCCTTTGCCCAGGCTCAGGCGGTTGCCCTACCTTATGGGCGCAAACGCTCGCTGGAGATCGCCACCACCCTAGCATTGGATCCGGAACTGCTGCTGTTGGACGAACCGACACAGGGGATGGGACACGAGGATGTCAGCGTGGTGGCCGAACTGATCAAGAAAGTCAGTAAGGATCGCACCATCCTGATGGTCGAGCATAACCTCAACGTCGTGGCTGACCTCTCCGATACCATCACCGTACTGCAACGCGGTGCCGTCCTGACCGAGGGTGATTACACCCATGTGTCTGCCGACCCTCAGGTACGCGAAGCCTATATGGGGGTTGCGACTGCGGATGAACCTGCTGCCAAACCGTCCCAGGCAGCGACAAGCAGCCCTCAGTCACCGGAGTCTGACGCATGAGCACTGTCCATAAAACTCAATCCAACCGGGAAAAACTGCGAATCCGGGATCTGCATGCCTACTACGGTGAATCCCATATCCTCCACGGTATCGACCTGTCCCTGAATCAGGGCGAGCTGGTCACTCTGCTGGGCCGTAATGGTTCGGGCCGCAGCACGACTCTCAAGGCCATTATGAACATGGTCGGCAAACGCTCCGGCTCTATCGTGATCAATGGTCACGAGACCCTCAACATGCCCAGCCATAAGATCGCCCATCTGGGCATGGGCTACTGTCCGGAAGAGCGCGGCATCTTCGCAAGCCTCAATGTCGAAGAGAATCTGATGCTGCCGCCCGTGGTCCGTTCCGACGGCATGTCGGTGGAAGAGATCTATTCGATGTTTCCTAACCTGGCCGAGCGCCGCAAGAGCCAGGGCACCCGCCTGTCCGGCGGCGAGCAGCAGATGCTGGCGATGGCGCGCATCCTGCGTACCGGTGCCAATATCCTGCTGCTCGACGAGATCACCGAAGGGCTGGCCCCGGTGATCGTCCAGAAGCTAGCCGAGGTGCTGCTGCAGCTCAAAGAGCGCGGCCTGACGATCATCCTGGTGGAGCAGAACTTCCGCTTTGCCGCCCCCATCGCCGATCGTCACTACCTGATGGAACACGGCCATATCGTCGAGCAGATCCGTGCCGATGAGCTGGTAGAAAAAACCGAGCTGTTAAATACCTACCTGGGGGTTTAGATCCTCGTGTGTAGGTCGGCGTTTTGTGGGTAGAGAGTAGTCCGACGCAGAGCGCTCCTTGCCAGCCCTGTCGGACTAAAGTCCGACCTACATTGTTCGACCTATGAGCAATCCAAGTCCGATAAAGCAGTACAACAACAATAATACTGGAGAATACGATGAACATGATGCGAAAAACCCTACTGGCCACGGCCCTCATCGCCGCTACCGGCGCCGCTCAAGCGGCCGCCCTGTCTGATGATAAGGTCAAGATCGGTGTCCTCGGCGATATGAGCGGCGTTTATGCCGACATCAGCGGCCAGGGCAGTGTCGAGGCCGTTAAGATGGCGGTCGAAGATTTTGGCGGCACCGTGCTTGGCATGCCGATCGAAGTCGTGTTCGCCGATGATCAGAACAAGCCCGATGTCGGCTCAGTCATCGCCCGCAAGTGGGTCGAAGAGGAGCAGGTCGATGTGATCAACGGCGCGGTCGCCAGCTCAGTAACCGGTGCCGTCGCCCAGTTTATGACTGAAAATGAGAAGATCACCCTGATCGCCGCCTCTGCCAGCCATGCATTCACCACTAAGGCCTGTTCTCCCTTTAACGCCCACTGGACCTATGACGTCGTGGCCCTGGCTAACGGCACCGTTAAACCTATGGTCCAGAGTGGCAAGAAGAAATGGTTCTTCGTGACCGCTGACTACGCCTTCGGTCATGCTCTGGAGTCGGTCGCTACCGGTGTTATCGAGGCCAACGGCGGCGAAGTGGTTGGCGGCGTACGCGCACCTCTCGGCACCACCGACTTCTCCTCTTACATCCTGCAGGCCCAGGCCTCAGGCGCCGATGTTATCGCCCTGGCTAACGCCGGTAGCGACATGGTCAACTCCCTGAAGACCGCTGCCGAGTTTGGGGTCACCGAGACCACCGATGTGGCCGGTCTCCTGGTCTTCACCCCCAACGCCCAGGCACTGGATCCGGACATCGCCGGCGGCATGAAGCTGACGACCGGTTTCTACTGGGATATGGATGACCTGACCCGCGCCTGGTCCAAGCGCTATATGGCCCGTATGGATGGCAAGATTCCCGCCATGCCGCATGCCGGTGCCTACTCTTCGACCATGCACTACCTCAAAGCCGTAGAAGCGGCCGGTACCGATGAGTCCAAGGCGGTGATGGCCAAGATGAAAGAGATGCCTGTTGAAGATTTCTTCTCGCGCAACGGTTACCTACGTAAAGACGGCCGCATGGTTCACGACATGCTCCAGGTCCGCATCAAGACCGCTGCCGAACGCGATGGACCCAATGATATCTTCGCTATCGAGAAGGTCATCAAGGGTGATGATGCCTTTATGAAGATGGCCGATGGCGGCTGCGCGTTTGCGTTAGCCGAATAAGCCTCTGCGGTCACAGGAGCTCCCCGGCTCTTGTTTCCCTGCTCCCGCGGCTGCCCTCAAGCCGAGGGAAACAGGGAAAATAAGGTGTTCTGCCTAAGGCTCCCCTTAGGCAGAACACTCAAGAATACTTAAGAAAAGGAAGCGCTACGCTTCCGTCTGAACAACCTTCAGGTGTGATTATGGCGACTCTTTTCGATATCAATTTTTTCGGGCTCTTCGGCCAACTGCTGATAGGGCTTATCAATGGATCCTTCTATGCGTTGCTGGCCCTGGGGCTGGCAATCATCTTCGGACTCCTCAAGATCATCAACTTCTCTCAGGGCGCTCTCTACATGCTCGGTGCCTTCGGTGCTTGGATGGCGATGCAGTACCTGGGGATAGGTTACTGGTGGTCACTGCTGCTGGTACCGCTGAGCATCGCGATCATCGGCATCCTGATGGAGCGCTTCCTGGTTCGCCCTATTGCCGGTGAAGACCATCTCTACAGCCTGCTACTGACCTTTGGTGTCGCCCTGGTTCTGCAGGGTCTGTTCAGCCACTGGTACGGCTCCTCTGGCCTGGCCTACGCGATCCCTGATGAACTCAAGGGTGGCACCCGCTTACCCTTTATGTACCTGCCTAACTACCGTGCCTGGATCATCGTCTGCTCCCTGCTGGTGTGCACCGGCACCTGGTTGCTGATTGAAAAGACCAAACTCGGCGCGTACCTGCGCGCCGGCACCGAAAACCCACAGTTGATGCAAGCTTTCGGCATTAACGTCCCGCTGATCGTCACCCTCACCTTCGGCTTTGGTGTGGGCCTGGCAGGTCTTGCCGGCGTGCTTGCCGCCCCCGTGTATTCGATCACCCCGGAGATGGGCTCCAATATTCTGATCGTGGTGTTCGCCATCGTCGTTATCGGCGGCATGGGCTCCATCGGTGGCGCCATCATTACCGGGCTGGGCATGGGCGTTGTCGAGGGCCTGACCAAGTATTTCTATCCGGAAGCCTCCAATACCGTGATTTTTCTGGTGATGGTCATCGTACTGCTGGTCAAGCCTGCCGGCCTGTTTGGTAAAGAAGCCTAGCGCTGTAAAAATTCCAGTCATCATTTGCAACGCGTCACCACACCCGAGGTCTCCACCCATGAAAAACAATAAACTCAACCTGCTACTGCTAGGCCTGGCGCTGCTCGCCCCCTTTGCCTTTTATCCCGTGTTCCTGATGAAGGTGCTGTGCTTTGCGCTCTTCGCCTGCGCCTTTAACCTGCTGCTGGGCTTTGCCGGCCTGCTCTCCTTTGGCCATGCGGTCTTCCTGGGCAGCGGTGCCTACGTCACCGGCTATATGATGCTTAATATCGAGGGGCTGACCCCCGAGGTTGGCATTCTGGCCGGGGTCGCGGTCTCCGCCGTTATCGGCTATGTCTACGGCAAGCTGGCGATCAAGCGCGAGGGAATCTATTTTGCGATGGTCACCCTGGCATTGGCACAGCTGGCCTTCTTCGTCTTTCTTCAGGCGCCCTTTACCGGCGGCGAGAACGGTATCCAGGGGATTCCGCGCGGGCGGCTCTTCGGCCTGATCGATCTGAATGATAACCTCAATATGTACTACTTCGTTCTGGCGATCTTTATCGGCGGTTTCGCACTGATCTATCGCACCGTGCACAGCCCCTTCGGTCAGGTGATGAAGGCGATCCGTGAAAACGAGCCTCGCGCTATCTCCCTGGGCTATAAGGTCAACCAATACAAGCTGGTGACCTTCGTCCTCTCGGCGACCCTGGCAGGCCTGGCCGGTTCTACCAAGGCGCTGGTGTTTCAGCTGGCTTCCCTGACCGACGTGCACTGGTTTATGTCGGGTGAGGTGGTACTGATGACGCTGCTCGGCGGCATGGGCACCATCTGGGGACCCGTATTGGGTGCCGGCACTATTGTCACCCTGCAAAACGTCCTGGCATCCGGCCCGCTGGGTGGTTATATCCATGTGATCATGGGACTGGTGTTTATCATCTGTGTGCTGGCGTTCCGCAACGGCCTGGTGGGCGAGATTCAAAAGCTGGTCAAGCGTAACTTCTGAAGCCAATCCAGACCTCTAGCGGAGCAGCAAGATGAACCAGGATTCTAACCAGAGCCCCCTGACGGCTCTGGATCTCAACACGCCGACCCGAGAGCAACTTGACGAGTCGACCCAGACCTATTTCGATAAGTGTCAGGAAAAGCTGGGAATGATCCCTAATGTACTCCAGGCGTACAGCCATAACCCCGCACAGCTAGAAGCGTTCAGTAGTTTTTACAACTGCCTGATGTTTGGGGATTCGGGGTTATCCACACTGGAACGGGAGATGATCGCGGTGGTGGTCTCATCCATCAATCACTGTTTCTACTGCCTCACGGCTCATGGTGCGGCGGTGCGCCAGTACAGCGGTGATCCGGTCCTCGGCGAGCAACTGGTGATGAACTACCGGACAGCCGACCTGGATACCCGCCAGCGCGCGATGCTCGATTTTGCCGACCAGCTGACCCGCCAACCCGCTCAGATCGTCGAGAGCGATCGACAAGCCTTGCGTGATGCCGGTTTCAGCGACGCCGATATCTGGGATATCGCCAATATCAGCGGTTTTTACAACATGACCAACCGGGTTGCCAGTGCGGTAGAGATGCTGCCCAATCCGCAGTATCACAGCCTATACAGAACCAAGGCGGACATGTAGGTCGGCGTTTTGTGGATAGAAAGTAGTCCGACGCAGAGCGCTCCTTGTCAGCCCTGTCAGCCCTGTCGGCCCTGTCAGCCCTGTCAGCCTTGTCGGACTAAAGTCCGACCTACACATAATCAATTACATATCAAAAATACATATGTTCAATTGTTACTACCCTTTTAATTAGCCCTTATCGCCAGCCACCCGCCTCAAGAAAGCCAAGGAATCGACCATGAGCCAGCCCAGCGTTTCCAAGACAGCCCTCAGCTACACCAGCGCCACCAGCAGCACACCGCTGCTGGGTGAAACCATCGGCGATATGTTTGATCGCATCTGTCGCCAGTACCCCGACAATGACGCCCTGATCTCTATTCATCAGGGCATCCGCTGGAGCTATTTCGAACTGCAGCAGCAGGTCCATACCTGTGCCAAGGCACTGATGGCGATAGGGGTCGGCAAAGGAGACCGGGTCGGCGTCTGGTCGCCTAACATGGCGCAATGGTGTGTGACTCAGTTTGCGACGGCGAAGATCGGCGCCATCCTGGTCAACATCAACCCCGCCTACCGGCAGCACGAACTGGAATACGCTCTGAATCAGTCCGAATGCAGCTTCCTGATCGCCGCCGATACCTTTAAGAGTTCCGATTACACCCAGATACTTAACCAGCTGCTTCCCGAACTCAAGCAGTCGGTGCCTTGCCAGCTACTCTCGCCGGTACTGCCGCATATGAACGGCCTGATCACCCTGTCCGAGACCCCTGTGCCGGGGATGCTCAGCTGGCAGCAGCTCCAGGCTAAGAGCCCGCTGATCACCGATGCCGCCCTATTCGAGCGTCAGGCCCAGCTGCAGTTCGATGATCCGATCAATATCCAGTACACCAGCGGCACCACCGGCTTCCCCAAGGGCGCCACCCTGAGCCACCACAATATCCTTAACAACGGTTTCTTTGTCACCGAAAGCCAGCGCCTTACCGACCAGGACCGAATGGTTATCCCGGTGCCGCTGTATCACTGCTTTGGCATGGTGATGGGCAACCTGGGCTGTGTCAGCCATGGCGCGACGATGATCTACCCCAACGATGCCTTCGAGCCGGAATCGGTATTGAAGGCCGTCTCCGAAGAGCGGGCGACCGCGCTCTACGGCGTACCGACCATGTTTATCGCCCTGCTTGAGCACCCTAAATTTGCAGACTATGACCTGGGATCCCTGCGTACCGGGGTGATGGCAGGCTCGACCTGCCCGATCGAGGTGATGAAGCAGGTGATAGACAAGATGCATATGTCCGAGGTGCAGATCGCCTACGGCATGACCGAGACCAGCCCGGTCAGCACCCAGACCAGCGCCGATGCCCCGCTGGACAAGCGCGTCAGCACCGTCGGTCAGACCCAACCACACCTGGAATCGAAGATCGTTAACGCCCAGGGCAAGATCGTCGCGCGCGGCGAGATCGGTGAACTCTGCACCCGCGGTTACAGCGTGATGCTCGGTTACTGGAAAAACGAGGATGCCACCCTCAAGGCGATCGACAGCAACGGTTGGATGCACACCGAAGACCTGGCGACCATGGATGACGAGGGTTACATCTGCATCATCGGGCGCAGCAAAGACATGGTGATCCGCGGTGGCGAGAACGTCTACCCGCGAGAGATCGAAGAGTTCCTCTACACCCACCCGCTGATCTCCGATGCCCAGGTCACCGGCGTTCCCGACCCCAAATTCGGTGAAGAGCTGGTCGCCTGGGTGATCCTCAAGCCGGGTGAGATGCTGACCGAGCAGGAGATTCGTAATTACTGCCGCGACAAGATCGCCTATTACAAGGTCCCCAAATATATCAAGTTTACCGAAGCCTTCCCGATGACCGTGACCGGCAAGATTCAGAAATTCAAGATGCGCGAAACCAGTATCGAAGAGCTGGGGCTGAACAGATTGTAGGTCGAGCAGCATCCGTTCTCGACGGACTTGCTGCACTTCCCACGTCCCTATGGGTCGCGTTTTGTCGGTAGAAGGTAGTCCGACGATGGCTGCACCTTGCCAGCATAACCGAAGGAATTTCAGAAAAATCCACAGTGTATTTTTTTTGTGGGTCGGGGTTTGGTTTGGCAATGGGTGCTCTTTGTTAGCCTTGTCGGACTAAAGTCCGACCTACGAGTCCGACCTACGAGCCCAGATACAAGGTCGAGATACAAGCCCGACGCAAGCATTTAAAAAACAATCACCCAGAATAGAAGGCCTAACATGACGCAACCCAGCCATCAGGATTACAGCGACCAGTTCGACGCGGCCCAGATCGAGTCACAGTTTATCGGCAACCTCAGCGCAGACCCGGAACAGGGCCTGAACGTCTGTGAAGAACTCTGTGACCGCCACGCGGGGGGCGATAAGATAGGCTTGCGCTATCTGCGGGTCGATGGCAGCAGCGGCGAACTGAGCTTTGCCGAGCTACAGAAGCGCGCGGCCCAGTTCGCCAACTTTCTGAGCAGCCAGGGGGTCGGCAAGGGCGACAGAGTCGCCTGTCTGCTACCGCGCACCCCAGAACTGCTGGTGGTCGTACTGGGCACCCTGCGTGCCGGCGCTGTCTATCAGCCGCTGTTTACCGCCTTCGGCTCCGGCGCCATCGAGTATCGCCTCGAACAGGCCCAGACCAAATTAATCGTCACCAACACCGAGCAGTGGCCGAAACTTGCCGATGTTAAAGGCTGCCCCAAGACCCTGCTGATCGCCGAGGTGGATCACGCACTGGCGGCGGAGGCCGATTTTATCTACAGCACCGCAATCGAGTTCCAACCGGAGCAATTCACCCCGGTCAAGATCGGTCAGGATGACCCCTTCCTGCAGATGTTCACCTCCGGCACCACCGGCAAGTCCAAGGGCGTTGCGGTACCCGCCCGGGCGCTGATCTCGTTTTGGACCTACATGGAACAGGCGATCGGTCTGCGTCCCGATGACCGTTACTGGAACGTCGCCGATCCAGGCTGGGCATACGGGCTCTACTATGCAGTCGTCGGCCCGCTACTGCTCGGCTGCACCACCCACTTTAATGAAGCGGGCTTTACCGCCGACAACACCTATGCGTTCTTGCAAGACTTCCGTATCACCAATCTGGCCGCCGCCCCTACCGCCTACCGCCTGCTGATGGCCAATGAGCAGCAGCGCGCCGAGTATGATATCCGGCTGCGTGTCGCCAGCAGTGCCGGTGAGCCGCTCAACCCCGAGGTGATCAGCTGGATGCAGCGGGTCTTCGACTGTCCGGTATGCGACCATTACGGCCAGACTGAGACTGGGATGACCGCCTGTAACTTTCACGCCCTTGAGCATCAGCACCGTACCGCCAGTATGGGCTACCCGATGCCCGGTTACCGGCTGGTGGCGCTGGATGATGACTTCCAGGAGGTGGCTGCCGGACAGACGGGCCAACTCGCGGTCGATTTAACCCGGTCGCCGCAGTTTTTCTTTCAGGGTTACAGCTGGAGCGATAAGAACCCCTACCAGGGCGACTACTACCTGACCGGGGATATGGTAGTCAGCAACGGCGATGGCTCGCACTCCTACACCGGCCGCGATGATGACATCATCACCTCCGCCGGCTACCGGATTGGACCGGCCGATGTCGAAAATACGCTGCTGGAGCATCCGGCCGTTACCGAAAGCGCCGTGGTCGCCAAACCCGATGCCAAGCGTGGTTCTATTGTTAAGGCCTTTGTGGTGATCCGCCCGGAACTGGACCCCACACTCGAGCTTGCCGAAGCGCTGCAGCAGTTCGTCCGCAAGCGGTTGTCGACCCACTCCTTCCCGCGCGAGATCGAGTTTGTCGACGACCTGCCCAAGACCCCCAGCGGCAAGCTGCAGCGCTTCTTGCTGCGTCAGCAGGCCGAGCAGGAGTAGCCCTGTAGGTCGTTGTAGGTCGGCTTTTTGTGGGTAGGAAGTAGTCCGACGCAGGGCGTTCCTTACCCACATTACCGAAGAAATTTCAGACCAATCCATAGGCCGTAGTGTCTTTTGTGGGTCGGGGTTTGGTTGGGGGATGGGTGCTTCTTGCTAGCTTTGTCGGACTAAAGTCCGACCTACGAGTCCGACCTACAGCCCTTTATTTCTGTTTAATTCCAGTATCTTATTGATTACTTGCTATATATTCTTTTTTTAACCACTATGGTCTTGAAGACTAACCTGCAGTTGCAGCGCGCCCTCTATGTCAAGATAGTTGTCGCTCTCATTCTTTAGTCAGTTAAGGCCTAGGCCCTATGTATAACCCGTTCAGCCTCTTGCACCGACCCCTCAGCCCCCGGCTTTCTGCGCGCTGGATATGGGAGGTCTGCCTGCTGGCACTGGTTTATTTTATCGCGGCGAAACTGGGCCTGCTGCTGGCAATCGATGGCTACACCAGCCCGGTCTGGCCTCCTGCGGGTATCGCCATCGCCACCCTGATACGGTTCGGCATCCGTCTCTGGCCCGGCGTTTTCTTAGGGGCATTCCTGGCGAATCTGCAGGTGGACGGCGCCAGCCTGACGGCCCTACAGGTCGCCATTGGCAACACCCTCGAGGCTGTTGCCGCCTGTTGGCTGATCGCTCGAATCACCCCCAAAAGCTACCCCCTCAACCATCTCCATGGTGTCTTTCTATTTAGCCTGGCGGTGCTGTTCGCCGCGATGGTCAGCGCCAGCATCGGGGTTGCTGCCATCATGGACTGGCAACAACCCAGGGCCTGGGAGCACTTTGCGATCCTCTGGGCGAGCTGGTGGAGCGGCGATGCGGTCGGTGCGCTGCTGTTTACCCCCCTGCTGCTGGCCTTCGGCAAGGGCTATAAACTCCCACAGCGTAACCTTAAGGAGATGCTGCTGTTCGCGCTGGCTACCCTGCTGATCAGCCTGCATCTCTTCGTCGACTGGACGCCGCAGGCATACTCCAACGGCCCCTTCGCCTTTCTGCCCTTACTACTACTGATCAGCATCGGTTATCGCTTTGGGATCCGCGGCTCGGTGCTCTTTGTCCTGGCGCTGGCGACATTTGCCACCTTCGGCACCCTGAACGGGCTAGGGCCGTTCGCCTATACAGATCTGAATTTTTCGTTACACCTGTTGCAGATCTTTATCGGCTCTATTGCCCTGTGCAGCCTGTTACTCTGCGCGACGATCACCGAGCGTGAGCACGCCCGCCGAGTGCTGCTGCGTTTCAGCCGCCAGCTGGAACAGCGTGTGGCCAGCACCACTGCCGATCTCAAGCGCAGTAATCAGGCGCTGGAACTCGATAAACAGCAACAGCAGCAGCTGATAGGCGCGCTCCAGACCAGCCAGGCCCGCAACCGGGCCCTGTTCGACAACGCCATCGAGGCGATCATACTCCTCGATGTCGGCAAAGGTCTCCTCGTGGACGCTAACGCCAAGGCTGTGACAATGTTTGGTTACCCCTACCCACAGCTGTCCCGGATGGCGTTGCTGGACCTCTGCCCCGAGCATCAACCCGATGGTCGCACCTCTCTTGCAGCCAGCCAGGAATATATTACCCAGGCTCAGTCCGGGCAGGCCGTCCGCTTCGAGTGGCAGCATCAGGACGCCAACGGCCGCCGCTTTCCCTGCGCCATCGCCCTGGTGCCCTTCCCATCCGATGAGGGCACGCTGGTGCGGGGCAGCATCACCGATATCACCAAGCGGCTACAGGCCGAGGATATGCAGCGTCTGGCCTCCAAGGTGTTCGAGAGTACCGCCGAGGGCGTGATTGTCACCGATTCCAAGCAGCGCATCCTGCAGGTCAACCCGGCTTTTTGTCAGATCAGCGGCTACAGCGCGGCCGAACTGCTCGGTCGACCCCCGGCGTTATTAGCCTCCGGTCGCCACCCTCCGGCCTTCTTTAAGCAGCTGCGGCGACAACTCAAGCGCACTGGGCGCTGGCAGGGCGAGATTTGGGACAGACGTAAAAACGGTGAGGTCTATCCCACGTGGCTCACCATCAACGCGGTCAAAAAGCAGCTCCGAATTAGCCATTACGTCGCCCAGGTGACCGACATTACCGAGCTCAAGGCCAAAGAGGAGCGTCTGGTCTACCTGGCCAACTATGACCACCTCACCGGGTTGAATAACCGCAGCGCCTTTCAGGAGCACCTGGCACAGAGTATCAAGGAGGCTGAGCGGAACAACAGCACGCTATCGGTGCTCTTTATGGACCTGGACGGCTTTAAACTGATTAACGACTCCCTGGGGCACGATGCCGGCGACCAGATCCTCTGCCAGGTTGCCGACCGGCTCCGCGAGACTCTGCGCGCCAGCGATCTGGTGGCGCGCTTAGGCGGCGATGAGTTCACCCTACTGGCCAAGGGACTGGCCTCAGAAGCCGAACAGGCCTTGCTGGCCAATAAAATACTAGCGGCCCTCTGCCGCGTCTATGAGGTCAGGGGCAAACCGATTCACCTCAGCGTCAGCCTGGGGCTCAGCAGTTTCCCCCAGGATGGGGCCGACGCCAAGATGCTGCTAAAGAACGCCGATGTCGCTATGTATCGTGCTAAAGAGCAGGGGCGTAACGGCTATCAGTTCTTTACCCAAGAAATGGGTGACCGGGCCCGGGCGCGGATGACTCTGGAGATCGACTTGCACGAGGCGATCGAACAGCAACAGTTTGTGTTGCATTACCAGCCCCAGCTGGAGGTCTCGAGCGGCCTGCTGATCGGACTCGAAGCTCTGATCCGCTGGAATCACCCCAGTCGAGGGCTCCTGACGCCGGGACAGTTTATCGATATCGCCGAGCAGAGCGGGCTGATCGTCGCTATCGGCAACTGGGTCCTGGCCGAGGCCTGCCGTCAGAACAAAGCCTGGCAACGCCAGGGCCTCTGCCATATACCGGTCGCGATCAACCTCTCCGCCCGCCAGTTCCGCGATCCCGGACAGCTGCTGGCGACGGTGACCGAGACGCTGGCCTCAACCGGCCTTGCCGCGACCGACCTGGAACTGGAGCTGACCGAGAGCATACTGGTGAATAATGTCGAGATGGCCATAAAAACTCTGGCGCAGCTGCGCCAGCTGGGTATTCAGCTGGCCATCGATGACTTTGGTACCGGCTACTCATCGCTCTCCTACCTGAAACGCTTTGCCGCCGACAAACTCAAGATCGACCGCTCTTTCGTGATGGATCTGGAGCGAGAACCGGGCAATGCGGCGATCGTCAAAGCCATCATCTCCCTCGGCCACAGCCTCAATATGAAGGTGATCGCCGAGGGCGTGGAGACCGAGGAGCAGAGGCAGTTCATGAAACAACACGGCTGCGATGATATGCAGGGTTATCTAATCAGCCCGGCGATACCACCCAAGGAACTTCCAGCGCTGTTGCTACGGATAGCAAGCCTGCGATGAGATGCAGGACTCTTCAGGTGATCAGCCCGGCGATACCACCCGAGGAACTTCCAGCGCTGTTGCTACGGATAGCAAGCCTGCGATGAGATGCAGGACTCTTCAGGTGATCAGCCCGGCGATACCACCCAAGGAACTTCCAGCGCTGTTGCTACGGATAGCAAGCCTGCGATGAGATGCAGGACTCTTCAGGTGATCAGTCCGGCGATACCACCCGAGGAACTTCCAGCGCTATTGTTGCGAATCGAAGGCCTGCGACAGCAATGGGACCCCTGTAGGTAGGACTCACAGATCGGTCTCGTAGGTCGGGCTTCAGCCCGACGATAGGCACGTTAGTCCGACAATAAACACGGTGGAAACAAATGCGATGACTGAACAGCCAAGCCTCTGTCCTCTGGCACTGCACGCCATAGCACGACCCGCGGCGATCGCGCTGGTCGAGCATCAGCCGCAGGGGGGCGCAATTCTATGTCGCTATGACGACCTGCATCATCAGGTCGAACAGCGCCGGCACTGGCTGCAGCAACAGGGTATAAAACCGGGCCAACGGCTGCTGGTGGCGATCCAGGACCAGGGCGAACTGCTGCGTCTGCTGATCGCCTCACTGCGCCTGGGCTGCGTGCTGATTCCGATCGATCCCGATTTTCTGCAGGCCCAAAAACACGCACTGATCCTAGGCTGCGATGCCGATGGCTTTATCGATGAGAGCGCAACGCCCGACCCGGCTGCCCAGTCGACCCGCCTGGACAGCCGCCTGCTGCCTGAGCGCTGCTTCAGGCTGGACCTCAACGCTCTCGCATCGATTCCGCGCCAGCTTCAGATCCCCACCCTGGTTATCACGCACCCCGATGCGCCCCTGAGCGGGGTACTAACCTCGGGCGCCACCGGCACCCCTAAACTGGCGCTGCACAGCTACAACAACCATCTCGCCAGTGCCGAGGGCAGTCGCCACCTGATTCCACTCAAGCCCGGCGATGGCTGGGGACTGCTGCTGCCGCTATATCATATCGGTGGTCAGGCAATCCTGTTCCGCTGCCTGCTGGCAGGTGCCAGCCTGATAATCCCGGCCCCGGCAGAATCCCGGGAACAGCCGCTGCTGCAGCCGCTGCTGCAGCTGCTGGCTGAACCGCGCCTGACCCATCTGTCCGCCGTTCCCTCCCAGCTTCTATCGCTGCAGCAAGCAAATTTCAATTTTGCCAACAGCACCCTGCAACAGTTACTGCTAAGCGGTGCCAGCCTCGCGCCCCGGCTTCTCCGCTGGCTGTATCAGCAGCCGCTGCAGAGCTGGATCAGCTATGATCTGACCGAGATGAGTTCCCAGGTGATGACAGGACCGCCCTGTGCCTCAGCACGGCTCACCAGCCTGTTGCCACACTGCCAGCTGCGGTTATCCGATGAGAATGAGATTCTGGTCAAGGGGGCGTCCCTGTTTCTGGGCTATTACCGCAAAGGTCGTTGTCACCAGCCCGTGGATGCGCAGGGTTGGTTCCACACCGGGGACCTGGGACAGTTCGATCCGCAACAGCAGCTGAGCATCGGTGGACGTCTGGACAATCAGTTCATCAGCGGCGGCGAAAACATCCAACCTGAAACGATCGAACGGGCGCTAGCAGCTTACCCGGGTATCGACGAGTGCCTGGTGGTACCGGCCGACGATCCCGGCCAAGGCCTGCGACCGGTGGTCTTTATCCGCAGTCAGGCGGCTATCGACCATGCCCAGCTGGATCTCTGGTTACGCCAGCGCCTGCCGAGCCACCAGATACCGGTACGTTACCTGCCGATGCCTACGACCACTGCCGCACTTGAACCCAGCCGCGTGGAAGTGCGTCGTTTGGCTGCGGAGCCGAACCCTTAAAAGCGTCAGGCTGAAGCCTAACTCACAGAGCCCCCCTTCTTGCTTCACTTCTTTGTCGTCAGTGCACCAATAAAGCCGCCGGGAGGTGGAATCGGAGTCTGCTTAAAAAGACGATAATGCAGGATTAGCTGCTCACAACAACAGATTGGTACATCGCCAAAAAAAAACCGTGACGCTCTACGCGACCACGGTTTTTTTATCACATTCACTGACAGGCGGTACCCGTCAGCGGAGGGGATGCTCAGTCTTCAGATTGAGGCTTGCGCACTCGAATGCTCAGGTCACTCAGCTGAGCCACGCTGGCCTCGCTGGGAGCCGAGGTCATGACGCAGGCGGCGCTCTGCGTCTTCGGAAAGGCGATCACCTCACGGATGGAGCTGGAGCCGGTCATCAGCATGACCAGACGATCCAGGCCGAAGGCCAGACCACCATGGGGTGGCGCGCCAAACTTAAGGGCATCGAGCAGGAAGCCGAACTTCTCACGCTGCTCTTCGGGGCTGATGTTGAGGATACCGAACACCACTTCCTGCATCGACTGCTGGTGAATACGGATAGAACCACCGCCCAGCTCACAGCCGTTAAGGACCATATCGTAAGCCCGCGACAACGCAGTTTCCGGATGAGCACTGAGTTCCTCGGGCGTACAGGAAGGCGCAGTAAAGGGATGGTGGATCGCCGTTAGCGAGCCATCGCTGGTCTCTTCAAACATCGGGAAGTCGACTACCCACAGCGGCTTCCACTCACCCTGATACAGGTTCAGGTCTTCACCAATCTTACAACGCAGTGCGCCTAGAGCTTCGGTAACGATCTTGCCCTTATCGGCACCGAAGAACACGATATCGCCATCGCTTGCTCCGACCCGCTCCATTAGCTGCAGCGCTACCGCTTCACCGAGGAACTTAATGATCGGCGACTGCAGGCCTTCCGCGCCTTTGCCCAGGTCGTTGACCTTGATCCAGGCCAGACCCCGGGCACCGTAGATGCTGACAAACTTGGTATATTCATCGATTTGCTTGCGGGTCAGTACCGCACCACCGGGAATTTTCAGCGCGGTGACCCGGCCCTTGGGATCGGCAGCAGGTCCTGCGAAGACCTTAAATTCAACGCCTGCCATCAGGTCTTTGACATCGACCAGCTCCAGCGGGATACGCAGGTCCGGCTTATCGGAGCCGTAACGGCGCATCGCCTCGGCATAGGACATCCGTGGGAACTCGCCCAGATCCACATCCAACAGCTTGAGGAACAGACCGCGGATCATGTTCTCGGTGATCTCCATGATCTGCTCTTCGTCGAGGAAGCTGGTCTCAATATCGATCTGGGTAAATTCAGGCTGGCGATCGGCGCGCAGGTCTTCATCGCGGAAGCATTTAGCGATCTGATAATAACGATCCATGCCGGCGACCATCAGCAGCTGTTTAAAGAGCTGCGGCGACTGGGGCAGGGCGAAGAAGCTGCCCTGATGGGTACGACTGGGCACCAGATAATCCCGTGCGCCTTCGGGCGTTGCCCGAGTCAGGATCGGAGTTTCTATATCCAGGAAGCCGTTATCGTCCAGATAGCTACGTATAAAATTGGTGGCCTTGGAGCGAAACCGCAGCTTATTGAGCATCTCCGGACGACGCAGATCCACATACCGGTACTTCAGGCGGATATCTTCGCCGACGCTCTGGTGCTCATCGAGCTGAAACGGCGGGGTATCGGCCCGGTTAAGAATCTGCAGCTCTTTGCCCAGCAGTTCGATCTGGCCGGTCTTCATATCGGGGTTGGCGGTACCCTCCGGACGCGCACGGATCCGACCGGTCACCTGCAGCACGTACTCATTACGGACGCTGTCGGCCAGCGCGAAATGCTCCTCGGTATCCGGATCGAAGACCACCTGGACCACTCCCTCACGGTCACGCAGGTCGAGAAAGATCACCCCACCATGATCCCGGCGACGATGTACCCAACCGCAGAGGGTGACTGTCTGATCGATCAATGACTCATTCAAAACGCCACAGTAATGGCTGCGCATAGACGGTTCCTGTTATCTGAATACTAAAAAATAAATTAACGCCCAGCGAAGCCGATAAAAGGTCGCACTCTAAAGAGCTGAACGGCGAAAGCATCGATCTGTTTAATTCTTATCCGCTTTTTATCCGGTAAAACCACAGCCCCCCGCATGGACGAGGCGCTGTGGACAGCGCCAGGTGCTAGTCGCTGGCGGCGGCTTTAGGGGTCGCAGAGTCTTTATTGGCCGTGCCGCTTGCGGCCGCAGCCGGTTTTGCAGTTTTCGTATTGGCGGACGCGCCCTCAGTGCCGGCGCTCTTCTTGGCACCGGCCTTAGAATCGGTCTGGTACCAACCACTGCCCGAAAGTCGGAATCCTGCCGCCGAAATCAACTTATTCAAGGCAGGCTTGGTGCATGCCGGACACTCGGTTAAGGGCTGCTCGCTCATCTTCTGCAGTGCTTCGAGTCGGTGGTCACATTCACCACACTGATATTCATAGATAGGCATCGTTTACCAAATCTCACAGTGATAATACAAACGGGGGATTATAACCGGTTCCCCGCCGGGGAACATCCCCGCGGCGGTATATGGCTATAATTTTCCGGCTAAACAGCATTACCGGCTAAACAGCGGCGTTTCAGGAATTTTCGATCCGCCTCAACCTAAAGACCGTCTCTTGCGAGCCTAGAAGTCCGCGTCGGCTGAAATCAGCACTCGCACGCGTCAGGACTTCGCTATCGAGTTTTTCGATACTGAAACGCTCAGAAAAGCGTGCAACCACCTCCGCCTCAGAGATCGAGAACGGTGGCCCTTGGCGCTCTTCAGGGGGATACTCCAGCGTGATCAGCAGGATCTGGCCATCCGGACGCAACAGGCTGACCAGCTTATCGATATAGGCATCGCGCATCGATGGCGGCAAGGCGATCAGCGCTGCACGGTCATAGATCGCGGCAAAGCCTTCCTCTGATCCACTTTCTGTCCCGTCCTCTGCCCTGCCCTCTGAGCCCGGCGTTAGCGCGAAAAAATCGCCGCATAGCAGGGTTAACTCATCGACCTTCCAGCCCTGCAGAGCGCCCTGCTGGCACGCTGAGGGCTGCAGGCTGTTCTCCTCAAAAAACGTCTCCACCGCCAACTTGCTCAGCTCAACGCCGACCAGTGGATGGCCCTGGTCAAGCAACCAAAGCATGTCCAGCGATTTCCCGCACAGCGGTACTAACACAGGCGCACCGGGCTGCAAACCCAGCGCCGGCCAGTAACGACTTAACAGTGGATTGACCAGCTGCTGATGAAATGCGATCTGCTGATGCTGCCAGCGCTGATGCCAAAAATTCGCGTCCATGGTCTCTCTCCTTTGTAAAGGGGACTGTCCCCTTCTGCCTTAACGTTTTTTAAAGGGACTGTGTTAGGCTCATCGCGAGAACCGCTGTCCACCTGCCCCTGGTTAACCATGCTTTTTGAACTGTTTTTTCTTTTTACTGCTGGCCTGTTTGGCGGTGTTCTTAACTCTATCGCAGGCGGAGGCAGTTTTATCACCTTCCCTGCGTTGTTGTTTGTGGGCATACCACCGATCAGCGCCAATGCCACCAACACCTTCGCCTCCTGCGCCGGCTATATGAGCGGTGCCTATGCGTTGCGCAAAGACCTGTACGCCCATAAACAGGAGCTGCCACGTCTTATCCTGGTCAGCCTGGGCGGCGGTATCCTCGGTGCCTGGCTGCTGCTGCAGACACCCGAGGCCCTGTTTCGCCAGGCGATCCCCTGGTTGCTGTTATTCGCCACCGGACTGTTTATCTTTGGAGGGCGGGTCAATGGCCTGCTCAAACAGCTCGCGCCGCGCCACCGCCACGCCTCTGCCGCAGGTGTGGCGCTGTTGCTGCTCTTGCTTTTGGGGGTCTGCATTTACGGCGGGTTTTTCAACGCTGGACTCGGCATTATCTCCCTAAGCTATCTTGCCCTGGCCGGATACACCAATATCAACACCATGAACGGCCTGAAGCTGCTGATCTCGACGACGGTCTCGTTGATCGCCATTGTGGTCTTTATGTTCAACGGTATCATCGTCTGGTATGAAGGCGGTATCGTCCTGCTGGGAACGCTGGTGGGTGGCTATGTCGCGGCCCATATCTCGCGCCAACTCCCCCAGCAGCAGGTCAGACTCTTCGTTATCAGCGCCAGCTGCTGCATTACCCTGTATTTTTTCTACGATGTTTATTTAAGCCAATAACTCCTCGAGCATCGCCTTAACCTCGGCCAGCTCCTGCCGCAGCGTTGCCACCTCAGATTCCAGCAGAGCCAACCGATCCATATCCACCGCTGGTTTAGAGACTCTCGCAGGCAGCGGGCTTGCGGTATATTCCAAGGCCTCTACCTCGACTTCTGCCTCGACTTCGCCACTAAACAGCTGAGCATATCGGCAATCCCGCTTACCGGGCTCGCGGGGCAGACGGGCGACGAAGGGGCCATCGACGCGCTGACTCAGCAGCGCTAAAACGGCCTCCACCTCCTGGACATCGGTAAACTGACATAAGCGCTGGGTACGGCTGCGCAGCTCTCCCGGCGTCTGGGGGCCTCGCAGGAATAGCACCGCGAGAATACCCAGCTCCTGCTCTTTGAGCTGCAGCTCACCAAATTCGGTATTACAGAAGCGGTGGTAATACTTGACGACACGACTGCCAGATCCCGACGCCTCCCGAAGCAGATGTTTTTTTGTCAACTCATCGAGCGTCTGCTGCACCTCGGATTCAGTCAGCTCGAGCACCGGATCCCTGTTACTCTTTTGATTACAGGCCAACAGCAGGGCGTTCAGAGACAACGGGTATTGGTCGGGGGTGGTGACCTCTTTTTCAATCAGGCTGCCGAGCACCCGGATCTGATTCTGGGTTAAATCCATATCCACAAAGAGATTCCTTATAGCTATAACGGAAGATCAATATACCCGATATGTCAGGCTGAAGCCCGAGCTACAGGGATGGGCTTTGTGGGTTAGGCTTTAACCTGACGCTCTTTTTGTAGAGCCTTCAGCTGCCAACCCACAAAAGAAACACCCCCTTGTGGGAGCCGACCCACAGGGACGTGGGAAGTGCAGTTGTTGCAGGAGCCTTCAGCTGCCTGCCTGCAGGCGATCTTTTGACCTCTTCTCCCTACTTCGTTATCTGAAAATCCCCGTCACTGCGGCCTGAGGCGTAAGATCTTGCCACTATCGGTCGACAGATAAAGCCAGCCTTCAGGGCTCTGGACCAGTGCCCGAATGCGCTCGCCAAGCTCGCCGAACAGTCGGGACTCCTCCCCTGGCCGGCCCTCGGCATCGAGCGGTATAAGGTTCAGATGGGTCAACTTCAGGGCGCCGGCGAACAGCTGCCCACGCCAGGCGGGAAAGGCGGCACCGCTGTACAGCAGCAGACTGCCGGGCGCGATCGAGGGAATATATACTTTTACCGGCGGCGCCATGCCCGCTTTATACGTGCCCTCTCCGACACTGATGGGCCCCCAGTACTCCTTGCCGAAAGAAACAACGGGCCAGCCATAATTTCGCCCCGCTTTGATCAAATTAATCTCGTCTCCACCACGGGGCCCGTGTTCGACCTCCCACAACCGGTTGTACTGCTGATCGAATGCCAGACCCTGAGGATTGCGGTGGCCGTAACTCCAGATCTCAGGCAGGGCGTCGCTACGGCCAACGAAGGGATTGTCGTCGGGGACTCGGCCATCTCGATGAAGACGTAAAATAGACCCGGCATGAGTGGTCAGATCCTGGCCGTTTGGACGAACTCCGCGATCACCGACGCCAAAATAGACAAAACCCTCATTATCGAAGGCGATACGGCTGCCGTAATGGCGGGTCTTAGCGGTTGTTGATCGGGTGACCAGCAGATCCGTCCAGCCCCTGAGTTCGCTGTCTTGCAGTCTGGCGCGGGCCAGGGTTGTCGCACCCTGGCCATCGACCTCTTTGCTGTAGGTAACGTAGATCCAGTCACCGGGCTGATAATCGGGTGGCACGGCGACATCCAGGAGCCCTCCTTGCCCAGAAGCCAACAGCCCAGAAGCCGATACCGCTGGCGCACCAGACACCTTGGATTGCGCTCCGGTGTCGGTATTGATCAGAACAACAGCTCCCGCGCGCTCGGTGACTAACAGCTGGTCAGGCCCTATAAAGGCCATGCCCCAGGGGACACCGAGACCCTCGGTTAACTGTTCGAGCACGTAGGAGACACCGTTGTGCTGGCCTCGCAGCAGTTCACTGCCGCCGCAGAAAGGGCTCAGACCGAACAGCAGTATCCAACCGACAGATCGCAGATAGCGCATAGAGGAAGTCTCCGATTCAATAGCCTGTAGTAATTAACCAATAGTCATTAACCAGCAGCAATTAACTAGTAGCCATTAACCAGTAGTCATTACTCTGGCAGACTCTGTGGGGCCGGGTTGGCGGCCAGCGCCAACGCGGCAGCCAGTGTCGATGAAAACAGCAGCCGTCCCGGTTGCGGCTGAATCTTAGCGCGCGCAACGGTCCTGAGCGGCTGAAACTGCAGATCAGCCACCACCACCTGAATACCCTGATCGCCCCAGGCGTCCATCAGTTTTTGCATCGCTGACAGGCCGCCCACATCGAGGATGGTGACGCCATCCATATACAGAATAATACCCCGCTTGCCCTTGGCCAGCAGGTCCAGCTCGCTAAAGACCCGGTCTGCGGCGGCAAAAAACAGCGGGCCGGTGATCTTATACACGCCCCACCCCTCGGGCAGAGGCTCAGGAACCTGCTTGCGTTCGGCGGTGATATCAGACACTCGGGTCATACCGGCGATATCCTTCATAAACAGCACCGACGCCAGCAGCACCCCAAAGGTGATCGCCACGACCATATCGACCAGCACCGTAAGGCCGAAACAGGATAGCAGCACCAGGATATCGCTGGTCGGCGCCTTGCGTAGGATATCGACCGCCTTGTGGGCCTCGCTCATGTTCCAGGCAACCACCAGCAACAGGGCTGCCATCGATGCCATAGGGATATAGGCCAGCCAGGGCGCCATAACCAGTACGCTGACCAGTACCACCAGGGCATGGGTCACACTGGAGATCGGCGAGACGGCACCGGCTTTATAGTTAGCCGCCGAACGGGCGATAGCGGCCGTGGCTGTGATACCACCGAAGAAGGGCGTAATCACGTTACCCACCCCCTGCCCCAGCAGCTCACCGTTAGAGTGATGGCGCTTGCCCGACATGCCATCCAGGACCACCGCGCACAGCAGCGATTCGATCGCCCCCAGCATCGCGATCGAGAACGCGGCGGGCAGCAGTGCAAACAGCCGTTCCAGGGTCCAGTCGATCGCCACACCGTCGGGGCCCGGTTGATCCCAGGGCCAGGCAAATTCCGGTAGGATCGCCGGGATACCCTGGCCGATGCTGCCATCCGGCAGGGTAAAACTGAAACGCGACCCTATGGTATCCACCGACCAGCCAAGCTGAGCAGCCAATAACGACAGCCCCACCCCCAACAACACCGCCGGCAGATGGCCGGGGATCGAGGTTCGCAGTCGCGACCAGAGCAGCAGCGTCGCCAGCGTTGCCCCGCCGATCAGCAGGTTAGGCGCCTGTATCTGGTTCAGGGACGCCCCTATAGCACTGAGCTTGCCCAGGTAGTTCTCGGGCATTTCCGTGATACCCAGCCCTAAAAAATCATTAAGTTGCAAAGTGGCGATCACCACCGCGATACCGGCGGTAAAGCCCAGGGTAACCGGCTCGGGGATATATTCGATCAGCCGCCCCAGCCGGGCCAGCGCCATCCCCACCATCATAATGCCTGCCATGATGGAGGCGATCAGCAGACCGCTCAGGCCGAACTGCTCGGAGATCGGAAACAGGATAACGACAAAGGCCGCCGTCGGCCCCGACACACTGAAGCGGGATCCCCCGCTGACCGCGATCACCAGGCCGGCGATAATGGCGGTATAGAGTCCATGTTGCGGGGGCACGCCCGAGGCGATCGCCAGCGCCATCGCCAGCGGAATCGCGATGATGCCAACAGTAACGCCTGCTATTAGATCCTGGCTTAACGACTTGCGGGTGTAGCCCTCTCGCCAGCATTCGCGCAATGCACTGCCGAATTTAACCTGCGTCAGATGGCGTCGGTGGGACATAGTAGGTGATCCGTCATGATGAGGTAGGCAGCCCCTACCGGCATTAATCCTTAAGGCCACCAGTGTACGAGCAGAGAGGAGGAACAAGCAAACCCACAGGCTGGGTAAGGTCTAGAGCTTGAGGTCTATGTCTGAAAAATATTCTATATAAATCAGTAGTTTTCACGCCTCACCTCCAGCCTCAGCGAGGCCATGTCTTCCTCATCCAGATAGACGCTGATAAGAATGGGTTGGCAGCACACCTGGCAATCCTCTACATACTCCTGATCTGGTTCGGAGCCATCCACCAGGACAGCGAAGCCTTCGCTGCAGTAGGGGCAGGTAATAGAGTGTTCGATCAGCTGGTTGATAGTCATAAAAAATCTCCTTGGTTACGCGTTAGCATAGATGCCATCGCTAGCGGCCCGCAACTCACGTCTATAGCCGCCTAGTGTCCGATAAACTGCAGCGGTCGTTCTCAGGGCTCAAATCGGCTACACTGGCAGGTCATTTATAACGCTAGCGGTCAGCCCCGTGGTCATGACACGTCGTCCAGACAAAGCCCAGCTTCGCAACGAGATCGATCTAAAGGTTCGTGAATTCGTCGACCGTGGCGGAGTGATCAGCGAGGTCACACAGGGTGAAACAGGCCTGGGAAGAAACTGCTCACTGAACCCCGGTGGGTTTGAACGTCCCCGAGACAATCGCACCTCGGTAAGCGAGGCCGTTGCCAGTATCGACACGCGCCGCAACCCCAAGCCTGACAGCAGTACGCAACGCCCTAAACGACCACGCAAGAAGATGCTGTTCGATGATTTTGGCGAACCTCTGCGCTGGATCTGGGTAGACGAATAACCCCTGGCTTTTCTTTTACGAAGGGGGTCATACGTGGTTATGAGGGGGTCAGGCCTTACATTTGACACTTTTACGCCATGGTTAATACCTTATAACTAAAGGGAACGCGACTCTCACCTCAAAGCCGTCCGCTCGACCCGTCGCCGGGGAATTCAGGGTCATCGTTGCACCGATACCGGTGACGATGGCATCGGCAATGGCCAGACCAAGCCCCGAACCCTGCGCCCTGGTATCTGATCTGACAAAACGTCGCCGCAGTTGCCCGAGTGTCTCGCCAGGAATAACTGCTGCGGCGTTAACGATGATCAATTCGCCCTGAGACGAGAGTTCGACCGCTATCGGCTGGTCCTTAGCGCCATGTTTGATGGCATTATCCAGCAGGTTGCGCACCAGTATGGCGAACGCATCCGGGTCTATAGCGGATATACAGCCGCCATTTTCCGGCAGCGTCAGCCTGATGACGGCTGTGGCAGCCGAATGCCTCAGCTCGTCGATGACCAGCCGCAACAGCGGAGCTAGGTCATGCTGTTCGGTGGATAACAGCCCTCCCCCCTCCGCCTTGGCCAGCTGCATCAACTTTTCTGATAAATCGGATAAGCGTCTTAGGGATGCCTCAACCTTGAGCGCCCGGTCCTGGATTTTCCCTGCCGATGCCTCGGCTTGCAGCCTCTGAATTTGCGCCAGAGCAGTGGCTATAGGCGTGCGTAACTCATGGGCGCTATTCGCCGTGAACGACCGCTCCGACTCGAGCGCGCGTCGCAAACGATCGAGCAAACGATTAACCGGCTCTGCGATACTGAGAATCTCGGTCGACAAACCCTGTACGCGGACCGGCGAGAGATCGCCACTACCGCGGGACTCAATCTCATCACGGTAGGCCAGGATAGGGCGTAAACTGTAGCGTACCAGTGTCCGGGTACCTAGAAAGCACAGGGGGATCAGCAGGACTAATGGCCATAATAACGTTAAGACCATCTCCCCTATGGCTGCCCGTCTTTGACTCCGCGGCTCAGCAACCTCGATATGCAGGGTTTTTTGTAGCGCCCAGACGCCATAAAACCGGTGAGTCGCCGAGGAGCTGAACCCCCTGAGCAAATCCTGATTAAACAAGGTCGGTTCGGCGTTATGAGATTGCAGTAAAATAGCGCCGGTCTCATCACGGACGATGTAGACGAGGGGCTCATCATGCGCCTCGAATAACATAATACGTTGCGTTAGCCCGGGCTCTTCTCTGTTGAGAATTTCAACGACGGCGAGCGGCATGATACGTTGCGCGGTTTCCGCCAGCGCGCTATCAAATAGTTCATTAAGTTTGCTTTGTGAGACGAGCACCGCCCCGCCCAGGGCAACCATCCACAGCAGAGTGACACCCAGGGTTAACCCCAGGCCCAGGGTTTTCTGCAGGCTCGGCGATGGCTCAGGTGGCAAGGAACTCACTGGCATCTTATTCGGTATCCCAGGCCGCGCACTGTCTCGAACTGATCCCGCCCCAGTTTCTTGCGCAGGCGACTGATGTACACTTCGATGGTATTGCTTTCTATTTCAGAGCCGAAGGCATACAGATGATCTTCTAATTGTGCTTTTGAAAGCAACGTACCAGGTCTTTGGATAAAGGCTTCCAGCAGGGCCCATTCCCGCGCCGTTAAATTGATCGACTCACCAGCACGGCACACCTGATGCCTGCTGAGGTCGATATCCAGGGGGCCTATTTTAAGCTGAGGATTGGGGTTACCGGCATAGCGCCTTGCGACCGCCGCGATGCGGGCCGAGAGTTCGGACAGGTCGAAGGGTTTTACCAGGTAATCATCGGCACCCGCATTCAGTCCTTTGATACGATCAGAGATCTGATCTCTGGCGGTTAAGATAATCACCGGGGTTATCTCGCCGGCGTTGCGTATCTTTATTAACAGATCGATACCGTTGCCGTCTGGCAACATCAGATCAAGAAGCATCAAATCATAGTGGGTGGTATGGAGACTGGCCCGGGCATGGGCAATCGTTTGTACCCAGTCGACGGCATGCCCCTCATCTGCAATCTGATCTTGGATAACTTCGCCTAAGCCTTCGGCATCCTCTACCAATAATATCCGCATCTCTTCCCCTTCTGTTCGCTCTATCTTCCCTATGTGCACCCTATACTTTCTCAGGGTGACTCTAACCCGCGTTCCTGACAACCAACTGAACGTATTAACAATGCCTTATTTTACCTCTTAAGGCTGCTGTCAGGAACGCACGCTAAAGTAGAAGTCCGGTAACTAAACGGACGCTTAAAGTGAAAAACCTAAGACTCAGTACGACGCTAGCGATCATAACGGCAGGTATTATCCTTGCCTGGGCCTGGAGTCGCAGCCTGAACACAGCACCGACGGCATCCCTGCCCTGGGAAATTTATACCGGGGCTTTCTATCTTAGCGGACTGCTGGCTATCGGCCTGATGTCGGTGACCCTGATGCTCTCTACCCGGCCGGCCTGGTTAGAGACACCCTTTAAGGGTCTCGATCAACTCTACCGCCTGCACCGCTGGACAGGGATGTTGGCCGTTGTTTTCGCCGTCCTTCATTGGCTGATCGAGATGGGCGATGACGTGGTTGAGTCACTGTTTGGACGTGAAAGTCGCCTACCGAAGGAGGATTTTTCAGGCTTTGTCGAGCTGATGAGAGACAGCTCCGAAGATGTTGGGGAATGGGCCTTCTATCTGGTTGTGGCCATGGTCGTGCTTAGCCTTTGGAAACGTTTTCCTTACAAACCCTGGAGTTACCTGCACCGTGCCATGCCTGCCCTCTATCTGTTGCTGGTATTTCACACGGTCTGGTTAGCACCCCTGGCGTGGTGGCAACAACCGGTAGGCGTGCTGATGGCGCTGCTACTGACCGGCGGAAGCTTAGCCGCCATACTTTCGCTGCGCGGCAAACTGGGGCAGTCACGTCAGGTGCAGGGCACTATTACTAACGTCTCGACGTTAACCAAGGGCATCACCGAGGTCGGCTGTCAGCTCGGTAAAAAATGGCACGGCCATCGTGCCGGACAGTTTGCTTTTGTGACGCTAGATCCATTCGAAGGGGCTCACCCTTTTACCATTGCCAGTTCGGATCAGGGTAATGGCCGGCTCAGTTTCCAGATCAAGGCGCTGGGTGACTATACCAAACGCCTGGATCAGAGTTTGAAAGTCGGTCAGGCAGTCACCGTCGAAGGCCCTTATGGCCGCTTTAATTTCAAGCGCCGCAACGCCCATGCCGAGCAGCTATGGATAGCCGGCGGCATCGGCATTACCCCTTTCTTAGCCTGGCTTGAAGCGCTACAAGAGCAGCCAGACCAGAGTCCCGTCGCTCAGTTGCACTACGCCACCCGTGATCGGGCAACAGACCCCTTCGTTGCACGTTTACAACAAAGCTGTAGCCGCTTAGCCGGTATTCAACTGCATATCTATGACAGCCTTCAGGGAGAAAAACTTACCTCAGAGCAACTTATCACTCAGCATTCAAAAAAAGGAGCGCTGGAAGTGTGGTTTTGTGGACCCACCGGTTGGGCCAAAACCTTAGAGAAAGAGTTACGGGAAAGGTTAGAAGGCTCATTAGCCTTTCATAAGGAAGCCTTCGAACTCCGATAAAAAGACACAGCTTTGAGCTTAATCCGCGTTCAGAGACCCTTGATCATTAAAAAGGACCAATATCATGAAAAAAACTCTAAACAACACCCTAATCACAGCCTTTATCGGCTCATTTCTAATCAGTGGCGCGGCCCTGGCAGACGACGACTGCAGCGACCCCGTATCGGAGTGGCAACCTCGTGAACAACTACGCCAAAAGATGCACGACCGCGGCTGGGACGTTAAGCGGATCAAGGTCGACGATGGCTGTTATGAAGTCAGGGGCTATGATCGCCGGGGTCATCGCGTCGAAGCTAAATTCTCTCCCGCGTCACTGAGAATCGTCGAGCTTGAAATTAAATTTAATGACTCCGATGACGCGTCCGACTACCTGGAGCCAGGCAGCAGAGAGGATTATCAAAAATCGGATGCGTCTATAAATTCTGGAAGCCAACCCCTCAAAAACAAACCCAGGGTCAACATTCAATAAATAAGTAGCAGGGAGAGAATACGATGAAACGTTTAACAAGGGGACACGCAACAGCACTCTGCTTACTCGGTGCCTCGATCCTGTGCACTCAGGCCTCGGCACGCGAAGTAGCCCTGTCCACCGAACTGAAAAACTATGGCGGTGACGGCGCCTATCTGGCGATCTATATAACCGATGCCCAGGGACAGTATCAGCAGACGCTGTGGATCGCCGGACAGAAGTCAAAATATTACAAACATCTGAGCGGCTGGGCGCGCGGCAGCGGCCTGCAAAGAAGTGAATATGATGGCCTGAGTGGCGCCAGCGTGACGGCGGGTAAGACCCTAACAGTCACCCTCGATCTGGCGGATACGTACATAGATTCAGGCTTTCAGCTCAGAATAGATTCAGCCGTCGAAGATATGCGCGACAACCGTAACGACATCCTAGTGCCCTTAACCACTGAGGGTGCCGGTAAAGTTACCGCGGGGCGCGGTTACGTCCACGCCTTCACTTACTCGTTTTAGCGGCTGACGGGAGCCCGACATGCTACGTAAATTTCATTCCCTGGCTGGCCTGCTGGCAACACTGCTGGTGATCCTGCTCTCCATCACGGGTGCTGTCCTGGCGGTCAATCCGGCGTTGGAGCGTGCCCAGGCCAGGGTCGCGGGCACAGCATCGATCAGCGTTGCCGAGTTAACCGCCAAACTGGCATCTGACTACCCGGGGGCGGAGCAGATACAGCGAAGCCCCTCGGGCAGCATTGTCGTCTACTTTTACGATGGCGAACGGACCGGGGCCGATCGGATCGATCCACTGACGGGCATCACCCTCGGGCCTTATTCAACGTCACCCATCATGGTCTGGGTGAAAAATCTGCACCGCTCCTACCTGCTAGATACCCCCGGACGGGTTGCCGCGGGCATCGGCGCGCTGTTTATGCTGCTGTTAACCTTGTCGGGGGCCTTCATGCTGGCGAACCGGCTGGGCGGTTGGCGCCATATTTTCAGACCGATCCAAGGCCCTTTCGGACAGCGTTTACATGCTCAAGCAGGACGCATAGCCCTGCTAGGACTGTTGCTATCGGCCACCACCGGCCTGTATATGTCCGCCGTGACCTTCGAACTAATCCCAGGAGATCAAGCCGCCGAACCTGCTTTCCCAGAGACGGTCCATGGCGGTGTGCCTGCAGCCGCTCACAACCTGGCGGCATTAAAAACCATCCCTGTCACCGAACTAAGAGAGCTGGTATATCCGTACCCGAAAGATAGTAATGATGTGTATTCGGTCACTACCGCTCAGGGTAGCGGCTTTGTTGATCAGTCGAGCGGTCAACTACTGTCCTTCCAGCCTCATAGCCGAACGCAGAAACTCTACGAGCTGATCTACAGCCTGCACACCGGCGAAGGGCTATGGTGGCTCGGGTTACTGCTGGGCCTGAGTGCACTCAGCGTGCCGCTGATGACCTGGACCGGCATCGGGATCTGGTGGCAGCGTAGACAATCGGCCACCACGATCGACACTATCGCTAACAACAACAGCGCCCCCCGTCTTGCAGACAGCCTGATACTGGTCGGCAGTGAAAGCAACAGCACCTGGGGGTTTGCCAAGACCCTGCATGATGCCCTTAATCAGGCCGGACATCGGGTTCATACCACCTCGATGAACTGCCTAGAGAGCTGCCTAGAGAGCCGCTTTGAGAGTCATTATCCGCAGGCGAAACGGCTGTTTATCCTCACCGCGACCTATGGCGATGGCGATGCCCCCGCCTCGGCCAACCGCTTTCTGGCACGGCTTGAGAGCATGATAGAGAGTTCCGAGAGCCCCCAACTCCCCGTTGCCGTGCTGGGCTTTGGCGATCGGCAATTCCCTCAGTTCTGCGGGTTCGCCAAAAAGGTCGAGGCAGCTCTGGCCGCCAGGGGTTGGCCGCAGCTGCTGCCGCTCGAGACGATTAACCGGCAGTCGCCGCAGGAGTTCGCCCGCTGGGGCAACGCGGTGGCCGAGGTACTCGGCATCGAACTGACATTGGAACACAGCCCGACGCATCCACGCAGCACCACACTGGCACTGGTCGAGCGGGTGGATTACGGTGCCGCCGTCCAAGCTCCGACAGCCGTACTGCGCTTCAAGGCACTCGAGAATGGCCGCAGCGATCTGCTAAGCCGTTTGCGGGGACGCACCGGCCTGCCGCAGTTCGAGGCCGGCGATCTGGTCGGCATCCTGCCGCCGGACAGTGACGTACCGCGTTTCTATTCCCTGGCCTCGGCATCGACGGATGGCGTCCTGGAGATCTGCGTGCGCCAGCATCCGGGTGGCCTGTGCTCGGGTTTCCTCCATGCGCTGGCGAAGGGCGACACGATCGAGGCCTTTATCAAGTTCAACCCGAGCTTCCGCCCCGCCTTCGGCAAGGCGCCGATAGTGCTGATCGGCGCAGGCACCGGCATAGGACCGCTGGTCGGCTTCATCCGCCACAACATCGCCCATCACCCCATGCACCTCTATTGGGGTGGACGTTCTCCGCAGTCTGATTTCCTCTATGAGCCTGAACTCAACGGCTATCTCCAGGATAAGCGGCTGACCTCACTGCACGCCGCATTCTCCCGCGCCGAAGAGCGCGCCTATGTGCAGGACAAGATCGCCGTGGATGGCGCGGAACTACGGCGATTGATAGAGATGGATGCCCAGATCCTGGTGTGCGGCGGTAGGAATATGGCGAACAGCGTGATGGCAGCGCTGGACGAGGTTATCGCGCCACTCGGCATCGATGTCCAGACGCTCAAGGAGAAGGGACGCTATCTTGAAGATGTTTATTAAGTTGATCACAAGACTGACTTACCAAGGTGGGCTGGAATGTAATCCCAGCCATCATCGCCCTGTGCGAACCTGCACAGGTGCATGCGTATCCGGCGCTTTTGGCAGCTCGGCAGCATTGCCTTGTTAAATTTGCACCCCTATAATTATGCGCATAATGATACGCATTGCAGAGGCACCTATGACAGAGATGCCTGTAACAGAGGTGTAAGCATGCAAACTCTATATGATCTGAACGCTCCAAAAAAACCAACTAACTTAAGTTTAAACAGCGACTTACTAAAGAAGTCAAAGAAACTCAACGTTAACCTTTCAGCCACTTTAGAGCAGGCGCTAAGAGCGAAACTGGCTGAAAATGAAGCTGGGAACTGGGCTAAAGAGAATAAACGAGCCATAACAGCTTACAACGCGTTCGTCGATGAAAACGGCCTTTTCGCTGATGAACACAGGAGCTTTCGGGCAACGGGGTCAGGTCTTTGATTTATGACTTTTAATAATGCCTCTCACCGTTGAAAAAGGTAAACCCGCACCGCTCTCATAAGCCTTCATAAGGCATTGGCAGACTCCAGTCGCAATGGTCTGGTCATTGAACATCTCCTTCCTCCTAGAAAGTCCTATCCTGGATCATAAATCAAAGACCTGACCCCACTGCTCCTTTGTTTGCGGCATCATACAGCGTCACTACTGGAGCCAAAAAATATAACAGCCTGTTATATACAATTTTTGATTGCTTCGAACTCTTTTGCCGCCATAGTTGGAACAAACTCTGTAACTTCGTAATCTGCCAAATTTTCGATGTGAAATGGATCTTCTTTTAAAATGGCATCCACTTCGTCTTTGTTAGATGCATTTACTAATATTATTCCGCCAGTTCGAGGAACTTTACGACCCGAGGCAATAAAATTACCTGAAGCATAATATTTTTTCAGAAAAGTGACATGCTCACTGATAAGCCTATCAACTTCTGATAAGTCAGATTTATATGTTATTGATACGATAAACACTGAACACTCCATTGAATATAACGCCGTATTAAGAGTAAAATGATAGATAGTTAAAACAAGCGACAAAAGAGCACAAACCAAATTTTATTGCACCGGGGTCAAGTCTAGCACTGTTGAATTTGACTCAATGGTACAATGCTAGACCTGACCCTAATTTACTACTTGGCGACTTTTTTGAGTCTCTTTGCAAAAAATACGACGAGCTTACGGAGTCAGATTCAATGCGCTTGTTATATTTATTTTTCACTGATATTTTGTAGAAAAGTTCTTGCTGCATTTTTTCCATTTAATGCAAAACCAACTTCATGACCTTTGTCGTCGGTAATGACTAAAAGATTTGAATCAATCCACATATCTCTAACTACTTTTTCATCAGACACCAAGGCAATATTAGATGCATCTATTTTGTACTTCAGATTATATTCATAACCCCTAGCGTCCCAGTTCGCCATGTACGCCCCATTATCTGTGATAAAGAAGACACCCCATAGCTGAATTTCTTTATTCTCATACATAGTTGTCCATTCTTTAAAATGGACTTTTTCTGATCCATCTTTGACGGTATCGATAACAACGGGATCAAAGACAGGAGTATTCATAGGCCCATACATCGTTTGCATTGGACCTGGGCTAGAACATGCTGAAACACCAAGTGCAATAAATGAGATTGTAATAAATCTACCTACTTTCATAAAATCATACTTCCTTATAAATATAATGCCCGCTATAGAGCGGCTGAAACGTAGTGAGGAACTAGCGAAGGGTAAGACGTCCCAGCCACGTAGTGGCGAACATAATGTGATTGTTTAGTTTATTAATTAAAGAATTTGATTGCATTGGTAATCGTTACTATTTGTTCTTCATCTCCATCTACAGTCACTTGATGTAAAAGGCCAGATAGCATTGCATTTCGTGCACCTTTGGGAATGACACATGGACTCAGTATTTTATTCGATAAGGGGAAGTTATTCCAATGTATACCTAAGACTTTACTAGCCTTGGTTTCTTTGTTGAGATGGTTATAAAAACCAGTTATGACACTCATATTTCTTTCGACATATACCGTTGTTACCTGAGCCCAGTACGAATTCACTATCATTCTCTCCATTTTCTTAAATATTTGACTAATGGGTTAATTAGATATTAAAAACACCTAGCGCCACAATAACCGAGCGGAGCTTTGCGTGGTAAAGTGAACGCAGCGAACCACGCAATGCGAGGTCCGGTTAATTGTTTTGTTAGAACTAGACCTTTCGAATACGAACATTCCTTTTACTTCTTTTTGATTCTCTCCATATCTCAACTCTATATTGATCAGGCCTAATCACTTGTACTCTTGGTTTTGGGTTGGCAGGCTTTTTCTCATCACCTTTTTTTTGACGAAGATTTGACTGTAATTCCGGCCCTTCAATAGGTAGTAGCATTTGAGATGGAGTATTCTCTAGCGATACCTTAAGCTTTTCCATGAATTCAGGAACCTCTTTGAAACCATCGCCTAATAACTTTTCAGCCAGTGTCATTGCCTCTTCGACGGATATAGAGCCATTCCCCACTCTAATAAATAGTGACTGAAGCTTAGAAAGCGCCTCACCTCGATTTCGAATTTTTGGCTTCACGTTAGCTTCAGGGAATGGGGCGGACGCTCTGACACCAAGATAGTTACCAGCGGCCCTTACGTCGGCATACATATGTTTAACACCAGAGGATATCGACCCATAAGTTGCAAGAAAACCACATAATGCGGTCGTAGTCACAATAATTTTGCTTTTGGCGCTGATCGAGCCTTCTTGAACATCTAGCGCCAAATAGTAATCTGGAAGCTTTAAAACATCCCCAACATAGACTTCCCACTCATCGAACAGTCTGGTCGAATAAGATTCGAATTCTTCCGCCGGAAGGCTTGGCACACCTAAGTAAAAATCCGCTGTTCCTATATTAATCATAAACTATTATTCGATTAGATTACGCCCTAACGCCTCAATCAGCTGCCGCCGAAGGCGGTCGGCTGCATTGACTTGTTACATTTTCTGAATGAAAAACTATCGCTCAAGTCGTACACGAAGTCGTCTTGCTCGTTCTTGAAATGCAGACTCGCCGCCTTCTAAAATATCGCGTACAGCTGTTCGAATAGAAGCATTTTCCAACCCTCCGGCACGGTAAGTAATTGGTGGCAACCCGCCCGCTTGATGTGCCCCAACTTCAGCAATAATAATTTGATCCGCATCAGTATTAATTACAAGGTTGGCATTGTGTGTAACCATAATTACTTGTCGTTTTGCTTTTGCAGCAATGAATAACGGTACAAGCTCATCATTTACTGATTTAGGGTCTAAGTTTTCTTCAGGCTGATCAATAATTAAAGGACGATCGTCAGCGTCATCCAAAGCAAGATAAAGCAACAGCAGTACTATTCCCCGCGTTCCTGGTGACAGCTTACGTATGTCAGTCTCATCATATAAAATCTCATATCTAATCGTGATGTGATCTGTTCCATAAAGCCAAAGTGCGAAACTTTTTAGCCAACCTTTATACTCGCTTTGCTGTTTTTCATATGGCGCATGAGCAAGAATATCTGAAAGATAGGTTTTGACGAAATTTGTTATTGCACCTTTAATTTCATCTGAATCCCCGTGTTCCCAAGCTGGTTTAAGCATTTCTTCGGCTCGAGCAGTTAAAGCACCTTTACCGTTGAAAGGTCCAGCTTTACGGCGGTCTAACAGATGTTCTTCTGCATACGCCCCCCACTTTTTAACATCAACAACACGCCGAACGTAGAAACTTAACCTACTTAATGTTCCAAACGATTCTGAGAGTCTTTCCATAAGTGGAGCATAAAGCTCAGAGAGTACTGATTGCTCATTGATTATTGCATCAAATACTCTTTTGTACGCCTCATTACGCTCAATTTGCCTTTCACTTTTACGAGTTGATGCGCCTTGCGCATCTAGAAGTTTTTCTTCTAATGCTTTGAGGGCAGCATTCTCTTGACCAAGCCGCTTTGTAAGCGCTGTGTATTGATCCCTAACCACCTTAACGGCACTAAAAAGCGCCTCAAGCCTAGTCATCTCAGTCTTGATTGTTGATAAATTCAAAGTATTAAGCTCAACCTCATCAGCAATGGTGGGAGCATTCGGGTCTCCTAGAGGCATAGGCTGACCATTTAGCTCTGCGATTTGAGTATCTGCCCATGTCACATAGCCCGCTAAACTACTATCTACATTACCTTTATATATAAGAAGAAATTCGTCCCACTGCTGACTATTAAACCCACTGAGGCCATGTCGTTCTTGTGCTTGCCGAAGAAGTTCAGGCGCCTTAGTTGCACGCGTACTAGCCACCTCGTCCTGCAATGTAATGAAGGTGCGTCGCTGGTTTGAAAAGGCTTGTATTTTTCCTCTAACAGCTTGAGCTGCTTCGCTTAGGTCTGCGTGGCGCTTCACTTGAGCTTCGGTTCCTTTAACAACCAGCTTCGCAAGATCAGCGTTATAACCTTGTATAAGATTTTTCTTTTGAGTTATTTGAGCTGAAAATGTAGCAGTTAAGCGTTCCTTCTCAATTTCAATAGCAATTCGCTCAGATAAATTAGATATCGCTTCAGTCTCTCGGCTTCTAGACTGTTGAAACCTGCTAGTACGGTGCTCTCTAAATTCACTAAAATTTACAGCCCCATTACGTTCATCAAGAGGATGTGCTTCCAGTATTACTCTCTCTATTTCTTCAACAAGTCCATCAGAGACCCCGCTTGAGGAACAAAGCTCTTCAACGAATTGTTGAGAAAGATATCTAGCACGAGGGAAGGAAAGATGCCCATTAGCATCCTTCCCGTTAAGTGCACGTGACGATTCATCTCCGCCATCCCAATTCACAGTAATAGATGCATCACCAATATGCGATCTTGCTCTTGCTAAAAAAGACGGACTAGTATTTTCACTGCCATTCCATGCGTATTGAGGAATAGAGTCGCAGCCAGCAGCAATCATATCCGCAAGGGCAGTTTTGCCTGAACCACGCGCACCTATAATTGCTACTAAGCCTTTATTTAATAATATTTCAGGAGTTTGTGCCCAACTGGCATTACTTATAGTTGCACTGGTTATAACCTGTGAAGGCATTGCAGATGGAGGAGGTTCAGCACCAACAAATGCCCTACCTTCTGGGTCTATACAAGCTTGCCGTAGGGCATCAAATTCCAAGGCACCTTTAATCCAAGTATAACGCTCTGCTTCGGGCTTCCCTACGGTATCAATGTGATGAGAGTCGCTACCGTGGAGGCACGGTTTACAGCCGTTATAACGTTCACGCAGCATCTCAATATTAATGTTACGCTGTCCAAGCCAAAATTCACGCTGGGCTGCATTGCTGGCGAAGATAATATGTGAAAATGCTTCAATTTCTTGCCGTATTGTCTTATCTGCAGCCTGACGCAGCCCTGAAGTTCCATCCCCACTTGCCCCTGCTACAGCTACAAGTATATTTTTTTTAGCCCAGTCGCTTTGATGGTAAACTTCTTTTAGTTGATTAAAATTAACCTTGAATTGAGTAGCTCCACACCTAAGAGCAGCAAGATTGTCTGTGATATCAATATCTGTTTTTTTCCCAAGCCTAACAAGCTCGCTTGCCGTACAATCAAAACGATCACCATAAGCTTGGAACTGCAGTCGTGTAAGTATTCTTCGGAGCTGATCAATATGATCTGAGTCTTCAGGGCTAACTAGAAGATGTATATTTACAAAGCCAGACTTAGCGGCCACATCTAGCCTAAGTTCAACATTAGCAAAAATTAGCTGCACATCTTTTAATCTTCCAGACTCTTTCCTTCGCAATACTTCTTCATACGTGTCAGTTACATAATAATCAGTTACAGCTAAAGATTCTAGCTTAGGTGTCAGCGCCTCAAGGGCTGTTAAATATTCCTCCCAAGCGTCAGCTTTAAATTGATTGTTAAGAACCGTTCCTGGAGCGTGAATATGAGGCTCCCAGCGCTTCCATTGTGAACCACGACTAATCATATTATCTCCATTAATGATATTGTGCCCTTTTGATCATGAGAGGAAATACTTAATTTAATTCATGAAAGTTTTTACAGGTAACTTTTTCGGTGAAAATCTGTATAGATATCGTAAGAAATCTAACACCCTTTTAAAGAGGCCGCTGGCCTCATAACAATTATTATCGGGAATACCTTATAATCAGACCTGCGAACAAAGTCACCCAGCAACCTACTGACAAACATCGTAAATATATTTAATTTTAAAAAAAGGATGAAAAACGGGAAGCGTTCACGATTGTTAACACTGAAGGGACGTAACGGGATCACGTCAGGCTTGAGCACGACGGTGGGAGCATCCATGCCTTCTTCTCCTTTTCTGCAATCCTTGGCTTAAAATATATCTTTGAAACAATACCGTACTTTGAACATTTATTGCTAATATATCAAGCGTTAATGCTCTTTCATCACTGCCCTATGCGAACCTACACTGGAGCCACGTACCCGGAGCGACTTACCTTTTCACGGTGAATTTGGCGGAGCGCCAGGTTGTTGTCATTGCTTCAAAAAATCGCCTGCAGGCCTGCGATCACAGGGCAGGTTCCTGCTGCGCGCTCCTCTTCGGCAGTCCTGCGAAACAACCCCTTACCTTTACGTTAACAACCCGCTACAGTACGCCTGTACTTAACCATCACAGCAAACCATCACGACAAACACTCTTGGCACCCAACCATGGATCAGACCTTTTCGATCAGTGAGCTCTCTCGTGAATTCGATATCACGACCCGTAGTATTCGCTTCTATGAGGATCAAGGGCTGATCGAGCCGACTCGCCGGGGGCAAACCCGAATCTACTCCAAGCGCGATCACGTGCGGCTTAAGCTGATCATGCGCGGCAAGCGGCTCGGGTTTTCACTGGCCGAGATCCGTGACATTATCGATATTTACGATGCCAGCCCCGATAGCAGCGCGATTCAGCTGTCACAGATGCTCAGCCTTATCGGTCAGAAAAAGCAGGCCCTGGAGCAGCAGATCAAAGATATCGCCGTGATCCGGCTGGAGCTGGAGACGACCGAAGAGCGCTGCCGGCAGGCACTCAAAACGCTCTCAGCCGTTCCCTCTTCCGATCCCTAAGCCGATACCTCCATGCCCTCCAACACGCGTTCGGGCACGCCTGCCGACACTCTCCCCCGCACTCTTCCCTTCCCCGCACTCTCCCCCACAAGGGCTAGACTGAAAGAGCCGGATCATTTTTATTTAGGCTGACCGCGCTTAAAAAACAAGTTTACGTTTACGTAAACTTACGCTAGTCTCAGTACCATCAGCAGATCCAACCGTTCCAGCAGCAGACGCAACAGGAATCCAGACATGGCCATCCTCGAATCCAAGATCAATATCCGTTCTGAAGAGTTTATTAACAACCAGTCCCAGATGCAGGCCGTCGTCGAGGACCTGCGTCTTCAGGTGGCGACGATCGAACTGGGTGGCGGCGCTAAGTATCGCGAGCGCCACCTGGCTAAGGGGAAGCTGCTGCCGCGTGATCGTATCAATCACCTGCTGGACGAGGGTTCGCCGTTCCTGGAGTTGTCGCAGCTGGCAGGTCACGAGGTGTATGAGGGCGAGAAGGTCCCAGCTGCGGGGGTAATTACCGGTATCGGCCGAGTCAGCGGTCAGGACTGCATGATCGTCGCTAACGATCCCACGGTAAAAGGTGGTTCTTATTACCCGCTGACTGTAAAAAAACACCTGCGGGCCCAGGCTATTGCCGAGCAAAACAACCTGCCCTGCATCTATCTGGTGGAATCGGGCGGTGCCAACCTGCCGCGTCAGGACGAGGTGTTCCCCGACCGCGAGCACTTCGGGCATATCTTCTTTAATCAGGCACGGATGTCGGCGAAGGGGATCCCGCAGATCGCCGTGGTGCTGGGTCTGTGCACCGCCGGTGGCGCCTATATGCCGGCTATGGCCGACGAATCTATTATTGTCCGCAACCAGGGCACCATCTTCCTGGCAGGCCCTCCCCTGGTGAAGGCTGCCACGGGCGAGGTGGTGACCGCCGAGGATCTGGGCGGCGCGGATATTCACTGTAAAGTCTCCGGGGTTGCCGACCACTATGCCCAGAGCGACAAGCACGCGCTGGAGATCGCTCGCGCCTCGGTATCCAGACTCAATCGGGTGAAGCAGCTCGACATGGATATTCGGCCCTCGCTGCCGCCGCTGTTCGGTGCCCAGGAGCTGTATGGCGTGGTCGGTACCGACCTGAGAAAGCCCTATGATGTCCGTGAGGTGATCGCACGCACCGTCGACGGCTCCGATTTCGATGAATTCAAGCAACTCTACGGCACCACCCTGGTGACGGGCTTTGCCCGAATACACGGCTATCCGGTCGGCATCATCGCCAACAACGGGGTACTGTTCTCCGAGGCGGCGCAGAAAGGCACCCATTTCATCGAACTCTGCTGCCAGCGCAAGATTCCGCTGCTGTTCCTGCAGAATGTGACCGGCTTTATGGTGGGCAGCAAGTACGAGGCCGAGGGCATCGCCAAACATGGCGCCAAGATGGTGACTGCGGTCTCCTGCGCCAATGTCCCTAAGCTGACGATGATTATCGGTGGCAGCTTCGGTGCCGGTAACTACGGGATGTGCGGTCGCGCCTTCGATCCGAACTTCTTGTGGATGTGGCCTAATGCGCGGATCTCGGTGATGGGTGGCGAGCAGGCGGCCGGAGTGATGGCCCAGGTGACCCGCGATGCCAAAGAGCGTGGCAAGGAGTCCTGGAGCAGCGACGAGGAAGCGGCCTACAAGAAGCCTATTCTGGATATGTACGAGCACCAGGGGCACCCCTACTACGCCAGCGCCCGACTCTGGGATGACGGCGTTATCGATCCGGCTCAGACCCGCGATGTGATCGGCATGGGGCTGGCGGCAGCACTCAATAAACCTATAGAAGACACTAAATTCGGCGTGTTCCGAATGTAGGGGGAGATCGACATGAGCAAGCAACAGGTCCTACTCAATACCGACAGCCGTGGCATCGCCACGCTGACACTCAACCGCCCCGAGGTGCATAACGCCTTCGATGACCAGGTGATCGACAGCCTGATCCGGCATCTGGAGGCCGTGGCCGAGGATCCCGCCGTGCGGGTCCTGGTGCTGCGCTCCGAGGGTAAGAACTTCTCCGCCGGTGCCGACCTCAACTGGATGCGGCGGATGGCGGGCAACAGCCACCAGGAAAACCTGGTCGATGCCCGCGGCCTGGCTCATTTGATGCGCTGCCTTAACGACCTGCCCAAGCCTACGATCGCGCTGGTGCAGGGGGCCGCTTACGGCGGTGCCGTGGGTCTGGCCGCCTGCTGCGATCTGGTCGTTGCCACCCAGGCCAGTCAGTTCTGTCTCAGCGAGGTGCGGATCGGTCTGGTCCCTGCGGTGATCAGCCCCTACGTCGTCAGGGCGATCGGCGAGCGCCAGGCACGCCGCTATTTCCTGACCGCCGAAGCCTTCAGCGCCACTCAGGCCAAGGACTGGGGGCTGGTGCATGAACTGGTCGAGACCAATGAAGACCTCGATGCCGCCAAGGAGGCCCTGATAAAGAAACTGCTCAACAACAGTCCCTGCGCCATCGAAGCCGCCAAGGCCCTGATCAGCACGGTCAGCAGCAAACCGATTACAGCCGATCTGATCGAAGCCACCTCTATCTGTATCGCCGATATCCGGATCAGCGCCGAGGGACAGGAAGGGCTCAGCGCCTTCCTCGAGAAGCGTAAACCCAACTGGATTCAGGAACAGGGACAGTAACCATGCTTACCAACACTCTGATCGCAGCTCTGCTCGCCACCCTGATCACCACCCCTGGAGACCACCATGTTTAACAAAATTCTGATCGCTAACCGGGGTGACCAGCCGCGTAGCGGTGCAGCGGCGCAGCCAAATCGCCTAGGCCTGTGCGTAGCGCAGCCAGGCGATCGCCATGTCTCAACCCAACTAGAAGCCCCTGGAGACCTCCATGTTTAACAAAATTCTGATCGCTAATCGGGGTGAGATCGCCTGCCGGATTATCCAGACTGCTCATCGAATGGGCATTAAATGCGTGGCGGTCTACTCCGAAGCCGACCGTAATGCCCGGCATGTGGCGCTGGCCGATGAGGCTGTGCTGCTGGGGCCCGCCCCGAGCCGTGAGAGCTACCTGCGGATCGACAAGATCATCGCCGCCGCCCGACTGACCGGTGCTCAGGCCGTGCACCCAGGTTACGGCTTTTTGTCCGAGAATGCCGAGTTTGCCAAGTCCCTGGCCGATAATGGTCTGGTGTTTATCGGCCCGCCCATTGGTGCTATCGAAGCGATGGGCTCCAAGAGCGCCGCCAAGACCATTATGGCAGCAGCCGACGTACCGCTGGTGCCCGGCTATCACGGTGACGATCAGGATCGCGCGCTAATCAAGGCGCAGGCGGGCCGCTGCGGCTATCCCGTACTGCTCAAGGCCGTTGCCGGCGGTGGAGGCAAGGGGATGCGGGTGGTCTGGCAGGAATCGGAGTTCGATGAGGCCTTCGATGGTGCCAAGCGCGAGGGCGAAAGCAGCTTCAACAACGGCGACCTGCTGGTCGAGAAGTACCTGACCAAGCCGCGCCATGTCGAGATTCAGGTGTTCTGCGACCGCTACGGCAACGGCGTGTATCTGGGTGACCGCGACTGCTCGGTACAGCGTCGCCACCAGAAGGTGATCGAAGAGGCACCGGCGCCGAACATCCCCGCCGAGATCCGTAAGGCGATGGGCGAAACGGCGGTACAAGCCGCCCAGGCGATCGACTATGTCGGCGCCGGAACGGTCGAATTCCTCTATGACGAGGACGGCAGCTTCTACTTTATGGAGATGAACACCCGGCTGCAGGTCGAGCATCCAGTCACAGAGCTGATCACCCGTCAGGATCTGGTCGAATGGCAGCTGCGTGTCGCGGCAGGCCAGGAACTACCGCTGACTCAGGCTGCGGTGGTCCTGCGTGGCCATTCGCTGGAGGTGCGCATCTATGCCGAGGATCCCGATACCGATTTTATGCCCGCCACGGGCCGCCTCAACTACCTGCGCACCCCGGTCGAGAGTCGTTATGTACGCGTGGATACCGGCGTGATCGAAGGCGATCTGATCAGCCATTTTTACGATCCCATGATCGCCAAGCTGATCGTCTGGGACGAGGACCGGGACCTGGCGTTGCGACGGCTACAGCAGGCGCTGGAGGATTACCGCATCTGCGGGGTCAAGACCAACCTGGGTTTCCTGGCTAAGCTAGCGGGTAGCAAAAGCTTCAAGGCCTTCGATGTCGATACCGGTTTTATCGAACGTCATCATGACCAGCTGTTCGGTAAGAGCGAGATCGATGCCTGTCGCTACATCGCCCTAAGCGCCTGCTACCTGACCCTGGCACGCAAGGCCATGGCGGTGAATCCCCGCGATCCTAGTTCGCCCTTCAATCGCCTCAATAGCTTTCGTCTGAACAGTCAATACGCCTACCCCTATGCACTGACTCATGCCGATACCACCCACAACGTCACGGTCACCGAATCCGACCACGGCTACCTGATCAGGGTCGGCGAGGCGGAGTTCCAGGTCAACGGCGAACTCCATAGCGATCGCCTTAACGCCACCCTCAATGGTCACCAGTTCTCGGTGGCGGTATTTCAACAGGACGAGACGATCACCCTGTTCCACGATAGTCTACAGTTCGAATGTCAGCGTCTGGTCGAGGTTCACGATACCTCCGACAGCGGCCAGCAGGGTTCACTCAAGGCGCCGATGACCGGCACCCTGGTGGCGGTCCTCAAGACGGTCGGCACTCAGGTCGAGGCCGGAGAGGGGCTGGTGGTGATCGAGGCGATGAAGATGGAGCAGACCATTCGCGCCCCGTTCGCCGGCACCGTCAGCGCGCTGTTCTTCAAGCCTGGCGATCAAGTCAGTGATGGCGTCGAACTGCTGGCACTCGAGCCTCTGGCGGCAACCGCATCGACATCAGTACAGGAGACCAAATAATGTTGCTCTCCGGACTACCCAAGCAGGTGCGTATCGTCGAGGTCGGCGCCCGCGACGGACTGCAGAATGAGTCTGGCGAAATGGTCGCCACCGCCGTCAAACTGGAACTGATACGGCGCCTGGAACAGGCCGGAGTCCGCTATATAGAGGCGGCCAGCTTCGTCTCACCCAAATGGGTCCCGCAGATGGGCGACGCCCTGGCAGTGATGACCGGTATCCGGCCCCAACCCGGGGTCACCTATGCGGCCCTGACGCCCAATCTTAAAGGCCTGGAAGCGGCCATCGAGGCGGGCGTTAAAGAGGTCGCGGTGTTCGGCGCCGCCTCCGAAAGCTTCTCCCAGAAAAACATCAACTGCTCGGTCGCCGAGAGCCTCAAGCGCTTCGAGGCGGTCATGGCGCGTGCCCAGGCCGAAAACATCCGCGTCCGTGGTTATGTCTCGACCGTGCTGGGTTGCCCCTATGAGGGCGAGATCGCCCCACAGAAGGTGGCCAAGGTCGCCAACACCCTGTACCAGATGGGCTGCTACGAGATCTCCCTGGGGGATACCATCGGCACCGGCACGCCCCTCAAGGCCAAACGAATGCTGGAGGCGGTGGCGCGGGATATTCCGATGACCCGGCTGGCCGCGCATTTCCACGATACCTACGGTCAGGCGCTCTCCAACCTGCTGGCGGTACTCGAGGAGGGGCTGGCGGTGATCGACAGCTCGGTCGCAGGACTCGGCGGCTGCCCCTATGCCAAGGGCGCCTCCGGCAATGTCGCCAGCGAGGATGTGATCTATATGCTGCACGGCATGGGGATAGAGACCGGTATCGATCTGGATAAGCTGATCGACACCGGCAACTACATCATGGGCCAGCTGGATCGTGAGACCCGTTCCAAGGTGGCGCGGGCGCGCGGCTAGCTCTTAACCGAGTAACGGCTACTGCAGCGGCGGGGAATTCAGGTTAATATGGCCCGCCTTTAAACCGATACCTTCGAGCGTTTATGATCCAGCCGCAACCTACCACCGTCCTTGCCCCCGCCTCTCTGCCTAAGCGCCTGGCCGCGATGTTCTACGACTTTCTGATGCTGGGTGCCCTGTGGCTGTTCGTCACCCTTATCGCGGTAGCGCTCAACGATGGGGAGCAGGTACAGGGACCGGTCTTAAAAAGCGTCCTGTTTCTGGCGACCTTTGGGTACTTCGCGTTGTTCTGGACCTGGAAGGGCCAGACGGTGGGCATGGTCGCCTGGCGCCTGCGGGTGCAGACCGATGATGGCCGTTTAATCAGCGGCATGCAGGCGCTGCTGCGCTTTTTCACCGCCGGTGCCTCCCTGCTCTGTCTGGGTGCCGGTTTCTGGTGGATGCTGTTCGATAAGCAACAGCTCAGCTGGCACGACCGCTATTCCGACTCCCGCATGGTGCAGCTGCCTCCGCGAAGGAAATAGGCCCCCTGTAGGTCGGCGTTTTGTGGGTAGAAAGTAGTCCGACAAAGTTAGCAAGGAGCTCCCTGCGTCGGACTAAAGTCCGACCTACGAGTCCGACCTACGAGTCCGTCCCTCGAGTCCATCCTACGAGTCCGTCCTACAAGCCTAACCTACAATTTGCGGAATAGAATAGGTGCCCACCGCGTGGGCGACGGGCTCTTCACTGCCTTCTGAGTAGAGGGTCACCTCACCGATCGCCAGGGTTCTGCCGAGTTTTATCAGACGACAGACACCGATAAGATCCCTGTCGGCGGCGGGCTTTCTGAGGAAGTTGATATTCAGGTTGGTGGTCACCGCCAGCGCTACCAGCCCGATTTCACCCAGGATGGCGACATAGAGCGCGACATCCGCCACGGTCATCATCACCGGACCCGACACCGTGCCTCCGGGACGAAGTTCGTTGACGCCGATGCGATGCCGAATCGTGGCAGCCCGACCCCCTACCGCCTCGACGATGCACTCACTCTGGGGAAACTCTGCCTTCAGAAAATCGATCATCTGCTGCTTAGAAACCATCATTCACCCTCGTATAACGCGTTAGTAAGAAATCTGGGCTATCGACCCCGGCTCAACATCCAACTACCCGCCAGGACGCAGATAACGATGGGCGACAGGATAGCCACCAACGGCGAAAAACCGTAAACCGTGCTGGCAGGCCCCAGCAGATCCTGACTGAATTTAAACACCAGACCGACCAGAATCCCGACCAGCACCCGCTGCCCCATCGTGACCGAACGCAGTGACCCGAACACAAACGAGACCGCGACCAGCACCAGAGAAAAAATGGACAGCGGCTGCAGCAACTTGCTCCAGAACGCTAACTGATGAGTCGCCGCCTTGAGGTGCTGAGTATTCATATACTGGTTGAAATTATATAACCCTTCGATCGACATATCATGAGGCTCCATCGACAACAATTCCAGCAACTCCGGTCTTAACTCGGAATCCCAGCGCGCATCGTCCCGAATCTCCACCCGAATCCGGTCACCTTCAAAATAGGTTGTGCTTAGGTCTTTAAGCTGCCAGTACCCCTGCTGATAGAGTGCTTTTTTGGCAAAGCCTGAGGCGATCAGCTGCCGCTCTGCATTAAATTCATACAGTGTCAGGCCATGCACCGTACCATCACGCTCAATCGCGTTGAAATGCATCACCCAATCGCCTTCGCGGTGCCAGACACCGTACTGGGTGCCTGCCGCTCTGTCGCCGCTATGCGCCTTAGCGCGCTCTATCGTCGCCTGCTGACCGGTAATCGGCACCACAAACTCACCAATCAAGCCTGCCAATACCACCAGCAAGATGACCGGACGACTCACCGCCAGTACGATACGAAATTTACTCACACCGGCCGCCCGCATCACTGTTAACTCCGAACTACTGGCCAGCAGCCCCAGACCTATCAAACAGCCCACCAGAGAAGAGAGCGGTATGAATTCATAAATGCTGCCGGGAACAGAGAGCAACACATAGCGTATCGCGATATCGAGCGTGTAGCGGTCACTTAATTTTTTCAGTTCATCGACAAAGGAGAACAGCGTATCCAGGCCGATGATCGCCAACAAGACGATCAGACAGGAGAACAGCACTGTCTTGCCGATGTACCGATCCAACAGCTTCATTTGACACTCCTTCCCGGTATCGGCAACCAGAGCCAGCCAAGGCTCAACAAACGACGCCAGAACCGACCGGTAAAGTGCAGATTGAAGGCCAGAAAGGCAAACAACAGATGAACCGACCAGAAACGTAGCACCGCCCCGGGTTCGCCCTCATCCATGCCGCTGCGCGCGCTCGCCAGCAGCGTCAGATAGGTCAGATAGATAAGAATCGAGGGTAACAGCCGGGAATAGCGTCCCTGACGCGGGCTGACTTTGCTCAACGGCACCGCCAACAGCACCACCATAATGCACAGGATCGGTAGCGACACACGCCAGTGCAGCTGAGCGCGGTATTTATAACCCTCGTTTCGCCACAGCTCGATCGTGGGTAAGACTTCTACTTCGGTCACCTGCTCACGCACCTGGGACTCCTGCAGGCGAACGCCATACTCCTCGAAACTGATCATCCGGAAATCGGCTTGCCCCGGCACACCTTCATAGCGATAGCCATTTTTAAGCAGCAGGAAACGACTGCCCGTGTTTTGATCCCTGTATTGGCGTCCCGACTCGGCGACGACGATGCCGAGCTGGTTTCCGTTGCGCGTTTTTATCTGCTCGGAGAGAAAAATATCCAGTAGCTCGGTGCGATTATTAGTCAGCTCGCCCACATAGGAGACCCGACCCTTGGTGGGCAATTTCTGAAACCGCCCTTCGACCAGCACATCGAACTCGGTCATCGATTCCTGCTGGTTAAGCATATTTTTAACCTGCCCGGCACCCCAGGGGGTAACCCAAAAACTGAGGCAGGCCACCAACACAGCCACCATAAGGCCAGGCCCCAGGGTCATCCACTGCAAGCGCTTATCACTGATGCCACAGGCGCTGAGCGTGGTGATCTCATTATCCAGGTAGAGCCGGCCGTAGGAGAGCAGGATGCCCAGGAACAGCCCCAGGGGTAGAATCAGCTCGAGGAAGCCCGGGATTCTATAGCTGATCAGCAGTAATAGGATGTCGACAGACAACTGACCCTCAGCGGCATTGGTCAGATATTTGATAAAGCGGCCGCTCATGATGATAAGTAACAACACGCCGGTGACGGCGCTCATACTGACCAGCACCTCCCTGGTGAGGTAGCGAAAAATAATCACCGAGGGGCGATCCTCTCATTGACGTAAAGATTGATTACACAAAGCCTGTGGATGAGCCCTGCAAACGAGGAAAAATTATCGTACACTCTCGGCGATTGATCTGCCGGTTCGAATACCTTTCGAGTCGGCGGCATTATCCCTTAAAGCCCAGACGATGTCTCGTGGAGCAGTTATGGAATTTCAGATTTCAAGTGAAGAGTTGAGCCAGTTAACCAGCGCCTGCCTGGTGGTCGGTATCGGTGAAGGTGGTGAACTTTCGGCTGCCGCGCAGCAGCTCGACAACGCCAGTGACGGCTATCTGAGCACGGTCATCAATGCTGGTGATATTCGTGGTAAGAGCGGTGACTGCCTGTTACTGCAACAGCTTGCGGGGATCACCGCTAAGCGCGTACTGCTGGTCGGACTCGGCAAGGCCGATCAACGTAATGACAGCAACTTTAAAAAAGTCGTTGCCGCCGCACTAAACGCTATCAAGGCGATTCGCATCGACGAATTTGCGGTCGCGTTTGACGACAGCGCCGTTATGAATCGCGATTGCTATTGGCGCAGCCGCATCCTTACGGAGACTCTGGCGGCCGGGCTCTATCAATTCGATCAGTTAAAGAGCAAACCCTCGGATCAGGTTGAATTTGAAACCATCCAGATCGTACTCGATGAAGACGATGTTGAGATCGGCGAGATCGCCATCCTCGATGGCTCGGCAATTGCCAACGGCGTGGCCACCGCGCGCGATCTGGGCAACCTGCCTGGCAACATCTGCACCCCCACCTATCTGGCTGAGCAGGCTAAGGCGCTGGCGGATGATTACGACTGTTTCACGCTCGAGGTGCTGGGCGAAGCCGAGATGGAAGAGCTTGGCATGGGTGCCTTCCTGTCCGTGGCGGCAGGCTCTGAACAGCAGGCGCAGCTTATCGTCTTGACCTATAACGGCGCCGAAGCTGCAGACAGCAAACCGCATGTATTGGTCGGCAAGGGGATCACCTTCGATTCGGGTGGTATCAGTCTCAAGCCGGGCGCCTCTATGGACGAGATGAAGTACGACATGTGCGGTGCCGCCAGCGTCATGGGCACCATGACTGCTATCGCCGAAATGGGGCTTGACCTTAACGTCGTGGCGATCATCGCCGCCGCGGAAAACATGCCCAGTGGCTTCGCGACCAAGCCCGGCGACATCGTCACCACGATGTCAGGGCAAACCGTTGAGATCCTCAATACCGATGCCGAAGGCCGCCTAGTACTCTGCGACGCCCTGACCTACGCCGAGCGTTTTGAACCCGCCAGTGTTATCGATATCGCCACCCTGACCGGCGCCTGCATTATCGCCTTGGGCCACCAGACCAGTGCTCTGCTGAGTAACAACGAAGCCCTTGCCACCAAGATTCTGGCGGCTTCTGACTACAGCACCGACCGCGCCTGGCCGCTACCCCTGTGGGATGAGTATCAGGAGCAACTGGACAGCAACTTCGCCGATATCGCCAATATCGGTGGTCGCCCCGCCGGCTCCATCACCGCGGCCTGCTTCCTGTCGCGTTTTGCCAAGAAGTTCGCCTGGGCACACCTGGATATCGCAGGTACCGCCTGGGTCAGCGGCAAGCAGAAGGGCGCCACGGGTCGCTGCGTACCTCTTCTCACCCAGTATCTGATCGATCTGGCGACTGAGACCGAAGACCTCAGCGAGACTGAGTGCAAAGATCCTGGCTGCGACGTTCACGGCAGCAACGACTAACCGATGTCCCGCAGCGACTTCTACATCTTAGCCGCGGACGATCCTCAAGCCCGCCGTCACTTTCTCTGCAAGATACTGGAGAAAGTGTACGGTCTGGGACATCGGATCTATGTGCGTACGGGTGATGAAGCCAGTGCCAGGCAACTGGATGAGTGGCTGTGGGAGTTCCGGGGGGATGCATTTCTGCCCCACAGCCTGATCGCGGAACAACTCGATGATGTGATCGAAATCGGTTACGGTGACAGCCTGCCCGGACACCGTGATGTCTTTATCAACCTTGAACTTGAGGTGACCGACGCCGCACTCAGCTTTGATCGTATTATCGAAGTCGTTATCCAGCAGCCTGAGATCCTGGCTGCGACCCGTGCCAACTACCGTCGCTATAAGCTGCAGGGGTATGATATCCGAATGAATGATATGCGACCGCAACAGCCCCGGTAGCACGCCCGATCCGGCAGGCTCCCGTCCCCGGCTTGTTCCAGCCAAGCGCTTAGACATTCACGCTATATTCTGCACCGCCCCCCTTCTGCTGCCATACTCTTGCGCGGCCTCTCTCGATACCGGATCGAACCGGCCTCCCCGCTCGCAGCGATGCGGCTCGGCTCACTTGAATCATGGATGAACACTATGCGTATTTTTTGGAAACAGACGCTCTTAACGGCGCTGCTAACCTGGGTGTCGATATTAGCATCGGCATCGGTCTTCGCCGAATCCCCATTGCCTGGCTTAGCCGCACTTTCGAAGCAGACGTCGGTCTCGGGAATCTCCTCGGGTGGTTTTATGGCCACCCAGTACCATGTCGCGTTCTCTGAAAACCTGGCGGGTGCGGGGATCGTTGCGGGCGGTCCCTATTTTTGTGCTGGCAATGAAGCCTCTGGCTCATCGACCTCGGCGTTTAAGTCCTATCTGCTGACCGCATCGACCACCTGCATGAACCCCTGCAAATATGCATTCTGGCCCTTCGTAAGCTGGTGTGAATATTTTATGCTTCCCGATGGCGAACAGCTGGCCAAGAAAGCCGGTACCCTAGCCGCCGAGGGACTGATCGATCCTCTGGCCAATCTCACCGATGACCGTATCTATCTCTTTAGCGGTGATATCGATAGCACCGTGGCCTCAGGCGTCGTAACCCAGGCCGAAGATTTTTATCTCTCTGCGGGAATCCCCGCCACTGCGATTAAGTACGACCATCTCGCCAACGCCGAGCATGGCTTTATTTCTGACAATGTGGAAACAGCCTGCGATCAGAACGCAGCGCCCTTTATCAATCGCTGTGGCGACTATGACCAGGCTCGAGAGATACTCCAGCAGATCTATGGTCCTCTCAAGCCCAATGCGCAGGCGTTAACGGGGGCGCTGGTTGAGTTCGACCAGACTGAATTTGTCGCCGCCGACCGGCTAGCCATATCCGCTCTGGCAGACACCGCCTTCGCCTACGTCCCTGAGGCTTGTCAGGGCCAATCCTGCGCTGTTCATGTCGTCTTTCATGGTTGCAGGCAATCAGCCGCCGAGTTCGACACCAATCAGCTTTTTTTCCATGATGCGGCCGGCTACAACGAAGTGGCCGACAGTAATCAGATCATCGTGCTTTACCCGCAGATCCGCTCCCGCAGCGAGCTACAGGTCTCCCCCTACAACCCTAAAGGCTGCTGGGATTTCTGGGGGTACACGGGGTCTGACTTCTACCATAAGGGCGCGATACAGATGAGCACGGTGGCGGCGATGATTAAACGGCTGCAGCAGCCCCGCTAAGGGACCTGGTGACTCGGTTGACGCTACCTGACGTAGCGCCGATAGCGGCTAAGGCTTGAGTTGATCTAAGCCCCTGGACTAGGCCAGAGGCTCGGTGGTGCTCCTTGGTTGTGGCTCCTACGTCCGAAACCAATGTCGCGTGCGGTTAACAAAGGCAACCAGCGATAACATGACGGGCACTTCAACCAACACACCCACGACAGTCGCCAGTGCCGCACCGGAGTGCAGGCCGAACAGAGAGATAGCCACTGCCACTGCTAACTCAAAAAAGTTAGAGGTCCCGATCAGACAGGCGGGGGCGGCAATATTGTGGGGCAGCTTCCAGGCACGAGCCCAGGCATAAGCGATCGCAAAAATACCGTAGGTCTGAATAAGCAGGGGAATAGCGATCAGCAGGATGGTCTCGGGCTGAGTCAGAATAGTCTCGGCCTGAAAACCAAACAGCAGCGCGACAGTCGCCAGCAGACCTACCACAGACCAGGGTTTTAGCGTCCGCACGAAATACTGAACGGCCTGCTTATCGCCGCCTGACAGCAACCGATATCGGGTCAGGACACCGGCCATCAGGGGCAAGACGACGTAAAGGACGGTCGACAACAACAGTGTTTCCCAGGGCACCTGCACATCACTGATGCCCAGCAGAAAGGCGGCAATCGGTGCAAAGGCAAACACCATAATAAGATCGTTCACCGACACCTGAACCAGGGTGTAATTGGGATCACCTCGAGTCAGCTGACTCCAGACGAACACCATCGCGGTGCAGGGTGCGACACCCAGCAGGATCATCCCTGCGATGTATTCACCGGCTGATTGCGGATCGACCCAGTCGGCAAACAAGACCCGGAAAAACAGCCAGCCAAGCCCCGCCATGGTAAAAGGCTTGATCAGCCAGTTGACCACCAGCGTCAGCACCAATCCTTTAGGGCGTTTGCCCACGTTTTTAATGGCCGCCATGTCGATCTGGATCATCATCGGATAGATCATCACCCAGATCAGCACGGCCACCACGAGGTTGACATGGGCGTACTCCAGCTTAGCGACTAGGGTAAAAAGTCGAGGAAAGGTATTCCCCACCGACACGCCGATCAGGATACCTAAGCCGACCCACACAGGTAGATAACGTTCAAAAATCCCCATAATTGATCCCTCCTTGAATCCATACGTTCAACAACTGCATGCCTGGCACTGGTGCAAAAATAGCTTTATGGCGGAGTCAACCGCTGCACTCCGGACATTATAAATCAGCGGCCCGATCTGGGGGTGCATGCAGCTGATCTTATAGCGGGATAAGTTCCTCCTTCATCAAATTATCTGTAATTTTTCCAGCCAGTGCCTTACATCGATCCGCCGCAGGCCTTACTCTTCGAATGGCGGGTATTCATCGTTAGGCATGCTGTTTCACACACACAAACTCCGCTAATACCCGCCTAAGGAGAACTATCGATGCGCTCATCAAAATTATATATTCTTGATACCAATGTTCTGCTGCATGATCCCAGCTGCCTGACAGAATTTAAAGAGCAGGATATCGCTATTCCGATGACGGTGCTCGAAGAACTCGACAGCATCAAAGACCGCAAAAAAAACGTCTCCCAGGAGGCCCGTTTAGCGATCAGGGCGATCGACCGCATTCTCAGCAAAGCCAAATCGCCCGAGGAGATATCCGGAGGCGTCAAGATCACCCTGCCAACGCCGGACCCGCAACAAAAACTGGGCAAGCTCTCGATCTTTCCCGATCACGAACTGACCATGCGCAAGGGTTTCCTGCCCGATAACAACAACAATGACAATCACATCATCAACGCGGCCCTGCACCTGCAATCGATCTATCAGGACCGTCAGGTGATTCTGGTCACTAAAGATATCAACATGCGCCTCAAGGCACTGGGAGCCGGTCTCAAGCGCGTTGAAGATTACCGTACCGATCAGCTGATCTCTGACCTGGGCATGCTGGCCTGCGGCTATCATAAGTTCGATGGCAACTTCTGGGACCAGGTCGATGACGTCAAGACGGAACACAGTGATGGTCACAGCTTCCACAGGGTCGCACGCAGCGTTCTTCCTGATACCTATCTCAATGAGTATGTCTACGATGACGATGGCTTTGCCGGACGGGTGGAAGCGATCGACGAGCAGGAGGTCAAGATCCGGGATATCAATCAACGCTTCCTGATGGACAAGGAAAACTGGGGTATTAAGCCGCTGGATATCCCTCAGGGTCTCGCTATCGATGCCCTGAGCGATCCCAGCATCGACCTGTGCATCATCAACGGCGCCGCAGGATCGGGTAAGACGCTGCTGGCACTTGCCGCCTGCCTGGAACAGGTGATCGAACAGAAGCGCTACAACAAGATCATCGTGACCCGCAGCACCCCGCCCTTGGCCGAAGATATCGGCTTCCTGCCCGGTACCGAAGAGGAGAAGATGACCCCCTGGCTCAGCGCGATCCAGGATAATCTGGAAGCGATGCACGAAGGGGATGAACAGCCACTCAGCAGCATCAAATACACCATCGAAAAAGCCAACATCCAGTTTAAATCAATGAACTTTATCCGCGGCCGCAGCATCCAGGATGCGCTGGTACTGATCGACGAGGCGCAGAACCTGACCCCCTCGCAGCTCAAGACCATTCTCACCCGTTGTGGCAAAGGCTCCAAGATGATCTGTCTGGGCAACCTAGCACAGATCGACTCCAACTACCTGACCCCGCTGACTTCGGGACTGACCTATATCGTCGAACGCTTTAAAGATTATGAGGGCAGCGCGACTATCCACCTCCAGAGCGTGGTGCGTAGCGCACTGGCAGAGTACGCCGAGAGCCATCTGTAAGAGGCTCGATCCGGATCGGTCCCTAGTCCAGCGATTGATCCGGGTCAACAGAATCGCCTTTTCAGCCCGAGTTTTCAGCTCGACCTACGGGAGGCTGACAGAGCAGGGCCTCAAGCCGCCTGGTGCCACTCAAGCCCGGCGCAAACAACGTTGCAGTCGTCCTTGCCCTCGGCCTTTCCCTCGTGAAGCGCCGCATCGAGGTGGGTAATGGAGAGCAGATGCTGCAGGTGCCTGAACCCCTCCTCGACCGGCACCAACAGCTGTTCACAGATATCATACCGGTATCCGAGTACCTCATGCAGGCGTTTGTAGAGACGCGCCCGACTCATGCCCGCCACATTGAACGCATAGCGGTATCCCAACGCGGCACTGCGAACGATAACGGCCTGAACCAAGCCTCGCAGAATCTGCCTGATACGATAATCCGGCGTTAAACAGAGCCGGGTCCATTGGCAATAGGTCCTGTTATCCAGGGTTAAGGCAGGCATCATCTCGCCCATCACCTCTCCCATCACCTCTCCCATCAAAAAATCATCAGTCTCCATCGGCAAGCGTCTTGAATGGCCCGGTCCCGTCCCGTTGATCCTGGCTCCGCCGACACAACGGTCGCCATCCCGAGCAATCATGATATGCCCATGGCGATCATCTGCATCTTCAGAACCGTCAAATCCAGTCAGACCGAGATCCTGTCGGAAACAGGCCTCCCGTATACGGTAATACTGGGCCAGTAGTCGAGGGTCTTCGGTAAGCTCAAAAGTAACGGGCATAGACTCTTCTCTCAATGGATAGGCTTGCTGAATAATCCATTCCTTAGCAAAACCCGATCCAATATATATTTTTATATTTACTATCCTGTAGTTACACACCCTGATTGAACATTAATCGCCGATTTTCGCCCTGAAATGTCCCCAAACACAGACAGTTATAGGTCTTAAGCACTCAGATTCTTTTAAATCATACAATTACGATGTCTCTGCCTGGCAACATCTGCAAAGCCAGCCACCCTCGCATCGACAGGAGCAGGGTGAACGGAATATCAGAACCAAGACAGCAGCGCGCGCCAGGTCGCCGGAGTCTCGTTGTCGCGTGCAGGAGACAACGACCGCTACCGGCTTAGGAAGACGTAATCGATAATACAGCTCTGCCAGGTTTAAGCCTGAATCCAGAAAAGCGTCTAGGCTATTAGCAGCCTGCAGAACTTAATGCGGATAACAGGGATGACCAGCCATGAAACCATTGGACGTGACATCTGACTCTTTGAAAGCAGCGCTGCTGCGCTGGCAAGCACTGCTGGGCCCAGCTGGGGTACTGATCGATGACGAGATCCTCGGTCGATACGCCACCGCCACCTATGAGACCTCGAACCGGGTTTGTGCGGTGCTCAGGCCCATCGACCAAAAGCAGGTGCAGGAGATTGTTCGTATCGCCAACGAAACCTGCGTGCCGCTCTATCCCATCAGCAGCGGCAAAAACTGGGGGTACGGTTCTGCGGCCCCTACGGCAGACCTTTGCGCTATCCTCGATCTGAGCGGCATGAACCAGATCCTGAAACTGGATGCCGTTCTCGGCACGGTTACCCTCGAGCCAGGGGTGACCCAACAGCAGCTCTATGACTATCTTCAGGCTAAGAACGCACCGTTCTGGATAGATGCTACCGGCGCTTCGGCCCAGTGCAGCATTATCGGCAACACCCTGGAACGAGGCTTCGGCCATACCCCTTACGGCGATCATTTCGCCCATGTCAGCGGCCTGGAAGTGGTCCTGCCTACCGGTGAACTCTTTCATACCGGTTTCAATCGTTATCCCAACGCCCAGGCCGCCGATGTCTACCATTGGGGTGTGGGGCCCTATCTGGACGGCCTCTTCAGCCAGTCCAACCTGGGTATCGTGACCCGCATGACGATCTGGCTGATGCCGAAGCCCGACTACTGCCAAGCTTTTTTCTGTGGCGTCAGCAAGGAGGATTTTGCCAGCCTGGTCGATGCTCTCCGGCCTCTGAAGCTGTCCGGCACCCTTAAAAGCTCGATCCATCTGGTCAATGCGGATAAGGCCATCTCCGCCTTTGGCCAGTATCCCTGGAAAGAGGTCGGTGGCACCACTCCCCTGCCCAGGGACTGGCTCGCCAGGACGAGCAAGGCCTCGAAGGTGAGTGACTGGAACGCGTCAGGCGCCCTCTACGGCTCCCGTGCCGAGGTCGCCCTGGCCCGTAAAAAACTGAAAAAGGCCCTGCGCGGCATCGGCTCGAGCAAACTGCAGTTCCTCGATCACCGGCTAATCCGTTTCGCCACGGCATTCCAGAAGCCTCTGAGCTGGCTCACGGGCCAGAATATCGGCAAAGCCCTGGCCCTGGGAGTGTCACTCTATAATCTCAAGCAGGGCGTCCCCACCAATGCCTTTATACCCAGCACCTATTGGCGTAAGAAGAAGCCGGCTCCGCCGGCCGACCAGGCCGATCCGGATCGTGATCGTTGCGGGTTGCTGTGGCTGGCTCCGATCGCGCCCATGACAGGTGAACACGCCAGGATTCTTGATAACCTTATTGAAGACATCCTGCTGCGTTATGGATTTGAGCCGTCCATCTCGATGACCCTGATTACCGCGCGCTGTATCGACAGCGTCATCTCCATAACTTACGACCGGGACAACGCCACAGAGGAGCTGAGAGCACTCCAGTGCCACGATGAACTACTGGGCGAGCTGACTGACAGAGGCTATTACCCTTACCGCCTATCTACCCGCGCGATGGGCCGGTTGCCTAAACCGGAACCGGGCTACCAGCTCCTGATCGACCGGATCAAAGCAAGCCTGGATCCCAATCATATTCTAGCCCCCGGACGTTACGAAGAAAAAAACTAAGGACGACAACATGGACGCTGATCGCACAAGGACTATTTATTCAAACCAAGCCCGCTTCAAAATTTCAAGCCTGTGCCTACTGCTGGCATTTCTGCCCGCCTCCGGTAACACCGAAGCCGCGACCACCGACTCTCTGCAACAGGCCAGAGAATATCGGGACCAGGGCCGACCTAAGAGCGCCATTATCGAGGCTAAGAATGCCATTCTGGAAAATCCTTCCAGCCCCGAAGCCCGTTTGATGCTCGGAGAGCTCTATCTGAAGATCGGCGACCCTAGATCTGCGGAAAAGAGTCTGGAAAAGGCCCATCAGCTGGATGGCAGCAGCTCGCTGATCAGGCTGAGTTACGCCAAGACGCTACTGCAGCTCAATCAGCACGACAAACTTAATACCCTGCTCGGTGACTATGCGTTACTGCCTGAGAACATCCAGGTAGCGATGCTCTGCATTAATGCCCAGGCCGCATTGTCCGAGGGCGATAAGGACAGGGCCCGTTCCCTTATGGAGCAAGCAGCAAAGATCGACCCGGATCATCCCTCCGTGCTGCTGCTTCAAGCCCTGTTTGCCAGCCAAAAGGATGAGTTAAATCAAGCCGCGGCGCTACTGAATCGCATCCTGGAATCAAACCCAGAACATGCTGAGGCGTTGTTGCTAAAGGGTGAAATCGCCCTGTACAACGGCCAGCACAGGGAGGCCCTAGAGGTCTTCGAAAAGGCCAGCGCTATCCAGTATTCAAACCTGGCCCTGTCAACCTATCCGGTTCGTGCTCTGATCGCCGACAACCGCCTGGATGAAGCCCAGGCCCGGCTGCGCCCTCTCCTCGAGGCAGCTCCCGACTATCCCTTCGCCAACCAGCTTCAGGCGTCGATCTCGCTCCAAAAGAAAGATTATGTCACAGCCCTCAGGCATGCGGAAAAAGTGCTGAATCAGCTGCCCGACCACCTGCCGAGCACCTATATTGCGGCGCTTGCCGCCTATTCGCTCGAGCGTTTCGAGAGGGCATACAGTTATATCAACGACGTCGTCAATACAGCGCCGCGATACGCCGCCGCACTTAAGCTGCAAGCCGCCACCCAGATAAAGCTGGGTTTGACGGACGAGGCCCAAAAAACCCTGACCAAGATAGACATCAACGCCCTGCAGCCCCAGGATGCTTCCCTGTTTGTGGCAGCCGGTACCGCAGCCCTGCAAAGAAAGCACTATCAGCAGAGCCAGCAGCTTTTCCGCCAGGCTGTCGCGCTGGCCCCTGACGATGAGTTGATCAACCTGCACCAAGCCTCGGTCCACCTGGCCTTAGGCGATACCGAGGCCGGCATTGCCGAGCTGGAGAGGGCCGTCGAAAAAGCGCCCGAATCTCAGACCGTCCAGATGGCCCTGATCCTCTCTTACCTGAAAGACCAGCAACTCGATAAGGCGCTGACGGCAGCCCTGGCCTTTCAGCAACAGCATCCTGGCTCGCCCTATGGCTTCAGCCTCGAAGGCCTAGCCAGAGTTTTCCAACAACAACCCGAGGCGGCCGAGACCGCCTTCCGACAGGCACTATCCCTGGACCCCGGCGATCTCAACGCTGGCCACAATCTGGCGGCACTGGCCAGGAATCAACAGGATCCGGAACAAGCACGCCATCTTTACCAGCAGCTACTCGAGCATCACCCTGACGATTTAAAAACGTTGATGCTATTATTCGAACTGGATGGCCAGTTAGGGCAGTCGGAAGCCGCCATACTCTGGCTCAAGCAAGCCGTCGATAAGCATCCCCAAGCCCTAAGGCCCAACCTGCTGCTAGGGCACATCTACCTGGGTCAAAAGCAGCCTGCCCGCGCCCTGGAACTCAGTGAGAGAATCAGACCTCGCCATCCCCATGACCCTGCATTGCTGGCACTGATCGGCCGGGCCCAGAGCCAGACCGGCCAAAACGCCGAGGCCATCAAGACCTATCGGCAGCTCGAAAGAATCATCCCTGAGCAACGACTGCCGCATTCTAAGCTAGCGGAGCTTTACGAGAAGGCCGGTCGCGTCGACCTGGCTCAGGAGTCTGTCGATCGGGCCCTGGCTATAGATCCCGAGCATCTCCCCAGCCTGTTGACGCTTGGGCGTATCAAACTGAAATCCGGGAACCTGGCGGCAGCCAGCCAAATCAAGGACCAACTGCGGGAACTTGCTCCGGACAATAGCTGGGTCAACGAGCTGGCGGCTCAGATCGCCATGGCACAGGGCAAGCCTGCCGAAGCCGTCGAGCTGTATCGCAGAGTGCTCGAACAGCGCGAGACCAATATTATCCGCATCCAACTGGCTTCCGCCCTTTGGAGCCTGGGAGAGCGGGATCAAGCGATAGAGACTCTGACTCACTGGCTGGAACAGTATCCCGAGGATCTGTTGACGCTCGATACGCTCGCCAACCTGTACCTGGTCAACGGTCAGCTGCCAGAGTCGAAAACTGTGTTCACTGAAATTATCAGCCTACTACCCGATCATCCTCAGGCACGTAATAACCTCGCCTGGTTACTGCTGAAGGAGGGCAACCTCGACCAGGCCCTGGTCCATGCCCAGCATGCCCGGCAGCTGGACCCCAACAGTGCCGATATCCTGGATACCCTGGGCTCCATCCTGCTCGAGAAAGGCGATAGTCGCGCGGCGGAAAAGCTGCTCGCAAAGGCCATCGACCTGGCTCCACAGGATCTGGAGATCCAGTTCAACTTGGCCAGGGCACAGGTCCAGAGTGGGCAGAGACGCGAAGCCAGGGAACGTCTGCAACGCATTCTGGACCCGGGCAACACTGATATACACTTCGGTTCTCGTGAAGCCGCCAGACGTTTACTGGACTCACTGGATAGCTCCGAGACCTGAACTAAAGATCCGGACAACGCGGAGCCTGCCCGCTGGCAGCTGAAGGCTCCTGCAACAGGCGGAAGATGTCAGGCTGAAGCCTAACCTACAGGTTACAGAACCAAAAAAATGGCTCTGTCCCAGTTAAGTGTTGCGAAGTAAAGGGACACTTAACCGCCATACAAAAAAGGTCAAAAGATCGCCTGCAGGCAGGCTCCCACAGAGTTATATGCTGAGTTTCGTGGGCAGTCAGGTAGTCTGTTGAAAGGCTTGAAATGGCAACCAAAGTATCAGGATGACGCAAAACCCCCTTCTAAAC
>JBLIEQ010000004.1:0-183355 GCA_047633175.1 Motiliproteus sp. | reverse complement strand
CCGGACCAGTTTTCCTGCTCTGTTGACGGCAAACATATGAAAGACCGATTTTGCGATATCCAATCCAATTAGGCTAATATCCATGATGACTCACCCCTTTTCAGATGCGTGGCTTACACATACATCTAGGCTCATAGAAGCCGCTTAAGAGAGGGGTGGGTCCATTTCATTATCCTTGTAGCGCGGGCTTCAGCCTGACGGCTTTTCTGACGATGGCTGCACCTTGCTAGCCTTGTTGGACTGCATTCCACCTACAACAAGCCAACCTACAGGGGCTTCTGATAAATCTCGTTAGCGCGTATCATTCGGCACCTGAAATGCAGCCGGAAACTATTGATGTATCGCCTTATACCGCTCTCGTTGATTAGTCGGGTTCGACTCGCGTTGATCCTGTCCGTGCTCAGTGGCTGCTATGCGACACTGGCAAGGGGAGAGATTCGGGTCATCGACGATGTCGGCACGACCCTGACAATACCCGGGCCAGCTCAGCGGATCCTCAGCCTGGCGCCCCATATTACCGAACTGTTATTCAGTGCCGGCGCCGGAGACCGAGTCGTCGGTGTCGTGAGTTACAGTGATTACCCAGCCGCCGCCAGGAAAATCCCGTTAATCGGCAGTTATGATCGTCTGGATCTGGAGCAGATGCTGGCGCTCAAACCCGATCTGATCGTCGGCTGGCAATCAGGCAACCCGCAGGCGGCGCTGGATCATGTCCTCAGATTAGGTATCCCGGTCTATCTTACCGAGCCGCGTACCTTTGCCGATATCGCCACCAATATTGAGCGTCTGGGGATATTGGCAGGCACCCGCGAGGTCTCCAATGAGGTCGCCTCAGGTTTTCTTGCCGATCTTGAACAGCTGCGGATCCGCTATCAGAACTCACCCCCGGTATCGGTTTTTTATCAGGTCTGGAGAGAACCCCTGATGACCTTTAACGGCGATCATCTGTTTAATCAGATGGTAGAGCTGTGTGGCGGGCGCAACCTGTTTACCGATCTGCCACGACTGGCGTCACCGATCGATCAAGAAGCGGTGCTGATGGCCGATCCTGAGATCTTTATCGTGGGGGAGGTCAACAATGCCTGGCTGGATGACTGGCGCCACTGGAGCACCCTGCGAGCGGTCAGAACGGATCGTCTCTATGCGCTTAATCAGGATCTGCTGGTCCGGCCGACCCTGCGCACCCTCGACGGTATCCGCGAACTCTGCGCCGTGCTGCAGCCTCAGCTATGAGAGTACCTTTGCGGGTCAGGGTGTTCGGTTTACTACTGCTGGTCGTGGGCCTGACGAGTTTCCTGTTGAGTCTGGGTGTGGGCAGCTTCGCTATTCCTGTCGAGAACCTCTGGTCGCTGCTCCTGCAACAGGAGGCGTCGATCGAGCGATCGGTCGTGGTCGAGTTACGCCTGCCGCGTGCGCTCAGCGCGATGGTGGTCGGCGGCGAGCTGGCGCTGGCCGGTTGTCTGATGCAGGCGCTGCTGCGCAACCCGCTGGCCGATCCCTATGTGCTGGGTGTGTCGGGAGGGGCCTCGGTGGCCGCCCTGCTGGCGATGATACTGGGTCTGGGCGGATTCTGGGTGTCAGGATCGGCATTGCTGGGTGCTCTGGTGAATATGCTGCTGGTGTTTGGCCTGGTGCAGCGCAGCGGTCGCTGGTCCTCGGGACGGTTGTTGTTGACCGGCATCGTGATCGCTTCAGGCTGGGGGGCGATGGTCAGTTTTCTGCTCGCGATAAGTGACGGCGCCGAACTCAAGGGGATGATGTTCTGGTTGATGGGTGATTTCAGCCATAGCGGCTACCCGGGATGGAACAGCCTGTGGCTCGGGCTGGGGTTGGTGCTCAGCCTAGCCGCGGCGCGGCCGCTGAATATTTTGGTGCGCGGCGAGTTACAGGCGCGCGCCCTCGGGGTAAATCCGCGGCCGCTGCAGATCAGTCTCTATCTGCTGACCTCGCTGTTGACCGCCTCGGCTGTGACTCAGGCGGGCAGTATCGGCTTTTTGGGGCTAGTAGTGCCGCATCTGGTGCGTATTCTGATCGGCTCTGATCACCGCTGGTTGCTGCCCTGTTCGGTCATTACCGGCGCGGTCTTGCTGCTGTTGGCCGATACCCTGGCGCGGACTCTCATCGCCCCCCAGCAGCTGCCGGTAGGCGTGATCACCGCGCTGCTGGGCGTGCCGCTGTTCCTCTTTCTGCTCAATCGCGATAGCAGAGGCGATAACTGATGTCCCGGAGTGATGATATCGTTGCCAATCCTCTTGTTAATAAAAACAGTAGCACCGAGATCATGCGCGTCGAGCAGTTGGGCATCGGCATCGGTGAGCGCTGGTTCTGCCGGGGGCTGGAACTATCCCTCGGTGCAGGACAGGTGTGGGGCGTGCTGGGCGCCAATGGCAGCGGTAAGACCACCCTACTGCATAGCCTGGCCGGCTTACGGCAACCGCAAGCCGGTCGGGTGCTGGTTGATGGCCAGCCGCTACAGCAGCTCGACAGCCGGATCAGGGCTCGCCAGATCGGGGTGCTGCTGCAGGAGGTCACCCCCGCGTTTCCTGCCAGCGTCCGTGAGGTCGTCCTCCAGGCGCGTTACCCGCATCAGTCGCCCTGGCAGTGGGAGACGGCGGCAGATTTTGAGCGAGTGGACAGGGCGCTGCAGCTGGTGGGGTTGGCAGAACTCGGCGAACGCGATCAGCAGTTGCTGTCAGGTGGCGAAGGTCAGCGCCTTAAGATTGCCAGCCTGCTGGTGCAGGAGCCTCGGCTCTGGTTGCTGGACGAACCCAGCAACCATCTTGACCTGAGACATCAGGTCGGACTGCTGCAACTGCTCTGTGATCAGGTCCGGCGGCGTCAACAATTGCTGATCATGAGCCTGCACGATCTTAATCTGGCGGCACGTTTTTGTGATTATCTGCTGCTGATGCACCGGGATGGCTCTGTCCAGGCCGGTTCCGCGCAGGAGCTGCTGACCGAACCGGTGCTGAGTCGTCTGTACGGACATCCTATTCGCCGGATTATGGATAAGGACCGGCCCGTCTTTATTCCGCTCTGAATGGGCGGGGTTTCCAGGTTTTCTGGGCCTAGCCAGATCACCGCTTCTAGCAGCGCTCCATAAGCGCTTCTATTACTCTTCCGGTAGCTCTTCTGGTAAACCTTCAGCGTCTGCTAGACCTTTGGCGACGATGTTATTATCATAGAGAAAATATAAATCGAGATGTCAATGAGTATTCGTCTGCAGTTATCGGTTTTACTTATAATCCTTTTTTTATCTGCCATCAGTAACTTGCTTTTCTTTTTCTAGCTGGAAAAAGATGGTCAAGAAAGATCGGCGTGGGTCAGCCATACTCATAAGGTCATACATACCTCTGATATACTTCTTAGTGCCCTAAAAGATACTGAAACCGGACAGCGAGGCTATCTGCTTACAGAAGACGCCTCCAATCTTGCAGTTTATTATCAAGGACTTAAGACCGTTAGAAGGAGCTTCGAAACTCTGGAAAGACTCACTTTAGATAATGCCTCCCAGCAGGAAGATTTAGTCGAAATTGATGCGCTGGCTAAACTGAAACTTGAAGAGTTAAAGGTAACGATCGGCTTGGCCCAAAACGGTAACAAAAACCGGGCTCTTGAAGTTGTTATTGAGAATAGGGGCAAGCAATATATGGATGATCTTAAAACCCAGCTTGATATGTTTGCTAATACAGAGTTTGTTTTATTAGAACAAAGAAAGAGCGGCTATCGTGAAAACAGGGCTCAGACTTCTGTCTTAATAGCGGTTGAGATGGTTTTTCTTATTGGCCTGGCCCTGTATGCGTATTATTTCTTACATAAGAGCTTCTTCTCTCCATTAAACATCCTTCTCTCAGGTGCCCGGAAAGTCGAAACCGGAAACAAACTGGAGATAAAAGATGTAATTGAAAACAATGAAATAGGACGCTTGTTGGCAACCTTCTTCGATATGAGTCAAAAGATATACCTAAGAGAGCAGGCATTGGAGTATCAGGCGAGTCACGATGACCTTACCGGATTGAAAAACAGAGTATCGTTATCTAAAGATCTTGAGACATCGGTCGCTGAGTTAGAGGTAAATGGCGGCAAACTGGCAATACTGTTTATTGATTTGAATCTGTTTAAAGAGGTGAATGATTCTCTGGGTCATGATGTGGGTGATCTGGTTCTGAAAGAAGTTGCAGGCCGGCTGAGGTCGTCAGTACGCGGCAGTGATACAGTCTACCGCGTGGGAGGCGATGAGTTCCTGGTGATCCTGAGGGATATCAATAGCATTAATGAGGTGCAGGGGATTATTAAAACCCTCCTTAGAGGATTTGGAGCGCCAGCACAAATTAACGGCAAGTCTATCGATCTGTCTATTAGTCTAGGCGTGTCTATTTCACCTGACGATTCAACCGAGGCTGGCGATCTCGTTACTTTCTCCGATGTTGCCATGTATGCGGCAAAACGTCCGATTACAGGCTGTTTGACAAGAGTATGCTCAGGCGTGGAACTGATTCTAGAGAGGTTGTTCCGCGTGAGTGATTCAGCGGGAACCCAGGCCAGTATAGTTTTACAGACCAACCCCGTGCTTTATCGGGTAACAGGGGGTATCCTCAGCCCCTGACAGCCCGTATCCTCGAACTATGCAGGCTTAGGAGGCTGACCAAGACGCTTCGCCGTTTTATCTCCAGGCCCGAAGACTCAAACCCTAACCGTCACGCAATGCCATCCTTGAGATAGCCGATGAATGCCGACTCTATAGCCCCTAAGATTGGCAGAAAAATGATGATCCTAGCCTGGATCATCGGGTTGGGATTGATGACCTGGACCTTTGGAAGCTGGCAGGAGGAGCGGCGCAATCCCAACAGCTCGCCCCAGAGTGCTGAGGCGGGTGGGGCGACCCAGGTCAAGCTGCTGCGTAATCGACAGGGTCATTATGTAACGAGTGGCAAAATCAATCAGCAGGCCGTAACGTTCTTAATCGATACAGGCGCTACGACTGTCGCTATCCCCGGTGAGCTGCAGCAGGCGCTGGGCCTGAATGCCGGTAACAGGCAGTCCTCTATTACTGCTAACGGCACGGCGACCTCCTACGCCACCCTGATCGAACGCCTGGAGATCGGCGAGATAGTGCTGTTCGATGTTCGGGCCTCTATCTTGCCGAATATGCCGGGACAGCAGATCCTGTTGGGGATGAGTGCCTTAAGAGAGATCGAGTTCAGTCAAAAAGGGGATCGGCTGATCCTGCGTCAGGCGCTCTGAGGCTGAGGCTAAGGCTTTTATGCGGATAGACCGGCAGGCTGGGGTAGGCTAGGCTGTGTCCTAGAATCAACTGGAGGAGTTTACAATGACTGAACGTGCTGTACTGGCCGGAGGATGCTTCTGGGGCATGCAGGACCTGGTGCGCAAGCTGCCGGGCGTACTTAACACCCGTGTCGGCTATACCGGTGGCGATGTCGCCAATGCGACCTATCGCCATCATGGCAGCCATGCCGAGGGGATCGAGATCAGCTACGATCCGCAACTCATCAGCTACCGGCGCCTGCTGGAGTTTTTCTTCCAGATCCATGACCCTTCGACCCTCAACCGCCAGGGCAATGATCAGGGGGCTGCGTACCGTTCGGCGATCTATTACCTCAATGACGCGCAGCAGCAGGAGGCCCTGGGCTGCATACAGGATGTGAATGCCTCGGATCTCTGGCCCGCCGAGGTCGTCACCGAACTCGAACCTGCAGGACCCTTCTGGGAGGCCGAACCTGAGCATCAGGACTATCTGCAGCACTTCCCCAATGGCTACAGCTGCCACTTCCCGCGCCCGGACTGGGTGCTGCCAAGGCGCTAATTCGCGGCCATTGTCAGGCTGAAACCCGAACTACAGGGACGTAGCGAGGCAGCTGAGGCTCCTGCAACAGCTGCACTTCCCACGTCCCTGTGGGGCGTGCCGTCCACGCAGGAGCATTTGACGGCTACCTACAAAAGCACTGCGTCGGACTAAAGTCGACCTACAAAGCGGCGTCGGTCTTAAAGTGCTTCCCCAGGAGCGCATGGTAGAAGTCCTTGTCCGTAAGGATACCCACAAGCCGGTCGTTTTCCTGAAGTAACAGCGGCAGGCCGGTACGGTAGCGGATCTCGATCGCCTGACGCATGGGGATATCCGGTGCGGCGATTACCAGGTTGTCTGCCGCCAGCAGCTCAGTATCTTCACCCTCCTGCCAGTACGCCAGCCGCAGTGGCTGGTCCTGACGACTGGCGCTGAGGACCTGGCCGCCGGGGCTGATGCTCAGGAAACTATTGTCGTTGGGGTTGAGGATCAGCAGTTCCTGTTCCTGTTCAAGTGCCTGTCCCTGACGCTCAAGCTGCTCCACTTGGGTCATCAGCGAACGACCACAGAGTACGTTCAGGGGGTTGGTATGGGCGACGAAATCTTCCACATAGGCATTGATGGGGTTGAGGACGATATCTTCCGGTGCTCCTTGCTGGATGATACGCGCCGATTCCATAATGGCGATATTGGTGCCGATCTTGAGCGCTTCATCCAGGTCGTGACTGACGAAGACGATGGTTTTTTTCAGGTTTCTTTGCAGCTCCAGCAACTCATCCTGAAGCTGGGTGCGGATCAGCGGATCGAGCGCCGAGAAGGGTTCGTCCATCAGCAGGATGTCGCTGTCCATCGCGAAAGCACGGGCCAGGCCGACACGTTGCTGCATCCCGCCTGAGAGCTCATGAGGATACTTGTCATGCCATTTATCCAGACTGACCAGCTCCAGCTGCTGCATCGCCTTGGCGCGGCGCTCCAGCTTATCCATGCCTTGCATCTCCAGACCGAATGCGACGTTATCGAGCACAGTCAGCCAGGGCATTAGGGCGAAGTTCTGGAACACCATGGAGGCGCGATGTGTACGCAGGTGAAGCAGGGTCTTGGCATCACAGCTGGCGACATCCACCATCCGCTCGCCGTCCCGCACCAGAAGCTCGCCGCGACTGACCGGATTGAGACCGTTAATCGCCCGTAGCAGACTGGATTTACCGGAGCCTGAGAGGCCCATCAATACACAGATCTCGCCCTCGTTGACCTCGATGTTGGCGTTCTGTACCCCGACAACATCGCCGGTCGCATCGATGATCTGCTGGCGGGTCTTGCCCTCATCGAGCAGTTCCAGGGATTGTTTGGTCTTGTTGCCAAAAATAACGTCGAGGTTGCGAATGCTGATGACAGGCATGATTAACCTTCCTCTTTGGCGCCGGGCGCTTTGCAGATGCGATCCAGGATGATGGCGACCAGTACGATTGCCAGGCCGGCTTCGAACCCCTGGGAAATGTTAACGGTGTTCAGTGCACGGACGACGGGTTTACCCAGGCCGTCGGCTCCAACCAGGGCGGCGATCACCACCATAGACAGCGACAGCATGATGCATTGGGTCACACCGGTCATGATGGTGGGCATCGCTGCGGGCAGCTCTACCTTATAGAGCAGTTTAAAGGGAGTGGCCCCGAAGGCTTTACCCGCTTCGAGCAGGCTTGCTGGCACCCGGCTGATACCCAGATAGGTCAGGCGTATAGGGGCTGCGATCGCAAAGATAATGGTGGAGATCAGTCCCGGAACGACGCCCAGGCCAAACAGCACCAGGGTGGGGATCAGGTAGACGAAGGTTGGGATGGTCTGCATCAGATCGAGAATCGGCCGCAGGATGGTATAGAGCCAGGGTTTATGGGCTGCGGCTATGCCGATCGGAATACCCACGAGTACCGATATGGTGGTCGCTGCCAGCACCAGTACGAAGGTCTCCAGCATCTCCTGCCAATAACCCAGATTTAAAATCAGCATCAGTGCCGCCACCACAAACACTACCAGGGCGATGCTGCGGTGCAATGCCCAGGCGAGTGCTGCTGTCATCAGCATAGGGATGTAGGCGGGGAACCATTGAAAGATCCCGACCATGGAGACGATCAGCCACTCCAGAGAGATCGAGATAGCATCGAAAAAGTCGGCGCCGTTATAGGTCAGCCAGTCGACGAAGCCTTCCATCCAGCTGCCCAGAGGAAGTTTGTGCTCAGTAAGCCAGTTCATACAATTACCTTGTTAATCTCAGATGTGGAAAGTGCAGCTCAGATGTTTGTCGGTCCAGCAAAAGGACCGACAAACACTTAGATAGCTGCGATCAGAGTTTCAGGTAACTGCGCAGTGCATCCTGGGCGGAACCACCCTTCTTGCTGGTCACACCGGCAAGCCAGGCATCCAGTGCCTTTGGGTTACTCTTCAACCAGGCGCGTGCGGCAGCGTCAGGCTTCTGGCCATCGTCGAGGATGGCACTCATCAGCTCGTTCTCCATCTCTAGCGTAAAGGTGAGATTCTGCAGCAGCTGGCCGACATTCGGGCATTCGCTGATGTAGTTTTTCCTGACGTTGGTATAGACGCTGGCGCCACCGTAGTTAGGGCCGAAGAAGTCATCACCACCGTCGAGGTACGCCATATCGATAGTGCTGTTCATCGGATGCGGTGCCCAGCCCAGGAAGGCGATCCACTGCTCGCGTCTGGCGGCCCGGCCGACCTGGGATACCATGCCCGCTTCACTGGATTCGACCAGCTTGAAGCCTTCGAGGCCGAAGGCGTCGGTATCGATCATCTCCTGGATCAGACGGTTGCCGTCGTTGCCGGGCTCGATGCCATAGATCTTGCCTTTGAATTGGTCTTTGAATTTGGCGATATCGGCAAAGGTTTTGACGCCCCCGTCATAGACATACTGAGGCACCGCGAGCGTGTATTTAGCGCCCGTCAGGTTGGCATGCAGGGTTTCTACGCTGCCATCCTTAGTATACTTGGCGATATCGGCGGCCATCGTGGGCATCCAGTTACCCAGGAAGACATCGATATCGTTGTTGGCCAGTGACGAATAGGTCACAGGCACCGAGAGCAGCTGGGTGCTGGTTTGATAGCCCAGGCCGGTGACCAGTTCAGAGGCGATGGCCGTGGTTGAGGTGATGTCGGTCCAGCCGACATCGGAGAAGCGCACCTTGTCACAGCTGCCGGCAAGTGCCAGCGAGGCGCTGAGTCCGAGGGTGACAGCCAGGCTGCCGCTAAGGATCTTCTTGAAGCTGAGGTCGGTCTTTATAGTTTTCATCATCTACATCTTTTCCTTTTATGGGTGTTGGAGCATTCTTTTTATTAAACAGTCTTATTAAACAGTCTTATTAAACAGTGTTATTCGGGTTTTCTGACAGGGATGCCAGCCCGCTGCTTGGTCTGCCAGTGCGGATCTATCCAAACAGGAACCTCGGCGTCTGCCAGCGGAGTCTTGCCCAGAATGATATCGGCCGCCTTTTCCGCCACCATGATGGTGGGGGCGTTGAGATTACCGTTAGTGATGGTCGGGAAGCAGGATGAATCCACGACCCGCAGCCCGGTCATGCCCCGTACGCGACAGGCCTGGTCCAGTACTGCCAGGGGGTCGTCGTCTGCACCGATCTTGCAGGTACAGGAGGGGTGATAGGCGCTTTCAACATTGGCTATAACCCAGGCATCAATCTGGGCATCAGACTGCACCTCGATTCCGGGTTGGATCTCCGCACCCCGATAGGCGTCCATGGCCGGTTGATTAATAATCTCGCGGCTCAGACGGATACAGTCGCGCCAGTCCTGGCGGTCCTGATCGGTGCTGATGTAGTTAAACACGATCCCGGGCTTGGTCTCAGGATCGGCGGACTTTATCCATACCCTACCGCGACTCTGGGGCTTGTTGGGACCGACATGCAGCTGGAAACCATGCCCCTCGATCGCCTTGGCGCCATCGTAACGCATCGCCGCCGGCAGAAAATGATACTGGACATTCGGCCACTTGAGGCCCGCCCGGGAGCGGATAAAGGCACAGGATTCGAAATGGTTGGTCGCACCCAGGCCATCTTTGAACAGCAGCCAACGAGTGCCGATCAGTCCTTTACTAACGAGGTCGAGCTTACTGTTAAGTGTGATCGGTTTTTTGCAGTGGTACTGGAAGTAGACCTCCAGATGATCCTGCAGATTCTCGCCTACACCGGGCAGCTCATGAAGCAGTTCGACCCCGGCCTCTTTGAGGACCGACGCCGGTCCGATGCCGGACAGCTGCAGCAGCTGAGGCGAGCCGATAGAACCAGCGGTCAGGATTACCTCGTTGTTGGCCATTACCCGGGTGATCTTGGCGTCTTGCTGGTATTCGATGCCGACCGCCTGTTTACCCTCACAGAGGATCTTGCGGCTCAGCACTCCGGTCTTAACGGTCAGATTAGGACGCTTCATCGCGCGGCGCAGGTAAGCGTTTGACGTGGAGGCGCGGACGCCCTTTTTTACCGTCATATGCATCTGCCCGAAACCCTCTTGACGCTCGCCGTTGTAGTCGGCGGTGGTCGGATAACCGGCTTCCTGGCCTGCATCGATAAACGTCTGATACAGCGGGTTAAGCTGCATCGCATTGCCATCGCAGGTATTCAGGGGGCCGTCGCCGCCACGATAGGTATCCGCACCACCGATCCAGGTCTCTGCCTTGCGGAAGTAGGGCAGGCATTTCTGGTAGTTCCACTCGGTGGCACCCTGATCCTGCCACTGTTCAAAGTCGCAGGCATGGCCGCGCACATAGACCATGCCATTGATGGAGGAGCTGCCCCCGAGCACCCGGCCGCGCGGGCAGTGCAGGCGACGGCCATCCAGGCCGGGCTCGGGTTCGGATTCGAACTGCCAGGCGTACTTGGGCGAGTTCATCGGATAGGAGAGGGCGGTCGGCATCTGGATAAAGATGCTTTTATCGCTGCCGCCCGCTTCCAGCAGCAGCACCTGATGCCGGCCGTCTTCACTGAGACGATCGGCCAGCACGCAGCCTGCAGATCCGGCACCCACGATGATGTAGTCGTACTGGGTTTGGCTTGTCATTATTCGCTACCAGAAAACTGTTAATGAAGGTGATATCAGGAGCCGTTGTTGCCGAGGACAGTCGGTAACAACGGCTTCCTAGGACAGTCGACTATTGATAAGGGCAGTCGACATCACCCAGTTCGACGAAGACGCTCTTGATCTGGGTGTAGTGGTTTAGCGTTTCCATGCCGTTCTCGCGGCCGATGCCCGATTGCTTGTACCCGCCAACGGGCATCTCGGCAGGAGAGGCCCCCCAGGTATTGATCCAGCAGATGCCGGCCTGCAATTTATTGATGACGCGGTGCGCCCGGGCAAAGTTGGTCGAGAATAGCCCTGCGGCAAGGCCGTAGTCTGTGTTATTGGCACGACGGATCACCTCGGCTTCATCACTGAAGCGCAGGATAGACATGACCGGACCGAAGATTTCGTCGGTCACATTAGGCATCTCGTCGGTGCAGTCAGCGAAGATCGTAGGTTTGACAAAATTGCCGTTCTCCAGGCCCTTGATGGTGGCGCGCTCGCCGCCGCAGACCAGTCGGGCACCTGCCGCCTTGGCCGCTTCTATATAACCGAGCACCAATTCCATATGGGGCTTGGAGATCAGGGCACCCACCTGGGTGTTCAGGTCGGTGGGGTCGCCGATGATCATCCTCTGGGTGCGTGCGGCGACCCGGGCGATAAATTCATCGTAGAGGCTGTCATGGACAAACACCCGGGTGCCGTTGGTGCAGATTTCGCCCTGGGTGTAAAAATTAGCCAGCAGCGCGCCGGAAACAGCGTTGTCGAGATCGGCATCTTCAAACACGATCAGGGCGGATTTGCCGCCCATCTCCATCGTCACCTCTTTGACCGTGGTGGCCGCATCACTCAGCACCTGTTTGCCCGTGTCGGTGCCACCGGTAAAGGAGACCTTGGCGATGTCGTGGTGACGCGTCAGCGCCTGCCCGACGCGGTAGTCCCCGAGGACGACGTTGAAAACGCCGTCAGGCATGCCGGCTTCGGTAAAGATCTCGGCCAGCTTGAGAGCACTGAGCGGGGTCTCTTCGGAGGGTTTAAAGATCATTGCATTGCCTGCCGCCAGAGCGGGACCGGCTTTCCACATAGCGATCTGTATCGGGTAGTTCCAGGCACCGATGCCGGCACAGACACCCAGCGGTTCGCGGCGACTGTAGAAGAAGTTGCTGCCGCCCAGATCCTGGTGTTGACCGTGCAGGGTGCCTGCCAGGCCCGCGTAATATTCGATCACCTCAGTGCCGGTAACGATGTCGACACAGTTGGCTTCCTGCAGGGGCTTGCCATTGTCTAGGACTTCGAGCATGGCCAGTTCATCGTTGCGCTCGCGCAGGATGGCCACGGCGCGTAACAGTATCCTGCCACGCTCCACCCCGGTCATGGCGGACCAGACCATGAAACCCTGTTGGGCGGAGACGATGGCGGCGTCTACATCGGCCATCGATGCCACCTGTAGTTCGGCTAACGGCTCACCGGTCGCAGGGTTAGTGCTGATAAAGGTCTCGCCGGATGTGGCCTGCTGGTAGCGGCCATGGATATACAGTTGTTTCTGACTCATTACGATTACTCTTATTAACAAGATTCCCGGGAGGCAATGGAGCTTTTTTAAACAGGCTGCCTGGGATTTGCGATGCTCTGATGGCGCGTGCTGGCGGTTTTGTTAAATGACCGTTTAATGAAAATCTCATAGACCTAGGTGTTATGTCAACTTTTCGGCAAAAAGAGTGGTAAAAAAGAGAGGCAAAAAAGAGTCGTTATAGATAGCAGCCAAAAACAGAGCCAAAGACAGCAGCCAGCTGTCGTCGAGACCTCTGTTGATGATGAGTGTCAATAATTTTTACAGCGCTGCCTGAGACGGTTTTGGATTTAATTTAATATATTGTTATTTAAGGGATGATTATAAGTGGCATCTGTTTTGCTGGCAGAGATTTTTTATATGCCACCCCGGCTTGTGATGAGGAGATATCCTAATGTCATCATCAAAAAAGATTTATGCAACTCTCGGGCTGATGGGCATCGCCCAACCCGGTATCGCCGGTGTTGTCGCAGGAGAGGGGCTAGGCACCGTGCTGCCCTTTAATATTGGCGGTGTTTCTCTTATTGCCACGCTTTGCCTGATTATCGGCGTGCAGTTAATCAGACACACGCAATTAACCAAGCGCGCGCAGCTGGTCAGACGCGCACAGATCAGACGCAAGTCCTGATTTGCGCCAGCTTCGTTAACAGCCTCTTTTTTTCATATAATTGGCTCCGGGGGCCTCAGAGGGTTCATCGCTGATGCCCTGGTGACCCCCTTTTCGACAGTCTGGACGTGGTGATCTAAGCGATAGGTCTGCTTGCTCTGTATGGAGTGGCTTGGCTGCTGCAGGGAGGTTCGCCAGAGACATTGATCCACGTTACCATGCAGGATCAGCAGTCCCGTTTTCGGAGAGAGCCATGAGTATTACCACCAACAGCGTTGTCAGCTTCCACTATCGCTTGCGCGAGGAGTCCGGAGTGGAACTTGAAAACTCCCATGACGCCGAGCCCATGCTCTATCTGCATGGTCATAACGGCATTCTTGCCGGCCTGGAAAAAGCGCTCGAGGGCCAGGATGCTGGCGATGCCCTGAGTGTGACGTTGGCGCCTGCCGAAGGCTATGGTGTTCGCCGTGAAGGCAGTGAGCAACGAATTCCAATCAAGCACCTGCAGGTTGATGCTAAGACCCAACGTCAACTTAAAAAAGGGATGGCGGTGCCGGTTCAGACCGAGCAGGGTGCGCGCACTATGGTCATTATCAAGGTCGGCAGGTTCAACGTCGATGTCGATACCAACCATCCCTTGGCAGGCAAGACCCTGACCTTTGAGATAGAGATCTTGGAGGTACGTGATGGAACGGCCGAAGAGATAACCCACAAACATGCCCACGGAGTGGGTGGACATCAGCATTGAGGCGACTAAGATATCCAGTGCCATCCCGGTATCACCTTTAGATTAAGGCCGGGATGCAGCGGGCCCTGTTATCCCGGCCTCTGCTTAGTGATCATTAGCCATTAGCCATTAGCCATTAGCCATTAGCATAATAAAAGCCATCCTCTACAAGGACTCCCTACACCGATGAGTAATCAATCGACAGCTTCGACCGACACCCTTCCTGACGCGCTTAAGCCCTTTGCCAGCTTTACTTTAGAACGTCGCCAGATGATCGACTCGCTGGGCGTCGAGATCGCTGAATATCATCACCAGGAGACCGGTGCCAAGCATTACCATATAGCCGCGGATAATACTGAGAATGTGTTCCTGGTGGCGCTGCGTACCCTGCCGCAGGATTCTACCGGGGTCGCTCATATCCTCGAGCACTCCAGTCTGTGCGGCAGCGAGAAATACCCGGTGCGCGACCCGTTCTTTATGATGACCCGACGCTCGCTCAACACCTTTATGAACGCCATGACCAGCTCCGACTGGACTGCCTATCCGTTTGCCAGCCAGAATCCTAAAGACTTTTTTAATCTGCTGGATATCTATCTGGATGCGGTGTTCTTCAGCCGCCTGGACAGGATGGACTTTGCCCAGGAGGGCCACAGGCTCGAGTTTTCAGAAGCGGGTAACAGCGACTCGCCGCTGGTGTACAAAGGGGTGGTCTACAACGAGATGAAGGGGGCGATGAGTTCACCGGTCAGCCTGTTGTGGCAGACGCTGAGCAAGCATCTGTTTCAGAACACCACCTATCATCACAACAGTGGCGGCGATCCTGCAGTTATCCCCTCGTTGACTTACGAGCAGCTCCTGGCGTTCTATGCCAGCCACTACCATCCCAGCAATGCGGTCTTTATGACCTTCGGCGATCTGCCCGTCAGTCAGTTGCAGCAACGTTTCGAGACCGAGGCGCTAAGCCGTTTTACCCTGCAGTCGGAGCAGATCTCGGTGCCCGACGAGCAGCGTTACTTCGCACCCATCCGGGTGGAGGAAGCCTATCCGCTCGAGGATGAAGATGCCTCTGCCAAGACTCACGTAGTGCTGGGCTGGCTGCTGGGCAACAGCGTCGATCTGGAGCAGCAGTTGGAGGCGCATCTGCTATCCCAGGTGCTGCTCGATAACAGCGCCTCACCACTGCGTTATGCGCTCGAATCTTCGACGCTGGGCAGCGCACCCTCGCCACTCTGCGGGCTGGAAGACTCCAACCGCGAGATGAGCTTTATGTGTGGCCTGGAGGGTACAGAGCCTGCGCAGGCCGATGCGATTGAAGCGCTGGTGCTGCAGGTGCTCGAACAGGTCGCAGCCGAGGGCGTGCCTCAATCCCAGATCGAAGCGGCGTTGCATCAGCTGGAGCTGAGTCAGCGTGAAGTCGGTGGTGACAGTTACCCCTACGGTCTGCAGCTGATGATGAGCGGACTGGGGGCTGCGGTTCATCGCGGTGATCCGGTGGCGGCTCTTAATCTGGATCCGGTGCTGGAGTCGCTGCATCAGAAGATCCAGCAGCCCGATTATATTCAGCAACAGGTTAAGCGTCTGCTGCTGGATAATCAGCACCGGGTGCGCTTAACCCTGCGTCCCGACACCCAGCTGGCGACGCGTCGCGATCAGGCCGAAGCCGACCACCTGGCGACGATCAAGAGCAACCTGAGTGCCGAGCAAACGCAGGAGATTATCGATCAGGCCAGCGCCCTCAATGCCCGCCAGAACCAGGTGGACGATGAGTCGATCCTGCCCAAGGTGGGGCTTGAGGATGTGCCGGCCGAGGTGCATATCCCCGAAGGCGAAACCCGAGCCCTGAGCTGCGGCGAGCGAGTGTTCTATGGCCGTGGGACCAACGGCCTGGTGTACCAGCAGATGCTGGTCGAGCTGCCGCAGTTCAGTGATGCTCAGTTAAACCTGTTACCTTTATATAACAACTGCCTGACCGAACTCGGTTGTGGCGAACTGAAGTACCCCGAGGCTCAGGCCTGGCAGGCCAGCGTCTCCGGTGGTATCAGCGCCCATACCTCGGTCCGGGGCGCAATCGATGACGAGCAGCAGGTCAAGGGCTACTTTACCCTGTCGGGCAAGGCCCTTGCCCACAATGGCACCAAGCTGGCGGAGTTGATGAGCACCACTTTTACCCAGCTGCGTTTCGATGAACACTCCAAGATCCGCGAGCTGATGGCACAGATGCTGGCCCGCAAACAGCAAGGGATCACCGGCAGTGGTCATGCCCTGGCGATGACGGCGGCATCCAGTCTCTACAGTCCAGCGGCATCACTGGCCGAGCGCCAGCAGGGGCTGCACAGTATCATCCGCCTCAAAGAACTCGATGCCAGCCTGCAGGATCCTCAGGCGTTGCCGCAGTTGGCGCAACAGCTGGCCGAGATTCATCAGCTGTTGCTCCAGGCGCCTCGCCATTTCCTTGTAGTAGCAGAGCCCGCCCGCCGCGATGAGCTCGACCAGACCCTGGAGCAGCACTGGTTACCGCAGGCAGCAGCGCTGCCCTTCACCCCGTTTTCGCTGGCCACGACGCGCGAATCGGTGCAGCAGGTCTGGAGCACCAATACCCAGGTAAACTTCTGCGCCAAGGTCTTTGCCACGGTCTCGGTCGAACATACGGATGCAGCCGCATTGACGGTGCTGGGCGAGTTCCTGCGTAACGGCTACCTGCACCGGGCGATCCGCGAGCAGGGCGGCGCCTATGGTTCGGGGGGCAGTCAGGACTCCGCCAACGCCTGCTTCCGCTTCTTCTCCTACCGCGATCCGCGGATCGAAGAGACTCTGGCCGATTTTGATCAGTCGGTTAATTGGATGCTGGACGCCGAGCATGGTGAAAGCCGTCTCGAAGAGGCGGTGCTGGGGGTGGTCAGCAGTATCGATAAGCCTGGCTCACCCTCGGGTGAGGCGAAGCAGGCGTATCACAGCGCGCTCTTCGGCCGTACCCCCGCGCAACGTCAGCAGTCCAGGGCACGAATACTCAGCGTCACCCTCGAGGACCTGCAGCGGGTTGCCCGTAGCTACCTGAAAGATCAACCTGCCAGTGTGGCGGTTATTACCGATCCAAAGCAGGCCGAGCGCCTGGCAGCGCTGGGTTACGAGTCGTTTAAGGTCTGATCCCAGGCGGGTGCTATACAGCCACGGACGCTATTTAGCGTCCGTTCTTTTCCCAATCCAATTTATAGCGTATATCTGACGATCGTCAGCCCATCCCTGCTGCCTTTATAATACGCAGTGTCGAGTAATAACTACGCGTAAACGCGGTTGTGAAAAACCGAGTCTATGCATTTTTTCTTGAAACCTGTGTTCATTAATTTACAGTTCCTTGTTTTCCTTAGACGGCTGTTTTCTTTTGTATTACCTGTAAATAAAGTTCTATGGAGGAGGGCGCAGGGCTGTGTGGAAGGCGTTATGACCGCTCTGAACTGCCCCTTAAAAAGATAATTTTTGGACAGCAATCACAAGCATTGTACTTGGGTGATATAAGGGCTAGTCTCGGCTGATTATAGTGGATTGGACGACTGATATAAGGGTCAGGGTCCCAGGGTGAATCGTGTGTGTTCGGCATTTATGATTGGAGAGTTATGCACAATTATTGGAGCGAAACTATTGCTGCCGCGCATCGATTGCGCCATGAGTTACATGCTAATCCAGAATTAGCATGGCAAGAGCTGCGCACCGCTAAACGCATTCGTGAAGAACTTACCCGGTTGGATATTCCCTGGCGCGTCTGTGCCAAGACCGGTACCGTCGCCATTCTCAATTCCCAGGCCAAAAACAGCTCCCAGGCCAAGGGCCATCCGCATATAGCGTTGCGAGGTGACATAGACGCCTTGCCTATTACTGAACGCAGCGGTAAAAACTGGTCTTCGGTGCATGAAGGTTGCATGCATGCCTGCGGTCATGATGGTCACACCGCGACGCTGCTGGCTGCAGCGCAATGGTTAAAACATGTCGAAAGCTCCTTGCCGGGGCCTGTTAGTCTGCTGTTTCAACCCGCAGAAGAGGGGGGCCATGGCGCCAAAAAAATGATCGATGATGGCGCTCTGGAGGGGATCGATCGTATTTACGGTTGGCACAACTGGCCGGCGCTTGAGTTTGGAAAGTTACTCTGCCCCAGTGGCATTGTCATGTGCGGCAATGGCACCTTTACGATTACCGTGACAGGCATTGGTGGTCATGCGAGCCAGCCGGAACTGTGCCGGGATCCGGTCTTAGCCGCCAGTGCCATCACCCTGGCCGTGCAGCAGATTATCAGTCGACGTCTGCCGCCTCAGCAGGCGAATGTCATCAGTATTACCTCCATAGACGCACCCAGCGGCCCGACGATTATTCCTGAGCAAGCGGTTATTGGCGGCAGTCTCCGGGTAGCCACTGAGAGTGCGCGTCAGGAGATCGGCACGTTGCTCCGCAGTATCAGCGAACACACGGCTGCGAGCTATGGCGTTCAGTGCCAGGTCGATATCCAGCCGCGTTATCAGGCCACGATTAACCATGAGCAACCGGCAGCCGAGGTCCGTGCTTGCTGGCAGCACCTGAATGGGCCTGAATCCCTGGAAACAGAGCAGCGGCCACCGATCATGGCCTCCGAGGATTTTAGTTATTATCTGCAGGAGATTCCCGGTGCCTTCGCGCTCATCGGTGCCAATGACGGCCAGGGGCATGATGATGCCTGTCATAGTCCGGTTTATGATTTCAATGACCGTCTTATCGACCCCGTTACTCGGCTGTTTACACGTCTCGTGAGTGGATCATTGCCATAGCGGACCCCGGGGGTCCGTTATGGCAAGTATTTTTAGCAAACAGACAAAAGAAAAAAGAAAAGACAAAAGAGCAATTATAAAAACCACATCATTAGGAGAGCGACTATGAATATATTTGAGCAACGGGAATCTGAAATTCGCGGCTATTGCCGTGTCTATCCAACGACCTTCGACACCGCCTCTAATGCCCGCCAGACAGATGTAGACGGTAAAGAATATATCGATTTCTTTGCCGGTGCTGGGGTGTTGAATTTTGGCCATAATAATGAACGAATGAAACAGGCCATGATTCAATATCTTGAGCGCAATGGTGTGACTCATAGTCTCGATATGCACAGTGTTGCCAAGCAAAACTTTATGCAGCGTTTTGTTAATACCATCCTCGAACCTCGCAATATGCCGCATAAGCTGCAGTTTATGGGACCCACCGGCAGCAACGCCGTTGAGGCCGCCCTCAAGCTTGCACGGCGGGCGACGGGTCGACAGGACATCGTTGCGTTCAGCCATGGCTTTCATGGGATGACGCTGGGGGCCTTAGCCTGTACTGCCAACGAGGCTTTCCGTGGCGCGGCAGGGGTTCCTTTAAATCATGTCACCCATGCACCCTTCGGCTGTGAAACAACCTGTGCGGGTTGTGAACTGGGCTGTGGCCTGTCCAGCATCAAGCAGTTGCGCGCAAACTATGCAGACAGTTCCAGTGGTATCAAGCCACCGGCCGCCTTCCTGGTCGAGATTATTCAAGCCGAGGGCGGTGTCAAAGTCGCGGACAAAGGCTGGTTACAAGAGCTACAGGCATTAGCGCATGACGTGGGCGCGCTGCTTATTGTCGATGATATTCAGGTGGGTTGTGGTCGCACAGGCAGTTACTTTAGCTTTGATGGGTTGGATCTGGATCCCGATATTATCTGTTTGGCAAAAGGGGTCGGAGGCATGGGTACGCCATTGGCCATGAACCTGGTCAAGCCAGAGATCGATAAGTACTGGAAGCCCGGCGAGCATACCGGCACCTTCCGAGGCCAAGGCCTGTCCTTCGTGGCAGGGGCCGAAGCGATGAGCTATTTCGAAGATGATACACTCATGAATCAGGTTCACGAACATGGTATCAGCATCTCGAAGGCGATTGCCCCGCTGGCAGAACAGTTCCCGCAGATAGAAATTCGGGGCAAAGGCATGATCTATGGTATTGATCTCGCCTCCGGGGATCAGGCTAAAGAGATTGTTAATGAGTGCTTTAAGGCAGGTTTGCTGGTAGCGGCCTGTGGTACAGGTGGCCGGGTGATCAAGCTGATACCGCCCCTGACTATCCCAGAGAAAGACCTGCAGGAAGGTCTGGCGATATTTATGGAGAAGACCCTCCAGGTTGTCGGAGGTGCGGCATGAAGCCAAGAGACGATATGACTTTTCCGTTCGCCGAGTATGAGCGGCGGATACTGGAGTTGCGGCAACGCATCGCCCAGCGCTGTCTGGATGCGGTGGTGATTACCGATCCTGAAAACATCTTGTATCTGACCAATTATCAGACAACGGGTTATTCATTCTTTCAGGCGCTGGTGGTTCCTCTCGAGCAAGAGCCGTTTATGATCACCCGTGCCCTGGAGGCGTCAAATGTCTATGCCCGTACCTGGGTAGAAATAACGAAACCCTATCCTGATACCGGCGATGCCATTCAAATGCTGGTCGATGCCTTGCGGGAGTTCGGCCTGGCCGATAAGCGGATCGGCTACGAACGCAATAGCTACTTTTTCCCGGCTTACCAGCAGGATGTTATTCATACCACCCTGAAGAAGGCCAAGCTTTTAGATTGCTTCGGGATTGTTGAGCAGGGTCGAGTATGCAAGTCAGCGGTCGAGATAGACGTTATGCATCTGGCTGCAAAGGCAACGGAAGCGGGAATGCAGGCCGGAATGGACGCCAGCGCCGCCGGCGTCAGTGAAAATGATATAGCCGCAGCCATCAGCGCCGCTATGTTTCGCGCGGGGGGTGAGCCGCCGGCTGTTATGCCCTACGTGACCTCGGGTCCACGTAGCATGATTGGTCATGCGACCTGGGAGGGGCGGATAGCGCAACCCGGCGAGCATCTGTTCTTAGAAGTGGGGGGTTGTTATCGGCGCTACCATACCGCGATGATGCGCACCGTGGTGCTGGGTAAGCTATCGAATTCCATGTATTCGGCCCAGGAGAAGATGAAGCATGCGCTGAATGTGCTCCACGAGACTATTCAGCCCGGGATGACCGTTTCGGATGCCGATAACATGATCCGCAATATCATTACCGACAACGATGTCGGCGCGCAGTTGATTACCCGTTCGGGCTATTCGATCGGTATCGCCTTTCCGCCCAGTTGGGATGAGGGCTATATCGTTAGCCTGAAACAGGGTGAGTCACGGATTCTCGAACCCGGCATGACCTTCCATGTGATTCCCTGGATGTGGGGCGTCGACGGCGATAAGTCCTGTGGTATCTCAGATACTATTCAGATTACTGACAAGGGTTGTGAATCCTTCTTTACGATGGACCGTGATTTTGTAGTGAAGCCGGACCAGGGCAAGAAAACGCTCAGTAAACCGGCTGCAGCTAAAGAGAAGCCAGCTACTCAGATTACGGACGAGATTGAATCGGCTCAAGCCAGTCAGGCGAACGCAGTCACTTCCGGTAAGTCTGAAATGAAGTCTCCGACATAGAGAGGTTACGATGCTAGTTGCAAAAAATCCCTGTAATGAAACCCTCGGCGGTGGCTATCCGGCGCTCAAGGGTGAGCAGATACACCAGAGCATTCTTAACGCTAATAATGCATTTAGAGACTGGAAATCAATAGGATATATTGACAGGGCAGGTGTCCTGCGAGCGGTGGCGGTCGAATTGCGCAACCAGAAGCAAGCGCTGGCCGAGCTGATGGCCATCGAAATGGGCAAGCCTGTTAAAGAGGGTGCGGCGGAAGTCGAGAAAGCCGCCGGTTGCTGCGAATTCTATGCCGAGCATGGCGCAGGCTTTTTGAAAAATGAGACGCTGCAGTCTGATGCGTCCAATAGTTACCTGTGCTTTCCGCCACTGGGGACCCTGCTTGGGATTTTGCCTTGGAATGCCCCTCTGTGGTTAGCTTTTCGCTATCTGGCACCGGCGTTGATGGCGGGCAATACCTGTGTCCTGAAACATGACCCTAATGTCCCCGGCTGTGGCGCCGCTATCGTTAAGCTATTCGACGCCGTCGGTGCTCCGGCCAATATCGTCGTGAACTTACCGGTCGTTACGGCCGATGTTGAGGGTGCAATCCGCGACCCCCTGATCTCGGCAATATCCTTTACGGGTTCGGCGGTGGCCGGGTCCAAGGTCGCGTCGATGGCGGCCTCTGAAATCAAACCCGCCGTCCTGGAACTGGGTGGCTCAGACCCCAGTATCGTTATGGCTGGTGCCGATCTCGAGACGGCTGCCAACGCCATTAGCCTGTCACGCACGATCAATGCCGGGCAGTCCTGTATCGCTGCCAAGAGGATTCTGGTCGAAGACGCCATTTACGATCAGTTTGTAGAGATGCTCAAGACCCGTTTGGCAAAGTTGAGGATGGGGGATCCGCTGGATGCGGATACCGATATCGGCCCGATCGCCCGCCAGGATCTGCAGTTAAACCTAGACCGTCAGGTACAGGAAACGCTGGCGGCCGGTGCGCACTGTCTGTTGGGCGGCACTCTGCCTGAGGGTCCCGGGTATTTTTACCCGCCAACCCTGCTTACCGAAGTGACCCCGTCGATGTGTGCTTTCCGCGAGGAGACTTTTGGGCCGGTCATGGTGGTCACCAGGGTTAAGGATCTGGACGAGGCAGTACTACTCGCCAACGATACCGAATACGGTTTGGCCGCAAGTATCTGGATGGCCGATGTGAAGCTTGCCGAGCAGACCGCGATGAGAATTGATGCGGGGCAGGTCGTTATTAACGGTATCGTTAAAACCGATTCACGTTTGCCCAGTGGTGGCGTTAAACGCTCAGGCTATGGTCGTGAACTGGGACCGCAGGGGATTCGCGAGTTTGTGAATACCAAGCAGATCTGGATTAAATAGAGCCAGATTGGAATGAAAGACCGCCGCCCTGAGCCTGTTGTCAGGGTGGCGGCCTTAACCTTGTTTTCAAACTTTATTTTAACCTTAATAGCAGCAAGGCCTCACCGATCTCGGTTCCTCGTTATACCCTCCTTTCTTTAAATCGAAACATCCAGGATAATTCTTCTTATCAGGTCAGTGGTGCTATCGCTGGCGGTTATAATCTATAAAAGATGAGAATGGGTGAGAACGGCATGAAATATCAGTTAGTACTTCAATTTGACGGTTCTGCCATAGAAGACTTTGATGAACTGCTTAAACTTGAATTAGATCTGGGTATCGATCTGGGTCTGGATCTTGAAAATAAGCACGTTATTGAGGGTCATGATCTGGATTCGAATGGCATAAACCTGTTTATTCACACGGATGTTCCAGAAAAAGCGTTTGCCATAGCAGAAAAATTGCTAGCTAATACGACTATAAGGGGACTCGTTGCTGCGTACAGAGATTTCGACGCTGAGGAATACACCGTACTGTATCCGGAAGACTACGGTAAAGCCTTTGGCATAGCTTAGTCGTGCGGCAATAATAGGGGGCTGTGAATAACGGCGGGCTGTTTCTGCGGTCTCTATAACGGCCGGGAGCGCGAAGGAGCGCGTCCAAAGATGTCGGGACCTTCTCACGCGATCAGACGCGGCAGAAGGCCGTTAGAGAGTCCGCCTTTCGGGGGCTCCTGAGACGCAAGGGAGCTGTTCAGGAGGCTCCTAGTTCTCCTCGTTATCCGATACGGGCACAGCATCCTGTTCCTGTTCCTGTGGTGTGATCTCGTTCCCCGTTGCTTTTTGCAAGCGTTTATCTTCCTTTTTCTGCTTTTTGGCAATCTCTTTCTGACGCTTTTCGAACGCGTAATTGGGCTTCTTAGCCAAGCGTTTTCTCCTCTGCATAACTCCAAGAATGACCCTCTATGATACGGCATTTTCCAACCGATAGCGCCCCTCTGACCCTGGAGGCTTGCAGAGAAAGGGCAGAACTGTCGATTTGTACAGAAAACAATCGATGGAGCGACTCAACCTTTATCTTAAGAGCGTCGTATCGCTCGCTGCGATCGCTATTATTTTAAGACACGGAGGGTCAGTTTATCGGGCTCCGTACGAACCAGGATGTGAGTCTGCGCGCCACCGGCAGGATAAGAAGCAGGGCAGGGAAGGCGATTAACCAGGAGATTGCCCAGGAACCCATCCAGATAGACAGAAGATCCTCGGCCCAGCCAAGGCTCCTCAGGGTGCTGATAAGGGATACGATGCAGGTCATAAAACAAGAGAGGATAAAGGGCATCACAAACGCGGCGTACCGGGGGGGTAATTTTCGAATGGCGCCAGCTGGTCTTAAAGAGTTCATCGGTGATCCTTCGGCAGGTGACCCGTCTTAACCCAGATCAGCGTATCTTGCTCGACTTGAGGGTGATGCTGACTGCCGTGGGGGCTGCGTATCCAGCTGCCCGCCGGGTAGCGACCGAGTTCATCGATTAGTTCACCCTCGATAACGTAGATCTCTTCGCCACCCTCATGACGGTGGCGCTGGAAGATTGTGCCAGCGGGCCAACGAACTAGTGCCACCCCTTCGGTCTGATGCTGATGGAGCGGCAACACCTGCAGTGCGCCGAAGCCAGGCAGCCAGTTGGAATGGCGGGTGTCGATGCTTACACGCTTGCGATCCAGGTCTGAAAACTGATGCAGCTTGACCAGAATATCACAGCCCGCGTCGCTGAAGGGCGCATGGCTGTAACCTTGCGGATTACGGAGATAGCTGCCGGCCGGGTAGTCGCCAGACTCATCGGAAAAGGTGCCTGATAGTACCAGGATCTCCTCCCCCTGTGGGTGGTCGTGGGCAGAGAAGCGCGCGCCGGGTTCGTAGCGCACGATGCTGGTGGCATGTCCTCTCTCTGCATCTTCTCGCGCCAGTGGTTTACGCCAGACGCCCGCCATCGGACTGGCCTGCCAGGGTGTATTCTGGGTGTCGATAACGACACGTTGGGAAAAATCCATGTTGATCATATCGGTATCTCATTAGCTGGTTAACAGAGTAGCGGATGGCGCCCCCTGTGGCTATCTGTACTCTGACTAGAGGGCTTTTGACTAAAGGGCTTCTGAGTAGGCTATTCTATCTATAATTCAAAGATAGGAGACCGACGTTATGGCGTTATGCAGCCTCCCGCTATTGAGTTGTATATTGCTGTTACAGCCAACCCTGGCCAGTCATGATCTGCGGTGGAATATCGCCGCAGATTCGAGCGGTCAGGCAACCCCCAATATCCTCTCTGAGCTAGACTACCAGGGAATGCAGTCGGTCGGAGCCGCGCTGGGTCTTGAGTTGGAGTATCGACTGAGTGCGCAGAGTCCCTGGAGCTTGAGTGTCGCCACGATCTATCAGGATGCTGGGCTGTCAAAGGGACGCTTTGTCGATTCTGATTACGACGATGACAATCGCACCGACTTGATCTCACGCTCAAGGGGTGCTGTTTCCGGGAGTTCTTACCGCCAGTTCTCTACGCAGTTCGGGATGCATCATACGTTCGATGCTGACACCCATCGTCTAGGTCTGCTGTTTGGATTTGAACGGAGCGAGCTTACCGCCCGTATGACCGATGGCGTCGATGTGATCAGTGACAGCGCTATCTCAGGATTGCGTTCGGAGTACGCGGCGGTTTGGCAAAGCGGCACGGGGGCTGTGGAGTACCGCTACCTGCAACCTACTCTGGGTGAGCTGTTTCTGCGCTATAGCTACTTTCAGGGTACCTATAGGGCCGACGCAGACTGGAACCTGCGTACGGATTTCCAGCACCCCCTCAGTTTTAGTCATCAGGCCGACAGTACCGGGGAGGCCGTTCGTCTGGGTTATCGCGCCCCTGTCAGCGGCGCCTTCGGCTGGAGGCTGGCGTATGAGTGGCGTGAATTTGGTACCGACCCCGGATTCGACCGCACCTTTAACTTTGACGGCTCTGTGTCCGGGACTCGACTTAACGAGGTCCGCTGGCGCAGCCAGCAGTTATTGCTGGGATTGGAATGGGCCTTTTAGAGGGAGCCCTGTGGGAGCCGGGCTCCCACAGGGTGCTGTAGCGGGGGCTGATTGCCCGCTTAAGCCGCTTCTGTCTCAGCCAGAACCCGAGCTAACGCACGATCCAGGCGCTGCATTCCTTCGAGGATATCAGCTGGAGTAATAATCAGCGATGGCGTCATGCGTAATACCTTGGGTCCGGCGACTAGCAGCATCAAGCCTTCTTCGCGTGCCGCTGCCAGAATCTTGGGCCCCTGGCCATGCAGTGCTTCAATCAGCTCGGCGCCGATCAGTAAACCCTGACCGCGAATATCCGTAAACACCCCGTATTTAGCGTTAATCTTCTCAAGCTCAGTCACGAAGAGCTCATGACGCAGCGTTACACCCTCCAGCACCTCAGGCGTATCGATGATCTCTAAGGCCGCCTCGGAAACCGCACAGGCCAGAGGGTTGCCGCCGTAGGTGCTGCCATGGGTGCCGATGCCCAGGCTGGCAGCCGCTTTGGCGGTCGCCAACATCGCGCCGATGGGGAAACCGCCACCGAGTGCTTTGGCGCTGGTGAGTACATCCGGTGTCACCCCCAGACCCATATAGGCGTAGAGGTCTCCGGTACGGCCAACACCCGTCTGGATCTCGTCAAACACCAACAAAGCGTTATGCTGGTCACAGAGTTCACGCACGCCACGGGCAAACGCGGGGTCGGCAGGGATAATGCCGCCTTCACCCTGAATTGGTTCCATGACCACGGCGCAGGTATTTTCGGACATCACGGTTTTAAGTGCCTCCAGATCGTTGAAAGGAACCTGAGTGATGCCGCCCGGTACCGGTTCAAACCCTTCCCGGTACTTGGGTTGACCACCGACAGAGACCGTAAACAGGGTGCGGCCGTGGAAGGATTGGGTGAAGCTGATGATCTCATGCTTGTGCGGACCGAAATTATCAAAACCGTATTTGCGTGCCAGCTTGAACGCGGCTTCATTGGCTTCGGCACCCGAATTACAGAAGAAGACGTTGTCTGCAAAGGTTTTTTCGGTCAAAAGGGTCGCCAGACGGAGCGCAGGTTCGTTGGTGTAGACGTTGCTCAGGTGCCAGAGTTGATCGGCCTGTTGCTTGAGCACGCCTACCAACCGTGGGTGGCAGTGTCCCAGTGCATTCACCGCGATGCCACCGGCAAAATCGATATATTCGTGACCCTCCTGATCCCAAAGACGCGAACCTTCGCCACGCACTGGGATAACGGCCTGGGGCGCGTAGTTGGGAACCATTACCTGGTCAAAGGTACTGCGGGTTACATTTCCGGTCGTCATAATCGAGCCTCTAGTTATCTTCGTGTTATTAATGATCATCACGATCTGTTTATATTTAATAGGTTAAAGAACTTATCTCACGTACTGCCACAGATAGCATGGCTAGATTAAGCTCCGTTGCAGAGCGAATTTCAAGCAAGGTTTTTTGACAGCGATTGAGAGTGATCTCATTTAGTCGCTGCCATTGTTGCAGCCGCACCTCCAGCTCGGCATCGGCCTGAGTATCGGCTAACAGCCGCCCGGTGGCGGCGGCCAGCAGCTTATCCAGTTCGTTGGCCAGGGCCGCACGTGCCTTGCGTTGCCACAGATCGGTTTCGGGCAGCTGGCTCACCTGTTGGCGTAACCAAGGCAGCTGTAGCAGGGCATCCAGGGCATAGTAAGCCTGGGCTGCGAGCACGGCAGGCTGCTGTTGCTGTTGCGCCACCCGGATCACATCAAAGCCCTGGTAGAGATACCTCAGGGCGACCAGCGTTTGAGCCAGGCCATCGTTGAGACCTTGCTCCTGGTAGCGATCCAGGCGTGTCTGTCTGAGCTGCTGGCTACTGCTGTCGAGCAGCTTGGGGAGGTTGGTCTTAAGCGTATCCATGCCGCTCTGGTAACGTCCGATCAGCGGCTCGATCTGCAGCGCCCCCGGATGGTTGCAGAGCAGCCATAGTGTGGTCTTCTCCAGCAGATCCTGAACCTCAATATAGAGATCGCGCTGCAGCGCATCATCGATGCCAAATCCCAGGGCATCAAGCTCGGACCAGAGCACCTCGACGCCCAGCACCTGCTTGGCGATGCTCCAAGCCCGGATGATATCCAGCATGCTGCAGTGCGTTTCCTGCTGTACATAGTGGCAGAAGGTAGAGCCCATCCGGTTGCCCACCAGGTTGGTCAGCTGGGTGCAGATGATCTCTTCACGCAGTGGATGTTGAGCCAGTTCGGTGGCGAAACGGGTCCTCAAGGGTTTGGGGAAGTATTCCGGTAGCACCTGCGCTAGCACCGGATCGGCGGCGGCCTGTTCCTGGATCAGCAGATCAAACAGTCGCAGTTTGCTATAAGAGAGCAATACCGCGATCTCGGGACGGGTGAGCCCCTGGCCTTTCTTGGCGAGGGCCTTGAAACCGGCATCGTCGGGCAGGTTTTCGAGCTGACGCTTGAGCCGCCCCTCCAGCTCGAGGGTGTTAACCAGATGGCGGTGATCCTTGAGTAACCGGGGTGCCTGATGCACACAGAGACTGAGAATATGACTCTGGAGCCGATTGTGCCGGAGCACTAGTTGCGCCACTTCGTCGGTCATGCTCGCCAGCAGCTGGTTGCGATGTTTCAGGGTCAGGTCGCCGTTGTTGACCACCGCATCGATCAGGATCTTGATATTGACCTCATGGTCGGAACTGTCGACCCCGCCTGAGTTATCGATGGCATCGGTATTGATCAGTTGGCCGCGGCGGGAAAACTCGATCCGCGCCATCTGGGTCAGCCCCAGGTTGCCACCTTCACCCACGACCGCGGCCTGCAATTCGCTTGCATTGATACGCAGGCTGTCGTTAGCCCGGTCGCCAACCTGCTCATGGGTCTCTTTCCGGGCTTTGACGTAGGTGCCTATGCCGCCGTTCCAGAAAAGGTCAACGGGAGCCCGTAGGATCGCCTGAATCAGCTCGCTGGGGGGCAGGGCGGTCGCATTGATGCCCAGGGCCTTGCGCGCCTGAATGCTGAGGGGGATCGATTTGGCACGGCGTTCGAAGATGCCGCCGCCTTTGGATATCAGGCTGCTGTCGTAGTCCGACCAGCTGGAACGGGGTAGCTCGAACAGCCTCCGGCGTTCGCTGTAACTGGTGCCGGCCACGGGTGTCGGGTCGATAAAGATGTGCTGATGGTTAAAGGCGGCTACCAGCTGTATATGCTCTGATAGTAGCATGCCGTTGCCAAACACATCGCCGCCCATGTCGCCGATACCGACTACGCTGAAGTCGGAACTTTGGGTATCCAGGCCGCGCTCACGGAACAGCCGTTTGACCGACTCCCAGCCTCCTCGGGCGGTAATTCCCATTTTTTTATGATCGTAGCCCTGGCTACCCCCGGAGGCGAAGGCATCACCCAGCCAGAAACCATAAGCTGCCGAGATTTCGTTGGCGATATCGGAGAAGGTGGCCGTGCCTTTGTCGGCGGCGACCACCAGATAGGGGTCGTCGTCGTCGTGGCGCACCACCAGAGGTGGGGGGGTCAGCACGCCATCGACCAGGTTGTCGGTCAGATCCAGCAGGCCACAGATAAAAGTTTTATAGCTGTGGATCACCTCCGCCTGGATTGCATCCCTGCCGGCCTCCGAGGACAGTTGCTTGGGAACAAAGCCGCCCTTGGCGCCGACCGGCACGATCACCGCATTCTTGACCAGCTGCGCCTTGACTAGGCCGAGTACCTCAGTGCGAAAATCTTCCTTGCGATCCGACCAGCGCAGGCCGCCACGGGCAACCTTGCCGCCGCGCATATGCACCCCTTCGACCCAGGGCGCATAGACAAAGATCTCGAACATGGGTTTGGGCTGAGGCGCGGCGGGGATCAGCTCCGGACGGAGCTTAAAGGAAAGATAGGCTTTGTGTTGGTCTTCCGCATCGGGCTGAAAGTAGTTGGTGCGCAGCATCGCCTGCAGCAGGCTGAGGAAGTGACGTAAGATCCGATCCTGATCTAGATTTTCGACTTCATCCAGTGCCGTTTCGATCTGTGCTGTCAGAGCCTCGGTCCGTGCCTGACGGTCGACCTCCCGGGTAGGATCGAAGCGCTGTTCAAACCAGGCCACCAGGAGGCGGGTGATCGTGGCATTGGTGGCCAGAGTCTGCTGCATATAGGTCTGGGAAAAAGGCAGTCGCAGCTGCAGCAGATATTTGCACAGGGCGCGTAGCAAGATCACCTGGCGCCAGCCGATCCCGGCCGCAATCACCAACGCATTAAAACCATCGCTCTCGATATCGCCCTGATAGCAGCGTACAAAGGTCTCTTGAAACTGTTCGCGCAGCTGTCGATCTTCGGGATCGACACCACGTTGGTGGTCGATCTTGAAATCCAGAATCCAGCATCCCCGGGCATCCTGGGGTTTAAGCGCATAGGGGCTGGCACCGAGTACTTTTACTCCCATATGCTCCAAGATAGGCAGCACATCCGACAGGGCCACCAGGGGGCCCTGTCCCAGGACTCTAAAATGTAGGGAGTCAAAATCGGCGAGGGGACGGTACAGGTAGGAGGTCAGCAGGTGACTGTCGCCCAGAGCGTCCAGTCGCAACATATCGGCGACCGCACCATGGGGGCTGACCTCTTCACGGTAAGCGGCCGGGAAGGCCGTTTTATAGATCCCCATCAGGCGGTTGCCCTGAGCTTCGCCAAGCTGCTCTATCAGCGTCTGGTGCAGGTTGTCGTTCCAGGAAAGCATCGCCGCGATCATTCGTGCTTCGATCTGCAGCGGATCGCCGTTATATTCCAGGACGCTGTGGCTATGCACGGTAAACTGAACCTGGGCCAGGACATGATCGGAGAGCTGGACATTAAACTCGATACTGTGGCCATCGAACTCATCCTGGAGGATCTCCTGCATCTTCAGGCGCAGCTCGGTGTTGTAGTGATCCCGGGGTACATAGACCAGTGCCGTAATAAAGCGGCCGTAACTGTCGGGCCGTAAAAATACCCGCAGGCGACGGCGCTCCTGGCACTCTAAAATACCGAAAACCGAGTTTTTAAGCTGCTCCGGGCTGGCCTGAAGCATCTCGTCGCGGGGGTAATGGTTGATGATATGACGCAGCGCCTTGCCGCTATGGCTGGCCGGGGTGAGGCCTGAGTCCTGCCAGATCGTGGCGATCTTCTGCCGCAACAGTGGTACATCCGCGATAGGGGCGCTGTAGGCCTGGGATGAGTAAAGGCCGAAGAAGCGCCACTCACCGATCACCTGACCCACCGCATCGAACTCTTTAATGCCCAGATAGTCCAGATGGGCAGGGCGTTGCACGGTGGAGCGACTGGTGGATTTAGTCAGGACCAGCAGCTGTGGCGCTAAGGCCAGCCGGGTCAGTCGTTCAGAGAGAGGGGCCGCTGTCCGGGTTTTAGTTGTGACATCACGAAAGGTTCCAAGGCCGGAGCCGGGAACGATATGCAGCAGTGTGCGCTCGGCGGTATGGTCGAGCTGGTAGTGACGGTAACCGAGGAATAAGAAATTATCCTGGCCAACCCAGCTCAAAAACTCTAGTGACTCCTCAAGCTCAGTGGCGGGCACCGGAAGGGAGGTCTTCCTGCAGGTGTCGATGACCTGAGCCAGGGTCTGGGCCATCTCAGGCCAGTCAGCCACGGCACAGCTGATATCGCTTAAGATCTGCTTTATCGCCTCGACAAGGTGTTGCAGCGCGTCGCTGTCCGTTTGCTGGTCGATCTCGATGCGCATCAGCGCTTCGCCCCTTGCATCAGGGTGCTGCTGGTCAGGCTCGAGTATCTCCAGCAGCTTGCCGGTCTGGCTACGATGGATCTGGAGAACCGGATGGGTCATCTTGTGGATTTTAAGATCGCGTCGACTCAGCTCCATACAGACCGATGTCACCAGAAAGGGCATATCATCGGTCAGGATTTCGATCACGCTGTGGGTTGTGTGCCAGCCGTGATCTTCAATATTGGGATTATAAACTTGCACGAGTGGGCGGTGCGGCTCTCGCGTCTGGATGCTATGCCATAGGCACAGCAGTGCACCGTAGAGATCCTCGTGGGGGTCTGCAGCAATCTCCAGAGCGATGCTCTGGGCATAGTATTGCTCGGCCAGGCGACTGGCCTGCTCAGCCTGGAACCGGGGCATATGTGCAGTCAAGCGTTGCTTGACCTGCTCGATAGCGGTTTGCTTGACGTCGGTATAGGATTTCATGTGACTGGTTACGCCTCTTTCAGCAGTAATTATTTTTATTAAACGCCTTGAACGCTTTACACAGAGTATGAACACTTATTTTTCGCAGGTCTCGTACCGCACTCTGGCACTATCTACCCATAGAGTACTGCCCATAGAGTATTGTCTATAGAGTATCAGCCAATGGCCTGCGCTAATCCTTTTAGGATTATGGCCAAACCTGAGTTCCGGGCCTAGGGCTGGAGTTGTAAGAATGCGACCCGGAATGTTAGCCAGATGACATTTGCGTTAATCGCGGCTGAACATCGACGCCTGTGACGCGAGTATCGAGCGGTTTTATCAGGGCGTTGGGGGTGACTTGCCGGGACATTGGCCTCAGGAGGCTGACCTACTGCGAAATCCCCATTGTGGCCAGATTCCACCGCTCATTTTTGGCAAATAGAACCACTATTCACAAGCTCCGTCCCTGCAGCTTACACTTCGGGCAGCTAAAGCTGTGTAAATCGGCTATCCTGCCGATTTATCTTCGCAAATGACTGGGAAATCTGACTCAAAATAAGTATCTCTCGCTACGATCGCTATTCTCGGTCAGCCTCCTTAGTGATAGGTGCGGTGCTCCGATTGTTGGCAGGATGGCTATTGAGAAGGGGCTGATTGATAACAGTCGTACAGGGGGGAGTGTCTAAAAAACTCATCGCAGTGTAAAATTTATATCAATAATAATAAGTAAAGGATACTGAACCGGTGAATCCGCCTGCTGCATCTACGAGTGTCACTGCGCCCCCTAAGCATTACGGCTTCCTGTTGCTTCCCAACTACTCATTGATCGCATTTTCATCAGCGATTGAACCCTTGCAGATGGCCAACTGGATCACCTGTGAGGAGCGCTATCGCTGCACACTGATCAGTCGCGACGGTGAGGCTGTGGCCAGTTCCAGCGGCGTGGTCACTCAGGTCGATGGCGGTTTTTCGGAGACTCAGGGGCTCGATGCGCTCTTTGTCTGTGGCGCGAGCCCCATCGCCCGTACCGGTAATGAGGCGATACTTACCTGGTTGCGACGCCAGGCGTCCAGCAATCTGGCGTTCGGTGGCATAGGCACCGGTTCCTATCTGCTTGCCTGTGCAGGGTTGTTAGAGGGTTTTAAGGCGACTATTCATTGGTGGGACCTGGCCAATCTGCGCGAGGCGTTCCCGCAGACCCGGGTGACCAACAATCTGTTCGAGGTGGATGGCAAACGCTACACCTGCAGTGGCGGCACGGCAGCGATGGATATGATGCTGTTTCTGATCGGCCAGCAGCATGGCATGGATCTGGCCGCTTCGATCTCCGAACGCTTTGTCTGCGAACGTATTCGCACCTCCGACGACCTGCAGCGCATCCCTCTAAAGGCGCGGATCGGTGCCAGTCAGCCCAAGCTGATCGAAGCGGTGACGCTGATGGAGGCCAATATCGAGGAGCCCTTGAGCACCGATGATCTGGCTCACCATGTCGGTGTTTCTCGACGCCACCTGGAACGGCTTTTTAAGAAACATCTGCAGACAGTACCCTCTAAGTTTTATCTGCAGCTACGGATGGAGCGGGCGCGACAACTGTTGCAGCAAAGCGACAAGCTGATTCTGCATGTAGGTCTGGCGTGTGGGTTTTCCAGTGCCTCGCATTTCAGTACCGCCTATCGCAATCACTACGGTATCACCCCACGTGAGGAGCGTAATCGACTCAGTGAGGTCCCCCGGGAGATCCCCCAGCGCTCAACCCTGCATGCACCGGGCTAGCGCCTTAGTTAGGACATTCTGATAGAATTGATAACTTTGCTGCCGAGCGAGTCGCACTAAGAAAACTTACCATCCCATTTTGACAATTATTCTCTTGGCGCTTTGGGTAATGTGGGTACCTGTTTGATTCCAGACGACCGGAACGGGCGCACTATAAAAACAACCGGCCGACAGTTTCTGTTAGGCCAGGTGGAGAAACCTCAGATGAGCTCAAGCCCTGTCGCCGTAGAGCTGACCAATATCCACAAGACCTTCGGCACTCTCGAAGTGCTTAAAGGGATAGATCTCCGTGCCCACGAACATGACGTGATCTCGATCATAGGGTCCAGCGGTTCTGGAAAAAGCACCTTTTTACGCTGTATTAACCTGCTGGAAAATCCAACCCAGGGCAGTATCAACATCTCTGGTGAACAGCTTGCGCTTAAACGCGGCAAGAGTGGCGACCTGGAAGCGGCCGATCAGAAGCAGTTGACCCGGATGCGTGAGCGGCTGGGATTCGTGTTCCAGAATTTCAATCTCTGGCCGCACATGACCGTTCTGCAAAATGTCATCGAAGCGCCTACCCATGTGCTCAAACGCAGCAAAGCCGAAGCGCGGGAGCAGGGCGAGGCCTTGTTGCATAAAGTTGGCCTGTATGACAGGCGCGACTTCTACCCCGGACAACTCTCGGGCGGTCAGCAGCAACGGGTTGCGATTGCGCGTACCTTGGCGATGGATCCTCAGGTATTGTTGTTCGATGAACCGACCTCGGCCCTCGACCCCGAACTCGTGGGCGAGGTGCTTGGCGTTATGCGCAGCCTGGCTGAAGAGGGTCGCACCATGCTGGTGGTCACTCATGAGATGGCCTTCGCCCGCGAAGTCTCCAACCAGGTGATGTTTCTGCACCAGGGCAAGGTAGAAGAGTATGGTCCACCCTCACAGGTGTTCGGTAACCCTACATCGGAGCGCTGCAAGGAGTTTATCTCCAGCGTTTTTTAACGTAACCAGGCTTCACAGTTTTACTTTTTGGAACGACTCAGGGCGAGGTGTCCGGGTACTAGGTCAAGCATGACGCAGTATGTTTAAGAGTAACTATAACAACTACAACTATAACAACTACAACAAAAATGACAGGATAAAAAACCTATGACCCTTAAAACAAATATCAGAAAAAACCTTAATAAAAGCCTTAAAAGCATTGTTATTAATGGCTTATTAATCACAACCGTATCATTGAGCTCGGGCATGGCTCTGGCTCAGGACAAGATCCGTTTCGCCACTGAAGGTGCCTGGGCACCCTTTAACTTTATCGATAGCAGCGGCACGGCCAAGGGCTTTGATGTCGATATCGCTAATGCGCTCTGCGCCAGGATGGACGCCGACTGCAGTATGCAGACTCAGGATTGGGATGGCCTGATCCCGGCGCTGAAAGTGAAGAAGTTTGATGCGATCATCGCGTCTATGTCGATCACTGCCGAGCGTGCCGAGCAGGTCGACTTTACCGATCGCTATTACAGCGGTGGGCTGCGTTTTGTCGCGGCTAAAGGGGAAGTTTTTGATACCAGCAAGGCCGGTCTCAAGGGTAAAGTCATAGGTGCCCAGCGTGCCACAGTGGCGGGTTTGTATCTTGAGGATCAGCTGGCCGGTGTGGTCGAGATGAAACTCTATGACAACAACGATAACGTCTATCTGGATCTTAAGTCGGGTCGTCTCGATGGCGCACTGTCTGACGAGTTGCCGACGTACGATTGGTTGAAGTCAGATGCAGCCCAAGGGTTCGAGTACAAAGGCGAAGCCTTTGCTAAAGACGACAAGATCGCGATTGCGGTTCGCAAAGGTGATGATAAGCTGCGCAAGCAATTGAACAAGGCGCTGGCTGAGATCATTGCCGACGGGACTTACGCCAAGATCAACGCCCAGTACTTCCCTTTCTCTATCTATTAAGCCTGAGACGGAAGTCGAGCAGCCTCCCAGAGGCTGACCGACTCTTTACTTTAAGAGGAGGGCGATCGTAGCGCGAGACACTCACTCTCTTAAGGTAGAGGGAGAGTCAGATTAATCGGTCATTTGCGAAGATAAATCGGCAGGATAGCCGATTTACACAGCTTTAGCTGCCCGCAGGGCAAGCTGCAGGGACGCAGCTTGTGAATAGTGGTTCTATTTGCCAAAAATGAGCGGCTAATCTACCTCAAAATGCGGGTTTCGCAGTAGGTCAGTCTTTTCTCGGTCAGCCTCTTTAGCGGTCGGACTACCCGGCCGTTCTCAACTTGAGGGTTTAGCATGCTAGATCTGCACGGATTTGGTGATCAATTACTGGCAGGAGCCTGGATCACCTTGCAGTTGGCTCTGTGTTCTCTGAGTCTGGGGCTGGTTTTTGGTCTGACGGGCGCTGCGGCCAAGCTGTCGGGGTTTGCTCCGGCACGGGCGCTGGCGACCTTCTACACCAGTCTGATACGGGGTATTCCGGAACTGCTAACGGTACTGATCATCTACTTCGGTGCCACCACGGTGCTGATGGCGATCGCCAGCCAGTTTGGTTACGAGGAGTATATAGAGATCAGTCCGTTTATCGCGGGCGTTATCGCGCTGAGCCTAACCTTTGGTGCTTACTCCACTGAGGTGCTTCGCGGCGCAATGCTGGCGATACCCAAGGGTCAAAGCGAGGCTGCAGAGGCACTGGGGATGAGCGCCCTGCGGATCTTTTTTCGTATCACTCTGCCTCAGGTCTGGCGCCTGGCATTGCCAGGACTCGGTAACCTGTTTCTGGTGCTGCTTAAGGATACCGCGCTGGTCTCGGTGATAGGGCTCGAAGATATCATGCGTAAAGCCAATATAGCCGTCGGCTTTACTAAGGAGCCCTTCCTGTTCTATATGACCGCCGCTGCTATCTACCTGGTGTTGACGATCGTCACCATGCTGGTGATCCATTGGCTAGAACGTCGCGCTAACTACGCCTACATGCGCTGAGGAGCAGAATATGGATTTCGGAGTCATCGTTGAATATTTCCCACGGCTAATGACCGGCGCCTGGACCACCATTCAACTGGTGGTTATTTCGGGTGTCATAGGGTCTCTGATGGCATTGCCGATCGGGCTGGCACGCCATTCCGGTAATGTCTGGATCAAGGCACTACCTTTCGCATATATTTTCTTCTTTCGCGGTACGCCGCTGCTGGTGCAGATGTTTCTGGTCTACTACGGTGTGGCTCAGTTCGAGGCAGTGCGTGACAGTATGCTCTGGCCCTACCTGCGCGAACCCTACTGGTGTGCCATTATCGCCTTCTGTCTCAATACCTCGGCCTATACCGCCGAGATCCTGCGCGGTGCGCTGAGTGCCATCCCCAGAGGTGAAGTCGAGGCCTGTAAGGTCGTGGGCATGTCCAAGGTGCTGACCTACAGACGCATCCTGCTGCCGCGAGCGTTCGGCATGATCGTTCCCGCATACGGCAACGAAATCATCCTGATGCTTAAAAGCAGCGCCCTGGCAAGTACGATCACTCTGCTGGATCTGACCGGCATGGCACGTACCATCATCGCCCGGACCTACACGCCGATCGAAATATTCCTCGCCGCCGGTGCGATCTATCTGGCCATGAGCCTGGTTATTATCGGCCTGTTCAGGCTTATCGAACAGCGTCAAAACCGCTATATGCAGCCACTCGCGGCCAAGTAATCCTCGCTAGGCTAATGCCTAATTTACCCCCATCTGCGGGTCGGCTTTTTGTGTGTGGAAAGTAGTCCGGCAGTACAGAGTGCACAAATAAAGCTGCCCGGAGGCGGACTCCTCAGACTTCAGGTCGGCTCTGTGATCGGAGTCGATACCTTCGCTGGCGGCCGGTATTGACTCAACCAGACGCCTGCAAATACCAGTATTGTCGCCAGCCACTGCAGATTGTTGAGAGTCTCCCCGAGCAGCGCCAGTGCTAAGAACAGCGTAAAGACCGGAATCAGGTTGATGTAAGCCGTTGCCTGGCTGACGGGTATGCGTGATGCGGCATAATTATAAAGACCGTAAGCACCTATGTTGACCAGGGTGCCCAGGTAGATGATCGCTCCCAACCCTTGGTAGTCCAGGCTTTCGGGCAACGAAGTGCCAGGCAGCAGCAGAAAAGGGAAGAAAAACAGGCTGCCGACCCAGACCTGGATCGCCGTCAACAACCAGGTCGAGTAACGGCTGGCCAGGTGCTTTAAGCAGAGAATGTAACCTGCGGCACAGACCATCGCCATAAACTCCTGGATGTTACCCAGTAGCGGGTTGGGGGCATCGGCCTCAGCCTTAGCCGCGACACTCAGCAGGCCAGCACCTATCACCGCCAACCCAAATCCTGCCAGCATATTGCGGTGTACACGTTCGCTAAAAACGCTGTAGGCACCTATAGCCACCATCAACGGCAGTAACGAGGTGATCATTCCTGCCTGAGAGGCGCTGGTGTTTTCTAGGGCGGCAGCCTCAAAGAGAAAATACAGACAGGGTTCGCTGATGGCCATCAGCAGTAGATATTTAAGATCACCACGACGGTACTCAAAGCGCCATATCTTAGGAAAAACCAACAGCATGCAGACCGATGCTATCAGCATCCGGCCGAAGATCACGACCATCGGATCATAAACCTGGAAGGCTAGCTTCAAGGCAATGAAGGAGCTTCCCCATAACAGCATGGCGATGATCAGGCTGATCCCAGGTATTCCAAGCTTCATTTAGTCACCTGTTGCAAAAAAGGCAGATTATCGCATATCTGAAATAAAGCCCTTAACCTGAATGTTCATTGAGGCTACATTTCTTTAAAAAGTTGGCGTAGGCTTATCGTGAGAATAAGTAACGATAACCTCGGAGCCGTTAAATGATTGCCGGATTGGAAAAAATGTTGGCGCAGGGTAAAGACAGCCCCGAGTTACGCTTTGGCCTGGGTAATGCCTACCTGGCACAAGGCGATGCCTCGCAGGCGGCGGTGCATCTGCAATGTTGTGTGGCGATAAAACCGGATTACTCAGCCGCCTGGAAGTTGCTGGCGAAAGCACAGCAGGCCCAGGGGCTTAATGAGGCGGCTATAGCCACCTATCATCAGGGCATCTTTGTGGCGCAGCAGCAGGGCGACAAGCAAACTGAGAAAGAGATGCAGGTGTTTCTTAAGCGGCTGATGAAAAAACAATAACCCGCTATCAACCAGCAACCAACAAGGCATCTTCGTTACGCAGCAGCAGGGCGACCAACAGACCGGGAATACCCCTGCCGGTGTTGTGTAAACGGCTGTTATAATCTCCGCCGGATCAACCAGGACCTATTTATGACCGCTATCGAGACTGACCCCGCCAAAATTTATGATATCGCCATCGTCGGCGCCGGGATGGTTGGCGCGACGCTGGCCTGCGCGTTGGCTGACAGCGGCCTGAAAGTGCTGCTCCTTGAAGCCCGGGCACCGCTGCCCTTTTCTGCCGAACAGCCCCATGATCTCCGCGTTTCCGCACTGAGCCCGGCATCGCAGACAGTGCTTGAGAATATCGGTGCCTGGGCCGGGGTAACGCGGCGGCGGCTCTGCCCTTATCGGCGCATGCGGGTCTGGGAAACCCGGGGACGCGGCGATACGCTGTTCGATTGTGCGGAGATCGATCAGCCGGTTCTGGGGCATATCGTCGAGAACAGAATCCTGCAGTTAGCGCTTTGGGAGCGCATCGAGCAGTGCGACAACATCCAGATCCAGTGTCCGGGTGTGATCAGTGATATCGATTACCAGGCCGAAGGCTCGCGGCTAACCTGTGAGGATGGCTCGGTCTTCGAATGCCGGTTGCTGGTGGCTGCCGATGGTGGTCAATCCCGGGTACGCCAGCAAGTTGGCATCGGCATACATAGCTGGTCCTACCCGCAGCAGGCATTGGTTGCATCCGTGCAGACTGCCAGCCCGCAGCAGGATATCACCTGGCAACGCTTTGTACCCAGCGGCCCTCAGGCCTTTCTACCGCTTTCGGGCGCCCGCGGCTCTGTGGTCTGGTACCACAAGTCTGCGGATATTCAGCGTCTTAGCGGACTTAGCGATGCGGCGTTCTTAGCCGAACTGCAGGCCAGTTTTCCTCGCGAATTGGGCCAGATCGATGCCCTGCTCGGGCGAGCCAGTTTTCCGTTGCGCACCCAGTATGCGTTGCAATACGTTAAGCCAGGCGTGGCACTGGTAGGTGATGCGGCGCATATGATCCATCCGTTGGCCGGGCAGGGAGTCAACATAGGTCTGCTCGATGCGGCACAGTTGGCGCAGGAGATTAACCAGGCCGTACTGGCGGGTGATAACTGGGCGGGGGTTGAGGTGTTGCAGCGCTACCAGCGCGCCAGGCAGCAGCCTAATGCGTTGATGATGGCGAGTATGGACCTGTTATGCCGTGGGTTTAGCAATGACCGGACACCGCTTAAGCTGCTGCGCAATCTGGGCCTGGGACTGGCACAGCGGATAACGCCGCTCAGAAATATGGCGATGAAATTTGCGATGGGGTTATCGGGTGATCAGCCCCGTCTGGCGAGGCCAGAGAAGGCTGGCCTGGAATAGCGCTGTCATCGTCAGGCTGAAGCCTAACCTACAGCCGGGTATAGAACCTTAAAGAAGTACCTGGCGGGTGTCTGCGTGGAACCTATGAATTTGAGTCTCTGTTTTCAGGTCGATCATCTTTATCGGGCGGCACTCGTTCGGGCACGCCATGCGGGGCGTTGTGCCAAAGAGTCTGCAGATCAGAGGACGTTCTTCGTAGACTTCGCAGCCATTTTCTCCCAAATAAGGACAACTCAGGTCAGCCATGGCTTTATCATGCTCGGCCGCACTTTTTTCCGGTAGCCTGGCCATCTCTTCTGAGGATGCGGTAACGGGGCCGCAACAGTCATGGCATCCTGGTTTACAGGAAAACGCGGGGATTTGGTCCCTAAAGTAACTGATTTTCTGATTGTTTTTGGTCATATCTCTACTCTGTTCGTCGTTATTAATAGCGTCTGCATTCGGCTTGCGATCCCGGCGTCCTCTGCTGCTCACTAATGCATTGAAGCCCTCTGGACTGATGGCGTATAGCTGACAAAAAAAGGCGAACCCTGAGGATTCGCCTTTTTATAGACAGGGCAGGGCATTTTCCGCTAGCGCGGATGCGATGCCAGAGGCCTGTGCCTGATTAGTGTTGGGCGGGCTTAGCAGGGGTCTTCTTAACGGTAGGCTTAGCCGCCGCACGCCTAACAGGCGTTTTCGGTGCTGCAGCAGCCGCTGGTTTAACAGTCGCTGGTTTGGCTGTTGCAATCGGAGCGGACTTAGCTTCTACGGCAGGAGCCGCTTTGACTTCAGCAACCGAAGCGACCTTAGTTTCAACGACAGGAGCGGCTTTGACCGGAGTCGCAGGCTTCTTAGCAACTACCGGCGTCTCAGCAACGACAGGCTTGGCTTCCATCTTAGCAGTGACTTCTGGTGCCTTAGCCGGCGTCTTGGTAACCGTTGCTTGCTTAGCAGGTGCGGCTACGATGGCTTGCTGGGCGGCCACTGGCAAAACATTAAGCCCTGAGCCTGCAAACGCATCCTTGAAGCTGCCGTTAACCAGTGAGCTGTATGCCGACTGCAGTTCAGTCAAAGCGGCCATGTTCTGTTCGGTAGCACCGGTCAGCTTGGTCTCAAACTCTTTGATCATCTCGAATGAAAGCTCGGCAGCACGCTGTGGGCTGCCTGATTCGGCTAGGGTCTTAACCTGCTTGAGCGAGCTGCTGATACAGTCGGTCAGGTAACTGGTCTGAACGGCGGTCATTTTTTCCAGTGTCTTACGGTTAAGCTCAGCCAGTTCGATCAGCGGCTGAAAGCTGGATTTGACGTTTTCAAAAGTTGATTCGTACATGGGTGGGTTCCATCATCAGCAAAAGTTAAGGTTCAAGCAGGTCTTGTTGCATTGCAGCAAAGTATATTTTGACTATAAATTGAGCAGCCATGGATGTCAATGCTATTCCTTTTACATTAGCCGTATTTTAAGGGTCATCTCGGCAAAGTCGATAGTATCTCCGCTTACAATTTTCCGCCTCTTTCTGGTTTCACGCTTTCCATTGACTGAAACCCGGCCCTCTGAAATCGCTATCTTGGCCTCAGCCCCGCTAGAGGCCAGGCCTTCAAACTTAAGTATTTTATAGAGCTCTACAGGTTCTTTGGTGATGGTTACCAGGTTCATCAGATGACTCCTTTTAATGCATGTTGATCCCTGTACAAGTGACTGCACCTGAGACTGATGCCAACGCGCCTGTTCCGGGCACTCTATTTCTGGGCGTTCTATTTCTGGGCACTGACGCCCATCAGTCGCTCGACCCTGACCACCTTATTGAATCCGGCAGCCTTGAGCCGGCGGATAACGCCGTCGACAAAGCTGCTGCCCTTGGTCAGCAGGTGGGGATTTCCGGTGTAATGAAAAAGGCGTCCGCCGCGGCGCAGCACTCGGAAGATCTCCCGATAAAACGCCTCGCTGTAGAGCTCCCCGGCGAGAGAAAAACGGGGTGGGTCGTGAACGACCGAATCAAAGCTGGCAGAGGCCATAGTGACGATCAGCTCATAGCTGCTGCCCTGCAGCTGAACAATTCCCTCCAGTCCCAGATCGCTTGACCAGGGGTTCTGAGCACGCAGTGCCATCACCTCCGGGCTTAGCTCGATACTAACCACCTCTCTTGCTCCCAGGCGGTGGGCAGCGATGGCTGAGTAGCCTAGTCCGCTGCAGCAGTCGAGCACCCTGTCGCCGTTGCTCACCGCCTGTTGAGCCATCTCGGAGGCGCTTACAAAAGGATCGGTCCCCTTGGAAATGTGCATCTTGACGCCACTGATCTCCAGCAGAGGTGCGCCCGTCGTCGGAACGAGCTTGTAGTAGCCAGAGCTGCGGTCTTCCAGGGGATCCAGATCACCCTCGCGATAGAGGAAGATCTTTCGAGTCTTCTTAGCGATCTGTTTAAGCTCGTCGATGCAGAGTCGGTGCTCGTCATCAAGAATAAGCGCGCCGTTATTCAGGGAAAAGTCCTGCTCAGAAAGATTCAGATCGGTGGAAAGCCGAACGCAGGAGCGTCCCTTGGCGAGAGCCTCCAGCGCCAGGCTGGCATTTTCGGCGTGAAGGTAGTAACGGGTCATGGCGCGGGTCTGTGTCGTTATATTATCTGCAGCACTATACACTGGTAGCCTAGGCGGCGGGTGACTCGTTTTAACCGCCTTTGTATAGAACAGACGGTTTTTAACGGACGGCTTTGTAAGAGTAGATTGCATTACCGCGCCGAGCTGTTAGCGTTGCCTATTTTACAAAGAGGGGGTCTTTAAAATGTTATCCGCATTAGAGCAACTATTGGTCCGAGCCCGCACGATTGATGTGATCCGATTTGATGAGGTGATGACGGCTATTGCAGAACATTACACTTACACCCCGACCGCTTTCAGCAATGGTCAGGGTGATACTCAGGTACTTAATGGGGCAGGGCAGAATGAAGGGTCCTGTAAGCTGTTGGCGTTTGCGCAGTTGCATGCCTTAGATCAGGCGCAGACGTTGAACCTGTTCGGCGATTACTACCATAGAGAGGTGCTGGAGGATACTGAAGGCCTATCTCATGCCAATATACGCGCCTTTATGCAGAGTGGTTGGGACGGCGTTCACTTCGATACGGCCCCCTTGATTACCTTATAGTGAAGCGGTTGCGATGTCCGTCCAGTCGTAATTTATACCGTTATCTATGATTGTGGCATAAACCTGTCTATAGAGCGAAAAGGTCACGAGAGGGGTCAGGCTTCCATAACTTGATATTATTCTGAGCCTGTATTGACCAGCAATAGTGATACATTATAACATATCATTAATGATAACCACTCAGGTTCTTGGGGTATCGGTAACACGATTGTGCCGAGTAGATCAGTGTTATGTCCGATAGGGGCTGGCGATGCCTGTAGCTGCGGGTTTGCTTCCTTCACTTTCCGAATTTCATCTTCCTAGCCTCAAGCTAATACAAAACTCTGGAATTGATCACCCTATGCAAATCAAGAAAAACAAGATCCTCTCTGTTCCTACCAATATCATCACTGGTTTTTTAGGCGTAGGTAAAACATCCGCTATTTTGCATCTGTTGAAACATAAACCCAAGGGTGAACGCTGGGCTGTCTTGGTCAATGAGTTTGGTGAAATTGGTGTGGATGGCAGCTTGCTCGAAGGTCAGCATACGGAAGAGAGAGACATTTTTATTCGCGAGGTGCCCGGTGGCTGCATGTGCTGCGCGGCAGGGCTGCCGATTCAAATTGCTATCAATCAATTGCTGATCCGGACTAATCCAGATCGCCTGTTGATTGAACCCACCGGGCTAGGACACCCTGTAGAGGTGTTGCAAATGCTGTCTTCCGAGCACTACCGCGAAGTGTTATCTATTCAAAAGATAGTGACTTTGGTGGATGCACGAAAAATTTCAGATACAGACTATACGGAGCACCCCACCTTTAACCAACAAATTGCCATTGCCGATATTGTCGTTGGTAATAAAGAGGATCTTTATGAGGATGGCGATAAAGAAAAACTGGAAAGCTATACCCAAACGCACTGTGCCGCAGATGTAAGAGTCGCTTTTACTCAACAGGGGATGTTGGATCTCGATGACTTGCAGGGTAAGACCCAAGCTGTAGTCAGCTCGGATCATCACCAGCATCAAGATCAGATCGGGAATATCAGTCAGAGTGAAGCCCCTGTACCCGAAAACGGCTATATCAAAGCCGTAAACCAAGGTGAGGGTTTCGAAAGTATCGGTTGGCGCTTCGGTTCTTCCTGTATATTTAATCACGCCAAGCTAGTTGTTTTTTTAAGTAGTGTTGTTGCCATTCGAATGAAAGGGGTGTTTATCACGGCTGTGGGTGTGTTTGGGTATAATCTGACAAGCGACGCTTTAACAGAAGTAGAACTCGATGACTGCCTGGATAGCCGTATAGAAATTATTTCCGCGAACTTAGACGATACCCTAAACGAGCAGTGGGAAGCGACATTACTCACTTGCATCGAAAAGGGGAGTCAGGCTTTCATTAATTGATATTATTTCTGAGTGATATCCACTTTTTATTGTAGGCATATAACAGAGCACTAATTGTGGCAATAAACATCAAGTGCAATACGAATTTCACATCCAAACTAAAGTTTTAAATGAACGACCGTTCAAGTTTTTCGGTTGAAATTAATGACCCCTTTATAGTTGAGTCATCACGATAAGGTGCGGGTTCTGACTATCGGATGACTCATATCGCAAGACGGCTGTACACTCGGATCACATTTATACCGTTATCATAACTTCTGATCATAGAAAATCTGAAGCTGCTGAATATGGTTAAAGGGCAAGATGGGTAGTCCGCGCCGCAGTTATCCGTGCGCTAAAAACTTCGTACGTCAGTGCGTGTATGGAGAGAGGGAGGGAGAAGTCAACCGTGGCTGATAACGCGCAGGTTAATCACCTCCTCGATATTATTAAGCGCCTGGATAGATGCATCGCAGGGCCGCTCTTCCAGATCGATAATCGTGTAAGCGAGGTCATTCCGGCTTTTATTCAGCATATCGACGATATTGAGATTGTATTCGGCGATGATGGCGGTGATCTGGCCCAGTACCCTCGGCACATTGCTGTTGGTCAGGGTGATACGCACCGGGGTGCTGCGTGGCAGGCCGATCTGCGGAAAATTGACAGAATTGCAGATATTGCCGTTCTCAAGGAAGTCGATTAACTGATCAGCCACCATGATTGCGCAGTTATCTTCCGCTTCCTGAGTGCTGGCACCTATATGCGGCATCTGCAATATCTTCGGGTGTCCCAGCGTCTCGTTAGACGGAAAATCGCAAATATAGCGGTGGAGACGGTTGGTATCCAGGGCGCTGATAACATCATGTTTATTAACGATCTCACCACGGGCAAAATTAAGCAGCACTGTGTTGGGTTTGACACAGCCGAGCAGGGCGCTGTTGATCAATCTCAGGGTGGTATCAATCGCTGGCAGGTGCAGGCTGATATAATCACAGCGGGCGAACAGGCTGCTGAGGTTGTCCATCTTCTGGACGTTACTGGATAGGCGCCAGGCAGACTGAACCGAAATGGCCGGATCATAACCACACACCTTCATCCCCAGTGACAGCCCCATATTGGCGACCAGAGCGCCGATATTGCCCAGACCAACAACGCCCAGGGTCTTGCCACACAGTTCGGTGCCGGCGAAGCGCTTCTTCTCTTTTTCAAGCAGGGGATCGAGACCCTCCTGGGGCCTGAGGCCATCGACGTAACAGATCCCCTGATAGATATCCCGAGCACTCAGTAGCATCCCGGCCAGAACCAGCTCCTTAACCGCATTAGCATTGGCTCCCGGGGCATTAAAAACCACGATACCCTTTTCAGAACAGCGCTCGACCGGCACGTTGTTGACCCCGGCACCGGCGCGAGCGATAGCCTTAAGCGTCGGGGGGAACTCCACCTCGTGAAGCGTTTGTGAGCGCAGCAGGAAGGCGTCCGGGTCAGGCAGTTCGCTGGCGACCTCGTAGCTGTCGTGTGGGAATTTATCGAGGCCTTGGCTGGAGATGTTATTGTAGGTTCGAATCTTATGCATGGCGTCTATTGACCTGAAGTGGATAACAAAACGGCCTCGTTAGAGGCCGTTACTACAGGTTAGCTGACAGGTGGGCTCTTCACCTCAGTGCTCTTTACCTTAAAGTCTTTACCTCAACGCTCTTTACCTTAAAGTAAGCCCACTCGATCCAGGGGAGCAGTGCCTCGACATCGGCAGTACCTACAGTCGCACCACACCAGAGGCGCAAGCCAGCAGGGGCATCACGGTACGCACCTATATCATAGGCCACGCCTTCGTCGTCGAGTAGTTTGATCAGCGCTTTGACCTGCTCCGGGGTCAGATCCAGGGTCAGACAGACACTAGTGTTAGAGCGCAAGGAGGGATCCTGAGCCAGAAACTGAATCCAGTCGTGACTGTCCACAAAGGTTTCGATGGCGCTGAGGTTGGCGTTACTGATCTCGATGGTCTTGCTCACGCCGCCGATTGAGCGTACCCAGTCCAGGGCATCCTGATAGTCGGCAACACAGAGCATCGAGGGGGTGTTGATGGTTTCGCCTCTGAAGATCCCTTCAAGCAGTTTTCCGCCTTTGCTGAGTCGGAAGATCTTAGGCATCGGCCAGGCTGGGGTGTAGTTTTCCAGGCGCTCGACGGCGCTAGGGCTGAGGATGAGGACACCGTGTGAGCCTTCACCGCCAAGCACCTTCTGCCAACTGAACGTGACTACATCGAGCTTCTCCCAGGGCATGGGCATGGCGAACACGGCCGAGGTGGCATCACAGATGGTGAGCCCCTGGCGATCATCGGCAATCCAGTCGGCATTAGGGACCTTGACGCCAGAGGTCGTACCGTTCCAAGTGAACACGATATCGTGGTCAGGGTTCGTCTGAGTCAGATCAGGGAGCAGGCCATAATCGGCATTGAGATGGTTAGCCTCGAGTTTGAGCTGCTTGATGATATCGGTATGCCAACCCGCGCCAAAGGATTCCCAGGAGCAAACATCGACGGGACGGGCGCCCAGCAGGCTCCAGAGCGCCATCTCAACGGCACCGGTGTCGGAAGCCGGGACGATGCCGAGCCGATAATCTTCAGGCAAGCCGAGTAACTCTGCGCTGTCGTCTATCGCTTTTTTTAAGGCCGCCTTACCGATCGGCGAGCGATGTGAACGACCCTGGGTCGAGGTATCGAGTCCAGCGACGGAGTAACCGGGACGCTTACTGCAGGGGCCTGAAGAGAAGTTGGGGTTTTGGGGCTTGATAGCAGGGCGTGCTTGCACGTTAATTCCTCACAGAAGGGTACTTAGAGTGGCATGTAGAGAGTGGGGTCGCTGCATTGCAGAATAGTTGCAGAATAGTAACTAAAATTGCTCTGTCACTCAAAATTAATAGACTGATAAATCATCACGGGATTAAGGAATCAGATGCAAATTGTCAGCAACCAATGCCACTCAACCCTCTATCAATGGGTAGGAAAACGGCATGACTTGAACCGCGTTCTGAAGAATGCTTAACAAGCCCCTCTTCAGGGGGCCGCATCTTTTGTCAATCGCGGCAAAGAAATTATAGAGAAGTGTCTTGTCTAAAAATTTTTACCGGAAACAAAGGTGCCATAACGAATGATGGGGGCAAAGTTTCCTTCTTTGTTTCTTCTGTATTTGAAGTACTCATCTCCTTTACGAACCACATATCGACAACCAAACCCTTTGTTTTCCATTTTTAGACAGATCTTACCTTTGCTGTTTATTTTCCATTGACCGGTACGGATATTGCCGGATCTTTGTTGAATAACCTGGCCATTATCCATATAAAATGTATAACTGACTTCATAGTTATTAAGATTATTAGATTCGACTGTCTTGTTAACAAACAACGCATGCAGTTGCTCGCTATTAAGTGTCCCCACTTCTTGCATCTGTGGTTTCATCGCTTGGCAGGCTGTGAGTGACAGCCCTAATAGTCCGGCAACTAAAAAATTATTTATTTTCATAAGTTTTCCTATTTTTATTTGTTGTCCAAAATTTACTGATGCGAGCGAGCATTTCGCTATCGCTGGCATTTTTTTCAAAATCATGACGTTGTTTTGGCATTCGATGCAAGGTGATATCGGCGGGTAGATGAAGTTGTTTTTTTGCATGATTTGCGGCTTTAACCCAGGTATCGGCACGTTGTAAACGATTAACTCCTTGGTCTTGATCGAGACGCACTGATGTCCTCAAACTGCTATCTCTCGCCCTGTCCTTGTTACCTACCATGACAATGATAGGTATATTTAAAAACTCTTTAAGCCTTGCTGTCCCTAGCCATAATGGCCAGTTGTTCAGCCCTCGTGGAAATCGTTGCTGATGATTAGGAAACGTATACCAGCCAGCACTCACTAGCGTTAGCGACGCGACGTTGTAGGGATGCAACAGTGCATAACGATGTGCGAATTGGGCTCCGCCAGAATAACCACAGATATGTGCTTTAAGATCCGTAATATTGCGCTCTGTTCGATACGCGAGTAATAGCCGATTAAGCACAAGATCAGAGCGTGGTGATAATGGATCTTTAGCCAGACGTTGGTAGCCGGAGAAGTTTTCTTCACTAAACTCAGGTGCTAATAACCAAAGACCATGTTCCTCTGCCAATAATGAATATATTTTAATTTGTTGAATGCTGTTTCTTGATATGCCATGGACAGCAATAATCACTTTTTTTGTATTTTTTTCTTTAGACGGGCGAAAGATCCACACAGGTAAAGCAGGGCTGCTTGCGAAAATTATTCGTCTACTTTCTCCAGGCTCAGGCAGGGATTTATTTAAAATAGGTGATATCATAATTTTCTGGATACCTGTGTTTTTATCTTTGGTATTTTTGTCAATTTCGCTGTTTTTTCAATCTGGCATTCAGAGTTTAGGGTCCAGATTTGATCGTATTCAACATGCGTGCTTTGCATATCCGTTGCGGTAATCATTATCCCTTTATACCAAGAAAAAATAGTTTTAATTATCCCCATTATCTCTTGGCTTTGTTGTGCTGAATCAGAATCGATAAGTAATATTTTAGGGCGCCTTAACAAGGCCCTTGCCAACATTATTTTATAGCGCTGGCTATCAGACAAATTTGTCCCGTTTACCTGTAAACGGGTATCTAGTCCTAAGGGTAAGCTAGAGATCCAGAGATCCAGACCGCAGATCGATAGTACTTCCTGAGTGTATTCATCAGTAATCCTACGAGCGCCATAAAAAAGGTTTTTTACAAGACTCCCTCTCAGTAAGGGCATATCAGGGCAGACCAGAGTGACAAGCCTAGAAATAACTAACTGATTATATTGACTTATTTCAATGTCGTTAATACACAGATCCCCACCTGAATGGCGTAATAATCCAGCCAGTGCTGCTAATAACGAGCTTTTACCGCTGTCTTGCTGCCCCGCTATTAGAATACGGCTTCCTTCTTCAATCAATGTGGTTACGGCTGGAAAACGGCCCTCTGTATGAAAGTTACGCAGAGAGAGTTGTAAGGGTTCGGTCGGGAGCTTTTTTAATCCTTTTCTTGAGATGGTTTTTCGTTTGAAAAAATATTCTAGCTTATGCTCGGCTACTTTTTTTAATGTCCAGAGTTCGTAGAGTCTGCTGAGTGGACGTAGATGTGAAAGTAAATACAGCGCTGCGGTCATCACGATAGCGATGTCACTAGTTTCAATAATATTTTTTTGTTCCAGTAGAAAACCAACCACCAACAGAGTGAATATTCCGCCACCTAAAATGGCTTCGTTAAAACCGCGAAGTATACCTGACACTCTCGCTCGCTTAATGCTGCTAAGGGCTAAGCGATCACTTTGCTCATTGAAACGCTTCCTTTCACGGTTGTGTTGGTTAAATGATTGAATAACTTTGAATTCTCGTAATTTCTCAGTCACGTTACGAATGAGTTGCCCTCGTATTCTTCTGACGTGAGCTGAACGGGTATACAGATGCTTTCCAATCCAGTAGTTTCCGGCCGTTATTAATATCGTTAATGGCACCAGGCTGAGAGAAAAAATATAATGTATTTTCGTCAGTCCGGTAATAGCTACTAACAGCCATACGCCAAGAATTATCGCCGGTACCAAGCCGTTCACAATCCAGTTTCGGATAGCACTCATATCACCGGTTAACCTGAGTAACGTGCCTCCTTTGTTAATAATCAATGCATCAGAGACAGGCAGCTGCAGCACCTTGTAAAATACATTATGACGTAATTCATTGATGTATTGCTGAGCAAACTTCTCAGCCAGATAACGTTCCAGGTAACGTCCTATGGAAATAATTAAAATTCCGCCTACTGCTAATGAAATCCAGCCGCTGCTCAACGAAAAGGAATCCGACTGCAGTGCAATTTTTGCCTGATAGATGATGCCCAGCATGCATAACGACTGAGCAAGAGCAATCAGAACCAGACCTGCAAACAGCCTGCGTCTTTTTTTATCCAGCAAGGATGTGAGCACTGCTATAGTCCTGTTTCAGGGCGCTGTAGATATAATCAATTGCAGCCGGTTGTGTTAGGTTAGAGGCTGTGAATACGGGTAAACCTGATGCTTGTGCAACTTCTTCACAGGCGATAGGTGAACGTGAAAACAAACCGCTAACAGCATAGACAGGGAAGTCTGCTCTGGCTATTCTCTCTGTTACCATCATGGCTGAGGTCGCACTATCGGCAGCGACTATTGCCCCGGTTATTTGCTGAACAAACCGGGTAGAGTTAATCAATTCTTTTGTTTCTGGTTGTAAAATCCCATCTGCTATTTCAAGAATCAATACCTTACAGTTGGCTGCGATAGCTGCTGCTTTGAATTTTTTCAAAATAGTTAAAAAGTCATCATTGGATAGCCCTATCGTTGAAGGGTAACCTGCATCAAGAAAATCAACGACTGTATGAGCACCCGCATCGTGCATGCGCCAATAGTCCGGTCCTGCACCGGTGCCTGTTAGTTTTGCGCCCGCTGTTTTTATTCCCTGCTTTTCCAACCCGTTGATGCAAGCACAGGCGGTTGTGGTCTTGCCTGCATTCATATCACTACCAATAACGACTAAAACAGGAATATCTGCTGAGGTGATCGGAGTTTTTGCAAGTGGTGCAAAGTCAGAAAGGTTCAACGCATTCCCCTGCTGATCACCCAAAATCCCTAATAGCGTTATTTCTGTTGGTGCCTTGACTTGGCCGCTACGATGGATGACCTTGCCTGCAATACCACCTGCAGCGACTAAATGACAGTAACCTTCTTGTGTGGGTAACTCAGCACAAAACTGATCAGTTGCATAGCGCTGTGCGGCGACCACAATAACAGTGTCGCCTTCATAGAGATGATTTCTTCGACCGTGAATATCTTCAAGACGAGTGTGTTGTTTTATTTTGTCTATTTTACAAAGCAGCAAATCACCTGATTTCGGAGAAGATTCAAGCAGTTGTGTAGCGTTATCAATCTTTACATTGCGTGTTATATAGCTTCTTTTTGCCTTATGTATAGCATCCATAAACCAACTCATTATTTATTAAGTTAACAGGTATACCCTTATATATATTATTTCATTAGCCTTAAGGAAATATTAAGAGAATGTTAAAAGTGTTCCATATCTCCTGAGGCTATGTCGGATGCCAAGTTGGCATCTTGCATACTGGAGGCGGGTATTATGAAAGTGTATATAATGAGAGGCGCGAATATAGATGGAACTTAGGCCGCATTGCCGGGGCTTAACTCCGTTGTAGCCCTTGAGTTCATTCAGTCAAGATATTGTGTTTGCATGCGTGTGAATAACGAGAATTTAACGAATGAGCGCGAAGCGTGATTGAGTAGAGACGAGGGCCGGCTAAGCGGATGTTCTTCGGCAAGAGAGGTATCGATAAGTACCTAAAGGCAACTGGCCTATAATTGACAAAGCCCCTTGGCATGGCCAAGGGGCTTTCCGGCTATTCAGGTAATTTTTAGGCTATGTACCCGTTAAGTGTTCCGGCAGTTTATTCTGCATTATTGTCTTTTTAATCAAGCGAGGTTCTGCCTCCCGGCGGCTTTATTTCTTTGTAGCGACAAAGAAAGCGAAGCAAAGGCCGCTCCTGGCCATCCATGGCCCCCCGGCATTCGAACATCCCTGTCCATCAAAGCGCCCCCTACTAAACCGCCCTGCGGGTACGCGCCTGCGGCGCTATGAAATCCAGCCTGAGGCTGACAGATTCGGATTTACTCGGCACCTCCCTGTGCCTCACCCTCCGGGCAACCTGCGGTGGTGCAAATCGGCTATCCTGCCGATTTGTCTGCCTCAGATGCCAGTCTCGCCATTGCCTGCAGGGGCGCAGGTATGCCGTTGTTGTCGGGAACTGACAACGGCCAATGGCTCGACCCTGCGGGCCTTTTTCAGTCTGTATTTCATCGGTTCAGAAGGGGTTTTTGCGTCATTCTGATACTTTGGTTGCCGTTTCAAGCCTTTCAAAAAGCTACAAAACTACTCACAAAGACCCCGTCTTAGCACCGTGAGAGCCTGCCTGCAGGCGATCTTTTGGTTAGCGCGAGCTGCTGGTCGCAACACTTAACTAGGACATAGCCAATTTTTAGCTTAATAAACCCAAAAGACCCCGGAATACGGTATCTCCTGATTAGCGCGCTTTAACACTAAGCCGATGGGCATGCAGCAACGGCTCAGTATAACCACTGGGCTGCTCGCGGCCTTTAAAGACCAGATCACAGGCCGCCTGAAAGGCGATACCGGAATAGTCGGGCGCCATCGACCGATACGCAGAGTCACCCACATTCTGAGTATCTACAATTGCTGCCATCCGACGCAGCGTCTCCATCACCTGCGTTTCTGAACAGAGACCGTGGCGCAGCCAGTTAGCGATATGCTGACTGGAGATCCGCAGCGTCGCGCGATCTTCCATCAGTCCGACATTGTTGATATCCGGGACTTTCGAGCAACCGATGCCCGCATCAACCCAGCGGACCACGTAGCCGAGAATGCCCTGAGCGTTGTTATCCAGATCACGCTGAATCTCCTGGGCACTGAGCTGTCGATCACCCAGCAGCGGAATCGTCAGGATATCGTCGACACTGGCTCGCACCCGGCCGCGCAGTTCGTCCTGGCGGCTGGGTACGTTGACCTGATGATAATGCAGCGCATGCAGGGTCGCGGCGGTAGGAGAGGGTACCCAGGCGGTATTGGCGCCCGCCTGCGGATGGCCGATCTTGGCTTTCATCATCTCGGCCATATTATCTGGCGTTGGCCACATTCCTTTGCCGATCTGCGCCTTGCCGGGCAGCCCGCAGGCTAGGCCTATATCGACGTTCTGATCTTCGTAGGCCAGAATCCAGGGGCGGGTCTTCAGCTCAGCCTTAGGCAGGAACGCACCGGCCTCCATGCTGGTATGGATCTCATCACCGGTACGGTCGAGAAATCCGGTGTTAATAAAGACGACCCTATCCTTAGCGGCGCGGATGCACTCCTTGAGGTTGACGGAGGTGCGCCGCTCTTCATCCATAATGCCGACTTTCAGGGTGAAGCGGGGCAGGCCAAGCGCATCTTCCACCCGTCCGAACAGCTCGTTGGTAAAGGCGACCTCTTCCGGGCCGTGCATCTTAGGCTTAACGATATTGATACTCGCGGCGGTGGAGTTGCGAACCGCCTGGCCGTCGATAGTGCCGTTGCCATTGAGATCGTGGATCGCACAGAGCGCGCAGACCATGGCATCCATAATGCCTTCCGGGACCTCATTCCCCTCTTTATCGAGGATCGCAGGATTGGTCATCAGGTGGCCGACGTTGCGAATAAACAACATGCTGCGGCCCTTGAGCATCAGCCGGCCACCGTCGGCCGTCTGGTACTGACGATCCTGATTAAGACGGCGGGTGATTTTCTTGCCACCCTTATCCAGAGTTTCCTTTAGATCTCCGCGCATCAGCCCCAGCCAGTTGCCATAGGCCAGAGCCTTATCCTCGGCATCAACGGCGGCGACCGAATCCTCGCAGTCCATAATGGTGGTCAGGGCGGATTCCAGAACCAGGTCTTTGATGCCCGCTAGATCGGTCTGGCCGATAGGACTGTTCGGATCGAACTGAATCTCCAGATGCAAGCTGTTGTGCGCCAGCAATACGGCAGAGGGTGTGTCGGCTTCGCCCTGGAAGCCTACAAACTGTGCCGGATCAGCCAGGCCAGTCTGGGTGCCCTCCTGCAGGGTAATCTGCAACACACCGGCAACAACCGCGTAACGGCAGGCCTGGCTATGGTCGCCCTGAGCCAGGGGGGCGGCCTGATTAAGCACCCGACGGGCGTAGGCGACAACTTCGGCCCCGCGTATCGGATTAAAGCGCTTGCCCTTCTCCGCGCCCCCGGTTTCAGGGATCACATCCGTGCCATAGAGGGCGTCGTAAAGACTGCCCCAGCGCGCGTTAGCCGCGTTAAGCGCAAAACGGGCGTTCATGATAGGTACGACGAGCTGCGGACCGGCCTGACTGGCGATCTCGGGCTCGACGCTGGCGGTACTGATTTCAAAATCAGGACCTTCGGGAACCAGATAGCCGATCTGTTGCAAGAAGGCCTTATAGGTTGCGAAATCACCGGCACCGCTGTTGCCGACAAAGTTATCGCGATGCCATTGATCGATCAGCGCCTGCAGTTGGTCGCGTTTGGCCAGCAGGGCACAGTTTTTAGGTGCCAGATCATCGAGGATACGTTCGAATGAGGCCCAGAAGGCCGCAGGCTCTATCCCTGTGCCCGGGGTCACCTCGTTAGCAATCAGATTATAGAGCGTGTTGGCAACCTGAAGGCCGCCAGCCTGGGTGCGTCCCGTCATATATTTCCCCTTAAAAATACTGTTACTAAATATTTGTAGACGCTGTACTCGTATTGACCACAACATACTTGATTACGATTAAAACGATTTTAAAATGAAACCTGCCTATTTTCCTAGATTATCAAATCTATCTTCGTGATTCCCTATGTGAATAGTTATGTGAATAGCCAATTATTACTTTGGGATCTGCTGTGCCACGTCGCTGATCAGCTTACGAAACCATTGGTGCCCCGGGTTGTGCTGCAACAGCGGACTCCAGGCCATCTTTAATTCAATTTCAGGAATGGCAAAGGGCGGTTCTTTAATCACCACATCCTTAAGATTGTGGCGCAGATTAGCCGCCCTTGTGGGCAGTGTGACGATCAGATCATCCTGCTCGGCCAGTAACATGGCGGTCTGGTAATGCCGAGTAAAGACGGTGATATTACGTTTTTTGTTGAGGGCATGGAGCGCGCCATCGACCCAGCCGAGCCGCTGTACGTCTTGCGGATTAATGCCTACCCCAGCGCCAAAGCCGGTCTTGCTGACCCAGACGTGACTCGCCTGCAAGTAGGTTTCGAGATTAAAGTGGTCGGCAATCGGATTGTGGCGGCTGAACAGGCAGGAGAAGCTGTCGCTCCAGATGGTCTTCTGATGGAACGATTGCGGCATGCTGTCAAAACGGTTGATGACCATATCGACCTTACCCTGTTCAACATCGAGGAAACTGACGTCGCTAGGGGTCATTATATCCAGAGTGATCCCCGGTGCTATGTCACGCAGCTGTTTAAGCACCTGCGGAAAGAGTGCCGACTCGGCATAATCGCTGGCCATGATACGAAACACGCGGTCGGAACTGGCCGCTTCAAACGGCGATTTGGATTGCAGTGCCTTTTCGAGCTGTGACAACGCCTGGCGAATCACCGGTTGCAGTTCGATCGCCCGCTCTGTAGGGGTCATCCCATCACTAGTCCTTACCAGCAGCGGATCACCGAGCATATCGCGCAGCCGTCTCAGGCCATTGCTCATCGCCGGCTGGCTCAGCCCAAGCTGATTGGCGGCATTGGTCACGCTGCGTTCGCGCAGCAAAACGTCGAGATAGACCAGTAAATTGAGATCCATGCGATCAGTTTTCATCACTGTGCTCCAACTTAATAAGTTAAAGCAGAGTAACCAGTTATATTTGTTCTGTGAATAGCAGATATGAGGAATATTTATTTTAATTATGCTGCAGGTGCGGTTATAGTCTGTTTCAGCACCACGCAGTAGAGCACTTATGCTTCAAAAGCTCTCAACCGGACGTTGATGCGCCAACCACCTTTTGTGAAGGAATGACCATGTCAGATATCAATCAAGACATCGACTCAATTACAGCCACTAAAAACAGTGCTGGCAGCCCCTGGGATACTATCAACCCCGAGTCGGCCGCTCGCATGCGCGCTCAGAACAAATTCAAGACCGGTCTGGACATCGCTCAGTACACGGCCAACATTATGCGCGCTGATATGGACGCCTTCGATGCCGATAAGACCAAGTACACCCAGTCTCTGGGTTGCTGGCACGGCTTTATCGGCCAGCAGAAGATGATCTCTATTAAGAAGCACTTCGGCTCGACTGAGCGTAAGTATCTGTACCTGTCTGGCTGGATGGTTGCTGCGCTGCGTTCTGAATTTGGCCCTCTGCCGGATCAGTCCATGCACGAGAAGACCTCTGTTGCCAGCCTGGTCAAAGAGCTGTACACCTTCCTGCGTCAAGCCGATGCCCGTGAGCTGGGCGGCCTGTTTCGTGCCCTGGATACAGCGCGTGAAGCCGGTGACAAGGCTGGCGAAGCCTCTATCCAGGATCAAATTGACAACCATATCACCCACATCGTCCCTATCATTGCCGATATCGATGCCGGTTTCGGTAATGCCGAAGCGACTTACATCATGGCCAAGCAGATGATCGAAGCGGGTGCCTGTGCCCTGCAGATCGAAAATCAGGTTGCTGACGAGAAGCAGTGTGGTCACCAGGACGGTAAGGTCACCGTTCCTCACGCCGACTTCCACAACAAGATCCGCGCCCTGCGTTACGCCTTCCTGGAGCTGGGTATCGACAACGGCATTATCGTTTCACGTACTGACTCTGAGGGTGCTGGCCTGACCAAAGAGATCGCCGTTGTTAAAGAGCCCGGTGATCAGGGTGATGTTTACAACTCCTTCCTGGACGTCGAAGAGATCAACGTCGCCGATATGGCTGAAGGCGATGTCTGCTTCAACCGTGACGGCAAGCTGGTTCGTCCCAAGCGCTTGCCCTCAGGTCTGTACCAGTTCCGTCAGGGTACTGGCCCGGCGCGTTGCGTCTTTGACAGCGTCGAGGCGATTCGGGCCGGTGCGGACCTGCTGTGGATCGAAACGGCAACGCCAAGCGTTCAGGACATCGCCGACATGATGAACGACGTGCGCAAAGAGATCCCCGATGCGAAGCTGGTTTACAACAACTCGCCTTCGTTCAACTGGACGCTCAACTTCCGTCAGCAGACGTACGATGCCATGGCTAAAGAGGGTAAAAACGTCTCCGCGTATGAGCGTGCCGCGCTGATGAGTGCTGAATACGACGACACCGAGCTGTCGGCTCGTGCCGACGACTATATTCGTACGTTCCAGGCAGATTCCGCGCGTGAAGCTAACATCTTTCACCACCTGATCACGCTGCCGACTTACCACACGGCGGCCCTGTCTACGGACAACCTGGCCAAAGAGTACTTCGGTGATGCCGGCATGCTGGGTTACGTCGAAGGCGTACAGCGCAAAGAGATCCGTCAGGGTATCGCCTGTGTTAAGCACCAGAACATGTCAGGATCTGACATGGGTGACGACCACAAGGAATACTTTGCTGGTGAGAACGCCCTGAAAGCGGGCGGCGCGAAGAACACCTCCAACCAGTTCGGCTAAGCCAAACGCTGGGGCGGGGCGCCGTTGTCAGTTCCCGACAACAACGGCATACCTGCGTCCCTGCAGGCAAAGGCGGCCTTCGGGCCGCCTTCTTTTCTTCAGGGGTTTAACTTTCAGTACTTTAAATGGCAGGGCTTTTAATCTCAGGTCTTTTAACCTTAGGGCTTTTAGTTTCAGGGGAAGGTCTAATAGCCACACTATTAGCCATTGTCTTGACGGGTTTATCCCAGTCAATGAATAAATATGTATGTCGATTATCGAGGCACTCTTATGACTCAAGTTCCCACCTATCTACAGGATGCTTCGGCTCTATTGAGCGAGTCCGGATTCAAAAGTGCTGAGACCTGGTACCACGGTACCTCATCGGCGTTGCTGGATTCGATCCTGGAGCAGGGGCTTAAAGGATCCGGTGATCAGGCATTGCAGCAGGCGACGCTTAATACCATGACGACCATCGGTGAGAAGGCCTTCACGCCCTCTAAAGAACCCGTATTCCTGACCCAGAGCCGAGAACTGGCATTCTATTGGGCAGAGCGCTCCGTGCGCGAGCGCGGTGTTCGCTTCGCAGGCGACGAGCAGCCGGTGGTGCTGGCACTGGATCTACCCGAGACGCTTCGACAGCGGGTTAAGCCCGATGTCGGCGCTGCGGCGTTGTTGCTGGTCAACAATGATGGTTTTTTTGAGCATCTGCAGGCGGTATACAGCCGTTCCGGCTTCTCCTGTCCCGAGCTTGATGCTCTCGGCAATGATCGGATGGACTATCTGACCCGACTGGGCATGGCCTATATCGATCAGGATATAGCGGCTGAGCATCTGCACCTGCTAACGGACTAGCCTCCTTTTTAATTGATCTTTAGAAACTATATTCCCTATTTTGCCTCGCTATTGCGGGGCTTTTTTTTGCTCTGTAGCCGTCAGTTGTTGTCACCAGTTGCCGGAGTGCTTGCCAAAAGCTCGTCTGCAGGCAGGCTCCCACAAGGGCCTGGCTCCCACTTGATCTCGCAGTCGGGGCTTTTCGCAGAAAGCAAGGCTGCCGAGGCCGCCGAGGTGCAACCCAGGCCTGCTGGCTTTAAAATAAGGATGTACAGGAGCCAGGATAGGTCTATCGTGCAGCAGCCTCACCACCTTTAGGGAAAAATCATCTATGCGTTTTATACACACCTCCGACTGGCATATCGGTCGGCTGTTTCAGAACCTGTCGCTATTGGATGATCAGCTTCATGTCTTGAAGCAGATCAAAGACTATGCCGTGCAACACCGTGTCGATGCGCTGGTGATTGCCGGCGATATCTTTGATCGCTCGGTGCCGCCTGCCGACGCCGTGGATGCCCTAAACGCCTTTCTGGAGGATTTTACCCGCGAGCTATCCATCCCTGTGATCATGATCTCGGGCAACCACGACAGCGCCAGGCGGTTGCGGTTTGGTTCCCAGTATATGCGTCAGGCAGGCTTGCATATCCTGGGTGATATCAACGATGTCGCTCAACCGGTACAAGTGGAGACGGCTAGCGGCCCCGTGCACTTTTTCGGTTTGCCGTATCACGATCCGGTTGAGGTGCGTGAGGCGTACGGATGTGAGGTGAAGACCTATGACGAAGCGCACACCCATCTGGCAGAGCTGGCACTCCAGGCGCGCACACCCGGTATCCCTGCGGTGTTGATCAGCCATTGCTTTATCGATGGCGCGACAGAAAGCGATTCGGAACGCCCGCTCTCTATCGGCGGGGCGGATCGCGTCTCCTACCAGCCACTGATGTCGTTTGATTATGTGGCTTTGGGTCATCTGCACGGCCCTCAATTCAAAGGTGCTGAACATATCCGTTACAGCGGATCACCGCTGAAGTACTCCTTTTCTGAGCATCAACAGAACAAAGGCGTTTGCCTGGTTGAGTTGAACGACCAGGGTTTTGTCTCACAGCAGCAGCTTAAACTCACCCCCAAGCACAATCTGCGGGTTATTGAGGGCGATCTTGAGGCGCTGCTACAGCAGGCGAAGAGCGATCCTGCGACAGAGGATTATATCCTGGCGCGGCTGACCGACACCCAGGATCTGCTCGATCCGCTCGGGCGCTTGCGTCAGCAGTACCCCAATACCCTGCAGCTGGAACTCACCCAGTTTTCCATCAGCAGTGGCAGCAAGCTGATCGCCAATGTCGATAACGCGCGCAGCGAGAACCAGGTGTTTACCGACTTCTTCAAACAGGTGATGGATACGGAGCTGAGCGATGCCCAAGCCGCATTATTAGAGGACGTAATTTTGGAAGCGCGCGCCACGCTGGAGGGCAAGGAATGAAACTGCATAAGCTGGAGATTCAGGCCTTTGGGCCCTTTGCGGGCAAAGAGACGATCAATTTTGCCGACCTGGGTGAGAACCCGCTGTTTCTGATCGATGGCCCGACCGGCGCCGGTAAGTCGTCAATTCTGCATGCTATCTGTTACGCCCTCTATGGCGAGACGACGGACAAGGAGCGCAGAGATCTAGGGCTGCGTTGCGACCATGCCGAGCCTGCCTGTCTGACGACGCTGGCGCTTGAGTTCAGTATTCGCGGAAAAACCTACCGCATCACCCGGATACCAGGCCAGATACGTCCCGCGAAAAAGGGCGGTGGAGAAACCGAACAGAAACCTTCGGCGCACCTGCGTCAGCTCGATGCCGAGGGCACCGAGCAAACGCTAGTCGCCAAGAAGGTCAGTGATGCGGATAAAGAGATCGTTAAAATTATCGGCCTGAGTGCCAGTCAGTTTAAGCAGGTGATGGTGTTACCCCAGGGGCGATTTCGCGAGCTGCTGCTAGCCAACTCCAGGGATCGGCAAACGATACTATCGACCCTGTTCCAGACCGAAATTTATTCGGAGATCGAAAAGCTACTGACCCTACGCGCGACGGGTATCGATAAACGTCATAAAAGGTTTGAGGAGGGCAAACAAGAGGCGCTGCTGGAGGTTCAGGTGAGCGACCAAGAGGCGCTCGACGCGTCGATCATCCAGGCGGATGCCTTACGGGGCGAGCGCACAGCGGAGAAAGAGCAGGCCGATGAGCAACGGTTAGAGGAAAATAATAGGCTCAAGGTTGCCGGAGATCTGCAGGCGCAGTTCGGCCAGCAAACTCAAAAGCAGGATGCATTCGACCAGCTGAATCTGCAGCGCGATAGCAACGAGACCAAACGCTGCCAATACAGCCGCGCAGAGGAGGCCGCCGCGATAGCGCCGGCCTGGCGCTTGGTGCAAGAGAGCGACGGCGATATTCTGCAGAAAAATGCCGATATCAGCGCTGCCAAAACGACCGAAACCGCCGCCCAAGACCACGAGTCCAGGACCGAGCAGGCGATGACAGTGGCCAGCACCGCTTACCAGCAGCGAGATGCGTTAAAGCAGCGCGAGACGCAGTGTCGAGGGTACCGTGGCATCCTCAGCCAATATGAACAGCTGCACCGGACAGATTCTGAGGCGCGGACCACACTCAAACAGGCTCAACAGCAGCAAGCCACCCTGGAAACGGCGCGTACCGGCAAAGAGCAGGAGATAGATCAGCTTAAACGCGCAATAGAAACCCTGGGGCAGAGCGCCGCCCGAAAAGCGGATACAGTGATGCTGCAGCTCAGCGCTCAGGCCCGGCTGACGCTTCGGCAGCGTCTGGATAGCGCCAATACCGAACTGCAGCATCTGTTGCTTGCGCAGCAATTCTCCCAAACAGCTTTTGCCGCCTGTCTGGCTGAACACCAGCGCGCCGAAACGCAGGCGGATCGGCTGGAGTTACTGCTGCGTAAAAACCAGGCGGCATTACTGGCCGAAAAACTCGGTGAAGGCCAGCCGTGCCCGGTGTGCGGCAGCGCCGATCACCCGCAACCGGCAACACGCTCTGCAGATGCCAGTGATATCGATCAGGATGCCCTGGATCAGTCCCGCAACCGGCAGAACGGTGCCGCCACGGCCCGCAATAATGCGGATAAGAAACTAGAAAACAGCAAGTCTGCCGTGACCGCCCAACAGACGGCTATCGAAGACCTGATCGCCCAGCTGGGCGATGATGCGCAACGCCCCCTGAGTGATCTGGAACAGGAGAACCGTAGCCTGACATCTAAGCTCGAACAGCTTACCAGGGACGAAAGCGCGCTGAGCCAACACCAGCACAAGCAGCACCTCCAAGAGAGTGAACTGAAAAACGTGACTGCCAAGCTGGCAGTCATTTTCCAGGCATTACCCGCCTTGCTGCAAGCGAATACCCTCGCCGAGACCAATCTGAAAACGGCTGAGCAGAACCTGCCGGAACAGTACCGCAGCGCTGAGGTTCTGGAGGTGGCTATCGAGGCGGTCAGCAAAGATATCCAGCTGTTGGAAGCCTCATATAAGGCTGCAGAGACTGCGTTACAGGCAGCCAGGCTCGCCCGGACCAACGCCCAAGCCGCCGTTAAAGGCCATCAACAGAATCTGATCGCACTCGATACCCGCCTGCTCACACGTACCCAAGAGTGGCAACGGGCCCTGGCGGACAGCCCTTTAGCCAATCAACTGACGTTTGAGGCGGCCCGGCTGGCGCACGCATCGGTGACCCAGCTGCGTTTGGAGGTTAGTACGTATGATCAGCAGCACGCAGCACTCAGCACTGAATTGGGGCTGTTGGCGCAACAGCTGCTGGGCAAGCAGTTACCGGATCTGGAGTCGTTGCAGACCCAGGCCGATGTCGCGCAGAAGGCCTACGTGACGACAGACACCGCCTGGACCGATGCCAATAATCGATGCGTACAGCTCCAGCGTATTCAGCAACGCATTCAGACGCTGGAGTCAGAGCAACTGCAGGTGCGTCAGGAGTATGAGGTGATAGGCAATCTGGCCAAGGCCGCCGCCGGTAATGGTAAGGTGCGGGTCAGCCTGGAACGTTTCGTGTTGGGCAATCTGCTCGACTCGGTGCTGAGTATCGCCAGCCAGCGCCTGCGCATTATGAGCAAAGGGCAATACAGCCTGGTACGGCAGAACGAAGCCGAACAGAAGCGCAATACCACCGCAGGGCTCGATCTGGCGATCGATGACGCCCACACCGGCAAGCCGCGCCCTGTGGCAACCCTGTCTGGTGGCGAGTCATTTATGGCATCGCTGGCCCTGGCGTTGGGCTTATCCGATGTGGTGCAGCAACGCTCCGGGGGTATACAGCTCGATACCCTATTTGTGGATGAAGGCTTCGGCAGTCTCGATCAGGAATCGCTGCAACTGGCGATCAATACTCTGATCGACCTGCAATCCACGGGACGCACCATCGGCATCATCTCTCACGTATCGGAGCTGAAAGAACAGATGGCTCAGCGTATCGAGGTGGTGGGGTCACGCAACGGCAGTGCCATACGTACCCGATCGTAGGATGCCGGAGAGCCTGCGAACCGCATCAGGGTAAAGGCGCCGATGCTGCGATGCGGTTCGTGCCTTTACACACGCTACAGGTCTGCTACGTTTGCGCCATGATCGTAGGACATGGCATGAGGACCAAAATCAAACGTAAAGAGCACACTTGAGGTTCGCGTTTTACTGAAATACAATATAGCTAAGTTTAGCTAAGCCGAGTGATAGTTATGCAGGTAAATATGCATGAAGCCAAGTCCCAGCTCTCAAAGCTTGCCGAGAAAGCATGGGCAGGCGAAACAGTGGTGATTGCTAAATCAGGTAAGCCTTACCTTGATTTGGTGCCTCATCGAGAAAATTCGGAGCCACGGAAACCGGGTCGTTTAAAGGGACAGATCAAGATTTCAGACGATTTCGATGTGACGCCTGGCGACCTTGTCGCTGCCTTTGAAGGTATGTTGTGAAGCGCTTATTACTGGATACTCATGCCCTATTGTGGTGGTTGTCAGAAGATGAACGTTTGGGCGTTGCTGCCAAAGCGGCAATAGCCAATCCGCAAAATCAAGTGTATGTCAGTGCTGTTAGCACCTGGGAAATTTCAATAAAGAGGGCTCTAGGTAAGTTGCAAGCCCCCGACGATATGAGCTCAATTATCGGGGATGAGGGTTTTGGTGAGTTGCCCGTTTCTCTTTATCACGGCGATCAAGCTGGGCAGTTGCCGGACCTGCATAGAGACCCCTTTGACCGCATGCTCATTGCACAGGCCCAAGCCGAAGGCCTGGTCATCGTGACCCATGATGAGGCGATCACCCAGTATTCTGTGCGAACACTCGCGGCTAAGAAATAACGATAAGGGCCTGTCATGGATCGACACCGCTTAATCAATCCGATAAGGCTCTTATATTTATTCAGCCTGTGGGCATTGATCCATTTACACACTGCTAGCGCCAGCACCCCTCGTACTCAGTTGGCGTACATTGCCAGCCATCCAATATCTTAAAAAATCATACATAAACAAGGGCCTATATGTTCGGTTTAACGCGAATCGTGCTGAGCAATTCATACTTTATTCGTAAAGTGGTTTGCTTCGATACTGACGGACACTCTAATGCTTCAGGAGGGAACAGCGCGGGGAAAACCTCTGCCCTTAATCTCATTCCCATTTTCTATGGTGTCGAGCCGAACCAGCTGGTTCAACAGGTGGCCAACAAAAAATCTTTCATCGACTTCTATCTGCCCGAGCAATCGAGCGCTCTGATCTACGAGCATCGCCGCGACGACGGCTTCCGCTGTGTCGTGATGCACCGCAGCGATACCGGTGCCAAGGTTATCTATCGTCACCTGCATGGATCCTTAGAAGACAGCTTTTTCCACCCTGACATCAAGCCGCTGGTTAACGGCGGCGAGACACTCAAGGATATTCTCTCGGCCCTGAGTGATCTGGGAGTCGCGATGTCCCGGCAAATCGTGAATATCACCGACTATCGAGCCTCCATTCAAAACGACCAAAATCTTCTGCGTGGCTCTGGGCGGGACAGCACGCTATTCCGATCGCTGGCTCGGGAGTACTGCCTGGGTGGTGGGTCCGAGAAAAGCCGCCATCTCGACAGGATGGCTTATTCCGTACTGCGTCGGGCCGATATGTTCGATCGACTGAAGCAGATGATCGCGGAGACTCAATTTCAGGATGTCCATATTGACGACAAACCGCGACACCTGAAAGAGAAGTCCATGGTTGCCGATGTACAGGGGTTGCGAGACTTTACCGCGACTGAGCCTGCGTTGAGAGCAACGATCGAGCAGCATACTGAGCGGCAGCTTGTTCTGACAGACGCTACCTTGAACGCCAATTCATTGACCGATTGCCTGCGACAGACAGAGTCTGACTTGACGTCCAAAAAATCAAGTTTCGATGATTTGACCGTGGAGAAGGGCCGTGCTCAGCGCCTCTTTGAGAGTGAGCGGGCCTCAGCTAAAGAAAACCTGGCTGACTTAAACGCTGAAATCGACACCCTGACCGCAACGATCGACCTCACGCATCAACAAAAACAGGAGTGGGAAGATCAGGACATCACCCGCAAGAGGGCTGAGCTTAAAAATGTTGGGGATCTTGCCAGCGAGAAGTTCAGGCTTGAGCGGAACGTTAAAGCTCTGAGCGAAAAGATCGATAACATCGAACAGGAGCGCCTTAAGGCGACGGCTGAGCTGGAAGAAGAGTTTAGCGTTAAATTCAAGAAACTGTCTGCGCAGCAATTGAAATTAAAAGACCGACGACATGACGAGCAGATGGCAAGCAATGAGGGCGCCAACAAACTCCACGCCGAAGAGATCAGCGCAAGGGATGCCATCGATGATGGCAAACATCGTGATCGATTAAACAATCTGGGTGCGCTATTAGCAGAAGCCGAACACGATGCTAAGCGCTGTGTTCGCAGTGAGGCAGATCAGCATAACATCGATGCGTTAGACGGAAACCGTTGGACGCAGCAGCAGCTCGTCAATGAAGCGGTTATTCTTCAGGGTCGCTCTGAGCTTGACGTCGGTCACCAGAATGATCTGATTGGCGCAGGTTTGATCATTCTCGACAAGATGAAGGCGACGCGTAGCAAGGCACAAAGCAGTCGCGACGCTATGCGCGCGCGGCTCTTTGCTGGCGACGGAACTCTACTCTCAAATCTTCGAGAGCAAGACCCTGAGTGGGGCGCAACGATCGGGCGTATTATTAATCCTGAGCTGCTGGATCGCAAAGATCTGTCTCCTGTCTTTGATGCAAAATCACCCGCAACGGTGTTTGGCTGGACACTCGCGGTTGATCGCATCGAGGCTCCTGAATGGACTATCAGCGAGGAGCGTCTGACGGAGCAGCTCGAGGGTCATGAGAGTGCCCTGCGGAATGCTGAGGAAGATGTTCTCAAAGCCACCTCGGCGGCCAAGGTCGTGCAAGACCCACTGCCAGCGTTACGCGATGCGGTGACCCTCCAGAAGTACAGGGTCACTCAGGCGAAAGAAAAACTGCAAAATCTCGAGAATGAATGTGCTGATGCAAAAAAAGCCGCCGATCACGCGGCTAAGCAACAACAAACTACCGCCAAGACTCAGGCTGCGGCGATAGAGCAAGAGCTTAAGCTAGGCAATGCAGCGCTACAGCAAATGCGTCAGACAACACGCGATCGCTATGCGGGACTTCGGCGTGAAGCTGAGGGGCGATTCAGTATCATACTGTCTGAAATCAATGCGGAAAGTGAGCGCCTCGATGAGCTTGGAAAACAGCTGCAGGGTGACAAAAAAGAGTGCGTAGCTACCATTGCTGCTCGATTCAATGAGTCATGTATCGAAGAGGGCGTCGACCCTGCGGTGATCAGTGCTGCCAGGGATAAACTGCATGCACACTCGCGCCATCTGGATGAAGTCCGCGGTTATTCAGAGCAGATAAGCCTGTACGAGACCTGGCTAGTTGTTCACTGGAACACCTTGCCAGAGCGTGAGCGGCGGCTTGCAGAGAGCATCAGAAATCTGGAGGAAGTACAAAATACGCTCACTCGGCTCAAGGCGGATTACGACAAAAAGGCTGCCGCTCTGGTCTCTCAACTCGAAACTACAAAATCGGCAGTGCTAAAGCTTTCAAATCAAATCAGTAACGCCAATGAGATTCTTACGGCATTCCCGAGTGCCATATCAGAGGGTGACAGCTCAGGAAAGGAGGCAGGAGAGGAGGTCAATCAGTCGATCGAGAGTCTGACTGACCGGCTCCAGGCACTGGTTGAGCGCAACAACAGCCTGAAGAAGCAGATTCTGCTACAGGTCGACAAGGCTCGTCAGACTATCGCGGCCCATCCTCAGTCAAAGATAGCGTTGGCGTGGAGCTACCTGCAGGAGCAGCGGCGCAACAGTACTACCGACGGCGAAATGAGCGATGCGTTCCGACTCCAGGTCCCGAATGACATCGGCGCACTGCTTGACCGAGAACTTCCAGACATCAAGAATGCGCTTATTGAATCCGTTCGCTCAGTAGGCGATAGCCTCGGCCGTTACCATGGCACGCTCCAGGGGCTGAATGCGCGCGTCAGTGGCGTGTCTTCGCTGCTGGAGCGGCACATAAACACCAACCAGAAGATCGACACTCTAAGCGACATCCAACTTAACGTCACCTCTAAAATAGTAGAGGGGGATTACTGGAACAAGCTGCAAACGTTTATTCTGGCTTGGAACCAGTGGAAAGAGAACCGGCAGGCAGACGACCTGCCTCCTACCCAATTGTTGCAGGCACTGAATACGGCCAACGAGGCCATCCAGGCGAGTCATATCGACAAGGACATTAATTCCCTGATCAAACTCCAAATATCACTAAAGGAAAACGGACGTCAGGCGCACGCCGATAACTCCAGGGATTTTGGTGAAATCAGTTCTAACGGACTCTCGTATCTGTGCCTGTTGGTTATCTTTATTGGCATGTCCCGATACCTCTGCCCAAATCCTCAGGTCGCGTTGCATTGGCCCATTGATGAGCTTGCCTCACTGTCGCCCGAAAACATCGCCAGACTGTTCACGATGATGGACGCTGCTGGCCTTCGTTGTTTCTCGGCGTTTCCAAGCACCGACCCCAACTACCTGCGGTTTTTCAAACACTGCAAGCTGATTGATCGAAACGAAGGCATACGTACCGTATCCATCGACGAAACCTATGCTGACAGCGAAAGAATGTCGCAGATGCTCTCTGCCATCAATATCGACATCGGCATCGATATCGACAATAAGGACTAGATTATGGAAGGCATGGATACGGATCTTTTCAGCAGAACCACTCGACTGCTACTCGAAGGCAGCATGATTTGCGAGAGTACCTTCCCGCAGGAGTATGGGTGCTTGCAGCTCAAAAGCGAGCGCGAGTTGGTCAGCGACTACCTGAACCGTATTGATCGTCAGGTGCGGAGTTCGACGGACGGGAAAGTGTTTTTTTGCGCTTACTCAAACCCGAATGAACCTGGCGCCAAGGTTGTCATCCGGCGTTTATTCAAGCAGGTAGCGACCGATATCTCGGCCCTGGTCTCCTGGCTACGTTTGGTGCGCGACTGTCACCCTACCGGCAGGCCTATTGAAGCGGGAATGATTATCAATGGCAGTGAACTGCTCGCCGCTATCGAAGCCTCACCTGTGCATAGCGATAAACTAAGCGAACTGACTAAGCATCAGATGTTCAAGTCGACAGCCACCGACGGTAAGGGGCGAATCAGAAACGTGTTGGCTCGCCTGGAAAAAGACGGCTACCTGATCACCATAGATACGACCGGATCCAAATATAAGGCAACGGGCCGCTGGAGCTTCGTTTACGATACGATGGCGTTCATTCGTAGCAATGAGAACCTCCCGCTGGAAGGGGACGCTGAAGATGCACCGCAGGGAGCGCTGTTCTAATGGCTAGAATTGATGATGCGGCAGCGGGCCTCAAGGCTATTGGTGGTCACCACGCGGCGATTCTGGATGCTTACCTTAACCATCGGGGTCGTATTCCTCCAACCGCAGACAATGAATCCGTCATTAAATCTCTGCTACGGCACCAGCTTGCCTGGCGGATGGACGATGATGGCCATGTCCAGCTAAGTCGCGCGTTGATTCCGACACTGGTTGCAGTGACTCGCAGCTATCGACGGACATCGGCGGACCGTGAAGTCGCCGGACTCTGGCAGGATGTCTTAGAGTCTGTCGAGCTTTACAGGGAGGCCAAGCGCCGCGGAGCAACAGAGGATGCCGATAATTACCTGATGAGTGCTTATGATTCTGGATATCAGCTGGCCGAGACCTTGCGAGATGCGATCGCCATGTTCTCGTATCACATCTCGACGGCGTTCTCACACGTAAAAAATCTGTCCTTGCGAGCCGCCGAAAACCGGAGGGTTATTGTACGGGCATCAAAACTTAACGATATCCTCGAAAGCTTTGATTACCAAGAGCTGCAGGAGCTGGCCGGTAACGACCCGGGCCTTCGGCTGCTGTTGCTTAAATCTATCCCTAAGGCTCTTGAGCAGTGCGGCAAGGAACTGGTTTTCGCAATCGACCGGCTGACGGGCATTCTGCACACCATCAACCACCAGCAATCGAAGTCGCAGCTCATCGATGCCCTCGACACCTACTTCAATCAAGATGAGCTGGTTGAACCCTCAATTGACGGCCTGGATCTGTATCCACCAGTGCTTAATATTTGTCCGCAAGTGTTGGCACCCTCAGCCCCTTATCTTCAAAGTATGGAACACGAGGAGCAATTGATAGGCATTGTGCATGCGCTGGCAATACTGACGCCCCTGCCGAATGAGCAGTACCAGAAAACCCCGATCGCCGATGGCGTTGATGAGATCGTAGCGGCGGAGGTTCACCCGGCGCTTGAGAGCTCTCTGACCTTGATTGCGCTGGTCGAGAGGGAAGGCCTGGAAATTTCGGCAATGCAGATATACCGGTCGCTGCACTTTGAATTCGGGATGGAGCTCTGGCTACTGACGCTGGTGAACGCCGTCAACGCCCTGCCTCTTCCCAGACGGCAAAGACTACAAGTCACCTATACCGAAAAGGTGGATGCCTTGTTCAATGGTAATTTTTGGGTGAGCGATGTCAGGCTATCAACGCGGCAAGGTCAGGAAGCTAGCCATGCGGCGTGAGATCACTGCTATAAGCAACGCCTTGCGAAAACAACAGTACCGAGTGTCACTGAACAAAACCTGGAGTGGCCTGCATGAGTCCAGAGGTGTAGGCCAGGTTATAGGCCGCACCCTGCACCTGACAAATACCGAGCTGGAGTCGCTGCGCAAATGGGTCGTCGCTGAAGCGGGGATCGACCCGTTGCTGGGCAGCAACGTCGCTGATGAACGCATGGTCGTGGCGGAAACCGGCCGTGATGAGAAGCTTGCCAGAAACAAGGTTTTCGGTGGCATGATGCATATCGCCCGCATGGGCATTAAACCGATACGCATTAATGGCGGTCAGGCCATACAGGCACCAGGATCACACCTGCTGGTGGATGAGGGGGCTGTAGATTTTAGCGGCGAGCGCGTTGTTGTCGTTGAAAACGGAGCGCTAGTGCGGCACTGGGATAGGCTTGAGTTGCCAGTCGGCCTTGAAGACGCGCTGATCGTCTACCGCGGCCATGAATATGGGGCCATCCCACACTTACGCCAGCAACCAGGCATTGTCGAGCTACTGGCGTTTTTGGATTTCGATCCGGCGGGCCTGAGGATGGCATGTGATGGCAGCTTTGACAGCATTATTATCCCCACTCAGTGGGAACAGCTGACTGCGAGTAGCGAGCTGGTTAAAAAATTCAACCAGCCTGATAAATTTTACGCCCAGCTGCCAGCGCTCAGCCAGATACGCACCCAGGGACGCTCCCTAGTAGCGCTATTAGTTGACCATTTGCGTCAACAGCGTATGGCCCTGATGCAGGAACATTTGGTGGTGCATCGGGTACCCTTATCCAGGGTGGATTTATCGGATTGAGCTCTTTGGGGCGCCGATTGCGATGCGGTTCGTGCCTCCGCGCACGCTACGGTTAAATGAATGTAATTGGTAGGCTGTCGCTCTAAGATCGATATTCCAAAAGGAACTTGGATGAAAAAGTCAAAAATAGCCGTATTCATCGATGTGGAAAATCTTACTCAATGGATGAAGGAAGACGGGGCGGAGAGCCTGATGGCAGATCTGGCGATGGACGGTCAAATTATCGTTCGCAGAGCCTACGGTGTTTGGAGTAAGCCGAACTTAGTCAACTTCCAGTCCCCCTTGAATCAGCTTGGCTTTGAGCTGGTCCACTCATTCCACCCCGTTTCTGGAAAGAACTCTGCTGACATCCAGCTGACTGTTGATGCAATGGATCACGCCCTCAGGCCGTCTGATGTCGACACCATTGTCCTTGCCACAGGAGACTCTGACTTCTCTCCCTTGTTTAGGCGTCTGAGGGAAATGGGCAAAGAGGTCGTTGGCATCGGTCCTAAGTCACCTTTGAGTGAATGCGTCAAAACGTCCTGTTCGCGATACATCTACACCGATAAACCAGCGTTCCAAGCCGGTGAATTCAGCTTCGATGATGCTGCCGTTCTGGTTGAGCGCATCCTGTCTACCAGAACTGAGCCAATGCCGCTTACCCAGTTGAAGCAGGCGATGACCAATGTGGATAGTGCATTTGATGAACGACTCATTGGTTTTTCTTCATTCTCGGCACTCCTGAAAGCGATCGATTCTGTAGAGGTCTTCCGTGTGAAGGGTAGTGCTACCCTTTGGCAGGCTCACCTCTGTACCTCAGGTGCATCCATCACGGATGGATTGACACCCGCTACAAAAGAGATGTATGTCACTTTGCTGCGTCATACAAAGTGGCGTTCAGTACCACAAGATTTGCTTGTACAGGTACACAAGACGCTGGCGTCGCTACCACCCATGGATAAAGCAGAGCTGGTCGAGACTTTGCTAGAAAGAATTTCGATGCACGAGCGGGGAGTTACCGCTGTAGATGTACGTAAGGCGCTCACAAATTTAGCCAAAGCACAGCTTTTTCAATTTCAGCATCCAAATGACGACCAGACGCTGTGGGCCTACAGCAACCAACCGGACTACCTCCGGCTTGTTGATCAAGCAATTACGTCCCGAATTCGTTCTGGCTGTGATGATCAGGGTGTTGAATTTAATTCTGAGATGTTGCAGCAGGTGCTGTACCGTCAGTACAACGCCAAAACCATAGCCGAATTGATAGACCAGTCCTTCACCCCCAAATATGGCGGCGTAACAGCAAAATCGTAGGATGCGGTGAGCCTACGAATCACATCAGGGCACAGGCGCCGATGCTGTGGCTCGTACAGCGATGCGGTTCGTTATTTGCTGTAGAATCAGCCGATTATCATTTATCCGCCCGGTGCTCCGTTCGTCATTAAAAGTCGGTACCTCGCTGGCGCGCCGTTTAGCCAAGATTCAGAGTCAGGACATCCTTAATGACATCCAACTTCTCCCAAACCGCCGCTTTTATCTGGTCCATCGCCGATCTGCTGCGTGGCGACTTTAAGCAGAGCCAGTACGGGCGCGTCATTTTGCCATTTGCGCTGTTACGCCGTCTGGAATGTGTGCTGGAGCCGAGCAAGGCTGCGGTGTTGGAACAACACGCCAAAGTGAAAGGCATGCCCGGCATTACCGAAGACAGTCTTGAGAAGCTGGTGCTGCGCGTTACCGATCAGAACTTCTTCAACAGCTCGGCGATGGATCTGTCGAAACTGGGTGAGTCGGGGATTAAGGATAATCTGGAGAACTACATCCAGAGTTTTTCGCGGGATGCGCGGGAGATTTTTGAGTTCTTCAAGTTCGAGGAGTTTATCGGTCAGCTGGCCGATGCCAACCTGCTGTACAAGGTGGTACAGAAAGTATCCAGCACCGACCTGAGCCCCAAGGCGCTGAGTAACCATGAGATGGGGCTGGTGTTTGAGGAGCTGATCCGGCGCTTTGCGGAAAGCTCTAACGAGACGGCGGGTGAGCACTTTACTCCCCGCGACATCGTCCGTTTGACGACCTCCCTGGTGTTTATGGAAGACGATGACGCCCTGACCAAAGAGGGGATCATTCGCACCCTCTATGACCCGACTGCGGGAACGGGTGGCTTCTTGTCCAGCGGCATGGAGTACGTACACGAGCTCAATCCCAATGCGGTGATGCGGGCCTTCGGCCAGGAGCTGAACCCCGAGTCCTACGCCATCTGTAAGGCAGACATGTTGATCAAGGGGCAGGATGTCTCTCGGATCAAGCTGGGCAATACGCTATCCCAAGACCAACTGTACGCTGACAAATTCGATTACATGCTCTCCAATCCGCCCTTTGGCGTGGACTGGAAGAAGGTCGAGAAAGAGATCAAGGACGAACATATCCTCAGGGGTTTCGACGGTCGCTTCGGTCCTGGTCTGCCTCGGGTATCGGACGGCTCGTTGCTGTTTCTGATGCACCTGATGAGCAAGTTGCGGGACGCCAAAGAAGGCGGTGGTCGAATCGGCATTATCCTCAACGGTTCGCCGCTATTTACCGGCGGCGCGGGCAGTGGCGAGAGCGAGATCCGTCGCTATATTCTCGAAGCCGACCTGCTGGAGGCGATCGTCGCGCTGCCGAACGATATGTTCTACAACACCGGCATCGCCACCTACGTCTGGATACTGTCGAACAAGAAAGTCCCCGTGCGTAAGGGCAAGGTGCAGCTGATAAACGGCACTGACCTGTGCGGCAAGATGCGTAAGTCGCTGGGTTCCAAGCGCAACGTCATGTCGGATGATGATATCGCGACTATTACCCGCTGTTTCGGCCAGTTTGAAGCAGTCGATACCGTGGCGCTGGATAAGCCTGCCGAGCAGAAAAGCAGCCGGGGCCGTCAGGCCGCCGAGCCGAAGGCGGTTGCCGCCAAGACCTTTGCCAGCAAGATCTTCGATACTCATGAGTTCGGCTACCGCCGCATCACTATCGAGCGCCCGCTGCGGCTCTCGACCCAGCTTAATGACGAACGGCTGGACGAACTGCGCTTTGCCCCCAAGCCCTTTAACGCCGTGATGAAGTGGGCCTACGACGAGTACAGGGGTACTTGGTTTCTTGGAGGCAACTACGGCGACCTGGGTGAGATGGAGGTTGAAGTTCGCGCTCATATCAAGGCCAGCTTCAGCGAGTTGAAAGAGAAGCAGATTAAAGACCTGCTGGATCCCCAGCTATGGCTGGGGCAGCGGGCGCTGCTGGGCAAAGCCAAGCAGCTGCAAACCGCATTGGCGAAGCTGATGGGGCCTGAGGCTATCGTGGATGGGGCGTGCGACGACTTTAATCTGTTCGACGAGCAGCTTAAAAAAGCACTCAAACAGGCGGACGTGAAACTAGATACCAAAGAGAAGAAGCAGTTCCTCGATGCCGTGACCTGGAAGAATCCTGAGGCAGAACGGGTGATCAAGAAGGTCCACAGGAGTGCTGCCGATGCGATCTACGGCCTGTTTGATAACAAGGGAACAGTGATCGAATATCAGACCGACGGCGACCTGCGCGACAACGAGAACGTGCCCCTCGATCCAACCCGACTGGTCAAGGAAAGCGTGGAGGAGTATTTCCTCAAAGAGGTCGCACCCCATGTCCCTGATGCCTGGATCGATGCCAACAAACGTGATGATAAGGACGGTCAGCTAGGTATCGTCGGCTACGAGATCCCCTTTAACCGCCACTTCTATGTCTATCAGCCACCCCGCGACTTGGCCGAGATCGACGCCGACCTGGATAAGGTCAGTGGAGAGATTCTGGCGCTGCTGCAGGAGGTGCATTCGTAATGGAGGGGAAGTATCGGGCGTATCCTGAATACAAGGATTCAGGGGTTGAGTGGCTGGGAGATATACCTACACATTGGGGTTTATGGAAGCTCGCACATGCGTTCAGTGAGATAGGATCAGGAACAACTCCTCCTAGCTCATCAGAGGAATGGTACGGGGGTAGCATTCCTTGGATTACAACCGGTGAGCTTCGTGAAAACATTGTCTTGGATACTGTCAAAAAACTCCAACCGAGGACTCTTGAGCAATATCCAACACTAAGAAAATACCCAAAGGGGTCCATAGCTATTGCTATGTATGGCGCAACAATAGGCCGCCTAGGTATTCTAGGTATTGAAGCAACGACCAATCAAGCCTGTTGTGTAATGACGTTTTCTAAAGTCATTGATAACAGATACTTATACTATTGGTTACAAGCATTTCGAGATGAAATAGTTAATTTATCCTCTGGTGGAGGGCAGCCTAATATAAACCAAGAGAAGGTCTCTGCTCTTAAAATTAGCGCTCCTTGTTCTGGCGATCAAAAGATAATAGTGAGCTTCCTCGACCACGAAACCGCCAAGATAGACACCCTGATCGACAAGCAGCAACAACTGATCCAGCTGCTGAAGGAGAAGCGCCAGGCGGTGATCAGCCATGCCGTTACTAGGGGGCTTGATCCCAAGGTGCCGATGAAGGATTCAGGGGTTGAGTGGTTGGGGGAGGTGCCTGAGCATTGGGTTGTGCTATCCCTGGGGAAGATCATATTAGACAAATGCGATGGCCCATTTGGTTCTGGCCTGAAATCTTCGCACTACACCGAAACGGGTGTTCGTGTCATACGCTTGCAAAATATAAAGTCGAGAGGCTATTACGAGGGAGAAGGAGCGTTCATTGACGAAGCCTACTATAAAAATAATTTATCGAATCATGATGTTATATCTGAAGACATATTGATTGCGGGGCTTGGCGATCCAAACAACCCTGTAGGAAGGGCATGCGTTGCGCCTGTCAATATTTCACCAGCGATGGTTAAAGCAGATTGCTTCAGGTTTAGGTTGGATGCCAAAAAAGGGAAGCCAGATTTTATTACGTATCAACTTAATACTAGTGCTCGTATTGATGCAGGAAGGCTTTCAACTGGTTCAACTAGAGCGAGAATTCCTCTGAGTCTTATGGCATCAAGAAAGATAGCTATTTGCCCATTAAATGAGCAGAAAGAAATTGCCATCTACTTGGATGTAAAGCTCAGCAGATATGACCAGCTGGAGCTGAAAGCGGTTAACGTAATCGCGCTACTTAAAGAGCGCCGCACCGCCCTGATTTCCGCCGCCGTCACAGGCAAAATCGATGTCCGCAACTGGCAACCCGCCGACTCTCAAGCACGGTCGCTCACGGCATCCTGCCTCCCGCGACATTCGGACCTCCCTGTCCAGCACATGGAAACACCCGCATGAGCGATATCAAACTGTTCTTCCTTGGCGCAGGTCAAGTCAGCGAACTGGCAGGCAGATTTGCGCTACTGGAGAAGGATCTGCAGAACCTGATCGAAAGCCAGCTGGAAACCTTCCTCTGCGTGCGTTTACTCGCCAGCGAATACAGCACGGGTAAAGCTTTTAAGGGCCGAATCGATTCCCTAGGTCTTGATGAGAACAACTGCCCCGTGATTATCGAGTACAAACGCCACAGCAACGAGAACGTTATTAACCAGGGGCTGTTCTACCTCGATTGGCTGCTGGACCATCAGGCGGAGTTTCAGCTGTTGGTGATGAAACAGCTGGATAAGGATGTGACCGAATCGATCGAGTGGAGCGGCACCCGCCTGATCTGCATCGCCGCCGATTTCAATAAATACGACGAACATGCCGTGCAGCAGATCAATCGCAATATCGAACTGATGCGCTACCGTTACTTTGGCGAGGATCTGCTGCTGTTGGAGCTGGTGAATGCTCAGACCGCCGCATCCAGCCCGTCTAAAGTGAATGGGGCTAAGTCCAGCACGCAAAAATCAGGCGCCTCGACCAACGGCAAGAGCAAGTCGACCGACAAGTCGCAGCAGGAGCGACTGGCCGAGGCCTCGCCCGCGTTGCTCAGCCTCTATAACCAGGTCTGCGACTACGCCAGCGGACTGGGTGACGAGGTGCAGCGCAGAGAAGTGAAGCTCTACACCGCCTTTAAACGGATCAAGAACTTCCTCTGTATCGTTGTGTTGCCACAGAACAAAGATCCACGTCTGCTGCTCATCCTCAAACTAAACCCTGCCGTTGCCGGCCCCGATACGAACTTCAACCGCGATGTCACCAACATCGGCCACTGGGGGACAGGCAACCTAGAACTCAGCCTGCGTAACGAATCCGAACTGGAGAAAACCCTGGCGCTGATTCTAAAAAGCTACCAGGCCAACTGAATAGATAGCGGTACGCGACGTTAACAGCGCCGTGTGTGAAGAACGCAGCATAGAGTAGGGATACCGAATCGATGAGCAGTAGCAACGAACTTCATTTCCAGAACGATATCATCCAACAGATGGTCGCTAACGGCTGGCAGTTGGGAACCCCTGCGGGTTACAACCGAGAACTGGCGCTCTATGAGGAAGACCTGCTGGGGTTCGTTAAAGATACCCAGCAGGCTCAATGGCAAAAGTACTGCAAACTCTATCCGCAAGCCCCCGAGCGCCAGCTGCTCGAACGGGTAGCCAACCAGCTGGATAAAGCGGTCGGCGGGGCGGCCAGCACTACTTATAACAACCGCGAGATGCGCACCTTTGGAACACTAGGGGTGTTGCGTAACGACATCCGAGATCGGGGAGCCCGCTTTAAACTGTGCCAGTTCAAACCCGAACACGACCTCAATCCCGATACGCTTGAACGCTATAGAAACAATCGCTTACGCATTGTTCCTGAACTGGTTTATAGCCCCTATGCTAGCGAAGAATATCTGGCGGCGACAGGCACCAAAGCCAAGGCTTGGCGCATCGATCTGGTGCTGTTCGTTAATGGCCTGCCGATCGCGACGCTGGAGCTGAAATCCGAATTCAAGCAGGCGGTCGAGAATGCGATCAAACAGTACAAGCGCACCCGTCTGCCGAAAGATCCCGTTACCAACAAACCCGAACCGCTGCTGACCTTTAAGCGCGGCGCTATCGTCCATTTCGCAGTCAGCCAATACGAAGTCTATATGACGACTCAGTTAGCGGGCGATGACTCTTACTTCCTGCCGTTTAATAAAGGCACTGCCGAGGGTGGCGCGGGAAATGATGCGCCCGCCGATCCGAATGCCTATGCCACGGGCTACCTCTGGAACGAGGTACTAGCCCCCGACAATCTGCTCAATATTCTGGCGCGCTACGTCCACCTGCAGATCGAAGATAAGGATGATTGGCAGGGCAAGAAGAGCAAGAAAGAGACCCTGATCTTCCCCCGTTATCACCAGTGGGATGTGGTCAACAAACTGATCGCTGCCGCTCGTAGCGAAGGGCCAGGGCACAAATACCTGATCCAGCATAGCGCAGGGTCTGGCAAATCAAACTCCATCGCCTGGACCGCGCACCAGCTGTCGTCACTGTACGATGTTGAGGGCAATAAACGCTTTCACTCGGTTATCGTGGTGACTGACCGCACCGTGCTGGACGATCAGCTACAGGAGACTATTTACCAGTTTGAACATGCCGATGGCGTAGTCGGACGGATCAATAATCAAGAGGGCGACGGCTCCAAATCCGAGAAGCTGGCCGCCGCGCTAGAGCAGTCGCAGCCGATCATTATCGTCACCATCCAGACCTTTCCCTTTGTGCTCAAGGCGATCGAGAACAGCGTCAGCCTGAAGGAGCGCAACTACGCGGTGATTGCCGACGAGGCGCACTCGTCACAATCGGGTTCGACTGCGCGCAAGCTCAAAGAGGTGCTGATGACGGAGGAGGGCGACGATGACACGGAGCTGACCTCCGAAGACATTTTGGATGCCACCCTGGCAGCTCGCAAGGGCAGCACCAATCTGAGCTTGCTGGCGTTTACCGCTACCCCCAAAGCCAAAACACTGGAACTGTTTGGCCGTCTACCCCATCCTGAACTGCCACCCTCAAAGCAGAACAAGCCCGAGGCCTACCATGTTTACAGCATGCGCCAAGCGATCGAGGAAGGCTTTATTCTCGATGTGCTCAAGAACTACACCAGCTACAAGGTGGCCTATCAGCTGGCGCAGCAGATTCGTGAGCAGGATCAGGAGGTCGAGAGCAAAAGAGCCAAGGTAAAACTGAATCAATGGGTGCGGCTGCACGATTACAACATCGCCCAGAAGGTACAGGTGATCATCGAACACTTTAAAGACAATGTGATGGGGTTGCTCGGCGGTCAGGCCAAGGCGATGGTGGTCACCAGTTCGCGTAAAGAGGTGGTGCGCTACAAGCTGGCGTTCGACAACTATGTCAGCGAGCACCAGTACAGCTCGATCCGCGCGATGGTGGCGTTCTCGGGTGAGGTGGAGTTTAGCGACACTGATCCTGGCTCGGCAGGGCTGCTGGGCGATAAGTACACCGAGAAGAGTATGAACCCCGCGTTGAAGGGCCGCGATATGCGCAAGGCCTTCGATTCTGACGATTACCAGGTGATGCTGGTGGCCAACAAGTTCCAGACGGGGTTTGACCAGCCCAAACTCTGCGCGATGTATGTGGACAAGAAACTCGGTGGCGTAGAGTGCGTACAGACGCTGTCACGGTTAAACCGAATTTATCCTGGCAAAGCCGAGACAGGCACCTTCGTGCTGGATTTCTTTAATGACCCCCAGGATATCCTCGATGGTTTCCAGCCGTACTACCAGACAGCACAGCTGGCGGATGTCTCCGACCCTGACCTAGTGTTTGATCTGTCCGAAAAACTGAATGCCTCGGGCATCTATCAGTGGCATGAAGTGGAGCAGTTCTGCACGGCGTTCTTTACCAAGAACAAGAGCAATGCCGCGATCAGCAATATCTGTAAGCCTGCTGTCGAGCGCTGGCAGAAGCGTTACGCCTCCGCGATCGATGCCTATAAGCAAGCTAAAGAGATGTTTGAGCGTACCAAGAAGACCAACGATGCGGTACTGATCGCCAACGCGGAGAACAGCTTTAAGGAGTGTAAGCAGGAGAAAGACCGCCTGGAGATCTTCAAGAAAGACCTGGGCAGCTATACCCGGTTCTACGAGTTCATGTCCCAGATCGTCGAGTACGACGACAAGGCGCTGGAGAAGCTGAGTCTCTATGCCCGCCACCTGAGACCGATGTTGCGGGAAAAGCTTGTTGACGAGGATGACGTGGATCTCAGTAACGTGGTCCTGAGCCACTACCGACTGTCCAAGATTCGTCAGCAGGATATGCAGCTGCAGGAGAACACCGCTGAATATAAACTCGAACCGAATAGCGATATCGGCACCGCGAAGGCAAAAGACAAGAAAGAAGAGCTCCTGTCTGAGATTCTGGTACGCCTGAATGAGCTGTTCATCACCGATGAGCTGACAGACAAAGACCTGATCAACTATGCCAGCGCTATACGGGACAAGCTAACTGAGAATCATTCCGTTATGCAGCAAATCCATAACAACACCGCCGAACAGGCGATGCTGGGTGATTTCCACAAGGCTTTAGATAATGCAGTGATGGACACCAGCGAGGCGCACCAGAACCAGATGATGCAGATCCTGAGTAATCCCCAGGTGGCGCATGGGTTCGCTCGGGTGGTGTTTGATATGCTCAGTATTAGCCAGAATAAAGAATAGTATTCATAGGTTTATTGGTTGCTTATGAGAATCAACGTTACCAGTAAACTGGCTGAAAAACTCAAGCAAGCAGGGCGTTTAATTGAGTATATCTCAGCCGAAAGTACTGCTGCGCTGGATAACTGGCATGCGCTCTTATGGCGACAAAAGCACGACCATACAGCGCTGTCAGTGTGTCGTATTTGTCCACAATAAGACGCGCTTCACTATGGTGTTGCTGGGTGTTACGCAGAAAGAGCTGAAGCAGTTGGATTACTGGTTTGAGGAGATGCTCGCCAACAGCATGCTGAAGCTAGATTATTGAGGCTATGCACTCATAGATGCCCGGATTGCGAAATCAGGTAGGGTTTTGTGAACAGGGTGCAAATGGCAGACTTAAACTACGATACCTAATACGTATTCTGTATTAAATTTCACACCAGGGATTTCGTGCGCCAAGCGTTCCTGGTAGTCATATAACAGGACGACTCACTGAAGAGCTTCCTGCTGATTACGGCTTAGCGTTTTCTGGCCAGGCGTACGCCCAATCTCGGCGTAGGGGACGCACGGAGAGCGGTTTGGCGGCCAATCCTCGGTAAAACAGCGTCAGATTTCACATAGGGCGCGATTGTAAGTAACCATTCACACCCAAACGATAATTTTTAGCCAAACCATTGGTATTAATTGGTCTATATATTACTTCGCATAATATAGATTATGTTAAATAGATTATTATTTGGTTCTGGATAACCGGGTTGGAAGATTAGGGGCTTCTGGGTGCGGCGAGCCACCTTTGATGCGGATCGCAGGCTCACCGGCATCCTACGAACGTGCATGCACACACATGGATCGGATCTGTAGCGCGTGCGGAGGCACGAACCGCATCTGGGTATGTGTAAGCGTGCGCTACGTGAAATCTGAGTAGATTCCAGGCCTAGAACCCACAAATATTACGTAGCGATGAGATACTGGTGCGCCTTGCTAACATTGTTGGACTGTTTTCTACCCACAAAACGGCAATCCACATCTGAGCAGATGCAGGGCTAGAACCCGCAGAGATTACGTGGCGGTGCTGATGGGTTTTCATGACGGCTCGCCAAGATTCATTTCCAGCGGTTCGGACGATACCGATGAACGTCGAGCGCAGCTTCAGGTGTGCCGGTAAGAGGCTTGCCAGAGATGGCTCAGGCGCGGTGCTTTTTAGAGTGTGTTTTTAGAAAATGCCCAACTAACTGCCTCAAATTCACTTTATCTCCTATTTCCAGTAGTAGACACTACTGGAAATTAGATGCCAATTTCTGTATTATCTGTCTCCAACTCTTCAGCTTTAGCTGAAACTTTTGTTATACCCTGAGGCTCAGCCCACATGTCGATCAAAGAGTTTCCCGGAATGCCTCTATTTGACTCCGCCAGACACTTTAATAAGATGTCCCGAAAAGAATATTTCCCGCCCCAGTCACCAACCGTCGAAGCCTTTGTTTGCGGTATAGAGATCGTCGGTGCTGCTGAGGACTATCACTACACTAAGAACTTCCTCTCCAGCTACAGTAAGAAAAGTCAGGATACCTACGACAAGTTTCGAGGAGATGCCGAGCGGCTTTTACTCTGGTCCTGGCTGATTCAGAAAAAATCGATTGTTGCCTTAAGAAGACGCGATCTTGAGGAGTACACCGATTTTGTCGCTAAGCCTGATTCCAGTTGGCAGGCAGAGGTTACCGCCAGAAGGTTTCTGAGCGTACAGGAGATCCGTGTACCGAATGAGCGTTGGCGCCCTTTTCTGACCACAGGGTCTGGTAAAGGTCGCCTGAACACCAAGTCCTGGCAAGGCTTGTTCTCCAACCTCAGCGTCTTTTTCAACTATTTGATGGCTGAAGATTATGCGCTTGGTAATCAGATCCCTATCGTAAAGAAGCACTGCCCCTATCTCAGGCAAGAGACGGGTATCAACAAGGTTCGCCGCCTGTCCGCACTGCAGTGGGAGTATCTGCTTAACTCTGCGATTAAACGAGCTGATGATGACCCGCAACATGAAAGAACCCTTTTCGTTATAGCGTCACTTAAGTCACTTAAGCTAAGGATATCGGAACTCTCTGAGCGTCCTGACTGGTCGCCCGTCATGTCTGATTTCCATCGAGATCATGAGGATAACTGGTGGTTTAGAGCCTATGGCAAGGGTTCTAAAGAACGTGATATCTCCATATCCAATGAATACCTGGTCTTTATTAAACGCTACCGTCAGCATCGATGCCTGACTCCCCTGCCCTCTAAGGATTCTAACGAGTCTATTATCGAGTCCCGAGTCAAAAATCGCGCCATTGGCAGCAGGCAGTTACGTAATATTGTCGAACAGGCTTTTGATGAGGGCTGCCACTCTCTGCTGGCGGATGGTTTTGAGGTGGAGGCTGCAGAGCTTCGTGCCGCTACGACACACTGGCTAAGACATACAGGTGCGTCTATGGAGGTGGCTGCGGGTCGCGACCTTGCTCATGTGCAGGCCGACCTGGGGCACGGCAGCATCAGAACCACTGATGAGCTCTATGTCGACTCTGACAATATGGAACGGGCATCAAGCGCTAAGAGCCAGGAGGTATAACCGATACATTTGACCAGGTTCGTGACTCGGATCACGAACCTGGTCATTCTTAACAGGAACATAAAGATATAAATATATAAATCAATATTATAACGCGGTTATCTTATCCTGTTTTGAGGTTTTTAGCCCGCTCTCAATACCTCTGGCGGACTAGAACGGGATGTCGTCATCGAAGTCATCGAGGCTCGCAGGACCATCGTTATCGACTACAGGTGGCTGCTCGGTATAGGTATTGGTATTAGCGGCCGCCCCGGCTTCTATTTTCCAACCCTGAAGATTGTTGAAATAACGTCCGTTGTATTCGCGACCGCGAATGTCGAACGTAACGGTGACCTGCTGCCCGGCCTGAAGAGCATCGAGCAGGCTCGTCTTATCCTGAACAAATTCCAGGTTGATCTCCTGCGGATACTTGCCGTCCTCGACCGTTACCACCATCTCACGTTTTTTGAAGCCACTGCCAAACGTCTGCTCTTCTTGAATTAATTTGATTACACCGGTCAAATCGTAAGCCACTACCTATACCCTCTATGAGATGAAGCATCAGACTTCATTGCCCTTAGTCTAACCAGTACGGGCTACAAATGCATGAGTTGCGATACATCAGATAGGTTGTCGTCTCAGGTTGATCGATATGTATAAAAATACAAAATATGTATTTTTATTAATAAATACACTAACGATCTTTGCTTGCACGAAGCAAGAATATTACCGCTGCGCGATTCCCGCTTATATCCCCGTCCGATTGGGTGAGGGTTTACCCAGCTTTTTCTAAGTCATGCTCGCTGAGTTCAAGCAGATCCTTAACGATCAAATCCGGCTCTACATCCCAGGGATCAAAAATTTTGGCTGGATCTCTTTGAATCCAGGCGGCTTTCAAACCTGCACATTTGGCACCTATCACATCCCAGGGATTGCTGGAGATCATCCAGCAGTTTTCTTGCGTGGCAGCCGTGCGTTGCATCAGGTATTGATAAACTTTGGGGCTCGGCTTGAACGTGCGTATATCATCGACACTGATCACCGTATCGAGTTGCGGCAGAACGCCTGAACGCTCTAACAGTGTCCGCACTGCCGCTTCAGGGCCGTTGGAAAAGGCAGCCAGGGTGTGGCCTTGAGCTTTGAGCGCGGCGAGCCCAGGGATCACATCGCCGAAGGCATCCAGATTGCTGAATTGGGCCATCAACTTGAGCTGCTCCTGTTCCGACAATTCAATCCCGAACTGCCGTAAACAATAGCGCAGGGCCTGATGAGTACAGACACCAAAGTCCTGATACTGATCCATCAGGCTGCGGCGAAACGCGAATTCCACTTTTTTATCGTGCCATAGCTGCCCGAAGGGTTTGGCCTGATCGCCGATCAACGCTTCCAGGTGTTTGCCCATATCCACCGGATCCACCAGGGTTCCGTAGACATCAAATCCTATTGCTTGTGGCATCGTATCGTCCTCTAGAGAGTCGATCTTAATGTAACATTCAATGCGCTCGGCTGAATGTGTCTTCAAGAGCTGAGCAGCAACAGACCTCGGCCTCTTGTGGCGCGGGGTATCAGCGAGAAACAGAGGCCCGGGGTCGGAGGCGGCCTATGCCGGGGCTGCTGCCTCAGCGTATGTTTTTAGACGGCACCTCGCGTGCCGCTGAGCCTCTAGCGTTACTTTTCCCAGGCAAACTGCTTGAACGCTTCATCGACCGGAGTCTCGGCAAAGTGATTGACGTAGTTGCTCATCACTTTCTGTGCCATGCCTAGCGTTATCTCCAGCAGTTGCTGCTGGCCGTAACCGGCGCCATAGAAGCTGGCGATCTCGGCGTCAGAGAGCCGACCGCGTCCACGCAACATGGCGAGTGTCATGTCTTGCAGTGCCTGGAGTTTTTCGGTGGGCATTGCGGTGCTGTTTCTGAGGGCTTCAGTTAACGCCGGGTCAACCTTCATCATATGAGCGATACCCGTATGGGCGGGAACACAGTAGTGGCACTCATGCTCTACGTTAATCGTCTGCCATACCACCGTAAGCTCTTCGGCATCGAAAGAGGTGGCCTGAAAGAGTCCGTGCAGTACCTGATAACCTTCGAGTACGGCTGGGGCTCCGGCCATAACGCCATGCAAGCCTGGCAGTCTGCCGAAGGCTTTGATCGATTTCTCAAGTAGGGGCTTGCTCGCTTCAGGAGCGGACTCCAGGGTATGGATTTTAAAGGAACTCATAGTATCTCCAGCATGCTTTGCAATAGAACGTCTGCAATAGATTGGGTAAGGGGGGACACTTTATCTGGATCTGAACGATCGTTCAAGCTAGAATTGAACGATCGTTCAAAAAGGGGTTCAGCAGTGAGTAAGGCCAAACAGGATCGCCAGCATGTGATCCACAAAGCGACCGATCTTTTTTGGGAAAAAGGCTTCCACGCCACGTCCATGCGTAATCTTCAACAGGCGATCGACATGCGCCCGGGAAGTATTTACACCAGCTTTGGTAGTAAAGAGGGGTTGTTTAAAGAGACCTTGCAACACTACGCAAAGGCCAGTTTGATGCGGCTCAATTCCAGTGTCGAGGCATCCGCATCGCCGCTTGAGGGGTTAAAGCTGTTTATCAAGGATGTGGTGATCGGCTGCCGTACTTCGGCCCCTAGTGGTATGTGTATGCTGGTTAAGACCCTGTCGGAATTGACCCATGAGAACTCCGATCTCCTCAATGAGGCGCAACGGTTGCTGGGGAATATAGAGACGGCGTTTACCGCCCTGCTGGTGCAGGCCCAGGCGCGCGGAGAGCTTGATCGTTCAAAAGATCCGGTCCGTTTAGCGCGTTATCTGCAGGTGCAGCTGATGGGGCTGCGGGCTTATGCCCGTGCCAATGAGAGTGACGACCAGATCGAGGCACTGATTGAGGATGTGTTCGATCACCTGCACTGATACATTTATAGGCTAATAGATTCATGCAGGGTGAATCTATTACCGCTAACTGCCTATGCCGGCCAAACAAACAATATCAACGGAACCACCAGCAACACTATCAACAGCTCCATTGGCAGCCCCATGCCAGTAATCACCGAAAGCGCAACCCCCGGGCCCAAGACCCAGAGTACTCATTACCGTCAAGTAACAGCTGCACTTCAGAGGGATCGTCTGCAAGATCAGGATATCACCCGTTTTGAGCAGCTGCCCCTAGCGTAGCGAGGATACAGGACCATGCCGGTGAGCAAGGCCGACCACGTCGATTGAACTCTCACCTAAGCTTGAGATTTCTTCAAAAGGCTGGCCTATCAGCGCTGAGTCTTCAGCAACAATCACCTCGGTTAGGTAGTCATCAATCGCAAACAACTGTTCCGGGGCACTGCGCTGCAAACATGCATCAGGGATCAGACACTAGCCGATCATAGAGAGCACGCCGGCAGGAGTGTTTTATTCTAGAAAAAGCAACCTGTTAGTTTATTAAACTATTGTTTTAAATAAAACACTCTTTGCTGTAAGTCATCACGATGGCATAGCTCTGCTACACAGCATGGGAAATATTTTGCATCTGAACATCCCCCTCGTCGGACTCGATCAGATTAGCCAGCGTGTGGGAAACCATCTGCAGGAAGGCCTCGTCGTTCCACTGAGTATCCTTATTTTGGGTCGTCTCGATAATCACAATGCCCTTGTTACCTTCATGCGTTGCCAGGATGGGCATCCAGTACTGGCCCAAATACGCCTTACTGCTGGCAACGCCCGTTTCTTGTTCGGCCTCATAGTAGATGATTTTACTCAACAGCAAGGACTCCTGAACACTGTGATTATCCAGGGGTAGAGACGCAGGGTAGTCTGCGACGACCACTGCGCTACTGGCCAACAGATAAAGGCGCTGCTGAGAGGGTTCGGTGAGATAAACGGCGGTGCTCTGGCTCCTCTCTAGAACAGGTCCTTTGATCAGTATCTCCAGGATGCGTTCAATCTTGCTCGCAACAGGTATTAACTCCATCGTAATCGGGTACATCGACGATCGATATTTGATCTGGCAGGCTTCGAGCCTATCGCGAAGCAAGACAGCTAACAGCCATGCAGAGAGTAAACAGCCATGACCAGATCGGCTAACCGGCCCCGCCAAAATCGCGTCAGGCCGGGCTTAAAACAACCCGACCACTAGACCCTCTTCATCCAGATCGATGCGTTCGGCAGAAGGGTTTTTAGGCAGGCCGGGCATGGTCATAACATTGTCGGTCAGCACTACGATAAAGCCGGCACCAGCGGATAGGCGCACATCGCGCAGCGGCGCATCAAAGCCTTCCGGGCTACCACGCAGCGCAGGATCAGTAGAAAAACTGTACTGAGTCTTGGCCATGCAGATCGGCAAATGGCCATAGCCGGCATCGCCTAACGCGTGAATTTTGTCCCTAAGCTTTTTATTGGCCAAAATATTATCGGCACCATATATTTTTTGTGCGACTGTCCTAATCTTGTCCCACAGCGGCATCTCATCGGGGTAGAGAAGCTGGAAGTTATTACCGCTGCTCTGCTGGATCCGCTCGACTACAGCCCTAGCCAGATCTACCGCGCCGGCCCCGCCCTCTGCCCAGCTATTACAGGGGATCACCGGCACCCTGAGATAATCACACTTTTCCTGAATACAGCGGATCTCCGCGTCAGTATCAGAGCTAAAGCGATTGATAGACACCACTACCGGCAGATGAAACTGATGCATGTTTTCGATATGTTTGCGAAGATTTTCAACCCCCCGAGCAACCGCCTCCAGATCTTCCCGCAGCAGTTGATCCAAGGCGATACCGCCATGGACCTTTAAGGCCCTTACGGTTGCAACCAAGACCACCGCATCGGGTTTGAGTCCCGACTTGCGGCAGACGATATTGAGAAACTTTTCCGCCCCCAGGTCCGCAGCAAAACCGGCCTCGGTCACTACGTAGTCGGACAGTTTCAACGCTAGCTTGGTGGCTATCAGTGAGTTACAACCATGGGCGATATTGGCAAAGGGACCACCATGAACAAACGCCGGGGTATGCTCCAATGTCTGAACCAGGTTAGGCTTAAAAGCATCTTTAAGCAGCACCGTCATGGCGCCATGAACCTGTAGATCACGGGCAGTAACCGGGGTGTTATCGAACCGGTAGGCAACAATGATATCGCCCAGGCGTTGCTTTAAATCATTTAGGCTCAGGGCCAGACAGAAGATCGCCATCACTTCCGAGGCCGCAGTAATATCAAAACCACTTTCGCGCGGTATCGAATTAACGGGCCCGCCGAGGCCGATAATAACCTCTCGTAAAGAGCGATCGTTCATATCCAACACCCGCTTCCAGATCACACTGCGGCTATCGATATTCAGTGCGTTTCCCTGATGTAGGTGGTTATCGAGCACGGCGGCGAGCAAATTATGGGCTAGACCGATGGCGTGGAAATCGCCGGTAAAGTGGAGGTTAATATCCTCCATCGGAATCACTTGCGAATAGCCACCACCCGCCGCACCCCCCTTGATCCCAAAACAGGGTCCGAGCGAGGGTTCCCGCAAACACACAGACGCTTTTTTACCGATCCTGTTCAGACCGTCACCCAGACCTATGGTGGAGGTGGTTTTACCCTCCCCAGCAGGTGTCGGATGGATTGCCGTAACCAGAATTAGTTTTCCATCAGCACGGTCCTCAACCCGTTTAAGCAGGTCAAGCTCAAGCTTGGCCTTATCCCAGCCATAGGGCAGCAGTTCATCGGCATTGATGCCAAGGGTCGCGGCAACTTCGGTTATCGGACGCTGTTCGGCAGCACGGGCTATCTCAATATCGGTCAGGGGTTGCGGGATGCTCATGATAGTCAGGCTCCTTTTTACCTAAACTTAACACCCACTTGTAGCAAAGGCGATAGAGAACAGGATGTTTGCAGTGATCAATTTCTGAATCGCGTATCTAAGTTGAATTTTGGTTAAATCCAACACTTAGGGTCGCATCGGTAATAGTTCTGATTATTCATTTGTTCAATACTTAGAGTCTGGCAGGCCTAGGTCCACCTCTTGGCTGGCCTGGATACCCAGCTGCAATAAGACCGAGGAAAACTATGCAACAAGATCCGATATTCACCCCCTGGCTCGAGTGGCTAGACACCCAGCAATCACAGATGCTGGCATCCACCATCGCGCTGTCGCGCATCAACTCCGGTTCCTTCAATGCGGACGGCGTCAATGCCGTGGCGGAGGCCTTTAATACGCTCAGCGCGGGACTGGGGGGTGAGCGGCGCTTTATCGATGTCGCCCCCCATATCTCGATCAATGCCAGCGGTGAGCGGGTCGAGAAACCGCTGGGCCGCGCGCTCTCTATTAAAAAGCGTCCCGAGGCGCCGCTGCAGGTGTTTCTGGGCGGTCATCTCGATACCGTGTTCGCGGCCGACCACCCGTTTCAGGATGTGCAATGGCTCGATGACGATACGCTTAACGGACCCGGCGTTGCCGATCTGAAAGGCGGGCTGGTCCTGATGTTTAAAGCACTCGAAGCGCTGGAACGCAGCCCCTGGGCGGAACAGATCGGTTGGGAGGTACTCCTTAACCCTGACGAAGAGATAGGTTCGGCTAGCTCTGCGCAACTGTTAATCGATGCGGCACAACGCAACCAGCTGGGGATGATTTTCGAGCCCTGTTTTGCCGATGGCAATCTGGCCGGAGAGCGAAAAGGCAGCGGTAATTTCAGCGTGATCGCCAGGGGTCGTGCCGCCCATGCGGGTCGTGAACACCACCTGGGTCGCAACGCCATTCGAGCCCTGTGCGACTTTATCAGCAACCTTGATGATCTTAACGGCCAGCGTCCCGGCGTGACGATAAACCCAGGCTTTATTCAGGGCGGCGGCGCGGTCAACGTGGTCCCTGATACCGCCCTGGCGCGCTTTAATATCCGTCTGGAGCGTCCCGAAGATCAGGCCTGGTGTCTGCAACAGATCGACCGCCTGATAAGCGACATCAACAGCCGTGACGGCCTGAGCCTGGAGCTGCATGGCCAGTTTGGCCGTCAACCCAAGATCCTTAGCCCCACCAATCTTCGTCTGTTTGAGCTGCTGCGCGACTGTGGCCAGAGTCTGGATCTTGATCTGCACTGGCTGCCTACCGGTGGCTGCTGCGATGGTAATAATCTGGCCGCTGCCGGCCTGCCCAATATAGATACCCTCGGAGTCCAGGGCGGCAAGATTCACAGTAGTGATGAATACTGTCTGGTCAGCAGCCTGAGTCAACGCGCCAAGCTGAGCGCCCTGCTGCTGATGAGGCTTGCCTCCAGCGAAGACCTGAGCTGGCTGGAGAAACCCTCATGCTGATCGTAAGGCCCGTTACCTTTGCGGATATTCAGGCGCTTGAACAGCTGGCTGTCGTCGCCGGGGGCAGCATGTCCACCCTGCCCGCCAACCGTGATCATCTGTCTGAACTGATCGGCGCTACTCAGCGTGCGCTGCGCACGGAAGTGACCCAGCCCAATGCTGAGACCTATCACTTCGTCCTGGAGGAGAGTGCCACCGGAGAGGTCCTGGGGGTTTCCGGGATCAACGCCGCAGTCGGCCTGGAATCGCCCTTCTACAGCTACCGCATCGACCAGGTGGTACATGCGTCCAGTGATCTGCAGATCCATAACCGGATTCCGGCGCTGCATCTGTGTCAGGATCATACCGGCTCGAGCAGCCTGTGCAGCCTGTTTTTAGCACCGCAACACCGCAGTGCTGAAAACCTGCAGCTGCTGTCGCGGGCGCGGATGCTGTTTATGGCCTGCCATCGGCACCGCTTTGCCGATCGCACTCTGGCCGAGTTGCAGGGCGTGTTGAATGAGCAGTCTAAATCACCCTTCTGGGAAGCTCTGGGGCGGCACTTCTTCAGCATGGAATTTTCTCGCGCCAACTACCTGACCGGCATTCAATCCAAGAGTTTTATTGCAGACCTGATGCCGCACTATCCGGTCTATGTACCGCTGCTGCCTGAATCCGCCCAGGCGGTGATCGCCAAGTCGCGGCCCGATATCGAGCCCATCCGGACACTGCTGGAAAGCGAAGGCTTTGAAGCGCGTGGCTATATCGATATTTTCGATGCCGGCCCCACCTTGGAAAACCGCACCGACCAGATTCGCAGTCTCAGAGACAGTCGGCTGTTAACCCCGGTCTGCGACGGCGCCTTAACGAGCGACTCCGATAACCCACCCCAGGCCGCGATGGCGTTGGTCAGCAATACTGAACTGGCCTCCTTTCGCTGCCTGTTAACCCAATTTGACCGGCAGCAACCCTTCCTTAGTGATCAGGCGGTACATTCGTTGGGGGTTGCCCGGGGCGAGGCGGTACGGACACATCCACTTGATCTCTGAACCCCAATAATCACCCTGGACGGCTGTCCTGCAGCCGCTGCAGGTTTCGCCCCGTAGCCAGGGGCTGATGCCAATAACAAGGATTTGAACGCCATGATGTTGATCCGCCCTATCCAACGCCACGACTGGGATGCACTGTGGACGCTGGCCCAGAAGACCGGCCCCGGCTTTACCTCGTTGCAACCGAACGAGCCGGCGGTGCGCCGCAAGCTGGATTGGGCGCTGGCCTCCTTTGCCGCGCCCGAACCTCTCAACGAAGCCCTCTATCTGTTTGTGCTCGAAGATCTTGATAACCATCAGATCGCCGGTCTCTGCGCGATCGAATCGGCGGTCGGCTTGCATGATCCCTGGTACAACTATCGCGTCGGGACGCTGGTGCATGCCTCGCGTGAACTCAAGGTGTATAACCCAATGCACACCCTAACCCTGAGCAATGACCATACCGGCCACTCGGAGATCTGCACCCTGTTTCTGGATCCCGAGTACCGTCATAGTAAGAACGGCAGCCTGCTCTCCAAGTCACGCTTTATGTTTATGGCCGAGTACCCGCAATATTTTACCGACAACGTGATCGCCGAGATGCGTGGCTGTTCGGATGCCGAGGGGGTCTCACCTTTCTGGGAAGGACTCGGGCGTCATTTCTTCACGATGGACTTTGCCCAGGCCGATCAACTCTCAGGCCAGAGTAAGGTCTTTATCGCCGAGCTGATGCCGCGCAATCCTATCTATACCAATCTGCTGCCCAAGTCGGCTCGTGATGTCATCGGTCAGACGCACGAGAACACCACCCCGGCACGACGGATGTTGGAAAACGAAGGCTTTCGCTACACTGGCTATGTCGACATTTTCGACGGTGGACCCCTGCTGGAAACTCGGCTGCGTGATATCCGCGTGGTTCGTGAGAGCCGCTACTGCAAGGTTCAGATCTCAAATCAGCCGCCTCAGGGGGAGCCCTATCTGCTCGCCAACACCCAGCTCGATGGCTTTCGCTGCTGTTTAAGCCCTGTTGCACGGCAAGACAACCATATCGTTACGGTCACACCCGCTATCGCCGAGGCACTCGCCATACAGGCAGGTGACACCCTTCGCGTGGTTCCCCTGTCTTCACCAAGGAGTTTCTAGTATGAGCGCATCTCTATTTTTCAACGGCCGCTGACGGCCGCTGGGTCAAAGGCCAGGGCCCCCGTTTCAGCTCCCTGACACCTGCGTGAGCACAACAACCTTCTCCAAGGAGTTTCTAGCTTGAATAAATCATTGTTTATCGACGGTCGCTGGGTCGAGGGTCAAGGCCCCCGGTTCAGCTCTCTGGATCCTGCGCTGGGCACCCCGATCTGGGTTGGTAACAGCGCCAGCGCCCCACAGATAGCGGAGGCCCTGCAGGCCGCTCGCCGTGCCTGTCCCGAATGGGAGGCGGCAGGCTTTGAGGCCCGTACGGAAAAGGTACGCGCCTTCGGTGCGCGTCTGGATGCCAACCGCGAGCGGCTCGCCGAGGCGATCGCGCTGGAGACCGGCAAGCCCCTGTGGGAAACCCGTACCGAAGTCGGGGCGATGATCGGCAAGGTCGAGATCTCGATTCGTGCCTATGAGGCGCGTACCGGTAACAGCGAAGTCCCGATGCCGGGCGCGCGTTCGATACTGCGCCACAAGCCGCATGGCGTGGTGGCTATTTTCGGCCCCTATAACTTTCCCGGCCATCTGCCCAACGGTCATATCATCCCGGCGCTGCTGGCCGGTAACTGCCTGGCGCTCAAACCCAGTGAGCTGACCCCGCGAGTTGCCGAGCTGATGTTCGAGCTCTGGGATGAGGTTGGGCTGCCCGCCGGCGTACTGAATCTGCTCCAGGGCGAAAAAGAGACCGGCATCGCCCTGGCCGCTAATCCCGAGCTGGACGGACTGTTCTTTACCGGTAGCTCGCGCACCGGACATCTGCTGCACCAGCAGTTCAGCGGCCATCCGGACAAGATTCTGGCACTGGAGATGGGCGGCAACAATCCACTGATCGTCGACGAGGTGAGCGATCTTAAAGCCGCCGTGCACGATACTCTGCAATCGGCCTATATCACCTCCGGACAGCGCTGTACCTGTGCCCGTCGCCTGCTGGTGCCCAACACCGAGGCCGGCGATACCTTCGTGGCCGCGCTGATCGAAGCGATCAAAAAAATCCGTATCGGCCGTTATAATGATGAACCTCAACCATTTATGGGCTCATTGATCTCCGAGCAGGCGGCCGACGCCATACTCGCGGCCCAGACCAGGCTGCAATCATTGGGCGGAATCAGCCTGGTTGAGGGGCGTAAACTCGTCGACGGTACCGGTCTGATCTCACCCACGCTGATCGATGTCAGTGCGATCAATGAGCTGCCGGACGATGAATACTTCGGTCCGCTACTGCAGCTGATCCGCTATGACAGCTTTGAGAAGGCAATAACGCTGGCCAACCGTACCCGCTTTGGCCTGTCGGCGGGCATTCTCAGTGACAACCGCGCCAAGTATGAGCAGTTTCTGCAGCATAGCCGCGCCGGCATCCTTAATTGGAACAAGCAGCTGACCGGTGCCAGCAGCGCCGCGCCCTTCGGTGGCATCGGCGCCAGCGGCAACCATCGTCCCAGCGCTTTTTATGCTGCCGACTACTGCGCTTACCCCGTCGCCTGTCTGGAAGCCGATCAGGTCAGCCTGCCGGCACAGCTGTCACCGGGACTCGAGTTATGAAGCCCTACAGCAACACTCTTTTGAGTAATAACAACGCGACTACTGTGGCGTTTTTGCCCGTTGCCTGTCTCGAAGCCGAGCAGGTCAGCCTGCCGGCACAGCTGTCACCGGGGCTCGAGTTATGAAGCCCTACAGCAACACTCTTTTGAGTAATAACAACGCGACTACTGCGGCGTTTTTGCCCGTCGCCTGTCTCGAAGCCGAGCAGGTCAGCCTGCCGGCACAGCTGTCACCGGGGCTCGAGTTATGAACGCCTTTGAAGCCAATTTTGATGGCCTGGTAGGCCCAACCCATAACTACGCTGGCCTCTCTTTTGGCAACGTAGCCTCGCAACAGAATCAGGCCAGCAGCTCGAATCCGAAGCTGGCGGCCAAGCAGGGTCTGGCCAAGATGAAGGCGCTGCATGATATGGGTCTGGTGCAGGGCGTGTTGGCCCCGCAGGAGCGCCCGGATATCCACAGCCTACGCCGAATTGGCTTCAGTGGCAGCGATGCACAGGTGCTGGCGCAAGCCGCACGCCAGGCGCCCAGAGTCCTGGCCGCCTGCTGCTCAGCCTCGAGCATGTGGACCGCCAACGCCGCCACGGTTTCACCCAGTGCCGATACCCTGGATGCCAGGGTACATTTCACCCCTGCCAACCTGACTAACAAGTTCCACCGCTCGATCGAGCATCAGACCAGCGGCCGAATCCTGGCCGCGACTTTTCCTGGCGACGCGCACTTTAACCATCACCAGGCACTGCCCGGCGTCGAGCACTTTGGCGACGAAGGCGCGGCCAACCACAGCCGCTTCTGTGATCTGTATGGTGGGTCCGGGGTCGAGTTTTTTGTGTATGGCCGGCACGCCTTTGACAGCACTCGTCCGCAACCGTCCCGATATCCAGCGCGGCAGACCCTTGAAGCTTCCCAGGCCATCGTCCGCCTGCATCAGCTCGACAGCGCCGGGGTCGTCTATGCCCAGCAAAACCCCGAGGTGATCGATCAGGGGGCGTTCCACAATGATGTGATCGCAGTCAGCAATCGTAACCTGCTGTTTTGTCATCAACAGGCATTTCTTGACCAAGACAGGGTCAAGGCCGAGCTGCAACAGGCGTTCGCGGCTCAATGTCCTGGCACGCCGTTCCATGTTGTCCAAATCAGCGATGCCCAGCTGAGCGTAGCCGATGCGATCGGCAGCTATCTGTTCAACTCTCAGCTACTTAGCATAGGCAAGGATCAGATGCAGATAGTGGTGCCCGAAGAGAGTCGTCACAACGCCAAGGTCTGGGATCTGCTCCAGCAGATCAAAGCAGGTGACAACCCTATTAGCGAGATCGGAGTGTTTGACCTCAAACAGAGCATGAGCAACGGCGGCGGCCCCGCCTGCCTACGACTGCGGGTGGTCCTCAATGAGCAGGAACTGGTCGCCACCAATCAACAGTGCCTGATGAGTGACCGGTTATTTACCCGGCTTAATCTGTGGGTCGATCAGCATTACCGTGATCGTCTGTTTGAAACGGACCTCTCCGATCCGCAGCTGTTGCTCGAATCACGCAGGGCACTGGATGAGCTGACCCAGATTCTGGCACTGGGATCCGTCTATCCGTTCCAGCGCTAGCCGTCTTTCGGGCTGACCGCTACCCGGGGAAGAACGACTTGAGACAACTTTAGAAACAGATGCAGCTTAAAATTATGTTTACCAGCGGTTTGGGGCGATTTTCTCTGAAGGTAGCTGGACACTTCTGCTCATTAATCGATGTACTTAGTAATCAGATCCATTACAATAATAAGAAATTATAAAACTTATAAAACTTATAAAACTTATAAAATAATTTGGATTTTTAGCCTATGCCCCACGCCGCTTTGCTATTGATCGATGATGATCCATTTCAGTTAGAATTGACCGGAGTAATGCTCGGGCAAGCCGGAAATTACCACGTACACTACGCTAACGGTGGACAGCAAGCACTGAGCATGGTGAAGGAGTCTTTGGCTGATTTTGAGCTGATCCTCTGTGACCTGCAGATGCCTGATATGGACGGCATTGAGTTGATGCGCCACCTCGCAGAGGTCAAGTGCAGCAGCCGTATCATTCTGATCAGCGGCAAGGATAGCAACATTCTTGCTACCGCCGTTAGCCTGGCACGTGAACGCGGGTTGCGCGTCGTTGGTGGCCTCACGAAGCCAGTGTCGCTCAAAGCCCTCATCGAAATCTTAACTCTAGAGCCCGCAGTACACCGGTCATACTCGCAGACAGACATCACCGGCGCTGAGCTCAGGGACGCGCTGGACAAGAATCAGCTGCTGCTGAATTTTCAGCCCAAAGTCTCGACCGCAGACAAGCGAGTGGTCGGGGCCGAGTGTTTGGTGCGCTGGCTGCACCCTGAGCGCGGCATGATCCCCCCCCACGCCTTTATTTCAGTAGCAGAATCCCAGGGTCTTATTGACGCCCTGACCGAGCGAGTGCTGGATCTTGCGTTAGCCCAGGCCTTCGCCTGGCAGGGTGAGGACTGGGCAATCCCGCTATCGATTAACCTCTCCATGGACAACCTGAGCGATATACGCCTCCCCGATAAGATCAAGTCAAAGGTCACAGCCGCAGGCCTGCAACCTAAGGATATCGTTCTGGAGGTTACCGAGAGTCGCCTGATGGATGACCTGATGACGGCCAAGGAAGTTCTTACCCGCCTACGACTGGCCGGTTTTTCCCTGTCCATCGATGACTTTGGCACCGGCTTTTCGTCGCTCAAACAGCTCCAGGAACTCCCCTTTACCGAGCTGAAGATCGACCGCGCCTTCGTCGCCGAATCTGCCGAGGACGCGGCGGTTCACACCATTCTGGAGGCAAGTGCGAACATCGGTTACCGCCTGGGGCTGAATGTGGTCGCCGAAGGCGTCGAGACCGAAATCGAATGGCAAACCGTGACAGCGGTCGGCTGTGATCAGGTACAGGGCTATTATATTTCGCGGCCGCTGCCAGCGCCCGAGTTTGCATGCTGGATCGAGGCATGGAACCGAGATTTGGTGCCCCCAGCCCGCTAATAACATCCCCTCTTAAGGACGCTACCATGAACCTGCGCTGGATATTTATCCTTTTGGTAAGCATGCTTTTTCTGTTACCGCCGGCAGTGATGCTATACCTGTACCAGCGTGCCCCTATGGTCATGGAAAATACCGCCGGACCCTGGCTAGATTTTGCAGCCACCTCGTTAGCCACTGACTTGGAACGCAATTCTCTGGCATTGCGGCTGTCGCTGGCAGAACTCAATCACGAGATCGATGAGTTGGCACCGGAGCAGCCAAACGAAGTGGCACTGCGCAGGGTGATCCAGGCTACGTTAACAGAACCGGATCTGTTCGGAGCGGCAACGAATCCGTTTATGTCTAACCACGCACGTTTTCTGACTACTTTTTATCGCGACGGCGAAGGCTCCCGTCAGCTGACAGGGAACGATGCCATCAGCCCAGCCGATAAGACAGTCCTGTTGACGACAATCAACAATTACTTTGACGACGGCCACGACAACGGCAAGATTCACTTCCAGAGGCGGATGTTAACACTTTCAGGGGCAGACCCGAGCGAGGTATTGTTAGCTCTGCTGCACACAACCGCCCAGGATAATACGGACAGACAGAGCAATCTCTTGGCGCTGATCATCTCTCACGACCCGCTGTTCAAGGCCGTCTATGCAACCAATCAGCGCCTGCGCGCCGAAGGACTCACCTCAGTAAAAATCTATCTGTTTAATAAGGGCACGGGACAGGTAGAAGCCTTCGTCTGTGAGCCGGAGTGCACGCTGGTTTTTCATGACCCGATTGAAGACTCTAGTACGCAGTTACGCCAATTTCTTGCTCCGCTGATCCAATCGACCAAGCAGCTTGCCTCTGATTGGTCATTAATGAAAAGTAATACCGAACCGTTGCTGGTCGTTACTACCCCCGTAGAGCTAGTGGATGGACACTACCTGCTAGTGATCGTCAATCCACTGGCTGAGGCTTATCACGCGGTACGCCAGACCAAGCAGCTGTTATGGATAATCGTCCTGGCTAGCATTAGTGCAGGGGTCGTCATATTGACCCTGTTCATCGGCTGGACCTATCAGCGGCTACGTCGGGCCGGTGCGGCACTCGAACGCCTCGCCACCGATGCGGATGCATATGCGGGTACTGATACTGATGAGCTGGGACCAAGCTCTCTGCGTGGTCTGGGTGTGCTGGGGGCCTCCTATAAGACCTTGCATCAATCGCTGCTGCAGCGTGACAGGCTTCTGGAGGAGTTGAAAACACGATCCTATCAGGCGACACAGGCTAGCGATCAGTACCGGGCCCTGGTCGAAGCCCTGCCGGACGGGGTAATGACTGTCAATAAACAGGGTACGATCCAGAGCGTTAATGCCCAGATGGCGAGACTGAGCGGCTATTCGATAGAGGCGCTTATCGGCATGAGTGTCGACCAGTTGGTCCCTGCGGATCGACGCAACGGCCACGAAGGACGGCGTGATCGATACGCGCGTAACCCGCATCGGCGCAGAATGGGTGCTGCGGACAGCGAACTACACTTGCAGTCCAGCGATGATCTGATGGTCCCGGTAGAAGTCGCACTGGCGCCACTGCCGAGCACGACGGAGGATTCCCTGGTCGTTGCTGTCGTCAGAGATATAAGCGAACGGGTCGAGGCCGGGAAGTTGACCGAGGAGAAGCGTTTCGCCGAGGCAGCCAGCCGGGCCAAGAGCCTGTTCCTGGCAAATATGAGCCATGAGATCCGCACGCCACTGCATGGTGTGCTCGGCAACCTGGAGCTGCTTCAGCATACCCCGCTGGAAAAGCGCCAGCTGGGGATAGTGGAGCGCTCGCGGGTGTCTGCTCAGAGCCTGCTCGGCGTTATCAACGACATTCTCGATTTTTCCAAGATCGAGGCAGGCCACCTGGCGCTTATGCACGATCCCTTCCCGTTACGGCGAACCTTGGAGGAGTGCGCCATCAGCCTCTATGAGCATGCCCGAAGCAAGGGGGTCAGTCTGATCGTGGATATGGAGAGCGGTCCTGAGATGCACGTGCTCGGTGATAGCCAGCGCCTTAGCCAGGTCTGCATCAACCTGCTCGGCAACGCGATCAAGTTTACCACCACCCGCCCCGCTGCGACGGTGTCACTACGCCTGCGGATCTTGGGACGCACCGATACTCACCTGAGCATCAATCTGGAGATCAACGACAACGGTATCGGCATGAACGAGCATCAGCAACGCCGGATCCTCGAGCCTTTTATGCAAGCGAACCTGGACACCACCCGGCGTTTCGGTGGCACTGGTCTGGGGTTGGCTATCGTCACCGAGATCCTCGAGCTTATGGGTAGTCATCTGCAGGTTGAGAGTACCCTCGACATCGGCAGCCGCTGTTCAGTAGATCTCGACTTGCTCCTGAATCCGGCACAGTCCGCGCTTGAGAGCCCTGCAATCAATGCGCGCGTGTTGCTCTCGGTCAATATGCAGGAGATCGCCACCCCGATTGAACGCCACCTGCGTGCTATGGGCGTCGAGGTTATTACAGTCGCCAGCCAGCAGGCTATCGCCGCCGAAGTCGCGCGCGCGCAGGGGACGGGGCAACAGTTTGATCTGATTCTGGTCTGCCCTGAACTGTTACACCCTGACCCTCAAGAGCTCAAACAACTTAATACGCACGCACTCCCCGTGTTGTTACTGATCGATAATGAGACCACCCATCACCGCCTACTCGGACCCTGGATACAGCTGCTCGGCTACCCCTACCGAATGGATATGCTGCTGGAGCAGGTGGCGGCCATCACGGGACAGCGGGAACTCGTTAATAAGCACACCTCGCTGAATCTGCGGCCCCTTGACGATCATCCCATCGACGTCTTAGAGGCCGAAGCGCTGGGGAGGCTGATCCTGGTCGCCGAAGACAACGAGGTCAACCAACAGGTGCTGGATGATCAGCTGAGTTTATTGGGCAATCGGGTTGTGATTGCGGCCAACGGCCAAGTGGCCCTCGACCTTTTCAGTAAACACCGTTTCGCCGCTGTGCTTAGCGATGCCCATATGCCGATCCTTGATGGCTATGGCCTTGTCAAAGCCATACGTAATCTGGAGGTGAACTCTGAGGCGCGCACCCCGCTGCTGATCATTACCGCCGATGCCACCCTACAAGAGGCCGAGCGCTGCCGATCCGCCGGGGCGGATGATATCCTGACCAAGCCTCTGGCACTGTCCGATCTGCGCCGGGTACTTGACCGCTGGCTACCCGCTGAGGGGGGAGATGTCCGGGCAACAGCGTTACCCCCAGGGATCAATAACACAGATCTGCCAGCGTCCGCCGCGCTACCGATCTGGGATCGCGATACCCTGCCACGAATCGTCGGCGACAATGAGGCGACCCAGCAGCGACTGCTGCACAAATTCTTCGACAGTGCCCCGGAGCAGATTGCAGCGATCACCGTATCGGCGACCAGCGATCCTGCCGCTGCCGCAGCCCAGGCTCACAAGCTCAAGTCCTCGGCCCGCGCCATGGGCGCACTGGCCCTCGGTGAGGTCTGCCGGCAACTGGAATCTGCCTACGTGGAGAGCGGCGGAAACAGGCTTCCCAGATTAGCCGAGACGTTGAATACGGCGTTTTCCCAACTCCGAGACAAATTTGAGCAGGAGCTGTTATAAGGATCTGTCTTTTGTAGGTTAGGCTTCAGCCTGACGAAGTACACAGCCAAAAAAAGGCCCCTCCTGGAGGGGCCAAAATTTAACCTCAGTAATCAGTTCGCGGAAGCGGCCCGTTACAGTTGCTCTGGAGTCAATGCCCCTATAGAGCTTCTGTCTGCGGTGATGATCTGCGCATGCGCGCCGATACGAGGCATTAAGTGGTTGAAGTAAAAACCGCTGGTGGCGATCTTGGCCTCCAGGAAGGGTTGGTTCGCAGCCGCCTGTTGCAGCTGCTGCTCTGCCAGAAAGGCGCTCTTGGCCAGGAGCCAGCCACCGCACAGATAGCCGCTGAGCATCAGAAAATCAAAGCTGGCAGCACCCGCCTGATCGGAACTGGCATCGATCTTCAGCAACCAGCGCAGCACGCCGCTGGCCTCATCGATCGCACTAAGCAATTGCTGCCCCATACTCTTAAGCTGCGGATTTACCGAACTCTCGACGTTGATCGCGGTCTTGGTCATCTCGCTAAGCAATTGTTGATACGCCTGCCCCTGATCCATTAGGGTCTTGCGCCCGATCAGATCCAGCGCCTGAATGCCGGTAGTGCCTTCATAGATGGTCAGGATTCGCGCATCGCGATAGTACTGGGCTGCTCCTGTCTCTTCGATATACCCCATACCCCCGTGTACCTGAATATTCAGGCTGGTCAGCTCCTGGGCCAGTTCGGTCATCCAGCCCTTGACGATGGGGGTCAGCAGCTCCGCGCGCGCCTTATGCTCGGCGCTCGAGCTGTGCTCGGCCAGATCGACCTCGGCCGCGGCAACATAGGCCAACGCACGCATCGCCTGGGTACCGGCCTTCTGCAGCATCAGCATTCGGCGAACATCTGGATATTCGATGATCGGCTTGCCACTGCCGTCCTGACGCCGACCCTGGGTACGCTCCTGAGCAAAGACCACCGATTGCTGGTAGGCGCGTTCGGAGATCGCCAACCCCTGCAACCCGACGGCCTGACGGGCATTGTTCATCATCGTGAACATATATTTGAGGCCCTTATTGGCATCACCCACCAGATAGCCGATGGCTCCTCCCTCGTCGCCAAAACTGAGCGCACAGGTAGGACTCCCGTGAATACCCAGTTTATGCTCCAGCGAAACGCAGGTGACGTCATTTAACGCACCCGGATTGCCCTCGGCATCGAGCAGATACTTAGGCACGATAAACAGTGAGATCCCCTTAACCCCTGCGGGAGCATCCGGCAGACGCGCCAGTACTAGATGGACAATATTGGCGGTCATCTGATGATCGCCCCAGGTGATATAGATCTTTTGCCCACTGATGCGGTAGTGGTCGTCTTCCGGCACTGCGCGGCTGCTGACGGAGGCCAGGTCGGACCCGGCCTGCGGTTCGGTCAGGTTCATGGTGCCGGTCCACTCACCGCTGATCAACGGTGGTAAATAGGTCTGTTGCAACGCCTCGCTACCATGAGCGATCAGTGCCTCTACGGCGCCCTGGCTAAGCATCGGGCAGAGGGCGAAGGACAAATTAGCCGAATGCCAGATCTCATTGACTGCGGTACCTAGCAGCTGTGGCAGCTGCTGGCCACCAAAGGCTTCAGGCGCGGTCAGCGACGGCCAGCCGCTCTGCATAAACTGCTGGTAGGCTTCGGAGAAACCAGGCGTCTGCTGCACCCCTGCTTCCGTGAGCGTGACGCCCTGCTGATCACCCGTCTTATTTAAGGGTGCCAGCACATCGCTGCCCAGCTTTCCGGCTTCGCCCAGGACGGCACTGGCCAGTTCCACGTTTATACCTTCAAGGCCCAACTGCTGGCAATGGTTATCAAAATCTAACAGATGTTCGAGAATGAACTCTGCATCCTGCTGGGGATGGCTGTAGTTACTCATACTAAAAAACACTCCTTGTGGTGATGCTTAACAGACGATAAAACTTACCAAGACGGCCGACGAGGCTGGCCGCCCCCTTAAGGTGCGTCCAGATTAGCCTGGTCACGGAGCTCAAACTTGCGGACCTTACCGGTAGATGTCTTGGGCAGATCACCGAACACGATCCGGGTCGGTGCTTTAAAACGCGCCATATGTTCCCGGCAAAAGTCGATAATCTCTTTATCACTGCAGGACTCACCCGGCTTGAGGGTCACGAATGCGCAGGGCGTCTCTCCCCACTTGGGGTGCTGCATGGCCACCACCGCCGCTTCCTGAACCAGCGGGTGGCGATAGAGCACATCTTCCACCTCGATACTGGAGATATTTTCACCCCCAGAGATGATGATATCTTTGGAGCGGTCTTTGATCTCTATGTAGCCATCGGGATGCCATACCGCCAGATCGCCGGAGTGGAACCAGCCGCCCTCGAATGCCTTATCGGTGGTCGCCGGGTTTTTAAGATAACCCTTCATCACCAGATTACCGCGCATAAAGATCTCCCCCATCGTCTTACCGTCCTGGGGAACCGCTTCTAGAGTGATGGGATCCGCCACCTTCAGCCCGTCCAGCATCGGCGCTCTGACGCCCTGGCGGGATTTCATGCGCGCCTGCTCTTCGGCGGGAAGATCACTCCACTCGGTGTGCCAGTCACAGACGACCGAAGGACCGTAGGTTTCGGTCAGGCCATAGACGTGAGTCACTTTAATGCCTAACGCCTCCATACCCTGGATTACGGTCGCGGGTGGCGGCGCGCCGGCTGTCATGACCTTGACCTGGTGATCGATGCCGGCTTTAAGAGCATCATCGGCCATATTAAGCATATTCAGTACGATGGGTGCACCACAGAAATAACCGACCTGCTCCTGCTTGATCAGACCGTAGATGGCATCGGCGCGGACATGGCGCAGACAGACGTTAACACCCGCCATCGAGGCGACAGTCCAGGGGAAACACCAGCCGTTGCAATGAAACATCGGCAGCGTCCACAGATAGATCGGGTGCTGCTGCATTCCCCAGGAGAGGGCGTTGCTGACGGCATTGAGGTAGGCACCGCGATGATGGTAGACCACCCCTTTGGGGTCGCCGGTCGTGCCTGAAGTGTAATTAAGCGTGATCGCATCCCACTCATCGGCAGGCGGCTGCCAGTCATAATCGGGCTCACCGGTAGCCAGCAGGGCTTCGTAATCGGTGTCTCCGATCAGCTCTCCGCCCTCCCAATAGAGATCGTCGATATCGATCACCAGTGGTCTGTTCGTCAGCTGTTCGAGCGCCACGCCGACCATTTCGCTGAACTCCCTATCGGTAAACAGTACCTTGGCCTCGGCATGCTGCAGAATAAAGGCAAAGTTTTCCGCATCAATTCGAGTATTGATCGAATTCAACACCGCGCCGCACATCGGCACCGCGAAATGGAGTTCAAAATGCTCGGGGATATTAGGGGCGACCAGCGATACCGTGTCCCCCGCACCGATACCTTGCTTACTCAAGGCGCTGGCCATCTGTAGGCAGCGCTGGTAGGTCTGAGCCCAGGTTCGACGCGTATCGCCGTGCACTACCGCGATCTTGTGGGGATAAACCTTAGCCGCGCGTTCAAGAAACGTCAGTGGCGATAACGCCGAGAAGTTCGCCGCCTGCTTATCGAGATGTGCGAGATAGGGAGAGTTGTTATTGTCGACCACAGTTAATATCCTTTGCTGTTTTATCCTGAAAATGGGCTACCCAGACACTATTATCATTGAATCCTGATCTTGGTGTCTGGTACCAGTCCCTGCATCCCTACCCGTTTCTAACCGTCCACTGGCTGAGGCCGAGGTGCACTCGGCATAACGGAGCGACGCGCCTATATAGCATAACAACCGCCTCCGTGCTGTCGATCCCACTTAAGTCGAGCGCCTGTGTAGATAGCTTCAGGATAACGGACAAGCGTTACCTGAATGCGACTCAAACCTAACCAAATGTAAAAGTTTCATTGTGGGTCGGTTTTTTGTGGGTATAAAGTATTCCGACAGTGCTGGCATTGTGCCGCCATCGCCAGGCTGGAGCCAAACCTACAAAAGAACGGTGCAGCTTTGTGGCGACTCCCCTACAACAGCTAACGGGGACAGAGCCAAAAAAAAGCGGGTCTTGCAGACCCGCTAAAAGCGAACTATCTGTTTTTTAGTGACGTCCAAGACATCAACCATTAACCATCAAGACGTCAGCCCGTGACCGCCCATGATCTCGGCGATCTCCGGTAGGCTCGCCGGATCGTCGATCGTGGAGGGGATGCTGTAGTCTTCGCCATCGGCGATCTGACGGAGCAGCTTGCGCAGGATCTTGCCCGACCGGGTCTTGGGCAGGCGCTGCACCACCATTGCGGTCTTGAAACAGGCTACCGCTCCGATCTCCCTGCGCACGGCCGCAACCAGCTCGGCTTCGAGCTGCTTCTCATCGATCTCAACCCCGTCCTTGAGCAACACCAACCCTACGGGATTCTGCCCCTTAAGCTTATCGTTGATGCCGATTACACAGCACTCGGCTACGGCCGGATGGGCGGCGACGACCTCCTCCATCTCTCCGGTAGACAGGCGGTGCCCGGCGACATTGATCACATCATCGGTACGCCCCATGATAAAGACATAACCCTCGTCATCCTTGTACCCACCATCACCGGTCACATAGTAACCCTTGAAGATGTTTAGATATCCGGTACGGAACCGCTCGAAATCGCCCCAGACTGTTGGCAGACAGCTCGGGGGTAGCGGCAGTTTGATGGCGACATTGCCCTGCTCGTTGGCAGCGACCTCTTGGCCGTTGCCGTCCAGAATCCGCACATCAAAACCGGGCGTGGGCAGCGTCGAAGAGCCTGCCTTGGGGGCTTTGGCTTCGATCCCCATCAGGTTGCCGCAGATCGCCCAGCCGGTTTCGGTCTGCCACCAGTGATCGACCACCGGAACACCCAGGGTATCCTTGACCCAGTGGTAGGTCGGCGGATCGAGGCGCTCGCCGGCCATAAAGACGTATTCAAGCTTGGACAGGTCGTAGGGCTTGAGCAGCAGCGAGTCCGGATCTTCCTTGCGAATAGCGCGGAAGGCGGTAGGCGCGGAAAATAGTGCCTTGACCCCATACTCTTCACACACCCGCCAGAAACCACCGGCATCAGGAGTCCGTACCGGCTTACCTTCGTAAAATACCGTGGAGAGTCCTGCCAATAACGGGGCATAGACTATATAGGAGTGACCGACCACCCAACCCACATCAGAGGCCGCCCAGAACACCTCGCCTGGGTTCATATCATAGATCGCTTTCATGCTGTATTTGAGTGCTACGGCATGACCGCCGTTATCGCGCACGACGCCCTTGGGTTTACCCGTGGTGCCGGACGTGTACAGCACATACAGCGGGTCGGTACCTTTGACCGGGGTGCAGCCGACAGCAACAGCGCTGGCCATCTCGGTATCCCAATCCAGATCACGCCCCTCGATCATATCGGCCATGACCTGAGGACGCTGGTAGATCACACATTTGTCGGGCTTATGGGCAGACAGTTTGATCGCGTCATCCAGCAGTGGCTTATAGGGGATAACCTTCTTGATCTCGATACCGCAGGAGGCGGTGATGACCACCTTAGGCTCGGCATCATCGATGCGCATGGCCAGCTCCTTAGGAGCGAAACCGCCGAACACCACGGAATGGATCGCACCGAGGCGCGCGCTGGCCAGCATCGCTACCGCCGCTTCAGGAATCATCGGCATATAGATAACGACCCTATCGCCCTTCTCGACGCCTTGACTGCGCAACACGCCAGCGAATTTAGCCACCTGATCACGCAGTTCCCTGTAGGTGATCGCGCGCTTGGTATCCGTGACCGGAGAATCGTAGTAGATCGCCACCTGATCGCCACGGCCAGCCTCGACATGATAATCCAGCGCCATATGGGCGGTGTTCATCTCACCATCGGCAAACCAGCGATCGATCCCATTCTCATCCTTTGACAGGATCTGCTGAGGGAATTTAAACCAATCCAGAGCGGCAGCCTTCTCTTTCCAGAAGTCCGCCGGGGTTTCGATCGATTTTTGATATTCATCCAGGTAGGCCATGGTTCCGGTCCTTTAGTTATTGATTGTGGGCTGCAATCAAGAGGCCTCTTATATCAAGCCGGCACATTGTTGACAGTTAAACCCTATTTCAAGTGCCACTTTAATCCTTTCCAGCCAGATTTTAACTACGACAAAAGGCCAAACTTCTATTAAATACGCCCTTATATTGCATATACAAGGCCGTTTCTGATACAAAATTATTAAAAACACGCTGAGCTTATAAAATCTTCATTGTCGACAATCTTCTCAGCAACCTTGTCAGAGATATAGTCAACAATGCTAAACCAGGGTCTGCAGCCGCTTGCTGACCGGCCCTCTCATCGCTACAGTAGCTCTCCCTGCCCCGGAGTCACCATGGCTAAGATTGTCTTGCTCAACAAACCTTTTCAGGTCCTTTGTCAGTTTACCGATCCCGAAGACCGCAGCACCCTTGCCGAGTTTATTCACCAGCCAGGGCTCTATCCCGCTGGCCGGCTGGACTATGACTCTGAAGGTCTGCTGCTGTTAACTGCCGACGGCAAATTGCAGCAACGGGTAAGCGATCCCAAGTTCAAGCTGGAAAAAACCTATTGGGTACAGTTAGAAGGGGATATTAGCGATGCAGCGCTCGAGCAGTTAGCAACGGGGGTTCAGCTAAAGGATGGCATGACCCGCCCCGCTCGCTGCCAACGCCTGGAGTCGCCCGCACTCTGGCCACGGGTGCCACCGATACGCAAACGTCAAAATGACATCACTTGCTGGATCGAGCTAAAGATTCGTGAGGGACGCAACCGCCAGGTTCGCAGAATGACCGCAGCGGTCGGCTTCCCGACTCTGCGACTGGTACGCATGGCTATCGGTGACTGGTCGCTGCAGCAACTGCAGCCGGGTCAATCACGCACGGAGGAGGTCGCGATGCCTGCGACTGCTGAGACACCGATAAATAAACCGCCTAAGAAACCACACCCGCGCCGATCCGGTACGCGGCAACAGCCGGGATCCCTGCGCCCCGCCTCGCGGCGGCGCTAACGGGGGCTGCCCAGCTCCTGCAGACTCAAAAGATCGCCAGCATGCAGGCTCCCACAAAAATCAGTCCGCAGGCTGGGATGCCATCCAAGCAATATCCCGGCAACACCCTGACAGGGGCTTGTGGGGGCGATCAGGTGGTCACCAGTACCTGAATCGCATCCAGTTTTAACAGGCTCCGGCCGATACTCTGCTGCAACTCTGCCATCAAGGACTGCTGCTGCTCGATCTCAGCAGTACGTATCGAGTGATTGAACTGGGCGAGTCTTTGCAAGCGCTCGAGTTGCGGTTGCTGCAGCGCATTCATTTGCGTCTGTGCCTGTTCGATCAACATCGGCAACTGCTGTTCGGCTTTTTGCTCCGCTACGGCCAGTAACTTGGTTACCGGATCGCGCAGCGGTTTGATCAGGTTTTTAGCCTGCTGATAGGGCAGATGCTGCGCCAGGGTGGTGAGCTGCTCGGCACTGATAAGCGCGCTGCAATCGGCCGCCTCGGCGGTAAGCAACAGCCGGTAACCTCCGCTGGGCAGATATCGCGGAATCTGCAACGCCCTTGGCGCGGGACAGTGTAGCTGAAACAGGCACTCCAGCAGCAAGGTACCCGGCTTGATACCCGGTAGCTTCAGGGTGCAGATCGCGGTATTGCCGACATCATCCTCGGTAATCAGATCGAAAGCGCCCTGTACCAGCGGATGCTCCCAGTTCAGGAACGCCATATCTTCGCGCTCGAGTGCCTGCTGCCGATTAAAGCTTCCGGTCAGACCATCCTCGGGCAGTCCCGGAAAGCTGCAACGCATCTGATCACCGGGATAAAGGATCACGCTGTGTTCGGTATCGGGCTGTTGATCGACGCCAAAGTGATCGAAACAGACATCCAGAAACTTGCGTAGCTCGGCTTCCTTTTCGGCAGCCGTCAAGGCATCGAGAATCTGCCGGGCCGGCTCTTCGCGGCACGAATTGAGCTCCAGCAACCGGTCCCGACCCTGATTCTGATGCAGCTTCATTGCCTCCGCCTCACGCTGGGTGTCGATAATAAAGGCGGCGAATGCGGCCTCATCCTGACCTAACAACAGAGCCTCGAGCTCTCCACGCTGCTGCTCCAGAAGTTGATGCCCGTAAGGACAGGGGCTCAGGAACGCATCCAACCCCTCATGCAGCCAGCGCATCAGCTGATGACCGGGGCTGCCCTTACAGACCGGCAGATGGATCTCTACCCGGTCGGTCTGACCGATACGATCCAGCCGCCCGATGCGCTGCTCTAGCAGATCCGGATTGAGTGGCAGATCGAACATCACCAACTGATGGGCGAACTGGAAGTTGCGCCCTTCACTGCCGATCTCGGAACAGACCAGCACCTGTGCGCCGTACTCGGAATCTGCAAAATAGGCGGCGGCCCTGTCCCGGTTAACCAGCGTCAGCTGCTCATGGAACACGGCGGTACGCAAACCGACCCTTAGCCGCAGGTGCTCTTCGAGTTGTTTGGCGGTGCTCATATCGGCACAGATCAGCAAGACCTTATCCTGAGATTCGGCCAGCAGCCAGCGCTGTAGCCACTCGACTCTGGGGTCAAGGCTCAGCCAGTGCTCACCCAACAGGTTTTCGGGATGCAGCTGATCACGCAGCGAGCCCTCGGCAAGCGCCTCGGTCAAGGTTGCCGATGGCTCCAGCAGATGCGGGATCAGTACTCTTCCTGGAAAACCCTTGACCTGTTCACGGGTGTTTCTAAACAGGACCCGTCCGGTACCGTGGTGATCCAGGAGTTGATCGACCAGTTCATTACGCAGTGCGTCTTCACTAGACCTATCATTACTAGAAAATTGTTGAGCTTTAGCTATTAATTCATTGTAATCGTTGGTATCAGCATAAGAGGCGAAGGCGGTTCTAAAGGTCGCATCGGCTAACAGCTGCCCCAGATCTTCGGTCTCCAGAAGCTGCTCAACCAGCAGCCTGACCGGCAGATAATCCTCCTCTTCGGCCATAAACTGTTCCAAATCGTAATAACGATCGGGATCGATCAACCGCAATCGGGCGAAGTGTCCTTCGATGCCGAGCTGCTCCGGCGTCGCCGTCAGCAGCAATAACCCCCTGGCCTTTGCCGCCAGAACCTCGATACAGCGGTACTCCGGGCTGGCCTCCTCCTCGGTCCAGTGCAGGTGGTGGGCTTCGTCGACGATCAGCAGATCCCAGTGACAGGCGGCAGCCAGATCATGGTAACCAGGCTCTTCGAGCAGCAGCGATTGCGGGCAGATCACCAGCTGGCTGGTATCGAAGGGGTTGTTGGCAAAGATATCCGGCAGCGCCGACTCCAGCAGGGCGCCATACTGCTCGCGGTTCATAATGCTGAAATGCAGATTGAACCGCCGCCGCATCTCTACCAGCCACTGATGGATCAGGGTATCAGGCACGACGACCAGCACTCGCTCGGCACGTCCGCTGATCACCTGTTGGTGAATAATCAGCCCCGCCTCGATAGTCTTACCCAGACCCACCTCATCGGCCAGCAGCACCCGCGGGGCATGACGCCGCGAAACCTGGGAGGCGATATAAAACTGATGCGGCAGGAGCTGTACCCGCGGCCCAAGTAGCCCACAGGCGTCGGACTGCGCCAGACGGTGCTGATGGTGGCGGGCACTACGGCGCAACTCAAACGCCTTATGACCATCGATCTGACCGGCAAAAAAACGATCCTGGGGGCGATTGAGTTCGACAAAAGGATCCAGATCCCGCTCTTCGATCCACACCTGGGTGTCGCCCTCGGTTTCACTATCAATCGCAGCACCCGGATCAGACGCCACCGCATAGCGGAACAGGCCGGCGTCTTCTTCTACCGCCTCGACCCGGTACTCTAGTTCGAAGATATCCTTAAACAGCATCCCGGTTTCAAGGCTGTAGCGACTTAGCGGCGCATCTTCGGTGGCGTAGGTACGATATTCTTCTGCTGCAGGGAAAAACAGCTGTACTTGCCGACCAACCTTTTCAGTAACCATACCCAGGCCGAGTTCTGATTCACCGTGACTAATCCAGCGTTGACCTAGCACAAAAACAACCTGTGCCATAAATGACTCCTGTAAAGATGGTTAAACTAATGATAATTGTGCCGGCAGTGACTGCAGGGACTAGGATTTACTCCAGCGCTCGGCGGCGGTGATGTCAGTGTCTTTCTGCTCGACCCAGCGCTGCTGTGTTTGAGTACACTCTTTTTTCCAGAAGGGCGCATCTTTCTTCAGGTAATCCATGATGAATTCACAGGCAGCGAAGGCATCGCCGCGATGCGCACTACTGACACCCACATAGACAATTAGATCGGACGGCTTCAAGGAGCCGACCCGGTGGATAACGCTGATGTTGAAAAGCGGCCAGCGCTCCCGGGCCTGATCCACGATACGGACCAGACAGTTCTGCGTCATTCCCGGATAATGTTCCAACACCATCTCCTGCAGCGGATCATCGGCCAGGTCTCGAACCAGCCCGGTGAAAAATACCACAGCGCCCGCCTGGCCTGAATGATCCCGCAACCGCTCAAACTCCTCGGCAATATCAAAAACGGATTCCTGGACCTGTATATAGGTCCGCTGGGGTTGGACTGACTGAGTCAAAGCTAAGCTCTCTTGAGATGGTAGGCGCGCTATTGTAGCAATTGATCACCCCCGTGCGAACATTTGATGTTGTTAGCCATTGCAAGCAACCCGCTGTTCATCCTCAAAGCTCGGCCATGCTGGTCGCCTGCACTCAACAATCTGTTCATTCCCGCTATCGTAGAGAACACACTTTTTTGAGCTATTCACGGGCTCTGTCCCAGTTAATTGGGGTGAGCCGTTAACCCTGTATTATTTTTATGCAGTCAAGCAAATTATCCCTCCCCCTGACGGCTTTATTTGTACATTCCGACGAAGAAACTGAAGCTACGGCTGCTTCTGGCCATTGCCTGCAGGGATACAGGTATGCCGTTGTTGTCGGGAACTGACAACGGCCGCGCCGCGCCGCGCTCGAATGTCCCTGTTCATCAAAAACGCGTCCCTACTAAACCGCCCTGCGGGTACGCGCTTGCGGCGCTATTAAATTCATCCTGAGGCTGACAGATACGCATTCACTCGGCACCTCCCTGTGCATCGCCCTTCGGGCAACATGCATGCGTCATATCCACCCCGGTGAGGTCGCAAGGACTACCTCGTCTCTTTGAATATGTCAGCCAACGCCTTGTCGCCCGCCCTGCGTGTTCCTGCGACTCGAATCAACGACATTGTCCGAGAAAAGCGTGCCGTAACCCCTGGCACGCTACTTTGGCGGTGATGCCCAATCCTGGCTCAACATGCAAAAGACCTAAGACCTAACACTCGCCGAGGCAAACGCTTGAGACGCGATCAAACACGAGATTCATCCTCTCGCTGCCTGATTGCAGGTTCTCCTGTTTTTTTAACCTGGACATTGTGGCCAGATTTTGACCTCTATCGGCTCACCCCACGGCTGTGGGGAACACCTGAGTAGAAATTTTTCAACTGCCAAGAAATGCGATTTATCCCCACAGTCGCAGGAAACATGGGAGTCAAATGTAAGGCCTAATATTATGTCCGCCTCACTCCAGTCAATTTCAAATAAGCCAAGGAGAATACGAATGGCCTGCCTCGCCAATGTTGGCCGAAGAGTACGGGTTTTAAAGCAGTGACAATGCCTGAAGTTTATCCGGTAATTGTTCGGCTCAATAACCGGCCCAGAAAACACTAGAATACGATACCACCGCTAAATTAATTGCGGAATACATGACTGCTAACGAAACCTAGGCGATTATGTGCTTAGGGTATCAACCTGCACCTTTTAGTAAAAAAAATAATTAAAATCATAAATTGTGCTATTGTTTTTAATAGATTAAATAATAATAAAGATAAATATCTTACCAAGAGACTGGCTCTGGTTATAACACCGCCTGTAAGAAAAGTGCGAAGGAGGATGTTTCCCGGTATCTACCGTACGATTTTGGAGGGGATACAAACCCCTTCCGAATATTATTTGCTCGACATGCCATCGGCCTTGAGCCAGGCAACTTCTTTAAAAAACCAAGCTAAAAACAAAAAAATCAATTCAGTGCCGATATAAGGATATTTACATGCGCACTCGTAACAGTACCAAGGAACTAAACAACTTCGACATGATCTGGTCCGTGACGCAGGATTCCGTTAACGCCCAACTGAAATACCTGTTCAATTTCGGTGATATTAACACGCAGATAAGCGTTGGTGATCTCAACGAAGATGGCTTCAATCTCAATACCACCCTGCTAGCACCGGCCCTTATTTTCGACTCTGCCATGGAGGGCCATGCGTCGATGGTCATCAGCCTCGATACGGGTACGTTGACTACCTGGACCGGCTTCGGAGCGAATGCCAAGACCGTTGAGCATGACTGCAAGGGCTGGAAGATCGGCTTCGACGTGCGGCTGAGTCTGATAGGACTGAAGGATTTGAAGGCACCTTCAAAAGCCGTACACGAAAAAATGAAGCACAGTGGCTTCATGGACACCCAACGCTTCAGTGTGCGCGGGCTGTTCCTCGACTTCCAGAACACCAACTTCAGCAGCTTTGACGACGGGCGAACCACAGTCATCCTCTCAGATGCGAGCGATGCGAACGCGGCCGAGAGCGCGCGAGTAAAGACGATGTTCTACAACGGCTTGCGAACGCATTTCGAAGCGATTAAAACTAGCGAGAACCCCTATGCGCTGGGCTATACGGTCGAGAACGTTACACCGCCGGCGGGACAGAATTCGACACCAGCGCTGTTTGCCCCGACGGGAGTCGCCTATTCGACCCACAGATATCAAGATCCTGGGCAGCATGACAGCAAGGCCTACCTCGGCCGCAGCACGCTAAACTTCATGATGATGACGGACCAAATTCCGCCGTCGACCGATCCCCGCGATGGGCACTTCGACCGCAACCTGGTCGAGGAATCAGGCATCGACGGCACGGCACTGATCCGTCAAGAACTGTTCGTCCAGCAGTACTTGAAGCAGGTCTGGGACAAGATCGTCGATGCGCTGGATCCGGGCACGGCACTGGTGCACTTACGTTCGGGCGGTGTTCCGAACGTGCGCAACGAGACTCTCAGCAACGGCTTCAGCTTGAGCGAATCAATCACCAGCAGTGACGATCTGGGCAATTACGTGCGGCCGTTCTACACGCAAACCAAGAAGCTAACGATGCGGTTGGTGAATGCGAGCGACCACATCGAGTTTCGCGGCACTGGCACGCTGTTCTCGGAACTGCTGGTCAAACAGTACGCGTGGCCAAATACCTATATGGGCCAGTTTTGGGGCAAGTCGAGCACGTCTCTGGACTTCTGCATTAAGTTCCTGGCCGGCACGGACGGTAAGATTCAGATTATCCCCGAGTTTAAGATCACACCGCAGCCGCTGGACCGCGGCCACAGTGGCGCCTTTGGCAGCTTGAGCTCGGTACTGGATGATCTCGGTGTGGGCCCCAACATTCAAGCGATGCTAGGTTCAGTAACCGAACAGACCCAGATGATGGTCAAGAGCGAATTCATCGATCAAATACGCGGCAGCTTTGCTGCACTGGCAGGCAGCGTGATCCTGCCGGGCGCTAACGATTTCTTCTATAAGAAGCTCCAACTGAGCCCGGAGGGCAACGTCCAGCTGTACATGACTTATAAGCTGGAAGATGAATAACACTTGCGTGCAGCGCAGAGGGACTTTAAACCGTGATATACAAGGAGAAAACAATGGACACTGCCGCAAGCTTTGAAACCAAACCGAGTGGGTTGCCGCTGGACCCAGACCGCGACTTATGCGTGCTGTTGGACAGCCTCGGCGAGCCACTGATTTTTGGCATGGGAACCGACAGCAACCTGTACCTGATACGTCGCCTGGACGGTGCCTGGCAGCAGCTCAACCTGAGCGCCCAGTTCGGACGCCGTTACCATGCACAGGCTTTCGCAGCGATTCAACGGGACGACGGGGCGATTACACTCGCCGTGTCGATCACGACCAAGAGTTGGGGCAAGCAGGGACGTTTGTACGTGGCCGAGTATTTATCGAACCAGCCCGACACGGTGGATTGGGCCAATGTCACTGGCCGCTTCACAGAGCATTCACCGAAGGTGCCGCATGAGATTGTGAATATCCTGTTTTTCCCTTCGTCCGGCGACTCTGCTCACTCGCGACTGGTCGTCGATGCGAAGCCGGTCGACGCCGAAGCCGGGGTCGACCACTATTTGGTTGACCTGTCGGCCCTGGATCCGCAACCGCAATGGGCCAAGGTGAATTTGCCGCACGACGTGCGCAAGACGCTGCAGACCGGCTTCGGCCATCATGGCATTGCAGCGTTGTGGAGCATATATGATGTAGGCGCCGACCGCGTGGTCGAGATGACGACGCTGCCGGATCCTGAATGGCCGACCTGCCTGTCGCAGAAATACCATCAGCTTCCCGCGGGTGCTGCCACGGTCGCATTGACGCCGGGCACAGATCCGCGCTTTGACGATGTCTATATCGGTGGTGACGGGATCTGCGTTTACAGGGGCAAGAAGAATACCCAGCCCGAGATCGTTGTTGACAGCAGCCTGGTGACAGGCGTTCGCCAACTGGGCATCCGCGCCTTGGGTGACGCCGTTCTTGTGTGGTTTGTTGGATCGAACAACCGAATCGGTTTCGTCAACACAGATGCAGTGTCAGGCCGCTGGAGTACGCCGCAGGTCCTGGACCAGGACATCTGTCGTTTCAGCTTTTCCGCGGTGCACGCCTCCGCAGGGTTCAAATTGGTGGCCTTAACGCCCGCGCATGCGCTTGAGCTCAGGCAGCAGTCCGGCCCTGACGGGCCTTGGATCTCGACGCAGATCCCGATGCAGCCAGTGTGGAACATCCCCCCGCTGACCAAGGACGAGCTGGACCGCGTGATCCAGCGTCACGCGCCGCATCTGCACCTGCACAGTGAGGAACAATTTTTCATGGCATCGGTCGGCTCGTACCTGCAGTCGGTGGGGCTGTGGGACGAAGCTGCCGGAGAATGGCGGGTGCGGCCCGGCAAGCTCTGGGACGTCGAGCGCCAGGACATGGACTCGCAAGCGCTGCCAGCCGACAACCCCGAGAACCGGAAAAACCTGTGGCTCAAGATCCCGGATCAGGCCAATGACTGGATCGTTGACCCCGAAGTGCTGAAGGCCGGCAAGGCGGTGGCTGATGGTGTCAGGGTCTACCTGCACGCTAAGTTCCTGCCATCGCAGGACTGCACCGATATCCAATGCTGGCTGTTTAGTCCCTACAACGGCGCAGGCACGGCCTATATGTGGCTAGCGACCGAGGAAAAGAAGTTCGTGGACCTCGACCCACTGGGCGTGCACGAAGGCGATTGGGAGCATGTGACGTTCCGGGTCGACAACTACACGATGGCCGTTAAGGGCGCCTACCTGTCTCAGCATGGCGACCAGCCCTGGTTCGAATACGATACGATGGACCACGAGGGCGACGGCCGAATGCTCGTCTATGCGTCACGTCACGGGCATGCAAATTACGCCAAACCCGGCCGCAATCTGCATCCAGACACCAAGACTGAGGGCATCTACCAGTTCGGCCTGCGTAACGACACAGACAAGGGCCCCTACCATGTCGACATCGCCCAGCTCGGCGAGCTCGTGTCCGCGGCCTTCCTGGGCGAGCAAGCACCGCAGGAGCCGAACTGGCTTAAATTCCCCTGCCGTTGGGGCCGGCGCTATGTCTTCGGCAGGGGCCAGGTGGATGACATGATCCGCGACAATATCCCGGTCACGGCCAAGGTGATCCTCGATTTTCTGCCCGGCGGTTTCCTGCTGAACAACCTGCTGGTCGACATGCTGCTGCCTGGAATGGTGTACGACAAAGCCTTGCCTGAAGGGGAAAAATACAGCTGGGGGCCCACGGCACCGACCACCAAGAAGCTGTGGGAACAGGCCGAGGAGCTGGGCGAATGAGCGAAGGGCGGTTCAAAGGGCCTTTTTTTTGGCAATGTTCCAGTTAACCGTTGTCGCTCTCTGCTAAAAGACCCGACTGCGGAATCGTGTGGGGTCTTGTGGGAGCAGGACTCTGGACGGTCGAGTCATTCTTTTCGAGTAAATTAGGTCAAAACATCCCCTGTAGGCAGGCTCCCACGGTGTTAAAGGCTGTGTTTTGTGGGTGATCAGGTAGTCTTTTGACAGGTCCTGTATAAGTTTGACGTTTGCCGTCTCAATAACAGTGCCAATCAAAGCACTACGCGCCATACCTGGCGCACAAACGAAGCCGCCGAGAGGAAGAATAAGGATTTTATTAAATAAACAGTAATACAGAACTAACTTATGTAACAACTAACTCGTACAGAGCCTTACTTCTTGGTAATTAGGCCGCTACCCGTCAGGATTGGCATAAGCTGTTACTATCACCTGTTGCGCTTGATCGGTACAATAGGTGTTTGTATTTAATCGAGCCTCTTTACCTCATGTCCGTGACCCATAGCTCCAGCTCCACTCCTGCGTCCAGCCAGGCAGCCACCGTGATCGTTGGGATGTCTGGTGGCGTCGATTCTTCTGTGTCTGCGTTGTTGTTGCAGCAGCAGGGATACAGAGTCGAAGGCCTGTTTATGAAGAACTGGGACGAGGACGATGGCTCGGAATACTGCACCGCCATGGATGATCTGGCCGATGCTCAGGCCGTCTCGGATAAGCTGGGGATGCGGCTGCATACCGCAAACTTTGCGGCGGAATACTGGGATAATGTGTTCGAGCATTTTTTAAGTGAATATAAAGCGGGACGGACACCCAATCCCGATGTTCTGTGCAATAAAGAGATTAAGTTTAAGGCCTTTCTCGATTACGCCAAGCATCTAGGCGGCGACTATATAGCCACAGGCCACTACGTCCGCCGCCGCGATCTCGAGGGTCATGTCCAGCTACTAAGGGGCCTGGATGGCAACAAGGATCAGAGCTACTTTCTCAACGCGGTCGGTGAAGCCGAGATCGCGCAAACTCTATTCCCGGTCGGCGAACTGGAGAAACCTGAGGTGCGCCATATCGCAGAGCAGCATGATCTGGTGACGCACAATAAGAAGGACAGCACCGGCATCTGCTTTATCGGCGAGCGCCGCTTCAAGGACTTTTTACAGCAATATCTGCCGGCACAACCGGGTGATATAGAGACCCCCACCGGCATCAAGATTGGCCGTCATCAGGGCTTGATGTACCACACGATCGGCCAGCGCCAGGGTTTAGGCATCGGCGGTCTGAGTCAGTTTTCTGATGAGCCTTGGTTTGTTGCCCAAAAGGACTTGGTCCGCAATGTGCTGGTAGCGGTTCAGGGCGGCCAGCATCCGTTACTGTTCAGCGGGTCCCTGAGTGCCAGCCATATCGACTGGGTCGACGGCACCGGCCCGCAACTGCCCTACCGCTGCACGGCCAAGACCCGTTATCGCCAGGATGATCAACCCTGTACGATCACCGCCGAGGAGACCCCAGACCAGACCCCAGGGTATAGAGTGACTTTCGATCAGCCGCAACGGGCGGTGACGCCGGGTCAATCGGTGGTCTTTTATCAGGATGAAATTTGTCTGGGTGGTGGCGTGATCGAAGCCACCCAGGATTAATCACAGTCCAGCTGCAACTGTCTATGTAAACGCTAGATTCTAACCATAAGCTTGAACTACTCAGGGTCCGTCCATGTCACGTAGCCTAGACCAGCAAACCATCGCTCTGGCGGGGATTTTTCAGGCCGCCAGCCTGGTGGATCAGATCGCTAAACGCGGGATCATTCCACAAAACAGCTTTGAGGCCAGCATCAACAGCATTTTTGTGACCTCCCCCGATGCTACCGAAGATGTGTTTGGCGGTGCCCGAGACCTGCCTTTTAACCTGCAAACCGGTCTCAAGATGGCACGGGATCTTAGCGACAAAGGGATCGCCATCAACAAGGATATGACACGCTACGCTATGGGCTTACTGCATCTGGAAAGCCGACTGCGTAAACACCCGCAGATGCTGGAAGAGGTCGGCAAGCGGCTTGAGCAGATCGGCCAGCAGGCGCTGTTTTTCAACTCGCAAGACAATGCGGGCGTGGACCCAGCCCATCCCACCGACACTCCACAGATTCCCCTCAGTTACGCGCGGGGTCCAGTCGTCGCCAATATCGCCGCACTTTACCAGGAAACACTGAGCACCTTTAGCTTCAGAATACAGGTGACTGGCGAGCCACGGCATCTGCAGAACAAGGACAACGCCGAAAAAATTCGTGCCCTGCTGCTGGCCGGCATCCGCTCGGCCATCTTATGGCATCAGGTCGGAGGACGGCGCTGGCATCTGCTGTTTTTCCGCTCCCGCGTTGGCGAATCTGCCAAGCGTATTTTACAATCGGCTCAGACTCATTAATCAGTTTAATCAAGCGCCAGACCCGGAACTGCGGGTCTGGCGCGTTAATCGCCGTACCAGCGAAGGAACCTCCACCATGTTTGCAACACTTCAACCGACTGCCGGGGACCCCCTGCTTGCCTTGATGAACGCCTTTAAGGCTGACAGCCGTACCGACAAGATCGATCTTGGCGTAGGCGTCTACAAGGATGAGAACGGACATACGCCCATCCTGCCCTCGGTTAAAACAGCCGAAGCCTATCTGCTGGACACCCAGTCTACCAAAGCCTATATCGGTCCCGCTGGCGCGCCGTCGCTGGGCAAGGCGATGGAGCAGCTGTTATTCCCCCAGGCCTATGCTGACAGCCAGCAACTCCTGGCCAGCGGACGCGTCATCACCGCGCAAGCAACGGGTGGCACTGGTGCACTGCGCGTCGGCGCAGACTTTATCCACCGTACCCAGCCCCAAGCCAAGATCTGGGTCAGCAGCCCCACCTGGGCCAACCATCACAATATCTTCGACTCTGCTGGATTAGAGGTGCGTGACTACCCCTACTATGATGCGGCGGACCAGAGCCTGGACTTTGCCGGCATGCTAGCAACGCTGCAGGAAGTACCGGCCGGCGATGTCGTCTTGCTGCATGCCTGCTGTCACAACCCGACCGGGCTGGATCTGACTGCCGAGCAATGGCATCAGGTCGGTGTGGTGCTGCAAGAGCGTGGAGCAATGCCCTTTATCGACAGCGCCTACCTGGGGTTTGCCGAGGGTCTCGACGAAGATGCGCAAGGGATCAATGTTCTGGCCGGCTACTGCCCCGAGATGCTGATCGCCAGCTCCTGCTCTAAGAATTTCGGTCTCTACAACGAGCGTATCGGTGCCCTGACGGTGGTCGCGGCGACGGCGCGCGATGCCCAGGCCGCATTCAGCCAGATCTGTTACTGCATCCGTGGCAACTACTCCATGCCGCCCAATCATGGCGCAGGGATCGTTAGCACCATTATCGACAGCCCGGAACTGAAATCTCAATGGGAGCAAGAACTGACCGAGATGCGCAGTCGCATCCTGGAGATGCGTCTGCTCTTTACCCAGACGCTGGCGAAATCCGGAGCACAGCAAGACTTTAGCTTTATCGCCGCTCAGCGTGGCATGTTCTCCTTCTCAGGACTCAACCCTGAGCAGGTAAAGCGGCTCCAGAGTGATGATGCGATCTATATCGTCGGCTCAGGCCGCATCAATGTCGCGGGCATGACCCACGACAATCTGGATCGTCTCTGTCAGGCGATTATCCGCGTACTCTGATACGGCGGCTCAGGCCTCTCGACTGCCGTATAGGCTGAGGGGCCATTTCCTCCCACCCAAGAGGCTCTTGCGCCGCTGCCAGTCCGTGCAAGCTCCCCACCAGCTCCCCACCTTGTTTACGACGAATTGATCGCCAAGCCCACTCTTAGCTGCGACCTCTGCTGACGCAGCGCTACATCACGCTTCAGAAGCAGTGTAATAGCGAGTATCACCAGGAATCCGCCGGGGAGCCAGTGCCAGCCAATGCGTTCTGGCTGGTCAACAAACAACAACAGCATCGAGACAAAGGGCACCAGATAGCTGTACGCAGTCACGGCCGCCGGAGTCAGTACGGCCGTCGCGCGCTGCATAAGCCAGAATGTCATGCCGCTGGAAAACACCCCAAGAAAAACCAGCACTGCGACATCCATCCAGGTCATGCTCAGGAGCTGCTGTGGCGCTTCCTCGGCCATGGCGAGTATGCCGATGAGCACACTCCCAGTCAGCAGGCTCCAGAACGTGCGGAGCTCGGCCTGCGGTGCCAGCCAGCCTCGATTTAATCCCCACTTGCTTAACACCGGGTAGAGAGCAGAGGCGGTGCATCCCGTAAAGAATGCGAGCTCGGCCTCGCCCAATTGCAACTTACTTAATTGGCCAGCGGATTCCGCCCAGGCCAACATCAGGGCACCGACTGCACCCAGCGATAAGATGGCCACTAACTGACCGGCACGCTGTTCGACGCCGCACCACCGCCCCAGGAAGTAAGCCAATAGCGGTACGCTGACGTAGAGCGTGGCCATGGAAAGTGCGCTGGTAAGATGCGCAGCCCAAAACATGGTGGCGAAAAAACACGCAAGACTCAGTCCCATAAGGCTGTAAAGCGCCAACCCGATCAGGCTGGGCCAGCGATGGATACGCCAGATCAACGGCAAAATAGCCAGTGCCGCGATAACGAAACGTACTGCCGTCAGTGACAGGGGGGGCAGCCCTTCGCTCAGTATCCCGACAGCCGGAAACGATAACCCGACAACCACCGCCCAGAGCAGCATGCCCTGATGGGCGCGCCTAAACGATTGAACCTGGCTATTCATCATCTTTCTCCTTCGATTCCTCGAGTGTCATCCACTGTCTCCGCTGCATCGTTATCCCCTCAAGTTTGGCAGTCTCTGCATCCTCTTAGAGTCAGTCTGCAGCGGGTGGATAGGTTGCGCTTAGCTTATTTTGTTTCCTATCAGATGATAATTATATAATCTGTAATCTAACTGTTGAGAAAAAGTAGACGAACTACGCTAAGGAGTCTGGGTCATGGAGGAATTCGGTGCTATTCCGGTATTTGTGGCTGTTGTCGAGCAGGCTGGATTTTCTGCGGCCGCCCGCACACTGGGTATTTCTAAGTCGGCGGTCAGCAAACGCATTAATCAGCTTGAACGACACCTGGGTGTCCGGTTACTGCATCGTACTACCCGTAAGCTGAGCCTGACAGAAGCCGGAGAGCGCTATTTTGAACATGCGGCTCAGTCCTTGATCGCGGCGGGTCAAGCCGAAGATGCGGTAACCCAATTACAGGGGGACCCTAAGGGTACACTACGAATAAGCAGTCCGATGTCTTTTGGCCGTCTGCACATCTCACCGCTCATTCCAAAGTTTTTGCAGCGCTTCCCAAAGCTCCAGGTGGAATTGGTGATGGACGATAAAAAAGTCGATCTGGTGGCGGCCGGATTCGACGTCGCTATCCGCTCGGGGCGCTTACCAGACTCGACCCTGGTCGCCCGAGCACTGGCTCCGTTGCGTATGGTCTTATGTGCCTCACCCGACTATATCGTCCGCCGTGGGCTACCGGCTATGCCCTCAGAATTGGCCAAACATAACTGCGTGTTATTCAGCTATTCCAGCGATGCTAACAAGTGGAAGCTCTGTACTGAGGATAAATCCGAGACCGTATTAGTATCCGGAAACTACAGGGTCAACAACAGTGAGGCCTTATTAGAGGCATTAAGAGCAGGGACGGGTATTGGCCGGTTACCGACCTTTGTTGCAGGTCCTGACCTTAAATCGGGACGGCTGGTGCAGCTGCTTGAGTCATACCCAATTCCCGAACAAACCTTCTACGCGGTGTTTCCCGAACGACAATATCTGCCCGCTAAGGTGCGGGTCTTTCTGGATTTTGCGATTGAACACTTTGGTGGCGACCTGCCCTACTGGGACACTTAGGCCGCCTGATTAGCCCTCGGTGCAGGTGTATGAAGAGCTTGAGGAGATTTAAAACCCTCGTATCTGCGGCGCCCTCGGGTCGACATTATAAGGCTGGGCGTTTAATCTGCGTTATTCGGGCTCTAGTGACAGCGCTTGTGGTGATATCAGCACGCCGTTGTTGTCCGCATACAGGTAAAGCCCGGGACGAAAAGTCACGCCGCCAAAGGTGACCTCTACGTTCAGATCGCCCAGACCGCGTTTGTCGGTTTTCATCGGGTGAATACCCAGGGCCGCAACGCCCAGGTCGGTTTCACCGATAGCATTGACGTCGCGAATACAGCCGTTGATCAGCATCCCTTCCCAACCGTTGCCAGCGGCCTGCTCGGCCAGCAGATCACCCAGCATGGCACGTCGCATCGAACCCCCGCCGTCGATCACCAGCACTTTACCCTTACCGGGCAACGCCACCTGTTCGCGGACCAGGGAGTTATCTTCGAACGCCTTGAGGGTGACAATCTCACCACCAAAGCAGTCGCGACCGCCAAAATTAGCAAACAGCGGTTCGACGACCTGTATCAGCTCGGGAAATTGATCACAGAGGTCTGGAAGCAGATCTTGCATAGGGGATTCCTTTTCTTGCTGGCATTGTGTCGGACCCGACCGGTCGTGCGAGGAAAAGTCCGTCCTAAGATAGTTGTTGAGGTGATTGTTGAGGCAATAGTTGAGGCAATAGTTCGGCAGGATAGCCGATTTGCACGGCAATAGCTGCCTTCGTGTAGGTTAGCTTCAGCCTGATATAGTGCTCTTGTAGGTTCGATAGACTGCCTGTCACAATCAAATACGTCCTTCTGGAGCTGGGCAGTATGCAAAAAATAGTAGATGACATCGTGATGCAGATGAAGGCCTGAACCGATCGGGGGCAGCGTAGCTAATTACATCCCGGAACTGGCGAGTATCGATCCTGATCGGTTTGCTATTACGGTTGCCATGCAGGATGGAAGTGTCTTCAGTGCCGGCTGTGTTGATCAGCTGTTTTCCATTCAGAGTGTCTCCAAGGTGTTTACGTTAACCATCGTTCTGGGAAAGCTCGGTGATGCGGTATAGTCGTTTGTCGGGCGTGAGCCATCAGGCAATCGGTTTAATTCTATTGTTCAGCTTGAGCATGAGAGTGGCAAACCACGTAACCCTTTTATTAATGCGGGTGCGATTGCCGACGTGATATGGGGCATCAACCTAAAGAAACGCTCGCCGAGATCCTCCAGTTTATGCGCTTTATCGCTAATGATGAGAGCATAGGCATAGATGAAAGAGTAGCGCATTCGGAGCTGCTAACCGGTGATCGCAATGTCTCTCAGGCTCATTTTATGGCGTCGTCGGGCGTATCAAACACTCTGTTGCCTCCGTTTTGGGTACCTATTTCCATCATTTTTCGATATCGATGAACACTAAGCCGCTGACTAAGACGGGCCGGTTTCTGGTATCCGATGGTATAAACCTGGCTTCGAGTACCCGGGTGGTTTCAGCGCAGCGGGCCCCTCAGAGTAAATCCCCAAATAGCCACTCAAATACGGCCACCGGCAGGCGTTTAGTTATACAGATTTTCTGTGGATAACTCTGTGAGGTAAAGTGGGGTAACCTGCCCTAGGCCCCTATCTATAGGCTTCGTCATAAATTGATCATAATCTCATCAATGCTAATTAATAATTATTAAAATCAACAACATAACAATATCAACAACTGTTTTCCGAGATGTGGATAATTTATTTTTTATTGCATTTGCTGATTTATTCTTATCAAGCCCCAGCTGTGCATTAAAATCTGCGGGTTACCTGTATACCTACACAAGCGACCTCTATCTCTGTGTTAGTGTCGGACTTTTCGGTCGAGTACCAAGCCCTGGTTATCTGGGCCCTTCTGTTCAGTATCCGCACTATTCAGCATCCACAACCCTCAGGGTAAACTATGTTGCGAAGCAGATCGATCAAGCCGCATGTAGCGGTCAAGTAAATCGGGTAGCGTCTTAGGTCTGTACTTTGATATGACATCTGCCTTAACCTTCGCGGGTATTACTATTACGGGACGTATAACATGGCAGGCGGCTTTGCGAAGGACGGTGCGGTTCAGGATCAGATCGACGCGACTATTGAGGATGCGGTTTATCGAGCCCGTGACCGGTTACTCTGTGGCGAGGGCCTGAGTCACTGTCAGAACTGCAACCGGGGTATTCCAGAGGCCAGACGTACCGCGGTTGCGGGGGTCTGCCTGTGTGTCCGCTGCCAGGAGCAGCAAGACCAGAAAGAGGTCATCTCGGGCGGCTATAACCGACGCGGCAGTAAAGATAGTCAGTTAAGATAGCCCGCAATGTTGTCCATTAAGACCTCCCCCCCGTTTATCGATTACACACAAGAGAGACTGCATTAGATGCCTAAAGTCGGAATGCCTGAAATAAGAAAACCACAGCTGATTAATGCCACCATGGAAGCGATTAACGCTGTCGGTTTACACAAGGCGACGGTGGCGATGATCAGCAGCTATGCCGGAGTGTCACCGGCGATAATCAACCACTATTTCGGTGGTAAAAATGATCTGATCGAAGCAACCATGCGCTTCATCTTACGGCAGCTGTACGAAGGTGTTACCTGTCGCCTGCAAGACACACCCGCCGACGACGTTAAAGGCCGGATCCAAGCTATCGTCGGCGGTAATTTTGCGCCCAGGCAGCTCGATCCGAAAGTCATCAAAACCTGGTTAACCTTCTGGTCCCTGGCCATGCACGAACCCTCGCTGTATCGGCTGCAGCGGGTTAACGAAAAGCGCCTGTTGTCACAATTAACCATCGAATTAAAACGGCTACTGCCTGCCGAGCACGCTAGATTTGTGGCTCAGGGCATCGCCGCACTTATCGATGGGATCTGGCTCCGGGGTGCATTGACGCCGACCGGAATCGATAGCGAACTAGCACAACACCTGATTACGGATTACCTGGAACGACAACTCCCCCCGACGCGGCCAATTGTGTAGGTTATTGTAGGTCGGACTTTAGTCCGACAGTCCCGGCTAGCCCTCAATTTCATCGGTGTCGTACTGCCCGGACAGTTTCCGACGCAGATGTGACCAGGACATCCCTACCGCCAGTACACCACTGAACACAAATTCAATGACCCAGACCATCAGTGAACTCATATCAAGCCTCAGCAACCCCCACTCGATCAATAGCCATATTATCACCGTAAAGAAGGACAGCGCCAAGAGAGTCCCCAGCAGACCTAAAGAGTTCCAGGTCGCGCGCAGGTAAATAATGAATCCGATCAGCAACACCACTCCGATCCCCACCTTGTAGACCAGTGCGACATCCGTATTAAGCCAATGAATCCAGGAAAGGCCACTGGGATTGTAGGTCGCAAAAACCAATAACAGAGCGAACAGATAGCGCAGTGCAAAACTGGTCAGTGTGAAATCGCTTCGTGTAGCCATATCTCTTTTAATCCTCAGCAAACAGCAGAACGCTAATGTTCTGCCAACAGCAAAGATTACCGCGTTGACGAGCCGCAATAAACCCCGGCGGACCTATTTATAGGCACTCGGACTCAGAGCCAGCCATGGCTCCCTAGTGTAGACCACTACAACTAAATCATGGGAACAATGATATTAAGAAAAGCTAATGGAGAACAAGATATTCACCTAATATATCTATAATAAAATATCAAGTGAAATACACGATGAATATGTCACAAGATTCAAAAAATCATAATACAGTAAAAATTTTAAAAAAATCACAACCTTTCCATATTGATACGTACCCTCTAACGATAATATTAACTATAAATGCTGGTTATAAATCTAACATTTTATGCACATTAAACAAAAAAACAGACCTCTCGTTTAAAGATAAGATTTTAGATGATATAAAAGGCCAGCTAAGCTCATATGATCAGGCAGAACATCTCATTGATTATAATTTTAGAGTCGTCATTAATGACAAGACGGATAACAAAGAGCTAACAGATATTTGTTGCAAGGTAGCGAGCAACTTAGACTCCAAAGAAAAAAACAAAAATATGCTATTGATAAGTAAAAGAATAATTATACACTTTATAACACTTAGCGAATTACAGATCTGCATGAATGAAAAACTTAATAACCACAAGATCGAAAACATCAACAACGTTCAGGCAAGAATATCTTTTGACACATCGGCTACCAATCGCCATGGGGAGATACTATGTTAAGCAGTAAGACAAACAATAGTCACATAGCTGAGTTTAATGCATTGAGCCTGGATGAAGCGGTTAGCTTCATCTGTTCAAAAAATGCAGCCGCAAACAATGGTGCTAAAATATATTTAAATATAAAAACCGAAGAATATCCTCGAAATATAATAATGGAACTCACGCAGGATGCTTTACAGGTAGGCATTGAAGTTAGACCGTATTCAAAGCTATCAGTTTATAAATAAAAAGAATCTTTCCTATACGTCAAACTAGGAAAACAGAATGTTACAATACTAAAAAACACGCCGAAGGTATTAATTACAAAAAAATTAACTAGAAAAAATTAGAAAAAGCGTATAAGCCTTGATAACCCTACAACTGAAAGTAGGAACAACTTATGAATAAGCGACCAGAGCAGATTGGCTTGCACCTCACTATTTCTGGGGCAGTAATAATATGCTCAGCTATTTTAGCTTTGTACTGGTAATTGATTTTAATAATAAAATTACTCATAGCCTGAGCACTCAGGCTATGAGTTAGTCCCTATTATTTAAAACTAGTCATTTATATGAGCTGGCTTTATGAGCATTAAGGTGTGTGTAATACTACTAAAACCAGTTTAACCATATTTAAGTTCCTTAGAAAATTATTTTTAATACCCTTAACCCCTTTATTACCATTGTAACGATACCGAACCTTACTGGCGCTTTCCTTATATCTTTTATTACACTATTTTTAATATACAACTCAACATATTACATTGAATCTCTATGTTAATAACGAACGGACACAGGCTTAATATATTTTAGAGACCTTCGCGGCATCCCTTGCAGCTTCCATTGCTATTAGGATGAATATGATCGGTAGCCTTAGCGCCTTTGTCGCCTGCCATAGGTATTTTTATAAAAAAGAACTCTATCTGTTTACAGCACTGCTTAAAAAACTCTGATATTATTAGCATAAAGCTGTTGCCGGTCGGCGACTTGGATTGTTAGTTACTGAGGACACTAAGAATAAAGGCTATATCCTTAGCGGACCCATCCGTTTGTCACAGGGTATCGACGCGATACTTATTAAAAGATTTATTCACTCTAAATCCAAAAAGTAACAACGACGTTATAATGATGATATCATCAGTTCTTATGTGTTTAAAAGCATTGCTCAAGCAAGCCTCTTTCTTCGAGTTAAACGATAATTTTATATTTAAATTTGGCACAGCTATGTCTATGGAGAAAGCGGAGAGCCACTTGTGGGCAATCAAGAAACCTTTAACTCCTCGCTGGCCATAACCGATAGTCTGCTATCCAACGGTCACTGGTAGCTAAGCGTGGCAAGTAAAATAAATATAGACCAGCCGGTTTAATATTATCATCCTGGTATTAGGTTGTTGCAGTGTTGATTGCCATTTTTTATCAATAATCACCTGCTTTATTCTATCATCTGGAGCAGCTAATAAGACAAGCGACAGATAGTATTAAGACGGAGGTTCAGCAGAGAATAAACGACGAAGAACGTATATGTCACATGGCACATGGCACATGGCACAGCATGATTCTATGACCGGATTACCTAATCGACGTCTGTTCGACGAGTTGAATATAAAAGTCATAGCGACAGCAAAGCGCGAGTGTCCTCAGCTGGTGAAAAATGTGCCGTTGCTGGCGCGCAAACAGCCGATTGTGAAATTCTCGCGGTCCTGAATGAACCCTTTGTGATCGGCAAAGGGACTATACACATTGGGGCGAGTATAGGTATTTCAATCTATCCCGACCATGGCCGCAGCCTGGAGGTACTCCTTAAAAAATTCGATGCCGCGATGTATGTTGCAAAAAAGAACAGAAAAACTGTTACCGGCTGCAGAGGCCTTAAAAATAGGCTGTATCCCAGTTAGTTGTTGTAGCCGTTGCTGGAGTGCTGACCAAAAGATCGCCTGCAGGCAGGCTCCCACGGTGCTAAAGCGAGTTTCAGTAATTTAGTAGCACTTGCTGTACCTGACGCCACTGCTGTAGCTTTTGGGCGTAGCTGAGGCTGGCGTGAGCAGGGCTAGTCGAGGGCAAGCGTTGCAACAGTGCGGGTTGTGTAACCCCCGCCAACGTCCCTATGACATATCTGCGGTAACTTTGCTCTGACTTAGCGCCGTTAAAAAAAACCGCCTCGAGTGTCGGGTATCGCTGGAAGAGCTGAACAAAATCATTCGCCTGGATACTATTTTCGATGATGGCAGCATCCAGACTCCCCGAGCGTTCACAGCAGGCCAACGCATCCCATAAGGCAATGCCCTGACGTTGCAACAGTGCTAACCGCTCGGGATACGATTTCTCGAGCGAAAAACCGAACAGCTCGGCCATGATCGGCCAAAAGTTGTTTCTAGGATGGGCGTAATACTGTTGCTGATCGAGCGAGCGCAGGCCTGGCATCGATCCCAGAATCAATACTCGAGCGCCCTCGGTGATCACCGGCGCAAAGCTCAGAGCGCGACTCACTGCAAAACCATCATAGGAGTATCCCGCTAACGCTAGGTGGCTCGGCTGCTACTCAACTGTCGTTATCCTCGGCCGTCACAGCCACAGAATCACTGCTCAGATGATCGACGCGTTGTAGACCTCGGGGCAACTTATTGCCCCGACGCCCACGTTCGCCGTAATAGTGCTCCAGGTCGGACGGTTTCAAGGTCAGATGACGTTTACCCGCATGGATCGTAAGACTCGCATCTGCATCTAGTACCTGGATTGCGATCACGAACTCTTCGCGTGACGCGACCCTGGCACTGGGGATATTGATGATCTTATTGCCTTTACCCCGTGCTAGGGTGGGCAGATCGGCGACCGGAAACAGCAGCAAGCGCCCTTCGTTGCTGACTGCTGCCAGGAGTTGCCCCGGAGCCTTGCTAATCGCGAGAGGCCGCATCACCTTGCTGCCTTTGGACAGGCTCAGCACCGCCTTGCCCGCCTTGTTTTTTCCCAGGAGATCATCGTATTTACAGACAAAGCCGTAACCACTGTCGGCAGCAAGAATAAAATACTGTTCGGGAGCGGCGATTAACAGGGCATCTACGCTGGCATCACTGGGTATCGATAAACGCCCGGTCAGGGGTTCGCCCTGCCCTCTGGCAGTAGGCAGGGTATGTACGGGCAACGAATAACCGCGGCCGTTGGAATCGATAAAGACGGCGGCTTGATTCATCCGCCCCGGAGCCGATAACTTAAAACCATCACCCGCCTTGTAACTCAACGCTTGGGCATCGACAACGAAGCCTTTCGCCGCTCGAACCCAGCCCTGATGTGACAACACCACTGTCATCGGATCGGAACCCAGCAGATCGACCTCGCTAAACGCCTTGGCTTCAGCCCTAAGCTTGATCGGAGAGCGACGCTCATCTCCATACTGCTCTACCGCAGCGTTCAGTTCCTGCTTGATCAGTTTGCGCAACGCGGCCTTAGAGCCCAGCAGTTTCTCCAGTTTAAGTCGCTCTTTATTAAGTTCATCCTGCTCGCCGCGAATCCGCATCTCTTCGAGCTTGGCCAACTGGCGCAGTTTCAGTTCGAGGATTGCTTCGGCCTGGATATCGCTAATCCCAAAGTGCTCCATCAATACCGGCTTGGGTTTCTCCTCGGCGCGAATGATCTCGATCACCTCGTCGATATTAAGAAAAGCCACCAGCAGACCGTCGAGAATATGCAACCGGCTGAGGACTTTTTCCAAGCGATTCTGGAGCCTGCGGGTGACTGTATCGGTACGATACTGCAGCCACTCGGTCAGGATCTGACGCAGATTTTTTACCTGGGGCCGGCCATCGACGCCGATCATATTGAAGTTAACCCGGTAGCTACGCTCCAAATCGGTACTCGCAAACAGGTGAGCCATCATCTGTTCGACGTCGACCCTGTTAGAACGGGGAATGATCACCAGCCGGGTCGGATTCTCATGATCAGATTCATCACGCAGATCGGCGACCATCGGTAGTTTCTTGGCCTGCATCTGTGCCGCGATCTGTTCCAGCACCTTGGCACCGGAGGTCTGATGAGGCAAGGCAGTGATGACCACATCGCCCTCCTCCTTGCAGTACACCGCACGCATCCTCACCGAACCCCGACCGCTGTGATACAGCTTACGCAGCTCTTCAGGTGGAGTGATGATCTCAGCGTCAGTCGGATAATCCGGCCCCGGTATATATTCACAGAGCTCATCGACATCCGCCTGGGGGTTATCCAGCAGGTGCAGACAAGCACCCACGACCTCGCGAAGATTATGCGCGGGAATATCGGTGGCCATCCCCACCGCAATACCGCTGCCGCCATTGAGCAGCACATTGGGCACCTGGGCCGGCAGGGTCAGGGGTTCAAACAGGGTACCGTCGAAATTAGGCCCCCATTCCACCGTACCCTGCCCCAACTCATTGAGTAGCAGAGAACTATAAGGCGTTAATCGAGATTCGGTATAGCGCATCGCGGCGAAAGACTTGGGATCATCGGCGGACCCCCAGTTGCCCTGACCATCGACCAGTGGATAGCGGTAGGAGAACGGCTGCGCCATCAGCACCATCGCCTCGTAACAGGCACTGTCTCCGTGGGGATGAAACTTACCCAGCACATCACCGACGGTACGGGCGGACTTTTTAAACTTGGCGCCGGCCTTCAGTGCCAGCTCCGACATGGCGTAGATAATACGCCGCTGTACTGGCTTGAGACCATCGCCGATATGGGGCAATGCTCGGTCGAGGATGACGTACATCGAGTAGTCCAGATAGGCCTTCTCGGTATACTCCTTCATCGATTGGCGTTCGATGCCCTCATCAATCTCTGTACTGGCTGGCATAAGTTACTTCTGTGTCTGGGACGTGAGTGAGTTAAACTTTCTGTAATTATTGAGCACAGCTATTTTCGCTATTTAATTTAAAGTCGATGCATATGCTGAATAATTACAACTTTGGTAAGCTAAGCTTTGTTGATGTAAAACCGGGTTCTAAGAGTAGATCTGGGCTCTGTTTTCAGGGCAGAGTCAGTTCGAAACAACCGCCACCCAGGCGTCCTCCGTTGCTGAGCAGCACCCGACCGCATTGGCCATCTCGCTGGTGTAGCGCCGCCACCTGAACGGCAAAATAAAGTCCCAGGCCCGTGCTGCCACTGACAAAATCTACCGCCATGGGTCGTGCGCTCAGTTCGCCAAGCAGGTTATCAGGATAGCCCGCGCCATCATCCTCTATCCGGATCCGCAGTCTGCCCTCATCCAGTATCAACTCGATCAGCACCCTGGATCTGGCGTAGCGAACCACATTCGTAAAAATAGAGCTCAACACCCCTACCAGCAGTTGACGATCAAAGGTCCAGCACAGATCGGCCGGCACCTGGTGTTCGATATGGATACCCCAGGGCTGCAGGATTGGTTGATTCATCAACAGCAGGTCCTCCACAAACTCATCCAGAAAGTATTCATCTAATTGAATAGGGTATTGATCCTGTTCGAACTTATACAGGGTTAGAAGTTGAATCAGATAGTTATTAAGCCGGGCGGCCTCGAATTTCAGCTGATCCGGCCCCGCCGTTGCATCAGGCTGACTAGGTAATTGATTGATCTGATGCATCAGCAGGCCGATCGAATTTTTCATATCGTGGACGGTAGAGGCCAGCAGGATCGAAAAACTAAGCGGAGCATCAGGTTTCATCCGCTTAAGCCTGTGCCTGTTTTTGCAGTAATTTTTGATACCGCATCCTGAGGTCCTGATACAGTTTAAAGCGCTGACTCGCTTCGGGGATAGATTTAACCCGGCTTAACGCGGCACCCACCTGCTGCATCAGCATCGCATCAATACCGTTCTGGACCATAGAGTGCATCGCGACCTGCGCCAGGTTGAGATTGCTCGAGATGTTACGCGGTTGCTCCTCGACCGCAAGCTGCAATCCGGCCAGTGCCTGTTCAATATCACCCTTGGCGTACAACTCGGCCGCTTCTCCGTTTCGGTGCGATACTTCATTCTGCATCAATCCAACCAGATCTTCGGCATATTTAGACTGCCCCGTTTGCTGTAATCGGCCGATCAGCTGCTCTTTTAGCGAGGTGGGAAGAGTCCCCTGTTTATCCTTTTTACACAGGTCAAATGCCTGCAACAACGCATGGGCGACTTCAGCTTCTTTACCCTGGGCTTGATACAGCTGCTGCTCCGCCAGCCGCGACGCTAAGCCGACCTGGGCATCACCGCGGTAAAGACTTCGCAGCTCATCCATGGCGGTCAGCGCTTTTTGTTCCATCCGTTTAGCGGTAACCGCATTAACATCCGCCACGCGCTGACTGATAACACTCGCTAGTTGCAGATAGTTATCGGGGCTGCGGTTAACCGAATACTTACCCACCTTCACGCTTTTGCTCAGCGCACGTTCGGCCTGCTCCATATCGCCGTTACTGACCGCCAATCGTCCTAACGTCGATTGCCTGGAAACATTGATCGGTGAGATTTTCGCAGCCGCCATCAACGACTGCTGAGCAGCGGCCGGATCCCCGGTCTGCTCCTGGCAACGGGCAAGCCAATCCCAGGCATGCACATAGCCCTTGTTGAGACTCAGCAGCTCTCGGAATGCCTTTTCCGCCGCCACATAGTCCTGCTGATAAAAATAACTCTTACCCAGAGCTAACTGAGTCCAGGGGATAAATTTAACCCCTAGGATCTGCTGGCAAAGCGCCCGACACGTATTATAAGCGTTTAGCTCCATCAGCAACTCGGCTCTGAGTTTAAGCAGGTAGCTCTTATAACGCGGATACTCAGATCCCTGGGTGTCGCACTGCTGCGCCGCCTCGCTTATCTGACCTTTATCGATCGCCCGGTAGATAGGCAGTAACGCCTCGCGCCGCGTTAACAGGCGCTCCAGGCGGGAGTAGAGGATCTCCTTGGTAAAGGGTTTGGTGAGGTATTCATCGGGCTGATACTCCAGTGCGCCCATCACCATCTCGGTCCCACTCTCTGCGGTAATCATGATGTAGATACAGTCGCTTCTGAGCAGTTTATTCTGCTTCGCCTCTTCCAGAAGATCGTTACCGTTACGCCCCTCTCCGAGATTATAATCTGAGAGGACGATATCGAAGGTACCCGATGTCATCAGCGGCAGTGCTTTCTCGCCCGAGATGGCGATCTCAATCTCCGACACCCCCAGCTGCGACAGCATCATCCGCAGCGCCGAGCTGAAATTGGCAAAGTCTTCGATAATCAGAACGCGTAACTTACTGTAATTTGTTGATGCCACCGCCGGACTCCCTACGTCTGGGTACTACATAACGATAGATTAATGATCTAAATGTCGGCCAGATTGCCCTTGCTTTGCAACCAGCTCTTGCGATCTCCCGAACGTTTCTTAGCCAGCAGCATATCCATCATCTCAAAGGTGCCATCATCATCAAGAATGCCAAGCTGAACCAGGCGCCGGGTATCACGTGCCATGGTCGTTTCACGCAGCTGCAACGGGTTCATCTCACCCAGGCCTTTAAAGCGCTGTACGTTGACCTTACCACGTTTATTTTCCGCATGAATGCGATCGAGAATACCGCTCTTCTCCGCCTCATCGAGGGCATAAAACACCTCTTTACCGATATCGATCCGGTACAGCGGCGGCATTGCTACATACACATGACCCGCCTCCACCAGCGGTTTAAAGTGGCGTACGAACAGCGCGCACAGCAGAGTCGCTATATGCAGACCGTCGGAGTCGGCATCGGCGAGGATGCAGATCTTGCCGTAACGCAGGCCATCAAACTTATCGAGCCCCGGGTCGACGCCGATCGCGACCGAGATATCGTGCACCTCCTGGGAGGCCAGGATATCGCCGGACTCGACCTCCCAGGTATTGAGGATCTTACCGCGCAATGGCATCACCGCCTGGTACTCACGGTCACGGGCCTGTTTAGCCGAACCACCGGCGGAATCGCCTTCGACCAAGAAGAGTTCGGATTTGAGAGCGTCGGTGCCGGAACAATCCGCCAATTTACCCGGCAGCGCGGGACCTGCTGTGACCCGTTTACGTGTGACCTTCTTACTCAGGCGCATCCGTTTCTGAGCATTACTGATCGCCAGTTCGACCAGCAATTCGGCCTGATCGGTGTGTTTATTCAGCCAGAGGCCGAAGGCATCCTTGACCGTGCCGCTGACAAAGGCTGCCACCTGTCTTGAGGATAACCGCTCTTTAGTCTGACCGGAAAACTGCGGGTCCTGCATCTTCACCGACAGCACAAAACAGCAGCGCTCCCAGATATCCTCTGCGGTCAACTTGATGCCGCGTGGCAGCAAGTTACGGAACTCGCAAAACTCGCGAATCGCCTCGAGAAGCCCCGTACGGAAACCGTTAACATGGGTACCGCCTTGCGAGGTCGGGATCAGATTGACATAACTTTCGGCGGTAGTGTCTCCGCCTTCGGGCAGCCACTGCACCGCCCACTCACAGCCCTCTAGTTCCCCGGTTAAAGAACCAAAGAACGGCTGCTGCGGCAGGGTTTCAAACAGCTGGGTTGCCCCCTTGAGGTAATCGACCAGACCGTCTTCGTAGTACCAGCTCTCTTTGTTCTTCTCTTTGGAGCCCAGGTCGGTAAAGTTGATCCTCAAGCCGGGACAGAGCACCGCCTTGGCGCGTAACACATGGCGCAGATGACTGACCGAATATTTGGGCGAATCAAAATACTGAGAATCAGCAAGAAAACGTACCTCGGTACCGGTATTACGCTTGCCTACCGTATCGATAGCCTCCAGCTCGGAGACCTTCTCGCCACCGGCAAAACCGATCTGATACAGCTTGCCATCACGCTTGATCAGCACCTCGAGTCGTTTCGACAGGGCGTTTACCACCGAGACGCCAACCCCATGCAGGCCGCCTGAAAATTGATAGCTATTGTTGGAAAACTTAGCCCCTGCATGCAGGCGTGTGAGGATCAGTTCAACCCCGCTGATGCCATGTTCCGGGTGTATATCGACCGGCATCCCTCGACCATTATCGCTGATCGATACCGAGTTATCCGCATTAAGGATAACGTCGATCTGATTGGCGTGCCCCGCCAGCGCCTCATCGACAGAGTTATCTAGCACCTCCTGCGCCAGGTGGTTAGGACGGTCAGTTTCGGTGTACATGCCCGGGCGTTTTCTGACCGGGTCAAGACCACTCAGGACTTCGATAGCCTCGGCGTTATAGCTCGTATTGATAGTCAACTGCTCAGTTCTCTCACATGGGATTCGGCTAACCGCTGCAGTTCGCTATCGCCAGCAAACTCAAACATACGCGGCCAGTAGGATTCAAAATTGGTAAAACCGTGTTCACCTCCAAGCGTTACAATCTGAAGGGAATTACTGTGTTTTTCAACCCCTTGGCGATAATCAAGCACCTCATCCCCGGTCTGGGTCAATAATAGATAGCGACTCGGATCGGCCAACTGCGGGCAGTCTACTGCATTGAGCTGCCGCAGATGCTCTGGGGTTAGCAGATAAGATTCATGGGTATAGATATTTTCATTCTCACCCAGCCAGAGATCGAGCAGCTCAAAGGGGCGGATCGCCGGGTTGATCAGAATGCTGCGGATCGGCTGAATCGCGCCGAACCTCTCGGTCAGCCAGGTTGAATAAAAGCCCCCCAACGAGCTCCCCAGCAACACCAGCGGACGCCCAGCCTGCTCGATCACCAGCGCTTCGAGTAACGCCACCGCAGCCGCCGGCGCGTATGGCAGGCTGGGCACCAGCAGTCGATCAGCGCGGTTGACAGTACTGAACCAGTGTTGCAGCTGACGCGCCTTATAGGAGTGTGGCGAGCTGTTAAAGCCATGAACATACAGGTACAGCGGCGCTGTGTTAGAGGTCATTCAATAGTGCTCTGGCATAGCATGGTTTTGCATAAGGACGCGGCTCGGCTCTGCTCTTCTGGATAACAGCAGAGCATCGATTCTCACACAGTTTCGCGTAAATACCCAACCAACAATCGTTTAGTCTGTATGGACCCGCTCAATGGCGGTCGTTAATCCGGACGAAAGCAACCCGGATGAAAGCAACCCGGACGGCTTATCCTGAGCCGATCCTGCAGGACTCAGTGTCAGCCAGCGATAACCGGGCAGTGCCTCAGCTCCCTGGGTCTCGATCAGCAATTGCTCCTGGCCACGCACAAACTGCACCGCCGTGGAGGGGCAGCTGAGCAGCCTGACAGACTGCTGCGTCATATCCCAGACCTGGTGCACATGCCCGAACAGCACCGTGACCGCCACCTGATACCGACTGAACAGCTGCCAAAGCCGTTCTGCATCCCCGAGCATGATCCTGTCCTGCCACAGGCTCTGTACCGACAGCGGATTATGGTGCAGTACCAGCAACAGCGACTCCCCGGTCTGCAGTGCGCACTGTAACTGATCCTCGAGCCGCGCTAACTCAGCGTCACCCAAGGACCCCGATCCCAGGCCATCAGCTGCGGCATTGCTGTCCAGCATAAGGATCCGCCAGCCGTTAGCGATCAGGGCGGATCCTGGCGTCGGACGAATACGCTGCATCTCGGCGAGGGCATCGTGATTGCCGGCGATCCAGTACCAAGGCTTGCCAAAACTGTTGAGATAACCGGCGAGCCGTTGGTAGGCATCGGCGTGGCCATGCTGGACCAGATCGCCCGTCAGGAGCAATGCATCCAGGTCTGGATGTTGTCTGTGGACATGTTCCAGGATCTGCAGAAACTGCTGCTCGACATCACGGTCCCGGTAGCGCTGTTCGCGCAGCCCTGGCAGGTGCAGATCACTGAGTTGGATCAGTTTACAGGGTCGGTCAGGATCGCAGAGCAGGTCTTTATCAGTCGGGTTCATACTCGGGCTACCGCCTGGGAGGTATGCCCTTGTGCCAGGCACTGGTTCAACCACTCGCTCAGGTAGCGATTAAGCTGAGCTTTCTCATCGGGCTGATGCATCTTCGCATTGGGGTAGGGATAACTGCCACGCAGCTGACTCCGCCGCTTACGGCAAACAACCTCGGCCATACGCGCATCGTGATAGAGCCGCACAATCAGCGCAGGCATCTGGATCCAGTCAGCATCCTGATGCTGGGCGATATGCACTGTGCTGGTATAGGCGAAACGCTCTTCCACCAGAATCTCCACCTGCACTCGGTGTTGCTGCCAGCTGATCTGAAACTGATGCATATCGACCGTATCAAAACCGGGCAACAGCCGCATCAACTTAGCGTAATTGGATTCGCCACAAGCTTGCTGCGCACAGAGATCAGGAACATAGCGCTTTCTGAGTCCCAGACTCATACGGCAGCCTCCTCGGTCAGCCGTGGCTGCCTTAGCTCTCGCATCTTGAAATTATCAGCTGTGAGGCGCCTGGATTCGCCACAAGCCTCCTTTACATTCGCACAGAGATCAGGAACATAGCGCTTTCTGAGTCCCAGACTCATACGGCAGCCTCCTCGGTCAGCCGTGGCTGCCTTAGCTCTCGCATCTTGAAATTATCAGCTGTGAGGCGCCTGGATTCGCCACAAGCCTCCTTTACATTCGCACAGAGATCAGGAACATAGCGCTTTCTGAGTGCCAGACTCATACGGCAGCCTCCTCGGTCAGCCGTGGCTGCCTTAGCTCTCGCATCTTGAAATTATCAGCTGGGAGGCGCCTGGATTCGCCACAAGCTTCCTTTACATTCGCACAGAGATCAGAAACATAGCGCTTTGTGAGTGCCCGACTCATACGGCAGCCTGATCGGTCAACAGCGGCTGCCATTGCTCGCGTAATCGACGGTGATTAAGCGCCAGCCACTGCAGCGCCATGATCGTCCCGGCATTGTTGATCACGCCGTCGAGCAGTGCCTGATGGGCCTCCTGCCGCGACATTACCGTCGCGCGTATATCTTCTCCCTCATGCGCTAGACCGTGGAGCCCTCCGAGTCCCTCGGACTGGATCAAACCACAGAACAGCTGTATGGCCTCCTGGCTGCCACCCGGGCTGACGTGGCAACGGCAGATCGGTTCCAGAGCCAGCAACTTGGCACCGGCTTCCTCTTCCATCTCCCGATGGGCGACATCGGTAACCGACTCGCCCGGTTCGACGATGCCGGCCACCAGTTCGAACAGCCAGGGGCTGCGTTCATCCAGGAGTGCGCCGACTCGAAACTGCTCGATCAGCAGCACGCAATCGCTGATCGGATCGTAAGGCAGTACGCAGACGGCATCGTCACGGATAAAGAGTTCACGCACCAGCGGCTCGGACCAGCCACCCTCGAAGCGGCGGTGACGTAGGTGCACGCGATCCAGCTTAAAAAAACCATCAAACACCCGCTCGCGCTTAAGCAGCTCTACGTCGTCACGGCTAAAGGTTGACTTAAAAACAGACATCAAAACACCCTCTGAAACTTCGTTAAACTATAACCGGATTGACCTCCGGTCACCAACATCATCTTTTATCTGTGTCTAAGCAATTGAATAAAAAACCGTGGTCGTTATAGTGGGTACAAATTTGGATATTTTGAATGCTTTGGATGCTTTTCTGAAGAGCTTCTGAAGAATTACTGAGGAGTTTATGAGTCGTTCATATTTAATTTTGGGTGCTGGGATCTCTGGTCTGACGACTGCCTGGTTTCTAAAACAGCAGGGCCACCAGGTCACCCTGCTCGAAGCCAGGGAACAGGCGGGTGGTAATCTGCGCACCCTCAAACGCGATGGCTTCCTGATAGAACGCGGTCCCAATTCGACCCTCAACAACCGCCCGGCACTGAACATCCTGTTCGAGAGTCTGGCGATAACACCGATCCCAGCCAACAGCGCCAGTCATAAGCGCTTTATCCTCCGTGATCAGCAGATTCACCCGCTGCCGATGGGCCTGAGAGAGTTCATCCGCACCCCGCTGTTCAATGCCGCCGGTAAGTGGCGGCTGCTGCTCGAACCTTTTATAGGCCGTGCTCGCGAGGAGGAATCGGTGGCCCGGTTTGTGGAACGCAGGCTAGGTAAGGAGTTTCTCGATTACGCCATCAACCCGTTTGTGTCCGGCGTTTACGCCGGTGATCCGGATAAGCTATCGGCCCGCGCAGCTACCGCCAAGGTGTATGCACTCGAGCGCGACTACCGCTCGATGATTATCGGCGCTATCGCCAAGACCTTGTTTCATAAACACCGTGGCGGCGCAGGTCCCTCTGGAGAGATGATCTCGTTCACCGACGGGATGCAATTTCTGGCCGATACCCTGGCCGAAAAACTGAGTGCCGAACTGCACACCGGCATTCAGGTCGATCAGCTGCGCAGACTCGATAACGGTCAGTGGCAGGCTGGGAATGCCGCCAGGCAGTGGCAAGCCGACGAGGTGATCCTGACGCTGCCCGCCAATGCCTGCGCCGACCTGTTGAGTCCGCATATCAGTGAACTGAAAGCGCTGTTCGAGCCGATCGAGTATCCGACCATCGCCTCGGTATCATTGGGATTCAAGAGATCGAGTGTCCGGCACCCACTGGATGGGTTTGGTTTTCTGATCCCTCGCTGCACGGGGGTCGAGACACTCGGGGTGCTATTCCCCTCCAGTGTTTTCCCGCGGAGGGCGCCCGAAGATCAGCATCTGCTGACCTGCTTTATCGGCGGCAGCCTCAACCCCGAAGCCGCAAAGGTCGATGATGCCGAGTTATTGCGGCGGGTACTCCGAGATATCACACCGGTACTGGGTATCGAGAGTGCACCAGAACTGGTCGAGATCAGCCGCTGGCCGCAAGCCATTCCCCAGTATCAACTGGGGCATCTGCAACGCCTGGAGGCGATCGACAGCGCACTCAAACCGCTGCCCGGAGTCCATCTGCGGGCTAACTGGCGCGATGGGATCTCGGTGGCCGATTGTATCCAGAATGGTTATGAATTAGCTCAGAAGCTGGCAGAGTAGGTTCAGTCCCTCACTGCCCGTCTACTCTGATACCAGCCCCTTGACGACCTTGCGAACACTAAAGGACAGAGACAAAGGACAGAGACAAAGGACAGAGACAAAGGACAGAGACAAAGGACAGAGACAAAGGCACAGAGACAAAGGCACGTTTTCAGCAGACAATTTACCAGGGACGAAACCATGACGGATCTGCAGGCACCACTGCGTAACGATGTTCGCCGACTCGGAAAATTGCTGGGACTGGCGATCAGCAATGATCAGGGGCAACCCTTTCTCGACAAAGTCAAAGCCATCGTCAAACTGTCCAAGGCCGCACGCCGCGGCGAGATTGATACCAGCGAGCTGGTTAGCGCCCTGCAACAGCTGGAACAGTCCGAACTGGTCCCTATGGCACGGGCCTTCGGGCAGTTTCTTAACCTGGCCAACCTGGCCGAAGAGTACCATCGGGTGCGGCGCCGTAACTCGCTGGTGGTCTCCAAGCCGGATCCTCAGGCGCTCAGCCGAGTCTTCGATGAGATCATCGAGGCCGGGATAGATCCGCAAAGCCTGGCCAATAAGGCCGCCACACTGCAGATCGACCTGGTTCTGACCGCACACCCCACCGAGGTTAACCGCCGCACCTTTATTCAGAAATATGAAAGCATGGCGAAACTGCTGGAGCAGCTCGATCATGAGCACCCGCTCAGCAACCGCAGCATCGATCTCAGCGAGCGTTTACAGCAGCTGATCAGCGAAGCCTGGCATACCAACGAAATTCGCAACGAGCGACCCTCGCCGGTCGATGAAGCCAAATGGGGCTTCGCGGTGATCGAAAACTCGCTTTGGGAGGCGGTCCCCACCTTTCTGCGCCGCTTCGATCGCGAACTTCAAAGGGTCAGCGGGACAACACTGCCCCAGGACGCCGCACCGATCAGGTTCTGCTCCTGGATGGGTGGTGATCGTGATGGCAACCCCAACGTCACTGCCGTCGTCACCGAAGAGGTGTTGCTGCTGGCCCGCTGGATGGCTGCCGACCTGCTGTTAGGCGACATAAGAAACCTACTCCATGAGCTGTCGATGAGCCATGCCAGCGAAGAACTCATAACCCATACCGGCGCCTGTAACGAACCCTATCGCGAACTGTTACGCCAGGTACGCCAGACGCTCGAGAACACGCGTAGCTGGGCAAAGACCTGTCTGGATGAGGGCTGGCGCAAGCCAGAAAATACCTATCTCTATGATCACGAACTGTTAGCACCCCTGCTGCTCTGTGATCGCTCGCTGCGTGAATGCGGCATGGCGCTAATCGCCGACGGTTGCCTGACCAACACCCTGCGCCGGATCGCCTGCTTCGGCCTGAGTCTGGTGCGTCTGGATATCCGCCAGAATGCAGAACGCCATGCGCAGGTGATCGATGAGCTCACCGCTTACTATGAGCTGGGACATTACAGCGATTGGCCCGAGCCCCAAAAACAAGCCTATCTGCTGCAGGAGCTGATCAACAAACGGCCGCTGCTGCCGCGTCGGTGGCAACCCAGCGCAGAGGTCCGGGAAGTGCTCGATACCTGCGCCGTGGTCGCCCGCCACGACCCACAATCGCTGGGCAGCTATGTTATATCGATGGCCTCGAGTCCTTCCGATATTCTCGCCGTGGCACTGCTGCTCAAAGAGAGCGGCTGCGGCTATCATATCCGTATCGCGCCGCTGTTCGAGACCCTGACCGATCTGGACAACGCGCCCGCCTGTATCGATACCCTGCTCCGGCTTCCCTGGTACGCAGACTATTGCGCAGGCCATCAGGAGGTGATGATCGGTTACTCCGACTCCTCCAAAGATGCCGGTGCCCTGGCCGCTACCTGGGCCCAGTATAGAGTCCAGGAATCGTTGACCCGCCTGTGCCAACAGCATGGCGTCGATCTCACCCTGTTTCATGGCCGCGGTGGCACCGTTGGCCGTGGCGGAGGACCCAGCCATACCGCCATCCTGTCGCAGCCGCCCGGATCAGTCGACGGCAGCCTGAGAGTCACCGAACAGGGGGAGATGATCCGCTATAAATTCGGCATGCCCGAAGTCGCGGTCCGTAACCTGGAGCTGTACGCCGGAGCCGTGCTCGAAGCGAGCCTAGTACCGCCCATCAGCCCCAAGCCGCAATGGTGTGCGCTGATGGATAGCTTGGCCGCAGAGTCGCATCAAGAGTATGTCAGAGTGATTCGGGGAACCCCAGAGTTCGTCCCCTACTTCCGCCAGCTGACGCCCGAGCAGGAGCTAGCCAGGCTGCCTCTGGGCAGCCGACCGGCGAAACGTAAGCAAGATGGCGGGGTTGAAAGCCTGCGCGCAATCCCCTGGATCTTTGCCTGGACGCAGACCCGACTGATGCTGCCCGCCTGGCTCGGCAGCGGTCAGGCACTGGCCCAAGCCATCGAACAGCAACAGCGACCCCTGCTGCGTGAACTGCTGGAACAGTGGCCGTTCTTCACCGCATATATCGAGATGCTGGAGATGGTACTCGCCAAGGCCGAACCGGCTATCGCCCGCTACTATGAGCAGTGCCTGGTCGACCCCGAACTGCACCCGCTGGGCAGCCGCCTGCGCCAACAGCTGCGCCAGGCGCAGCAGCTGATACCGGCGCTAAAAAACAGCAGCCATCTGCTCAGTGATAACGAGATGTTGCGGCAGTCGATTCAGGTGCGCAATCCCTACATCGATCCGCTGCACTATCTGCAGGCGGAGCTGTTACGCCGCGACCGCAGCTGCCCCGACAAGACGGTGGAGCAGGCGCTGATGGTGACCATGACCGGCATCTCTGTGGGGATGCGCAACACCGGGTAAGCTGCTGCTTTATGCAGAATTCAGGCTACCTACCCGTTAGTTGTTGTGGCGTTAATTCTGCATTACTGTTTTGCAATCAAGCGAGGTTCCGCCTCCCGGCGGCTTCATTTGTGCGCCAGGCATGGCGCGTAGTGCCTTGATTGGCACTGTTCCGATACGCGTGGTGGCGGTCGGATGACTTGGTGGTGAAAGTCCACTATCGGCCCGGCAAGGGGAACGGTTAGCCGAAGGGGCCTGAAAGGGCCTGAAGGCCTGAAAGGGTCAGGCCTTACATTTGACACTTTTGTCCTTTTGCTTAACAACAACTAACTCATACAAAACCAAAAAAACCCAGGCAGGCGCCTGGGTAAGCGTCTGCCTGGGTTACGATCGCTATGATCGGTCAGTCTGTCAGGCGTTTAGCCTTCGAAATCTTTACGTGGGCTGGATACCGCTGTTACTTCTTCACCCTTGAGGTAGGCAAGCAGGGTGTCGGCGTCGGAGACTTCAAACGGATCCGACTCACAGTTATCGGCAAAGCCCGCTTCTGCAAAGAGTTTTTCTACTTTGCAGTCATTGACCAGCATGGAATAGCGCCAAGAGCGCATGCCGAAACCAATGTTCGACTTGTCAACCAGCAGGCCCATCTTGCGGGTGAATTCACCGTTACCGTCGGGCAGCAGGAACACATTCTTTTGGCCTGACTCCTTGCCCCACTTAAACATCACGAACGCATCGTTTACGGAGATACAGATAACCGCGTCAACACCCTGAGCCTTGAACTCCTCATAGAGCTCCTCGTAGCGAGGAAGGTGGGTGGATGAGCAAGTGGGCGTAAAGGCACCCGGTAACGAGAAGACCACGACTTTCTTGCCAGCAAAAATATCCTGGGTGGTCTTATCCTCCCAGCGAAAGGGGTTCGGCCCCTCGACAGATGCATCACGAACACGCGTTTTAAAGGTGACGTCAGGTACGTTATTTACTAAAGGCATAAGCTGCTCCACAGGTTTGATACATATTAGATATTCACTATAGCCTCTCAGGGTAAATCAGTAAATTTGCAAATATTGATCATTGCGATCTAAAATACTGAACATCAGCATCAGAATTAACTACAGTGAGTGCCGGATTACGATGCTTTCCATCAAACAACTTAGCTATGCTCTCGCGGTAGAGAAAACGCTGCACTTTAAGAGAGCCGCAGAACTCAGCAATATCAGCCAATCGGCGCTGAGTACCTCACTCAATGAACTCGAACGCAAACTGGGGCTACAGATTTTTGAGAGAGACAACAAGAAGGTGTTGATCACTGCGGTCGGGAAGCAGGTACTGGAGCATGCTCATAAAATTTTATTACAGGTGGAGGATTTACAACAGTTGGCGGATAGCCAGAGAGATCCGCTGAGTTTCCCCCTGACCATCGGTATCATCCCTACCATCTGTCCCTATCTGCTCCCCAAAATATTGCCGATTCTAAACCTGCGGTATCCAGATTCCCAGCTCAATATTGTCGAGGATCAGTCGCAGGTGCTGGTAGATCGGGTCAGACGCGGTGAAATCGACACGGCCATACTGGCACTACCCTATCCCTGTGAAGGCCTGCTGAGTCTGGAGTTCTGGCAGGAGGACTTTTACTGGGTGGCACTGAAAGGGGAACAACATGCGCAGCAGAACGAGGTTAGCAGCAACGAGTTGAGCCACAGTAATCTGATGCTGCTAAAAGATGGGCACTGCCTAAAAGAGCACATCCTGGAAGCCTGTCAATTGCCAGAGCAGGCCGCTAACCAGGGTTTTGGCGCGACCAGCCTCAATACGCTGATCCAGATGGTATTGGGGAAACTGGGGACCACCCTGGTTCCGGAGATGGCCATGGACCCCCTTATTTCTCAGCACGAAGCACTAGCAGCCGTTCATCTTAATGAACCTGGCCCGCACCGCCGACTCGCCTTTATTCTGCGTCCAAACTATACGCGTACCTCGAGCATCGAAGCCTTGATCGAACTATGCAAAGAGGCGTTGACGTCGAAAAAATGATTCAAAAAACTCAACATAAACTTTCAGAGGACCCACAACGACACAAGCAGGACAAAGCTTCTCTGTAGCTAGCCTGAACCCAGCGCTGAAAAGCGCGTACCCTATCAGCGTACCCTCCAAAAAACCTTTCTCTACATAAGTATTTCTATATATAGGCCTATAAATATCAATATTGTTGTACTTGATGAAAGTCAAATACAGGGCACTGCTATGAGAATAGAGTCGAGCTCAGCAACAAGCCCATACGAAATACATGGGTACGGAGTCAGATCAATCAGGACGATACTCGATGTCACAGAACGCTTTCAACCCCTCCCGCCGCCAGTTGTTCAGAGGCGACACCAGCTCTAAACGGCTGCCGATACGGCTGCCCTGGAGTCTGCCCGAAACCGATTTTATCCGCGACTGCAGCCGCTGCGGCGACTGTATCGCGCAGTGTCCCGAGGCGATCCTGATCAAAGGCTCCGGTGGTTTCCCTGAAGTCGATTTTCAGCGGGGCGAATGCAGCTTCTGCGGCGACTGTGTGGCCAGCTGCTCGGCAGCCGTTTTTAAGTCTATAGACACAGCTCCCTGGATCCATACGGCGGCCATCGGTGAGGGCTGCATCACCCATCAGCAGGTGGTTTGTCGCAGCTGTGTCGAGCAGTGCGAACCCGAGGCGATCTCTTTAACCATGCAACCGGGCGGCATAGGCATCCCCAGCATCGATACCTCGCAGTGCAACGGCTGTGGTGCATGCGTTGCGGTCTGTCCGACCCAGGCGATCAGCATGTCACTCAACCCAACAGCTCATCAAACAGCTAACAACGCTTAGGAGGCTGAGAGCCGATGCCACTTTCCGAACAACTGCACCCCCAGCACTCCCAACAGCCCCTGCAACGATCAACACCGGGCATCAGCTCCGAACCGTTTGATAGCCCTGATATTTTTGATATCACTGGCATGGTGGTACGCACCCTTCCGGCCAGGACCGCAGCACTCGTTGTAAGCCTGAATCTGTTGAAGGGGGTGGAGGTTCACGCCATCGGAGACGAGGGCAACCTGGTCGTCACCGTCGAAGAACTTAACGGTGAAAAATTCGCTATCAAAACCATAGAAACGATCAACAACATGCCCGGCGTCCTCTCGACCTCACTGGTATACCACCATGATGAAACCGACAGCGCTCTCGCAGGAGAAACACCATGAAGCTAACCAGACGAGCGTTCGTGAAAAGCAATGCTATTGCTGCCACAGCTGTCGCGGCCGGGGTTGCTGTCCCCGCTTCTGCCACTAACCTGCTGGCAAGATCCAGCGAAACCGAGATTCGCTGGGACAAAGCCCCCTGCCGCTTCTGCGGTACCGGCTGTAGTGTGCTGGTCGGCACTCAGAAGGGGCGCGTGGTGGCCACCCAGGGCGATCCCGATGCGCCGGTAAACAAGGGGTTGAACTGCATCAAGGGCTATTTCCTATCCAAGATCATGTACGGTGAAGACCGCCTGACCACACCCTTGCTGCGCATGACTGATGGCAAATACGACAAAGAGGGAGCGTTCACGCCGATCTCCTGGGATGCCGCGTTCGATATCATGGCCGAGAAGTTCAAGGCCGCCATCAAGGAGAAAGGCCCGACCTCGGTCGGCATGTTTGGTTCAGGGCAATGGACCGTCTGGGAAGGGTATGCCGCCTCCAAGCTGTTCAAAGCCGGATTCCTCTCCAACAACATCGATCCCAATGCCCGCCACTGCATGGCCTCGGCGGTGGGTGGCTTTATGCGCACCTTCGGTATCGATGAGCCTATGGGCTGCTACGATGACCTGGAACATGCCGACGCCTTCGTGCTCTGGGGCTCCAATATGGCCGAGATGCACCCTATCCTCTGGTCACGGCTGACAGATCGTCGCCTGAGCAATCCCGAAGTTCGCGTCCATGTGCTCTCGACCTACAAGCACCGCAGCTTCGAGCTCGCCGACAACGGCATGATCTTTACCCCGCAGACAGACCTGGCGATCCTCAACTATATCGCTAACTACATCATTCAAAGCGGCAGCGTTAACCAGGATTTCCTGGACAAGCACGTCAATATTCGCGAAGGGGTCACCGACATCGGCTATGGCCTGCGTCCGACCCACCCCCTGCAGCAGCAAGCAAAGAACCCCAACAAGGGCGGCTCCGAGCCGATGGACTTTGCAGCCTTCGCCGAATTTGTCAGCGACTATACCCTGGAGAGCACCGCGAAGCTGTCCGGCGTTCCCGAGCATAAACTGCTGGAAATGGCCAAGCTGTATGCCGATCCGAGCAAGAAGGTGGTCTCTTACTGGACCATGGGCTTTAACCAGCACACCCGAGGTGTCTGGGCCAACAACCTGATGTACAACGTCCATCTTTTGACCGGCAAGATCTCCACTCCCGGATCGGGTCCGTTTTCATTAACCGGCCAGCCCTCTGCCTGCGGTACCGCGCGTGAGGTGGGCACCTTCTCCCATCGCCTGCCGGCTGATCTGGTCGTCACCAACCCTGAGCACCGCGCCACTGCCGAGAAGATCTGGAAGCTGCCCGCTGGCGCCATCCCCGCCAAACCCGGCTACCACGCGGTACTCCAGAACCGGATGCTCAATGACGGCAAACTCAACGCCTACTGGACGATGTGCAACAATAATATGCAGGCCGGCCCCAATATGAACGAGGAGGCTTATCCCGGTTATCGCAACCCCGATAACTTTATCGTCTGCTCCGATCCCTACCCCACAGTAACTGCCCAGGCCTCCGATCTGGTGCTGCCCACGGCGATGTGGGTCGAAAAAGAGGGGGCCTACGGCAACGCCGAACGCCGTACCCAGTTCTGGCGCCAGCAAGTTACTCCCCCGGGTGATGCGAAGTCTGACCTGTGGCAGCTAGTACAATTTTCTAAACGCTTCACCGTCGAGGAGGTCTGGCCCGAAGAACTGCTCGCCCAGAATCCCGACTATCGAGGCAAGACACTGTACGAGGTCCTCTATGCCAACGGCCAGGTCGATCAATTCCCGCTGAGCGAGACCGCTGAAGGATTCGATAACGACGAGGCGAAAGAGTTCGGATTCTATATTCAGAAGGGACTGTTCGAAGAGTACGCCAGCTTCGGCCGCGGCCACGGCCATGATTTGGCCCCTTTCGACAGGTATCACGAAACCCGCGGCCTGCGCTGGCCGGTTGTCGATGGCAAGGAAACCCTGTGGCGCTTCCGTGAAGGCCACGACCCCTACGTCGACAAGGGTGCAGACTTCCAGTTTTACGGCAAGCCTGATGGCAAGGCGGTGATCTTTGCGCTGCCCTACGAGGCTCCCCCTGAATCTCCCGATGCCGAGTTTGACCTCTGGCTCTGTACCGGGCGTGTTCTCGAGCACTGGCATACCGGCACGATGACCCGCCGGGTTCCCGAGCTGTACCGGGCCGTTCCTGATGCGGTGGTGTTTATGCACCCGGAAGATGCGAAGAAGCGCGGCCTGAGGCGTGGTCAGGAAGCTAAGGTGGTCTCGCGTCGTGGCGAGATTAATATCAGGGTCGAGACCCGTGGCCGTAACCGCCCGCCTGAGGGGCTGGTCTTTATCCCCTTCTTCGACGCCAGTCGTCTGGTCAACAAGCTCACCCTGGATGCCACCGACCCGCTGTCGAAACAAACCGACTTCAAGAAGTGTGCGGTCAAGATCGTCAAGACCTGAAGCCGGTATTCGACTGACGACCTTCTCATTTGCCAAGCCCGCTGCCCAGCGGGTGGAGGAAATATCATGAAACAAGTAACTCTGATCCTGTCTGCGGCGTTAGCGCTGGGGAGCCTGTCATTATCCCTGACCACCGATGCTGGCATCGGCGGGCTCGAATCGCTGCGCGGGTTCCAGGAACTCGATACCAGCACAACCGCGCCGCTGATGCCCAAGAACAGTGACACCGACATCCTGGTCGATCGTAACTACGTCCAGCAACCACCTGTTATTCCTCATGATATACGCAATTATAAGATCGATCTGCGCAGTAATAAATGCCTCTCCTGCCATAGCTGGGACCGCTACAAGGCATCGGGGGCGACCAAGGTCAGCCTGACCCACTTCAACACCCGTGAAGGCCATGCCCTGGCAGATATCTCGCCGAGACGCTATTTCTGCCAGCAGTGTCATGTCCCACAAACCAATGTTAAGCCGCTGATTAAGAATGACTATAAGTCTTCCCGCGATCTCGTCAAATAAGAGCTGGTCGAATAAGAGCTGGTCAAATAAGGAATCAAACGATGAGCAAAAAAAAACCAGGCGCCATTCGTCGTCTATGGAGCGCCTTAACTAGTCCTGCAAAAGCGGGCCTGGGTGTCTTGCTGCTGGGCGGGTTTGTTGCGGGGGTTATCTTCTGGGGTGGTTTCAACACCGCGCTGGAGATGACCAACGAGGAGACCTTCTGTATCAGCTGCCACGAGATGCGCGATAACGTGTTCGCCGAACTCAAAGAGACGGTCCATTACAGCAACCGTTCCGGTGTGCGGGCGACCTGTCCAGACTGCCATGTGCCCAAGGAGTGGGTCTACAAGATGGTGCGTAAGATCCAGGCTAGCAAAGAGGTGTGGGGCAAGATGACCGGGGTGATCGATACGCGGGAGAAGTTTCAGGAACATCGCGGTGAAATGGCTGCGCGTGAATGGGCACGGATGAAAGCCAACGACTCACGCGAGTGCCGTAACTGTCACAGCATGGAATCGATGGATTACACCGAGCAGGGAGCCCGCGGTTTTAAAGAGCATGAAGGCGCCCTGGCCAGCGGCGAGAAGACCTGCATCGATTGCCACAAAGGGATCGCCCACCAGCTCCCCGATATGTCCGGTGTTAAGGGCTGGGATTACTGAGCTGGCTGTGCCTATATCGCCCCGGCCGCCATCCATGGCTCTCGGGGCATACAACCCACAAAGAGATGGAAAGTGCGGTAAACCCTTCGGGAACGGGGTTCTTGCGTGTTGCCAAAAAATTTAGCGTCAGCACAATCGCAGTACTGATACCCACCCAGGGCTGCCAGCGGCGTAGAGAGTGACCGGAAACAATCGCCAGCGCGATCGCAATTGCGGTGGGCTGCATAAACAGTGCGGCCGCCAGCCCCAGCAACATTCAGTTAACACCGGCCAACCCCCTGCGCAGCCATCACCCGGCCACCCACCAGAGTGCCGCCAAGGCCTCCGGTCAGCGCAGCGAACATCATCAGCGGCGAATTTATCAGAATTCCCAGCAGGACTAGTACACCCACACCGGCATGGGGCATAAACAGCAGTTGGCCAAAGCCGCGCAGCAGCGCCATCAACTCTCTGTTCATCAATACAACCTATTAGAAGAAAAAGGTTGAAGAAAATGGGAACAAACCACGTTTTACCCACCAACGCTTCCATCGCCGTCCCGGTTTACCTAGCGTTACAAGTGAAATAAAACGGGGTCTGTCCCCTATTGCCCCACTGCCTGATCTCGATACAGCAACAGGATCGCCGCGTTCAATAAAACGGGGTCTGTCCCCTATTGCCTCTTTTTTTTATAGAGCTAACTTGTATTTTTTAGCGCAGTTTTTACCTGCTTTTTTAGCGTCATAGAGAGCTTTATCCGCCAATATACTCAGTTCGTCAGTGGAGTGAACTGTCAATTCATTACAGACTGAAACACCGACACTTACCGTCACGGCCAAGGAAAGATCGTCGATAATATATGGCTTTGCTGATATTACTTTGACTATTCTATTTGCTAATAACTTGGCTGAATCTGAATCGGCTTGTTGCATAATAACTTGAAATTCTTCTCCACCATATCGGCCAAAATAATCGCCATTCCTAATTACCTTGGTGATTCTGTTAGATACAGCCTTAATGACTTCATCGCCAACATGGTGGCCATATATATCGTTAATATTTTTAAAATCATCTATGTCTATCATTGCAATAGCAGTTCCTGTAATAGAATCTTCAATGCTATCTATTTTTTCTAGGATCTGGTCTAAGCTACCACGATTCAAAATCCCTGTTAGCGCATCTTTACTTGCGTTATTTTTCAACAAGGTATGTGCCATGAAAAGTTCTTTGTGCAGTTTTGATATTTTCCTATTCGCTATTCTTAATTCCATTTGATTAATTACTATTTGAGCTAGCTGGCTTAAACAATTAATTTCCTCCGTAGTTACTTCCCTCGGTTTGAAGTCGATAACACAGATTGTTCCTAAATTTAAATTGTTGGATGTAGTCAAAGGAGCAGCAGCATAAAACTGTAATCCGAATTTTTCTGAAACGAGAGAGTTAGTCAGGGTTCGAGGATCAATTCTAGCGTCTTTAATTACATAAGCTTCATTTTTAATAATGGCCGAAGCACATAAACCAGGTTCACGGTCAATTTGTTTAATATTGATACCATGGGTGGATTTAAACCAAATTCGATCTCGATCTACTAGACTCACAATAGCTATGGGAGTTTTAAAAATGTACGATGCAATCTCACAAATATTATCAAACATACCGTCTCTGGGAGTATCTAATATCCGATAGCTATGCAGCTCAGTCAATCGTTGTTCTTCATTATCAACCTGCATTAACTGACACCCATTTTGATTTTAATAATAACTTCAAACTGTTTTTTACAACAGACTCATATTAATAATAAACCATGCATATACTTTACTTAGAGTTCCCTAGCTCGTCAATCTATAAACCGCATAACGCCTCGCATCAGCGTCCATTTCGGGGGCGCAACTAAATACCAGAAAAACTACCTGCGCTGGCGACCGAATATTTTTTATTGGAAGCGGCTTACTACTTACGTTAGACACGTTCTTTTTAAGTGTCGGCCTAGGACCGACTGGATACGCTCAGACTATTCATAACAACAGTTAATGGCCCCAAGCCTTTGTTATTGCATAGACCCCATCTATACTCTGCTAATGCTATTGAGCATGCTGCAGCTGGTACAACGCCCTGATCTCATCGGCCCAGATCGACGAATCGATGGTTTCCAGCACCATAGGGATGCCATCAAAGCGCGGATCGCGCATGATAAATTCGAAGCAGTCCCAACCGATAAACCCCTGCCCAAGACTCTGGTGGCGATCGACACGGGTGCCGAAATCAACCTTGGCATCATTTAGGTGCATCGCTCGCAGGTACTCAAAGCCGACGACCCGCTCAAACTCGGCGAAGGTTTTCTGGCACGCTTCAAACCCCCGCAGATCGTAACCGGCAACAAAGCTATGGCAGGTATCGAGGCAGACACCGACACGGGACTTGTCCTCCACCCCGTCGATAATCTGTGCCAGTTGCTCGAATTTATACCCCAGGTTACTGCCCTGGCCGGCGGTATTTTCGATCACCGCGGTCACCCCCTCCGTCGCATCCAGGGCGATATTGATCGACTCGGCGACCCGATCCAAGCAGTCGCTCTCACTCAGCTGTTTAAGATGGCTGCCCGGATGAAAATTGAGCAACGTCAATCCTAGTTGCTGGCAGCGCTGCAGCTCGTCGATAAAGGCCGCGCGCGATTTTTGCAGCGCCTCGGCCTCGGGGTGGCCCAGGTTGATCAGGTAGGAATCATGCGGCAGGATCTGGCCGGGTTGGTAATCGTACTGCTCGCAGTTGGCCCGGAACGCCTCGATACTCTGGGGCGTCAGTGGTTTGGCATCCCAGCGACGCTGGTTTTTGGTGAACAGCGCAAAGGCTCTGGCACCTAACGCGTGGGCATTAAGGGGGGCGTTCTCTACCCCTCCTGAGGCACTGACATGGGCTCCAACAAACTTCATAGCACGTTCTCCTGCGAATCAGGGTGCAGTATACCGGCTTAATCATCTCTGAGCCGATCTCTGGCCATTATCAATCGAGGCTAAGCCCCTGACCCTGGCAGCATTCTGTGTTATACCTTGCGTCCTGAACAGCAAGGATCCTCCTCCGGGTGGTAAACCTCCCTCGGCTTTCTCAGGCTTTTATTGATAAACAGACAGCGACAGAGTGCAGGCCGACTATGGAAATGGGAACTATTATTTTTTGGGTGTTGCTCCTGGCGACGATCTTTTATGTGATCTCGGTTTACAACCGTCTGGTCAGCCTCCGGCAGCGCTATCTGAATGCGTTCAGCCAGATCGAGGTACAGCTCAAGCGGCGCTATGATCTGATCCCTAATCTAGTCGAAACCGCCAAGGCGTATATGACTCATGAGCGCGAAACCCTGGAGGCCGTTATTGAGGCCCGTAATGAGGCATCCTCTCAACTCAGCGGCGCGGCAGCAGACCCGACCAGCGCGGCATCGATCGGTAAATTAGCAGGCGCCGAGGGCGCACTGCACTCGGCCATGGGTAAGCTCAGCCTGGTGATGGAGGACTACCCGGAACTCAAGGCCAACGAGAACATGATGCAGCTCTCCGAAGAGCTCACTAGCACCGAAAACCGGGTTGCCTTTGCGCGCCAGGCGTTCAACGATGCCGTGACTCGCTACAATATTTTTCGCCGCAGCTTCCCACCGCTGTTCTTCGCCCCCACTTTTGGCCATAAACAGGACGCCACCCTGCTGGAGTTTGCAGACAGTGCCGAGATTCAGGCGGCACCCAAGGTCAGCTTTTAAGCAGTGTCTAATAAGGTAAAAGTGAGAGCTAACGATGGTCGACTTCTTCAATCAACAAGACCAGGCCCGACGCAATACCAGCCTGCTGGTGGTGCTGTTTCTGCTCGCCGTTGTCTCCCTGATCGCTATTACAAACCTGCTGGTGATGCTGGCCCTCTGGGGGCTCAGCAGTAGCGTCGATGGCAGTTTCAGCAGGCTAGTCTACCAGGGCCCTGGCGCACTCCTGGTGCAGTTCGACTGGCAGCGGTTTGGCCTGATCAGCCTGGGTGTCGGGGCAACGGTGCTCTGCGCCATCCTTTACAGGTGGCTGCAGCTGGCCGAGGGCGGTAAGGCCGTCGCCGAGTCGCTGGGCGGACAGCGCATCCAACCCAATACCGATGACCAGGAACAACGGCAGGCGCTGAACCTGGTCGAGGAGATGGCGATCGCCTCGGGCATGCCGGTCCCACCAGTTTACCTGCTACCTCAAGAGTTTGGCATCAACGCCTTTGCCGCAGGCAACAGCCCGGCGGATGCAGTCATCGGCCTGACCCAGGGGTGTATAGAGCGCCTGAACAGGCCCCAGCTGCAGGGCGTCATCGCCCATGAGTTCAGCCATATTCTAAACGGCGATATGCGTCTTAATCTGCGGCTGATAGCGATCCTGTACGGCATCGTGTTTATCGGTTCGATCGGGGCACTGTTGCTGCGTTTTGGCCTAGTCCGCGGACAGCGCTCGACCAAGAGCGCTAAGGGCCGGCTGAGCGTGTTCGGGCTGGGTCTGGGGCTGATGATGATCGGCTGGCTGGGTACGTTGTTCGGCAAGTTGATCAAGGCGTCGGTCAGCCGCCAACGTGAATTTCTGGCTGACGCCTCGGCGGTACAGTTCACCCGCAACCCTCAGGGGATCGCCGATGCGTTCAAGGTGATCGGCGGGCATCAGTATGGTGCCGAACTACTGAGCCCCGCCAGTGCCGAGCTCAGCCATCTATTTTTCGGCCAGTCTGTCAAAACCCTCTCCGGTCTGTTCACCACCCACCCGCCTCTGCTTGAACGTATCCTGCGGCTCGAACCCGACTGGGATGGCCGCTATATTTATCCCAGACCCAGCGAGATCAAAAAACAACAACAGCAACAACAGCAGCGCGAGCAGCACCGACGCCAGCAACGCCTGGATGCCCTACAGCTCGGTGTGATCCTCGCCGGTGGACCTGCGGATCTGCTGACGGCAGCAGATCCGCTCGAGACGATTCGTGATGGCATAGAAGCGCTTCCCGCCAGCCTGCATGCCCAGGCTCAGGAACCTCTGGGGTCGATGGCGCTGGTGTTCTGCTTGTTGATCAGCGACGAAGAGGGCGATCAGGAGGGAATTCGCAACAGCCAATGGGACTCGATCCAGCAACTACCCGTCCAGGGGATCTTACCGCTATGCCAGCAACTCCTGACGGATATCCAGCGACTGCCGCGCTCACTGAAGATGCCACTGGCACAGCTCTGCCTGCCCGCGCTCAAATGCCTCTCTTTGGAGCAGTACCAGGCCTTTAAGAAAACCCTGCTGCGGGTGATCCGTGCCGATCAACACACCAACCTGTTTGAATGCTGCCTGTATCAGGTGGTTCGCCACTATCTGGCGCCTGAGTTCGAGAAGCAGCCCAGCCGTCCCACAAAATACAGCCAGCCACAACAGCTGAGTAAAGAGTACCAACGGGTGGTGTCATTGCTCGCCCATCAGGGCCACGCTCAGTTTGAGGATGCCGAGAAGGCATTTAACAGAGGCGTCGCCAGTGTCGGGCTCTATAATCTGCGGCTGCTACCCAACTCTGAATGCGAGCTAAACGCGTTTATCCCGGCGGTTAACAGCCTGGCGGCCAGCAAGCCGCTGCTAAAGCAACGACTGCTTAAGGGTTTGACGCTCTGTGCCAAACAGGATGAGCAGATCACTCCGATAGAAAATGAAATTATCGCCAGCATAGCGGCGATGATGGATTGCCCCCAGCCTGATCTGACCCTGGATTAAAAAGAGCGCCTCGGATTAAAAAAGTACCTTGGCTTAACCCTTAACCCTTAGCCCTTAGCCCTTAGCCCTTAGCCTGGCGTTCATTCTCTAGCGCGGCGGCGGTGATCTCCGCATAGAGGCCGGCCACCTGCGCGAACAACGCCTCATAACGGGGATGATTCTTAGAGATCTGGCGGAGATGACCCACATCACGGATCACCCGCTCGAGATAGCGCAGATCAAACTCACCCAGTCGTTCACCCTGAAGCACCCGTTTTTGCAGCGACCGCACCCGAGGCAAACGGGTGTGGTTAAAGCGGTTAATAACTGTAGAAATAGTACCCTGCCAGGCTGCAGCACTGTCCATCGCTCGGTGTCCGTTAAAAGGTTTGAAGGCTAACCGATAGCAGCGAGAGTAACGAGAGGGGGGGCTTCGGGCTAGGTTAAAAGCTGTTAACTTCTTTGCCGGTCAAATAACGCCAATCGGCTAGTGCGATATCTAAGTGCAGCTGACCAATCTGTTGCCGATGCAGTGCCGTGACGCGATTGCCTACTGCGGCAAACATCCGTTTAACCTGATGGTAGCGGCCTTCAGTGATCGTCAACAGCACCTGCTTGGGGTTGATAACGGCTATTTGCGCTGGCAAGGTCAATGATGTCTCACCTTGCAAACGAACGCCCTGGGTCAGCTGAATGATGATCGTTTCGGTGATCGGGTCACGCAGGCTCACTCGATACACTTTTTCGCAGCGTTGCTGCGGAGTGATGATAGTGTACGACCAGCGGCCATCGTCGGTGACCAATACCAAGCCGGTGGTATCCGCGTCCAGCCGCCCCGCGATATGCAGGTCATCGGTATTGTCGAGACCGATACCGCTTAATACTGACGGATAAGCCTCGTCGACATTTGAGCAAACCGTACCGAGCGGTTTGTGTATCATCAGATAACGAGACGGGCGTGACTGCAGCCGTTGTCCATCGAGGGTGATAACGTTGTTCTCATGAACCTGGATGGACGCATCGATGACAGGTTCGGCATTGACGATCACAGATCCGGCTTCAATGGATGCCCGCGCTTCGGCTCGACCCAATTCGGTACTTTTACAGAGGAACTTATCTAGGCGCATGCTGGGTAACGGTGTGGCTCATCGTTCAGATTAAAAGGACGGAGAATAACGCGTCATTATGGTCTTCTCCTCGTCAGGCGCAACCACTCAGCAGTGCTGTCAATTGAGAAAACAGATCTGTCCCCATTAACCCGTCCCCATTATCCCTTAAAGAGCCAGCCTTCCGGGTGGCCAGATCGTCAGTGACCCCTTAATCTGCTAAAATGCAGCGTTCAACCCAAGCGCTGGTTTATACAGGATAGAGAAACGTTATGGCAGGTAATTTCAAACGGGGCCGAGGCAATGCGCCGGTACCGAAACTGATCGGCAGAGGCTTTCTCGAAGCGGTCGAGACCGAAGGACCCTTCAATGAGTGGGTAGGTATGCCCCCTTACTATATGCACCAACTCAGTATCGAAGGCGAGCAGTACAGTTACCTGTCGGGCGATAAAAATCTGGAGATTGAGCTGGGCAAAAAAGTCACTTTTCGCTACAAGATTTTCAAAGAAAAGAAGATGATCGACAAGCGCTCACTGGGCGTGGTCATAGACCCGAGCGAACTGCGCTAGTCAGATCCAGTGCAGGCCCCCTGCAGTCACTTTAGCTGTTAGGCCTGCGTTTTACGAAGTGATTGATGATATAGCTCAGCACCCGCTCCCCATCTTGGTTAATCGCGATATATCTCATACGCAGGATGCCGCGATCCGGCTTGGACGTGGAAGGTTTAACCTCCAGCACCTCCACCTCGGTATACAGGGTGTCGCCGGGGCGAACCGGTGCCAGCCAGCGCACTTCATCCATTCCCGGGGAGCCCATGCTGCAGGCCTCCAGTATACCACTCTGGATAAACAGCCTGAAGCTCAGCGCCAAGGTTTGAAAACCGCTGCCGATTAAACCACCGAACAGCGAATCGGCCGCCGCACTGACATCCAGATGAAACGACTGGGGGTCGTACTTCATCGCAAAGTCGATTATCGCACTCTCGGTGAGGGTAACTCCGGGCGTCACGAAACGCTCGCCCAACTTGAAATCGTACAGATAACGGTCGTGCTGCATCGCTTTATCTCCTGTGTTAAGTCGTAAAGATTACCTGATCACCCCCACAACAACCCCGCCTAAACTAGCAGCCCGGGCTTCTATGATTCTGACGAGCGCCCGAGTCCTGCACCGGTCATAACCTCGGTAATCTCCGGCAGGATGGTCTCATCGTCGATGGTCGAAGGCATCGCGAACGCCTCAGCATCGGCAATCTTACGCAGGATAGCGCGCAGGATCTTACCCGAGCGGGTCTTCGGCAGACGCGGCACCACGATCGCCTTACGAAAGCAGGCCAGAGGGCCTACTTCGGCACGCACCATCGCCACCAGCTGCTCCTCTATCAGCGCATCATTAGTCTCGACCCCCTGCTTGAGCACCACCAGCCCGACTGGCACATGGCCTCTCATCTCATCGGCAACCGCGATCACGGCACACTCGGCGACCGCGACATTCTTGGCGATCACCTCCTCCATCTCACCGGTACTCAGGCGATGCCCCGCTACGTTGATCACATCATCGGTGCGTCCGGTAATAAAGACGTAGCCATCGGCGTCCTTAAAACCGCCGTCGCCGGTGTGGTAGTAACCGGGGAATGCCGCCAGGTAGGACTCCTGAAACCGCTGCGGATTGCGCCAAATCGTCTGCGCCACACCCGGCGGCATCGGCAGTCGGGCGACGATATTGCCATGCTCATCTGGGCCAAGCTCGTTGCCCTCAGCGTCGAGCACCTGAACATCGTAGCCCGGTACCGGCATGCCAGTAGAACCCAACCGAGTCGGCACAGGTTCTATGCCCATCAGCGGTGCCGTCATCGGCCAGCCGGCTTCGGTCTGCCACCAGTGATCGATCACCGGCACGCCGAGAATGCCATCGAGCCAGCTATAGGTAGAAGAATCGAGCTTTTCACCGGCTACAAACAACCAGCGCAGGCTGGAAAGATCGTATGATTTGCTCAGATAACCCTCGGGATCCTCCTTGCGAATGGCACGAAAGGCGGTGGGGGCTGCAAACATGGAGTTGACCTTATACTCCTCGATAACCCGCCAGAAGGCTCCGGCATCGGGACTACGGATCGGCTTGCCTTCGTAGAAGATGGCACTGCAGCCACCCATCAGCGGACCATAAACGATAAAGCTGTGGCCCACGACCCAGCCTATATCCGAGGCCCCCCACCAGACATCGCCGGCGTTCATGCCGTAGATATTACGCAGCGCGTACAGCAATGCCACCGCATGGCTGCCGTGGTCGCGAACGATCCCCTTGGGCTTGCCGGTCGTGCCCGACGTATAGAGGATATACAGCGGATGAGTCGATTCGACCGCGACGCAGTCGGCGTCAACGACCCCCTCCTGGAACGCCTGCCAGTCCAGATCACGCCTGGCAGTCATGGCCGCGATCGCCATCGGCCGTTGCAGGACCACGCAGTGTTCAGGCTTGTGTGCCGATAACTCTAGGGCCCTATCGACCAGCGGCTTGTATTCGATCACTCGCTCGAACTCGATGCCACAGGACGCCGTGATCAGCAGCTTCGGCTCGGCATCGTCGATGCGGATCGCTAGCTCGTTAGGGGCAAAGCCCCCGAAAACCACCGAGTGGATAGCACCCAGACGGGCACAGGCCAGCATCGCCACGGCAGCTTCCGGGACCATTGGCATATAGATTACCACCCGATCGCCCTTCTCGATTCCCTGTGCCCTGAGGGCACCGGCGAAGCGTTTCACCTCGGCCAGCAACTGGTTATAGGTGATGGCGCGCTTGGTCTGGGTGCCGGGAGAATCGTAGTAGAGTGCCACCTGCTCGCCACGCCCCTGGGCAACCTGCTCATCCAGCGCAAGATAGCAGGTGTTGAGTTCACCATCGGCAAACCAGCGGTGCGAGCCGTAATCGGCCTCGGTCAGAATCTGGGTGGGCTTCTTGAACCAGGCGACTGCCTCGGCCTGCCGTCTCCAGAACGCCTCCCGGTCGATGACTGATGCCTTATATTCAGTTTGATAACCCATGCCACACCCCTTGGTATTATTATTTTTAGTCATTATTTTCAGTGATCTAAAACCCTCTGGCCACGATCGCTGTTCTCTGTAAAACAGAGTCGGCCAGCCTGCTAGCCCTCGAGCCGCTCTATCGCCTCACGCCAGGCGGCAGGCATCGCGACCTTGCCGCCACGTTTGTAATCCACGCAGACGATCAGACCACTGCCCTCGGCCGCTACCTTGCCGTGTTGATGGCTGACAACCTTATGATCCATCGTAAAGCGATCATCACCGATCTCGGTAACCCGCACACCGACGGTGATGGTATCGGGATACTCGAGCGGTATCTTAAAGCGGCAATCGGTATGCCCCAGAATCGGGCCGATTCCCGCCAAGGCTGGGTCTGCCTCTGGTCCCATGCTACCCATGGCTTCCAGATAGGCGATCCGTCCGCTTTCGAACCAGCGCAGATAGATCAGATTATTGACATGCCCGAAGGCGTCCATATTGCCCCAGAGCACCGGCAGTTCAAGATGAACCGGATACTCGCTGAGTAGTGCCTTGACTGGATCTGGCATCGCCTATATCCCTCAGGTAAACGTCATATATGTGTTTAAAGCTCCCCCACCGAAGGGAGAGCCTGTTCTATGCCGGATCAGCTCTTTTGCTGATACATTTTCAGGATACTGGAGAAATCCAGTGAGCCTCGCCCCTGCGCCTGATGCAGGTTAAACAGCCCCCGTGCGGCCGAACCCATAGGAACCGCCGAGCGGCTGGCTTGGCTGGCATCCATCGCCAGCCCCAGATCCTTACACATCAGGTCGGTCATAAAGCCGCCCTTATAGTCGTTTGAAGCCGGAGCGCCTTCCTGAACGCCGGGCACCGGGTTGTAGACCTCCAGCGACCAGTTACGTCCCGAACTCTTGAGCATGATCTCGGACAGCACCTTGGGATCCAGGCCGTTGTTGATCCCCATATTCAGCGCTTCGGCGGTACCGGCCATATGGATCGCCAGCAGCATGTTGTTGCAGGCTTTAGCCACCTGACCGGCACCGGCGCCGCCAGCATGGAAGATGTTCTTGCCCATACATTCCAGGATGGGTAATGCCCTGGCGAAGCCGCTCTCGCTACCGCCGACCATAAACGCCAGGGTACCGGCAGCCGCACCGGCGGTGCCGCCGGAGACCGGAGCATCCAGAAACTCGATACCCCGCTCTGCGGCTGCTTTACCGAGATTACGGGCAGAACCGGCATCGATGGTGCTGCTATCGATCACCAGGCAGTCTTTACTAATCTTGTCCAGTAGCGCATCCCGGGAGACCAGTACCGACTCCACATGGATCCCCGCCGGCAGCATGGTGATCAGTACCTCAGCTCCTTCGACCGCGTCAGAGGCGCTGGGTGCAGAGTGCGCACCGGCATCGATCGCCTGCTTGAGCGCTGCGTCGGACAGATCAAACACCCGCACCTCGTGCCCGCCTTTAACCAGATTGGCGGCCATCGGCCCACCCATATTTCCCAGACCGACAAATGCAATTTTTGACATAGAGTTCTCCTGTTCTTGTTTGTAGGTCGGACTTTAGTCCGACGCAGGCCGCGATTTGAAACTATGGCGTATTTTGAGCGCTTAAAGACCCGCCAGCGGATGCCGCTCAGGCCAGGGGCTCTGAAACAGCGCCTCGATCCAGTCGGCATCGACCTCTGCCAACGACTTGAAGGTCCAGTTCGGCTTGCCGTCCTTGTCGATCAGCAGGGCGCGGACACCCTCGGCAAACTCACCCGCTTGAGTGCAGTTGACCGACAGATCCAGCTCGGCCTGAAACACCTCTTTCAACGACAGCTGCTTACCGCGTTTAAGCTGGGCGAAGATCAGTGCCATCGCCGCCGGGCTCCCACCCCTGAGCGCAGCCTGAGCGCGCTGCAACCAGCGATCGTCGGTCTCCAGTGCCAGGATGGCCGTATGGATATCGCTCAGGGCCTGATGATCCATCAGGGTATTGATCTGCTCGCGATGCTTAAACAGTTGCGACTCAGGTTGCAAGGAGGGTTGTGCCGTCAGACTTTCCTGCTCCAGCTGGCGCAGCACTGTGTTAACGCCATGATGCAAGGCTTCAAGATCATCCCCCCAGGCAACGCCCTGTAGTAGCTCTAGCAGCAGCGGGCGTTTGTCACTCTGGATATAGCGATCGGCCAGGCCGACGTAGAGGCAATCGGCGGCATTCATGGCACTGGCGGTCAATCCCAGAAACAGCCCGACCCGGCCGGGCATGCGGTTCAAAAACCAGGTACCACCGACATCGGGGTAGAGACCGATACTCACCTCGGGCATCGCAATACGCGAAGTCTCGGTGACCACCCGATAGTCTGCACCGGCCATCAACCCCAGGCCGCCGCCCATAACGATGCCGCTGCCCCAGACGATCAACGGCTTGTCGAAGCAGTGGATCGCATAATCAAGCCGGTACTCTTCGATAAAGAAGGCCTCGCAGAAACCCGGCTCGCCCTCGCCGACCATGCCCTTATAGAGGTTGACGATATCCCCCCCGGCGCAGAACGCCTTAGCGCCGGCGCCGTCCAGGATCACCGCGGCGACCGAGGGGTCGGCCTGCCACTCGGAGAGTTTGGGGGCCAGCAGCCGGATCATCTCCAACGACAGCGCATTGAGACTCTTCTCAGAGTTCAGGGTCGCCTGAGCGATCTTCTTGCCGTTGCCGGCGGGGTGTTCGGTAAACAGTATCGCGCTCATAATCCATTCCTCTGCACTTAGCAGTTCTTCCATTGCGGCTTACGCTTCTCAAGGAAGGCCTGGACACCCTCTTGCTGGTCTTGGGTATGGAACAGATCCACGAAAAATTCACGTTCGATCGGCAGACTGGTGCTGTTATTGCGCTGATGCGCCAGCTGAATCAGCTCCTTGCAGGCCGCCACCGACGAGGGGCTCTGCTGAGCAACCGCTTCGGCCATCGATAGCGCCTTGGCGAGTGCGCCCCCTTGGGGCACCAGCTCTTCGATCAGGCCGATCTCCAGAGCCTTGGGAGCCTTGATGCGTTCGCCGCAGAGGATCAGGCGCTTGGCCCAGGCCATGCTGATCAGGTTGAGCAGGTTCTGAGTCCCCCCGGCACAGGGCAGCAGGCCCACCTTGGCTTCGGGCAGCGCCATCTGGGTTTGCTCCTCGGCGACCCGCAGGTCGCAGGCCAGGGCCACTTCCAGACCGCCACCCATCGCATAGCCGTTGATCGCGGCGATAGAGACGCCGCGGAACTGACTCAGGGCCTCGAACGCCTCACCGAAGTAGCGGGCCATATTGCGCGCTACCCCAACGTCACCGGCGGCGAACAGGTTAAGGTCGGCACCGGCGGAGAAGAATTTATCGCCCTGGCCGGTGATCACCAATGCATAGATGTCCTTGTCGTCATTGAGTTCTTCGACGGTGACTTTCAGCGCTTTAAGGCTCGCTTCGGTCCAGGTATTGGCCGGCGGGTTGTTCATCGTCAGCAGCGCGGTGTGGCCGTGTTTCTCGATTAAAATCATGTCGCTCATGGGTTTTTCCTCAAACAGATCAGTTTTATGGCGGTCAGTTAAAGCACGCTGTCCGCATTCTCTGCCAGCAGACGGCGCGCTATCACCACCCGCATAATCTCATTGGTGCCTTCCAGAATCTGATGCACACGGGTATCGCGCACATGGCGCTCCAGCGGGTATTCCTTGATGTAACCGTTGCCGCCATGGATCTGCAACGCGGCGTTACAGACCTCGAAGCCGATATCGGTGGCAAAGCGTTTGGCCATCGCGCAGTAGGTGGTTTTGTCGGTATCCTGGTTATCGAGCTTAAACGCCGCCAGGCGCACCAGCTGCCGTGCCGCGACCAGCTCGGTGGCCATATCGGCGAGCTTAAACTGCAGCCCCTGGAACTGCGCTAGGGGCTGGCCAAACTGCTTGCGCTCCTGCATATAAGCAACTGCAGTGTTCAGCGCCTGCTGAGCGGTGCCGATCGAGCAGGTAGCAATATTGATCCGACCGCCGTCGAGTCCCTGCATCGCGATCTTGAAACCATCGCCCTCCTTGCCCAACAGAGCACTAGCAGGAATACGGGCATCCTCGAAGGTGATCATTCGGGTTGGCTGGCTGTTCCAGCCCATCTTCTCCTCTTTACGGCCATAGCTGATCCCGGCCAGAGAGGCATCGATCGCAAAGGCGGAGATTCCCTTGGGACCCTCGACACCGGTTCGCGCCATCACCACCAGCACCTCCGTTTCCCCGGCACCGGAGATAAAGCACTTGCTGCCGTTGAGGATATAGTCATCGCCATCGCGCCTAGCAGTGGTCTTGAGTGAGGCGGCATCGGAGCCAGCATTGGGTTCGGTCAGGCAGTAGGAGCCCAGCTGCTCCCCCATGACCATGGCCGGACACCAACGCTCGATGGTCTCAGCATTTGCGAACTCGCCGATCATCCAGGTCACCATATTGTGAATGGTGATAAAGGCGGTGGTCGAGGTGCAGCCCATGGAGAGCTGCTCAAAAATAATATGGGCATCGAGCCGTGATAGGCCCATGCCACCGGCCGCTTCCGGGGTGTAGATACCACAGAAACCGAGTTCACCGGCTTTTCGAATCACCGCCTTGGGAAACAGTTGCGCCCGATCCCATTCCGCAGCTTGGGGGGCCAGTTCCTGCTCAGAGAAAGCCCGGGCCGCATCGGCAAAGGCGACCTGATCTTCAGTCAGATTAAAATCCATACAGCGTTTCCTAACGGCTTAGGTAAAAAACGGGGGCCTGAGCCTTCAGCCTGAGCCCCCCATCGTTAACACCTTACTTCAGGGTGATGCTCATGTTCGAGCCGGTGGTGATATCATCTTCGAACCAACGCGCCGTTACCGTCTTGGTTTCGGTGTAAAAACGTACAGCCTGCTTGCCGTAAGCATGCTGATCGCCGTAGAACGACTTGCGCCAGCCGGTGAATGAGAAGAAAGGCAGCGGTACGGGAACCGGGATATTGATGCCCACCTGACCGACCTTAATCTCATGCTGATACTTACGCGCCACCGCACCCGAGGCGGTAAACAGCGAGGTACCGTTACCGTATGGATTGTTATTGACCAGCTCGATCGCCTCTTCCAGAGTCTCGACTTCGATACAGCAGAGTACCGGACCGAAGATCTCTTCCTGATAGATCGTCATCTCGGTAGTGACGTTAGTAAACAGCGTAGGGCCTACCCAGTTGCCATCGGGAAAACCTTCGACGCGGCAGTTGGAACCGTCCAACTCGCAGGTAGCGCCTTCACGCTTACCGGCCTCGATAAAGCCAAGCACCTTGGCTTTGGCCTGCGGATTGATCTGCGGGCCATACGCGGCTTTAGGATCGTTCCAAGCACCAGGATGCACTTTTGACAACGCCTCTTTCAATTCAGGGATCCACTTGCGCGACTCACCGACAAACACCGCCACCGAGATCGCCATGCAGCGCTGACCACCGGCACCCACAGAGGCACCGACCAGGTTGCTGATCATGTGATTCTTCTGAGCATCGGGCATGATCACCATATGGTTCTTGGCACCGGCAAACGCCTGTACCCGCTTGAGGTTATCGGTACCGGTCTTGTAGATGTGCTCAGCCACCGCAACGGAACCCACAAAGGAGATCGCCTGGGTCAGCGGATGGGTCAACAGGGTATTCACCTGATCTTTGCCGCCATGAACGACCTGTAATACGCCGACCGGGGCGCCTGCTTCGACGAAGAGTTCTGCCAGACGGGTCGGGGTGTTCGGATCCTGCTCGGACGGCTTAAGAATAAAGGTGTTACCGCAGGCGATCGCCATCGGGAACATCCACAGCGGGATCATCGCCGGGAAGTTAAACGGTGTAATACCCACGCACACGCCCAGCGGCTGGGTGATGCTGTAGCCGTCGATCTTGCGGGCTACGTTCTCGACCGTCTCACCCATCGACATGCTGGCGATATTGCAGGCCTGCTCGACCACTTCGATACCACGGAACACATCGCCCTTGGCATCCTCAAAGGTCTTGCCGGTCTCTTCGGCGAGGATGGTGGCGATCTCGTCATGATGTTCTTTGAGCAGTGCCTGATAACGTAGCATCAGCCGGGCACGCTCGGAGACAGGGGTCTCTTTCCAAGTTTCAAACGCGCTGGCGGCACTGGCGATCGCCGCATCCATCTCTGCAGCCGTCGCGCAAGGCACCTGGGCGATCACTTCCTGAGTAGCCGGATTGGTCACCGGGATCCACTGGTCGGTCTGACTCTGGACAAACTCACCGTTAATAAAGAGGGGGACTGGCTTGGACATGGCATTCACCTGGGTTGTTTTTGTAAGCTTGAACTGATTTAAGCACAGCGAATACAACCGAAGGATTGATAAAGTTGCCTCAATGATGGACTATCTTGTCATTAGCACCCCGCTTAAAACTATAGTCGTATGAACAAAGGCTCTTATGAGTAAACCCTCCAGTTGGCCTCTGCCTCCTAACAGCGCCCGCTACGTCGTCCCCCGGTCGCTGCTCAAGCGACTGCATCAGCACCCCCTGTCCGGTGAACTCTATCCGCTGGGGATGGGCCACTATGTTCAGGCGCTGGGTCACGCCATGGAACGCGAGTCTCATGATGACTATCTGCTGATTTATTGCATCGCCGGGCGGGGATCCCTTACCGTCGGCCAGCGGAACGGCTACCTCAAAGGGGGGCAGCTACTGCTGCTGCCACGGGGACTGGCACATGCCTACGCGGCAGACGACGAGGACCCCTGGAGCATCTACTGGGTCCATTTTGAGGGGCGGCTGGCAGCGGATTTTTATGCCAACCTACCACTGGAACCGGACTATCCTGTGATCGAGGTCGGTCAGAACGCCAAGCTGATTGCCGACTTTGAGAATCTGCTACAGGTCCGTCAGAGCGGCTACCAGCTGCGGCCATTTTTGCATGCCGCCAACCAGTTGCGGCAGATCCTCAGCTATCTGGCCCTGCTGCGCAGCCCTGCCAGCCAGCGTTCAGGCTTCGATATAGAGCTGATTCACAGCTATATGCAGTCCCATATCCACCAACCCCTAGAACTGGACACCCTGGCTAGCCTGGTCAACCTCTCCAAGTTTCACTTTGCCAAACGCTATAAAGAGTTGACCGGCAGCAGCGCCATCAACCACTTTATTAACCTGAAGATCGAACACGCCTGCCAACTGCTCGACATCAGCAACCAGAGCATCAGCGAGATCGGCTATGCACTGGGTTACGACGATGCCTACTATTTTTCGAGGATCTTCAAGAAGGTGATGGGGATCTCACCGAGCCAATACCGCCGCATGCGCCTCGGTTCCTGGCCCCGGACCTGATGGGCGAAGCGGGAGACTGAGCGACAGCCTGTCTTTGTTAGCTCTTTGCCCGTTAGTTGTTGCGAGCAGTTAATTTGCATACCCACGAATCTCAGCATGTAGCACCGTGGGAGCCTGCCTGCAGGCGATCTTTTGAACAGAATAAAAGGGCTGGAGAGGAAGAGAGGAGCAAGTCTTTCTAACAAATCAAGGTCCGTAGGCTGGAATGCAATCCCAGCAAGCAGCACCCTAATACGATGAGTTAGGCGTATTCTTCGGATCAATTTCGCCATATACCTCTTCAGGGTCGACATCGTTGATCAGCAGGGTCTCTCTGACCTTTTCAATATGGTCCAGGACGGCTTGATAGCGGTCAGCATATTCGTATTTGGTGACCTCGATCGCTTTGGGCATATAGGTAAAAGCGATCTTTAGCGCCATCAGCGCGTCGTCATTGATCTTTTCGTTCATCGATATTGCCTCTACTGGTCTCGGTCTTGGGCCCGCAAGATAGCAGGTTGCTGCTGTATCAACAAATCACTCAAGACCTGTCGGCAAAGGGGTCAGCTTAAAGCAGCGGAATCCTGAGCGCGGAATAACGTAGAGCTAATCAGGAGAATTATCAGACGGATCGATATTACTTGCAGGCTTGATACTTAAATACTTATCCGGGCATATAGAGTTATGGAGCACCCTGATGATCGTTATTTTCTTATCACCTTTTTTGAAATAAATAGAATGGTTTTTTAATGGCAGACGATAAAAGTCAGCGCGGATATCATCGCAACAGAAACCCGAATGTGGATTTTTCGATAGCATCTGCATGGCCTGCTTTAGTTGGGTGGCATAAATATCCCATTGCGTTACGCCCCAGTGACGAAGGGTATAGCGCCTGATGTTAGCAAGATCCGATCTGCCGTCCTCTGAAAGTTGAAAGTGCGCTCTCAATCGTATGTCCCTGACTCAAGTTCGACGAAGAACGACTCGCCATCGACGAGTAAACCCTCTCGCTCTTCCTTGTCAGCCCGTGCCAGACTGACTTTGAGCATCTCTAGCTTCAGGGCCTCCTGCTCTTGGTAGCATTGATAGGACATGACAACAGCAACAGGTTCTCCATTCTTTTGAATTTCTACTGGCGCATGTTGGACCCGCATCAGCATGTCGCCGAACTTGGTCTTCGCCTGATTAGCGGTCAGTTTCTGCATGAGTAAACCCAATCAATGATTATTGATTGGCATTGTAGGTCGAATCAACGATTCGACCATTTTATTTTAATGATTGGGTGGTGCAGCTGTGCCCATTACTAACCTCTGAACAGAAGCGGGTGCAGATCTTTCATCATGAGCATAATAAAAGACCTCAGCCCATGATTTGCTTAAGCAGCACCTTCCAGCGCATCTGCATGGCTGTGTGAGAAAGCCGTCAGCACGGCCTGTAATGCGGCCGCGGAGGTGTCTGATGCCACGGCAACCGCAGAAAAGTTAAGCCCATTGATCGTTAATGACACACTGGCTTGCGCCTGCGCGGTCGTGCCTTGGGTGAGCGCGTGTTCGTCAAACTGGATGATCTCTATCTTAGTGAGGTAGCGTTGTGCCAGGGCATCACAGAGGGCATCGACGGCACCGGTGCCGGTTCCTTTTATGCGGTTGTCTGGACCGATAACGAACTCGGCGTTGACGGTTCCGTTTTCCGTATGCAGGCCGTAGTCCTGCAGTAACCAGGGCGCTGGCACCGTCGCAAAGTGCTCGTCAAACAATGCCTTAATATTGGCCGATAAGATCTCTGCTCCACTGGTTTCGCTCGCTTGCTGGACGACCTTGCTTACTTCGCCATGCAGCCATTTAGGCAGGCTGATGCCATAGTCACGCTCCAACACCAGGGCGACACCGCCTTTGCCGCTTTGGCTGTTAATGCGGATGACCGCCTCATATTGCCGTCCTATATCTCTGGGATCGATGGGCAGGTAGGCGACTTCCCAAAAAGCCAGGTCGTGCACTTCGTGATAGTTGATCGATTTGCGTATAGCGTCCTGGTGGCTACCCGAAAATGCCGTGTATACCAGCTCGCCTGCCCAGGGGTGCCGAGCGGCAACCGGTAACTCGGTGCAGTATTCCACGACATCGACGATCTCTTTGATGTTGGAAAAATCTAATTCAGGATCGATGCCCTGGGAATACAGATTCATCCCCATAGTGACAATATCCATATTGCCGGTACGTTCGCCATTGCCGATCAGGGTGCCTTCAATACGGTCGGCACCAGCCATAACACCTAACTCCGCCGCGGCAACACCGCAGCCTCGGTCATTATGGGTATGCAGGCTAATACGCACACGATCACGTTGCTTGAGGTGACGGCAGAACCACTCGATCTGATCGGCAAACACATTCGGGGTCGTCATCTCGACGGTGGCGGGCAGATTGATGATGATATCCCGTTCCGTTGCATCGGCCCGCTCATCAGTCCATTCCTCGGCCCATACCTCGGCCCATACCTCAATGACCGCATCGCAGACCTCTACCGCATACTCCAGCTCGGTGCCGGTAAAGCTTTCGGGGGAATACTGAAAGCTCCAACGCGTCTGCGGATAGAGTGCCGCGTAGTCTTTCACCCAACGAGCACCCTGGACGGCAATCGCCTTGATTCCTTCCCGATCCAATCCGAAGACCTGCTCCCGCTGGACGGTCGAGGTGGAGTTGTACACATGGACGATTGCTTGTTTGACATCCTTTAAGGCGTCGTAGGAACGCTGAATCAAATCTTCCCTTGCCTGGGTTAAGACCTGAATACAGACATCATTGGGTATCAAGTCTTCTTCGATCAATTTACGGACAAAATCGAAGTCCGGCTGGGAGGCAGATGGGAAACCTACTTCGATCTCTTTAAATCCCAATTTCACCAACAGCAGGAACATGCGGGTCTTCTGTTCTAGATTCATCGGTTTAATCAGCGCCTGATTTCCATCACGCAGGTCAACGCTGCACCAGTCCGGTGCCTGAGTGATCTGCTGGTCCGGCCAGCTGCGGTCGGCAAGACGTATGGGGGTAAGAGGACGATATTTTCGATGATCAAACATAACGGCGGCCTGTATCTGTCTGTTGAATCTAAGAATTTCAATGGGCGAGAGTAATACCTGCAGGCCCTGCTTCACTTTATACCTGCGCCAGGTCTTGTGAGTTGTCGCTGCACTTGTGGTGCAAGAGAGTGCTTGATGAGCACCGGCTACGGCGGAGAATATTCGCTTTTGGCGTTGTTCTCGCAGGCGACAGGGTGGATGCCGGTCTGTGATTCCGATAACAGAAAGTCTACGCAGATACCCGCGCAATTACCTTGCTAACATTGCTTGTTATCATTATTCTCAGCAAACTAAGAGAAGTATTTTTTATATATTATTACTTTTAATTGCGTATAAGGAGTTTTTTGTAATGCTGGGCATTGAACTTGATCGTTTTGATCTCTCTATATTGCGGGAGCTACAGCGTGATGCGTCACTTTCTAATCAGCAGTTGGCCGAACGGATTGGTTTAACGGCAGCGCCCTGCTCGCGCCGTGTAAAGCAGCTTACCGAGACGGGGGTCATTGACAGTCAGGTTGTGCGAATCAATGAGCGCAGTGTCGGCTTAAACCTGATCGCGTTGCTGCATATCAGTATGGATAAGCATATTCCTGAGCGTTTTGAAGAGTTTGAAAAAGAGATCGGCACAATCGCCGAGGTGATGGAATGCTATCTGATTACCGGGCACGATGCCGATTATCAGTTGAAGGTGGCCGTGCCCGATATGGATGGCTACCATGACATCCTGCTGGGAAAGATCACCCGTATTAAGGGTGTTGCAGGGGTGAAGTCGGCCTTTATTATGCGTAAGGTCATAGATACGACTGCGGTACCCCTGCACTACAGTCGTTGCCATCGTCAGGCTAAAACCTAACCCACAATTAGCCGGGCGGTGCGATATCAGTCAATAGCAGGAATAATCCGAAGAGAAAGGAGCCCAGTAACAGCAGCAGGTTCCACAGGGCGATCATCTTCAGCCGCCGCTGCCGGCCCGGCTGCTTCTTGTAACCGATCAGACCGGCCACCGACACCACGATCATCAGCGCAGCTAAGAAGATAGCAAGCCAATGCGTGGCTCGATGGCTCCCCTCCCCGCCGGCAAACCAGGCAACGAAGATCAGGCTGACCCCGATAAAGGCGATCAGGGTCGGCAGTAGGGTCACATCATGCCAGCCGGAGCTGACCTTCTGGTTATCCGGGGGGGAATGTTCGGGCTGCATAAAACCTCCGTTAGCCTAGAAAAGTCTAAGCTTTTCCATCCTAGATTAAATACAGCGTCTCTGCACTCGCTCTTTATAACCTGAGCACCGCATCCGCTCAGACTATGCGGGTATTGATCTAACGAAACAGCTTCCCGTCCTTTAACATCATAAAAAAACTGAAACTTTTTAAATACGAGTACGTCAACCCTCTATTGTTATATCCGTATATCTCGAACAGAATCCCCTGAATGTCTTCGTCAACCGCATTGAGAATAGCCTAGATGCGTGTGGCACTATCATGCAGTGCCTCTTGTGCAGCATATTCCTGGGTCACATCACGAAACAGCAGCACCGCACCCAGCACCGATTTGCCATCGCGGTGGCGAATCGGTATGCAACTGTCGGCGATAGCGCATTCGCTACCGTCACGTGCAATCAACAGGTTCTGGTTCGCCAGGCAATGTATCGTATCGCTGGCGCCCATGACCGAAAGGGTGACGGGTCGTCGGGTTTCCTGATCGATGATGTTAAACACATCGGTCAAAAGACGCTTGCTTGGCAGCAGTCCCGCATCGTTGGCACGGTAGGCTGGGATGCAATCCAGCCTAGGGTCTTGCTTATTTTATATTCACATACATTCCCGGCGCATCGCCCAAGGATTCACCCACCGGCTGAGCCTCAATTTTAGCGCCTGAATGTTCCTCCAGCCATTGATGCCACTCTGGCCACCAGGACCCCTCAACGGCAGGGTTATTTTGAATCCAGGTATCCGGATCTATATAGCAGTCTTGTTGGGTTTCTGTTGCGATGCGGTAATGTCGGTGCTTATGTCCCGGTTCACTCACAATGCCAGCATTATGCCCTCCGCTGGTGAGAACAAATGTGACGGCGGCACTATCCGACTGCAGATGCAGCTTATATACCGATCGCCAGGGCGCGACATGATCTTTTTCTGTGCCTACTGAAAAAATAGGGACATGTATATCTCGAATCGCAATGGGCTTATCGTCAACAAGGTAATGTCCAGATGCCAAATCGTTATCGAGAAATAACTCTCTCAAATACTGGGAATGCATTTTATAAGGCATCCGGGTGAGATCAAGATTCCACGCCATCAGATCATTAATACTCTCCTTTTCACCCAGCATATAATGATGAACCATATGAGACCAGACCAGGTCATTAGAGCGCAGTATCTGAAAAGCTCCCGCCATCTGAGACCCATCCAGAACCCCTTGATCCCACATCATTTTTTCAAGATAAGAGACCTCACTCTCGTTTGTGAATATCATTAATTCCCCGGCTTCACTAAAATCAACCTGCGCTGCAAAATGCGTCATCGACTTAAGGCGCTTATCTCCGTCTCTGGCCATGGTCGCCGCCGCTATCGTGAGCAGGGTCCCTCCTAAACAGTACCCTGTTGCATGCACCTGCTGTTCAGGGAAGATCTTACTCAGGGTATCCAGTGCGGCCATCACACCCTGCTCGCGATAATTATCCATTCCCAGGTCTCGATCCGCAGTCGTGGGATTAAGCCATGAGATCATAAAGACGGTATGGCCATTGCCAACTAAATAGTTAACTAATGAGTTTTTTGGTGAAAGATCAAGGATGTAGTACTTCATAATCCACGCAGGAACAATAAGAACGGGCTCTGGATACACCTGTTCAGTCGTCGGCGAGTACTGTATCAACTCCATAATATGATTTCTGAAGACTACTTTACCCGGCGCTATTGCAACCGTCTGACCTGGAATATACTGATCAGATCCCTCGGGAGAATGCCCTGCGCTGTACAGGTCCATATCTTTAATTAAATTCTGCAGGCCAGACACTAGGTTAGCACCACCCTGATCTATCGTGGCCTTCAGGACTTCAGGATTAAGTAAGGGGTTGTTACTCGGAGAGTATCTATCAAGGACCTGTCTGACAATAAACGAGATGCTCTTCTCATCCGCTTCAGATAAACCATCAATATCGGTTGTGGCATTGTGCCACCATTGCTGCGTTAATAAAAAATTCTGATAGATGTAATTATACGGCCACTGCTGCCATCCCGGGTCTGAAAATCGATTATCCTGAGGCAAAGGATCGATGCAGGCTTTACTTTCTTTTTGTAACAGCACAGGGCTAAAGCGATGGATTTTAACTGTTTTTCGCAGCATTTTCTCGACCAGCCTCACCTGCTTTCCTGGCGACATCGCAAGATGAGACGCCCAGGTAAAATACAGACTGATTAAACCAGCAGGAGAAACGCCTCCGGTCATATGCGCCATATTGGCTTTAAATACGTTATCTAAAGCCGTCACTGAAAAATATCCGGAATCAAAATCTTTAGAATGAAATTCGAATATATCGTTGATGTCATTTTTTCTAACCGCCATTGATCACCTCCTGATCTATAATAAAACCCCTGTTCCCTAAACCTAACATTTATGATCAATCCTAACCCTGCCGCGCCCCTGAGGCATCTGGTTACTATCATCCAGTTATTCGGTAAAAAGACACCCTGGAGTAGCTTGCCAGAGACCTCAGGACAGATTTTTTACGCTCTTAATGTGTGGCTATACATCAACACTAGACTAAGGTGAGCAAAACAGTCGGGTAGTCCGTCATTCCCTACACATACGCAGATAGCTGTTAGTTTTATGGAAAAGAGATTTATTCTTTCTATACTCCGTTGAACGATATAAATATGATTTTATTGGAGAGTGCTACTATGCTTATTACGAATGATTCTAGCAAAAGGTTGAAATCAATTCATCATGGGGACCTCAGTGCTTCAGACCCTAGGCTTCTAATTTATATGGTTTTTATTTTAGCATTGTCTTTTTTATTGTCCGCCTGTGTGTCTCAAAATATCGATGAACCACCCATCATAGGTTCAGATACTGATGTTTCCGGCGAGGGGAATAATAACCCTGTGCTGGTGCCCCTGATTGCTGAAATTAACGGCGAAAAAATAAGGATTGTAGAGCCAGGATCAACGGTCAACGTTCAGGCACAGGCAACCGATGCAGAGGGTGACCGTCTAAGCTATCGCTGGATTGTAGCGCCTGATTCAGGAGAACTGAAAATTGTCACCCCCTCATCGATTAAATGGCATGTAGGAAATGGCTCCGCCGAAAAAAGATTATTTGTGGTTATTTCAGATGGCGAAGGTGGCTATGCAAAAGGCGAGCTTAAACTTGCAACACATTCACCGATAGTTTTTTCCGGACAGGTGGTAACCCTGAAGGGTGCGCCAATAAGCGCCGCCCGTGTCGATGTTAACGGCGAAAAAACCCTGACCGACGCAGAAGGTTTTTTCAACCTGCCCATTAAAGACGCTAACAAACCTCGCTTTGTACTGAATATAACCCGTCAGGGGTATGCACTTTTTTCACAGATCTACGACCAGGGTATCCAAGATAAAAAATGGGCCATGACAGAAGCCGCGACTCAAAACTTTGATCCAACAAAGCCCATAGTGCTGCGTGATATACTTAGTCAAAACTGCAAAGGATCCCTAAGCAATGGTATCGACTGGAAAAACTATCCTCAGCAACGCATACCTCATATTATTGATACCTTTGGTCAACTCGGTAGCGGCGTTATTCCTAATGATATAACCCAGTCATTAAATATTATCTTTGGCGGAACTAATTGCAGCCCTGGAATTAGCATCAGCATTCCTGCCAATTCATTAGTCGACAGTTCGGGCAAACCACCTAGCGGACAGGTCGAAGTGTCTGTTTCTACCGTAGATTTGTATGCCCCAAATTCGATGCCCGGTAACTACACGGTCCGAGTCAAGGATGGTACCCGATGGATGCAAAGCTATGGTGCCGGTAGTGTCACTGTTCAGTCTGGTGATCAATCTTTTCAGCTAAAACAAAAAGCATCTATGCAGCTAACCATTCCCGTTGATCCCACTCAACTAAGGATGAAAGCAGAAATACCACCCACGATGCCTCTGCTTTTATATAATGAGCAAAGTGGTGAATGGGCATTACGGGGCGAGGTAACACTCAATCAGGAGGGAACGGCTTATATCGCAAACGTCAACCACTTATCTGCCTATAATTCGGACTTGGTAAAGTCAAATCAATCCTGTATTAGATTCAGGGGTGATAGCCTGATCAGCACCGATGCTACCGCGGGTAAATACCAGCTTGACGCCATTATTCCTATGGGTGCCGCAGCGCCCGTAGTGCGCAACTGGAGTATTATGCCCTCCGCTGAGATTGACGCCCATCTCCATGCTATGGCAAACCTGCCCAACAATACCTGGATAACCCTGATTCCCATGCGGGAAGACGCGGGTGATTTAATACCCTACGGTATTTTTGGTATCAACAGTGGCGCCCCGCAAGTGCCGTCACAGCCCAACATCCCCCCCTATCCCTACACCCCCTGTCAAAATAGCATCACGCTAACCGATGTCGGTGGCGCGGTTGATATCGTTATCAACGGCTCTGGACACAATGTAGGGACGCTACCGATTCATCTCTTTGCTATAACCAATCCAGCCGGCACCGATATCTACCCCTTAGGCCCCAGTGGCCAGGCATGGTCTCTATACGGACTGTATGATTCAGGCAGCACTAAGGTCAGGATCAACGATGCAGTGCCCAACCGCATTGGTGGCAATATGCTTAGCGATGCGTCGTCCTGGAGTATTAATGCGCTTGCATCGGTCAACGTACGCCTCAACGGCTTGAACCGACAGGCGTCAAACTGCACGCTACCTATGGGCGCTCCGGGATCAGCCTCACCTGCTCAGGTGCAAGTCACAGGTATTACCACCAAACCCTATGCGGTCGATGCATCGCTGGTCGGGGCGTCGGTCATTAATCAGGTAGTCGCTCACATTAACTATAAGCAGATGGTCACGACTCCGGCGTGTTCCTATTTAGCAACCGCGGCTACCGGCCCGTACATGGATTTCTATCTCCCAGGTTCTATCGGAATTCCGAGTCCGGATCTGGTTTTACAATTAGAACGGTTTGGCAGCATGGTTAGTACCGACGGCGTCATCGCAGGGCAAAGGTACTGGTTACGTAACATTGTCTTTCAACAAGGCTCTAATGTAGTCGCAGATGACCAAAGCGCACCAGATCCCTTTGATTTTCTATACGATACGGGCACTACCCTGACCATCATTAATGACAGAATGGCAAACGTCCTCGGCCTTGCTGCCAGCGCCGGTAGCTTTAATTGCTTTGGCGGTACCAGCAACGGCTATGCACTCGATTCTGTAACGATGTTAAGCACAGGCGGTTCCTATCGCATTACCAATGCAAGTGTTTGCTGGCAACAGAGCGCGATAAATACACCTGCCATAGTCGATGCGGTAATAGGATCAAACTTCTTTGATCAGGTGGAGGTCATCTTAAATGGCCCGGCTGACACCCTCGGCATTAAACAGTGACAGGCCATTGATAGCGAGACTCTGTTGACTTCTCCCTCCGTAAACGAGGGGGAGGAGAAGTCAACAAGGCGTCGGTCGTTCAGATCATCAACGACCACCCTTGGAAGACGGTTGAACCCCACACGAGAGACACCGCCATCCTGAGAACAGAGATCGTAGTGAGAGGAAGCCGTCGCAAACGGGGTGTGCGAACACCTTCGTCAGGTCTAGGGCTCAGGTATCGAAGAGTCGTCGATAGCAGACGGCGTTACTCGAGTGCTTTTTTGTCCCCAGGCTCTCTAGGTCGAGAGCCTAGGTTCGGTTTCCTAGGTTCGATAGCCCGGCTTTGCCAGAATTTCTAAATAAAAGGACTCGGTCTGGGCGGTCTCTGCCGTATCGATGAATTTATTAATCTGCGCCTGCTCTATCGAGCTGGCCTCTTCCCGGGTAAGTCCGAATTTACAATCAAAGTCCCAGTAGTCGGCACCCTCGGGTAATGTTTTATTTCTTTCCCGCTTTAAATATTTTTTAACATCATGTTTCGCGGCTTCGATCAGTCGAGCAACTTTAATTTTCTCATGCGTCAGTACAAATGTTTTTCTCATAACTACCCTGAAAGCCAACAAATAGCCCGGACAGTACCGGGCGTTTGGGCAATTTTACGTAAAAAAAGCCGCAATAGCGACTCTCGCATACGGTGCTCTAGGCCTTTCAGCCCTGTCTGATGCGGTTCGATCCTCCGCACACGCTACGCGCTGCGCGCTCCAGGTCCTTCTGGTTTCGCCAGGCCAACATCATCCAGGATGCAATAGCAGCAGGGCACCACAAACAGCACCAGCAGGGTTGAGCTGGCTATGCCGAAGACAATACTCACCACCAGCGGGATCAGCACCTGAGCCTGAAGGCTGGACTCGAACAGCAGCGGGGTTAAGCCGGCGATGGTAGTCAGCGAGGTGAGCAGCACAGCCCTAAAACGGTCATGGCTGGCGCGGGCGGCTGCAGCCTGGACACTCAGTCCTGCGGCGACATGTCGTTTGACGAACTCGACCAGCAGGATCGAATCGTTGACCACGATCCCGGCCAGCGAGACGAAGCCGAGCATCGACGGCATGGTCATATCGAGTCCCAGCAGCCAGTGACCCCAGATCACCCCGATAAGCGCCAGCGGGATGTTAAGCATCACGATGACCGGCTCGATATAGGAGCGGAACTGGAAGCTCAGCAGGATAAAGATTCCCGCCAGTCCCATCAGCATGGCGGTCAGCATGGAGCCCTGGGTCTCACCGCCTTCGGCGACTTCGCCTTTAAGGCTCAGGACGATGCCGGGGTAGAGCTGCTTAAAATCGGGCAGATAGTTGCGCTGCATGTCACTCAGAACCGCCCCCGTATTATTTCGCGCCGCATCTATATCCCCCAACACCGTCACCGTACGCTGGTTGTCGATACGATGGATCCGGGAGAAACTGCGGCTGGGAACGATCTCGGCGACCTGATTCAGTGGGATAACGGCGCCATTGCGCGGATTGATGATCGGGAAGGTATCGAAATCGGCCAGTTCATCTCTGGAGGCATCATCGAGTTCAACCACCAGGTCGTAGCTTTCCAGCCCGACACGGGATTCAATGATTCTGACGCCCTCGAAGGCAGCCCGCAGTTGCGACGAGACCTGCTGAGCGGTCATACCCAGGCTATAGGCACCGTCTTTAAGGTGCAGGGTGAACTCAGGTTTTCCTGGACGCAGGTCGTCGAGCAGGTTGTTAACCCCCGGGTAGCCAGCCAGCCAGTGCTGCAGATCCTGAGAGGCCAGCGCCAGCCGATCGAGATCGGGGCCCTGCAGGCGGATCTCTATCGCCCGTCCGGCAGGACCCAGTCCGGGCTCCTTGATGGCGATACTCCAGGCGCCCTCGAGACTATCCGCGCGTTCGAGCCACTGCTGCCGGAGTCGTTTGAGAGAGAAGTGGCGCTGCTCGGCCGTCAGCAGATCGACACTGATGGTGGCCAGATGGGGCCCGGATTCGAAGGCGTCCTCATTGATGCCGTAGTTGACGGCGATGGCCTTAACGACCGGGCGGCCCTGTTGTTCGGCAAGCGGCTCGGTCAATTGCAGCAGCTGCGCCCTGAGCTGTTGCACCAGCACTTCGGTTCTGGCCAGCGGAGTTCCGGTAGGCATCAGAATACGGGCCTGAAGGATATCGCCTTCCACCGCTGGGAAGGGGGAGAATTTGACCACCCCCGACCCCAGCAGGCTGATCGAGACGATCAGCAGTGCGATCACTGCGCCTATAAAGGCGTAGCGGATCTGAATCAAGCGACTGACCATGCGATCGATAGCCAGCCGCAGCCGGTCAAACTGGGTATCTACCCTGAGCCGGAATGTCGATTCGGTTTTCCGAGTGGAATGCGATAGCGAGTGATACAGGTGGTGCGGCAGGATAAAGAAGGCTTCGATAAGCGATACGGTGATCACCGAGATCAGGACGATGGGGATCACCACTAGAATCTGACCTATATCACCGGTCAGGCTGAGCAGTCCGCTGAAGATGCACAGGGTGGTCAGAAATGAGGAGAATACGCCCCTGGCGACCTGTTGGGTGCCGTCGATGGTGGCCTGCAGGGGTTTCTTCCCCTGGCGGAGCTGCTGGCCGATACTCTCGCTGATCACGATGGCATCGTCCATCAGGATGCCCAGCGCCAACAACAGCGCCACCAACGACAGCATATTGATACTGAGGCCAAACAGACCGAGGACAAAGGCGCTGGCCAGGAAGGAGACTGGCAACCCCATCACCACCCAAAACGCATAGCGGGTCCCAAAAAACAGCCACATCACTGCAAACACCAGCAACAATCCCTGCCAGGCGTTCTTGGCCAGCATGTTGATACGATCATCGATGATACTAGTAAAGTCCTGCGTTAACGCCAGGCTGACTTCTGGAGGCAGGCGCTGCCGCTCGGTGTCGATGAAGGCCTTAACCTGGTCGAGTACATCCAGGCTGTCATCGATGCTGTTCTTGCTGACCTTCAGGAATGCCGCCGGCTGACCGTTGTAGGTGACCTGGTTTTCGTCGCTGTCAAAGCCACTGCGGATCGAGGCGATATCGCCCAACCGCAGCTCCCCGCCCAGCGAGCCACGCACTACGATCAACTGCGCCAGTTCAGCGGTGCTGCGTTTCTCATCGCTGAAACGCAGTTGATATTCGCGACCGGGGGTACTGAGTTCGCCGGCGGGCATATCGACATTCTGGCCGCGTACGGTGTCGGCGATATCCTGCAGGCTGAGGCCATACTGGCGCAGGTTGTGCTGCGGTACCTGGATCTGAAATTCACGGTTACCGAACCCCTGAATATCGACCAGCGGGATACCGCGGTTCTGCAACATGCGCTGCCTGATCTGCTCAGCTAGCGTCTTGAGATCACGACGAGGCAGCTCTGCGGTCAGCGCGACGGTCACCACCGCCTGGGTACGGCCGGTCTCTTCGACGATCGGTACTTCGCTGTTGGCGGGGAAATTATCGATGGCATCTACGGCCGAGTCGACGTCGCTCCTGAAGGTGCTGAAATCGCCGGCCTCCAGCATTTTTAGCGTCATAACACCGACCGAGTTACGTGCCTCGCAGCGTTTCTCTTCGATAAAACTGATGCCATCCATCGCATCTTCGAGCGGCTTGCAGATCGCCTGTTCGACATCCGCCGGAGCCGCACCCGGATAGACGACGTTGATCTTGACCTCATAGGTATCGATTTCGGGGAAGGTTTCGCGCTTGATATCCGGGAGCGCCAGGATACCGGCGAGCAGAAACAACCCCATCAGCAAGTTGGCGGCGGTGGGGTGAGCAGCGAAGAAGCGAATCATTTCAATACCCCTTCAGCCAGGTCATTATACCGGCCTGAGCGGTGCGGGGTGATAAAGAGGGGAGTCGGGGACAGCAATATGCACTCCATCTCAATGCCCCTCCAGCCAGGTCATTATCTCTGCCTGGATGTTGGTGTCATCGGTCGGCGTCAGCAACATACCTTCGACAGCAGGGAACAGGTCCGAGGTTATGACAGTCACGCCGGCACTCAGGGGTGCCGATAGATCCAGTAACAGCATCTGCTTCTGTAGGTAACCACTCACCGGCAGTCGCTTGAGCGCCTGTTGGTCGTCCACCACGTAGAGTTCACCTTCATGCAGGACGTTGCGCGGGACCACCCAATAGGGCTGCGCCCTGCCCCGCAGCTCAATCTCCATATACATCCCTTCGAGCAGTGGCGGCCTGATTCCGGGCTGAATCTGCTGATAAGGGTTGCTGATCCCGACAATCACGCCGACCGTGCGGGAGACCGGGTCGAGGTCGTTGCTGATGCGTTCGACCTGAGCGTCCCAGCTAACCTGCTGGCCGTTGCCCACCAGCCGCACGCTGGCCGTTAATCCCAGCCGCTGGATCATAAAGTCGGCCTCGGCGTCCCCCGCCAACAGCTGTTGCAGCGTATCGGGGCCCAGCTCAAAACCCCGGGCTAGCAGGCGCATCTGAGACAGCGAAAACTGGGCGTTGATTAACACCTTGTCGACCGTCTGGGCGGTGAAAAGCGGCGCTCCCTGACTGACAAACTGCTCGGCTTCGGTCGACACCCCGGTGATTCTGGCATCGAACGGCAGCCGGATTTCGGTGCGCTCGAGGTTGCGTTGTTGAGTCTCGCGTTCCGATTCGGCAATCGCGATCTGTGCCTGCAATACCTCGGTGTTATAGGGCATCGCATCGAGCCTGTTCTGCAGGCTGGCGACCTCTTGCCGGGTCTGTAGCAGCGACGAGCGCTGAGTATCCGCCGCGGACTGGGCTATGGAGCCTTTGCTGAGCAGTTTTTCGAACCGGGCGGATGCCGATTCTGCCAGCAGCAGCTGCTGCTGTGCCAGCTGCAGATCCAGCTCGGCATCCTCCTGTGCCAGCGTCTGCTCCGCCAGGTTGGCCCGGCTCTGCACCAATGTAGCGAGGGCTTTTTTCAGGGCCAGTTGATAGTCATTAGCGTCGATCCGCAGCACCAGCCGGCCAGCCGGCAGCAGGTTGCCCTTCTTCAGCTGCGGATCCCTGTAGACTACCCGGCCTGATACTTCGGCCCGCATTTCCAACAGCACATCGGGGGTCACCTCGCCATAACCCAACGCGCGTGGGCGAACCGAGTGCTGTTCGAGCGCCAGGGTGGTGACCGGCGCACCCTGGCGGATCTCCGGGCGATGCTCCATCGCCGGCCGGGTCTTCACGATCACCACCGTAATCGCCACACCGATAAGTATCATCAAAGGCAGTGCCCAGAAGCGGCCGAGCCATGATTGAGGCTTGTTGACTGGATTCAAGGTCGATCTCCTGCAGTAGTGCCTAAGGCAGTGCCTAAGGTAAATAGATGATAGATATGTGCAGCCCAGTGGCTGCTGCACAGCTCAGCATCGCTGATCGTCCATACTTCCTTACGTTCGGGGGCGATGATAAACGGGGTCAGGATCAGATTGATCAGCGAGAAGGCGGTCCATTTGGGGTTCAGATCCTGGCGCATAAGTCCGAGCTGTTGCTGGGCCACAATTAGCTGGGGTAGCAGCACGGCCATACGCTTGGGCAGCATATCGAGAAAGGCCTGTCTCAACGGGCTGTCACCATGCAACACCTCGTCAGTCACCAGGCGGATGATGGAAGGATTGTTCGAAAAAAACTGCAGACTGGTCTCGATAAAGGCCTTGATCGGATCGGGCGCACTCCGTAGTGCCTCAAAGGCACTGAGATGCTGCCGGGCGACCCGCTCCAGCAGCGCCAGGAACAGCCCCTGTTTGTCGCCGAAGTAGTATTTGATCATCGCCGACTGGGTACCGGCCTCGTTGGCAAGATCCCGGATCGTGATACGGCGATAACTGCTGTGCCGCAGCAGCGCATAGGCTGCATCGATAAGGTCTTGTTTACGTGCCTCCTGCAACCGGGGATCTGTAGGTCGGCCGCGCTTGGTCAGGCTTTCGCTCATCGATTAAAACCTAAGGTGAGATCCGCTATTTAATTAATCATATGATTAATTAACAAAGAATACGCCACCGTGCTGAGGATGCAAGCGGTTATGGAGGATTTCTTAGGGTCTGGCAGTGTGGGTCACCAGGTAGATAGATGCTGACTTGGGGACAGTACCCATGGGCGCGATTAAAGACCCCTCTGTCTGTATTACAGGAGCATTGCCGGACGGCGGCGGGTACACTGCGGCGCAGAACTTAATGGAGAGTATATGAGTCATCAACTCGAGCGCGCTAAGGTATTGATTGAGAGCAGGGATACTCCGTCTTGGTCTCGTCTGGCGAAGTGCCTATGAGTCATCAAATCGAACGCGCTAAGGTATTGATTGAAAGCAGGAATACTCAGCCTTGGTCTCGTCTGGCGAAGTGCCTATGAGTCATCAACTCGAACGCGCTAAGGTATTGATTGAAAGCAGGAATACTCAGCCTTGGTCTCGTCTGGCGAAGTGCCTATGAGTCATCAACTCGAACGCGCTAAGGTATTGATTGAAAGCAGGAATACTCAGCCTTGGTCTCGTCTGGCGAAGTGCCTATGAGTCATCAACTCGAACGCGCTAAGGTATTGATTGAAAGCAGGAATACTCAGCCTTGG
>JBLIEQ010000003.1:0-198836 GCA_047633175.1 Motiliproteus sp. | reverse complement strand
TGTACGTGTTGTAGTGGTGATAAAGTCAGACTTTGCAGAGATCAACGACATGATGACGGTCGCACAGGCGCTGGATGTGGCGCGGGTGAGTCGTATCCCTGTACTAGGTCAAACAGCTCTCTGAAAATATGGAGGCTTCGCTATGAGCGGGCACCAAATTGTACGTGTTGTAGTGGTGATAAAGTCAGACTTTGCAGAGATCAACGACATGATGACGGTCGCACAGGCGCTGGATGTGGCGCGGGTGAGTCGTATCCCTGTACTAGGTCAAACAGCTCTCTGAAAACATGGAGGACTCGCTATGAGCAGAAAGAAGATTGTACGTGCAGCCGACGTGATGAAGTCAGATTATGCAGAGATCGATGGCATGATGACGGTCGCACAGGCGCTGGATGTGGCGTGGGTGAGTCGTATCCCTGTACTAGGTCAAACAGCTCTCTGAAAATATGGAGGCTTCGCTATGAGCGGGCACCAAATTGTACGTGTTGTAGTGGTGATAAAGTCAGACTTTTCAGAGATCGACGACATGATGACGGTCGCACAGGCGCTGGATGTGGCGCGGGTGAGTCGTATCTCTGTACTAGGTCAAACAGCTCTCTGAAAATATGGAGGACTCGCTATGAGCGGGCACAAAATTGTACGTGTTAGCAACGTGATGAAACCAGATTTTGCAGAGATCGACGGCATGATGACGGTCGCACAGGCGCTGGCAGTGGCGCGGCTGAACCGCACCCGCGTGCTGATCGTTAAGAAGCGCCATGAAGATGACGAGTATGGCCTGGTGCTGTTGTCTGAGATTGCCAAGCAGGTGATCGCGCGGGATCGCTCACCAGAGCGCGTTAATGTCTATGAGATCATGTCTAAACCGACCATCTCCGTACACAGCAGCATGGATGTGCGTTACTGTGCGCGGCTGTTCGATAATGTGAGTATCTCCCTGGCCCCGGTGATTGATGGGGGCCAGATCAAAGGGATCGTCAGCTATAACGATATCGTTCTTGATGGGGTCTTTTCCGGGATCGAGCCGCTGTAGGGAAGGTTGCGCCTTTGTAGATCGGCGTTTTATGGGTAGAAAGTAGTCCGACGATGGGCGCTCCTTGCCTGCCTTGTCGGACTAAAGTCCGACCTACAGCGCCGACCCACAGGGGGCCCTTTCTAACCTTGGCGGGCGACCTTAAGGGTGTCCGCGATCAGGAACGCCAGCTCCAGCGCCTGGTCCGCGTTCAGGCGGGGATCGCAGGCGGTGTTGTAGCGGTCGGCGAGCGTCGCTTCGGTGATCTGGTAGGCACCGCCGATGCATTCGGTGACATTCTGACCCGTCATCTCGAAGTGGACACCCCCGGCACAGGTGCCTTCGGCGCGGTGCACTTCGAAAAAGCCCTTCATCTCTTTCAGTACGCTGTCCACGGCCCGGGTCTTGTAGCCGTTGGTCGTGGTGATGGTGTTGCCGTGCATCGGATCGCAGCTCCAAAGTACTTTTCGACCGGCGTTGTCGACTGCGCGGACCAGGGGCGCCAGCTTGTCTTCGACCTGATTCGCTCCCATTCGGGAGATCAGATTAAGGCGTCCGGGTTCATTGTTGGGGTTGAGTACTTCGACCAGACGCAGCAGTTCATCGGGTCGGGTGCTGGGGCCCACCTTAACCCCGATCGGGTTATGGATGCCGCGCATAAATTCGATATGAGCGCCGTCCAGCTGGCGGGTGCGGTCGCCAATCCAGAGCATATGCGCCGAGCAGTCGTACCAGTTGTCGGTCAGGCTGTCGCGTCGGGTCAGCGCCTGCTCATAGTTAAGCAGCAGTGCTTCGTGCGAGGTGTACACGGAGGTCTCGTGGAGCTGGGGGCTGTTGGTGCCGCTGATGCCGCAGGCCTTCATAAAGGCCAGCGCCTGATCGATCTGGCTGGCCAGGTCCTGGTACTTCTCTCCCAGCGGACTGTTGGTGACGAAGCTTTGGTTCCACTGGTGGACCTGACTCAGATCGGCAAACCCGCCCTGAGCGAAGGCACGTAACAGGTTCAGGGTCGATGCCGACTGGTTATAGGCCTGCAGCAGGCGTTGCGGATCTGGTGTCCGGGACGCGCTGGTAAAGCCGATATCGTTGATAATATCCCCACGGTAGCTGGGTAGAACCTGACCATTCTGGGTTTCGGTATCGGTAGAGCGGGGCTTGGCGAACTGCCCGGCCAGGCGACCTACCTTAACGACCGGGCAGCTGCCAGCAAAGGTCAGTACGACCGCCATCTGCAGCATGACCTTAAAGGTATCGCGAATATTATCGGCATGGAATTCGGCAAAGCTCTCGGCGCAATCGCCACCCTGAAGCAGGAATGCACGACCCTCGGTCGCTTCTGCCAGCTGGTGTCTCAGGGCGCGAACCTCGCCGGCAAAAACCAGCGGTGGGCGACGCGCCAGGGTCGATTCGACGTCGCTCAGGGCTTGCTTGTCCGTATAGGTCGGCTGTTGCAGGATCGGCTTGGTGCGCCAGCTTTCGGGAGTCCAGAGTGCCATGTTAAAACCTTATTATTAGGTGCACGAGAGTGGGGTGTCGCAAGCGATGCGTGCAGAAAAATTGGGCATAAGTTTACGCCCTGAATCACGGCATGACTAGGAAACAGATGGTATGACGGGGTGGTTTAGCCTTTGGCGGTCACGCGGATGCCGTTGAGGGTCTTAAAGGAGGTATCACGTGCGGTATCTAAGAAGTCGCGCATAAATTCGGCTTCGCGCTGATCTTCACGGATGGCGGCGTACAGGGTCGACCAGACGCCTTTGTTGCCAAGTTGGCAGGCGGTGACATATTTTCGGTCCAGGTATTCGCTCAGGGCCCAGTTGGGAAGTGCGCAAACACCTCGGCCGCTGGCAACCAGTTGCATCATCATGACTGTCATCTCGGCGGTACGAACCTCTGGATCGATATCCTCAGGGTCAAGAAAACGGGTAAAGATATCCAGTCGATTACGATCGACCGGGTAGCAGATCAGCGTTTCGAGTTCCAGATCCTCCGGCGCTATATGGGTTTTGCGTGCGAAACTGTGCTGGTTGGCGACAGCCAGCAGAATTTCGTAGGCAAACAGCGGTTGGTAGAAGATGCCGGTGATGGGTTGGGGGTCCGAGGTGATCACCAGATCTAGCTCGCCGCGGGCTAGCGCAGGCAGGGGTGAGAAATTAAAACCGCTGGCCATATCCATCTCGACCTCGGGCCAGTTTTCTCTGAATTTGTCGATGGTCGGCATCAGCCATTGGAAGCAGCTATGGCACTCGATGGACATATGTAGACGACCAGTCTCGCCGCCTGCCAGGCGAGCAATATCGCGTTCGGCGTTGCGTATCATCGGCAATACCGCATCCGCCAGAGCCAAGATCCGTTGCCCGGCGCTGGTAAAGCAGATGGGTTTGGTTTTACGAATAAAGAGCGAGCAGCTGAGGCGTTCTTCCAGATCTTTGAGCTGATGCGAGAGTGCTGACTGGGTCAGAAATACTCTTTCGGCTGCTTCGACCAGGCTTCCGGTATCGCGAAGAGCGGCGAGTGTTCTGAGGTGTCTGAGTTCTACCATCCTTGCGTCTCTGTCGGGTGATTGCCAGAGACGCCGAGGATGTCAGTGGCTATAAACGGAATCCAAGTATAGTCCGATTGCACCCCAATAAGCGCCCGGTGGGGGGTGCGGTAACGAAAACACCTTATTTAGGGCCAAAAGCCAGGAATTCCAGCAGCGCCTTCTGCGCATGGAGGCGGTTTTCTGCCTGATCGAAGACCACCGAGCGCGGGTCATCCAGCATATCGATACTGACCTCTTCACCGCGATGCGCGGGAAGGCAGTGCAGGAACAGAGCGCCTGGATTGGCCCTGTCCATCAATGCGGGGCTGACCTGAAAGCCTGCAAAGTCGCGGACGCGGTCTTTTTGCTCCTGCTCCTGACCCATCGAGGCCCAGACATCGGTGCTTACTAGGTCAGAGCCGCTGACAGCAGCGGCCGGATCGCGGAAAAGTTGGACCCTGTCGGCATGCTCTTCGAGCAGTGCCGATGGGGGTTCATAGCCCTCGGGGCAGGCGATATGAAGCTTAAAATCAAACTGCGCTGCGGCGTTAATATAGGAGTTGCACATGTTGTTGCCATCACCGATCCAGGTCACTGTCTTGCCCTGAATCGAGCCCCGGTGCTCAACATAGGTCTGGATGTCGGCCAGCAGTTGGCAGGGGTGAAAGTCGTCAGTCAGGGCGTTAATCACCGGGACCTTAGAGAAGGACGCAAAGTGTTCCAGGGCCTGATGATCAAAGGTACGAATCATGATGATATCGACCATGCGCGAGATCACCCGCGAGCTGTCTTCGATCGGTTCTCCGCGTCCTAGCTGGGTATCCCTGGATGAGAGGAAGATTGCGCTGCCGCCAAACTGGGTCATGCCGGCTTCAAATGAAACCCTGGTGCGGGTGGAGGACTTTTCAAAGATCATTGCTAAAACCTTATTTTTGAAAGGTTCGTAGATCGTACCCTCCTCGCGCATCGCCTTGAGTTGGATGGCGCGGGCGATGACCCCGGTCAGCTCTTCCTGGCTGAGGTCTTTAAGCGTTAAAAAGTGTCTCGGTTGGGCCGTCATAACAAATACCTTGCGCCCCCTTTGTCGATGACCAAGGGATAATCTTATTTTGGGTGGGTTCCCGCCGCTGGCGGCAGGTTGAGATACAGCAGATCTACTCGTCGGTGACCAGAATCCTGAGTAATATAGAGATTACGGCGACCATCAGGCTTGCTTCACCGCTACTAGGAGCGCCGGCAGCAATCAGGCTATCCTACCCTCTCCGGTGACGTTGATCAAAATACCTTTGGTCGATACCGCCTGCTCGGTGCCGAAATGAGGATTCAGTATAGGCAGTCGTCGCGCTTTAGCATCGGGGCGGTAAAATAAATCGACGATCTAACCTGACAAAAATAGTCGGAATTAGCTATAATCCTCGCATTCGAAGCACGAGCACTCAATCAATCGATCGAGTGCTCGTGCAGCACGTCTAAAATCCTGTAAATGTACCACCCTGCAATAGGAGAACAGAATGTCAGCTGTTGTCGAGACGATTAAAGAGCAAATTGAAAAAAACTCCATCCTTCTCTATATGAAAGGCACGCCTAAGTTCCCACAGTGTGGTTTCTCTTCACAGACCGTAGAAGCTGTGATGGGCTGCGGCGAGCGATTTGCTTTCGTCAATATTCTGGACAATCCAGAGATTCGTTCCGAGCTGCCTAAGTACGCTAACTGGCCTACATTCCCGCAACTCTGGGTTGGTGGTGAGCTGGTTGGAGGCTGTGATATTGTGGTCGAAATGGCCGCTAGCGGTGAGCTGGAAACCCTGATCAAGGCTAATGCAGCACCGGTCGAACCGAGCGAATAGATCTTGAGGTAATGCTCCCGCGGTGTTTTTGGACAGCGCGCGCGAGCTGAACTATCAGATTTAATATATTTTTATTACAAGGAGATAACGATGGGCGTACTCGTAGGTAAGCAAGCTCCGGACTTTACAGTCCCTGCGGTGTTGGGCGATGGTTCTATTGTCGATGATTATAATTTTAAGCAGGCGATTAAGGGTAAGTACGGTTTAGTCTTCTTTTACCCGCTGGATTTCACCTTCGTCTGTCCGTCAGAGCTGATCGCGCTGGATCATCGTATCGATGCCTTCAAAGAGCGTAATGTTGAAGTGGTCGCGGTATCGATTGATTCCCACTTTACCCACAATGCATGGCGCAATACCGCGATCAATGATGGCGGTATTGGTCAGGTTAAGTACACCATGGCTGCCGATATGAACCACAGTATCTGCAAGGCGTACGATGTTGAATCTGAAGGCGGCGTTGCATTCCGCGGTGCTTTCTTGATTGATGACAAGGGCGTTGTACGTTCACAAATCGTTAACGATCTGCCGCTGGGACGTAACATGGAAGAGTTGTTGCGTCTGGTCGATGCATTGCAGTTCCATGAAGAGCACGGCGAAGTCTGTCCTGCCGGCTGGCAGAAAGGCGACAAGGGTATGGATGCGTCCCCTGAGGGTGTGGCAAAGTACTTGGCTGATAACGCTGCCAAGCTATAAGCGCTTTCGTGCGCGTCTAAGCGCATAAAAAAAACCGCAACCAAGGGGCTGAATTTCAGTCTCGGTTGCGGTTTTTTTAGTTTTAGGAGGCATCAATCGTGGTGTTGCTGATCTCTGATGACCATGTCCCAGCCCCCCAGCTGTTTCCAGCGATTAACGATCAGGCAGAATAGCTCGGCGGTGCGTTCGGTATCATAGGCTGCCGAGTGCGCCTGTTTGTTATCGAAATCTATATTGGCGACTTCACAGGCGCGTGCCAAAACGGTTTGGCCAAAAGCCAGTCCTGCCAGAGAGGCCGTGTCGAAGCATGAGAAGGGGTGGAACGGATTACGTTTAACGCCGGTGCGCTCGCAGGCCGCATTGATAAAATTCAGATCAAAAGACGCGTTATGACCGACCAGGATGGCGCGTTTACAGCCGTGGGCCTTGAGCGCTTTGCGCACCGGTTTGAAGATGCGTTCGAGTGCGACCTCTTCATCGATGGCCATCCGCAGCGCGCTGAAGGGGTCGATGCCGGTGAACTCCAGGGCGGCCTTTTCCAGGTTGGCACCTTCGAAGGGGGCGACGTTGCAGTCGATCGACTGATCAGGAATCAGTTGGCCATCGTCGTCCATCGTTAAGATAACGGCGGCGACCTCCAGCAGCGCATCGGTAAGCGGGTTAAATCCTGCAGTTTCGACGTCGATCACGACCGGCAGGTAACCACGGAAGCGCTCTGACATAAGTTGAGCGATGGGGGATAGGCGATTGGACACTACAGCTTCCTTGTCGGAAATGAATTAGGTGCTGACAACTTGCCAGCCAATGGTTTCTCCGGCACGCAACGGCACGATCGCCTGGGTACCAAAATCGAGCTGCGCTTGCTGGATCCAGGGACGTTTTTCCAGGGTAATCGTCTCTGTGTGGCGCGCTAAGTCATAGAAGTCCGGGCCGTAGAATGAGGCGAACCCTTCCAGCTTGTCCAGTGCATTCATGCTCTCAAACGCCTCGGCATAGAGCTCGATAGCCGAGTTGGCGCTATAGCAGCCCGCGCAGCCGCAGGCGCTCTCTTTCGCGGACAGGGCATGGGGAGCCGAATCGGTGCCCAGGAAAAACTTTGGGCTGCCGGAGGTGGCGGCTTCTAACAGCGCGCGCTGATGAATATTGCGTTTTAAGATGGGCAGGCAGTACAGGTGTGGCTTGATTCCGCCGACCAGCAGGTCGTTGCGATTGTACAGCAGGTGTTGCGGCGTAATGGTTGCGGCGACGTTGTTGCCGGCATCGGCGACAAACTCTACCGCATCGCGGGTGCTGATGTGCTCCATAACGACTTTTAGCTTGGGAAAGCGCTCGAGGATGGGTTGCAGCTGGCGCTCGATAAAGATCTTTTCGCGTTCAAAAATATCGATGTCGGCATGGGTCACTTCGCCATGGACAAGCAGCGGCAGACCGATCTCCTCTAGGGTGGTCAGTGCCGGATAGATCTTCTCCAGCGAGGAGATGCCGGCCTCGGAATTGGTGGTCGCTCCGGCCGGATAGAGTTTGACGGCGTGGACGTGAGTCGATTGTTGTGCCGCCTGGAGCTCTTCGCGGCTGGTCGTCTCGGTCAGGTACAGAGTCATCAGAGGATCGAAGTCGCGGGTGCTGGGCATGCAGGCCAGAATACGCTGTTGGTAGGCCAGTGCTTGTGCGCAGGTGGTCACGGGCGGTACCAGATTGGGCATAACAATCGCACGGCCAAAATAGCGTGCCATATCGGCAACGGTATTCTTGAGGACCTCGCCGTCACGAAGATGAACATGCCAGTCGTCGGGGCGAGTGATTTCCAAGCGTTGCATAGGGTTCCTCATCATTAGGTGTCTATAGCCGCACAAAAGTGGGTAATTTTAGCAGTCGCCGTGCGACTCGGCCACCTATACGGCTTTTTTCACAGTATTGATGTAATATCGGGGTTAAAGTTTTGCTAAAAATAGGCGATAAAAAAGACACGAACAATTTTATCGCTGTTCATCTGACCGGTCTGTTACATGTACCTTTTGCGTTCTCTGCTGCTGGCTACGCTTTTAGTCGCGCTCTCCTTTCCGGGGACCTCTGCGGCGGTCACTTTTCAGGCCTCGATAGATAAGGTCGAGTGGCAGCTACAAGCGTCCCGGTTTGCCTGCACCCTGTCGCAAACGATCCCGGATTTCGGGACCGCTACCTTCGAACACCTGGCCGGTAGCGAACTGCAGTTTGTCCTAAATTCGCCTCAGGCGTCGCTCCTGGGGCATGAAACCCTTGTGGTGGCCGAAGCTCCGCCCTGGCTCCCCGGGCGGGGAACGCAGCGCCTCGGGGTCATTGTCGCTGCGGCCGATAGCCAGGCATTACGGTTGGATTCGGGTTTGGCCAAGGAGATGCTGACCTCGCTGTATCAGGGGCAGACGCCGGCACTGTCCAATAATCGTTGGTACGGTACCGATACGCCAGTTAAGGTGGTTATCTCGGCGGCCGATTTTCAGCAGGCTTATAGCCGTTATCAGGGCTGCGTTTCCAGTCTGCTCCCCGTCAACTATCAACAGATTGCGCGCTCTGCGATGTTGTTTCCCGGGGCGCAATGGCGTCTTGCTGACTCTACTAAGAAACGTCTTGATCTGATTGCGCTCTACATTAAAAATGATCCGGAGGTGATCTCGGTTTATATTGATGGTCATTCCGACAGTTTTGGTCGCCGACTGGCGAACCGGGATCTGTCGCGGGACAGGGCTGAGGCGGTCAGTCGTTATCTGGCCAAAATAGGGGTGCCGGAAGAGATGGTGACGACCCGCTATCATGGTGAGCGCTATCCGGTGGTGGCCAATAACAGCAAGGAAAATAGGGCGCGCAACCGGCGTGTCACCGTACGTCTGGAGCGTGAGGAGTAAACTCAGACCTCGTATGAGTCCTCTTTTAAGCCGCGCAGGGTCGATTCAGACGGGACTCGGGTTCCGGCTTAGGTTTTTGCGTGTATAATTCGCTGATTATATTGAGTGAGCAGGGTCCTAGACCGATTATCGTCGCTACGGTGATTGGGTGGTGGCGCTATGACGGAGTGAGTAATGTCTGATATTAAGAAAGTCGTGTTGGCCTATTCCGGAGGTTTAGATACTTCGGTTATCGTTAAATGGCTGCAGGAAACCTATAACTGCGAAGTGGTGACCTTTACCGCAGACCTGGGTCAGGGCGAAGAAGTCGAGCCGGCCCGTGCTAAAGCGATATCCCTGGGTGTGAAAGAGATCTATATCGAAGACCTGCGCGAAGAGTTTGTGCGCGACTTTGTGTTTCCAATGTTCCGTGCCAATGCAATCTATGAAGGCGAATACCTGCTGGGTACCTCTATCGCGCGGCCATTAATCGCCAAGCGCTTGATCGAGATCGCGAACGAGACCGGTGCGGATGCCATCTCTCATGGCGCTACCGGCAAGGGCAATGACCAGGTACGGTTTGAGTTGGGTGCTTATGCGCTTAAGCCGGGCGTTAAGGTTATCGCACCCTGGCGCGAGTGGGACCTCACTTCGCGTGATACTCTGATGGCGTATTGTGAAGAGCACGGCATCGAGGTTGACTTCAAGAAGAAGGGTAAAAAATCACCCTACTCGATGGATGCAAACCTGCTGCATATCTCCTATGAAGGTGGCGTGCTTGAAGATACCTGGAGCGAAGCCGAAGACGACATGTGGCGCTGGAGTGTCTCCCCTGAGGAGGCCCCCGATAAGGCGACCTATATAGAGCTGACCTATCAGCGTGGCGATATCGTCGCGATCGATAACAAGCCGATGAGTCCTGCCACCGTGCTGGAATACCTTAACAAGGTGGGCGGTGATAATGGTATCGGACGCCTGGATATCGTTGAGAACCGTTTTGTCGGGATGAAGTCTCGCGGCTGTTACGAAACGCCCGGTGGTACTATCATGATGCGCGCTCACCGCGCCATCGAATCGATCACCCTGGATCGTGAAGTCGCTCACCTTAAGGATGAGCTGATGCCGCGTTATGCCGAGATTGTCTATAACGGTTTCTGGTGGTCCGAAGAGCGTAAAATGCTGCAGACCATGATCGATTATTCGCAGCGTAACGTGAATGGCCAGGTACGGTTGAAACTGTACAAAGGCAATGTAGATGTGGTCGGTCGGAGTTCCGACGACAGCCTCTTCGATGCGGCGATAGCAACCTTCGAAGATGATGCCGGGGCTTACGACCAGAAAGATGCCGCCGGATTCATCAAGCTCAATGCGTTGCGGATGCGAATCGCCGCTAGCAAGGGGCGCAGTCTGCTGGACGATTAACCGCTAGGTGATCTAAAAAAGCCCTGAAATTTCAGGGCTTTTTTGTTTATGTTGGCTTTTGTTTTAAGAAAGTCAATTTTTTGCATGGATGCAGAAGGTAGGAGGCTTAAAGGACATAGCTGAGTATTTCAGAGTTTAGGCTAGCAGACCGATTAGTGCTTGATCGGTAATGGTTATGTCGTTCTTTCGTAGGCATGTTGTAGTCGTAGTCGTTGGACGGAGCTGTATGGGGGCTATTCTCACTGAAAAATCAGTATTGATCGTGGCATCCAAGCTCGATGCGCTTGCTGTACTGCGGGCTCAGGTCAATGCCCTGGGTGCGACAGAGGTACAGGTCGCATCATCGGCTAATATGGCCTTGAATATGATGCGGATGCAGTCTTTTGATCTGTGCTTTATTGAAAACTGGCTGGGTGATGGCGAGAAAAGCGGCTATCAGGTGATTGAAGAGTCTATTTATGAGGGGCTGAAGAAAGCGGGTCACAGCTATGTGCTGATCCTGCCCGAGGGCAGTGCGGGGATGGCCAGTGACTCACTCGAGAACGTTGCGGAATCATTTTTCGTTAAGCCGATTGATCCAAAACTCTTTGCCAGTCGACTCGAAAAGCTCATAAAATTTAAGCAGGCGATCAAACCTGCCGAAGAGTTGATAGACCTCGGTGAGAACGCTAAGGCACTGTTGTTGACCTCGCAGCTGCAGCGTAAATACCCGTCACTGGTGACCTACCTTACCCGGCTTCAGGGGCGTCTGCTGCTGGCGCTGGAAAACTATACGGACGCTGTTCCTCTGTTTGAGCGTGTCGCTGCAGATCGGGGATCTTCCTGGGCTTATCTGGGGCTGGGGATCTGTGCCTACCATCAAGGCCAGTACGCCGAAGCGATTGCGCACTTTAATCGGGTGTTAAAGCGCACCCCCGAGAGTATCGAGGCCTTTGACTGGTTGTCGAAGGTCTATCGTGCGCTGGGTCGCAATAACGAGGCGCAAAAACTACTCGAGCGCGCGGTGAAATTACAGCCTGCGGCACCGGTATTACAGTCCGGTTTGGGCAATGTCGCGAGTGAAAACAGTAACTGGTCGGTCGCCATTTCCGCATTCCGTAACGCGGTTAAGTTTGCGTTACATTCATGTCATCAGCAGCGGCATAACTATTTTGGTTTGGCCCGTTGTCTGCAAACGCAGGTATCCGTGCAGGGTGGAGCAAACTCTTCAAAGGCCGAACAGGAAGCGATCAGGACTCTGGAGAGTGTTGTTTTTGAGTATCACCAGGATCAACGAATTAGGTTCAAATCGCGGCTGATGACCTCCGAAACCTATCGCCTGTCGGGTGATATTGCCCGTGCCAATGTCGCTGCCAAGGATGCGTTTGAAGTCTATAAAACCCTGGATGACAGCACCAAGGCAGAGGAGCTGGATACTCTGCTCGAAGGGGTTGAGGGTACTCTGCTGCAGTCGAGCGTAGAGGGGTATAAGGCCGACTTCAGTCGACGAGTGTTTACCGAGACGGAGTGGGGCCGTAATAATCTCAAAGGCATGAGCCTGTATCGTAAGGGGCGTTTTGATGAGGCGCTGGCGTGCTTTCTTAAGGCGCTGGAAACCGTTCCTGATAGCCCCAGCGTGCTGCTTAATCTGATTCAGGCCGGTTATGAGTTGATCCAGAAGCATCCAAAGATGGCCGCCGAGGTATTGAGTGTCTGCAACGAGAAACTGCTGAGTGTCAGTATTGGCGCGATGAATAATAAACAGCAGGATCGTTTTCGTGCCCTGAGTGCTCGCCGCGCGCGGCTGACCGAGATTAAGAGCGGTGCTTAGCTTGATGCGTTTCGTGCCTCAGCACAGCCTTCTATAGAGTGTCGAGCTCTTTGCGGACTGTCTGTCGTCTTGCTGAGGCTAAGGCTAAGGTGTTGTGGCATCTGTGTTAAGGCATTCAACGACCGGTTCAGCCATCGGCAGCCGTTCGCCACCCCAGCTACGTTGGATATAGCCCATCACCTCATCCAGCTCGTCGCGTGTCACCGTGGCGGGTTCGCCGTGCTCAAGAGGGTCGAAGTGATAGATATACAGCCTAGATAGAAACTGTTCGAAGGGCAGGGATGCCTCGCCGAAGCGTTCGCTGTGCCCGGACGTGCTGACGGTAACGCCATCCCCCCAGTCCTGGCCGCTGTCGTTGTTGGGGTTGAAGAAGTACACCCGCATGACGTCCTTCGGATCCAGGGTCACACGCAGGATGCTGATGGCGTGCCAGCCGATAAAGCGGGCCGCACTGTCGGTCACGGCAATGCCTGCGGGTTGGGGATGGATCAGCGGTTGATCGCCGTTGTAATAGGGATGATAGGTCGAATAGAAGTGGCGCAGAAAATTATCCAGATCCACCAGCATACCGGTGGGCACATCGACGCACAGGCTGAAGCCGCGGCCAGACCACCAGCCGTGAAACTCCGGGTTAACCCAGCGATGCGGGTCGCCCTCACGGCCGATACAGCGGCGGCCCATTTCGGCATAAATGCGGTCCAGATGCGGCACCACCAGCAGAGAGACCGGATCGAGGTCTATGGGCAGGCTGCTGGCCACGCCGGACAGGCTTTCCTGGGAGGAGATCGGCTGCCCTTCGAAGTGCATGATAATCTCATCGTCGCGCGCGGCCCAGGTGATCATCTGCAATAGGTAGTCCGGGTCGTTGTAGGCCCACATGGACAGGGCGCGAGCCGACTGACAGGTCGGATTGTTGCCCTGGCCGACGCCGAGGGGCAGGCCGAGCATGCACAGCGTGCCCTTAAGCAGCAGCGCCCTTGGCGATACGGTATCGCCAAAGGCCAGGCTCAGGCGATCCTTCGACCACTGGGACAGCGGCAGGCCCAGCTGCCGCCACATGGCTGGCGCTACCGGTAACTGGTAAAGGATGCCCCGTTCCAGCATCAGCGCCAGGCCGTAGATGGCTTGCGAGGTGCCGGGGAAGACGCTCTTATCGATCAGGCTGAGTACCAGCTCGCGATAGCACAGCAGGCAATCTTTGCCGGTGGAGGACAGGCCCATGGCTTCGGCTAGCAGATGGTCGCCCTGGAGCAGCAGATGCCGTACCAGAACCGCATGGTAGTCGCAGACGAGGCCAGTATCATGCATGGCCCGGGCAAATCCGGTGGCCTCGCTGAGCAGGGCAGTATTGTCCATGTAATCCAGGCGTTCCTGGTATACCGGCAGGCCGGGGTCTTCCCGGCAGGCGAAGGTCGGGCCGAACAGGCTGCTAACCAGCCGGTCCGCACCATGGCCGCTGGAGCCCAGGTCGATACCCGGGTCGTTCTGGCAGATGGCGATCTGGGTGATCATGCGCTTAGCCGGGCCAACCTGAATCGGACGCTGTTGTAGAATGCGCCAGATTTCACCGATCAGCTGATCGATAACGTGCTCATAACCTATGCAACCGGCCAGGTGCGTCAGCAGGTTGTGTGGCAGTTCGACCAGCGGACCCTGAGTTATCCTGTCCGCCTCGCTGGGCGGCATAAACAACAGGGTCAGATTACTGGCCAGAACCTGAGTCAGAAAATGCTGCGCCTGCTCGGCGGAGATCAGCGGATGTTGATAACGATTATGGGCTACCGCCATGAGTCTGAGTTGACTCAGGGCTTCAATGACCAGAGTGTTGGTATCCGGGCTGCGCAGCGTATGGACGGTCAGTGCCGGTAGCAGAGTGTTCGGGCTATCCCAATCCGAGCCGAGAAACACCCCGGCGGCTTCAAACGATTGAGCCCGTGTTTCTATCGCCGCACAGCCGCCGGCATGCATCATTACTCTGCGAGCCGTGTCGAAGACCCTGGTGAGTTTGCCCGCTTTGGCAAACCCGGGGGCCTTGTCGAGCAAGGTCACGGCATCGTCCAGCTTGAAAAGCAACAGTGTCAGCTTGTGGCTGTCTGCATCACTATCTGCATCACTATTTGTCACACACACTCTCTCTGCTGAACCTGATGACTGCCCATAGTAGGGATCTACACGTAGAAGTCGAGTTCTTCCTGACGCTGCAGCAGGTCGTGCATCACTTTTGAGTCTTCACCCACGAAGTACAGCAGACCCCAATGCGTACCAAAAGCGGTTCGTTTGGTGACCATCTCCTCAAGGGGTGTGGTCAGCTCATGAGACTCAAAGTAGGGGTGGTTCTCGGTTTCCGCCGGCATCTCCAGCTTGCTGACCACCCGGCGACGAGGGTAAACACCAAAGCAGCCTGCATAGCCCTGGGCATCGACAACCTCCTTGGGGAAGTAGGCCGACACCTCTTCTTCAGTCGACTTAGGATCGAATACCAGCATGCTGGCATGGTAGGCGTTGAAGCCCTTATAGACCCGCTCGAGCAGTTCGAAAACCTTGAAGCCCGGTGGCCGGTAGGCGACTTCACCGAAGTACATCTCCCCGTCGCTGGTGACGAAGTATTCGGGGTGGATCATGCCAAACTCGATATCGAAGGTCTTGATCAGCTTCTCGATCTGCTTGACGATCTGCGGCCGATACGCTTCCAGCGCAGGTGAGGCGGGAACATGTACCGAGTAGCCCAGATGAACATACTCAGAGATGTTCAGGAAACGGATCTTGCCCTTATGGATCCAGGCCTCGATGGCAAACTCCCAGCCATCTAGGTGGGACTCCATCAGCGATGGAAACTCATCATCAGGAATGGCGTCGACATCATCGGGGGAGCGTATCACCCGGTGACCCAGGCAACCGGCTTTGTCGAAGGCCTTGAAGTGGATCGGATCGTTTGGATCGCCGTCGAGCTTGAGCAGGGTCTGATTCACGCGTTTGAGAAAACGCACCACGTCTTCGCGGTCATGAGCTTCCTCGAAGATACCCACGCGAATACCGCCGAGCTGGGCACGACGTTTCATTAGCGACTTGTCGCGCATCAGCAGCGCCTGACCAAACAAACGCGGGTTATCCAGTAATACCGAGTTGATGGCGCCCGCCCATTCCACGGTCTCTTCAAAGAGCGGGATGGCGACATCCACGCCCATCTCTTTGAGTGTTTGGGCAATTTCTACGGAACGATCGTTGAGGCGCTCAAAATTCCAAGGGATATAGGGGATGTCGTGGGTCTCACAATACTCTTTGGCCCATTCGGGCGCGACCACGACGTAGCGGCGGTCGAAGGTTGCTGCGGCTTCCACTGCGTTGGGTGCCCAGCCGAGCAGAGCGATAAATCCTTTTGTAAGATCCTTCTTCATATGTGGTCTCTCTCTGACTGATATACAAGTTATCGAGGTGTTTTTACTATACACAATAGACCGATCCCCGGCTAATGGGGGGAGACGAGGAGGTCTGAATCGAACATGTAGAGGTCGGCCTGATGTAGGCTGAGGGTCGCCCCGGATTACCTTAGTGGCATAAAAATAATGCCGTTAATGTCTGTTTGTTGGGGGGGGGGGCTCCTAGCTTAATTTAAGATTTTCAGCCGAAAAGTATTTAAACTGAAAACAAGCAGGGCCAAAAACTTTAAAAGAGGATCCCCCCTAAAAAGACTCCTCTGGGCTCTGCTTCTCGTTTCCTCGTATGGAGTCTAGTGCCAATAGCGTAGAGGGAGAGCTGACATGGCCATTGAATCGATCGTCATTTTGACGGGAGCAGGGATCTCTGCTGAATCCGGGATACGTACATTCAGGGCGGCGGATGGGCTTTGGGAGGAACATCGGATTGAGGATGTGGCTACGCCTGAAGCGTTCCAGCGTGATCCGCATCGAGTGCACCGCTTTTATAATGAGCGACGCAGGCAGCTGCTCTCTGAGAAGGTGAGGCCCAATTTAGCACATCGGGCACTGGCGCGGCTGGAAAGCGAGTTTCCGGCCGCGGTGCTGCTGGTCACTCAGAATATTGATAATCTGCATGAACGGGCGGGTACGCAGAACCGGATTCACATGCATGGGGAGCTGTTGAAACTCAGGTGCACGAAGTCTGGTGTGAGCTACCCGCTGCATACTGACTCTCAGCCTGAGGATATCTGTCCGTGTTGCGGTTCATCCGGAAATTTGCGTCCTGATATCGTCTGGTTCGGAGAGCATCCTATGGCGATGGAGCGTATCTACAAAGCGCTCGACGCCTGCGATCTGTTTGTAGCCATAGGCACATCCGGTAATGTCTATCCAGCCGCGGGTTTTGTCGAGGTTGCTAATGAAGGCGGTGCCTTAACCGTCGAACTGAACCTGGAGCCTTCTAACATAGAGTCAGCGTTCAGCCATAGGATCTATGGTCCGGCCAGTGAGGTCGTACCGCAATTTGTAGCAGATATTCTAAAGCAGGTGTAACTATTCAGCAGAGGTATCGACTTGAGATTATGGAGTATTTGTTCCCTGTGGGTCGGACTTTAGTCCGACAAGGCTGGCAAGGCTTTGGCTTCCTTGCCAAAGAGACTCTTTCCATAAACATCCCATAATCAATAAAATAGCGAAAATAAATATGCTAAATAGTTACAAACAGGTTTGATAGAGGGGCGTTGTATGGAGAAGCTTTACATGAGGGAATCATGGGATGCGTAAAGGATTAAAGTCGGTGTTCATTAATCGCGATGTGACGCTGCTGGCGATCTGCCAGGCGCTGCTGGTGACCGGTAATGTGTTGTTGGTTTCGGTGACCGCGCTGATCGGCAATTGGTTGACCACGGAGCCGATCCTGGCCACGCTTCCCGTTGCGATGCAGTTTGGCGGGATGATGCTGGCGACCCTGCCGGTTTCTCTGTTGATGAAGCGTATAGGACGCCGGCGAGGCTTCGTCTTGGGCAATATTATCGGCATTGTTGGGGCCGTGATCTGTTTGAGTGGCTTGCAACAACGTTCGCTGGCGCTGTTCTGTATAGGTACCGGCTTGATCGGTGCCTGTATCGGAATCAGTCAGCTATACCGTTTTGCCGCCGTTGATGCCTCTGATGACGTGAGCCGGCACCGTGCGATAGGTCTGGTGATGACCGGCGGTATTGCCGCCGCATTGGTCGGGCCGAACCTCGCTGTCTGGACTCGGGAATGGTTGCCGCAGACGCTTTACGGCGGCAGCTTCATAGGTTTGATCGGGCTGTATCTGCTGACGTTGTTGGCTCTGAGTCGGATCCGCATCCCGCCGCCCTCCAGTGAGGAGGTTCATGGACAGCAACGGCCGTTGTCCGAGATCCTCAGGCAGCCTGTTTTTAGGGTGGCGGTGTTGGGGGCTATGGTCGCTTACGCGGTAATGGCGTTGATTATGACGGCAACACCCCTGGCAATGTCCGGTTACGGGTTCGGTTTTCCGAGCACGGCAGGGGTTATCCAATGGCATGTGTTGGGCATGTTTGCGCCCTCCTTCCTGACGGGACGTTTAATCAGCCGCTATGGCATTATCCAGATAATGCTGACGGGGGCAGTCTTGATGATCGTCTCGGTGTTGATTAACGTACAGGGGGTCAGCGAGGGTCATTTCTCTATCGCTCTGCTGTTGCTGGGGGTAGGGTGGAACTTCCTTTATATAGGGTCTACCAGCTTAGTAACGCAGTCCTATCGACCAGCGGAGAAAGCTAAAGTCCAGGGCGTCAATGACATGCTGGTCTCGCTGGCGGTGATGCTGGCGGCCTTCTTTGCGGGACTGTTACAGAATCTGTTCGGCTGGCAGTCGGTCAATCTAGCCATGTTGCCGCTCTTGTTGCTTGTCGTCGCTGTTATTGTTCTTTTTCATCGACAGCGTGTTAACCCGCTGGCGATGTCATGTTGAAGTAGCTTAACTGTGCTATTAAGAACGTCGGTATTTTTTTGATCCACCCGCTGTAAGCTAGCTCGACTCTCGTTACAGTCGTTACTGTTTTTTTATGGAGCCTTTGATGACCCCTTCTTTCAGTGTGACCGCCAGTGTTACCCCTGTTAATGAATTGGAGACCCTGTCCCAGTATGAGATTTCACGGTTACAGGATAAGAGCCATACAGGCCTGTATCAGTTGTTTCGTAAATGTGCGCTGGCGGTGTTGAACTGTGATTCAGAGATGGACGACACCCGCGAAGTGCTCAAGCGCTTCGAAAAATTTGATATTCAGATCAGTCAAAAGCATCGGGGAATTCAGCTCGATTTGATCCATGCTCCGGATACAGCCTTCGTCGACGGCCATATTATTGCCGGTATTCGCGAGAATCTGTTTGCTGTGTTACGCGATATTCTCTATGTCAGTGATGAGCTGGCGCTCAGTTATGGTCGGCTATCGCCATCTGAGGCGATTACTAACGAAGTCTTTCATATCCTGCGCCATGCGCATGCGTTCAAACCCCGTGAAAAGCCAAATCTGGTGGTCTGCTGGGGTGGGCATTCGATCGGACGTGAAGAGTATCTGTACACCAAGGCGGTGGGCTATGAACTGGGACTTCGAGGCTTCGATATCTGCACCGGTTGTGGTCCTGGTGCGATGAAGGGGCCTATGAAAGGTGCCACCATCGCCCATGCCAAGCAGCGGATAGAGCGCGGTCGTTACGTGGGCATCTCCGAACCCGGTATTATCGCCGCTGAATCGCCCAATCCGATCGTTAACGAACTGATTACTATGCCCGATATCGAAAAACGCCTGGAAGCGTTCGTACGCCTGGGACATGGTGTGATCGTGTTTCCCGGCGGAGCGGGGACTGCCGAGGAGATCCTGTTTGTTTTGGGGGTGCTGATGGATGAAAGGAATGCCCAGATACCCTTTCCGTTAATCTTTACGGGCCCCGCCTCAGCCCGCAGTTATTTCGAGAGTATCGATCAGTTTATTCGCGGTTGTCTGGGTGATGATGTGGCCCGTTTCTACGAGATTATCATCGATGATACCGCCCAGGTTGCCCGGAAGATGAAGGCGGGTATCAGTCAGGTTACCGCTCACAGGCGTAAGACCAGTGAGTCGTTTCATTATAATTGGCCACTGCATGTCGATTATGAGCTGTTTCAGCTGCCCTTCGAGCCGACTCATGCCAGCATGGCAGGGCTTGATCTGCATCGGCAGCAGCCGTTGCATCAGCTGGCTGCTAACCTGCGCCGGGCACTATCCGGTATCGTTGCCGGTAATGTGAAGGAGAGCGGTATTCAGGCGATAGAGGAACACGGTGTGTTTGAACTCAGTGGCGACCTGGAACTGATGCGATCTCTCGATCGTTTGCTGCGGGAGTTTGTCGAGCAGCGGCGGATGAAGTTGAACTTCTCCAGTTATAGTCCCTGCTATCACATTAAGCACTGATTCTCTCACCCCTACATATACACAAAAAAAACGGCGATCATGGTGATCGCCGTTGCTTTTTATCGAGCCCGTTTAGGGCTCGATGACTATGTTGGTGGTTAGACCCGTTCGAAGATAGTCGCGATACCCTGACCGCCGCCGATACACATAGTGACCAGCGCGTAGCGACCGTTGGTGCGCTCCAGCTCGTACAGTGCTTTAGTGGCGATAAAGGCGCCCGAACAACCTACCGGGTGACCCAGTGCGATGGCACCACCGTTGGGGTTGGTCTTGGTCATATCCAGGCCTAGGCCTTTAGCGACTGCCAGTGCTTGTGCGGCAAAGGCTTCGTTCGACTCGATCACATCCATCTGGTCCAGGGTCAGGCCGGCACGTGCAAGCGCGAGCTTGGTGGCGGGGATAGGACCTTCGCCCATGATCTCGTTAGGGACACCGGCGAGGGCGTAGGAGACCAGGCGAGCCATCGGCTTGTAGCCGTCTTTCTCGGCCATATCAGCACTACCCAGAACCATAAAGGCGGCGCCGTCGTTGATTCCAGAAGCGTTGCCGGCAGTCACGGTACCATCCTTCTTGAAGGCAGGGCGCATCTTGGCCAGGCTTTCCATGGTGGTATTAGCCTTGCCGTGCTCATCGGTGTCGAAGATGGTATCGCCGCGACGGCTCTTGAGTACGATCGGGGTGATCTGCGACTTGAAGCGACCTTCGGCAATTGCGACCGCTGCGCGACGCTGTGACTCTACTGCGAAGGCGTCTTGATCTTCGCGGGTAAAGCCCCATTTTTCCGCCAGGTTCTCTGCCGTGATACCCATATGGCCAACGCCAAAAGGATCAGTCAGGGTGGCTACCATCATATCGACCAGGGTGGTATCACCCATACGCGCACCGGAGCGCATTGCAGGGGAGAGGTAGGCACCGCGTGACATTACCTCGACACCACCACCGACACCGTAGTCACAATCGCCCAGCATGATCGCCTGAGAGGTCGAGACGATGCCCTGCAGGCCTGAACTACAGAGACGGTTAACGCCCATGGCGACCGACTCCATCGGCAGTCCTGCCTGGATAGATGCAACACGGGCAACATAGGGGAAGCGGGATTCGGTCGGGATACAGTTGCCGACGGTCACATAGTTGATCTTCTGAGGATCGACGCCAGAACGTCCAACTGCATCTTTCATGACCAGGCCCGCGAGTTCAGCCGGCTCCATGCCGCTCAGCGAACCACCAAAAGCACCAATCGCGGAACGAGCCGCACTCAGGACGAAGACTTCACGATTTGCCATTTAATATTCCTTATTAGATCAAGTAAAAAATCAGTCGTTTTTACGACGGCATCTGTCGCTTCACCAGGACTGATTCTTTGATGACTACTACCGAAGTCTCCGGCAGCAGTATTAATGCTGTATTGAACTACGATTTTGCCAGGATCCACTCTATTCCCTGAATAAACCCGAGTTGTAACCTTTACATCTACAGCGGGCACAAGAGTAACACTGGTGTATTATGAATTCATAAGGTAGTTGCTAGTCTTTAGTCTAGCAACGTATTGCGGGTTGACCAGGTTGTTGCACCCTGAATCCAGACGGTGATGCAGGCGAATCATGCCGGGGGTGACTAAACTTTTGTGTTCCAAACAAAATGTGAAGAGCAACTGCGTTAAGTTAATTCAGAGCCTATGCATAAAGCCCGAGACCGGAGGAGGAGGAGAGGCTGCTTGCTAGGATCCCCTTTACAGGGCAAACTGGGTCAGTATAGAGTTGCTCAGACTTTTAATATCAATGCCTTAACGTACAGTCGTTCTTGTCTTATTGTTCACCAACCCCACCAGGTCGTAATCGCTAATGTCTGTCCCTATCTTGATCTGTGATGATTCTGGTTTAGCCCGTAAACAGCTGGCGCGCTCGCTGCCTGAGAGCTGGGATGTGAAGGTCAGTTTTGCGGCCGATGGTGTCGAAGCATTGGCTGGAATTATGGACGGAAACGCCGATATTCTGTTTCTGGATCTGAATATGCCGGTGATGGATGGCTATAAGGTGCTAGAAGCGATTCGGTCACAGGACCTGCCCACGCTGGTGATTGTCGTGTCTGGCGATGTTCAGCCGCAGGCACGGCAACGGGTGATGGCGTTAGGGGCGCTAGACTTCATTAAAAAACCTATCGATAGCGATAAGTTACAGGCCATTCTGGAGCAGTATGGGATTCTCCACGAACTGGATGGCCGAAGTGCGGCGGCGACAGCCTCTCAGGGGCCCGCGCTGCGGCCACAAGAGCTGGCGTTTGATATCCACGAAGGCTATCAAGAGATAGCGAATGTGGGGATGGGGCAGGCGGCAGATCTGCTGGCGCGGCTGCTGGGGGTCTTTATCGAACTACCGATACCTCAGGTACGTAAACTCAGCACTGAGCAGTTACCGCAATTGATTCTCCAAGCGATACCTGGCTCAGAGGTGCCTGCCTCAGAGGTCTCTGCGGTTACTCAGGGCTTTGTCGGTGCCGGGGTTTCAGGTGAGGCGTTGCTGTTTATCGAAGATAGCCATTTGGATGCGTTGTCGCGGTTAATCGAACAGCAGGGGAAGATCAACGGCGGGGATCAGCTTGATCTGTTGATGGAGACCTCTAATATTCTGATCGGTGCCTGTATGGGAGGGTTCGCCGAGCAGCTGGATCTTAAATTCAGTATGGGGCATCCTGTTATGCTGGGTCGTGCGCTGGATTCGAAAGAGCTGGCGTTCAAGCCTGCCGGTGCGGATGCCGAGCTGATGACCATCGAAATGTGCTATGGCATCAGGGAGCAACCTATTCATTTTATCCTGCTGCTTATCTTTACCGGCGACTCTATCCCTTTGTTAGATGAGCGTATTAAATTGTTAGTGGAGTAGCCCGAGAAGCCGTCCGTGGATCAGAGTGTCTCGGTTTCAAATACGTATTGGATGAGTGTATTCATTCTGTCAGTGGAGTAGCCCGTGGATCAGTCCGTAGATCAGAGCATTGCGGTTTCAGATGTTCATTGGATGATGGATGCTCTGCAGAGTATCGAAGTCGGCCTGCTGGTGGTCGATAGCGACAGCCGTATAGTGGCCTGGAACGGCTTTATGGAGCACCATTCGGGTATCAGTGCGGCCAGCGCGATCGGCGCTAACCTGTTTCAGCTGGTTACCGATCTTCCGGTTGCCTGGATGAGTCGACAGCTTGAGGCCGTTACCGCTCTTAAAGTGCCTGCCTACTCGACCTGGAAGCAGCGTCCCTACCTGTTCCGCTTTAAAAGTTATCGACCGATCACCGGTTCATCAGACTTTATGTATCAGGATGTGAGCTTCTTGCCGCTTAGCTCGGTGAACGCGGGATCGGCCAACGTCTGCATCACCCTGTATGACGTGACCCAGAATGCGGTCAATGAGCAGGCGATGACGCGGTTAAATGCTGAACTGGCACACCTGAGTAAAACCGACCGGATGACGCAGCTGCATAATAGAGGTCACTGGGAAGAGCTGGCACTGCATGAATTTAAACGCTGCCAGCGTTCGGAGCTTAGCTCATGCCTGGTGATGTTCGATATCGATCATTTTAAAAATGTTAACGATACCTATGGCCACCAGGTGGGTGACGAGGTGATCATCGCCCTGGCCGCTACCGTTCGAAAGATGATCCGCGATACGGATATGGCCGGGCGTTACGGCGGTGAAGAGTTCGCGGTTGTGCTTTGTGATACCGATGCCCAGGGAGCGGCTATGTTCTGTGAACGAGCCCGCTATGAGATCGAACAGATGGTCGTGGAGACGCTTGGCGAAACGGTGCGTTTTACCATCAGTCTTGGATTTTCGCAGATCAATACACAGATCGGCTCCCTTGAAGTCTGGCTGAAACAGGCCGACGCTGCGCTCTACCATTCCAAAGAGCATGGCCGTAACCAATCCACCCAATACGATGCGGTTCTGATTCCACTTTAATGTGGGAGCCGACCCACAGGGACGTGGGAAATGCAGCTGTTGCAGGAGCCTTCAGCTGCCTGCAGGCGATCCCTGCCTCTAAATAGAGTATGAGGTGGGGGGGGGCGACTGTTCAGGCTGTTGCAGATAAGCCAGCATGGCGCTGACTTCCAGTGGACGGCTGAACAGGAAACCCTGCAGGTAGTGGCAGCCATAGTATTGGAGCAGCTCTTTTTGTTCATGGGTTTCGACCCCTTCGGCGACCACCTCTAGTTCCAGGCTCTGGCCCATGTGAATAATGGCCCTGACGATCGCGGCCATTTTAGGATCCTGATCTATTCGGGCGGTGAAGCTACAATCGATCTTAAGCGTGTCGAGCGGTAGTTTTCTTAGGTAGTTTAGTGACGAGTAGCCGGTACCAAAATCATCCACGGCGACACTGATTCCGATTTCCTGCAGCTTGGAGAGCACGTTGATTGCGGCGTCCATATCCTCGATCATGACGCTTTCTGTGACCTCTAGTTCCAGTTGCTGGGGGGGAAGGCCACTGCGCGCCAAGGCGGCGATTATTTTTTCCAGTAGCAGGGGGTCCATAAACTGTCTGGCGGATAAGTTTACGGCGACCTTCAGGGGACGCGACAGCTGCTGGCTCCAGAGCGCCACTTGGTGGCAGGCCGTGTCGATGATCCATTCGCCGATTGGTAGGATCAGTCCGGTGTCTTCGGCAACCTGGATAAAATCACCAGGCGGGATCAGTCCTTTATCGGGATGTTGCCAGCGGATCAGAGCCTCCATGCTGCTGACTCCACCGGAATGAGCATCAATCTTAGGCTGGTAGTGAAGAATAAAGTGTTGCTCGCGAATCGCCTGGCGCAACCCAGACTCCAGTTCGATACGGCCGTTGGCGATGTTGTCCATCCCGGCAGAGAAAAACTTGAACTGGTTGCGGCCGCTGCGCTTAGCGCGGTACATCGCCTTGTCGGCATTGTTGACGAGTTGTTCGTAGCTGTTGCCGTCATCCGGGAACACCGAAATGCCGATGCTGATGGAGACAAAGACAGGCTGGTTCTCAACGACGACCGCCTCGCTGAACGCCATCCTGAGGCGTTCAATGATGATGGCAACGGCAGCGTTGTTCTCTATATCGATCGCAATGGTAAATTCATCACCGCCCATGCGGGCAGCGATGGGATCGTTAACGATTCGACCCACCGCATCGCTGCTGCGGATGCACTCCTGGATTCGTGTGCCGGCCTCTATCAGTAACCGGTCTCCCGCGAGATGCCCCAGCGAATCATTGACGTCTTTAAAATGATCCAGATCGAGAAACAGCAGGGCTGCTTTGTAGGTTGGATCGCGCCTGGCTTTGAGCAGTCTCTGCTCGACCCGCTCTTTAAATAATAATCGGTTGGGTAGGTTTGTCAGGGCATCATAGAGAGCCAGTCGTTGTAAGCGTTCTTCCTGATCCTTGCGTTCGGTGATATCTGAAAAAACACCGACGTAATGGCTGGTGTGCTGCTGATCGTTCTTGATAGCACTGATCGACAACCATTTTGGGTAGACCTCACCGTTACTTCGGCGGTCCCAGACTTCGCCGCGCCACTGCCCGTGCTGTAATAATTGAGACCACATCTGCCGGTAGAAGTCGTCGTTATGGCGATCCGACTTATGGACGTTGGGATTCTTTCCCAGCACCTGCTCACGCGAAAAGCCGGTCAGTTGGCAATAGGCTTGATTGACCTCGACAATCACGCCCTGGCTGTCGGTCACAACGACTGCCTCGCTGGTGCTCTTTAGGACCTCGTGGCTCATGCGCAGCTGCTGTAGTGCCTGCTGATGTCGACTGACCTCTTCGGCCAGCGCCTGTTTTTCCAAATTTATGCGCTGATTCAGGGTCGTTACCCTGGCGATGATCCAGGCCGCTGAGGCAAACAGGAGTAAAAAAATAAGTATCAGTCCTAGCAGTGATCCAGCCACCCGGTCGAGCAGCTGTTCTCCGGGACGGGGAGCTTGATAGCTCAGGGTTGCCAGAGGCTCGTCCAGCGCAGAGCTGAGCAGTAGTCCCTGTGCCTGGACGCTTAAGTCCAGTGAGAGTAGTTGCAGGTTGTAGCTTAAGGAATGTTGCTGAATAAAATCGGCATCGATCACCCGCATTAGCAGCAGCACTGACAGGTAAATTCCACTCCGTTGGGTCTGCACGGTAGACTCGGGTGTGAAGGCAAAGGCACCGACCAGATACAGCTGCCCTGCGATCTTGACCAGCCCGGAAGCTCCTTCGGGGTCCTGCAGGGATGAGTCCCGGGCAAGGTCTCGCAGGTGCTGTAGTGCGGGTGCCGTGCTGAATCGACCGAGGTCCCGCTGTAGCTTGCCGTTAATAAAGCCTATAGGGATCTGGTTGTCGGCAGTGACCACCAAGCTGGTCTGTATATTAAAGTGGTCGTAGAGATTGCTACCGATATTGGCATCAGCCCACTCAAGATCCTGCTGTTGCAGCAGGTTCCGAGCTGCGTCATCCCACCAGGCATAATCGAGTGCCTGATCTCTCAGCAAGGCGGCTTCATGAATGATGGAGGAGCGGATAAAGGAGCGGTATAGGCTATCCGCTTCTCGATCCTGCTCTGTGGAGGCCTGGTTGATGATCAGCGCGACCGTCAGCGTCGCTGCTGTCAGCAAGACCATAGGAAGTATTAGTAATCTGATTCGACTGTGAATCATCAGGATTAGGACCTTCTGAAGCTAGCGCACCAGCGACTTTGTCACTGTTTTTATGAGCCGATTTAAGCAGCTTTGGCTGCTGTTTGCATCAAAAAAACCGCGATAGTGAATCGCGGCTTTTGAGTTACTAAAGCGTGAGCCCATGGTGCTTAGCCATGGCGCAGCGCGTCGATGCGCTCGTCCAGCGGTGGATGGCTGGCAAACAGAGAGGCCAGCCCCTGTTTCAGGCCCCCGGCGATACCGAAGGCGACCAGCTGGTCGGGCATGTCGGTGGGCAGATTCTGCTCTGCCTTGAGGCGCTGCAGGGCACCGATCATTGCCGCGCTGCCGGCCAGTTGAGCACCCATCGCATCGGCGCGAAACTCTCTGCGGCGCGAGAACCAGGCGACGATGGTGGAGGCAAGAATCCCCAGTACCACTTCGGCGATGATCGAGCTGATGTAATAACCGATTCCGTGGCCGCGTTCATTCTTGAGGATCACCCGGTCGACGGTGTGGCCGATGATACGGGCGAAGAACATCACGAAGGCGTTAACCACTCCCTGGATCAGTGCCAGGGTGATCATATCGCCGTTGGCGACATGGCCGATCTCGTGCGCCATCACCGCCCTGGCCTCGGCACGGCTGAAGCGTTGCAGCAGCCCCTGACTGACGGCGACCAGGGCCGCGTTTTTATTCCAGCCGGTGGCGAAGGCGTTGGACTGTGACGAGGGGAATATCCCCACTTCGGGCATCCCGATGCCGGCCTGCTGGGCCAGTTCGGTCACAGTCTCGAGCAGCCATGTCTCATCGGCACTGCGTGGCTTCCCGATGATCTGGACGCCGGTGGCACGCTTGGCCATCCATTTGGACAGCAGCAGGGAGATCAGGGAGCCGGCCATGCCAAAGACGGCACAGATGATCAGCAGATTGCCCAAGTCCAGATCGATACCGTTGGCTTGCAGCGTGGAGCCGACGCCGAGCAGGCTCAGGGTGATGCTGGCGACCAGGATAATGGCCAGGTTGGTGGCCAGAAATAACAAAATACGCATGTAGTTTTTTCCTAGTAAAAAACCGCTCAGGGCAGGTTTATGCCGGTTAGGTGGGGTCATTAAAGAAAACTTTCAAGGTTATGAAAGGTTATACCAAGGTTATACTACCGATCCCATTCAGCCACGAGTCTCTTATGCAGGCAATCATAGACAACATATCCGCTCACCGCTTTGAGTGCCATTCAACCGAGGCGCTGCGCCTGTTCCATGGCCGCGGTCACAGCTATGAGGGACTGGTGCATATCAACGTTGATCTGCTCGGGTCGGTGTTGTTGATCAGCCTGTACCAGCCGGAAACGGCCGAGGCTCTGGGGATCCTGGCCGTTGCGGCCAGGCATCAGGGGATCCCCGGGGTGGCGGTGCAGCATCGTTATCAACAGGGCGGGCCGGTCGAGTGGCTCAGCGGTGAGCCGGTCTCGACCCTGGTGGTGACCGAGGAGGGGCTTAAATTCGAGCTCCAGCTGGGGCAGCGCCAGAACCTGGGGTTGTTTCTGGATATGCTTAACGGCAGGCGTTGGGTGCGGGAGCATGCCCTGCACTGCAATGTATTGAATCTGTTCGCCTATACCTGTGGCTTCTCGGTAGCGGCGATGGCCGGCGGTGCCGATTCCGTGGTTAATCTGGATATGAGTAAGGGGGCGCTTAAGCGCGGTCAGCGTAATCATCAGCTTAATGATAAAGATTCCCGGGGAGTGCGCTTCTTGCCGCACGAGCTGTTCCGCAGTTGGGGTAAATTGAAAAAACTGGGGCCCTACGAACGGGTAATTATCGATCCGCCCTCATTCCAGCGCGGTAGCTTTGTAGCCAGCTCGGATTACCAGAAAGTGCTGCGTCGCTTGCCAGAGCTGTTGTGCCCGCAAGCGGAGCTGCTGGTCTGTTTGAATGATCCTGATGTCGAGAGTCAGTTTTTGATCGAACTGATGCAGACCCATTGTCCTCTGGCCGTTTTTGTCGAGCGCCTGGCGAATCCGGCAAGCTTTCCGGAACGTGACTCAAAGAGCGGTCTGAAGGTGCTGCATTTCAGCTATAGGGCCTAAGCGCCTTACTGAGCAAGGCGCTCCTCTGCCGGGCCTACTGGCGGTAAGTCTGCAGGAAGCGCTCAATACGTTCGATCGCGTCGCGCAGGTCATCGATACGCGGCAGGAACACCAGACGGAAGTGCTGGGTGTCTGTCAGGTTGAAGCCCGAACCCTGGACGATAAGCACCTTCTGCTGCATCAACAGGTCCAGCGCCAGCTTTTCATCGTTATGGATAGGGTACATCTTGGGATCGAGCTTAGGAAACAGATACATCGCCCCCTGGGGTTTAACGCAGCTGACGCCGGGAATGGCGTTGAGCATGTCGTAGGCGGCATCGCGCTGATCATAAAGACGTCCTCCGGGAACGATCAATTCGTTGATGCTCTGATAGCCGCCCAGTGCGGTTTGGATCGCATTCTGCGCCGGCACGTTGGCACACAGGCGCATATTGGAGAGCATATCCAGACCTTCGATATAATCCCGGGCGCAATGTTTAGGGCCGCTCAGGATCATCCAGCCTGAGCGAAAGCCTGCAGAGCGATAGCTTTTGGACAGGCCGTTAAAGGTCAGGAACAGCACATCATCGGCCAGGGTTGCCAGCGGGATGTGCTCGGCATCGTCGTACAGGATCTTGTCATAGATCTCGTCGGCGAAAATGAGTAGCTTATGTTCGCGCGCCAGCTCGACGATCTGTTCCAGCAATACCTTGGGGTAGACGGCACCCGTGGGGTTGTTGGGGTTGATCACGACGATGCCACGGGTCCGTTCGCTGATCTTGCTGCGGATGTCGTCGATATCGGGGAACCAGCCGGCCTGTTCGTCGCAGATGTAATGCACCGGGGTGCCGCCGGCCAGACTCACCGCAGCGGTCCAGAGCGGGTAGTCAGGAGAGGGGATTAACATCTCGTCGGTATCGTTGATCAGCGCCTGCATCGACATCATGATCAGCTCGCTGACGCCGTTACCCAGGTAGATGTCGTCGATGCTGACACCCTTGATGCCGCGGCGCTGCGACTCGTGCATGACCGCTTTACGGGCGGAGAACAGCCCCTTGGAGTCGCAGTAACCCTGGGCCGAAGGCAGGTTGAGAATCACATCCTGGATGATCTCTTCGGGTGAGTTAAAGCCGAACGAGGCCGGGTTGCCGATGTTCAGCTTGATGATGCGCTGGCCCTCTTCCTCCAGGCGCTTGGCTTCTTCGAGTACAGGCCCACGGATGTCATAACAGACGTTTCTCAGTTTGTTGGATTTTCTAACGACGGACATCTCGGGTTTCCCTGCGCTATTTAGGCTATGGGCTCTGAGCCCTGTAGTGATGGTTAGTAATGATGAGTGATTAAGAGTACTTAAGCTGCCTATAATACGCGCCGGTGACGGAGGTGGAAATAGGCGGCATCTCTGAACCTGGGCTTTAGTCATAACGGATCATGGCGTTACTGAGCGCTCGCGCCGGGAGCTGGCAATCTGCCCGGCAGCGGCTTAGAGTGAAATTTATACTACAAGAGAGAGTCGTCGCGAATGAAAGACTATGCTTGGATCATACAGCATGTGCGTGAAGGTGCAGACGCAGAGCGTGCCTTCGCCCAGTTTCCCGTCGTCGCGACCGTCGATCAGTTGATCCGGCTGAGCGATGACCGTTATCTCTCTACGCTCTGTCGACGAGTGTTTCGTGCCGGTCTCAAGCATTCCCTGGTCGATAGCAAGTGGCCGGCATTCGAGGAGGCGTTTTTCGGCTTTGATCCGCTCAAACTGAGTTATATGAGCGACGAACAGCTCGAAGCCAGGATGCAAAATAAAGCCCTGATCCGTCACTGGGGCAAGATCAAGTCGATTCGTGTTAATGCGATGCTGGTGCATGAGCTGTCGCAGACGCACGGGGGCTTCGGTCAGTTTATCGCCGCCTGGCCCGAAGACGATATTATCGGCCTCTGGGCTCTACTGAAAAAAAGAGGTGCCCAGCTGGGCGGCCAGTCGGGTGCTGCGTTTTTACGCATGGTCGGTAAAGATACCTTCCGGCTCAGCCCCGATGTGGTGGCGGCACTCAAGGCGCAGGGGATCGTCGACCGTATGCCGACCGCCCAACGCGATCTGAAAAACGTGCAGGCGGCATTCAATACCTGGCGCCAGCAAAGCGGCCAACCGCTGAGTCATATCAGTATGCTGTTGGCCTTCACTGTAGGTTAAGAGCTGTAGGTTGAGAGCTGTAGGTTGAGAGCCAGTCGACTCTTGACAGCCGGCATCATTATTGGAATCCTTGAAATAGTTAAAAATCGCCGCAAATCGATTTTGACCTCAATATAAAGCACCTCGCCGCAGCGGTCACCTTCGACAGGCTACTAGATTGAAATCCACCGGACTCCTAAGCTATGAACAAGCCCGACATCGAGACCCGCATCGCGGACGTCCCTGCCGCCTCTGATGACCGGCGCTCGACTCAGCAGGTCGTCTGTTATGACGTAGACTGTCTGCCGCCCTACGATGCTGCCCTGTACAGCCAAGCCAGGCAGGGCATGACGAAGGTCTCCGAAGTACTGATCCCTCCTCGGGACGGCGGCTCTTTCGAGGTTCCTGCCGGTCACTTCTTTCGCATCTACAGCGTCGAGGGTCCTCAGGTGGGTGACCTGAATCTGTGGAACGCCAGGGATCTTGGCGAGCGCTTCTTCAGCGGCAAGACCCGACAGCTGCACGCGAGTCACCTGACCACCGGAGACCGACTCTGGAGCAACCTGCCGAATCTGCGCCCTATGGCGACGATCACCCAGGATACCTTGGACTGGTACGGCTGGGATGCGGACGGCGCCGGCGTTCATGACGTGATCGGCACCCGCTGCGATCCCTATACCAACTTTATGCTTAAAGGGGATCACTACCACCACTGCTGCCACTCCAACCTTACCCGCGCATTGGCATCCGCCAGGGATGTCAGGGTGGAAGAAGCCGAACCGCATGTGCACGACGTGATGAACGTCTTTATGTGCACTGGATTTACCCGCGATACGCACCAGTACTTTATGAAGGCCAGCCCCGTACGCCCGGGTGACTTTATCGAGTTCTTCGCCGAGATCGATCTCCTGGGGGCGCTGTCCACCTGTCCGGGCGGGGATTGCGGCAGCAGCCATTCCAACGATGCCACGCGCTGTTATCCGTTATTGGTACAGGTCTTCGCGCCCGCAGAGGGTGCGTTGGAGGGTTGGACCCCGCCCGGTCTCAATGGCTACGGGGGCAAGCATGGGACCTGAGTCGGGTTAAGGCTCAGCGCGTATCAGTAGAGTCCCTATAGGCTATCAAGGATACATTTATGAAGTTCAAGATGTGGTTAGGCGTTGCTGCGGTCGCCTTGTTGAGTGCCTGCGGCGCCCCTGACGCGCCCGAACGGCCAGGCAAACAGGGCGCCGCTACGGTTGATATCGATCAGGGGCGGGAACTGTATAGTAACAACTGCTCCTCCTGTCATGGCCTGATGATGAATGGCACAAGGAAGGGGCCGCCGTTGAATCATAAGATCTATGAACCTGGCCATCATGGTGATCAGGCGTTTTATCGCGCCGTCAAGAAGGGGGCCCGGGCACATCATTGGAACTTCGGTGATATGCCGCCGCTGCCCCAGGTTGCGACCGGTGAGGTGGCCCACATTATCGCCTATGTTCGTGACCGGCAGCGGAAATCGGGTATTCACTAGGAGGCGGATCCTAGTTCGTATCTGATACGGTGCAGCAGTAGCCATTCGGGTTCACTTAATGAACTGCTGTGCTCGTGCGTGTGGTAGGTACTGTGACTGCGGCGGTTGGGCAACGACAGGAAACGTTATGAAATCAGTGGCTTCAGGATATTTACCGCGACTGTTTCTGTTTGCCTGGCTGGCAGCAATGGCGAGTGTGGTGAGTGCTCAGCCTGCAACTCAGACGACGGCTGAGGTCATCCTTATCAGCGATTTTGAGCCGGGTTCCAGGGTCTGGAAGACAAAAAGCTTCCAGGGCCTGACCCAGTATACCCTCGTCGATGAGGGGGGCTCTAAGGTTCTGGCCGCGCACAGCCAGGACGCCGCCTCGGGGGTATTTTTTGAGATTGAATACTCGCTTGAGGATTTTCCGATCCTGAGTTGGCGCTGGAAAATAGAGCGTACGCTGGCGAAAGGGGATGCCCGCACGAAGGCCGGGGATGATTATGCCGCGCGCATCTATGTGGTCTTTCCCCACTGGTTTTATCCAAAAACCCGAAGTATTAACTATATCTGGGCTAACAAATTGCCAAAGGGGGAGAGTATCGCCAACCCCTTCACGGCCAATGCGATGATGCTGGCGTTGCAGTCTGGGGATGAGCAGGCGGGTGTCTGGATTACCGAGCGACGCGATGTCAGGGCCGACTATCGGCGGTTGTTTGGCGAGGAACCGGCTGCAGTAGGCGCCATTGCGATTATGACGGATACCGATAATAGCCATTCTGAGGCGCGCGCCTGGTTCGATGACCTGCGTATCGAGAGCGGTCCTCCCTGATTGTCCGGCTTGGATCCTTAGGATAAGCCGGGAGCGGGTTTTAGCGGGGGTTGAGTGGCTCTAGTTAATCAGCGAAAAGAATTCACTGCGGGTGCTGGGGTTGCTGCGAAACAGGCCAGTCATCATCGAAGTCTTCATCACGCCATTCTGCTTTTCGACACCGCGCATCATCATGCACATATGCTTGGCTTCGATCACCACCCCGACACCTGCGGCACCGGTAACCTCCATGATGCTATCGGCGATCTGCTTGGTCAGGTTTTCCTGAATCTGCAGGCGTCGGGAGTACATGTCGACGATCCTGGCGATCTTGGAGAGACCTATCACTTTTCCCGAGGGGATATACGCTACGTGAACCTTGCCGATAAACGGCAGCATATGGTGCTCGCACAGCGAATACAGCTCTATATCTTTGACCAGAACCATCTCCGAGTTGTCGGAATCGAACAGGGCGTTGTTGACGACCTCGTCCAGCGTTTGATCGTAGCCACGAGTCAAGTATTTAAACGCCTTGGCAGCGCGTTTCGGTGTGTCTAACAGACCCTCTCGGGTCAGGTCTTCACCGCAGGCCTGAATAATGCTGGCGAATGCTTTTTCCATGCTGTTTTCAACCGATTGTTGACGATAAAAGGGGCGTAAGCTACGCCTTTAGTGGTGGCAGGTAAAGTGATATGTCGCTTGTGTGTCGGCTATTCTAGCCTTTTTGCTGCTTTAACAATACGTAAACGGCACCCGTTCCGCCATCGCGCGGTTGTGCCGATACAAATGCCAGGACCTCGGGAAACTGTCTGAGCCAGTCGTTAACGTATGACTTGATCACCGGCGGCGTGCTGTCTGCGCGAAATGCCTTGCCATGCACGACCAGCACGCAACGTGCTTGTGAGAACCTGGCATCGCGCATAAATCGGCTCAGGTCATCACGTGCCTGGTCGACGGTGCGGCCGTGCAGATCCAGGTACTCTTGCCAGGGGGTATGCCCCTGTTTGAGTTTTTTAACCGTATTCAGCTGGACGCCGTTAGACGCATAGAGCAGTGCCTCTTCAGAGTCCACCAGTTGCCTGATTTCATCGGATAAACCGTCACGGAACGTTTGGCTTTGCTGTTGGGCGGCCTCGCGCCTGTACCTCTGCGTCTCTGAGCAGGGGTGGCGACGATGCAGGTCGGCACGGTCGTGATGATGTTTGAGAACATCGTCGCCGACCAGTACATTGAAGTCTGGGGTGTCGTTAGAGTTGGCTGTCATCGCTCCGGGGCCGGTTGTCGTCGTGGTTTAAACGCATTTTATACGCATATGGCCTTTATAATAGAGCCCCGAAGAACCCAGCGATAGCGATTCGACATCATTTTCATTAAGATATACTCCCAATTCTCCACAGCGACAGATCTTCATGAGCAGCCTCGATTCGACCCTTAGCGAGCTTAGTACTATCCGTGATTTTATCCGCCTGGGGGTGAGCCGCTTTCGTCGTGCCGGGCTGTTTTACGGTCAGGGTACGGACAATGCATGGGATGAGGCGGTGCAGCTGGTCCTGCATGCGGCCGGGCTGCCTTGGGATGTGAGTCCTGATGCGCTCGATGCGCGTCTTCTGAGCAGCGAAAAGCAGCAGATTCTGGCGCTGTTCGAACGGCGCATCGGCGAGCGGATCCCTGCGGCCTACCTGATTGGCGAGGCCTGGTTTTGCGGTATGCCCTTTAAGGTGGATTCGCGGGTGCTGATACCCCGATCGCCGATCGCGCAATTGATCCAGCAAGGCTTTGCGCCCTGGCTTGAGGGTGTCGAGGTCGAACGGGTGCTGGATCTATGCACCGGCAGTGGTTGTATCGGCATCGCCTGTGCCCAGCTGTATGAGGGTGCCGAGGTCGATCTGCTGGATCTATCCGGGGAGGCGTTAGAGGTCTGTCACAGCAATATAGAGCGACATGCTCTGGGCGGCAGGGTTCAGGCGCTGCAGTCGGATCTGTTCGCGGCCCTGGAGCCCGGGCAGCAGTATCAGCTTATCGTCAGCAATCCACCCTATGTGGATCAGGCCGACTTTGCCGCCATGCCGGCCGAATACAGCCATGAGCCCGAACTGGGGCTGGTATCGGGAGCGGACGGGCTGGATATCTGCTACCAGATATTGGCACAGGCGGGCGATTATCTCAGCGACGATGGCCTGCTGGTGGTCGAGGTGGGTAACTCCGAGGCCGCATTGCGGCAGCAGTTACCCACAGATGCCCTGGTCTGGGCCGATCTTCCCGAGGGAGGCAACGGCGTGTTTATGATTACCGCCTACGATCTGCGCCAGCTGGCATTGTATTTGAGTGCCGTTAACGGCCGCTAATGTGAGAGCCGTTTACGGCCGCATTTTTGTTTTATTAACCGTTGCAGGTCGCAGCGGGACTACCGGAGTACTTCATGTCTGGAAACACAATCGGCAAGCTGTTTACCCTGACCTCCTTTGGTGAGAGTCATGGCCTGGCGATCGGCTGCATCGTCGATGGTTGTCCACCCGGGATAGAACTGTCTGAAGCCGATCTGCAGGGTGATCTGGATCTGCGCAAGCCGGGGACCTCGCGGCATACCACTCAGCGGCGCGAAGCTGACGTGGTAAAGATCCTCTCCGGGGTGTTCGAGGGCAAGACCACGGGTACCCCGATCGGGTTGTTGATCGAAAACACGGATCAGCGCTCCAAAGATTATTCGAACATTAAGGATAGCTTTCGGCCGGGCCATGCCGATTATGTGTATCAGCAGAAGTATGGATTCCGTGATTACCGGGGAGGCGGTCGCTCCTCGGCGCGCGAAACAGCCATGCGGGTTGCGGCCGGGGCAGTCGCCAAGAAGTGTCTGCAGCAGCTGGGGGTCCAGGTGCGTGGTTACCTGTCGCAGCTGGGACCGATCAAGGCCGAGGTGCTGGATTGGAATCAGGTGCATCAGAATCCTTTCTTCTGCCCTGATGCGGCCAAGGTGCCTGAGATGGAAGCCTACATGGATGCGTTGCGCAAAGAAGGTGATTCAGTCGGTGCCAGAATTTCGGTGGTCGCCTCCGGGGTTCCGGTCGGGTTGGGTGAGCCGATCTTCGATCGCCTCGATGCTGAGCTGGCACATGCGCTGATGAGCATCAACGCGGTCAAAGGGGTCGAGATCGGTGATGGGTTTGCAGTGGTAGAGCAGAAAGGCACCGAACACCGTGATGAGATGAGTCCGGCGGGGTTTCTCTCCAACCATGCCGGTGGCGTGCTGGGGGGTATCTCCAGCGGCCAGGATATTATCGCCCATCTGGCCCTAAAACCGACGTCGAGCTTGAGGCTTGCCGGTCGCAGTATCGATGCCAGCGGTAACCCGATCGAGGTGATCACCCAGGGGCGCCACGATCCCTGTGTCGGGATTCGTGCGACCCCGATCGCCGAGGCTATGATGGCGATCACCCTGCTGGATCATCTGTTGCGTCACCGTGGCCAGAATGCCGGGGTGCATTCGGGTGTGCCGATTATTCCCGCTCAGGCATGATAGCGGTCTCCTAATATGTCGCTAGCGCGCTCTGAATACTGGCGACTGTCATCCTTTTATCTGTTCTATTTCGCCCTGCTGGGCGCCATAGCCCCGTATCTGGGGCTGTTTTTTAAGTCTAAAGGCTTTAATGGGGTAGAGATCGGCACGCTGATGGCGGTGCTGATGGGTACCCGTATTGTCGCGCCCAATCTTTGGGGCTGGCTGGCGGATCGCACCGGGCAGCCGGTGCGTATTATTCGCGCCGGTGCCCTGCTGACCCTGATCGTCTTCAGTGGCGCCTTCTGGGCCGAAACCTTCTGGCATTGGGCGGTGCTGATGTTCGGGTTTAGTTTTTTCTGGAATGCGGTGTTGCCGCAGTTTGAGGCGGTCACAGTGCGGGCGCTGGGCAGTGACCTGCAAGGCTATAGCCGCATCCGGCTGTGGGGCTCGGTGGGTTTTATCCTTGCGGTGCTGCTGCTCGGCTGGCTGTTTGACTGGGTCGATATCGGCATCTTAATCCCGGTGATGTGGGGGCTTATGTTGCTGGTGTTGTTGGCGTCTCTGGGTATTAAACCACCCCCGACACCGGCGATGGAGGAGGCCCAGACCGACGGCTTATGGCAGCTGATCAATCGCCCGGCGGTGCTGAGCTTTTTTGCGGTATACCTGCTGATTCAGCTGAGCCATGGGCCCTATTACAGCTTCTATTCGATCTATATGAGTGAGCAGGGTTACGATAAGACCCAGATCGGCCTTCTGTGGGCGCTGGGGGTGGTGGCCGAGGTGCTGATGTTTTGGGTGATGCATCGGTTGCTCAGTTGGACCGGGTTACGGGCCATGGTGCAGTTTGGCATGGCCATCAGTGTACTTCGCTGGCTGATGATCGGCTTGCTGCCCGAGCATCTATGGGCGGTATTAGTCGCGCAGTTGTTTCATGCGGTGACCTTTGGTTGTCTGCATGCGGCCGGCATTGCCCTGGTTCATCATTTCTTTCCGGCTTCTCATCAGGGGCAGGGCCAGGCACTGTATAGCAGCCTGGGTTTTGGTGTGGGAGGATCCATGGGTGCTTTTCTGAGTGGTTGGATCTGGAGTCAATACGGAGGCTCTACCCTGTTTGTGTTTGCGGCAGCGACGTCGTTGCTCGGATGGCTGTTGGCATGGCGCGGCCTTCACCTGGGTAAAGAGCATTTAGGTAAATAGCACTGGGTAAAGAATACTTAGATAAAGAGCGTTGGATAAATTGCTCTGGATAAATTGCTCTGGATAAATAAGGCTGGATAAACAGCGGCTCCTCGATTGTTTTTGTTAAGTTGTTCCAGATTAGTATAAGATCAACGCAAGCGCTCAATTAAGGAATCTGGTGATGAAGTTCAGTATAGATCTGGAGCTGACCCCCGAAGAATTTCGGCGCGTGCTGGGTTTGCCCGATGTTCAGGATCTCCATAAAGAGATGCTGAGCAAAGTTCGTGAGCAGATGAGTGTTGAGGGTTTCGATGCCGCAGCCATGTTCAAACTTTACAGCAGTGGTTCGGTGGATCAGTTGCAGCGGATGATGATGCAGATGATGAGCGGTTTCGGCTCGACTAACCACCCAAAAGATAAAGACTGAGCCTATCGGCTGGGCTTGTCTACAGAGGCTAATAGACTTTGCGTATACTTCGGAAATACACCAATCGCCGTCTCTACGATACCTCTCGTAGTTGTTATATAACTCTGGAGGATGTGCGGGGGCTAGTACTGGAAAATGTGACCTTTCAGGTGCAGGATTCCAAAACGGGGAAGGATCTTACCCGTAATATACTGTTGCAGATTATCAGTGAGCAGGAGGGCGAAGATGCAGGTATGCTCACCAATCAGGTACTGCAGCAGCTGATCCGTTTTTATGGCGATAGCATGTCGGGGATGATGGGGCAGTATCTGGAGCAGAGCATCAGTGTCTTCCTGTCGCAACAGGATCGTATCCGCGCGCAGATGGAGTCGATGATGGATGCGACCAATCCGCTGAAGGTGATGAACAAATTTTCCGGCAGTAATATGTCGATGTGGAACATGTTTAAGCAGCCCGGAGAGGAAGAAGCAGGGGACGAGCCTGCGGTCGAACCTAAGAAAGAGTAGCTTCAGGCTAAGGCGTCCCGTTAAGAAACAGGGCGGTATTGCAGAGACAAGACAAAAGCCGAACGGAGTTCGGCTTTTTTATGGCTATGTATTCGTGGTTGTTGCGCAAATAAATCTGTCATCGAGTTAGGCGATAAACTAGAGCAGGAAGTACACCCACGAGCTGCTTAATCAGCGAGGTAGGCTGGCGCTGGAAACTTCTCAACCAGGCGATCTGGAACCGTCCCGCTGTTAACCAGGTGCTGGGCACCCGCCTCCAGTACCACCGTCACCATCACCGCCAGCAATGTGGGTACCACTGAAACTCGGGAAATGGCCATAAACATGATCTCGGCCATCTTGGCATCATTGGCATTTATACTGATCAGCCAGCTAACCCCCCCCAGCATCGCGCTGATGCTATAACCGAGCAACAGAAACTGGCAACGCCGGAATGATAGACGCCAGTGCATCTCGACGAACCAGCGGCTCTGCTTTCGGCCACGCAAATATATAAAGGCAATGATGGTCAATGAGCATAGAAGCGGAAGCAAAAAACCGTACATTCCCACATCTAGAACAATACCTGCCGGTGCCATCAGCAGATTGAACAGTAACACATTCAGCACAAACAGGGTGTGGGGTACCTGAGCTAGTTTCTTATCTTCTTTGCTAATCTCGAAATCCATTTTCAACCCCTCAAATCCGTTGTGCTCACTCTGGGGTCAGAATCATATGACCGATAACCAGCAGCGAGCTGATAGGCATAGCGGCAGCCCCTTTTTGTTTGTGTCTCTTGCTTACTCTGTCAGGGGCGGGCTTGGAGCCAGTTGCTGATAAGATCAGGTAGCTGTTGTTGAGCCTGGCGTCCGACAAAAACGCCGATATGCCCGCCTGCAAATTCCTGTTCTTGGTAGTCAACGCTTCCGGTAAGCGTGCCGAGGGCTCTGGAGGCGGCGGGGGGGACCAGGTGGTCACGGGCGGCGAAGATATTGAGCAGCGGGCCGGTAAATTTTTTCAGCGTAACACCCTGGTCGCCAATCGTCAGATCGCCCTCGATAAAGCGGTTGTCATGGAAAAACTTCTGCACAAACTCGCGGCAAGCCTCTCCTGCCAGGTCGGGGCTGTCATTAATCCACTTTTCCATGCGCAGGTAGTTCATGGCGCTGTCGGCGGTGGAGAGCTGCCTGGGCATGTTCAGGAATTTTTGGAGGCCGAGCCGGATCGGCATTAGCGCGTTATAGGTCTGGGTCAGCATATGGCCGGGGATGTTGCCATTGGTTTTGAGCGCCAGGTCGAGATCCAGCTGTTGAGCCAGGTGGCTGAGCATGTTGTCCGGGGTGCGAAAATCGACCGGCGTGACCAGGGTGATCAGGTTATTGACGCGCTCGGGATTCAATGCGCTATAGCAGAGGCTGAAGGTGCCGCCCTGGCATACGCCCAGCAGATTCAGACTCGCGTGGCTACTGTGGTGGCAAACCGCCTCCACGCAGTTATCGAGATAACCGTTGATGTAATCATCCAGATCCAGATAGCGGTCGGCCCGATCCGGGTAGCCCCAATCGATCAGGTATACCGATAAGCCGCGTTGATTGAGGGCCTGGATCAGCGAGCGGTCTGGCTGTAGATCGAGAATATAGGGGCGGTTGATCAGCGCGTAAACGATCAGCAGGGGGCGGCTGTCGCCCTGTTCTGTGCCTGCAGCGGCGGGGTAGTGGTTAAGCTTGAGCTTATCTTCGCGGTAAATGGTCTCGTGCGCGGACTGTCCGACCTTGACCTCGGGTAGCTGGCTGAGGGTCTGTAAGCCGGCGACCAGTTGTTCGTTTGAGTCGTTGAGCTCCTGTGCCAGCCGTTCGGCGTTAATATTGAATCTATGCATCAGGGCTTGATGTCCGGGGAGTCGGTTGCTGAGGGCTGTCGTTGTGATGACTGCTGCACGCGCTGCTGTTGTTGCAATGCAGTCAGTTGCTGCTGCTGGCTTTCGAGCGCCTGTTCCAGTTTCTTAATCTGGCGCTGGGACTGTTTGTGACTCTTGCGGAGTTTGTGATGGTGGCGCAGCAGTTCATCATAATCACTGCTGGGAACCAGGCCCACCCCCTGATATTCCTTCTTCCAGTAGTCCTGCGCCTGCTGTTGCAGTGCCAGGATGGCATTGCCCAGGCGACCATAGATCTGTTGGTATTCAGGGGTGCCGAGCTGCTGGTGGTAGCATTGCTCATAGCAGTCTACCCAGGTCTGATGGAGTTCTGCCAGGCTTTCGGGGGCAGGCTCCTGCTGCTTCAGCTGTAAGATCATGCTGTCGCTGGTGCGTTGGCTGATCTGGTTTTGCTGTTCTATATAGAGGCTCAGGGTCTCGGTGAATTCGTTTAATGCGTGTTGCATCTGCTGCAGTTGCTGCTGGTGCCTATCCTTGTTGCGGTTGATGCTGCTGTGCAGGAACGGGAAGCTGCTGAAGCCGCTGGGTGAGAGACCGAATTGCTGCAGGGTCTGTTGCAAGGGTTCGGGGAGTTGCCATTGGCGGTAAAAGGGTTCACCCGCCTGTAGTTGCAGATGACTACTCAGGTCGCGGACGGCGGTATCCAGATGTGAGGGCGAATCTTGGTGTTTTAGCGCCCGCAGCAAGCGCTCGCCATAGCGGCTGAAACCCCTGGCCTGCTGTACCATCGATTCAGTCAGCTCTCGCTGCTCGTCGGGTTGCTGTTGCGTCAGTGTACGGCTGCTATCGAGCAGGGCCTGCCAGTCGGCAGGCTGGGTTTCTTGATCGCCCAGCAGGCTGTGGCAATGTGCTGTTTGGGTTTCAATCCATTGTTGCAACTCGTCAAGCGGGTTGGGGTTCACTGTACTCACTCCGGAGTTACGGGATCTAAATTAGATGCGCACTATCTTACCGGTCAGGCTGTTTAGATCAAAATTTGTTTTGGATGCAGATTCTTGGTTAACTCTGTCGGTCAGTCTGTTCCATCCTGGGTCAGGGCTTAGGGATCTTTATGCTGTCTGAGCAGTTTGATAAACGCTTTGCCGGCATTGGATAGGGTGCGATCGCGGTGGTAGATTAATCCCAGGGGGCGCTGGATCTGTTCGTTGTCCAGCGGTAGCGATACGACCCCGGAGTCCAGCATGGTGTGCGGAAGCAGGCTCCAGCCTAAGCCGATGCTGACCATCATGCGCAGGGTGTCGAGGCTGTTGGTAGACATCCCGACATTGAGTGTCTGCTGTTGCTGCTCGAAGCGTTCCTCGACCAGCTGCCGGGTGAAGGTGCCTGCCGTGGGCAGTATAGCCTGGTGCTGGGTCAGATCACTCAGTTGCAGCCAGGGCTGCCGGGCGAGAGGATGATCGACCGCGCAGCAGTAGGTGAGTCGGTCGATCCAGATCGGGGTGGAGCAGATCTGTGGGTGGGGCTGAGGTGAGAGGGTGATCACCGCCAGTTCAAGGGCGCCGCTGAGGACCCCCTCATAGGCTACTTCCGATTGTTCGAATTTAAGATCTAGGGTCACATCCGGATACTGATCCCTGTATAGGCGTAGTACCGGTGGCAGTCGATGCAGGCTAATATGGTGGCTGGTGGCCAGGGATAAAGGACCCTGCATCTTGCCGCTGCGGTTGGTAAGTAGCCGACGGGTATCCTCGATCTGGAACAGTATATTACGGGCCTTGGGGAGCAGAATCTGGCCCGCCTCGGTGAGGCCGATTGTTCGGCCGATGCGATCGAATAGCCGGCACTGTAACTGGTGCTCCAGATTGGCGATGCGTTTACTGATAGCCGGTTGAGTCAGCAGCAACTGATCGGCGGCCAGCGAGAATGAACGTAACTCGGCGGCAGTCACAAAGGCTTTAAGGCTGGGTGCATCCATACAGGGAACGCTCTGCTGTTCAGATTCCAGGTAGGAATCTATTAGATAGATAAATAGAATTTGTTTTATTTATATAGGGGTCATACCCTAGTGTCAAATCACCCGTCCCTTATTTATAAAAAGTTTAGTTAAAAAAATCTAGTTATAAAAAGCCTGGTGATAAACAAACGAATTTTTTCCACAGTACCCGACAGGAGGCCTCAATGGCTGGCAAAACGTTATACGACAAGCTTTGGGATGCCCATGTGGTAAGTCAGCAGGAAGATGGCAGTGCGCTGATCTATATCGATCGCCAGCTGCTGCATGAGGTGACCTCTCCTCAGGCCTTTGAAGGTCTGCGGTTGGCTAAGCGCAAGCCCTGGCGGTTGGGTGCCAATCTGGCCACCCCCGATCATAACGTGCCGACCACCTCGGCGGAGCGCCAGCGGGGTGCCGATGGGATCGCAGATCCCGTCTCTAAGATTCAGGTCACTACGCTGGACGATAACTGCGATGAGTTTGGTATTGTCGAATTTAAGATGCAGGACCTGCGTCAGGGCATCGTCCACGTCGTCGGACCTGAGCAGGGTGCGACTCTGCCCGGCATGACCGTTGTCTGTGGTGATTCACACACAGCCACCCACGGTGCCTTCGGTGCTCTGGCTCACGGCATAGGGACCTCCGAGGTCGAGCATGTCCTGGCGACCCAGTGTCTGATCGCCATGAAGATGAAGAATATGCTGGTGCGGGTCGACGGCCTGCTCGGTAAGGGGGTCACGGCCAAAGATGTGGTGCTGGCGATTATCGGCAAGATAGGTACCGCCGGTGGTAACGGCTGCGCCATCGAATTTGGGGGTGAGGTGATCGCGGGTCTGTCGATCGAGGGGCGGATGACCATCTGTAATATGGCGATAGAGGCGGGTGCGCGGGTTGGCCTGGTGGCTGTCGATGAGACCACCGTCGACTACGTTAAAGGCCGGCCGTTTTCTCCTAAGGGCGATCATTGGACGCTGGCGGTTGACGCCTGGCGCGATCTGCACAGCGATACCGATGCCGAGTTTGATCAGGTGGTGGTGCTGAACGGTTCAGAGATTCAGCCTCAGGTAAGCTGGGGAACCTCTCCGGAGATGGTGGCGGCAATCGGTGCCAATGTCCCGGATCCTGCCGCCGAAACCGATAGTAGCAAGCGTCAGGGGATGGAGCGGGCGCTGGAGTATATGGGCCTCAAGCCCAATCAACCGATCACCTCTATTCAGCTGGATCGGGTGTTTATCGGTTCGTGTACCAATTCGCGCATCGAAGATCTGCGCGAAGCGGCGGCGGTGGTTCAAGGCCGCAAGGTTGCGCTCACGCTCAAGCAGGCGCTGGTGGTTCCAGGTTCTGGGCTGGTTAAGCAGCAGGCCGAACTCGAGGGTCTGGATAAGATCTTTATTGACGCCGGGCTGGAGTGGCGCGAGCCCGGGTGCTCGATGTGTCTGGCGATGAATGCCGACAAGCTGGGTCAGGGCGAGCACTGCGCCTCGACCTCAAACCGTAACTTCGAGGGTCGGCAGGGCTTTGGTGGCCGGACCCATTTGGTGAGTCCGGCGATGGCTGCAGCGGCGGCGATCGCCGGCCATTTTGTCGACGTTCGTGACATGACGGAAGATGCACGAAGGGGAGAACTACGATGAGAGCGTTTACAGAGCACCAGGGTCTGGCGGCACCGATGGATCGTGCCAACATAGATACCGACATGATTATCCCCAAGCAGTTTCTGAAGTCGATCAAACGCTCGGGTTTCGGCCCTAACCTCTTCGATGAGCTGCGTTATCTCGACGAGGGTCAGCCGGATCAGGATAGCAGTATGCGACCGCTTAACCCGGATTTTGTGCTGAACCAGCCGCGTTACCAGGGCTGTTCCATCCTGCTGGCGCGGGATAACTTTGGTTGTGGTTCCAGCCGTGAGCATGCGCCCTGGGCGCTGGAAGATTTTGGTATCCGCGCCCTGATCGCCCCCAGTTATGCCGATATCTTCTTTAACAACTGTTTCAAAAATGGCTTGTTGCCGATTATTCTGAATGCAGAACTGGTCGAGGAGCTTTTTGCCGAGGTGCAGGCAACCCCGGGCGCGCAGCTGACAATCGACCTCGAACGCCAGCTGGTCATCACTACCAAGGGCGTCGAGCTGCGTTTTGAGATCGATGGTTTTCGCAAACACTGCCTGCTGAACGGCCTGGATGATATTGATCTGACCCTGGAGCATGCGGACAAGATTCGTAAGTATGAAGCTAGGCAGGCCGCCAAAACACCTTGGCTGTTTGCTGACACCCTGCCGTCCGCCACCCTGCCGTCTGGCACCCTTTAATAACAAGGAGAACAGGTTCCATGAGTAAAAAGATTCTAATTCTACCCGGTGACGGTATCGGCCCAGAGATCATCAGCGAAGCGGTGGGGGTGCTTGTTGCGATTAATGAGAAACTTAACCTTGCCTTAGCGCTGGATGAAGGGCTGCTGGGTGGCGCTGCCATCGATGCAACCGGGGTGCCGTTTCCGGATGAAACCCTGGCCAAGGCTCAGGCCAGCAATGCGATCCTATTGGGCGCTGTCGGTGGGCCTCAGTGGGATCAGCTGGATACCGCTATTCGCCCGGAAAAGGGCTTGCTGGGGATTCGCTCCAAGCTGGATCTGTTTGGTAATCTGCGCCCCGCGATCCTCTATCCGCAGCTGGCTGATGCCTCGTCACTCAAGCCTGAGATCGTTGCCGGGCTGGATATTCTGATTGTGCGTGAACTCACCGGTGGGATCTACTTCGGCCAGCCACGCGGAATTCGAGTGTTAGAGAACGGCGAGCGTCAGGGTTATAACACCTATGTGTACTGCGAATCTGAGATACGTCGAATCGCTCGGGTTGCCTTTGAATCGGCCCGTAAACGTGGCAAAAAGGTCTGTTCGGTGGATAAAGCCAACGTCCTTGAGGTGACGGTGCTCTGGCGTGAAATCGTAGAGCAGATCGGGCTGGAATATCCTGATGTCGAATTGAGCCATATGTACGTCGATAATGCGGCGATGCAGCTGGTTAGGGCACCCAAGCAGTTTGATGTTATCGTTACCGGCAATATGTTCGGTGATATTCTCTCCGATGCGGCGGCGATGCTGACCGGGTCGATCGGTATGTTGCCCTCGGCATCGCTGAACGCCAATGGCCAGGGGCTGTACGAGCCTTGCCATGGTTCAGCCCCGGATATCGCAGGCCAGGGGATCGCTAATCCCCTGGCCACGATACTCTCGGCGGCGATGATGCTGCGCTACTCACTCGGTGAGCCAGCGGCGGCGGATCTGATCGAGCAGGCCGTGAGCGACGTGCTGGACCAGGGCTTGCGCACCGCGGATATCTACTCTGCGGGCACGCGTAAAGTGTCGACCCGAGAGATGGGTGCAGCGGTGGTCGCTACGCTGATGGCGTTGTGATGCGCGGCTGTTGTTAGTCCACGCGGTGAGCCAGCGGCGGCGGATCTGATCGAGCAGGCCGTGAGGAGGTGCTGGACCAGGGCTTGCGCACCGAAGATATCTACTCTGCGGGCACGCGTAAAGTGTCGACCCGAGAGATGGGCGCAGCGGTGGTCGCTACGCTAATGGCGTTGTGATGCGCGGCTGTTGTTAATCCACTCGGTGAGCCAGCGGCGGCGGATCTGATCGAGCAGGCCGTGAGGAGGTGCTGGACCAGGGATTGCGCACCGAAGATATCTACTCTGCGGGCACGCGTAAAGTGTCGACCCGAGAGATGGGCGCAGCGGTGGTCGCTACGCTAATGGCGTTGTGATGCGCGGCTGTTGTTAGTCCTCGCGGTGAGCCAGCGGCGGCGGATCTGATCGAGCAGGCCGTGAGGAGGTGCTGGACCAGGGCTTGCGCACCGTGGATATCTACTCTGCGGGCACGCGTAAAGTGTCGACCCGAGAGATGGGCGCAGCGGTGGTCGCTACGCTAATGGGGTTGTGATGCGCGGTTTTTTGTTAACCGCGTAGTCCGAACAGGGGTGTCTTCATAGGCGCCGTTTTAATCGTAAGCCTTCCGTTCTGAAGGCACCTGGAGATGATAAGTGATGATGCGTGTAGGTTTTGTAGGTTGGCGCGGTATGGTCGGTTCTGTACTGATGCAGCGGATGCAGGAAGAGCGGGATTTCGATCTGATCGAACCCGTCTTTTTTACCACCTCTCAGGTTGGCCAGCAGGGCCCGGCTATCGGCAAAGAGATCGATACGCTTAAAGACGCGACCGATATCAGCGAGCTGACGGCGATGGATGCGATCATCTCCTGTCAGGGTGGCGATTATACCAGCGCGGTTTATCCCAAGCTGCGCCAGGCCGGTTGGAAGGGGCATTGGATCGATGCGGCCTCAACGCTACGCATGGAAAAGGACAGCATGATTATCCTGGATCCGGTCAATGGCCAGCAGATTCGTGACAATCTGGCCCAGGGCGGCAAAACCTTTGTGGGTGGTAACTGTACCGTCAGTCTAATGTTGCTGGCGCTGGGTGGCTTGTTTAAGGCGGACCTGATCGAGTGGATGACCTCCATGACCTATCAGGCGGCATCGGGTGGTGGTGCTAAACACATGCGCGAGCTGGTCACGCAGATGGGGCAGGTGCATGCCGCGGTTGCGGACAAGCTGGATGACCCGAAAGCTGCGATCCTGGATATCGACCGTGAGGTGACGGCTGCGATTCGTAGTGATCAGCTCAGTACCGCTAACTTTGGTACGCCCCTGGCGGGAAGCCTGATTCCTTGGATCGATTCTCAGCTGGAAAATGGGCAGAGCCGTGAAGAGTGGAAGGCGCAGGCCGAGAGTAATAAGATTCTGGGTCGTGAAAACAGTATTATTCCTATCGATGGTACCTGTGTTCGGATAGGCTCTATGCGCTGCCATTCGCAGGCATTTACCATCAAGTTAAAGCGGGATGTGCCCATCGATGAGATCGAAGCACTGTTGGCTGCACACAATGATTGGGTCAAGATCATTCCCAATACCCGTGAGGAGAGCATTCGCGAGCTTAGTCCTGCTGCGGTGAGCGGTACGATGAGCGTGCCTGTAGGCCGGCTGCGTAAGCTGAATATGGGTCCTGAGTATCTGAGTGCGTTTTCGGTGGGTGATCAGTTGCTCTGGGGTGCGGCCGAGCCATTACGGCGAATGCTGCGTATCCTGCTTGAAAGCTAATATGAAGGTTTAGTCCCTGTTAAAACGGCCGATGATAAATACAGCGGCCGTTTTTTTATCTGTCTTCTGAAAAGTCAGATAAGCAGTCTCCCAGGAGGCTGCTGCAGCAGTGATTTTGTTGATTAACACGGACGTTTAATTAATACTTTAAAACGATTTCGTCCAAGAGATGGAAAAAGAAGGGGTTGCGACCATAACTGCCCCTGTCTTTATATGGCCAAGCTTCGTACTGATTATTCGCGGCGATGAAAATAAGGGTGTTGAGCATGTTGCGTAAAAGCGTGATCAGTCTGGCGATTATGAGTGCCTTAGGTTCGATGCAGGCCCATGCCTTAGGGCTGGGCGAGGTGACCGTCAGTTCGGCATTAAATCAACCGTTGCAGGCAGAGATCGATCTTCTGCAGCTACGTGGTTTGAATGCGTCTCAGGTTGAAACTCGCCTGGCGAACACCGATGACTTTTATCTTGCCGGTGTAAAACCGACGCCGATCCTGTCCGATATCCGCTTCAAACTCAATATCATTGGAGGCGAGGGTACGCTTGTACTGACCACCAGCGCGCCGATTCGAGAGCCCTTTCTTAATTTTTTGATCGAAGTGAATTGGCCCAGTGGTCGGTTGGTGCGTGAATATACCGTACTGCTGGACCCGCCGGTGTTTACTGCCGAAGATCTTGTGCCCCGGGGTCAGCCGCAGGCGCCTGTTGCTCAGTCCTCGTCCAGCGATATGTCGACAGTAGCCGATCCATCGCCGCAGCCCTCCAGATCCACAGAGTACCGCGTTACCAAGGTCGATACCTTATGGCAAATCGCATTAAAAACGCTGCCTGATGCCAGTATTACCCCCCAGCAGATGATGTTGGCTATTCAACGTGCGAACCCTAATGCGTTTATGAATAACAACATCAACCGCCTCAAGTCTGGCGTGGTGCTGGATATTCCCAGTAAAGAGCAGATTCTCAATTTCAATGTTCGGGACTCGGTGCAGGAGGTGAAGCGCCAAAACAGCCGCTGGAAGGGTGCGGCGGCTGCCGCGGAAAAGTCCGAAGCCGCCAGGCTCGATGCGGCTCAAGAGGCGCTCAGTACCCGCAGTGAGGCGGTTGTCGAAGATTCTCAGCTGCGGATTGTCAGCAAGGTGGCAGAGGAGGCCCCGGCGCGTCCTGCTAAGCCTGGCGTCGTTGCCAGTGAAACATCGACAGCCGCTTTGGAATCGCCCCTGGCCGCCGAGATCGCAGCGAAGAACCTGGAGTTGGAAGAGCAGCTGGTGGTGACCCTTGAAGGGTTGAATAAAGTTGAGCGCGACAATGTAGAGATGTTTGATCGTCTTGACCGCTTAAGCGAGCAGATGGCATCGATGCAGCGCCTGGTTGAACTCAAAGATCAGCAGCTTGCGGAGCTGCAGGAGAAGTTGGCACTGCAGCAGCAGGCGCCTGAGGCAGATGAGTTCTCTCTTGCCCGTCTGCCTTTTGAGTGGCTTGCGGGTGCGGGTGCGGCCCTGCTTGCGTTGCTGATCGGGTTGTTGATCTGGGTGCGTAAGTCTAAGAAGGAAGATGTCGGTAAGGCGCAAGAGCCCCTTGACGAGCCTGATGCAAGCGTCGATCTCTCCCAGGCTAAGGAGCTTTCGCCAGAGGTTGCCGCAACGGCTGTCGCCGCCGAAGTGTTGGGTCCGCGTGATGATGCGGGGGCTGATGAACGCTTCACCGAAGAGGATTTAAATGATCCCTTCAATATGTCTACCGAGAGTAGCGGCCCGCAAGACGAGTTCGGTTCTATCTCTGATGATGAACTCGACAGTGCCCTGGGTGAAGATCTGGATCTAGATCTCAAACTCGATGAACCGGTGATTGATGACCTGCAGATGTCTGATTTTTCCAATTCACTGTTAGATGATGATGAATACGATCTGTCGACCGATTTTGATGAGGTCGAGGACGCTGAGGTTGCTGTTGCCGAGCTGGATGCTGAGCTAGATGTTGATCTGGATACAGGGTTGGATTCTCTTCTGGCTGAGAACGAGAACGAGAACGAGAACGAGGGTTCACAGAGGGATTCGGACGTCGCTTCAGAGATCGATGAGATAGCTGTTGCCGATCTGGATTCAGATGATGGTTTTGATGGTGATCTAGATGCCTTGCTTGCTGAGAGCGGATTGTCTGACGCCGAGCCTGAAAAGAGTAACGAGCCTGAAAAGAGTAGCGAGTCTGAAGAGGGTCTGGCTCAGGAACTCGAGGATGCTGTGGGCTCTGAGCTGGATGCGCTGCTCTCCGAGGATGACGAGGATGACTCAAGTGCGGATCTGGATGCGCTTCTCTCTGAAGAAGACGGGGTTGGCTTCGAGCTGGATGAGCTGCTGACGGATGAGTCATCTGCAATAGAGCAGGTGGCCATGGTGACGGATGATGAGGCTTCAGATGATGAGACTCTGGATGCCTTGTTGAATAATGCTTCAGAAAAGACGGAGGACCCTGAATCGGGTGCGTCCGAAGCGCTGCTCGCGGAGGAGCCCTCAGCCGACGAGATGGAGCCCTCAGCCGAGGAAGAACTGCTGTCTGAGTTCCTTGAGCCGGAGGCGATTGCAGATCTGAATCTGGACGCTGTTGTTAGCGATGTTGCCAGCGATGTTGCCAGCGATGTTGCCAGCGATGTTGCCAGCGATGAAGATCCAGGTGCGCTCAAAGACGCTGACGCGGCAGAAGCCGCGGTAGATACGTTCGTGTTCGAGCTGGATGATGAGGACGATGAGCCTGAGGGTGTCGTCGAAGATACGAAGAGCGGGACGCAAGCCCAAGCCCCTCAGCCATCAACGCTGGCGCTGGACGATGGCCTGGACCAAGCCGATGACGCGGAGTTAGAGGCAGAGTTGGAGCAGCTGCTGGTGTCTACCGATAATGACCTGGCGCTGCAAGAAACGGATTCTGATGTTGCCGAGATCGATTATCTCGATGGCACAGATGAGATAGGTACCAAGATTGATCTGGCTCGGGCGTATGTCGACATGGAGGATCAGGAGGGCGCTCGTGATATCCTTCAGGAAGTGATCGAAGAAGGCTCCCCTGAGCAGATAACCGAAGCTAAGCAATTACTGGAAAGTCTGAAAAGCTAATGAGTAAAGCTGTATCTCAAGAGGCGGCTATGCTGCCTCTTTTTCGTTATGCCATGTGTATCGAGTACGATGGTAGTGCCTACAGGGGCTGGCAGAGCCAGCCGGGTGACGTGGTCTGTGTTCAGGATTTTGTGGAGCAGGGGCTGTCAGTGGTCGCCAACGAACCGGTCAAGGTGATTTGTGCCGGACGAACCGATGCCGGTGTGCATGGTTGTTATCAGATTATCCATGTGGATACCCATGCGGTTCGTAACGATCGGGCCTGGGTGCTGGGTGCCAATACCAACATGCCCTACGATATCAATATCCGCTGGGCCAGGCCGGTCTCTGATGATTTCCACGCCCGATTTTCTGCGCTTGAGCGGCGTTACCGGTATGTTATCTATAGTGCGCCCGTGAAGTCAGCGCTGCTTAAGCATCAGCTGAGCTGGACCCATAAGCCGCTGGATGAGCAGCGGATGCAGCAGGCTGCAAATTTCTTGATCGGTGAGCATGACTTTTCCTCCTATCGTGCGGCAGGTTGTCAGGCAAAAAGTCCGGTGCGGCAGGTGAGGCGGTTCGAGGTTCGTCGAATCGGAAATCTGATCGTACTCGATGTCAGCGCCAATGCCTTCTTGCATCACATGATTCGAAATTTCGCCGGAGTTCTGATGAAGATTGGTGCCGGAGAGGCAGAGCCTCAATGGGCTAAAGAGGTATTGGATGCGCGTGATCGGCGAAAAGGCGGGGTGACTGCGCAGCCGTTTGGTCTCTACTTCGTCGATGTTAAGTACCCTGCAGAGTTTGCACTGCCGCAATCAGAGCTCGGTCCGGTTTTTTTACCTCAGTTCGACTAACCAAACATAGAGCGTTCTGGTACTATTTCCGTTTTGTAATCGGGGTGGCAGACGGTGAGAACCCGGGTCAAAATTTGTGGTCTGACTCAGGTCGAGGATGCGCGTCGTGTCGCGCAGGCTGGGGCTGACAGCATAGGCCTGGTCTTCTATCCTCCCAGCCCGCGTGCGGTGTCGATCGAGCAGGCTCAATTGATCTGTGCGGCTCTGCCTGCATTTGTGACTGTAACGGCATTATTCGTCGATGAACAGCCTGCGCGAATAGAACAGATTTTACAGCAGCTGCCGATCGACTTGCTGCAGTTTCATGGCGATGAGCCCGCGCAGTTCTGTCGCCAATTCGGAACCGCCTATATCAAGGCGGTGCGGGTACGCCCGGAATTAAATCTGCAGCAGCAGGCGGCGCACTATCAGGATGCCCGGGGATTACTCTGCGATGCCTACAAGGCGGGGGTTCCGGGCGGTACGGGTGAAACCTTTGACTGGCAACTGCTGGCTGAGGATCTGCCTCTGCCGGTGATTTTAGCGGGGGGGCTGGGCGTCCATAATGTGGCCCGGGCCATCGGTACAGTGCGGCCCTATGCGGTAGATGTCAGTGGCGGTGTTGAAGCGGCCAAAGGCATTAAAGACATTGATTTAGTAGAACGATTTATACAAGAGGTGGCTCGTGGTGACAGAGATTGATATTCAGAAGCTGATGCAATTGCCCGATGCGCAGGGCCATTTCGGTCCTTATGGCGGACGGTTTGCATCCGAGACATTGATCAGCGCACTTGAGGAGTTGACCGAGCTTTATGAGCGGCTCAGTCAAACGCAGGACTTTAAAGAGACCTTCGATAAGGATCTGGCCCATTACGTTGGCCGTCCCTCGCCTCTCTATCACGCCGAGCGTCTGAGTCGAGAGCTGGGCGGTGCCCAGATCTATCTAAAGCGTGAAGACCTTAATCATACCGGCGCTCACAAGATCAACAACACTATCGGTCAGGCCCTGCTGGCCAAGCACATGGGCAAGCCTCGGGTGATCGCCGAGACAGGTGCGGGTCAGCATGGTGTGGCCACCGCGACCGTTGCGGCCCGGTTGGGTCTGGAGTGTGTGGTGTACATGGGTTCGGAAGATATCCGCCGGCAGACGGTCAATGTCTATCGGATGAAACTGCTCGGCGCCACGGTGATCCCGGTCGAATCCGGCACCAAGACCCTCAAAGATGCCCTGAACGAGGCGATGCGTGACTGGGTTACTAACATAGATACCACCTTCTACATTATAGGTACTGCGGCCGGCCCGCACCCCTATCCAAAAATGGTCCGTGATTTTCAGTCAGTGATCGGTCGTGAAGCGCGCGAGCAGTGTTTAGCCCAGGCCGGCAAGTTGCCGGATGCGCTGATCGCCTGTGTAGGCGGCGGCTCTAATGCCATAGGCCTGTTTCATCCCTTTATACCCGATATCTCTGTTCGTATGATCGGAGTGGAAGCCGGCGGTCTCGGCATCGAAACCGGGCAGCATGCCGCGCCCCTAAGTGCCGGTCGTCCGGGCGTCCTGCACGGTAATCGTACCTATCTGATGGAAGATGACGCCGGCCAGATCGCCGCCACCCATTCGGTCTCGGCAGGTCTGGATTACCCCGGGGTAGGGCCTGAACATTCTTGGTTGAAAGATACCGGACGCGCGGAATATGTCGCCATCAACGATGATGAGGCCCTTGCCGCCTTCCGGACCCTGACCCAGGTTGAAGGGATTATGCCCGCGCTGGAATCGAGCCATGCGATCGCTGAAGCGATTAAGATGGCTCCAACCATGGGCAAGGATCAGATCCTGCTGATCAATCTGTCGGGTCGTGGAGATAAAGACATCCATACCGTTGCTGAGATCGATGGCATCGTTGTTTAGGTTCTCTCAAGCGGTTAGTCAGGCGGTGAGTCAGGCGTTAATGTTAATAGATCGAGGTTTTAATGAGTCGTATCCAAGCATGTTTTCAAGGGTTGCAGGCTAAGGGCCGCAAGGCACTGATCCCCTACATCACGGCAGGAGATCCTGTGCCTGGTGTGACGGTCGGGCTGATGCATGCGTTAGTCGAGGCCGGTGCCGATATTATTGAGCTGGGTGTGCCGTTTTCCGATCCTATGGCCGATGGCCCGGTGATCCAGCTGGCCTGCGAGCGCGCGCTGAGTCATGGCACCCGACTGGTCGATGTGCTGGCGATGGTCAAAGAGTTCAGGAGTGTCGATGCGACGACGCCGGTGGTGCTGATGGGCTATCTCAATACGATCGAGGCGCTCGGTTACGCCCGCTTCTTAGAGCAGGCCTCGGCGTCAGGTGTGGATGGCGTCCTGACCGTCGATCTGCCCCCCGAAGAGGCTGTCGATTTCTGTGTAGGCCTGCGCGAGCATCGGCTCGATGCTATTTTCCTGCTGTCGCCGACCACCACCCCCGAACGTACTGAACTGATCTGCCGGTCAGGCAGCGGCTACCTCTATTATGTTTCGGTCAAAGGGGTTACCGGTTCCAGTGAGCTAGACGTCGATGCGGTCGCAGACAGTGTTAACAAGATCAAGCAGTACACTCAGGTTCCCGTCGCTGTAGGTTTTGGTATCCGTGACAGTGTCTCGGCGGCAGCCGTAGCCCGGGTGTCTGAGGGCGTGATTGTCGGGAGCGTACTGGTCAATAAGATTGCCGAACTGCAACATCAGCCCGAGCAGATTCCCGCTGCGGTCGCCGAGATTGTAGCCTCCATGCGTGCTGCCATGGACTGTGCTTAGGCCGCTGAACGAGTCTTCAACCTCCTAGTGATCAGTAATCGATAAACAGTCGATAAGAGTGGATAACCCTATATGAGTAACTGGCTAGAAAAGATCGTCCCCTCTCTTGGCCGTGCTGAGTTTGGAAAGAAGAGCGATATTCCTGAGGGTTTGTGGAAGAAATGTCCTAAATGTGCGGCGGTGCTCTATCGCCCCGAGCTGGACAAGAACCTCAATGTTTGTACCAAATGCAAACATCATATGCGCCTGAATGCCCGTCAGCGCCTGGACTGGTTTCTGGACAAAGGCGACCGGATCGAAATTGGTGCCGATATCGAGCCCGTCGACAGGCTTAAATTTAAAGATTCTAAGCGCTATAAGGATCGACTTGTTGCCGCGCAAAAAGCAACGGGCGAGAAAGATGCGCTGGTTGCCATGAAAGCCACGCTGTATGGCGCGGATGTGGTCGCAGTAGCGTTTGAATTTTCGTTTATGGGCGGTTCTATGGGCGCGGTGGTCGGTGAACGTTTTGTACGGGCAGTTAATGTCTGTCTGGAAAAACGGATCCCGCTGGTCTGTTTTGCGGCCAGTGGCGGCGCGCGGATGCAGGAGGCGTTATTTTCGCTGATGCAGATGGCCAAGACCAGTGCTGCGCTGGAGAAGCTGAAGTCTGAAGGGATCCCCTATATCTCGGTATTGACCGATCCGGTGTTTGGCGGAGTCTCTGCGAGCCTTGCGATGCTGGGTGATCTCAACGTGGCCGAGCCGAATGCGTTGATCGGTTTTGCCGGTCCTCGGGTTATTGAACAGACGGTTCGCGAAAAATTGCCCGAAGGTTTTCAGCGCAGCGAGTTTCTGCTTGAGCACGGCGCTATCGATATGATTATCGCGCGTGATCAGATGCGAGTTAAATTGGCATCAATACTCGCCAAGTTAATGCAACAGCCGGCTATTGAAGTCGACGCCTGAGTCGTTTTATGTCGTTACCAGACCCCATGTCATTAGCACAGTGGCTGAGTTATATCGAGGCGGGTCATCCGGACGAGATTGAACTCGGCTTGACCCGCACCACCCGGGTTGCAGACGAGTTACAGCTTATACAGGGCTGGACCTGTCCAGTCGTTACTCTGGCAGGAACCAATGGCAAGGGCTCAACCCAGGCTTATATCAGCAAAATTATGGTACTTGAGGGCTACAGGGTTGCGGCTTATAGCTCTCCGCATCTGCTGCACTATAATGAGCGGATTTGTCTTAACGGCGAGCCCGCCAGTGATGCGCAGCTTTGTAGCGCTTTTGCTGCGGTAGAGCATGCTCGGCAGCAGGTTGGTGTTACGCTGACCTATTTTGAATTGGGTACTCTCGCAGCCCTCTGGTTGTTCCGGCAGTGGCAGCCCGATCTTATGCTGCTGGAGGTGGGCCTGGGTGGCAGGCTGGATGCGGTCAATATCATCGATCCCGATATTAGCGTGATCACCACTATTGCCCTGGATCATCAGGATTGGCTGGGAGATGACCGTGAAGCGGTCGGCTACGAAAAAGCCGGAATCCTGCGCCCTGCAATCCCTGTCGTCTATGGCGAGTCAGATCTGCCCGCCAGTATCAGGGCGCGCGCTGAGGCCCTGGGCTGTCCCCTGTATCACTGGGGTCGGGATTTCGAACAATACGCCGACTCTGAATCCGGCGCCAGCTCCAAATCCGACTCCAAATCTAACTCTACATCCGGGGTGTGGCGCTGGTCTGGACTGACGGGCCAGGGCCAGGCGCTGGAGTACCAGGCGTTACCCATGCCAGAGCTGCCGTTTGAAAATGCAGCGACGGCGTTACAGGTGATCGCACTGCTACCCCTGGCCGTCAGCCGGTCCAGTATCTGTGAGGGGTTGGCAGCTGCCCGCCTGGTTGGTAGGCGCCAACGTATCGAGCGTGATGGACGCGAACTGATCTTGGATGTTGCCCATAATCCGCATGCCGCAGCGTACCTTATCGGCCGCTTAACGCCGATAACCGGTAGGACCTGGTGTGTGCTGGGGATGCTTGAGGATAAAGAGCGTACCCTGACGCTGGAGGCACTAGCCCCTGCTGTCGATCACTGGTTATTGGCCGACCTTCAGGTGCCCAGGGGCTGTCGTGCAGAACAGCTGGTTGCAGCGCTTCCCAAAGGTCAGCATGGGCTCGGCTATGCCTCTCCCTGGGATGCTTGTCAGGCGGCACTCTCGCAGAGTCAGCCGGGTGACCGGGTGTTGGTCGTGGGTTCTTTTTATACGGTGGCGGCTGTGCTGCGCCAACTTCAGGAGAGTGACCGATGACTCTGCAGGCTAAAGAGCGGTTGCTGGGTGTGCTCTTATTGCTGGTAGTAGCCGCCATCTTCTTACCGATGCTGCTCGATGGCGCTGGCGTACGTCAGGGGCGCCTTCAGGCCGTGCTGCCCGAGACCCCTGAGGTGGCGGATATCGTTCATTATCAGCCTGAATATCAACAGCATCCCGATGCTAAAGAACTTGCGGATCCTCTGCCCACACCGCCCTCCACACTGAGTCCTCCCCCCGAACCGCTGGCGGTGGCCGAGCCTGCCGCGGCTCCTCAGCCGCCGTCGACAACGTCGATGGGTACCGAGATGCCGGTGCTGGATCAGCAGGGCGTGCCTGCCGGTTGGACCCTGCAGCTGGCCAGTTTTAAAAAACGAGCCAACGCGGTGGCGCTGCAGCAGAAGCTGCTCAAGCGTGGCTATCGGGCCTACATCCGCGATAAGGGTGAGATAAGCCGCGTATTCGTGGGGCCGGATCTTCAGAAAAGTGTTGTCGATGACCTTAAAGATGCGTTAAAAAAAGAGCTTAAGCTCGACGGTCTGGTGCTGAGGTTTCGACCTTGATAGAGCGCAGCTGGCGATGCTGCACAGGTTTCAGCCATGATAGAAGGCGATGAAGTCTATGCAGGTGATGCTGCTCAGGTTCCATCCTTGATAGAAGGTGATCAAGGCGATGCGGCTCAGGTTACATCCTTGATACATCGAGGTTGGGATGAGGCTCGGGCTCTGATAGAATGCCCGATTTTTAAGAGACGGCTGCTCTTTACAGGGGCCCTTGACAGGGGGAAGTACAGATGAACTGGGCTGATTGGGTTGTCATTGCCCTGATCTCTATTTCTGCGTTGTTGAGTCTTAAACGGGGTTTTGTTAAAGAAGCGCTGTCGCTCGTGATCTGGGTTGCGGCTTTTATCATCGCCCGCTTGTTCACGGATCCGCTGAGTGCCCTGTTAGCGGCGTATATAGATGCACCCTCTGCGCGTGTTGTTGCCGCGTTTGTGCTGCTGTTTGTGGCGGTGTTGTTTACGGGGGCGCTGATTAATAATCTTATCGGAATGCTTATCAAGGCCACCGGATTGAGTAGCACCGATAGAGTGCTGGGGATGGCCTTCGGCATCGCCCGCGGCTGTATCCTGGTCGTCGTCGCCGTAGCGTTGTTAGCGATGAGTCCCGTCAAGGAGGATCGCTGGTGGACAGAATCGACGCTTATTCCTCAATTTCAGATGATGGAGGGTTGGACTCGCCAGGTTGCCAGCGAGGCCTCCGTTATGATTATGAACGCCGGAAAGAAATAGGCTTCCCTGGAGGCTGACCGAGAATAGCGATCGTAGCGAGAGATCTGTTTATTTTCAGTCAGCCTCCCTGGAGGCAGTAATAAAAAGTGGGCGGTATTTTGGCCGTTCACTGTCTGTATTAGTCGTTTGAGAGGTGGACTGCATGTGTGGCATTGTCGGTATAGTTGCCAAGAATCACGTCAATCAGGCGCTGTTTGACGCATTAACGGTGTTACAGCACAGGGGTCAGGATGCCGCAGGAATGGTTACCTGCGAGGGTGGCCGTTTTCATATGCGCAAGGACAATGGCCTGGCCAGTCAGGTTTTCAGAACCCGGCATATGCGCGATCTGCTCGGTAATATGGGGATCGCACATGTGCGCTATCCTACCGCCGGTAGTGCCAGTTCTGCCGAGGCTCAACCCTTTTACGTCAACTCTCCCTATGGTATCGCTCTGGCCCATAACGGCAACCTGACCAATTCGGCAGAGCTGGCAGAAGATGTTTTCCGCACCGATCTGCGCCATATCAACACCAATTCCGATTCTGAAGTGTTGCTGAATGTGTTCGCTCATGAATTGCAGCGCCTGGGTAAATTAACGCCTACAGCGGACGATATCTTTACCGCCGTTGAGCAGGTGCATAATCGTTGTCGGGGTGGTTATGCGGTCGTCGGGATGATCACCGGTTATGGTGTCGTCGCCTTCCGGGATCCCATGGGGATACGCCCGGTTATGTACGGCAAGCGGGATACCCCTGAGGGCCCGGAGTATATGGTGGCGTCCGAGAGTGTTGCTCTGGATTTCTGTGGCTTTACGCGGGTACGTGATCTTCATCCGGGAGAGGCGATCTATATCTCCCAGGAGGGCGAGGTACATACCCGGCAATGTTCTGCCGTGTCCGATCTGAGGCCCTGTCTGTTTGAGTTTGTCTATCTGGCACGCCCCGACTCTATTCTTGACGGTATTTCTGTCTATAAGGCGCGCCTGCGCCAGGGCGAGCTGCTGGCTGAAAAAATTCTCCGCGACCATCCCGCGCACGATATCGATGTTGTTATCCCTATTCCTGATACCAGCCGTACGGCCGCCATGGAGATGGCCGTGAGTCTGGGGGTCAAGTTCAGAGAGGGTTTTATCAAGAACCGTTATATCGGTCGCACCTTTATTATGCCGGGTCAGGCGTTGCGCGAAAAAACGGTGCGCCAGAAACTTAACCCTATAGAACTTGAATTCAAAGGAAAAAACGTCCTGCTGGTGGATGATTCTATCGTCCGGGGTACGACCTCGCGCAAGATTGTCGAGATGGCTAGGCAGATGGGGGCTAAGAACGTCTATTTTGCCTCAGCGGCTCCGGCCGTGCGCTTCCCCAATGTCTATGGCATCGATATGCCTTCGGCGAATGAACTGATCGCTCACGGTCGTACCGATGCCGAGGTCGGCCAGTTGATCGGAGCGGATTGGATTGTCTACCAGGATCTGGAGGATCTGATCGCGTCGGCGCAGTGGGGCAGCTCTCCGGTGAAGAATTTTGATTGCTCGGTGTTCAACGGTGTCTATGTGACCGGCGATATAGATCAGGCCTATCTGGATAACCTGGATTCGGTGCGCAACAATGCAGCGCAGAGTGGCAACGAATCAACCGACAGCAACGAAGCCAATAGCCTGCATCATACGATGTAAGGTGGGAGTCAGATCATGAGTGGTAAACCACAGGGACCTTCGTCAGGGTTCGATTCAGCACTGCGCGATGTTGAGCTGGCGACACTGGCTATTCGCAGTGGGCACCGGCGCACGGCCGAAGGTGAGCATAGCGAACCTATTTTTCCGACCTCAAGCTTCGTGTTCAATAGTGCGGCGCAGGCGGCCGCCCGCTTTGGCGGTACCGAATCGGGTAATATCTATTCTCGTTTTACCAATCCGACGGTGCGTATCTTTGAAGAGCGGATAGCCGCGATGGAAGGCGGAGAGCGCGCTGTCGCCACCTCCTCAGGAATGGCTGCAATTTTAAGTATGGGGCTGGGGCTGCTGAGCCAGGGCGATCATATTGTCTGTTCCTATAGTGTGTTTGGTTCAACCGTCTCTCTCTTTAACAAATACTTCACTAAGTTCGGTATACGTACCAGCTATGTCGATCCGACCGATATAGAGGCCTGGAAAAGGGCGATAGAGCCTAGTACCAAACTGTTGTTTTTAGAAACTCCATCCAATCCCTTGGCAGAGGTCGCAGATATTGCCGCTATCGCGGAGGTCGCGCATGCGACGGGTGCCTGGCTGGCCGTCGATAACTGCCTCTGCACGCCAGCCCTGCAACGACCGCTTGAACTGGGCGCCGATATCATCATTCATTCAGCGACTAAGTTTTTGGATGGCCAGGGTCGTTGTATAGGTGGTGTGGTGATCGGTTCTGATCAGCTGATGGAAGAGGTCTATGGTTTTGTCCGCACCGGTGGCGCCTGCCTGAGTCCTTTTAATGCCTGGGTATTTATCAAGGGTCTGGAGACACTAGAACTGCGGATGTTGGCGCAGAGTGAGCGCGCACTACAGCTGGCGACCTGGCTGGAGCAGCAGCCTCTGATTGAACGGGTGTATTACAGCGGTCTGCCCAGCCATCCTCAGCATGCGCTAGCAGCACAGCAGCAGCGCGCTTTCGGTGCGGTGGTCGCGTTCGAGGTCAGGGGTGGGCAGGAGCAGGCCTGGGCGTTGATCGACGGCACTCAGATGATTTCGATCACTGGCAACCTGGGTGACGTCAAAACCACCATTACGCATCCCGCCACGACCACGCATGGGCGCTTAACGCCAGTCGAGCGGCAACAGGCGGGGATCGCCGACAACCTGGTCCGGGTCTCGGTAGGGCTCGAAGCCCTGGTCGATCTTAAAGCCGACCTGCAGCGAGGTCTGTCTCAGCTCTGATTTTTCCGCCCGGGGATTCCTGCCTGCACTCGGTTTTCACTCTGGACCTGCGCTAATAATGCCTGGTCAGATTCGGTCATTGTACCCTTTGCAAGCAGGTCCTGTTATCGACACTTACAACAAAAACAGCCAGACAGAGGCCTTCGAACGCGGTCTTTTACCTCTGTTGATTCAGGGTGATAAGGCCAGCTTTAAGCGAATCGTAGAAGCCTACTACGGCCCAATGCTGGGGCTTGCACGTTCGATCGTCGGGATGGCGGTTGCCGATGAGGTGGTCCAGGAAGCCTGGCTGTCAGTCTATAAGGCGCTACCCATGTTTGAAGGGCGTTCGAGTCTCAAGACCTGGATCCTGCGGATCACAGCCAATGAGGCCAAGTCACGACTCAGACGGGAATCACGTTACGTGTCACTGGAGGCGATTAGTGGCGGGGAAACCGAGCTGTTACCCGGTCGATTTCAGGATAATGGCCACTGGTCAGTCCCTCCGGGCGGCTGGCACGACGAGGGGCCGGATGCGCTGCTGACGAATTCCGAGATGGGAGATTGCATCGAATCCACTCTGAGCGGGTTGCCCGAACAGCAGCAGGCAGTATTCAGGTTGAAGGAACTTGAGGACTATAGTTTCGCAGATCTTTGTAACATTCTCGATATCGGTGCATCCAATGCACGAGTTCTGCTACATCGGGCGCGTATAAGTCTGTACGCTAAGATCGAGCATTTTCAGGAGAGTGGAGAGTGTTAAAGTGTCGTGAGATCGTTGCTCAATCCAGTACTTATCTGGGTCATGAACTGCCATTTGGCCGTCGTCTGCAGTATCGGATGCATCTGCTGATGTGCCACCATTGCCGTCGCTTTATCCGGCAGTTTGGTGCGGCTATAAAGATGACCCGGCAGCTCTCTGAGCCTGCCGTCTCTGCGGCTCAGGTCGAGGCCGTTATCGGTAAGGTTGACCGTTTAGACGAATAACTCGGTGGTCTGTTCTGTAGGGGATCAGGTCGTATGGGCTGTTATTAGGCGTGCCTGAGTAACCACGGCCGGTAAATCCGCCGGCTCCAGTCACCAGGGCCGGTTCTTTAGTAAGAGATACCCATCTCATTTCTCCTTAAATCCGCTTTAACCATCATCTCGCATAGCTCTTCCAGGCTGGTTGTAGGGCGCCAGTCAAGCACTCTGGCGGCCTTTGCAGGGTCGCCTATTAAGAGGTTAACCTCTGCCGGGCGGTAAAATTTAGGATTGATACTCACGATTTTATTTCCTGTAGCCGCACAGGTTCCAATCTCCTGCTCACCACGACCACTCCAGACAATATCGATATCCACCGCCTTAAATGACAGGGTTACAAAGTGACGAACAGTTTCGGTGCGGTTAGTCGCCAGCACGAAGGTGTCCGACTCATCAGCTTGCATAATCAGATACATACCAGCAACGTAGTCCTTGGCGAAGCCCCAGTCGCGCTTAGCGTCCAGGTTGCCAAGTTCTAATATATCCAGTTTTCCGAGCTTAATCTTCGCCACTGAATCGGTGATCTTACGGGTGACAAACTCTCGGCCGCGTAAGGGTGATTCGTGATTAAACAGAATGCCGCTGGAGGCGAACAGACCATAGGATTCCCGGTAGTTAACGGTCATCCAGTGGGCGAACAGCTTGGCGATGCCATAAGGGCTGCGTGGATAGAAGGCGGTGTCTTCAGTTTGTGGTACCTGCTGCACCTTACCAAACATTTCGGAGGTCGATGCCTGATAAAACTTGATGGTTGTGTCTACGATACGAATCGCTTCCAGCAGATTCAGCGCGCCTATGCCGGTGACTTCGGCGGTGGCTATGGGCTGGTCGAAAGAAACGCCAACAAAGCTCTGAGCGGCTAGGTTGTATACTTCTTTGGCGCCGGTTTGTTGCAGCAACCGGATGCTAGCAGACAGGTCGTTGAGGTCGTATTCAACCAGATGCAGGTTAGGGTGGTTTTGAATCCCCAACTCTTCAATCCGCCAAAAATTGACCGAACTGGTACGACGGTAGGTACCGTAGACGGTATATCCGTTGCTCAGTAACAGCTCCGCCAGGTAAGCACCGTCTTGTCCGGTGATGCCGGTGATAATCGTTTTTTTTTCCATGGTACATCTCTCTGAAAAAAGATATTGGTCTCCTTTTTACATTCTGTCCCTGAGTGTTGTTGACGCATTAGTCAATCAGACGACTACCCCTCTGCGCCCACCGTACTCTGAACGTTTGTCAGGGCTGATCCTAGGGGGTCAGTGGGTCTGTATTAGCAAGTCGCTCTGCCAGGACTCTCTCAACCGTATCCACGATGGCCTGGGTTTGCGGGTCGATCTCGATATTAACCTGTTCCCCCTGCTGGCGCGCACCGAGTGTGGTGCGATTGAGGGTCTCGGGAATCAGGTTGACGCAAAATTGATTGTCACTGAGCTCACCGATAGTCAGGCTGATGCCATCGATACCGATATAGCCTTTGTCGAGCAGATATTTTTTGAACACGGCTGGTATCTCAAACCATATTTTACGGTTGTTAGCGGTCTCGATAATCCGGCTAATCTGAGCCGTACAGAGGATATGCCCCGACATGGCATGGCCCCCAATTTCGTCGCCTACACGTGCGGCACGCTCGATATTAACCCGATCACCGAGTTCCAGCAGGCCAAGATTGGTCAGCGCCAGGGTGGCCTGCATAAGATCGAAGCTGACCTGCTTGCCCTGGACCTGAGTGACGGTCAGGCAGCAGCCGTTATGGGCCACCGACGCGCCGGGCTCCAGGCCGGTTAGCAGCGACTCATCGAGTAGAATGCTGTGGCTGCGAAACCCCTGTTTAGTGTCGATGGCGACAATTTCGGCAGTACCCTGGACAATACCCGTAAACATCTGTGATTCGCTCCGTATCAGATCGATTGCTATGCTCTGTGCAGAGCACATTATATCTGAACGCAATGAAGGACGACTAGCGTGAAACTACTGATTACCGGAGCCTCTGGATTTATCGGCACAGCATTGATTCATCAACTATTAGTAGCCGGGCATCAGGTTGTCGGCTTAAGCCGGACGCCCGAACGGTTACATCAAAAGCTATCGGGGCGGTGGAGAAAAAAAGATAGCGGCCAGTTTCGCGCTATTAATCAGCTTGCAGAGATCGATGCTAGTGAAAATATCGAGGCCATTATCAACCTTGCTGGCGAACCCATCCTGGGTAAGCGTTGGAGTGAAGCCAGAAAACAGCTGATTTATAACAGCCGTATCGATACCACCAAGGCACTGATCGAACTGACCAAACGCCTGGAAACCGCGCCTCAGGTATTGATCAGCGGCTCTGCGATCGGATTTTATGGCTCTCAGCCGGATGACAGGATGCTGGACGAGAGCGATGAAGGACGGTCTGGGTTTACCCATAAGCTCTGTGCGGACTGGGAGACTATAGCGTTGCAGGCGCAGGCGCAGGGCGTGCGGGTATGTCTGTTGCGAACCGGGGTGGTGTTGGGGGATGGCGGCGCGCTTAAACAAATGCTGCTGCCGTTTCGACTGGCTCTGGGTGGCCCTATAGGGAAGGGTAAGCAGTGGTTTTCCTGGATACATCTGGACGATATGCTGGCCATTATTGAGTTTTTGCTGGCCCGAGAAGTGCTTACGGGCGCGTTTAATGCGACGGCTCCGGAACCTGTGACCAACGCGCTCTTCACCCGGGCGCTGGGTCGGGCACTGCATAGGCCAGCGGTATTACCGGTGCCTGAATGGGTGCTGCGGTTGCTCCTGGGTGAGGGTGCAGAGCTCCTGTGTGAAGGTCAGCGAGTGCTGCCTGCACGGTTGCAGGAAGCGGGGTTTGAATTCGCCTACCCGGATATAGATCTGGCGTTGAACGCCATAGTGAATCCATAAGCAGGCTATGCCCGGTTTGTTGTTGCGCCCCACATGGCCATGCTTGAGCGGATTGTAGGCTGGGATGCAATCTCAGAAAAAACCCTATTCCCTGGCGGCTATCCGGGCAGCGCTGCGGCTACCCGGAGGCTGACGGCTTTGCTGGCGCAAGCGTCTGAGTCGTTCGATCAACAGGTCACCATGCCAGCTCTCGCTGGGATCCTGTAGCTGATGCTGCAGGTTCTTGAGCAGGTAGGTCAGGGTCGGATCTTTGGCGAGTGCTTCGATATCTTCAAGTGTTCTGACTCTCATGCCCGGCCAGTTCGCCTCAGCCCAGGTGAATAGGTAGCGATAGGCCAGCGCCGGATCATTACGTTCGCAAGCCTCCGTCAGTGCCGAAAAACTGTTGTGCTGGAGGCCGGGGTCGGGGGCTTGCGGGTCAGGGGGTGCCGGGACAGGTGCTTGTTTAAGTGCGATCAGCTCCGTGTCTAGCCGTTTGTTACGCTGCTGGCTAAGGCTCCATCCTGCCGCGCAGATCAGTGCTATTACCGCCCATACCCAAGCTTGCCACTGGACGGCCGTCACGTTGTCGGGCGCATCGGGAGCGGGCTTTGTGGATGCGGAAATGACGGCAGCAGATTGGGTGTCTAGAGGTTGAGTGTCGAGGGCGGAAGTCGGTTCGCTGGCCTCGGCAACGAAAGGCTGCACTCGGACCTTGATCGGCTCGAGCTCAGCGAGCTCGAGTTTATTGCGTACCGTATCCCACCAGTCGATAGAGACTCCCGGCAGTCGCTGGCGGCCAGGCTGCGTCAGCAGTAGCTTGAATTCGAACGTCTTGCGGCTGACCAGTACGCCGTTAATGTCGCGTTGCTGTAACTGCGCTGGCTGAGGATAGGTGCTGATCCCCTCAACCGCAGGTAGCTTGATATCAGGCAACCATAGCGCCGGGATGCCGTGAGCGATCAGCGTCACTACCCGTGTCAGGGTATCGCCGGCACGGAGGTTGTCGAGGGGTTGTCGCCACTGCTGTTCCAGGCGAACTTCGGAGGTGACCAGTTGTATCCGCGTCGACAGCTTCTCGGGAAGCGGCACGCTGTCGAACTCGAGCGGCGTTGATTGGCTGCTGATCGGGTTCCCTGAGCCATCGGTGCCGTTAAAATAGAGTGCAGGAATCCGGTAGCGGCCTGGTACTTGTGCCTGGAGCAGGTATTTTTGTTCGATCACTTGATAGCGCAGCCCATCAAGGCGCTCGGTGTAGCTCAGCTGGCCACCCAACTGATTGATTCGAATCCCTTCTATCCGGGGTTGGGTCAGCGCTGCGCTTTGCAGGTTGAGGCTGTAGTAAAGTTTGACGCTCAGGTTTATGGGGCTGCCCTGATAAGCATCAGGGCTGTCGATATGAGCCTGAAGTATCAGGGGTTCCGCCTGAGGTCTGGGTTTGGGTTGCACCTGCAGTCTGAGCGGTTGGCTCTGTTCGCCTTTTACCTTCAGAGCCGGGATGATCAGAGCCCCCGCGCGCTTAGGGCTAAGGCTGAGGATCCAGCGTGAGATAAACAGCGTTCTGCCGTCTCGTTTTTCAGTCATATAAGCGGATCTGTTGCTGAGGATGTTAAAATCCTGCTGCAGCGGACCCAGTTCTGGTGCACCGATGACCGAGCTGTACTGGCTGACCTCTATCTGGAGTTCAAAGGGTTGATCTACCTGGCCCCGGTCGGTACTCGGCGTTAGCTGGACCGCTCCCCAAGCAGGAAAGGCCAGGATGAGCAGTGCGGCTGTCTGGGCAATCAGGCGGTACGCGGTTGGTGGCACTAAGCTTTCCTTGGATGCGGGTACGAAAAATAGAGGCAGCTACAAAGACGGCATTTTATCAAGCGAGCGCCGCGCTGTAACAGCGCAGCGGGTTGATTCGATAAAAAGTGGCCGCTCAGTTTTTATCAGCGCTACGTTGGGCCGCCTTCAGGATTCCACGCAACATGTTGAGTTCCATCGTTTCAGGTCGGGCGCGATTGAATAGTCGCCGCAGTTTGGTCAGCGATCTGCCTTCATGGCTGGATACCATAAAGCCTATATCTCTGAGCATCTGCTCAAGATGTTCGTAGAAATACTCCATCTCCTGGTGCGTCGGATAGTCGCTACTGTTCTGTGTTAATAGCTGCTCTGGCGCTGTTGTTGCAGGCTCTGTCGTTAAACCGATAGCGGCAGGCGTTGCCAGGTGGCTTTTCCAGATCTCATAACAGATAACCTGGATCGCAGCACTGACATTCAGTACCGGGTGCTCTGGATTTGCGGGGATGGCGACATGAAAGTGGCACTGCATCAGCTCCTCGTTAGTCAGCCCCATCCGCTCGCGGCCGAAGACGATGGCAACCGGTCCCTGCGCGGCCTCTAACACCGTTTTTTCGGCGCACTGCTCGGCATCGAGCATCGGCCAGGGAAAACTGCGGCTACGCGCACTGGCGCCAATCACCAGCGGGCAGTCAGCGATCGCCTGTGCCAGGCTGTCCACCACCGTTGCGTTATCAAGCAGATCGGTCGCGCCCGAGGCGCGTGATTGAGCTTCAGGATCGGGATAGCTGCGTGGATCGACCAGATACAGCTCGCTCAGGCCCATATTCTTCATCGCACGGGCGGCGGCACCGATGTTGCCGGGGTGAAAAGTATTGATCAGCACGATGCGGATATTAGATAGCATGGGGAGAGGTTTCGAGGTGAGTAAAGCCGCATTATAGAGTCTGACAGGCTGCTGGCAACAGCTCCGGGTCTGGAAAAAATGCCGAGCATGCACAAATCGTGGCATGGGGCTACAATAGCGCGCTTTGGAATCAGGAATCGTCGTCTTTATGAGTGGTACATTTGAGCAACGCTTCGGGGGCACCCGACGTCTATATGGCGATCAGGGTCTGGCGGTTTTGCAGAAGGCTCACGTCTGTGTCGTCGGTATTGGCGGCGTGGGTTCCTGGATCGTAGAAGCACTGGCACGCAGCGCAGTGGGCGAGATCACCCTGATCGATCTGGATGATCTCTGTGTCACCAATACCAATCGCCAGGTTCATGCGCTCAGCGAGACGATAGGATTGTCTAAGGTGGCGGTGATGGCAGCGCGTGTTCGGGCGATCAACCCGGACTGTCGCTGTCATCAAATTGAGGAGCTGGTCTGTGAAGAAAATGCACAGAGTCTGTTCGATCAACCCTTCGACTATGTTATCGATGCCATCGATGATGTGCGCGGCAAGGCGGCAATGATCGCCAGTTGTCGGCGTCGTAAATTGCCGGTTATTACGATCGGTGGGGCCGGGGGGCAGGTTGATCCGACCAAGATTCAGGTGGCTGACCTTAGCCGGACTCTGCACGACCCTCTGGCGGCCAAGTTACGCTCACAGCTGCGGCGCAACCATAATTTCAGCAGTAATCCCAAGCGTCGTTTCCATGTGTCCTGTGTGTTCTCTACCGAGCAGCTACGCTATCCTCAGGCGGATGGTTCAGTGAGTGCCCAGAAACCGGTTATGGACGCAGGCGAAGGGATACGTCTGGATTGCAGCAGCGGATTTGGCGCCAGCACCTGTGTCACAGCGACGTTTGGCTTTGTCGCCGTGGCCCGGGTGATTGAGAAACTGATAGAGCGTGCAGCGCGCACCTTAGGTTCGGGTTGCTGATAAGCGGGTCGAGCGTGCATCGCGCATCGGACCCCGATCCGACGTGTGATGGCCTGTGGCGCTCTGCGCCAGACAGTCTATTCTCGATCAGCCTCCCGGGGATTAAGGCGAGACTGTCGCTACCCTTAAGAGTATCTTTTAATAATCGTGTTCAGAGGGTCTGCATCGATGACTCATTATCAGCTTTCAGGCCGCTTATGGCTGTTGCTACTGCTTTGTATAAGTCGCTTTGTTGTTGCAGCCGAATCGGCGCCAGCGACGACAGCTCCGGCGCCTGCCTTCGAAGCTCCGGTTGTGGCGCCGGGCTGGTTTGACTCCTCAGGACGCTGGCTGGCGCTGCAGCACGAGGCTTTTTCCGGGGTCGTTAATGATTCGGCAGTAGGGCTGGATGCCTATATTGCTCGGGAAAACTTTGATGAGTCGATCGCCAATGAGAGCTATATCAAGGTCCAGCTTAAACAGCGGGTTTCAGCAACAGACGGCTATGGGTTTGATGCGACAGTTCGCGCCCGGGTTAGGTTGCCCAACAGCAAGCGAAAGTGGAGGTTGACCTTTGATAGTGATCCTGATGATTTTGATCGTTTAGCCGATCGTAACAGGAATCAAACGCCTGGTTTTAACTCGCCTAAAACCCTGAAAGAGGATGCGATAGCCGGCATCAGTCTGGAAAAATATCTGGGCAAGAATTGGGATAGCAATTATGGCCTAGGCGTGCGTTTGCGGTTCCCTGTCGACCTCTATGCGCGGGTTAGTTGGGTTAACTCAATGGAGATCGGTGAGCATTGGCAGAGTCGCTTTAAGCAGGGTTTTTCATATTTTCATAGCGACGGCTGGAAGAGTGAGACCAGGAAGGATTTTTACCGCCCTCTGAGCCCCGGTTGGTTATTGCAATCCAGTACGGGCGCTCAATATCTTAATGAAGATACTAACTGGGAGTTGTTTCAGAGCCTGTCACTGCATCAGCGGATCAGTGTGGATACTGCCGTTGAACATCAACTGGGGATCTCTGGAGACAGCCAGCCAACCCTCAGGCACAACGGCTATTGGCTGCGTTCCGAGCTGCGACATCGTTTGTATGAGGACTGGTTGCTCGTCAAGCTTACTCCAGAGCTTTACTTTGACCGGGCCGAGCGTTTTCACGCAACCCCCTCGCTATTCTTAGAGCTCGAGATCTATTTTGGTAAGGCCCCCGATTAAGGGCGATTTATGCTGTCTGGCAGTAGCGCCCGGCTATTGCTTGCATCGCATCAATGATCGCGCGCAGGCCGTTATTGCGTGACGCACTCAGGTGCTTTTCTAACCCAAGTCGGTGTAACAGGGGATGCAGATCCTGATCGATAACCTGTTGCGGTCTGGCACCATCGAACAGCTCTAATAACAGCATGCCGATACCCTTGATGATGCGGGCGTCGCTGTCGAGCTGGTAGTAAAGCCGGTTGGCGGCAGGGTCATAACGATAATCTAACCAGACCCTGCTCGAGCATCCCGATAGCAGCAGGTTATCCTGCCTGAGTTCGAGCTGAGCCGGGGTTTGCGCGGTCTTCATCAGCAGGCTGTAACGTGCTTTCCAGTGTCCGAGTTGAAGCAGCTGCTGCTGTAGTGATATCGGAATTAAGGGTGTTGGCGGCGTGTTGTTCTGGACATGAGATTCCTGATGATTGTCGTGATGTACTCTGCCAGGTTGCTCTAAAAGTTCACTCAGGGTGTCCGCTAAACGGTCAATCTCACTGAGGGTGTTGTAGAGTCCAAAGGACGCCCGAAGGGTGCCTTCGAGTCCGAGGTGTTGATGCAGCGGCTGGGCGCAATGCTGTCCGGTGCGCAATGCTATGCCGTGCTGATCAAGCAGGGTGCCCAGATCGAAACTGTGGGTGCCGTCAATCACGAAGGGTAGCAAGCCTGCCCGTTGCCGGGGCTGACCGATGATCCGTAATCCAGGCAGGGCGCTTAGCCGCCGTACGGCATGCGCTAAAAGCTGCTGCTCATGACTCTGGCGCTGGTCCAGGTCAAAGCTATTCAGGTAGCGAATCGCTTCGGCCAGTCCAATCGCGCCGGCGATGTTGGGCGTGCCTGCTTCGAAGCGAAAGGGCGGCGGTTGAAAGGTGCAGCTCTCGAAACTGACCCGCTCGATCATCTCGCCGCCTGCTTGCCAGGGTGGCATCGCCTGTAATAGCTGCCGCTTGCCGTAAAGCACCCCTATCCCTGTAGGGCCGTAGAGTTTATGTCCGGAAAACAGATAAAAATCGCAGTCCAGCGCCTGGACATCAATCTTGAAATGACTGACGGCCTGGGCGCCATCGATCAATACTTTGGCCCCGACGGCATGCGCCTGTTGGATCATCTCAGCGACAGGGTTAACCGTGCCCAGCGCATTAGAGACCTGACTTAGCGCGACCAGTTTGGTCCGGGGGTTGAGGAGTGCGCAGTAGGCGTGGTGATCCAGATCGCCCTGATCTGTCAGCGGTATGACTCGGAGCGTCGCACCGCTGCGCTGGGCGAGCAGTTGCCAGGGCACGATGTTGGCGTGATGCTCCAGCATTGTGGTGATGATCTCATCGCCCGGACCGATGGCCAATTGACCAAAGCTATAGGCGACCAGATTGATTCCTTCGGTGGTGCCTCGGGTCCAGATGATCTCATCGGCGTGGGCGGCATTAAGGAACCTCTGCACGCTTTGCCGTGCGGCTTCGAAGGCGTCGGTAGCCTGGCGGCTGAGGTGATGAGCGGCACGGTGAACGTTGGCGTTATGTTCCCTATAATAGCGGTCCATCGCATCGAGAACGCAGCGTGGTTTTTGGGTCGTCGCGGCGTTATCCAGATAGCAGTCTGGTGATTGAGCTATTAGAGGGAAGTCTGAGCGGAGCTGTTCGACCCGCAACGATTGAGCTACTCGTTTGGACATTGCAATCAAGCGTCTTCAGCCATCGCCTGCATCGCGTCCTGTGCCCAGGTCAGGCTTTGGCGATAGGCGCTCTCGTAGAGATCATCGTCGATGTCAAACGCGTCCAGGCGCTCCCATTCGCCATGCTCATAGGCCAGTACCGCCTCTAATATCCGGCCCATAGTGCCTTCATGTTTGCCGATGGCCGCCTTTATCTCATCGTTGAGTGGGATCTGCTCCAGTACGGCATCCAGCTCCATATCCAGTAAGGCACCGATATCCGACATCATCCCCACCATGAAAAAATTACTGGGATTGGGGTAGTGCATCGACTCTGCCAGCAGTTCGCACATTCGGCCGCGTGCCAGCAGTGAGCGGGATAATTCTGAGGGTTTATGGCTGCCGCTGCTCAGGGAGATAAGCGTGGCCCATTTTCTGACCTGCTCCATACCGAGCATAACGACGGCCTGACTCAGAGACTCTACCTTACGTACCAGAGCATAGGAGGCGGAGTTAACGATGCGCAGCAGTTTGAAGGTGAGTAGCGGGTCTTTAATAATCAGCCGCTCGACAGCGGCTGCGGTGGTGTCTGGGCGCTGCAGTTCCTGAACGACCTGCATCAGCGCCAGAGTGTTGGGGGCAACCTTTTTACCTTTGACGATCTGTGGCTTACTGAGGAAATGCCCCTGAAACAGTTTAAAACCCTGATCGATGCATTCGTAGAGTTGCTCCAGGGTTTCAATTTTTTGAGCCAGGAGCGTGATCCGGTAAGGGGCCAGCTTTTGGATCTGTTCCTCGACCTCCTGAGTTGACAGCTGCTGGACATCGAGCTTAACGATATCGACCAGCTTGAGCAGCGGAATATATTTAGCATCGAAGAAAAACCCATCCAGAGCCAGTTTGAAACCGTCCTCCTTGGCTTTTCTGACCGCATCGATAAGGGGCTGGTCGATAGTGCTATCTTCGAGCACTTCGATAACAATCTGTTTGCGTAGCAGTTGGGGGGCGCTCTGATTAATGAGCATCTCACGGGTCAGGTGGACGAATGCAGGCACCCGCTTGGTGGTTCCTTCATCACTGAGGCTGGTGTAAATGTTGAGCAGCATCTCACTGGAGGCTTGTTCGCCATCGAGAAAATCGGTTTCGCCCTCGATGTCGCTACGGTAGAGCAGTTGGTAGGCAATCACCTTGAGTTGGCGGTCAAATATGGGTTGACGTGCCATCAATGTCTGACTATTGGCTTGATCGTTGCTCATGGTCTGTGCACTACTCCCATTCGGTGCGTCATTCTAGCCCAATGCTGGGCACGCGCCTAGAGTATCGACGGATGCTTGACAGTAGGCATGATTAAGTCAGACAGATCGGTCCCGGCTACGCTATAATCGCGCCCCGAAATCATAACCAGGAGTCGGCTGCTGATGACCATTCAATGGTTCCCCGGTCATATGCACAAAGCGCGCAAAGAGATCGCCAAGATAATCGCTGAGATTGACGTGGTGATCGAGGTGCTGGATGCGCGGCTGCCGCATTCCAGCGAAAACCCGCTGGTAAATGATCTCCGTGGCCAGAAGCCGCTGATCAAGGTGCTCAATAAGAGCGACCTTGCGGATCCTGGGCGTACTCGTAAGTGGTTGAAGTTTCTAAATACGGAGACCACCCATGCGTTTGCGTTGCGGATGGATCAGAAAGCGGAGTTGCAGCAGCTGATTGCGCTCTGTAAACAGACGGCCCCGGGTCGGGTAGCAGCAGATCGGCCGGTGCGGGTGATGATCATGGGTATCCCTAATGTGGGGAAATCGACACTGATCAACGCCCTGATGGGGCGTAAAATAGCCAAGGTGGGTAATGAACCCGCGGTGACCAAGAATCAGCAGCGTTTTGTAACCAGTAACGGACTGGCTGTATTCGATACTCCCGGTATCCTGTGGCCTAAGATCGTCGATGTGGATTCGTCTTATCGCCTGGCTGCCAGTGGTGCTATTCGTGACACCGTGGTGGAGTATGAGGATATAGCGCTCTACAGTTTGGATTTTTTGCTGAGAGATTACCCTGATCTGCTGCTGCAACGCTTCAAGCTGGCAAAGCTGCCGGCCTCCTCTCATGAGGCGCTGGAGGAAATAGGCCGGCGTCGCGGCTGTTTGAAAAAAGGAGGTGTTATCAATCGCACCCAGGCTGGCGAAGTGGTGATCGGTGATCTACGTTCGGGTTTGATTGGTCGACTCAGCTTCGAAACTGTCGGAGAATGGACAGAGAAACAACGCGTGAAGGAGTTGCAGGCTGAGCAGGAGCTGCAACTCGAACAGCAAGAACAGCAGGCGCAAGCCACGGCCGATGCGCTGAGGTTGGCCTATAAAGGCGAATTCGGCCCCATCCATAAACAGGTTGACCCAGCATCCGGTAATGAGCCGGATAATGAGGATAGTTAAAGATATGACACGTCAGAAGAAAACCCGTAGTAAAGCAGGCCGGATACCAGAGTCAGATATGGCTCCAGTGGAGGTTCGCGATAGTCGTACCAGTCAGAGCAAGCTTAAGCCTGCGCAGCGCAGCGGCTATTTACTGAGTCTGCAGAAAGACAAGCAGTGGCAGGACCAGAATAAACGTAAGAACCGTCTGAAGTCAGATCCGGCGGATGTTGCTGCCCGGTCGCTGGAAGTAATGGGACAGCAGGTCGCTGATGCTGAGACCGATGTCGATGCCAATGCCGCAGAAAAAGATTGAAAAGGGTGCGGCACGGGGCCGTAGCCCCTGTCGCTTAATTTGTTACAGAGAGAGCGTTTGGGTAGCCTAGAGTGTCATCTCAACGCCTAACGATAATCGTGGATCTTCGAATCAGTGCCGACGAATACCTGAAGTTTTATCGGGGCCAGGCCCACGTGGTGACCTGTCATTCACGCGATGGTCGGCGTATTCAGTTTCCGGTTAAAATATTGAATCCTTTTCTCTCCCGTGATGGCGTCAGTGGATCCTTCGAGATTCAGTTTGATGCCCGGGGCAAGTTCGTCGCGATTGTCCGACTCTGATTGATCCGCATTCTGCATTCTTTACTTCGTCAGGCTGACGCCCGAGCTACAGGGACGTAGTAAGTGCCGTCCATGCAGGAGCGCTTAACGGCTCACCTACAAAAAAACCACGTCCTTGTGGGTCGGCGTTATGTGGATAAAAAGTAGTTCGACAATGCCAGCAAAGCGTACCGACATTTCGTATAATACTGCGCTTAACCTGGAGCCCGCTATGTCGTACGCCTATCTACAATCACTGTTATTTCGTTTTCAACCCGAAACGGCGCACGCGCTATCGATGCTGGGGCTTGATATCGGAGAACTTACAGGCCTGTCCTCAACGCTGATTAAGCGGGTCGAAGCGCCGACTCAGGTGATGGGTCTGACCTTCCCTAATGCAGTAGGTCTGGCCGCTGGGCTGGATAAAAATGCGGAGCATATCGATGGTCTGGCGGCACTGGGGTTTGGTTTTATCGAAGTGGGTACTGTCACACCCAGGCCTCAGCCGGGTAATCCTAAACCAAGGATGTTTCGGATTCCTGAGTATCAGGCGATTATCAATCGGATGGGTTTTAACAATAAAGGCGTCGATTACCTGGTTAAGCAGGTCGATAAAAGTCGTTACCAGGGCATTCTTGGCATCAATATCGGTAAGAATTTTGACACCCCTGTCGAGCGAGCCACCGATGACTATCTGCTCTGTCTGCGCAAGGTCTATAGTCGCGCCAGTTATGTGGCGATCAATGTCTCTTCGCCAAACACCCCGGGCTTACGGTCGTTGCAGTTTGGAGAGTCTCTGAATGAGTTGCTGGCGGCACTCAAGCAAGAGCAGACCAAGCTGGCGGAATACTACGGTCGTTATGTGCCTATAGCGGTAAAAATCGCACCCGATATGGATCCGGATGAGGTTCGCCTTGTCGCCCAGGCGTTGATCAGGTACGGCATGGATGGCGTTATTGCCACCAACACCACGCTGGATCGAACCGGAGTCCAGGATTCTGTGCTCGCCGGTGAAGCGGGCGGTCTCAGTGGCGCACCCTTATGTCAGCGGTCCACCGAGGTGATCGCAAGTCTCGCGACGGCATTAGAGGGGCAGGTGCCTATTATAGGCGTGGGAGGGATCTGTGAGGGTGCAGAGGCACGCGAGAAGATTGCAGCGGGTGCATCGCTGGTTCAGGTCTATAGTGGCTTTATCTACAGAGGGCCGCGCCTGATCAGCGAGGCGGCAAGCGCTATAGCGGCAGTTCGCTAGCGACTTTAGGGGTTTTTAGCACTGAAGACTCACCGCTAGCCCTCAGTGCGTACTCTTGGTTCGTGCCATGGATAGGAATAGCCGAATCAGGTCATGACCGGCGTGCAGTGCAGATTTGAAATCCCCTGGTAGCCGTCCCAGAAGTCAGAGCGCCCCTGGCGCCAACCGGTGATCCAGCAGTGTCGATTCTCACCAACAGGGGCAGGACAGATGTCTTTGGATTTGCCTGATACGCCGGCCTGGTAGCCGCGTGAAAAAGCTCGGGATGTTAAGTCACGTTTTTGTCTCTTCATTCAATAGCCTCGTTATCTCTTGTAAATGTCGTGCATAACCACGGGGTGGTCGCTGCGAACCTTTTACTCTCGGTCTATTCATGCATTGAGAACCACAGGCAGCATAACGCTGCCATCAGCATGGTCGGTGTTTTCGCCGACAGTTAACTATTTATCGGATTTGAGGGGGATTGTCGATAAATATTTCTGCGTCAATACCGGTGTCTGGTTGTTTTTTTACGTCCTTAGATTAAAAAAATACCTATAAACAATCATCTGCTAACGGGTGTTGAACAACCTGAAAATATTTAATAGCGGAGGTTGGTTCTGTATTTGGGTTCAGGATGACGGTCTTTGCAGGCGAGGGTGTTATTATCTGCGCAGGACGCAGAGCAGGCATTGAAGTCTGTGTTCCGTTAATGATTGGCTATTTACTGATTGGGTAGAATATTGTCTCAGCAAATTGAAAAGATACGTTTTTTTGCGACCTGTCCTAAAGGACTCGAACTGCTGCTGGTTGAAGAGTTGGAGGGGCTGGGTGCGACCGAAACTAAATCAACGGTTGCCGGGGTCTACTTTCACGGCAGCCTGGAGATCGCGTATAAGGCCTGTCTCTGGTCGCGGCTGGCAAACCGGGTGCTGCTGCCGCTGGCAAGCTTTACGTCTGAGTCTGCCGAGGAACTTTACGCAGGCGTACAGCAGATCGCCTGGCTTGAGCATATGACGGCCGAAGGCAGCTTGCTGGTTCACTTTACCGGAACCAACAGAGCCATTAATAACACCCATTTCGGTGCGCTTAAGGTCAAGGATGCTATCGTCGATCAGATTCGGGATCTCACCGATCTGCGGCCCTCCATCAATAAGGAGATGCCTGACCTGCGGATTAATCTGCATCTGGCCCAGGGCGATGCGCATCTGAGTCTGGATCTTTCCGGCGAGAGCCTGCATCGCCGTGGCTACCGCAAGCAGGGCGGGGCCGCCCCGCTGAAAGAGAATCTGGCAGCCGCACTGTTGCTTCGCAGTGGCTGGTCCGAACTTGCTGCCAAACAGTGGCCATTGATCGATCCTATGTGTGGCTCGGGTACCCTGCCGATCGAGGCGGCATTGATGGCGGCCAATATAGCGCCGGGACTCTTGCGCCAGGGGTTCGGTTTTGAACGCTGGCTCAAGCATGACAATGGGATGTGGCAGGGGTTGTTGTGGGAGGCCGAGCAGCTGCGCTTAGCGGCCAGCGAGCGTACCGATCTGCCCGAGATTCATGGGTATGATGCGAGTCCTAAGGCGGTGTCTATCGCCAAGAATAACGCCGAGCTGGCGGGTGTCGATGCCTGGGTACGAATCTCACATCGTGAGCTGGCGCAACTTAAACCCTTAACCCATAAAGCGAATCTTCAACAGGGCTTGCTGATTACTAATCCGCCCTATGGTGAACGGCTGAGTGAGGTGCCGGTGGTCCGCTACCTCTACCAGAATCTGGGTGATGGCCTGAAGGAGCATTTTGAGGGTTGGCGTGCGGCGGTGTTTACCGGTAATCCCGACCTGGGTAAGGCGGTGGGTATCCACTCCTACAAGCAGTACAAGCTGTTTAATGGCGCGATCCCCAGTCAGTTGCTGCTGTTTGCGGTGCAATCAGACCAGTTTTTGGCCTCCAGGACAAATTCGCAGCCGGTGGAGGGACGTCCGGCAGAAAAGCAGCCGGAGGACATGTTCTCTAACCGCCTGCGTAAAAATATGAAGCAGCTGGATAAGTGGGCACGCAAAGGGCAGATTCAGTGCTATCGCCTGTACGATGCAGATATGCCCGAGTATGCGGTCGCGATCGATCGCTATAATAATTGGCTGCATGTGCAGGAGTATGCGCCGCCCGCCTCTGTCGATCAGGCTAAGGCCGATCAGCGCCTGAAGCTGGTGATGGACGTGTTGCCAGCCGTCACGGGTGTGCCATCGGAGCGTATCGTGCTCAAACAGCGCCGCCGCCAGGAGGGCAAGGCGCAATACCAGCGGATGGCTCAGCAGGGCGAATTCTTCGAAGTGGAGGAGGGGGCGGCTCGGCTGCTGGTGAACCTGCATGATTATCTGGATACCGGGCTGTTTCTGGATCATCGGCCTATTCGCCAGTGGATCCATGATAATAGCCGCGGCAAACGGTTCTTGAATCTGTTTAGTTACACCTCGGTGGCAACGGTCCAGGCCGCTCTCGGCGGCTCATCCTCGACCACCAGTGTCGATATGTCGGCAACCTATCTGGAGTGGGCGCAAAAGAACTTTGCGCTCAATGGTCTGAGTGAAAAGATCAATGTGACGCTCCAGGAAGATTGTGTCGCCTGGTTGAAGGAGGCGTCGTTAAAGCAGACTCTTAAATATGATCTGATCTTTATGGATCCGCCGAGTTTCTCTAACTCCAAGCGGATGCGTGATGTCTTTGATGTGCAAGTCGATCATGTCGTCCTGATCGAACAGGCGATGAGGTTGCTGGACAAGGATGGGGTGCTGATCTTCTCCAATAATCTGCGTAAGTTTAAGATGGATCTGGAAGCGCTGACTCAATTTAATGTTGAGAATATCAGCGCGAAGAGTATCGCTAAGGACTTTGAACGTAATCAGAAGATTCATAACTGCTGGAAGATTACGGCGCGCTAGTCCGTAGGCTGGGATGCAGTCCCAGTCTACCTCGCTGTAGGTCGGACTTTAGTCCGACAATTCGCGCCAACCACAAAAAGGCCGCTAATTATTTTAATTAGCGGCCTTTTTTCGATCCCAGCGAAGGTTAAATCCAGAGCTTAACCCGGATAGTCACGCTTGCTTGGGCCCGTGTAGAGCTGACGCGGACGGCCGATCTTGTTGGGGCTTGAGTGGAACTCGCTCCAATGAGAGATCCAGCCGATAGTGCGGGACAGCGCGAAGATCACGGTAAACATATTCACAGGAATACCGATCGCCTTAAGGATGATTCCGGAGTAGAAATCAACATTCGGGTACAGCTTGCGCTTGATAAAGTATTCATCTTCCAGGGCGATTTTTTCCAGTTCTTTTGCGATCTTAAGTAGCGGATCGTTCTCCAGTCCCAGTTCTGTCAGCACATCGTCGCAAGACTCTTTCATCACCTTGGCGCGTGGGTCGAAGTTATGGTAAACGCGGTGCCCAAAGCCCATCAGGCGGAAAGGGTCATCTGGGTTCTTTGCACGGGCGATAAACTCAGGGATGTTTTTAGCATCGCCGATCTCCTCCAGCATCGCCAGTACCGCTTCGTTGGCGCCGCCGTGGGCAGGTCCCCAGAGTGCGGCTATGCCTGAAGCGATACAGGCGAATGGGTTGGCACCAGAGGAGCCTGCCAGGCGAACGGTAGAGGTTGAGGCGTTCTGCTCGTGATCCGCGTGGAGTACAAAGATCTTGTCCATCGCCTTGGCGACAACCGGATTGGGTACATATTTTTCACAGGGGGTGCCGAACATCATATGCAGGAAGTTTTCTGCATAGCTCAGGTCGTTGCGAGGGTACATGAACGGCTGACCGACAGAATACTTGTAGCTCATTGCGGCCATGGTAGGCATTTTTGCAATGAGTCGGTAAGCGCAGACTTCACGGTGGTGCTGATCATTGATGTCCAGGGAATCGTGGTAGAACGCAGAGAGTGCGCCTACGACGCCACACATGATGGCCATAGGGTGGGCATCGCGACGGAAACCGCGGTAAAACTGTCCCAGTTGCTCATGCACCATGGTGTGCTGGCCGATTGTGCGGACGAATTTTTTCTTTTGCTCGGGCGTGGGTAGCTCGCCATTTAACAGCAGGTAGCAGACTTCCATGTAATCAGATTTTTCGGCCAGCTGCTCGATCGGATAGCCGCCGTGTAGCAATACACCGTTTTCGCCATCGATAAAGGTGATAGCAGAGTCGCAGGCTGCGGTAGACATAAAGCCGGGATCGTAGGTGAATAGCCCTTTGCTAACCAGTCCGCGAACGTCGACAACGTCCGGTCCTTCGGTGCCGTGCAGCACGGGAAGTTCAATGGTTTCTTCGATACCGTCGACAACCAGCTTTAGATACGCTTTCTTGTCACTCATGGCGGCTCCTGTTGTTTCTATGCGTTTAAGGGTTTGGCCGTATATAAATCAATGGCTTAGGTCATATTAAGAAAACTGACCTACAATAAAGAGTGGTTACTATAGGGCGATCGACGCTAAAGTCAATCCATCCAAAAGTCCAATCTTCGCAATGCAGCATAATTAGGTGGTAGCTAGTCTGAGGCTGGATCTCAGCGTTGATCGGCTCTGCGCCGCTATTTTTGATTCTGAAATAATTAAGCTGTTGTTGGGCCTCTATATGTCTTTGGTCTAGTTCCCGAGAATTGTTTTAGGCGCTGTCTATCGGTATACTATTGCACCGAAGTTGAGCCTAAATAGGGGTTTATTAACTGATTTCAGGCTCAGTTTCTTGTACTAGCACGTCCTTCTAATCGCCCCTTCAGTGGGCTTATGTGAGAGTCAATTAGAGCCGTGAAAAAAACCAGACCTGTAAACTTAGATTTACGTACGATCAAGCAACCTCTACCTGCGATCGCGTCGATACTGCACCGCATGACTGGCATCATCCTGTTTATTGGTGTTGCTTTTATGCTGTACGTCTTCGACCTGTCATTGGACTCGCCACAGGGGTTTGACGCCGCTGCCGATATGCTGAGCAATAGTTTCTTTGCGAAACTGATTGCCTGGGGCCTAGTATCTGCGCTGCTGTACCACTCTTTTGCCGGTATTAAACATCTGATTATGGATTGTGGCTACTGTGAAGAGTTGGAAAGCGGCACAATGATTGCCAAGGTCACTTTGATAGCCGGTGTTGTTTCAATGCTGTTAGCGGGGATATGGATATGGTAACTACGATAACAAGTTTTGGCCGCAGCGGCCTGTATGACTGGATGATGCAGCGCGCTACAGCGGTTGTGTTGTTGGCTTATACCGTCTTTATCCTTTTTTATCTGTTGACCAATTCGGGTCTGACCTATGAGCAGTGGAGTGGCCTGTTCAGTCAGACATGGGTGCGGGTGTTTACGCTGATGACCTTGTTGTCATTGGGTGCTCACGCCTGGATTGGGCTGTGGAGTGTGTCCACCGATTACATAAAGCCAACTGGGCCTCGTTTCCTGTTTCAGGTTATCTGTGGAGCTGCGATGTTCAGTTATGTGGTATGGGGCATCCAGGTATTGTGGGGATTATAAGTAATGTCTAATATTCGTACGCTTAACTATGATGCTATCGTCATTGGCGGCGGCGGCGCGGGCATGCGTGCCGCGCTGCAGTTGGCACAGTCCGGTCTGAAGGCCGCCTGTGTGTCTAAAGTTTTTCCAACCCGTTCGCATACCGTATCCGCCCAGGGCGGGATTACCTGTGCGATTGCAAGTTCAGATCCAAACGATGACTGGCGTTGGCATATGTACGATACCGTCAAGGGTTCCGATTATATCGGTGATCAGGATGCTATCGAGTACATGTGTAGTGTGGGTCCCCAGGCGGTGTTTGAACTAGATCATATGGGGATGCCTTTCTCCCGAACCGAAGCGGGGCGTATCTATCAGCGCCCGTTCGGTGGTCAGTCTAAGAATTATGGTGAGGGCGGTCAGGCTGCTCGCACCTGTGCTGCCGCTGACCGTACCGGTCATGCGTTGCTGCATACGCTCTATCAAGCCAACCTGAAAGCCGGTACTACCTTCTTTAATGAGTGGTATGCGACCGATCTGGTCAAGAACGCCGAGGGCGTGGTCGTCGGTGTTATCGCTATCTGCATCGAAAGCGGCGAGACCGTTTACATCAAGGCGCTGGCTACAGTCTTGGCGACCGGTGGTGCGGGTCGGATCTACCAGTCGACCACCAATGCCCTGATCAATACCGGTGACGGTGTGGGCATGGCGTTGCGTGCTGGTTTTCCGGTGCAGGATATCGAGATGTGGCAATTCCACCCTACCGGTATCGCTGGTGCAGGGACGTTGGTGACCGAAGGCTGCCGTGGTGAGGGTGGTTATCTGGTCAATAAAGATGGCGAGCGCTTCATGGAGCGTTATGCGCCCAATGCTAAAGACCTGGCGGGGCGTGATGTCGTCGCTCGCTCCATGGTGCTTGAGATCCTTGAGGGTCGCGGTTGCGGTCCCGATGGCGATTATGTGTACCTGAAGCTCGATCACCTGGGTGAAGAGGTGCTGCAGAGCCGCTTGCCGGGTATCTGTGAGCTGGCCAAGACCTTTGCTCATGTCGATCCGGTGAAGGATTTGATTCCGGTTGTCCCGACCTGTCATTACATGATGGGTGGCGTGCTGACGAATGTCAGTGGCCAGGCGTTGACGGTGGATGCCGAAGGCAATGATCAACCGCTGTTGGGTCTGTTTGCCTGTGGCGAAGTCGCCTGCGTCTCGGTGCATGGTGCCAATCGACTGGGTGGTAATTCCTTGTTGGACCTGGTGGTCTTTGGGCGTGCGGCGGGTATTCATATTCAGAAGATGATTAATGCCGGCTACAGTGCTGATAATGCCACCGAGGCCGATATTACGGCTGCGATGGCGCGTCTGGACCGTCTCAACAATAGTACCGGCGGCGAGAGTGTTGCTCAGGTCCGTGGTGATCTGCAGAAAACGATGCAGCTCTATTTCGGCGTGTTCCGTGATGGTCCGAGCATGCAGAAGGGTCTTGACCTGCTGGTGGATATCCGCAAGCGGGTAGAAAATCTGCATCTGGAAGACAAGTCTTATGCGTTCAATACCGCGCGTATTGAAGCTCTGGAGCTTGAAAATCTGTTGGAGGTTGCTGAAGCGACCGCGATCGCGGCAGAAGAGCGTAAAGAGAGCCGTGGCGCCCATGCCCGTAACGACTTCGCCGAGCGTGATGATGTTAACTGGCTGAAGCACTCTGTTTTCTTCCCTGGTGAAAAGCGAGTCGGCAAGCGCGATGTAAATTTTTCGCCCAAAACCGTTGAAACTTTCGCACCTAAGAAGCGCGTTTACTAAGGGAGTGTTCTCATGTTAGTCAGTGTTTATCGTTACAATCCTGAGGTCGATGATGCGCCTTATATGCAGGATATTCATATCGATATCCCCGGCAATAAGGACATCATGGTGCTGGATCTGCTCCAGTTGCTAAAAGATAAGGATCCGAGTCTGGGTTTCCGTCGTTCCTGTCGTGAGGGTGTTTGTGGCTCTGACGGTATGAATATAAACGGCAAAAACGGTCTGGCCTGTATTACCCCGCTGTCTACGGTCGTTGATAAAGATAAGCTGGTACTGCGTCCATTGCCGGGTCTGCCGGTTGTGCGTGATCTGGTTGTCGATATGACCCAGTTTTACACGCAGTATGAGAAGATCAAGCCTTATCTGATCAACGATACGCCACCTCCTGCGATCGAGCGACTTCAGTCGCCCGAAGAGCGCGAGAAGCTGGATGGCCTCTACGAGTGTATTCTCTGTGCGTGCTGTTCGACGTCTTGTCCGTCATTCTGGTGGAATCCGGATAAGTTTATCGGTCCGGCGGGTCTGTTGCAGGCCTACCGGTTCCTGGCCGATAGTCGCGATACGGCGGCGAATGAGCGCTTGGCGGAGCTGGATGATCCTTTCAGCGTGTTCCGCTGCCACGGCATCATGAACTGTGTGAGTGTCTGTCCCAAGGGGCTTAACCCCACTAAGGCGATTGGTAAGATTCGCAATATGCTGCTGCAGCAGGCGACCTGATCCAAGACAATAAATGGTGCGGTTATCCGCGCCATTTTTTTTATCTTTTTTTTGACTGCGTAAATCGCATAGATCAACTTTTTTAGAGGCTTATAGGTAAAAAGCATTATTCCGGCATAGTCTTAAGTACTGTAGACTTGTGCGTCAATGCTAGCCGGAAATCAGCGCGCTGCTTGATCTCTTAAGCTCAGTCTTAATACGGCATAACATTTTACTGAACATTACTATGAGGGGCGTTGTTTCTCAGCGAGCTTGCAGATGCGGATTGCTGGGCCAAGAATGTTCGCCAATTCAGGCGCATTCCCTCACTACAGGGTTGTCGATAATGCATGAAGGCATAATGGAGCTGATGTGGCGCAGTTCACATCTCTCAGGTGGCAATCTAGCTTACGTCGAAGATCTATACGAGACGTATCTCAGAGATCCAAACGAGGTCTCACAAGAGTGGCGGGAAGAATTTGATCGGCTTCCCCGGATACAGGAAACTGTAACCCAGGATATTCCTCACTCGATAGTGCGCGAGCACTTCCTCTACCTATCAAAAAATCAACGTGCTACCCAGCAGAAACTTCCGGTATCGGGCGTCAGCTCCGAGCATGAGAAGAAGCAGGTTCGAGTGTTGCGAATGATTAACGCTTTCCGGGTGCGTGGCCATCAGATCGCCAAGATAGATCCTATCGGCTTTATGAAGCGTGAGGACGTGCCGGATCTTGATCTGCGTTTTCATGAGCTTTCCGCGGCCGATCTTGATACCAGTTTTCAGCTGGGCTCACTGTTCTTTGGAACAGAAGAAGCACCTCTCAAATCAATTCTTGAAGATCTCAAAGAGACCTACTGCAACACGGTAGGTTCTGAGTTTATGCACATTATCGATACCCAGGAGAAGCGCTGGCTGCAGCAGCGGATTGAACCGGTCCGCAGTCATCCCGAGTTCGAGCCCAAGTATCGCAAACACATCCTTGAGCGCTTAACCGCCGCCGAAGGGCTGGAGAAATATCTGGGATCCCGCTTTGTCGGTGCCAAGCGTTTTGGCCTGGAAGGCGGCGAAGCACTGATCCCCTGTATGGATGAGCTGATTCAGCGCGCCGGTAAGCACGGTACCAAGGAGGTCGTCATCGGTATGGCGCACCGAGGACGTCTCAACGTCCTGGTAAATACCTTTGGTAAGAACCCTCAGGAACTGTTTAATGAGTTTGAGGGTAAGCGGACGCTAAAGACCTCCGGTGACGTTAAATACCATCAGGGCTTCTCCTCCAATGTCTCGACAGCAGGCGGTGAAGTCCATCTGGCGCTGGCATTTAACCCGTCGCATCTCGAGATCGCCTCGCCGGTCGTTGAAGGGTCAGTGCGTGCCCGTCAGGACCGTCGCAACGATTCGGCCGGTGATCTGGTATTGCCGATCACCCTGCATGGCGATCAGTCCTTTGCCGGACAGGGCGTGGTGATGGAAACGCTGCAGATGTCGCAAACGCGTGCCTATAAGACCGGCGGTACGGTCCATATCGTCATTAACAACCAGGTTGGTTTTACCACCAGCAGACGCGAAGATTCCCGCTCGACCGAATACTGTACCGACGTCGCCAAGATGGTTCAGGCACCGATTTTCCATGTAAATGGAGATGATCCTGAAGCCGTCGCCTTTGTCACTCAGGTGGCTCTGGACTACAGGAACGAATTCAAGAAAGACGTGGTTATCGATCTGGTCTGTTACCGGCGCCGTGGTCATAACGAGGCGGATGAGCCCTCCGGCACCCAGCCGATGATGTATAAGTTGATCAAGGCGCAGAAGACCACGCGTGCCCTCTATGCCGAGCGGTTGATCGCCGAAGAGGTCGTGACGGCAGCCGAAAGTAAGGCGATGGAAGAGGATTACCGTCAGTCGCTGGAAGATGGTCGTCATGTCGCCAAGTCACTGGTGACGGTGCCTAACGAAGAGCTGTTCGTCGATTGGCGTCCCTATCTGGGTCATGCCTGGGATCTTGAGTGTGATACCACAGTGAGTGTGGAGATGTTCAAGGAGCTGGTCGCCAAGCTGGATGTTAAGCCAGAGGGGTTTATCGTCCAGCGTCAGGTCGAGAAGATTCTCGAAGACCGTAAGAAGATGGGCGCAGGAGCGATGCCGATCAACTGGGGCTTCGCCGAGACCATGGCCTATGCGACCCTGCTGGCCGAAGGTCATCCGATCAGGTTTAGCGGACAGGATGTCGGCCGGGGCACCTTCTCGCATCGCCATGCCGTACTGCATAGTCAGAAAGATGGCGAGGTCTATGTGCCGCTGCAGAATATTGCAGCCGATCAGCCCCGGATGAACATCTATGACTCCTTCCTGTCTGAAGAGGCCGTGCTGGGGTTTGAATATGGCTATGCCACGACAGCGCCCAATACCCTGGTGATCTGGGAGGCGCAGTTTGGTGACTTCGCCAATGGCGCGCAGGTGGTTATCGATCAGTTCATCACCTCCGGGGAACACAAATGGGCACGGCTGTGTGGTCTGACCATGCTGCTGCCTCATGGTTATGAAGGGCAGGGGCCTGAGCATAGCTCGGCCCGGCTTGAGCGCTTTCTGCAGATGTGTGCCGAACATAATATCCAGGTCTGCGTGCCCAGCACCCCGGCCCAGGTGTTCCATATGTTGAGACGTCAGGTGATACGTCCATTGCGTAAACCGTTAATCGTGATGACGCCTAAGTCGCTACTGCGGCACAAGCAAGCAGTGTCAACCCTGGAGGAACTCACACATGGCTCCTTCCATAATGTCCTGGCAGAGGTCGATGACCTTAAGGCTACCAAAGTTAAGCGGGTTGTGCTCTGCAGCGGCAAGGTCTATTACGACCTTTACAATAAGCGCGAAGCGGTCGGCCGTGACGACGTAGCGATCATTCGTCTCGAGCAGCTGTATCCCTTCCCCGAAAAGGAATTGCTCGCAGCTCTTGATAGTTATACGAACGTCGAGACCGTTGTCTGGTGCCAGGAAGAGCCGCTGAATCAGGGTGCCTGGTATAGTTCTCAGCACCATATGCGCCATCTGTTGCAGAAGCTTTTTCCCACTCTGCATTTGAGCGTCTCGGCGCGTCCTGGTTCAGCGGCACCCGCCTCAGGCTATATGTCACAACATGCCGAAGAGCAGGAAACCCTGGTCAGCGATGCCATTAACGGGTAACGAAGCGATTAATGACTAACAGGCTGTGCGCCTGTTAGTCGCTATTTAATAAAGGATGTGTCATGTCTATCGAAATTAAAGCCCCTACCTTTCCAGAGTCTGTTGCCGACGGTACCGTGGCCACCTGGCACAAACAGCCCGGTGAAGCGGTTTCTCGTGATGAGCTGATTGTTGATATCGAAACCGACAAGGTCGTTCTCGAGGTTGTCGCTCCTGCCGACGGCTCTCTGGCAGAGATTCTTAAGGGTGAAGGTTCAACTGTGCTTAGCGACGAAGTGATTGCTATTTTTGTGGCGGGTACTGTTGAAGCGGCGGCTCCAGCGGCGGCTGCAGAAAGCGCCGAAGGCGATTCCGATGCAGTAGCGGGTCCTGCGGCACGGAAGATTTTGGATGAGAATAATCTTGATGCCTCCCAGGTTCCCGGCAGCGGAAAGGGGGGGCGGATCACCAAAGAAGATGTGGTCAGTTACCTTAAAAACAAGCCTGCCGCTCCTGCTGCGAAAACCGTGCCTGTAGCTCCCGCGGCTAAGACCGTCCCTACGGCTCCTGCCGGCGACGTCGTTGCTGAGGGTGTCCGGGTCGAAAAACGGGTTCCGATGACGCGTTTGCGCGCCACTATCGCCAAGCGTCTAGTGGAAGCACAGCAGACCGCTGCGATGTTGACGACCTATAACGAAGTCAACATGAAACCGATCATGGACCTGCGCAAGCAGTACAAAGAGCTGTTCGAGAAGACCCATAACGGTACCCGTCTGGGCTTTATGTCGTTCTTTGTTAAGGCGACGACTGAGGCATTGAAGCGTTTCCCTGCGGTTAACGCCTCCATCGATGGCAGTGATATGGTGTATCACGGCTATCAGGATATCGGTGTGGCTGTTTCTACGCCGCGCGGCCTGATGGTTCCCGTGTTGCGTGATACCGATGCCATGAGTCTTGCCGGCGTCGAAAAGACCATTGCTGAATTGGGTGCCAAAGGTCGTGACGGTAAGCTGGGCATTAGTGATATGCAGGGTGGTACCTTTACCATCACTAACGGTGGTGTGTTTGGTTCGCTGATGTCGACGCCTATTCTCAATCCTCCGCAGACTGCCATTTTGGGTATGCATAAGATTCAGGAACGCCCCATGGCGGTTAACGGCCAGGTCGTGATTCTGCCGATGATGTATCTGGCAGTATCTTATGATCACCGCATGATCGATGGTAAAGAAGCGGTGCAGTTTCTGGTAACGATTAAAGAACTGCTCGAAGATCCTACCCGGATGTTGTTGGATGTGTAATCGGGTTGATAAACATCTAAAATAAAAAACTTTTGATACGCGTGAGAGGGCCTCGACCGAGGTCTGAACCCTCAAAGAATAAATAACCTCCGGGTTACTTGATAGGAAGAGCAGACATGTCACAAAAGTTTGATGTTGTTGTAATAGGTGCAGGCCCTGGTGGTTACGTCGCGGCAATCCGTGCAGCACAGCTGGGTCTTAAGACGGCCTGTGTTGAAAAATGGATCGATGACAAGGGCGCACCGCTTCTCGGTGGCACCTGCCTGAACGTGGGTTGTATCCCCTCTAAGGCGTTGCTGGACAGCACCCATAAGTACCATATGGCGCATTCTGAATTTAAGATTCATGGCATCAGCACGGGTACTGTCAGCATGGACGTTCCTGCGATGATGGTTCGTAAGGACCAGATCGTTAAGAACTTGACGGGCGGTATTGCCGGACTGTTCAAGGCGAATGGCGTCACCGTATTGGCGGGCAAGGGCAAGGTGCTGGGCGCTAAGAAGGTTGAAGTCACCAAGGGCGACGGCAGCACTGAGGTTGTCGAGGCTGACAGCATCATTATCGCGGCAGGGTCGGTCCCGGTTAATATTCCCCCAGCGCCTCTGACCGAAGGCCTGATCATGGATAGCGAGGGCGCACTTAAGATCAGTGAGACGCCTGAGCGTCTGGGTGTTATCGGTGCTGGTGTTATCGGTCTGGAGATGGGTTCAGTCTGGGCACGCCTGGGTTCTAAGGTAACCGTTCTGGAAGCGATGGCTGACTTTCTGCCATTCTGTGACAAGGATGTGGCCAAAGATGCACAGAAGTCTCTGAACAAGCAGGGGCTGGATATTCGCCTCAGCGCCCGGGTGACCGGTACCGAGATCAAGGGCAGTGGCAAGAACCAGGAGGTGTTGGTTAAATTTACCGATGCTAAGGGTGAGCAGGAGATGACGGTCGACAAGTTGATCGTCGCGGTAGGCCGTCGTCCATACACCGAAGCCTTGTTGGATGCCGGCTGCGGTGTGGATCTGGATGAGCGCGGCTTTATCGCCGTAGATGGTCAGTGTCGCACCAGTGTACCTAGTGTTTACGCGATCGGTGATGTCGTTCGTGGCCCTATGCTAGCGCATAAAGCGTCTGAAGAGGGGATCATGGTGGCTGATATTATTCAGGGCCACAAGGCGCAGATTAATTATGACTGCATCCCCGGCGTCATCTACACCCATCCTGAGATTGCCTGGGTCGGTAAGAACGAACAGCAGCTTAAGGCTGAGGGCGTAAAAATCAAGGTGGGTAAGTTTCCTTTCGCAGCCTCCGGTCGTGCGATGGCCTCACAGGATACTGAAGGGTTCGTTAAGCTGATTGCTGACGAGGCCACCGACCGTATCCTAGGTTGCCATATCATCTGCGGTCAGGCGAGTGAGTTGATTGCCCAGGCCGTGATTGCGATGGAGTTTGGCTCCACCGCCGAGGATCTGCAGTTGACCGTGTTTGCTCACCCCACAGTCGGTGAAGCGATTCATGAAGCCGCCCTGGCCTGTGATGGTCACGCGATTCACATGGCTAATCGTAAGAAGCGCTAAGCGTAAGAAGCGTTAGTTTAATACTCGGTAACGGGTGTTGATAAGATCGAGCTCCCTGATAGCAGGGAGCACTTTGGGGCGGTCCTTCTCATTCGGGACCGCACACAGTAGAACGCAAAAACGGATCTAGACATGAATCTTCACGAGTATCAGGGAAAACAGTTGTTTGCCCAGTACGGTCTGCCGGTGTCCATTGGTGAGGCTGTTGAGACCCCCAAAGATGCAGCAGAAGCTTGCAAACGTATTGGCGGCGATAAGTGGGTCGTTAAAGCCCAGGTTCACGCCGGTGGCCGCGGCAAGGCAGGCGGCGTCAAGCTGATTACCAGCCCTGACGAAGCCAAGGCCTTTGCCGAAAAGTGGCTGGGTGAGCGTCTGGTCACGTATCAGACTGACGCTAGCGGTCAGCCGGTAACAAAAATTCTGGTTGAGACCTGCACCGATATCGCCCAGGAGCTGTATCTGGGTGCGGTTGTCGATCGCGCCTCTCAGCGCATCGTCTTTATGGCATCCACCGAAGGGGGTGTTGAGATCGAGAAGGTGGCTGAAGAGACACCCGAGAAGATCCTTAAGGCGATTATCGATCCTATGGCCGGCCCTCAGCCTTATCAAGGCCGTGAGCTGGCGTTCAAGCTGGGTCTTGAAGGTGTTCAGGTTAAGCAGTTCGTGCAGATCTTTATGGGTCTGGCGAAATTGTTTAAGGATAAGGATCTGGCGCTGCTGGAAGTTAATCCTCTGGTCGTTACCGACGCCGGCAACCTTCACTGCCTGGACGCTAAGCTCGTTATCGACTCTAACGCGATCTACCGTCACAAGGATCTGCAGGCGATGCATGATCCGTCTCAGGATGATGCGCGTGAAGCCAATGCGGCCAAGTGGGAGCTTAACTACGTGGCTCTGGACGGCACTATCGGCTGCATGGTTAACGGCGCAGGCCTGGCCATGGGTACGATGGATATCGTTGCCTTGCACGGTGGCTTCCCGGCCAACTTCCTGGATGTAGGGGGCGGCGCGACCAAAGAGCGGGTAACCGAAGCGTTCAAGATCATCCTCTCGGATGATGCGGTTAAGGCGGTTCTGGTCAACATCTTTGGCGGTATCGTACGTTGCGATCTGATCGCCGAAGGGATCATCGCTGCGGTTAAGGAAGTCGGCGTAAAAGTGCCTGTGGTTGTTCGTCTTGAAGGCAACAACGCAGAGCTGGGTACTCAGGTACTGGCCGAATCCGGTCTGGACATTATCGCCGCGACCAGCTTGACTGATGCGGCTCAGCAAGCGGTAAAAGCTGCGGAGGGTAAATAACCCATGAGCATTCTGATCAATAAAGACACTAAAGTGATCTGCCAGGGTTTTACCGGCGGTCAGGGTACTTTCCACTCCGAGCAAGCGATTGCTTACGGCACCAAAATGGTCGGCGGTGTGACCCCCGGTAAGGGCGGCCAGCAGCATCTGGGTCTGCCGGTGTTTAACACGGTTGCCGAAGCGGTAGCCGCGACAGGCGCCGAAGCGTCAGTGATCTATGTCCCTGCGGCTTTCTGTAAGGATTCTATCCTGGAAGCGGCAAACAGCGGCATCAAGCTGATCGTTACCATCACCGAAGGTATCCCGACGCTGGATATGCTCGAGTGCAAGGTGCGTTGTGATGAGTTGAATGTGACGCTGATCGGTCCTAACTGTCCGGGTGTTATCACCCCGGGCGAGTGCAAGATCGGCATCATGCCTGGCCACATCCACCTGCCAGGTAAGGTCGGCATCGTCTCGCGTTCAGGGACTCTGACCTATGAAGCGGTCAAGCAGACCACGGACGCTGGTTTCGGTCAGTCTACCTGCGTGGGTATCGGTGGTGATCCTATCCCCGGCTCTAACTTTATCGACATCCTGAAGTTGTTCGAGAGTGATCCCAAGACCGAGGCGATCGTCATGATCGGTGAGATCGGCGGAACGGCTGAAGAAGAAGCGGCGGCTTATATCAAAGCCAACGTCTCCAAGCCTGTCGTCTCTTACATCGCCGGTGTCACGGCTCCTGCGGGTAAGCGCATGGGTCATGCCGGTGCCATCATCTCTGGTGGTAAAGGCACGGCTGACGAGAAGTTTGCAGCGCTTGAAGATGCCGGTGTTAAAACCGTGCGTTCACTGGCTCAGATCGGTGATGCATTGAAGGAAGTGACCGGCTGGTAAGTCGTGCACTCCGGCTTGCTGTAAAAAGCTAGCCTTACAAAGCACCTGTGAAAAAGCGACCTTTGGTCGCTTTTTTTTGCTTATGACCCCATTGGCTATTGGTGGGAACCGGACCCTTGTGATCGCAGGGTCCCGGCTATCTTTTAATATTTCCTGATTACCCATAATCCTCAGCTAACTTTAGCAGCCTTAATGGATAGGTAAGCGCACCCAGTTTTATATTTAGTAATTGAAACAGACATATAGGAGTCTAAAATAATCATCCATTGCGTTCAGACACAGAATTTGTCTGCTATATTTTTCAGCTAAAAATATAATAGAGCAGATTGAAATGTACACTTATATACCTAATAGCTTTAGTACGGAATGTTCAGAATCTCTCCGCAACTTGGTACTGCAAAATAGTTTTGCCACCTTGATCACAGTCGATAGCGACAGTGAGCTCCATCTATCTCATCTGCCGGTGATCCTCGAACAAAGTGGCCAACAGTGGTGTTTTTCCTTTCATTTGGCCATCAGTAATCGTCACTGCCAAGTGTTGACTGAAACGGCAAAGAGCGCATTGATGTTTAAAGGGCCGCATGCATATATCAGTCCGACTTGGTATCAGAAGAAACCGGGCTTACCAACTTGGAACTATGTAGTTGCACACTTCGAAGGCTGCATTAAACCGCTTGATGCAGAAGGCTTGCTGGGACATTTGCGAAAGTAGGTGGATTTGTATGAGCCGCAACTGAACGGTAGCGAAATCATGCCCGATGAGCTGGTCGATAGACTGAGTGGCATGATTAGCGGTTTAGAATTGACTACAGACCAAGTTCTGAGCAAATTCAAGCTGGGTCAAAACCGTTCGGCCGTAGATCAGGCAGGTATTCTCGAAGCCTTGCAACACAGTGACCAGCCACAGTCCAGAGCACTGGCCGAGCTGATGCAATAAGAGAGACGATGATGGAAATTCAATTGCTCGAATTGCAGGCGATATTTTCGCAGTTGCTGTGCTGCAAAGGTCAAAAGATCGCCTGGAGCCCGGCTCCCACAGGATAGGCTCTTTGGGTGCTCCAGGCTGGGTTTTGGGATCGCGCCATTCCGTGATCCTTTGAAAAAAATGAATGAACGTTCATTCATTTTATGTATGATATGCACTCCTTCTGATTTTTTGTTGTAGCGATGAAACTCGATCTCTTTAAAAATTTTGGTGATAAACGTAGCCGCATTCTGGAGGCGTCCGGCGTATTGATCGCAGGGCAGGGTTTTCATGGTCTGTCGATGGCAAAGTTGGCGCGCTTATCGGGTGTGGCCACCGGGACTCTGTATCTGTACTTCGATGATAAAGAGGATCTTATTCAACAGTATTACGATGAGATCCACCAGGCGGTTGCTAAGCAGATTCTGGATGGCTTCGATGACCGCATGGCGCTGTCACAGCAGTATCGTTATCTGTGGCTGAAGATCAGGGATTTTCTGCTCCATAATCCGGATCACTTTAGCTCCAAGGTTCAGTATGAACACTCCCCCTATTTTAATCCTCAGCAGCAGCGGCTGCGGATGGAGCAGTTGTTTAGTCCGATCCTGCAGATGCTGCAGCAGGGTGTCGATACGGGGGTTTTCAAACCGCTGCCGATCCCGTTGCTGATGACCCTGAGTCTTGACCTGGTGCCGCTGCTGGTGCAAAAGCATTTTCGGGGCTATCTTCTGCTCGATGAGGCCGCCAGCGAGGCCGCTATCGAGGCGAGCTGGGACGCACTCAGTCTCAAGCATTGAATAAATCTTATCTTTAACCCTCTACAACCCTATAAAAGGACACTATAGCGATGAAAAAGTGGATCGCAGCGATGTTGCTGTTGGCGCTGGCACTCTTCGGCAGCGTGATTGGCTTCAGTCAGTTCAAGCAGCAGAAAATCGACGAATTTATGGCCAATCGACCTGTTTCCAAGTCGCCGGTGGAGGTAGTCGAGGTTCAGACGCGTGACTGGCAGTCACAGATTGCGGCTATAGGTTTGATTGAACCGAGCCAGGGCATCAAGCTAAGCACCTCGGTCTCGGGCCTGGTGTCGGCGATCCACTTCAGCTCCGGAGAGCAGGTTAAGCGCGGCCAACTTCTGGTTGAGCTGGACCGGGCGGTCGAGAAGGCGAACCTGGCCGCGGCTCAAAACCGTCTTCCGGCGGCGCAGAGCTCTTACGAGCGTAATAAGCAGCTCTATCAGCGTAACTCGGTCTCCAAGGTGGCTCTCGATGATGCCGAGGCCGAGTATCTGACGCTGCAGTCACAGATCAACTCGCTGCAGGCGGTGATCGATCGCCGTGAGATCAGAGCACCCTTTGAGGGTGTGGTAGGGCTGCGCGAAATCCATCTGGGGGAGTACCTGCAGCCGGGGGAAGAGATTACCCGGTTGGAAAACCTCAATGAAATGCTGATCCGTTTTAGTGTGCCCCAGAAAAATCTGGAGCAGTTGAATATCGGCATGCGGGTGCTGATCGATACCGATGCCTATACAGAGCGCCGCTTCGAAGGGCGCATCACCGCGGTCGATGCGGCCATCAGCCGTGATTCCGGGGTGATCCATGTTCAAGCGCAGATCTCTAACAGTGATCAGTTACTACGTGCAGGTATGTTTGCGTCTGTCGCTATTCTGCAGCCGAAGGTGACAGGGGCTCTGGTGATTCCGACCCGGGCTATCAATTTCAGCCTCTATGGTGAGCTGCTGTATGTGCTGGTCGAAAAGAAGGAGGGCGATAACACCACGCTTTCAGTCGAGCAGCGCTCTATCACCGTCGCCGAGCGTCAGGGGGCGTGGAGCCGGGTCAGTCGCGGGCTGCATGCCGATGAGCGGGTGGTGACCTCGGGTCAGGTGCGGTTAAGGAACGGTGCCCCAGTGAAGTTGGTTGACGATGGTGTCATTGCCTCGGAATTGGCCTCGGTAGTTCCGGTGCAGCCTGATTTACAGGCAACAACTCAGCCTACAACTCAGCCTACAACTCAGCCTACAACAACTCAGACAGCAGAATAGGGGCCAGCAAGCATGCATTTTACTGATATCTTTATTCGTCGCCCGGTTCTGTCGGTGGCCTTGAGTCTGTTGATCCTGATTCTGGGTATTCAGGCTATCGGCAAGCTTGAGGTGCGCGAATATCCTAAGCTTGCGAGCACCGTGATCAGCATCAGCACCTCTTATTTTGGTGCGCCGGCCGAGGTGATTCAAGGTTTTATTACCCAGCCGCTGCAACAGGCGGTCGCTGAGGTCGATAATCTGGATTTCATCGAGTCCAGTAGTAAGACCGGCCTGAGTACGATCACCGCGACGATGAACATAGGTACCGACGCAAACGCCGCCCTGGCCGAGGTGATGGCCAAGGTGAACAGCGTCAGGGCGAAACTGCCGAGCGAGGCGCTTGATCCCTCGGTCAGTAGTTCCACGGGTGCTAGTACCTCGATCATGTATATCTCTTTCAAGAGTACCGAATATAACGCCGCTCAGATCTCAGATTATCTCAACCGTGCGGTGCTGCCCACGCTGGTGACGGTCGCCGGGGTCTCCAAGGCGCGCCTGTATGGGCCGGAACTGGCGATACGGATCTGGCTGGATGCCGACCGGATGGCCGCACACGACCTGACGGCGATCGAGGTTAATCAGGCACTGCAGGCCAATAACTTTCGTGCGGCTCCCGGACAGCTTGATGCCGGCTGGCAGACCTTTGATATCAGCATCAACACCGATCTTAAATCAATCGCTGAGTTTGAGCAGTTGATCCTGGTACGCCGGGATAACGGCATTATCCGCCTGCGTGATGTGGCCCGGGTGGAGATGAGCGAGGCGCGCGAAAGCATACGCCCACGCGCCGACGGTGATCCGGCGGTTATAGTCGCGATCGATACCACGCCGGTGGCTAACCCCCTGACCACCGCTACAAAGGTGCGTGAGCGGCTCCCGGATATCGAAAGCAATCTGCCGGCGCCTATCGAGATGGAGCTGCTCTATGATGCCACGCTCTATATCGATGCCTCGATCAATGAAGTCTTAAAAACCATCGTCGAGGCGACCCTGATCGTCGCCCTGACTATTTTCCTGTTTATGGGCAATCTGCGCGCGGTGATCATTCCGGTGCTGACGATCCCGCTATCCTTGGTCGGTGTCTGCCTGGTGATGCAGATGGTCGGTTTTTCCATCAATCTGCTGACCCTGTTGGCGATGGTGCTGGCGATCGGGCTGGTGGTGGATGATGCCATCGTTGTGGTGGAAAACATCGAGCGTCATCTCAAAGACGGCGAGCCACCCTTCCGGGCGGCCATCCTGGGTACTCGTGAGATCGCGGCCCCCGTGATTACCATGACCATCACCCTGGCGGCGGTGTACTCCCCTATAGCGATGCTGGAGGGAATGACCGGCACCCTGTTCAAGGAGTTTGCTCTCACCCTGGCCGGTGCCGTGGTCGTATCGGGGATTATCGCGCTGACCCTGTCACCGGTGCTCTGTGCCGGGTTGTTAAAATATAACCCCACTCCGGGTCGGTTTGAGCGGGGCGTACACCGGTTCCTGGATGCCTTGGATAGCGGTTATGACCGGCTGCTCGGTGTTACCCTACAGCGGCGCCCGGCCATCCTGCTGTTTGCATTCTGCGTGTTTGGCAGTCTCTATTTTCTGTTTCGGATTATCCCCACCGAGCTGGCACCCGCCGAGGATAAGGGCGCGTTGATGCTGATTGCCAACGGTCCTCCAAGTGCCAATATGGACTATATGGATAGCTATCTGACCACCATCGGTAAGCGCAATATGACCCTGCATGATGTCGAGGGCTCGCTGAGTTTGACCGGCATTCCGAGTGCAACTAGTGGTCTGGGCATCGTACGCACCCGGGTGTGGGACGAGCGTGAATCGTCCCTGGGAGAGCTAACTAAGGAGTTGACCGCGCTCTCTGCCGATCTGGCTGGGGTTAAGACCACGGTGTTCCCCTTACCGGCACTGCCGGGTGGTGGCTCGGGGCTCCCGATTCAGCTGGTGGTCAAGGGCGTTGGCGATTACCAGACCCTGCTGCAGCTGGCACAAGAGCTGTTTATCAAGGCGCAGCGCAGCGGCCTGTTCGTATTTACCAATATAGATCTTAAATATGAAACGCCTGAGGTCCAGCTCCAGGTCGATCGCGACAAGGCCGGCGCGTATGGGGTCTCTATGACGGATATCGGCAAGACCCTGAGTACTCTGGTCGGGGAGGGTTATATCAATCAGATCAACATCAAAGGCCGCTCCTACGAGGTCGTGCCCCAGGCTGAGCGCAGCGCACGGGCACAGCCCGAGGATCTGGGCAGATACTACGTACGGGCGCTGGACGGTACTCAGATACCGCTTGCCAGCCTGATCGAGTTTGAGGTCAGCGGTAAGCCCGCAGACCTGGTGCAGATGGATCAGGCCAATGCGGTGACTATAGGCGCGGTATTGATGCCCGGTGGCAATATGGGCGATGCGGTCAGCTTCCTCGCGGAAGAGGCCGGGGCCACCTTGCCTGCTGGTTACTCGTACGATTTTAAAGGTGAGTCACGCCAGTTTGCCCAGGAGGGTAATGCACTCTATATCACCTTCGCCCTGGCTCTGGCGATCATCTTCCTGGTGCTGGCGATGCAGTTCGAAAGCTGGCGAGATGCGCTGGTGATCATGGTATCGGTGCCCCTGGCCATCAGTGGTGCGCTACTGGTCATGGCCTGGGGCGTGGCCAGCATGAATATCTATACCCAGATAGGTCTGATTACGTTGGTGGGGCTGATCACCAAGCACGGTATCCTGATCTGTGAGGTCGCTAAGGTGCAGCAGATGACGCAGGGCATGGATAGGCGCGCGGCCATCCAGCATGCCGCGCGGGTGCGTTTGCGTCCTATCCTGATGACCACCGTATCGATGGTGGCAGGCTTGGTTCCGCTATTGCTGGCGGTAGGGCCCGGGGCTGCGGCACGGTTTAATATCGGCATCGTGATCTGTGCCGGGCTGTCGATCGGCACGATCTTTACGCTCTTCGTCCTGCCGACGATCTACTGCTATCTCGGTGCCCGGCATAAACCTCTGCCCGTCTTTGAGGAAGCGCCGCTGTAGTCAATCGTTGAACCGGGGCCAAACCAGGGCCAGGCTTCCATAACTTGATATTATTCATAATATGACATCAGGTTAGGAAGCTGGCTTCCTGCAGGTCTTCCCCGGCATCGTGTTAATACGGTTCCTGTCAAATGTAAGGCCAACCCCTTCCGAGGCTACCAAAAATACTTAAGGAAATAGTTAGTTATACGACTAAAATTTCATGTTAATCAGGGGTTTGACAAAAAATAAACGACGAGTTATTATTTTCGATGTGTTTTAAAGAGGTTTTTATCGCTGTAATCCAATGATCACGGTTTTAATTTGATTGAAAATACCTTTGAATTCAAAGAGAGTTGTACTATGAAAAAACTTATTCTTACTGTTGCAGCAGCAACAACAGTTATGATTGCATCTCCCGTATTTGCTAGTGATGCAGCAGCGGGTAAAACAAAAGCAGCGATGTGCACTGCTTGTCACGGTGCTGAGGGTATATCATCAATACCAATGTACCCTAACCTGGCCGGTCAAAAAGAAATGTACCTTGTTAAGCAACTTAAGGCTTTCAAATCAGGCACACGTAAAGACCCTGTTATGTCACCTATGGCTACAATGCTTTCGGACATAGACATGGCGAATGTAGCAGCTTACTACGCGAACATTAAATAAGGAGTCCATAAAGACTCATAGCCCTGGTTATTATTATTATTGTTTTTACCAGTTGAGAATAATTAAAAGCCATCGGGTTATAAAGTAAATGTGCGCTAGGGAAAGACCAGTAAATACTTTAGCATTTTCTGGTCTCATAGCTTAAGTTTATATAATGAAGTTCTCCTGTTCTCCTGTTCTCCTTTTGACCCTGTTTTATGCTTTCGATGCTGAGCGACTCTGAGAGACAACCGTCCGCTGCTTACAGCGCTTCATGCATACGCCTAATATTCTCCGCTGCCAGGCAAGGGATCCTAGCCAGTTGCTCGGCCACTCGAAGCATCTGCTCCAGCTCCTCGCGCGATGCCTTATGACCTCTTTTTGCGGCGGCGGTATGCGTTAACATCGTCTGTGCTACCTCTATCAAGACCCCTAAGATCTCGATGTTTTGCTCTGCAAGAGCTTCAATATCCTGATCAGTCATGAGTGCTCCCTGTAGTGGTGGATTTGACCGAGTGCTGCATCACGACGTACCCCTAGGTGTAATGAGGTATTGCTGGGTTTGCATCCCAGACTACGGGCATGAAAACAGCCATAAAAAAGCCGAAGCAGTTGCTTCGGCTTTTTTGTTGGTGGCACTAAGTCTTAGGACTACTTGAGGCTAACCGTTAGCCGCACTTGCTATCACCGCAATTGAGGCAGGTGAAGCAACCGTCCATTAAGATCGCGGCCTTGATGTTGCACTTAGGGCATAGCTGGGCATCGGAGGGGAAGGTGCCGTTGTCGTCGCTGGTTGCCGTGCTGCTGGGTTTGCGGTTGCGGTTGCTGTGCTGCTCGTATTCTTTACGCTTGGTTTCGATCAGTGCCTTTTGATGCTCATCCAGCGCGTCGTTTTCCATCAGACCGATCAGTTTTAGGTGATGCTCGATCGCTTCACCGATCTCGGCAACCAGTGACGGCATAAACTTACCGCCTTTCTTGAAGTAGCCGCCTTTGGGATCGAACACCGCCTTGAGTTCCTCCACCATAAAGGTGACATCGCCGCCTTTACGAAACACCGCCGAGATAACCCGGGTCAGGGCGACTACCCACTGAAACTGCTCCATGTTCTTGGAGTTGATAAACATCTCGTAGGGGTGGCGCTGTTCATGCTCGGTGTCCTGGTTAAGCACCATATCGTTAATAGTGATATAGAGCGCATGCTCGGACATCGGGGTCTTTATTTTATAGGTCGAACCCATTAAAAAATCAGGCCGAGCCAGATCTTCGTGGACCCGTTCGAGTGAAGTCTTGGGTTTTTCCAGCGTTTGCTGTTGTTTTGCTTTGTCTTCTGCGCTGATGACCTTAAAGCCAACGATTTTTTGTTCTATCTTTGCTGCCATGTTGCTCTTCCTGTCTCTGTCCGTTGGCTCGTTAAAACTTACCGTAGTAGCCTTCTTTAAGGGCGTCGAATAGGTTGGCGGCGGTGTGGATCTCGCCATCGTATTCGATCTCTTCGTTGCCCTTAAAGTCGACGGTGCTGCCATCTTGCAGGGTGAATTGGTAGGTGGTTTTTTCCAGATCCTGTTCTTTAACCAGCACTCCCTGAAAGGCTTCCGGATTAAAACGGAAGGTGGTGCAGCCCTTAAGCCCCTGATCGTAGGCGTAAAGATAGATATCCTTGAAATCGTCATAGGGATAGTCGGTGGGTACGTTGGCCGTCTTGGATATGGAGGAGTCGATCCATTTCTGCGCCGCTGCCTGGACATCGACATGTTGCTGGGGAGTGATATCTTCGGCGGTGATAAAGTAGTCCGGCAGCTTCTCGTCGGCTTTGTCACTGTAAGGCATCGCTTTGGTGTTGATCAGCTCGCGGTAGGCCAGCAGCTCATAGGAGAAGACATCGACCTTCTCTTTGCTCTTCTTGCCTGCGCGGATGATGTTGCGGGCGTAGTGATGAGCAAAGCTGGGCTCGATACCATTGCTGGCGTTGTTGCCGACTGACAGGGAGATGGTGCCTGTAGGCGCTATCGAACTGTGGTGCGTGAAGCGGCAACCTTTGTCGGCAAGGGCGTCGATTAGCTGAGGGTCTTCGGCGGCTATTTTCTGCATATAGCGGCTATATCTGGCGTGCAGCACCTTGCCGGTGATCTTGTCGCCGAGCTTAAAGCCATCGGCTAGCATCTCCGGACGCTTGCGCAGCATTTCACCGGTGACATCAAACTCCTGGTTCATAATAGGCGCGGGGCCCTTCTCTTCGGCCAGTTGCAGGCCGGTACGCCAGCCGGTCATGGCCAGCTCTTTAGTGACTTTCTCGGCGAAGGCGACGGAGGCGGCGTCTCCGTACTGCATCTGCAACATGGTGGCGCTGGAGCCCAGGCCCAGGTAACCCATGCCATGACGCCGTTTGGCTTCGATCTCTGCACGCTGCTGTGGCAGCGGTAGGCCGTTGATCTCGACAACGTTATCGAGCATCCGGGTGAAAATGGCGATAGTCTTACGGTAGTCATCCCAGTCGAAGCGGGCGTTATCGGTAAAGGGTTCGATCACGAAGCGGGTCAGGTTGATGGACCCCAGCAGGCAGCTGCCGTAGGGGGGCAGAGGCTGCTCGCCACAGGGGTTGGTGGCGCGGATGTTTTCGCAGAACCAGTTGTTGTTCTGCTCGTTAACCTTGTCGATCAGGATGAATCCGGGCTCGGCAAAGTCATAGGTGGAACTCATAATAACGTTCCACAGTTGCCGGGCGCGCATGGTCTTGGAGACGCGGCAGGCGACCAATCCGGAATCGTTAGTGACGTATTTGTCCTTGGTGGGCCATTCACGCCAGATAATCAGATCTTTATCAGTGATATCTATGCCGTCGCGGGCGACCTCTTTAATGCTCAGAGGGAAGGCCAGCTTCCACTCCGTATCATCCTTAACCGCCTGAATAAATTCATCGGTGATCAGCAGCGACAGGTTAAATTGACGCAGCCGACCGTCTTCACGTTTGGCGCGGATAAAGTCGACCACATCGGGATGACCTATGTCGAAGGTGGCCATCTGGGCACCACGGCGACCACCGGCAGAGGAGACGGTAAAACACATCCGGTCGAAGATATCCATAAATGACAGCGGGCCAGAGGTATAGGCGCCGGCACCTGACACATAGGCGTTTTTGGGTCTTAGGGTGGAGAATTCATAACCGATCCCGCAGCCGGCTTTAAGGGTCAGTCCGGCTTCCAGATTCTTGCCCAGGATATCATCCATCGAATCGATGATGGTGCCCGATACGGTGCAGTTGATGGTCGAGGTGGCTGGTTTGTGTGCCTGAGCACCCGCGTTGGACATCACCCGTCCTGCAGGAACCGCACCGCGACGCAGGGCCCATAAGAACTGCTCCTGCCAGTGCTGCTGAAGTTTTTTATCGCTTTCAACTTCGGCCAGTGCCTTGGCTACACGGCGAAAAGTCGAATCTATGTCCTGATCCAGGAGTCGGCCGTCTTTCGCCTTGAGGCGATACTTCGAGTCCCATATATCCAGTGATGCAGCCTGAAGGGGGATGTTGTGTTCTGCGGAGGTTACGACCTTGAGCTTGGCTGTCATTTACGTTGGACCTTTCCTAATAGACTAGGTTTTGCAAGACTCCGCACCATTTTATTGCGCTATGGCACGGGCTGGTGGTACATAGTGTATGTCTGTCGATGACTTGGGCACAACATGTAGTGTTTTATGGACAAGTGCTCAATAGCGTCATAAAATTGACCACCCGCTGTTTTATTTTTGTTCAACGGTGATAGACCATCGTTAAGGCAGGTAAGCGGTTACTTACAAATAACTATTTAAGGAATTAAAAATAATTTTTTAAGTTGAAATTAATATATGCAACTGCTTAGATTCTGATCAGGCAATCGGTGGATCTATCGCATTCGGGCACTGCCGACGCGGGTCAGTCTCGGCTCGCCGTCTGTTTTTCCCTGCATATAGAGATTCAACGGGGCGGATCTCTGACAGGGCGCAGCTGTTGGCGTTGGCTGTTCAGGTTTTTAGCGCTTCAAAACGGTTCTTATCGCCCTGAATATCAAAATGGCGAAGCGGGAAATTGTCCGTTTTTCGATCTTCAAAATAGAGTGTTAAGGCGTTGACGACCGTTCTAAAGGCGATCTGATCCCAGGGTATCTCGTGTTCTGAAAACAGTTGCGCTTCTAAGGTCTCGTCACCCGCGGCAAAGTCGGGTCGGGTAAGCTCGGCGAGGTAAAACATCTGTACCTGGTTGATCGGGGTGATGCTGGTCAGGGTGTACAGCGTTTTTAGCTCAACGCGCGCACAGGCCTCTTCAAGCGTTTCACGCAGCGCGCCTTCCCGGGTAGTTTCGCCATTCTCCATGAAGCCTGCGGGCAGCGTCCAGAGCCCGTAGCCAGGCTCGATAGCACGTTTGCACAGCAGTACCCTGTCCTGATAGATAGGCAGGCAGCCTGCGATAATTCTCGGGTTTTGATAGTGTATGGTATCGCATTGATTACAAACGTAACGGTGACGGTTGTCACCTTCGGGGATTTGATGGTTGACGGCAGAACCGCACTGGCTGCAGTATTTCATGATGTCTATCCTGCTTGTGAGGCTTGTGGTGGAAAGGATTCGATTATAAGGTTCTATCTGGTTGCCGGCTCGCGTTATGATGGCTGAACACTAACAACCTGAGCAAGGGCTAGCGTCCATCCATTTATGGTTAATTTCACGCATTGTGGCAGTCAGGATGCAGATCTGCTTGATCTGTTGGAGCAGGGCTTGCTCGGTCAGCGGATGCGAACGCTGGGTCAGGGTCTTCCCGAAGCCGGTGTGCTGGTCGCTGTGACAGATCATCCTGATGGCCCTGAGGTGATCCTGACCCGACGCGCCAGTAGGTTATCGAGTCATGCCGGGGAGGTCGCTTTTCCGGGTGGCAAGCGAGATCCAGATGATGCCAGTATATTGGAAACGGCGTTGCGCGAATCGCATGAAGAGATTGGCTTGCCGCCTGCTGCGGTAAGAGTGATAGGTTCGTTGGGTCAGGTGGTCTCCAAGCATGGTTTTCTCGTTACTCCCTTTCTAGGGGTCATTTCAGCCGATACTGAGCTGGTGCCCAACCCTGATGAGCTGGAAAGCCTGTTCAGGGTGCCGTTGCGGTTCTTGCTTGACCCGCAGGAGCTTCAGCTTGAACGGTTATGTTTCGAAGGACGTGTGACGCATATGCCGCGCTATGACTACCAGGGCTACGTGATCTGGGGTTTGACTGCTTACGTACTGGTGGAGTTACTAAATCAAGCACTGGGAGCGGAGTTGCCGCTACGGTTGCGACCCGACATACTCTAAGGGATAGTTACTATGATTTACCACGTCGATAATCGTTGGGTGGAGTACGCATCCGGATGTAACTTTATCGCCAGCAACGCCACGGTGATAGGGTCTGTATATATAGGAGACAGGGTCAGTATCTGGTTTAACGCCGTCGTACGAGCGGATAACGAGGCGATAGTCCTAGGTGAGGGGAGTAACGTGCAGGACGGTGCGGTGCTACACACCGACCCGGGCTATCCGCTAACGCTTGAGAGTCATGTGACGGTGGGTCATAAGGCGATGCTGCATGGCTGTACGGTCGGAGAAAATTCGCTGATCGGTATCAATGCAGTGGTGTTAAATGGTGCGAACATTGGTCGTAACTGTCTGGTTGGTGCCAATACCTTGATTCCCGAAGGGATGCAGGTGCCCGAGGGGTCGCTGGTCATTGGCAGTCCGGGCAGGGTTAAACGCAGTCTCAGCGCAACCGAGATTCAGGGGCTGCGTGCCAGTGCCGAGCACTATATCGACAATATGCGCCGCTACCGAGACACTCTGGTTCAGACCGGCTGATTGTGGGTTCGGTTTCTTTTGTGGGTCGCGTTTTGTGGGTAGAAAGCATTCCGACAATGCCAGTATGGTGCCCCCTGCGTCGGACTAAAGTCCGACCTAACAAGCCTAACCTGCAAAATAGCCTTAGTCCTGCAGCAGCAGGGGTGGTGAAACACGGGCCATCTTGACCAGATTATCCTGCGTCTGGATGGTTTCGACACGATGCTGGCCGATGGTCAGGCAGACGTTGGTTTCGGGGATGAATTCCAGTTGTTCGGTGATCAGGCCGTTAAGCGTCTTAGGACCATCGATGGGCAGCTGCCAGTCCATCGCCTTGTTGATATCGCGAATCGTTGCGGAGCCATCTATAAAGAAGCTGCCATCATCCTGAGGATGGATGTCCTGATTTTCAGGCCGACGATCGTTGGTTAGTTCGCCAACGATCTCTTCCAGAATGTCCTCCAGGGTACAGATGCCCTGGATATCACCGTATTCGTCTACCACCAGGCCGATTCGCCGCCCCTCTTTCTGGAAGTTGAGCAGCTGGGTCTGCAGCTGGGTACTCTCAGGGATGAAATAGGGTTCGCGAATCACCTGCAGTAGCGCCGCCCTGCTGAATCCGGTCTGGTTGAATACCTTGGCCATATTACGCAGGTGAAGGATGCCGACCACCTGGTTGATATCGCTCTTGTAGACGGGCAGCCGGGAATGTTCGCTGGCAATAATCACGGCGAGTATCTGCTCGTCACTGGCCTCCAGGTCTATCCCTATCACCTCATTGCGCGGGATCATGACGTCCTGTACGCGCACTGATTCAAGTTCCAGAATGCCGATCAGCATCGACTGATTATGCTGAGGCAGCAGGGCGCCGGCTTCATTGACAAGGGTGCGCAGCTCTTCGGTGCTGAGGTGGTGGTGGTTAGACCCTTCGATGCTGACGCCCAGTACTTTGAGTAGGATGTTGGTGATGCCATTTACCAGCCATACAGCAGGCGAGAGCAACGTCAGTAAGGGACGTAAGAGCAGCGCGGCAGGGAAGGCTATTTTTTCCGGGTGCAGGGCCGCCAGGGTTTTAGGGGTGACTTCGGAAAATATCAGTATCACCAGCGTCAGGCCAAAGGTCGCGATCGCGATGCCTGTATCGCCCCAGAGTCTGACGGCCATTACCGTCGCTATAGCTGCAGCGCTGATATTGACTAGGTTGTTGCCAATCAGAATAACGCCGATCAGACGCTCGGGACGTGCTAGCAAGTTGCTTGCACGTATCGCGCCGCGATGTTGTTTCTTGACCAGATGACGTAGCCGATAACGATTCAGGGACATCATCCCGGTTTCGGCGCTGGAGAAAAATGCTGAGCAGATGATCAGAACGAATAGAATGCCTCCGAGGAGGCTAAGAGATGCGTCGTCCAAGACGAGGTAGACCTGTGGTTGCGGTAAGGACGTTAATTGTGTGGTGTCTTGTATAGGGAGTCAAGCGGCTAATAGCATTGTAGGGTGCGGTATTCAGGACGTCGTTATAACCAGCTCCAGCGCTGCCTTGCTGCCGTAATAGGCCAGCATCAGGAAGACGAACCCGCCCAGCACCCCGCGAATAGCCGTCGTGCCGCGCCAGCCGCGCTGCTTGCGTCCCCAAAGCAGAGTTGCGTAGATGCACCAGGCGATAATGGATAACACGGTCTTGTGAACCAGTTTTTGCGCAAAAATATCTTCCAGGAACACGAACCCGGTCAGCAAGGAGGCGCTCAGTAGAATCATCCCCAACCAGACCATCTCAAACAGCAGCTGTTCCATCAGTTGCAGTGGTGGCAGGGTGCGGATAATCCCGCGGGTGTGATGGTGCTTGAGTTCGTGATTCTGTCTGGCGAGCACCAGTGCCTGGACCGCGGCGATGGCGAAGATACTGTAGGCCAGGATCGAGGTCAGGATATGGGCGATCTCTCCGCCCGTGTATTGTTGTGGAGCGGCGGTTTCCAGGCCCAGTAAGGCCAGCAGGACGGCGATGGCGGCCATCGGAAAGACGCCGACAAATAGGCTCTCCAGAGGCTTGCGCTGGCAGCTGAGCAGCACTAGTGCGGCAACCAGCCAGGTGATCAGCGAGGATACCGGGAAAAATCCCAGTTGAATGCCGTTACCCGGATGCAGAATCAGATAGACCGCCAGGGTATGCAGAACGACTGCCCCCGAGCCCAGCATTGTGATCAGAGGACGCCTGGCGGGATCTTTGCCGCGCAAGCTGATCGCCTGGAGAGCACCGGCGATGATATAGAGGATGGCGCTGAACAGGCTGGCTAGAATCAGAATCATGGTTGTAGCTGTCGCCGAGAGTTGAAAGGGTGGCCGCTAAGTGTGTCACAAATATTTTAGTGTTTGAATAGATGGATGACCGGTTGTCGCGAGGATTGCTGAGGATTGGCGCGCTGGCGTAGAGCGCGGTGCCACGTTGGGGTATAATTCTGGGTTTGCGTTATTTAACAGAAGTCAGGGGCTCCCTGTGATGCGGAGCATGGCGGACTATTTACCCTTGTTTAACAGAAGTTAAACAAGTTTAACGGCTAGAGGCACACTATGTTCGATAATCTGACGGATCGTCTGACGCATACACTCAGATCGGTTACCGGCCAGGCCAAACTGACCGAAGAAAATATTAAAGGCACGCTGCGGGAAGTACGGATGGCGCTGCTGGAGGCGGATGTCGCCTTGCCGGTGGTTAAAGACTTTGTTGATGGAATCAGAGACCGTGCGGTCGGGCAGGAGGTCAGTAAGAGCCTGAGTCCGGGTCAGGCGTTCGTTAAGATCGTTAACGAAGAACTGATCAGGGTGATGGGTTCTGCTAATGAAGAGTTGAATCTTGCTGCTCAGCCACCCGCCGTTATTATGATGGCGGGTCTGCAGGGCGCGGGTAAGACGACCTCGGTCGCCAAGCTTGCACGTTGGCTTCAAGAGCGAAAAAAGAAGTCGGTGCTGGTGGTCTCTACCGATATCTACCGTCCGGCGGCGATCAAGCAGCTGGAAACGCTGGCTGCCGAAGTGGATGTGAACTTCTTCCCTTCCAGTGCCGATCAGGACCCTGTCGCTATCGCCGAGGGTGCGGTTCAGCACGCTAAGCTCAAGCATATAGATGTGGTGATTGTCGATACTGCCGGTCGTTTGCATGTTGATGTCGACATGATGGCTGAGATCAAACGGTTGCACAGCGCTATCAACCCGGTCGAAACGCTGTTTACCGTCGATGCGATGACCGGGCAAGATGCCGCTAATACGGCTAAGGCATTTAATGACGAGCTGCCGCTGACGGGTGTGATTCTGACCAAGACCGACGGTGATGCGCGCGGCGGCGCGGCGCTATCGGTGCGGCATATTACCGGCAAGCCGATCAAGTTTCTGGGGATCGGTGAAAAGGTCGATGCGCTGGAACCGTTCTATCCCGATCGGGTCGCGGGTCGGATACTGGGTATGGGCGACATCCTCTCGCTTATCGATGAGGTCGAGCATAAGGTTGATCAGAAAAAAGCCGAGAAGCTGGCGACCAAGCTTAAGAAAGGCAAAGGCTTTGATCTCGAGGACTTTCGCGATCAGTTGTTGCAGATGAAGAATATGGGCGGTATGGCCTCAATGATGTCCAAGCTCCCGGGCATGGGTAAGATGGCCGACGCGGCCCAGAGTGCCGGTGCAGAAAAAGGCCTGATGCAGATGGAATCGATCATCTGCTCCATGACCCCCAAAGAGCGCCATTTTCCCGATGTGATCAGCGGTTCGCGCAAGAAGCGTATCGCCAAGGGTTCGGGTACTCAGATTCAAGATGTTAATCGTCTGCTTAAGCAGCATAAGCAGATGCAGCTGATGATGAAGAAGATGGGCGGCAAAGGCGGCATGAGCAAGATGATGAATGGCATGAAAGGGATGATGCCTCCCGGCATGGGTGGAGGTGCGGGTGGCGGTATGCCTGGAACACCCCGCGGATTACCCCCCGGTTTCCGTAAGCGCTAACGCGCCCAGCTGCAGGTTGGGGCAAGCCGACAGGCTGCTTGCCTTTATAGGTATAAATTAGCTTCCCAGGAGCGGGTTTTTGACGTAAAATCCCGCCCCTTAATATCTTGGTGTTGTAGCGGGTACCCTTCGTTACAGCAGCAAACCAGGCTTTGTTACAGGTACCGGTCGGTATTCAGATTGTTGGCTTAGGTCCGCAGGTCAGTACCGGGTAGCCTTTTTCAGGGCAATACAAACTGTGGGCTATGTTAAAACCCACTCAATAGAGGATCGAAGCGAATGGTTGTTATTCGTCTAGCTCGTGGGGGCTCCAAGAAGCGTCCCTTTTATCATATCTCAGTTGCCGATCAGCGCAACGCTCGTGACGGTCGCTTTATTGAGCGTCTGGGTTTCTTTAACCCGGTTGCTCGTGGCCAGGAAGAACGCCTGCGTGTTGATCTGGAGCGGGTTGCACACTGGATCGGCCGTGGCGCTCAACCGAGTGATCGTGTTGCCACGCTGCTGAAAGATGCTGCTAAGGCTGCCGTCTAATTGATTAACGCTGGCAATCGAGTTCGCTAATGGCAATTGAGGCTAAGTCCCAATCAAGCACCGAAGATCTGGTGGTTCTGGGCAAAATAACATCGCTCTACGGTGTGCGCGGGTGGGTCAAGGTCTACTCCCATACGGAACCGATGGAAAATATCCTCGACTATGCACCCTGGAAAGTGAAGCTCAATGGCCGTTGGCTAACGGTGGAAGTGGATCAGGGTAAGCGCCATAGCAAAAGCTTGGTCGCCAAGCTGGTCGGTTGTGATGATCGTGATAGTGCCAGCGAATTGTGCGGTGGTGAGATCTACGGCGATCGCAACAGGCTGCCAGCCCTCGAAGAGGGTGATTATTACTGGCACCAGCTTGAAGGCTTGAATGTGGTGACTGAATCCGGTGTTGAGCTGGGACAGGTCGATCATTTGATCGCAACGGGCTCTAATGATGTGCTGGTTATTAAAAGCACGCCCCAGAGTGTTGACGACAGGGAGCGGATGATTCCGTACCTGCCGGATCAAGTGGTCAAAGAGATTAACTTAGATCTAGGTACTATTCGGGTCGATTGGGATCCGGAGTTTTAGTTCGTGTGGGTAGGTGTCATAACGCTGTTTCCCGAGATGTTCCAGGCGATCACCGAGTATGGTGTCACCGGTCGAGCCGTCAAAAACGGCTTGGTCAGTCTCGATTACTGGAATCCGCGCGACTTTACCCAGGATAAGCATCGGACTGTCGATGACCGGCCCTACGGGGGCGGCCCCGGAATGCTGATGAAAGTTCAGCCATTACGGGATGCGATTCAAGCTGCTAAGGCAGTTGCGGGGGAACAGGCCAGAGTGATCTACCTGTCACCCCAGGGGCGAAAGCTGGATCAGGCGGGGGTCAGGGAACTGGCCTCGCGCGGCAGGCTGGTGTTGGTAGCTGGACGGTACGAAGGTATCGATGAACGGCTGCTCGAGACCGAAATCGATGAAGAGTGGTCCCTTGGGGACTTCGTGGTCAGCGGCGGTGAGCTGCCGGCGATGACTCTGATCGATGCGGTTTCACGATGGGTGCCCGGGGTGTTGGGACACGAGGACTCGGCAGCAGAGGACTCGTTTGAAGAGGGTCTGCTGGACTGTCCTCACTATACCCGCCCGGAACTGGTCAACGAACAAGAGGTACCCAAGGTGTTGCTGAGTGGCAACCACGAGGAGATCCGGCGCTGGCGGCTTAAACAGCAGCTAGGGCGAACCTGGAAAAGGCGACCCGACTTACTGGACGGTCAGCAATTGAACATAGAGCAACAGCGGTTGCTCGACGAATTTATCCGAGAGACGGACAACAGCAGTCGCTGAGCCGTGGCAGGATTGATATTTAGGAGCGCAACATGAGCAGCAAGAATCTGATTATTCAGCAGCTTGACGCTGAGCAGATGGGAAAAGAAATCCCTGAGTTCGGCCCCGGTGATACCCTGGTCGTTCAGGTTAAAGTAATTGAAGGTACACGTGAGCGTCTGCAGGCGTTCGAAGGTGTGGTTATCGGTAAGCGTAACCGCGGCCTGAACTCTGCCTTCACACTGCGTAAGACCTCACACGGTGTGGGTGTTGAGCGTACTTTTCAGACATTCAGCAAGGGTGTTGACAGTATTGCGCTGAAGCGTCGCGGCGACGTGCGTCAGGCTAAGCTGTACTACCTGCGTGATCTGTCTGGTAAGTCTGCACGTATCAAGGAGAAGTTGGCTAAGCGCTAAGCAAGGCTCTGCGAACCTCAAAAGGGCAGCCTAGGCTGCCCTTTTTGTTGTCTGAAATTTGGTTAATCGCGGAGAGTCCATAGGCTGGGATGTAATCCCAGCAATATCCCAGCAATATCCCAGCAATACCTCATCCTTCAGCCGTCGCTAAATCCGACAAGCGCCCTCCCTTCACTTTCTTATATTCTAGGCCATGGGAAGTGAAAGATTAGTCACTTACATGGCCGATGCAATGCGCTTGAAGTCATCGAGCGGGAGAGGAAAGAAACCACGTCTAAACGCCATACCCTAAGACGGTAATCCCTGTATAAAGGATAAATATTGTAACATCGGGCGAATAGGAGCCTCTGCTGCGTCAATATAGGTAACGTCACGACCCATGGGCTATTATAGGGAGCGCCTTCGTTGACCCGGTCTATTGCTGTAAAGGCTTGGACTGGCGCGCCAGTACTCATCTTTTCGCGTGGTGAGTAATAGATCAAAACATCGCCAGGGGCCATCCGATTAAGAGGGCTGGCTTTTCCATGGCAGAGCTGGCAGAAACCGCCGCGCACCCCCGTCATTACATGTTCACGACTCACGACTCACTACTCCGATCCAGTATTGTGGCATTTGTCCTCCTTAGTGACATATCAGGCTGCTTCGCGGGGAAGCCAGCTCCGCTACCAAAACGACGGCATCATAAAAAGAGTTGATTTGAGCTGTCATGGATTTTCCTTTTCCAATAATACCGGAACAGTTTTAAGACTGATTTTTTGAGGGGGGTACTGTGCGTTGTGGAATGTCAGCACATGACCGTCAGGATCCTGGACCGCGACCATGCGACCATGCGACCATGCGACCATGCGACCATGCGACCATGCGACCATGCGACCATGCGACCATGCGACCAAAAGGACCTTCCTGGGCGGTTAAGAGCACTGTGCTTCCCGCTTCTTTTACTCGTGTTTCGAGTGCATCAACATTCCGGGATCTAAACTAGATGGCTACGCCAGCACCCAGTTGAGTGGCGCTCTTAGATGTCGGAGTCATTACCTTGATAGTAAAAGAAGCGCCATTGTCATCTTTTTCATGATGACCGCATCAGGCCTCACGGCCGGAGCTGACTCGAAGCCAAGAACGTTTACATAAAAATCTTTCGACGCATGCAGGTCACGGACTTCCCGTGCTGCAAAGCTAAGACTCAGAACGTCTCGATCAGTCATATTGTTTCCCCAAATATAAATTTAATAAGCCGCTACCTTGGCATATTGGTCAGTCATATTGATGATCAGCGTGGCTGGCTGTTTAATTTAGGGATCAAGTTCATAGCTAAGACCGTTAATGCCTATTGGCTCTATCGGCTCTATTGGCATATTGATACGCATCCTGCAGACTGAAACGTTCTTGCCTGTTCGACGTCAACTGCCTTGGCCGTTTTTGATCTGAGTAAAGACGTGGAAAAACTGGAACCTAAATCTATTGAGAGGAGTAGCGGTTTTTGCGCGCAGAGTGGCAGATTATTGTCCACATCCTGGTGGACTGGTTTTGACTAGATAGAGAAGGGAGAGGCTGAGTTGGCTATCGTTACATCGGCAGCAAGGGTGCGGAACCGGATCAGGCTAATAACAGACGTTGTACGGTGATTTGTTGGTAGTTGATTCGAAATCTATCACTCTTTTGTAATAGGGTTATTAGATTAGTCAGTTTCGTTTTGTAGAATAAGCTGCATCAGTGCTCTGCGTAACCTATCCGCATCCTTTTGGCTAAGAACCTTAAGGTACCTAGCTTCAATCTCGAAGAGTGTCTCGGAAAGTTTCTCTAATAGGTTCTTGCCTTTTGGAGTCAGCGCTAAAGAATAGGCTCGCCTGTCCTTAGTGTCACGTGTGCGGATTGCGAGATGCTTCTTCTCCAAATCATCAACCAAGGAGACCATCGTACTGCGGTCTATCATTAATGCCCGACTGATCTCGATCTGTGAGAGATGGTCGTGCACCTTCAGCAGGCTGAGAATGCCGTATTGTTTTGGCTGGACATCAAACTGTTCAAAGGCAGGCATGTGCAGGTTATGGATTTTGTGCGCTGCTTTGCTCAAAAGAAATCCGACACTTTCAGTCAATAACGCATCGTCCTTAAGGATGTTTTATTCATTTTTATTGCATTCACAGCCTTGGGCCTTTGTCGTTTTCATTATTTTAGAATTAATGGGGACAGATATATTTGTTCTTAATAAGAAAATAAATCTGTCCCCATTTTTAACTATGGATCGATTTCCCGCCATCGACTGCGATGATCTGACCGGTGATAAAGGCTTGTTGCGCCAGAAAGAGCACGGTGTCGGCGATATCGTCCGGGGTGCCGTAGCGTCGTAGCAGGGTCTTGTCGAGGGTCTGTTGTTCGGCGACCGGATCGCGTTGTGCGGCGCCTTCAGGGGGCAGGATAGGTCCGGGGGCCACTCCATTGACCCGGATCAGCGGGGCCAGCTCTTTAGCCAGGCTCTGGGTCAGCATCGCCAGCCCGGCCTTGGCGATTGAGTACAGCGGATAGTCCTGCAAGGGACGCTGCGCATGCACATCGACGATGTTGACGATGCTGCCTTGCTGTTCACGCAGCGCGGGCAACAGGGCTCTGGATAGCCATAGGGGGGCCTTGAGGTTGGAGCCGATTAGCGCATCCCAGTCGTCCTCGGTGATCGTCTCGATCGGGGTCGGGTAGAAGCTGGAGGCGTTGTTGACCAGCAGATCCAGCCGCTGCCACTGCTGCTGAACATTGATCGCTAGCTGCTCGATGGCGGAGCTGCCGCAGAGATCGGCCTGCAGGCTGACCGCAGAATCGGGCCGCAGCAGGTTGAGATCAGCGGTCAGTTGCTGCGCCTCCTGGTGCGAGTGCTGATAGTGAATCACGACCCGGTAGCCGGCCTGGTGCAGCCGCCGGGCGATACAGGCGCCGATACGTCGCGCCGCGCCGGTAATCAGGGCGACCGGTTGCTGCAGGTTGTCGGGTTGATGCTCTGGTTGGCTAGCGGGCATTAGTGATCCTCAGGAGTGTTCAGTGGCTGGGGGCAGCAGCCGTTGCTCAAGGACCTCAAGCTGGCGGCGCTGCAGCTCCTGGCCCAGTTTGGCCCCCTTAAAGCCCTCGTTGACCAGCGTGCGGGGCTGGATCTGCCGGAGCGCGTCGAGCAGCTGTTGTAGCTGTGCAGTCGTGGCCAAGAACGGCTCGGCACTCAGTCCGCTCAGTGCCTGACAGCCCTCGATAAAGGGCGCCAGTCGCTCGGGTCGACGTTGCAGATCCAGGCCCTGAAACAGCGCCATCACCGACGCTGCGCTCAGCGGTTCGGCAAGCAGCGGTTGATGGCGCCACAGCAGTAGCGCCGTATCCTGGTAGTGGCGGGGTGTCTTAAGACGTTGCTGCAGTGCTTGCAAGGCGTCCTCGCTTTTGATGCTATGGCACAGGACCGACCAGCGTACATTTGCCTGAGCGCTGATTGCGGTGGCAGCGATTAACGCCGCTAACCCTGAGTCTAGATGGCGGCTAGCGGGTCGTGTCGCCGCGAGCTCTGGCATCAGTTGCTCTAGTGCGCCGCACTGGTCCAGAGTTATAAAATACTGCTCGGGATTGGTTTCGGTCAGCGCCCGTTCGGTCTCTTTCCAGACCCGCTCGGCAGAGAGTGCCTGGAGCTCGCCGCTCTGGCTGAGTTGGCTCATCAGGGCCAGAGTCGTGGGATCGATACTAAAGCCCAGCGGATAAAAGCGGGCCAGAAACCGGGCGACTCGCAGCACGCGCAGCGGATCTTCGGCGAAGGCGGGCGACACATGGCGGAGCAGCCGGTCTTGCAAGTCGCGTTGGCCGCCATAGGGGTCGGTCAGGTTGCCCTGAGCATCTTCTGCGATGGCGTTGATGCTCAGATCCCGGCGCAGCAGGTCCTGCGGTAGGGTTACATCGCAGGCTGTGTGGAACGTAAAGCCGCCGTAGCCCTGACCGCTTTTGCGCTCGGTGCGTGCCAGGGCATATTCTTCATGCGTGTTGGGGTGTAGGAAAACCGGGAAATCTTTGCCTACTGGCAGGTAGCCCTGCGATAGCATCTCTGCAACGCTGGCGCCGACCACCACCCAGTCGTGATCATGAACAGCCAGGCCGAGTAAACGATCCCGTACTGCGCCGCCAACTTGATAGATCTCCATCGTGCTCTTCATCCTGCTCTATATTCTCAATCCTGAACGCAGTGGTCGGGGAAGGCCTGCTGCCAGGCTTCAAAACCACCAATCAGGCTATAGGCCTCATCGAAGCCACGTTCAAGCAGAAACTGCGCCGCCGACTGACTGCTATGGCCGTGGTAGCAATAGACCAGCAGGGGCAGGTCGAGATCGGCGGCATCGATAAATTCCTGCAGATTCTGATTATGCAGATGGACGGCGCCGCGGATATGCGCGCTCTGGTAACTGCCTTCATCGCGCACATCGGCTAGGGTCGCGCCCTTTTCAAGCAGCTGCTGGGCCTGATTAATATCGATCTGTTGAAATTCTGTCATAGGTGCTCCTTATTCTTATTGTATTAGGTTAACGAGGGGGCTAACGGGGGGATGATTAAGCATGACCGGCACTATGGCTGCTACAGGGAACGCTGAAATAGGTTTCATCCTCGAGCCGTAGCGCGGTGAGTCGCCCTCCCCAAACACAGCCGGTATCGAGCGGGTAGATGTTAGGCGCGTCGGCGCGGCCCTCGAGGGCTGCCCAGTGCCCGAAGAGTATGCGCTGGGCAGCCGTCAGCCGGTTACTGAAGCTAAACCAGGGCGCATAGCCTGCAGGGGTGTTTTGCAGTCCGGTCTTGGTGTCGAGCTCCAGCTTGCCCTTGGCATTGCAGAAGCGCATTCGGGTGAAATAGTTGGTGATCAGGCGGAGCCGCGGCCAGCCATCGAGGCTGTCTTTCCAGCGGCTGGGTTCATTGCCGTACATGTTGCTGAAAAATTCGCAGGCCAGCGGGCTCTGCAGCACGGCCTCGACCTCCCGGGCGTAATCGGTGGCTTGATCCAGGCTCCAGATCGGCGGGATGCCGGCATGGACCATCAGGTAGCCCTTGGCAGTATCTTGGTGTAGCAGCGGCAGATGACGCAGCCACTGCAGCAGTTCATCACGGTCGGGTGCCTGGAGAATCGCGTCGAAGGTATCTTTGCGTGTGGCTTTCCTAGTCCCGAAAGCCACGGCCAGCAGGTGCAGATCATGATTGCCCAGCACTGCCCTGGCCTGGTTTCCCAGATCTTTGACGAAGCGAAGGGTCTCCAGGGATTGGGGGCCACGATTGACCAGATCTCCCGCCAGCCAGAGCTGATCTTCGGCGCCGAAATTGACCTTAGCCAGCAGGGCTTTAAGTTCGTCCAGGCAGCCCTGAAGGTCGCCTACCGCATAGGTCGCCATCTAGTGAAGTGCGTGCGGGAGTGCGAGCGTAAAGGCGCCGATGGGCGTCTGGAACTGCTCGCCAGAGGGTCTTTGCATCACGTAATGGCCCTCCATCATACCTACTTCCGAGGGCAGCACGGTACCGCTGGTATAGCTAAAGCTCTGTCCAGGAGCGATCTCAGGTTGCTCGCCAATCACGCCCTGACCCTGCACCTCTTGTTCATGTTGGTCGCCGTCGGTGATCCGCCAGTAGCGGCTGAGCAGCTTGATGGGGACGTCACCCCGGTTGCTGATGGTGACATGGTAGGAAAATACATAGCGCTGGTTATCAGGGTCGGACTGGTTGTCAACGTAGCGGGTCTCGACTTTGATGCTGATGGGATCGGTTGGCACAGGTTGGTCGCTCATATAGGGCTCTCCGCCAGGTCGCTGGCAACGGGCTGTTGTGCTTTGTAGCCGGTATAGTGGTTCGCCAGGCGAACGAAATCGGTCAGGGACAGAGTTTCCGGGCGTAACCCCGGATCTATCCCCAGAGATTCGATTTCTTCGCCGGGCAGTAGCTTCTTGAGATTGTTGCGCAACGTCTTGCGCCGCTGACCGAAGGCGATCCGCACCAGGTCCTTAAAATCGGTAATGCAGTCAGCCGGGATGGGTGGCTCGGTGTAGGGGCGGAGTTTGACGATCGCCGAGTGGACCTTGGGCTGGGGATGGAAAGATTCCGGGCCGACCGGAAACAGCGAAGAGACCTCGCAATAATACTGAGCCATGATCCCCAGTCGTCCGTAGGCACTGTCACCGGGCTTGGCGGCCAGTCGGTCGACCACCTCCTTTTGCAGCATAAAGTACATATCTTCGATCAGGTGATTGTAACTCAGCAGGTGAAAAATAAGCGGCGTAGAGATGTTGTAGGGCAGGTTGCCGATCACCCGCAGCGGACGTTGATCGCCGGCCAGCGACTGGAAATCAAATTTCAGGGCATCGGCCTGATGAATCCGGAAGCTGTCGCCATAGCTGAAAAACTTGGTGCGCAGGATCGGGATAAGATCACGGTCCAGTTCGACCACATCCAACTCCCCGCAGCCACTGAGGATCTCTTCGGTCAGGGCGCCCAGCCCCGGCCCTATTTCGACCAGGTGTTGCCCGGGTTTGGGATTGATAGTGCGGATGATGCTTCGAATAACGCCCTGATCCTGGAGGAAGTTCTGGCCAAAACGCTTGCGCGCCTGATGTCCTTGAGGTGCTTTCTTCATTACGTCAGTATCTCTGGCATCGCGCTGTGGGAATGGGTTGAGGCATCGGCCATCTGTACCGCATAGTCGATCGCTGTGATCAGGCTGCCGAGGTTGGCGTTGCCGCTGCCAGCCAGATCGAGGGCTGTACCGTGATCGACCGAGGTACGGATAATGGGTAGCCCTAGGGTGATGTTTACCGCCTGGCCAAAGCCCTGGTATTTGAGTACGGGGAGTCCCTGGTCGTGATACATCGCCAGCACCACGTCACCGCGTTCGAGTTGGTGGGGGGTGAACAGGGTATCGGCGGGTAGCGGGCCGATCAGGGTTAGTCCCTCGGCGCGTAGTGCGGCCAGTGTAGGTTCTATAATTAGCTGTTCCTCGGTGCCCAGGTAGCCGTTTTCACCGGCATGCGGGTTAAGGCCACAGACCAGGATGCGGGGCTGTGGCAAGCCAAAGCGCCGCCGCAGGTCGGTATCGAGAATCCGGCAGATCTGGCTCAGACGCTCGGCCGTGATCGCGGCCGAGACCTGTGACAGAGGCAAGTGGGTCGTAACCAGCGCGACCCTCAGGCCCTCGGTGGCGAGCATCATGACCACCTGTTCGCTGGAGGTCTGCTGCATCAAAAATTCGGTATGGCCACTGAAGGGGATGCCGGCATCATTGATGATGCCCTTGTGGACCGGCCCGGTCACCAGCGCATCGAACAGTCCCGTTGAGCAGCCGCGGGTTGCCCGCTGCAGCGTCTTGAGGACGTAAGCGGCGTTGGCGGTATTCAGTACTCCGGCGATAGCCGGTTCTGCCAACGCTTCCTCTGCCACAGTCAGTTCGCCTGCCTGGGTTGGCTGCGGGGGGCTGTCGGGGTCAAACGGGCGCAGGCGGATAGGCAGTCCTAGCAGCTCGGCACGTTGCCTTAGCAGTTGCGGATCGGCGAACACCACCAGCTGGTGCGGCTGAGCGTCCTGGGCCAGCTGAATGCACAGCTCAGGACCGATGCCTGCAGGCTCGCCCGGTGTGAGCGCCAGGCGGTAGCAGCTCGGAGTTGCGGTACGCTGGATGCTGGACTGCGGTCTTAGTGTTGAATCAGAGTCTAGGATCATGTCTCAATAATAACGGATCTGTTGGGATAAGTCAGAGGCGAGTAATCAGCCTCTTGGAAGGCAAGCCACTCCCCCTTCTTCTTCTTTTATCAAAAAACAAAAGACTAAAGGCTTAAGAGAATGGCACCGCTGGAGTCGCTCATTACGGGAGTGAAGTCTGGGTTACTGCTTGATCTCGACATAGGTTTCGGCACGGATCTCGCGGATCCAGGTTGCGAGACTCTCGGCGAACTTGCGTTTGCGGATGGTCTCGGTAGCCTGTTTTCGTAAGATCTCTTCGCCAAAATCTTGCTGGCGGCGCTCGGTAACCTGCAGCAGATGCCATCCAAACTGGGTCTTAAAGGGTGCGCTGATCTCGCCGGTAGCAGAGGCATGCAGCACCTGTTCAAACTCAGGAACCATCTGTCCATCCATGGTCCAACCCAGGTCGCCGCCATTGCTGCCGCTGCCGGGATCATCGCTGTGCTGCTTGGCGAGGATGGCAAAGTCTTCACCGTCATTGAGGCGGCGGTAGATCTCATAGATGAGCAATTCAGCCTCTCTGGGGGAGCGGATCGCGTTCGGAGTGATCAGAATATGCCGCACCTGAGTCTGGTCAACAAGTTGCTTCTCTCCACCGCGACGTTCGATCACTTTAAGGATATGAAAGCCGCCGCCGATGCGAAAGGGCTCGGTTAACTCACCTGTTTTCAGTGTCTGGACCGCCTCTGCGACCGCTGCGGGCAGTTCGGAAGGCTTGCGCCAGCCGATATCGCCGCCTTTAAGGGCCTCGGCGCCTTTAGATACCGCCAGCGCAGTCGCCGCAAAATCGGCACCCTCGAGGAGCTGTTGGTGGATCTTTACGGCCTGTTGCTGGGTTTGATTTATCTGCTCAGGGCTGGCGGAAGTCGCCAGAGGGATCATGATATGGCCGATATGCAGCCGGGGCTCTGCGTTTATACGCCCCTGCTCAGAGGTCAGCAGGTTGTTAATCTCCTGTTCTGAGATATGGATACGCTGGTTAACAAGGCGTTCCTGGGTTCGGGTCACCAGGATCTCGCTGCGGATCTGTTCGCGAGCCTCAAGATAGTTTTGCCCTTCGGCTTCAAGTTGCTGTTTGAATTGAGTCAGTGACAGCTTATTACTCCGTGCAATCCGATCCAGGGTGCCGTTAAGCTCGTCGTTGGAGACCTCGATGCCGTTGGCGGCGGCCAGGTGTAGTTGGATGCGATCGATAATCAGTTTGTCCAGTACCTGCCGGTTAAAGGTGGCGGCATCGGGCAGCTGAGTGTTGCGCTCAAGCAGTTGTTGGCGGATGCTGTCGCTGCGCCGCGTCAACTCACTCTGCACGATGATGTCGTTGCCGACGATGGCGATGACACGGTCGAGTAACTTCTCCTCAGCCTGAGCCCAGGGAGCTGCCGCTAACAGGCAGAGCAATAGGCGTGGCAGGATTCCAGGGGTAAATCGTTTAATGCTGTTACTCATCGTTGCTATGCTCTTCAAAACCGGTGATATCTTTTAGAAAACTCTTAGCCAGGGGGCCGCTATCGCCTGCAGCACGTGCGCCGGAACCCCCTAATCCTTTGAGTACAAGTTGCAGGAATAGACCCTCTTTTTTGCGCAAGTCGTCATCGTCAGTGATCCATTGCCGGTAAACGGTACGCACCTGCCAGCAGCAGTTTTCGAACTCCACCCCCGCGACCAGGTCCAGTGCCTCCTTGCCCCTGAGATCTTGTTGCCAGCGTCCGAGCATACTCCACTGGGTCGATAGCGGCCAGATCAGCGTCAGGTCTGTCTGCTCTAGTTCTTCTCTGGTAAAGCGGTAGCGGAAGTTCAGTATATGATCGGCATCGGTGCGGTAGGCGAGCTTGAGGTTGCGCGCCTCGTTGGTACTGGCGTTGCGATCCCATTCGGCGTCAGCGGAGACCCACAGTGTCTTGGTGATGTTCCATACCCCTTCGGCGACAATATTGGAGCTGCTTTCGGTGAGGGCGGCATCAGCTGAACTGAGGCGGACGTTGCGATCCTTGAAGTAATAGATCTGGCCGATGCTGGCATTGCCGCGCTCATAGCCCTGGTTATCGAGTAACCGGGTGCTCAGTCCGGCAGTAACCTGGCGGGTGTCGCCGATACGATCAAGGCCGCTGAAACGGTTATCTCGGAATAGTTGGTTAAAGCCAAAGGTCAACTCGGACGAGTCAAATTCAGGCAGTTCAGACTGATCCTGATACGGTACGTCGAGGTAGAAGAGTCTCGGCTCCAGAGTCTGGGTATAGGCCTGGTCTTCATAGTCAAAGACTCTGTCGAACAATAATCCGGTATCAAAACTCAGCAGCGGCAGGGTTCTGGAGGGCGTGTCGTCACTGGTGGTGTTGTCCAGGTTGTACTGAGTGTGCGTCAGCTTGAGGCTGGGGTGGATGTAGCCCCAGGACCGATCAAGCGGCATCATCAGTGTGGTTTCCAGGTGAAGTCGGTTTCCTGTGATCTGCTCGGTACCGGTAAAGTCGGTCGTATCGCGATCAAAACTAATAAGGCTGCTGAGATAATCGACCAGCAGCCAGTTATTTTCCAGAGCCGGCGTGCCGGTAACCTTCAGCGAGGGTAGCTTTCGATAGGGTGTGTCGGCGGTATCATCGATGGTCTGGAAGTCCTGTACCAGGGCCTCAAAGTTGAAGTCGCTGGAGCGGTAGTTAAGCGAGACCCGTTGATCCAGATGCGACTGTTCGCTGAGGTTCAGATCGGTCCCCAGGTCTTCGAAATAATCACCATCGCTGACGCGGGTGTAATCAATCAGGGTAAACCAGTTATCCGAGAAGTTGCCGCTGTGGTCGACACCCAAAATCCAGCGGTCCTCGGCATCCTTCAAATCATCGTCAGGCAGGTAGGCCAGTCCCAGATCAAACTGGCCGTAGTCGTTAAGATAACGGAACTGATTCTCGAGCATCTCGCCACGCTCGCCTATATGGCGAAAGGTGAGGGTGTCGTCGTAGTCAGGAGCCAGGTTGAAGTAGTAGGGTTGAGCAAGATCGAAGCCGTTATCGGTGGTCAGTGAGAATGAGGGGGCGAGCAGGCCGGACAGGCGTCGGCCATCGATCGGGAAATAGATATAGGGCACATAGAATACCGGGACCTCATTAATTCGCAGAGTCGCATGGTTGACTTCGCCCATGCCGCTCTCCTGGCTTAGTGTCAGATTGCTGCCCTGAATGCTCCAAGAGTTGTCGCCAGGCGGGCAGCGGGTATAAGCACCCTGAGTGATGATCAGGTCGCCGTTCTGACTGCGGTTGATCGTCTCTGCCGAACCACGCAGATGGGCGCTATGGACGACAAACTGCGCCTGTTCGATGACCGCCTCATTGGTCCCCATATCGACGCTGGCGCGGTCGCCCAGCAGCAGCATGTCAGGTTCACGGAACTGCACCAGACCGCTCATCTCTGCGGTTTCGCTGCGATGGTCGACTCGGGCCTGTTGGCTGCGTGCCTGGCGGTCACCCTTGCGCAGATAGACATCGCCGCTAAGCTCGGTGATCTTGCTGTTCTGGGTGCGGCTATAGTCCGCATCTATATAGACAGGCTGCTCATCGGCCGCCAGGCCGCTGTCCTTAAAACCGAACTCTGGTTGGATATAGCTGCCGCCACAGTGCGAGAGTGGCGAGATACCGGTCGGGTTGGGGTACCAGTCTAAGAATGCGAAGGGGGCCGCCGCGAATAAACTTTGTGGCTCACCTATACCTTCGGGATGGGAGGCCTTGCGCGAGCGCTGTAGCCACAGCTGTTGTGCTTGTCGCTGTTGAGCGGAAACGCCGGGTAGCCGTGCGTAGCCGTCGGGATAGGCTTGCCGGTATTCGGTGTCAGCCGGATCGACGGTGATGCCGTCCGAGGCTGTCGTCCGCAGGTGTACCTGTACCTTCGTCGGCGGACAGTCCTGAGCCCCTTCCTGGGCGCTGCAGTCCCACGCGGTAGCTGCCGGCAGCGGTTGCGCAGGCATTTCAGACGCTGGGCTCTGATCCGCCAGTGCGGTCATGGGTGCACTAAGGAGTGCGCTAAACAGCAGCCCGCGCAGAAGAGGGGTGACTTGAACGGGCATGGCGGGCGTGTTCGCTTCCTCAGTACTTAGCGGCAGGAGCCTGAAGCCACTGTCCGAAGGTGTTGGATTTCTTGTAAGATGCGTGCAGTAGGGAAGGTGGGCTAGAATAACGGCCGATACTCCCCTGACACACGCATGATAAAGCATCTGCTCAAAACCTGGAAATCATTTAACGTGGATAATACGCTCGTGGATCAACGCCTGCAGCTGCTGCACGACTGGGTGGCCATCGCCTTCGCTCAACTTGGCATCAATCTGGCACCGGACTGGCGTCTTGAGGCTGTGTCGGGTGACGCCAGTTTCAGGCGATATTTTCGTATCTATAGTCATCAGCGAAGCTGGATAGCCGTCGATGCCCCGCCGGAAAAAGAGAACAGTCGCGCTTTTGTGGAGATCGCCCGTGCCTGGGCGCCGCTGGATATCCCTGTTCCCAGGGTGCTGCTGGCTGATCTGGAGCAGGGCTTTATGTTGCTTTCTGATCTCGGTGATCTGCTTTATCTGGATCGGCTCGATGCTGCCAGCGCCGATCGGCTTTATGGCCAGGCGCTGCATACCCTGACCCGGATCCAGCAGTGTCGGACGGTTGCGGGCGAACGCTTGCGGCCCTACGACAGGGCACTGTTACAGGCTGAAATGGGGCTTTTTCGGGATTGGTTTCTGGAGCAGCAGCTGGGTCTGAACCTCACGGACGATGACCAGGCGTTACTGGACAGGTTATTTGCCAGCCTGATTGTGTCGGCGCTCAGCCAACCGCAGGTCTGTGTGCACCGGGACTATCACAGCCGTAATCTGATGGTGATTGAGGGTTCGGCACCCGGGGTGATCGATTTTCAGGATGCGGTGGTGGGGCCTATCACCTACGATCTGGTTTCTCTGCTGCGCGATTGCTATATCGTCTGGCCTGAGTCTCAGGTTGAGGGGTGGGCGCTGGATTATGCGGCGCAGGCCGTGGCGGCGGGTTTGATGGAGCCGGTGTCACCTGAGCGATTTATGGGCTGGTTCGGGCGCATGGGAATGCAGCGTCATCTGAAGGCGATAGGGATCTTTGCTCGGCTGAATATTCGTGATGCCAAACCTGCCTATCTCCAGGATATTCCGCGCACACTAAACTATTTACGCCAGGCCGCCCGCCAGTATCCCGAGTGCCAAGCGTTTGACAGCTGGCTGAGCGAGCGGGTGGTGCCGGCCATGGCCGAGACCGGTCTGTTCGATATGAGTCCCTTAGATCGGTCTGAGCTGTTATGAGAGCGATGATCCTGGCCGCAGGCCTGGGTGCCCGAATGCGACCGCTAACCGACCGTTGCCCCAAGCCCTTGCTAAGGGTCGCGGGCAAGCCGCTACTGGAACACAGTATCGAACGCCTGGCGGGGGCCGGCATTCGCGAGCTGGTCATTAACGTCAGTCATCTGGGTGAGCAGATCGAAGCCGAGATAGGCGATGGTAGCCGCTGGGGTGTCGCCATCGAGTATTCGCGCGAACCCCAGCCGCTGGAAACCGCCGGTGGGGTGTTGCAGGCGCTTCCGCTGCTTGCCGAGGTTGATGATCGCCCCTTTTTGCTGCTCAATGGCGATATCTGGTGCGATTATCCGCTGAGCCGCCTGCCGGAAACACTGGCGGCGCAGGCCCATCTGCTGCTGGTCGATAATCCCGGGCATCATTCGCAGGGCGATTTTAGCCTCGAGCAGGGGAGGGTCGTTACTGCAGCCTCCCCCGTACTGACTTTTTCCGGTATCAGCCTGCTGCGCCCCAGCCTGTTTGAGGGGTGTTTGCCGGGTGCGCAGGCGTTGGGCCCGCTGCTGCGTCAGGCGGTAGCCCGGCAGCAGGTCAGTGGTGAATATTACGGCGGTAGCTGGATCGATGTCGGCACCCCGCAGCGGCTGGCCGCGCTGGAGCAACGGCTACAGAGCCTTAATCTGAATACGGAGACAACAGGATGACCCCACAGCAGTTGGGCGCGCGGATCCACCAAAACCGAACCGGATTACTGATTGGCGGCTTGATCGGTGCCTTTAGTGGCGGTCTGTTTGGATTAGCCTTTGGGGCTTTTATCGGTTATAGCCTGCAGCGGATGATGATCGGGGTGAAACTGGGTGCCTTGAGCCCGCAGAAAGTTTTTTTTGAAGCGACCTTCGTGGTGATGGGTAAGATCGCCAAGGCCGATGGCCTGGTGTCAGAGAGCGAGATTCAATACGCCCGTGAGGTGATGGCGCGGATGAACCTGCCGGAATCTAAACGTTTGCAAGCGATGGCGCTATTTTCTCAGGGCAAAGAACCTGATTTCGATATCAGCCCGCAGGTGAAGTCGTTGGCGCGGTTGATCCGCCATCGCAGTAATCTCAAGCAGATGTTTGTAGAGATTCAGCTGCAGGCGGCCTTCGCCGATGGTGTGGTGAGTCAGTCCGAGCTGCAGGTTATTCAGCAGGTCTGCTCGTTACTGGCGATCAGCTATCCGGAGTTGGAAGCGATCCTGCGTCGCTGTCAGGCTGAGCACGCCTATGCCGATCAGACCTATCAGGCGCATCGGGAAGGTAATCCCAATAATCCGCGCTTGTTAGAGCAGGCTTACGCCGTACTTGGCGTATCGGCTAAGGTCGGTGACAGCGAGTTGAAAAAAGCCTATCGCCGGCTGATGAACCAACACCACCCCGATAAGTTGATCGCCCGCGGATTGCCGCCCGAGATGCAGCAGATCGCCAAGGAAAAAACCCAGGAGATACAAGGCGCCTACGAGCGGGTAAAAAGATCGCGGGTAGCCTGAGGAACGCTGCGGCGAGTACGGAATCAAGGCTCTTATGGGGTGGTCTGTTATTGCGCCGGAGAGGGAGCCTCAGGCTTGCCTCCGAGGGCATAGAGCCGGGGCAGCATGCCCCGAACGACCCCGAGTAACCGCCGATCCAGCTGGTGCCAGTCGCCTGCTCTCGGCGCTATACGGCTGCTGATCAGCAAACCATTGCCTTGGCGCCTGGACGCATCCCGGCGTTGTTGGGCCAGTACCTCGACGGGGTGCCGCCCGATTCCGTTGCCGTGATAGAGATCCAGCGTGGGTCGCTGTAGTGTTGAAACCAGCTCGACCAGGTCAGGTTGACTCGGCCCTGCTGGCGGCAGGGTGTCGATCAGGATCGGAAACAGTGTGCTGGCCTCCCCTTGTTCGATGCTGTAACGCAGCGCCCAGTAGCCTCCCGTCCCCTCGCCCAGAATTAACACCCGGTCGGGTTGTTGCTGGCCAAGATAGTCGAGCCCCGCCTCGATCCGGGCACTGATTTGCTCAAAATGCGCCTCGAGTCTGTCCTTAACCAGATCCGCGGTGTCGGGCGTGGCGGTGTCGGGCGTGCTGGGAGCGGCTGTGCTGCCAGGATTATCAAACGTGGCCAGAATCACATCCTGGGTACGTGGCGGAATATATTCGGGGGCATCGGGCAGCGCAATCGATAGCGTGTGCCAGCCCTGATCGGGAAGCCCCCGGCGTAGCGTACTGATGCTGCCGGGCCAGTCGGCGCTGGTTCGGTCATGATGCAGTAGCAGGACCGCACCCTTGGCTACAGGGACGTTGGCGGGTTTGAAGAGCCCCAGAAAAGATTCTCGGGGTGTTTCCAGCCAGAGTGTCTGGGTATCAGGCAGGTGGCTGTTGGCCAGGGCCTGTACGCGCTCCTGTTCCAGGTCGGGCAGGATACGCGGGTCGCTGCCGGTCGCGGAGGGCGCCGGATCGACAGGGTCTGTTTCGGCCGCCCATAGCGGCGTCCCCAGCACGGTCCACAACAAGGATCCCAGCGTCAGGGTTGCCGTCAGGTATTTTAATTGCCGTTTATATATCAGCGACTTAGATATTGATCTGAGACTGTGTCGGTTCATGGGACGATTATACCCAGCATTGGCTGCCGAACCCAAGGGGAGTTTTTATACCGGAATCGGGTTAGTTTGGGCTGAAATTTTGACCGATTCGGTTAAGCTAGGCGCCTTGATGCCCAAAGAACGGAAAAGACCTGACCCATTTGCCCATGCCTATTAGCCTGTACAGCCGAGACTAAAAAATATGACCGACTTTTTGATCGCGCCTTCGATCCTGTCCGCCAATTTTGCCCGCCTGGGCGAAGAGGTGGATAACGTACTGGCAGCCGGTGCCGACGTGATCCATTTCGATGTCATGGATAATCACTATGTGCCTAACCTGACCATCGGTCCTATGGTCTGCAAGGCGCTGCGTAATCACGGTGTCACGGCCCCCATCGATGTCCATCTGATGGTCAAGCCGGTCGATCGGATGATCGGTGATTTCATCGAGGCCGGTGCCAGCTATATCACCTTTCACCCCGAGGCCAGTGAACATATCGACCGCAGCCTGCAGCTGATCCGAGAGGGCGGCTGTAAGGCGGGTCTGGTGTTTAATCCCGCCACACCGCTGCACTGCCTCGAGCATGTGCTGGACAAGATCGATATTATCCTGCTGATGTCGGTTAACCCCGGGTTTGGCGGCCAGTCATTTATCCCCTCTACGCTGGTCAAGCTCAAACAGGCACGGCAGCTGATTCAGGCCAGTGGCCGGGATATCCGTCTGGAGGTCGACGGCGGGGTAGGGGTCGACAATATCGCCGAGATCGCGGCGGCCGGTGCGGATATGTTTGTCTCAGGGTCGGCCATCTTTAAGACCCCTGATTATGCGGCCACCATCAAGGCGATGCGCGAGCAGCTGGCCCAGGGCTGATGCCTCTCCTTAGCCTTTCTGGCCGCTTACGACCGCTTGATGGGATCGACCTGGTGCTGTTCGATCTCGATGGCACCCTGATCGATAGTGTCCCCAGCCTGGCTCTGGCGATAGACCGGATGCTGCAGCAGCTGGGGCGTAAAGCCGCGGGTCAGCAGAGAGTCAGGCAGTGGGTCGGCAATGGCGCGGCAGTGTTGGTCAACCGGGTCCTGAGTGATAGTGCTGAGGTCGATCCTGATCTGGATGAGGCGCTGCAGGCGCAAGCGCTGGCGCTGTTTATGCGGGCCTACGCGGACGCCGGTCATCAGCATACGCCGCTCTATCCCGGGGCGCGCGCCTGTCTGGACCAGCTTGCCGAACGGGGCATCCAACTGGGGCTGGTCACCAACAAGCCTGAGCGGTTCCTCGACTCGCTGCTCGATGAGCTGAAACTGGCACCCTATTTCGGTCAGGTGCTGGGAGGCGATTCCCTGGCGCAGAAAAAACCTCATCCGCAGCCCTTGCTGCACTGTATCGAACACTTCGACAGCAGTGCGGCACGCACCCTGATGGTAGGAGACTCGGCAACCGACGTGCAGGCGGCGCGTGCGGCCGGGGTAAGAGTGGCCTGCGTCAGCTACGGTTACAGCTATCCGCAGCCGGTAGCGGCGAGCGAGCCTGATTGGCTGGTTGATTGTCTGACCGAGCTACTGTAGTTTTGAAGCCTCTTTTGACGTCATTTCTTTTGATTTCTTTTGATTTATTTTCATTTTAGCTCTTTTCATTTAAGGGCAGACAAACAGGCAGGTGATTGGATTGAATCCTGGCAATCTACAGGCAGTACGGCAGAGCAGCTGCGACGGCCATCGTTGGCGATGGCATCCGTACGCTGTTTAAATTGAACTCCCCCCGGGTCTTTTCTTAAGGCTCGCTGACGTTATCTCTTGCTGTTGGAATGATCATGACTCCCGAACGTTTTTCTGAACTGGCCCGCCAGGGTTATAACCGTATCCCCGTTATGCGCGAAGTGCTGGCCGATCTGGATACCCCCCTGAGTACCTATCTGAAGCTGGCCCACGGTCCCTACAGCTATCTGCTGGAATCGGTACAGGGCGGCGAGAAGTGGGGTCGCTATTCGATCATCGGCCTACCCTGCAGGACGGTGCTTAAGGTGTTCGGGCAGCAGGTCCGTATCGAGACCGATGGTCAGCTCGTCGAGCAGCTGGAGCAGACCGATCCGCTGGCGTTCGTCGAGGAGTTTCAGGCCCGCTTCAGGGTCCCCGAGCTTAAAGGGCTGCCGCGTTTCAACGGTGGGCTGGTCGGTTACTTTGGCTATGATACGGTGCGCTATATAGAACCGCGGCTAAAAGATGTGCCCGAAGATGATCTGGGGACCCCTGATATTCTGCTGATGGTGTCCGACGAGGTGGTGGTGTTTGATAACCTCAGCGGCCGACTGATGCTGATCTGTCATGCCGATCCTGCCGAGGAGAATGCCTTCGAGAAGGCGCTGGCGACCCTGGATCAGCATATCGCCAAGCTCCGCGATGCGATCCCGCGAGAGGCGGCGCCTATGCCGCCTCTCGCGGTGCTCGAAGAAGATTTCAAGCCCGGCTTTGCCGAAGGCGATTTCAAGGCAGCGGTGGCGCGGATCAAAGAGTACATCCTCGCCGGTGATGTGATGCAGACCGTGATCGCGCAGCGGATGTCGGTCCCGTTTGAGGCGCGGCCGCTGGATCTGTACCGGGCGTTACGCAGCCTGAATCCCTCACCCTATATGTACCTGCTTAATCTGGGCGACTTCGATGTCGTCGGTTCCTCGCCAGAGATTCTGGCGCGGCTCGAAGAGGGGGAGGTGACGGTGCGACCGATCGCCGGTACCCGTAAGCGCGGACTCACCCCCGAGCATGATCTGGCGCTGGAACGCGAACTCCTCGAGGACCCCAAGGAGATCGCCGAACACTTGATGCTGATCGATCTGGGGCGCAACGACGTCGGCCGGGTGGCCGAGATCGGCTCGGTCGAACTGACCGACAAGATGGTGATCGAACGCTACTCGCATGTGATGCATATCGTCTCCAACGTCACCGGCAAACTCAAGTCCGGGCTCAGTGCCATCGATGTGCTGCGGGCCACCTTCCCGGCGGGAACCCTGAGCGGCGCGCCCAAGATCCGGGCGATGGAGATCATCGATTCCCTCGAGCCGACCAAGCGTGGCGTCTACGGCGGCGCGGTCGGTTATCTTTCTTGGAACGGTAATATGGATACCGCCATCGCCATCCGCACTGCGGTGATCAAGGATAAGCGCCTGTATATTCAGGCGGGTGCCGGAATAGTGGCCGATTCACAGCCCGAGCTGGAGTGGCAGGAGACCCTGAACAAGGGTCGCGCGGTATTCAAGGCCGTGGCCATGGCCTGCCGGGGACTGGATCATATCGATTAGCCCTCTATATTGTGGGTCGGCGATTTGTGGGTAGAAAGTAGTCCGACAATGCTGGCAGGTGCTAGTGATTGTCGGACTAAAGTCCGGCCTACAAGCCCAGCCCACAAAATAGTACATAGCCTTACCTTTATTAGCTGCGGCAGGGGCTGAAAATATCCAACCTCTGCTGGTAGAGCGGGGTGCGCACATCCATCAACCCGAGGATGGAGTCGAAAAGGTTGTCTTGAGAGAAGGCTTCATTATTGGCGCGGTGCTTAAGGCAGTCCGGATCTAGTTGTTTTTGGCTCTGCAGCGCTGGCGAAAACCAGGTCAGTAACGGGACCTGGGTCTGCTCCTTCGGCGCCATGTTGTAGGGCATGCCATGCAGATAGAGACCGTTCTCGCCTAAGGATTCCCCATGATCGGATATATATAGCATGCCGCTGCGCCAGTCGGCGCTATTGGCTGACAGGGTCTCGATGACCTTACTCAGGATAAAATCGTCGTGATAGATCGTATTGTCATAGGAGTTGACGATCTCCGCCTGGCTGCAGTTTTGAATATCGCTCCTGGCGCAATCAGGCTCGAAGTGGCTGAAGTTTTCGGGATAGCGTTGATAGTAGGTGGGTCCATGGCTGCCAACGAGGTGCAGCACCAGCACGCTGTCCTGGCGCTTCTCTTTAAGCCGGTCCAGCGCTTGCTGGAAATTTTCTAATAACACCTCATCTTTACAGTACTCCCCATCACACCAAGCGCTCCTGTCCTCGGGACTGAACTCCAGGGTGCTGATCCGATCGCAGACCCCCTTGCAGCCACCGTCATTTTCCAGCCACAGGGTGTTGAGGCCCGCATATTGGAGTACGTCCATCAGGTTGTCTTGATTGTGGGCGCTGCGCTTATCAAAACTCAGGCGCCCGAAGCGCGAAAACATGCAGGGCAGGGAGACTGCGGTCGCCGTTCCACAGGAGCTGACATCTTTAAATGAAGTGACGCCCTGCTCTCTGGTAAAAGCGTTGGTGTCACGGTCATAGCCGTTGAGCCCGAAGTTCATTCCGCGCGCCGTTTCACCGATTACCATCACCAGCAGGTTCGGCCTGCCACTCTGTGTTGCGCTCTGTGATGTGCTCTTTGTTGTGGCCAGGTGAGCGCCGACCCCCAGTTGCTGATAAGGGGGCAGGGGTTTGATGTAGTTATAGTTGATGAACTTGCCGATGCTGTAGGTGTAATGGGTGGGAATAATCATCTTATTGAGATAGCTGTTATTGCGTCCTACCGCCGCATAATCTTTGTAATACAGCCCTGCGATAGCGCCGACCACCAGGATAGACAGCGCAATAGAACCACCCTTATACAGCAGTTCCTTGGGTAAACTGTGAAATTTGAGCGGCGCCTTGTAGACGAGTAGTGCAGGGATGCCACCCATCAGCAGAACCCAGACCAAGGCGCTGCTGTTGAGGTAGGACACCGCTTCGCCGTAGTGGCTGTCGACGATGTTTCTGACCATGTCAGAATCGATGAAAATACCGTAGCTGTAGCTCACATAGCTCACACAGCTGGAGATGAGTAACAGCACGATAAAGAAAGGTTTAGCCACATACTTGAGGGTAAACAGGTTGAACAGCAGATTGAAGACCGCGATAAAAAAGATCGGCAGGGAGATCGCGAATCCCCAGTGCAGCTCTTCGTTGAGTCGCAAAATGCCAATCAGCTTGATGATGATCGGGATATTGATAACGAAGAAGAAGTACAGGGCTAATATGAGCGCTAAGGTGGTGCTGCTTAAGCGGGCATCTTTATGCCTTGGATTCACAAATATGTACATGGTTATTCCTATCCCTATTCCTTTCTGAAAAACATGAGGCCAACGGGTTCAGACAGTCCCTGTTGATAAACTGCAGGGTATAGAAAGACTCTTAAGGCACGCTTAAAGAGAGAGGTAGGTGGTCAGTGTCCTTGGCGTTGCGGCACGTCGAGACGGGGTGGGGGCTCTCGGAGGGGGGCCGAGGCGAAAGTAGGGAGCAGGGAGTAAAGGAGTACATGTCAAAAGATCGCCTGCAGGCAGGCAGCTGTAGGCTCCTGTAATAGCGACACGCCTTTTAGTCCGACAGTACTAGGAAGGAATGGCTATCGTCAGGCTGAAGCCCTCGCTACAGGGTCGTAGTTAGGCAGCTTCGGATTCACTCTGCACATCTTGAGTGTCTCACCCTCCGGGCAACCTGCGGTTGTGCAAACCGGCTATCCTGCCGATTTGTCTGCAACAGCTGCATTACCCTTCATAGATAGACACGTCCTTGTGGGGCGTGCCGTCCATGCAGGAGCATTTAACGGCTGACCCACAAAACAGGGGCAATAGTGAGATTGTATAGGTAACACTAAGCACAACAAACCTGGTTGCGGCCGTCTTTCTTGGCTCTGAACAGGGCTTTATCAGCTTCTTCATTTAAGGTGGTAGCATTGCTTAATTTAGGAAATGAAGCGATGCCACAGCTAAAGCTATAGTTAAAAACACGTCCATCGTTGTTATGATTTATTTTACTTAAGCTGATGCGTAAATTATCCATAATAATTTTTGCTGTCGTCAAATCTGTGTTGGGAGAATCACCACAAATTCCTCGCCGCCATAGCAGCCAATAACGTCATACTTACGTAGGCGTTGTTTGAGCATAATGGCAATACTCTTGAGGACCCTGTCACCGGCAGGGTGCCCATAGGTATCATTCACATGCTTAAAATTATCGATATCCAGCATGGCATAGGCTAAGGGTTCGTGATTACGCTTGGCCCTGGACAACTCGGCTTGAAGACGCTCTTTGATCTTAGTATGGTTGAACAGCCCAGTCAGACTATCTTTTTCAGCTAAAGCACGCATCGTGCGTGCACGCTTGGCTCTGCTTGCCACCGCCGAGACCAGGTGCCAGGGTTTGATAGGTTTGGATAGAAAGTCATCTCCGTCCAGACTCATGGCCAGTAACTGCTTTTCCTGATCCTCTTCAGAGGATAAAAATACGATAGGTACGCTGATATAGGCCCCAATCTGGCGGATGATCTTGCTTAGCTCCATGCCATCACATTCAGGCATGTAAATGTCCGGAGAACTATATCCACATCAATTTGTCGTAGGCTATCTGTCCGGTTTTATGTTTATTAGGAGCTGACCCTGAGCTATAAGAAACATGAAAATTTGCCGGAGATTTCTAACGCGTCCGATCAATGTAAACTAACCCGAGTTATTGGCTCGCCCAGTCCCTGTCAACGACAACTGTTTTGGATAGGGCGCAGCTTCCCGATGTCATGACCGCAATTATTGAGCCTTCAAGCTGATAGAGTTCTCGCATATCGGATCTTTAAAATATTGACGCTCAAGCCCTGGCGATTTAAGGGCCGATTTTCGCATTTTCGCATTTTCGGCGCTGTCGAGTCCTGTCTCTACCCAGGGTCCTCGCCTGCTTCTAAGGTTCAATGGAGAGCCATAAAACCAATCAATTTTCTGATTTTAATGCGGCTTTATGATGCACTGGCTTTAGCCTAGCTAAAGGTCTGATTTAGCCATATGTCGAGATGCTGTCAAATATTGCGTCATAGTATGTCTGATGATGTGCCTCTCTAATTGAGGGGTAGGTGGATTGCGATCCCTCCAAAAAAATCAGTGCGACCTCAGCGGTCGTCAGTCCTAGTACCTCTCACTCAGGCATCGCCTTTATCGGTGGTATAAGCCCAGAGTCGCATGGCGTCGCGCGGAGCAGCTACGTACTATCTGTCTGATCACCTAGCGGTTGGCCAGTGCAGGAGGCCCGGTCACGTTTATGAATAACGACGGGCTGTAGATTGGCTTTGTTAAGCGTATAATTTGTCGGCTTTTTGTTGGGATGATGGCGGGGCAATTATTTCGCCGTCCAACAAAGGGCACAAGAGATGTATGCCGGTTGGCTTATAGAGAACATAGATGATAATTCCGGATCGCCATAACACTGCTTCAGTGCGTAATCGCCTCAACTTGGCATCTATGTATCTGTTGCTGGCGCTGATAACCAGTGCGTGCCTGCTGCAGGGAGGCAGCGGCACTATCGGCTTTGCGGCCACCGGGGTCGATTCTGGTCTGATATCAGCTGGCATCGAAGAGGATCCGGATAGGCTTTTACTCGCTCCTGTGATCCCCGCACGCCCACCTTTAGTTGCCGCTATGGCACAGCAGAAAACGGCTGCTCGACCGCAGCGGCACAGTCTTAGCCTCCGCCTTATCAGGGCGCCTCCCGGGCTGTTCAGTTAAGTTTTTTTGCTATCGCTGTTGCTATAGCACCTTACCTGAATCATTTATTAGGAACCACGCCCGTGCCTTTAGCTCTTATAGCGATTAGCCTAGTGTTCGTCGTTGGCTATATCGCCATCGTTACCGAACACAGTATTCACGTTGATAAAACCGCCTCCGCCCTGATGACCGGCGTACTCTGCTGGACCGTCTATATACTGGCATCCGGCTCCATCGTAGACCTGGCGGCTCTGCCTGGCTGGTTTACCGAGGAACACAGCGGCAAAACCGCGGCTGAGATGGCCATCACCTGGGTCGGTCATCATCAGTTGCTGGAATTTCTGGGCGAGATCTCCAGTATTCTGTTCTTCCTGTTGGGGGCCATGACGATTGTCGAGTTGGTCGATGCCTACGGCGGCTTCTCTATTATTACCGACCGGATCAACTCCACCAGTACGGTGAAACTACTCTGGACTATCGGTCTGATCGCCTTCTTTATGTCGGCGGCGCTGGACAACCTGACCACCACCATCGTGATGATCTCGCTGATCCGCAAGCTGATCGCCGACAGGAAGGATCGTCTGTTCTTCGCCGGCATTATCGTGATCGCGGCGAATGCCGGTGGCGCCTGGTCGCCGATCGGTGATGTCACCACCACCATGCTCTGGATCGGGGGACAGATCACCACCACCAATATTATTCATAGCCTGATTATCCCCAGTCTGATCTGCATCCTCGTACCTCTGAGTTTTCTCTCCTTTACCCTGCGCGGTCAGCACATCAAGACCCCGGCTAGCGTGGAAAGCGACAGCAGCTTCGTGGTGACGGTCGCTCAGCGTAACCTGATCTTCGGGGTCGGCATGTCCGGCTTGCTGTTCGTGCCCATCTTCAAGACCGTGACGCACCTGCCGCCGTTTATGGGCATGCTGCTGAGTCTGTCGGTACTCTGGGTTGTCAGTGAGCGGATGCACAAGCATCAGCGCGACGAGGTGATCGATGCGGGTCTGCATATCGTGACTGTTCTTAAGAAGATCGACTCTGCCAGCGTACTCTTCTTCCTCGGTATCCTGCTGGCCGTGGCTGCCTTGCAGGCCACAGGTCTGCTGGCATCCCTGGCGGCGGGTCTGGACGAGGCGGTGGGTAACATGGATCTGATCATCTTCCTGATTGGCCTGCTATCGGCGGTGGTGGATAACGTCCCCCTGGTCGCGGCAGCAATGGGGATGTATGACATGTCGATCTACCCGACCGACCACAGGATGTGGGAGTTCCTGGCCTACGCTGCCGGTACCGGCGGAAGCTGCCTGATCATCGGCTCGGCTGCGGGCGTTGCGGCGATGGGGATGGAGCGGATTAACTTCTTCTGGTACATGAAGGTGATGACGCCACTGGCCCTGATGGGCTATGTGTCAGGGGCTGCGTTCTACCTGTTCGTATAGTCGCAGCGCTTTTGTGGGTCAGCCGTTAAATGCTCCTGCATGGATGGCATGCCCCACAGGGAAGTGCAGCTGTTGCAGGAGCCTTCAGCTGCCTAACTACGTCCCTGTAGCGCGGGCTTCAAATGCAGTCGACGTCAGCGGCTTCTCGTCAGTCGGGTATGGCTCATTGAAATATGTGAACGCCAGATATGCCCGACCGCCCCCAAGTCGCCGATCTCGACGGCTGTCAGGACATCCACAATCTCGCGGGAGAAGATGGCAATCTCTTCGGCCAAGTCCATCTGGGAGATGGACTTCAGCCAGATTCGGCTCGTTTGGTAGTAAAGTCGCTCGGAGATCTCTCGCAGGGGGATACTCTCCGTCAGGCGTGTGAGTACCTGGAAGAAGTCTATGTTGAGTCGGGCGAATGCACGGGAGTCGGGCATGTGCTGAAGTTCCCGGCTGCGGGCGAGCAGTGAGCGAAGCTGCTCGATGGTCTTTTCGCTCGGGGGCGCCGGCGAGATCTTGCCGATCAATTCCGCCAGCTCCATCCTGAGTTGATACACCTGAGAGAGCTGGTCGAAATCGATATCGGTGACGAGGGTGCCGACGCCGTGGGTCACCTTGACCAGCCCCTCCGCTGCCAGATGCGCCAGTACGCGGCGCAGCGGCGTGCGGCTTACGCCGAACTCTTCGGCCAGGGCCTCCTCGCTCAGGCGCGTCCCGGGGGGGTAGTCGAGCAGACAGATCCGGGTGCGCAATGTATCGAGCAGTCGCTGGAAGCGGGTGTGCGCGCTGTTGCTCTGCTCTTGGCTATTCTTGGGTTGCTTAGATCCGCCCATTGTTCGGGTGCCCTGTCATTAGTTCGCCCCATTTGTTGGGATGAGGAGTATAGCCCGAAGCAGCTGCTTGCGGCAGCGCAACTTCATTCTAACCTTTGTTTCATTGGCTCTGCTTCCTGCTGTTGTACACATCATAGGGCTTTTTCGTCAACTAGCGCGCTCCAATATAGCGTAAACAGGGTTGACTCGTGCGACTATTCATCGCTAATGTGTACAACACACTTATCCTGAGCGATTGGCCTTCAGGCCAGAACAACAATAAATTCGGAGAAGCAGATGAAAGCTACGTTTTTAAAGAGCCTCGTTACTCTCGTTACCCTGAGTCTGGGTGTGACCGCTGTGTCCGCCGGATCTCTTCTGGATCGAATCGACAACGATAAGACCATCCGTATTGGCTTCGCCAACGAGGTGCCCTGGGCCTATCCGGGTGAGGGGAATGAGCCGCTTGGGTTCGCCAATGCTCATGTTATCGGCGTCCTTAATGCGATGGGTTATGAGAACATCGAGCCGGTAGTGACCGAATGGGGTGGATTGATTCCGGGTCTTAAGGCGAAGCGCTTCGATATCATCACCGGTGGCATGTACATCTTGGAGAAACGTTGCGAGAACGTGTTGTTCTCTGATCCTATAGGGAAGTTCGGCGATGCTTTCATCGTTGCCAAGGGTAATCCCAAGGGTATTCAGGACTACCAGGATATCAAAAAAATGGATGCGGTCATGGCGACAGGTGCCGGATACAACTCGATCAAGTCCGCTAAAAAAGAGGGAGTGCCCGATAATCAGGTCATGCAGGTTCCGGGACCAACCGAAATTCTGGCCGCCGTCAAGGCGGGCCGGGCAGATGCCGGAGCGATGACCTATTTTACAGCACTAAATATTGCCCAGAAGTCAGGTGGCGCCGTGGAAGTGACGGATCCTGCCGCGCTACCGGCATGGACGTTAAATTATGTCGGTATGGCTTTTCGTGACGAAGACCAGGACTTCCTGACGACGTTCAACGAGGCGCAGAAAAGCTATATGGGCTCGGAAGAGATGCTCGCCTCCGTGGCGGAGTATGGCTACACAGAGTCGCAGCTGCCCGGTGACGTCAGTACCGAGTGGGTTTGCAACAACCGTTGATAACTGTTTGATCCTGAGGCGGGCGGGCCTCCCTGGCGCCCGCCTCTGACAAAAGTGATCGAGTTTCTTCTCGTCTCTATCAGGAACGAAACAGATGTCATATTTTGATTTTATCGTCGAGTACGCCCCGCGATTTCTCGATGGCACCCTGATCACCGCGCTGCAGACCCTGCTTGCCGCGCTGCTCGCGATTTCTATTGCGGTGACGACGGGCCTGATGAGGCTGTCGCACAGCCGTATCGTTAGTGGCGTGGCTGTGACGTATATCGAGCTGTTTCGTGGCACCTCGCTACTTGTGCAACTCTACTGGATCTTCTTCGTGCTGCCGCTGCTGGGGGTGACCCTGGACAAATTTACCGCAGGTTTTGTAGCGATCGGCATGAACCTGGGCGCATACGGCGCCGAGTTGGTGCGCGGAGGTATCCTCTCGGTGCCCCGGGGGCAGTGGGAAGCAGCGCTGGCTCTTAATATGTCGCCAGCCAAGCGCATGATCCGGATTATCTTTCCGCAGGCTTTGCTCAATATGTTGCCCCCCTGGGGGAACCTGATGATCGAACTGCTGAAGGGCACGGCGCTGGTGTCGCTGATCTCGGTGTCCGATCTGATGTTCGAGTCAAAGCAGATCAACGGCACCACCTTCCTGTCGGCCCAGACCTTCGGCACGGCGCTGATCATCTACTACATTATGGCTCGGCTGGTGATTACGCCCTTTATGCGCTGGCTGGAGCGATTTATGGCCCACAAGATGGGCAAGGGGAATACCCATGTTTGATTGGCGTTGGGAGTTTGTCTGGGAACTCCTCCCTCGGCTGCTCGGGGCGACCGGCAATACGCTTATTGCGGCCGGCGTGGGTTACGGGATAGCGGTGGTGCTTGGGCTGGTGTTCGCACTCGCGCAGCGTACGCCTTACCGCCTGCTGACCCTGGTCGTGCGCGAAGCCGTCGAGTTTATCCGCTCGACCCCGCTGGTGCTGCAGATCTTCTTTATATTCTTCGTCGGCCCCCAGGTGGGTATAAAGCTATCGCCCTGGATGACGGGGATGATCGCCATCGGCCTGCATTATGCCGCCTACCTGTCGGAGGTTTATCGGGGTGGACTCGAGAGCGTACCTAAAGGGCAGTGGGAAGCCGCGTTGGCGATTAATATGAGCCCGGCGCAGACCTATTCCCGAATCATTATCCCCCAGGCTTTGCCGTTCTGTCTGGCTGGCATGGGTAACTACCTGGTCGGTATCTTTAAAGATACGCCGATGCTGTCGGTGATCGGTGTGGCTGAGCTGATGCATACGGCCAACGCTATCGGTGCGGAAAATTACCGTTTCCTGGAGCCTTTCACACTGGTCGGGGTTATCTTTCTGGCAATTTCGCTGCCCACGGCCGGACTTGTTCGCGTCTTCGAGGCATGGATCCGTAAAAAACTGGGGATGAACTGATGCAAGAAGATATGTCGAAATACCCGCTGAGGCTCACCGGCGAGAATGTCCCTGTGGTGCGCTTTATGAATGTCACCAAAAGCTATGGCAGCCTGACGGTTCTGGATGCGCTGGATCTTGATGTGTCCGAGGGGGAGATGGTCACCGTTATAGGCCCTTCCGGATCGGGCAAGACCACCGTGTTGCGTATGCTGATGACGCTGGAGTCGATCAATGGTGGGGTGATCTATGTGGGCGGTGAGCCGCTTACGCATATGGAGCACAACGGTGTCCTGGTACCCGCCAGCAACCGTCACCTGCAACGGATGCGTTCTAATATCGGCATGTGCTTCCAGCACTTCAATCTTTTTCCGCATATGACGGCCCTCGAAAACTGTATGGAAGGGCCTGTTCAGGTACAGGGGCTCGGAAAACAGGAGGCCCGCGAACGTGCCGAGGAGCTGCTGGAGATGGTCGGCATGGCGGACAAGCGGGATCAGCATCCGTCACGCCTGTCGGGCGGACAGCAGCAGCGGGTGGCTATCGCCCGGGCATTGGCCATGCGGCCGAAGGTGATGCTGTTCGACGAGGTGACCTCGGCGCTCGATCCGGAAGTGATCGGCGAGGTCACCAGCGTGATCCGCAAGCTGGTCGCCGAGCATAACCTGACCATGTTGATGGTGACTCACCAGATGGGTTTCGCCAAGGATATTTCTGACCGAGTGTGTTTCTTCTATGGTGGCAGGATTGAAGAGCAGGGGCCTCCCGAGGAACTGTTCGGCAATCCGCAGAGAGAGCGGGCTCAACAGTTCCTGAGCGCGGTTAGCGAGGCGATCTAAAAGGTAAGAGAAAAAGGTGATAGAAAAAGGTGATAGAAGGCGGCAGGCAGTCGCTTTAAATAAACAACCTGTAAAACCCGCGTAACGCTTCAGGCTAGCCTCATTTGCTGTATTGCAGCCCGCAGCAGTGCGGTACCAGGGCTACAGGCTGAGATGCTGAGTCGTTACAAAGTTGTCTTAATTAATGAATTAATTTAGCAGGAGTTGCTGTGAAATATAAACAGCCCTTTAGTCTTGGTGAATATCAAGCGCGTCTGGAAAAGACGCAGCAAAGCATGCTTGATGCGGGTATCGATGTCCTTATCGTCAGCGAGCCGAGTAACCTTTATTACCTGACCGGTTATGATGCCTGGTCGTTCTATACCCCTCAGTACGCGCTGATCAGCCAGAACGGTGACAAGCCGCTGTTGGTGGTCCGGGGTCAGGACATTAACGGCGCCAAACTGACCTCTTACTTGGCCGATGACCGGATCCTCGGCTACTCCGACCACTATATTCAGAATCCGGCTGCCCACTGCATGGAATATGTCGCCCGGCAGTTGCACGACCTTGGCCAGGCGAGTGCTAACATCGGCTATGAAGGTGACAGCCACTTCTTCAGTGCCCGCAGTCTCAACCAGATCCAAGCCCAGCTTCCGAATGCCCGATTCGTCGATGCCGATGCGTTGGTCAACTGGGTCCGTAGCGTCAAGTCCGATGCCGAGATCGGTTATATGCGTCAGGCGGCGCGGCTGACGGACCTCACCATGGAAAGGGCGCTCAACAAGATCCGGCCGGGTGTGCGGCTGGCGGATGTGGCCGCCGAGGTTTACGCTACCTCCGTTGCTGGGCTGGAGGATTACGCCGGTGAATATTCGGCGATGGCACCGCTGATTCCGGCCGGTGTCGGGACCTCCTGCCCCCATGTGATGTGGCGCGATGAGCGCTACCAAAAGGGTGACTGCACCACGTTGGAGTTCTCCGGAGTCAAGGCGCGCTATCACGCACCTCAGAGCCGTACGGTGTTCCTGGGCAAACCGGATCCTAAGGCCTATGACACCGTACAGGTCGTGCTGGAAGGGATAGACGCGGTGCTGGATATTGCGAAAGAGGGGGTCTATGCCCACGAGGTGCATGCCGCCTGGGATGCGGTGATCACCAAACACGGCATCGTCAAGGATTCCCGTTGTGGCTATAGTATCGGAATCGGCTATCCGCCCGATTGGGGCGAGCGCACCATCAGCTTTCGTCCCATCGACAATACCCTGCTGACGGAGAACGTCACCATGCACTTTATGCCGGGGGTCTGGTTCGATGATTGGGGGGTGGCGATCACCGAATCGATTCGCATCACTAAAGAGGGGGTGGAATGCCTGTGCACAACGCCCCGTGAGCTGTTTGTTATCGATTGATCAGGAGGTGGTATGACCCCAACGGCTACAGCTACAAGTACAGCTACAAGTACAGCTACAAGTACAGCTACAAGTACGGCTACAAGTACCAGACCTATGTTTGCCAGCGATAACGTCTCCGGTGTGCATCCACGTATTATGGAGGCGCTGGTGGAAGCCAACCAGGGCCATGCCCTGAGTTATGGCGCGGATGCCTACACGGCCAGGGCCAATCAGGCCTTCAAAAAACTCTTTGGTGAGCAGGCGGAGACCTTCCTGGTCTACAACGGCACCGGCTCCAATGTAATTGCCCTCAAAGGAATGGTACGTTCCTATGAGGCGGTGTTCTGCTCCGCCGAATCGCACCTGTGGATCGATGAGGCAGGGGCGCCAGAACAATTTCTGGGTTCCAAACTGATCACGTTGCCTGCCGTCGATGGTAAGATCCGTATCGAGGATATGAAGCCGCGACTGGCCGATATCGGCTTTCAGCACCGTAGCCAGCCGAAGGTGATCTCTATCGCGCAGTGCACCGAACGGGGCTCGGTCTACAGCCTCGATGAGCTGCAAGAGATCTGCGACTTTGCCAAGCAGCATGGCTTCTACGTCCATATCGACGGCGCGCGTATTCATAATGCGATGGCCGCGCTGAAGACCGACTGCAAGTCGCTGTTCACCGATCTGGGAGTCGACGTGGTCTCCTTCGGCGGCAGTAAAAACGGCATGATGATGGGCGAAGCCGTCGTGGTGCTGAACCCCCTGTTGCAGGCCGATTATGCCGTGATTCGCAAACATGGCATGCACCTGGCCTCCAAGATGCGGTTCCTGGCCGCCCAGTACCTAGCGTATTTCGAAAACGACCTGTGGCTGGAGAACGCCGCCAAGGCCAACGCCATGGCCCGCTATCTGGGCGAACGCCTGGCAACTATCTCAGACGCCTCTCTTACTGCACCGGTGGAATCCAACATCCTGTTCGTCGAACTGCCGAATCACTGGATCGCACCGTTGCAGCAACAAGCGTATTTCCATGTCTGGAAGGCCGACAGCAGTCCGGGGCGCTCCGAAGGCCGCCTTGTCATGTCCTTCGACATCGAGTCGCAGGATATCGATGCCTTTATCGAATGTATGCAGCAGTTGGCTGCGAGCGAGCCGGGCATCGGCTAACACCTAACACGTAGTAGGTAATACGTAACTCTAACCCTGTAACCCAGACCCGTGGCGCCTTGGGCTTCACCGGCTAAACAGCTAAGACAGGAGCCTGAGCATGGCTAAGATACGACTAGACAATCCCTTTACCGGCGAGCCGGTCTTTGAGCAGGAATCCGAGACTTTCGCCCAGGTCGCAGGCAAGCTCGTGCGTGCCCGGGCCGCTTACAGCCGTTGGTCCCGCGTACCGCCGGCAGAGCGGGCGGCGTTGGTACGCAAGGCGCTGGATCGGTTTCGTGAGGCGGAGCCGCAGATCTGCACGGCCATCGCCAACGAGATGGGCAAGCCGACAGCCGCGGCGGCTCAGGAGTTGGCCTTTATGCTCGAGCGGGCCGAGTATATGTGCAGTTTCGCCGCAGAGGGTGCGCTCCAGGACCTGGATATGAGTGGCGAGCAGCAGCCTGACTTCGAAGGCAGTATTCGTTTTCGCGGCAAAGGCCTGGTCTACATCATCAGCCCCTGGAACTATCCCCTGTTCACCGCCATCAACGGGGTGATCTGTGCCCTGTTGAGTGGCAGCACGGTGATCCTCAAGCACACCACGACCCCTGCCGTGGGACGGCTGTTCGAAGACGCCTTTAAATCGATGGGGAAGTTCGACGACCTGCTGTTCAATATCACCACGGATTACGCGGTGTCGGCCGACATTATCGAGCAAGGGGACATCAACCACGTCGTCTTTACCGGCTCCGTCCAGGGCGGGCAGGTGATTCAGCAGAGTGTTGCCAAGCGGGCGCTGAACGAACAGCTGAGGTCTCCCTTTATCGAGGTATCGCTGGAACTGGGCAGTAATGATGCCTGTTATATCGCCGAGGATGCCGACCTGGAGCAGGCGGTGCTCTGGGCGGTCACGATTGGCCGGTTACATAATTCCGGTCAATCCTGCTGCGCGGTGAAACGGGTCTATGTGCACGCCGCATTGCATGATGCTTTTCTCGAGAAAGCCAAGGCCGTGATGGAGGCGCAGGTGAACGGTGATCCCCTGAGCGAGACGACGACCCTGGGGCCGCTGTTTGGGGGAGGGGCGGCGATCGATGGCCTGCTGTCCCTGGTTGAAGATGCCAGGGCGCGAGGCGCGAGCATCGTTACCGGTGGTGAGCGCGAAACCCTCGGCGGTTGCGCCTTTATCCAGCCCACGCTGGTGAGCGGTGTCGATCACCAGATGCGGATCATGACCGAAGAGACCTTCGGCCCGGTACTGCCGGTGATGAAGGTGACCAGCGATGCGCAGGCGTTCGAGCTGATCGCCGATACCCGCTATGGCCTCACGGCGGCCCTCTTTACCCGCTCTCGCGCCCGTGTCGGCGAGTTCCTGGAGGCACTGGACTTCGGCACGCTCTATGTTAACCGCTGTAACTTCGTCGATGCCCGCCTCGGCTGGATCGGACATCGTCATTCCGGCAACGGCTCACTTGCATTGTCGCCGGAAGGGCTGCGTGCTTTCAGCAGCAAGACCTCGATCAATATCGACGGTTCTCAGTTGGGAGATTAAGGCTGTGGCTTACTACGATCGTCTTAACGCCGACGCCCAAGGGATCCTGGACTACGTTAGCGCATTCCGCCAGGATTTTCACCGCCACCCGGAACTCAGTTGGTGTGAGTTTCGAACCACCGCCGTGCTGTGCCGGGAGCTGGAGCAGCTGGGATTTGAGGTAAGCTGGGGCAAGACGCTCTGGGGAGACCTCAGGCCTCACAACCTCCCTCCTGCCGAGCAGCTTGAGTCAGCCTATCGCCAGGCGTGGCAGGAGCTGGGGGATGATGATCCCTATCTGGCCGATATGGCCGGGGGCTTCACGGGTCTGGTGGCTCAGCTGAGATGCTCGGAGGAGGGACCGCACCAGGCGTTCCGTTTCGATATCGATGCCTTACCGGTGGCCGAAAGTGGGGCCTGTTCCCATCGGCCGCAGGAGGCCGGATTCGCATCGACCTCCGAGGGGAAGATGCATGCCTGCGGTCACGATGGCCATATGGCTACCGGGCTGGGTCTAGCACGGTTGCTTTCCGAGCGGCGGGAGACCCTTAAAGGTCAGTTCACCCTGTTCTTTCAGCCTGCCGAAGAGGTGGCTGGCGGCGGGGTCCACTTTGCCCGATTGCCGCAGTTGCAAGACGTGCAGCGCTTCTACTCGGTGCATCTGGGAATTGTCGACCGGCCGGTGCTGGTCTGTGATGCCACCTGGATCGCCGGCAGCGTTTTAGACGTTGTGATGCAGGGACGCGCGGCCCATGCCGGTAATAATCCCGAGTTCGGCCGTAATGCGCTGCTGGCGGCGTGCCAGGCGGTCACCGGGCTCTACGGTATCGCTCGGCATAGCGATGGCGTCTCCCGAGTGAATGTGGGCGGGATGTCCTCGGATAATGCCAATAATGTTATCGCAGATTTTGCCCGTTTCTGTTTTGAAGTGCGGGGCGCCAGTAATGAGATCCGCGATTACATGCAAGCGCGGGCCCGGCAGGTGATCGAGGGCGCAGCGGCGATGCAGGAGGTCGAGGTCACTATCTCCCCTCGTACCCAGTTTGAGAACCACCCCAACCACCCCGAGCTGGCGAGCTGGATTCAAGAGCAGGCACTTGATTTCGGGCTGCAACCGGAGGAGGTGCAGGATACTTATCAGGTGCCCGCCAGTGAAGATGCCACCTATATGACCCGGGCCGTCAATGATCAGGGTGGCCAGGGTTGTCACCTGGTGTTCGGTTGCCCGGTCAACGGCGGTCATCATAATCCGGCGTTCGATATACCGGATCAGCTGGTAGCCTGGGGCAGCAGCTTTTATTTTCATCTGGCTAAGGCATACGGCCTGGAAGGGGAACTATAAAAAGGCTCTGTACCCGTTAAGTGTTATGACCCGTTGCCGGAGTGGTAGACAAAAGATCTAAAGACTAAAAGATTGCAGGGAGCCAACCTCCAGGGTTATGTCAAGATCTGACCCTGCTGCTTAGCGCTTAGATGGGTAGATGTCGTTTGTATGCAAAATATGGGCGACTGGGTACTACAAGAAGGGCCTTTCTACAGGCTACTATCCTTCTTTATAGACCCGATAAATCTACACTCTTGTTAAGGATGGTAAAATCAAATTATTTGATAGTTCACTGGAAGTATCCTCATTTACACCCTATAAAATTGAACAACTACCTGTTGGAGTTATATTAAACGAAGAGTCGTTGAGCATTAAGTGGGACGACCAGCATTTAAGTGAATTCCATTATTTATGGCTAAGGGATAACTGCCATTGTGAACAGTGCGTCACGCGTCTTACACGAGAACAAATGTTCGAAATTTGTGACGTTCCAGTCTCGATAAAACCCTTGAATGCTTATGTTTCAAAGGAGTCCCGGTTGATTGTGGAGTGGGATTTTGAATCACATAATAGTCAATATCACCCTGGTTGGCTTCGTCAGCACTGTTATAGCGCAGAGAGTCTAAAAGAAAAACAATGGCTCCCTACAGTTTGGGATGAGGCCATAATAAGTCAAGAACTAAAAAGTTTTAATTATGATGATGTCATGTATAGCGATGACCACTTACTCAATTGGCTGCGCCAAACCAGAGATTATGGGATCACGCTGATAAAAAAAGTAGATACCACGCCAGGTAGCCTGATTAAGGTGGCGAATAGGATATCCTTTATAAGAGAAACTAATTTCGGAACTCTTTTTGATGTTCGTGCTAAAGCAAGTGCCAACAGTGCGGCCTATACTGATTTACGTTTACCCCTGCATACCGACTTGCCGACGCGTGAATTACAACCCGGTTTACAATTTCTTCACTGCCTGGTGAACGATGCGATAGGGGGTGAATCTATCTTAGTCGATGGTTTTTGTATTGCTGAATATATGCGAGAGAAGCATCCCGAGGAATTCCAGAGCCTCAGCTCTATTCCTATGTCTTTTTATAATAAAGATCAGCACAGTGACTATCGATTCCGTGGAACGGCCATTGTCAAAGATGATGATGGTCAAATTGTTGAAATAAGACTGGCCAACTTCTTGAGAGGCCCTATTGATGTTCCTGCACATCAAACGATGGACCTCTATCGCGCCTATAGACGCTTTATCGCATTAACGAGAGAAAAGCGATTTCAATTTCGTTTCCGTCTGAATGCTGGTGACTTAATTGTTTTTGATAATCGTCGTGTGTTACATGCCCGTAATGCCTTTGATTTAAAAACAGGCAACAGGCACCTACAAGGCTGTTATATTGATAGAGACGAATTGTTATCACGTATACGATTGCTAGAAAGAGAGCCAGAAAGAGAGCTGGAATGAAGCATGATGCTATCTTGACAGGCGTCGATACTCAGAAGCGGTCGTTCCATAGCGTTTCCGGTAGCGCCGACTAAAGTGAGTAACAGAGCTAAACCCGCTTGCGAAAGCGATTTCAGAAATACTCAGACTAGAGTCTAGTAACAGCTGTCTGGCATGATCTATTCGCAAGCGTAGATAGTATTCGCTGGGGGTGTATTCGACATGCTGCGTAAACAGTCGCTCCAGTTGTCGCATGGAGATAGCCAGTAATTTGGCTATCTCCTGAGTAGAGAGAGGCTCCTCGATATGCTCAGTCATCAACTCTAGTGCTTTTAGTAATTTAGGATGGTAAATATTTAGTTGCTTCATCCAGCCCATCGTTTGTTGTTCAGAATGTTCTCGCATGCCATTTTTGACTAATTGGTCACATACTTTTTTCGCTAACTCGGAGCCACAATAGCCGCTAATAAGGTGCAGAACCAAATCGCTTGCTGCCGTACCTCCTGCACAGGTAATACAGCTCCCATCTATTTCGAATATCTCATTGGTCACAGTAAAGCCTGGATAGCGTTCTTGAAAAGCAGCTCGGGCCTCCCAGTGAAGAGTCACTCGTCTGTTTTTTAATAGATTCGCCTTGGCAAGTAAATAGCAGCCTGTATCTAGTGCGCCTATCACCTGTCCTTTCATCTTTAAACGACGTAGCCATTTAATTATTTCATCATCTAAATTATGCTCAGGATTAAAGCTGGCATTAACAAAAAGATTACGCGGGCTGCTTACCCTATTCATGTTAAGACAGGGTTGTAGCGCCATACCATTGCTGGCCATGACAGGTTCATCGCTCGGACCCAGGCATTGCCATCTGAATACGTCCCGTTCCCCCAACCGATTGGCGATACGCAGAGGCTCTATGGCAGACAATAAAGACACCATGCCATATTCTGGCAACAACAAAAACGTGAAGGTGAAAATCCCATCATCATCGGCAATCAGGGGCGTACGTTGAGTCAATGGGAACACCTGTATAGCCTTTTTATGGGTTGTATAAGTGCAGAGTCGCTCTAGGCGGGACGGCGCAGTGCAATACTGCGTCCGGCCAGCACCGGGAGAGGCAGGCATGCATGGGCTTGCTGAATCTCGTCTATCCGATCTTGTGTTTCGGGCAAGAAAGGAGCCGCTCTGTGAATAGCCATATCCATATGCAATAGCAGGGACTCCATCGCCGCAAGCTCCTTTCCCGTGTCTGCATGCAGCATTCGGATGAAGACTCGCAGCTTCTTGCTATCACTTTCCAGCAGCTGGACGTCAACCCTCAGGGGTTCTCCCTCACCGACTTCCTGAAGGTAGTGCACCATGCTCTGCAGAGTATAAATAGAGACCTGCCTCTGGTCTCTAAAGTTTTTATTGAGCCCTAGACGCAGCATAAATTCATCTATCGCCTTGCTAAAAACGACGACGTAGCAGGCATCGTTCATATGTCCGTTGTAATCGATCCAGTCGGAACTTACCGGCCCTTCAAATACCTGCATTCTGGTTGTCATTCTATTGTCCTCACTCATTACATATCCCAAGGTGCCCGAGGGCATTTTATCTAATAGTAAGCAACGTATGGATCATCCATTTGACAGAAGTCGCCTATTAACTGTTAAATATCGACAAGAGCACGCGTTGTACCACAAAGAGTCTGTGTCATGTTTGGTGATCGTCCGCAAAAATACCCCCAAAAAATCTCTTTTCTACTAGTCCCTGGTTTCTCATTATTTGGTCTGGCATCGATGCTTGACCCCCTTCGACATGCAAACCGGGCCAGCGAATACGAACTCTACCAGTGGGAGTTAATCTCCGAAGAGGGTGGCCTGGTTCTCAGTAGTGACGCTATCGAAATCATGAGTAATGCCAGCTTGCGTGAGGCCGGTACCTGCGAGACCCTGATTATCTGTGCCGGTTATAGCCCCCACGAACAGGTCACCCAGTCCTTAATTAGTTTTATTCGCAAGCAGGCAAGCCATGGCGCCGATATAGGCTGTCAGGATACCGCCACTCTGATTGCAGCGGCCGCAGGTATCCTCAATGGCTACCGTGCAACGATGCATTGGGAAAACCTGAAAAGTACCGCAGAGACCTACCCGAGTGTGCAGCTGGTACAGGAACTGCTGGTCATCGACCGTAACCGCTTTTCTTGCCCTGGCGCGCTTTCCGGCCTGGATATGATGCTGCACTTGATCAGCACTCAGCACGGCAGTGGCCTGGCCACCGAAGTCGCCGATGAATTAGTGTATACACACAAACGCGAGCACGGCGATCCGCAACGCATCTCCCTGCAGCAGCGTCTGGAATGCCGCAATCCAAACTTGGTCGGTGCGGTTCATCTGATGGAGCGCAATATAGAGGAGCCGCTTAGTATTCCTGAAGTGGCTGCGCATGTGAAGATCTCAGGCCGTGAGCTGGAGCGTCTGTTTAAGCACTATCTGCAGGAAACGCCCAGTGCTTTTTATCGTAAAATACGCTTGGATCATGCCCGCTGGATGCTGCAACAAACCACCGGCAGTGTGACCCGTGTTTCGGTAGCCTGTGGTTTCGCCTCACTGTCCCACTTCACCCGTTGCTATCAACAGCGTTTTAATAAAAAACCGAGTCAGGAACATTGAGATCACCCTCCCGTATTCCCCTCATTACAGGCTGCACCTGAGGCACTAATGCTGACTGATCAGCCTGGCTTTCTTCACTCCAAACCTATGCCTGCATAGGTGGATTATCTGCAAAAAATTACTTTTCAGCGGTGGTTGATTTACACCTTCCGACCAAGATTCCGCAGCACTTAACCCATCTCTACCGTCAAAACCATCGTAAAATATCAAAATATAGTCGGCAATTATCAATAGCCTGCGTTTTAACACTGTAGATTAGTGGGCAATCCACCGTCATGTGGCCGCTTCGCAGCCAACCTGATAATTAATTCAGCCCAATAATCTGAGTCAGAATCGCTATGAATCAAGATGTAATCATCACCTGCGCCGTCAATGGCGCGGGTGACACGGCAAACAAAAGCCCCCATGTTCCGGTCACCCCGGAAGAGATCGCCAACGCGGCAATTGAAGCCTGGAATGCGGGTGCCGCTATTGCCCATATCCATGTTCGCGAGCCGGATACCACCCAGGGTTCACGTCGGGTAGAACTCTACGCCGAAGTTTGCGAGCGGTTGCGGGCTTCAGACTGCGACATCATCATCAATCTGACTGCGGGTATGGGGGGTGATCTGTATATCGGCCCGGACGAAGACCCAACCGCTTTTCGTAAAGAGACCGACCTGGTTGGCGCCACGGAACGTCTGATTCACATCGAGGCGCTAAAGCCGGAGATCTGCACGCTCGATTGCGGTTCTGTCAACTTCGGCGACAGCAACCTAGTTTATATCTCGACGCCAGAAATGCTGCGCCAGGCGGCGGCACGTATCAAGGAGCTGGATGTCACGGTCGAGTTAGAGATATTCGATACCGGTAACCTCGGGTTTGCACTGCAGATGATGAAAGAGGGCTTGCTGGATGACAATGCGATGTTTCAGCTCTGTCAGGGCATTCCTTGGGGCACGCCTGCAGAATTGAGTCTGTTAAAAGCCATGGTGGATATGCTGCCGTCCAAGACTGACTGGACAGCCTTTGCCTTGGGTCGAAATCAGCTGCCCTGGGTCGCGCAATCGGCACTGCTGGGTGGCCATGCGCGCGTCGGGCTGGAAGATAATCTTTACCTGAGCAAGGGTAAACTGGCGACCAACGGCCAGCTGGTCGAGCGAGCCGTCAACATTATCGAGAACATGGGGTCTCGCATTCTGAGCCCGACCCAGGCTCGTGAAAAGTTGCGCCTGCGCGGCACGCAGTAAGAACAGAGAACAGAGAACATAGAACATAGAACAGAGGACAGATCATGACCCGACCCAATCCCAATGAAGTAACGAAAGCTGGCGTCTTAGGTACCGGTGTGATCGGTGGCGCCTGGGCGCTGCATTTCCTGCGCATGGGCATGGATGTGGTTGCCTATGATCCGGGCCCCGACGCCCGGGAGAAGCTGCTGGCGATGGTAGATAACATCTGGCCGACGATCGAGAAGCTGGGCCTGCGAGAAGGAGCCAGCAAGCAACGCCTGCGCTTTGCCGCTAGCCTGGAAGAGCTGGTGAACTCCGTTGAGGTGATCCAGGAAAGTACCCCGGAAAATCTGGACTCCAAACGCGCCCTGTTTGCTGAATTAGACCGTATAACGCCGCCGGAAGTCGTCATCATATCCAGCACCTCCGGTTTTGCGATGTCCGACATGGCCGTGCACCTGGAACGCCAGGCAGAGCGGTTTGTCGTTGGTCATCCCTTCAATCCACCGTATCTGGTGCCCTTCTGCGAGGTCTGCGGCGGCGAGCGTACCAGCCAGGACGTCGTCGACTGGACTGCTGCGTTTTACGAAGCAACCGATAAAAAAGTTGCCAAGATGAACAAGGAACTCCCCGGCTTCATCGGCAACCGTCTGCAGGAAGCCCTCTGGCGTGAAGCCCTGCATATGGTCGCTAACAATGAATGTTCGGTCGAAGACATCGACAAGGCGATCACCTATGGACCCGGACTACGCTGGGCCATCATGGGCCACTGCCTGACCTTTCATCTGGGAGGAGGCCAGGGGGGAATGGCGCATCTGCTGGATCATTTCGAAGATTCCCTTAAAGAACCCTGGACCCGTCTAGATGCACCTGAACTCACGCAACAACTCAAGGATGACATGGTTGCTGGCTGTCTGACGCAAGCAGACGGGGCATCTATCAACGATCTGGTTCAGGAACGGGATGATTGCCTGATCCTCATCATGCAGGCCCTGAAGGGCTATCGGGAAGAAAAGGGTATTAATCGTTGACCCCTGATGTAGACTCCGGGCGAATCTGGCCATACTGCTTTCCGATCATTAACGGTAGTAAGTAGGGATAATGATAAATGACCGACCGGCGCTCGCTAAGCGTTACGCCGGTCGGTTTAAACTTGTGAGCGCCATGATTAAAAAAACTTCAGCGAAACCCGCGATTGAGTGCCGAAATGTCTGGAAAATTTTCGGTAAACGCGCCGATGAGGCGCTCGACGCTGTTAAATCCCGCGGCCTGAGCAAAGATCAGGTGTTTAACGAATATGACTGCGTGGTCGCTGTGGCCGACGCGTCCTTCCACGCCGACGAGGGTGAGATTTTCTGTATTATGGGACTGTCCGGCAGCGGAAAATCGACCCTGGTACGGCATATTAATCGCCTGATTGAACCCACTGCCGGTGATATCCTGATCGGCGATGAGGATATCAATGCGCTAAATGCCGAACAGCTGCGCCAGATTCGGGCGGAGAAGATCGGCATGGTCTTTCAGCATACGGCCCTGTTGCCGCACCGTACCGTACGGGAAAATGTGGCACTGAGTCTCGAACTGCGTAATGTCGATGAGCAGAAGCGCCTCAAGATCGCCGAACAAAAATTAGCTCTAGTACAGCTTGACGGCTGGGAAGATCGACTCCCTTCAGAGCTTTCCGGCGGGATGCAGCAACGTGTCGGCCTGGCACGCGCCATGGCGGCCGATCCGGAGATTCTGTTAATGGATGAACCCTTCAGCGCCTTAGACCCCCTGATCCGTCGCCAGCTGCAGGACCAGTTCCTGGAACTATCCCGTTCGATGAAGAAGACCACCCTGTTTATCACCCACGATCTGGATGAAGCGATGCGCCTCGGCCATCGCATCGCGATCATGAAAGACGGTGAGATCGTCCAGATAGGGACTCCCGAAGAGATTATCACCAAGCCGGCCAACGATTATGTGGCCGACTTCGTGAAAGATATCTCCCGGCTGAAGTTGGTGTTCGCCAATACCGTGATGCAGCCCTTAGCTCAGTATCTTCAAGAGCAGAGTGACAAGGAGCAGAGTCTTCAAGAGCCGGGTTTCCAAGAGCAGGGTCTTCAAGAACTGGACATGAGTGGTTATCCAACCGCGCCCCATGATGCGGATCTGGATCATCTGATCGATCTGGCGGTTACCGATAAAGGACCTATCCTGGTGCTGGAAAACGACACGCCGGTCGGTGTTGTCACTCAACATCAGCTGCTCCGCAGTATTCAAGGGGGAAAAAACGATGAGTAATGCGCTACAGCAACCGCTAGATAACCGTGAGAGGGAGCAGCTGAAGAGCTTTCTGGTGAGCTCCACCGACTATTATTTTCACGAGTTTGAACAGCTCGCCCAGGGGAAAAAGTACAGCCTGAACCTGGCGGCTATGGTGTTCGGTCCACTCTGGGCTGCAAGTCGCAACATCTGGCTGCTGTTCTGGTTACTCGCTGTGACGGATATAACGGCGTTAATCATCATCGCCCGCAGCCTGTGGGGCACTGAACTCTATCCCGACGCCAGCCTCGCGCTGGGAGTCGGCCTGCTATTGCTGTTCCGCGGTGTGGGGGGCTGTGTCGCCAACCGTCTTTACCATCATTGTTTTAACCAGTGGCGCATTAACCCCAATCAGGCGTGCGGTGCCAGCCCGAAGCGTATCGGTCTGAGCAGCCTGCTGATGTTGGCGACGTACCCGCTGACCATCTACCGTTTCAGCGCTCCTGATGTGGTTAGTTTCGTGGAAACCTTTCCCACGTCACGCAATATCGCCTTCGATACCGCGCGTGGGATCGACGCTGTATTTGAATGGCTAACGATCAACTTCGAGGGTTTCTTCGACAGCATCACCCGGGTCATCAGTGCGATGCTGGACTTCCTGGAGCTGCTGTTTGTCGGCACGCCCTGGCCGGTTATGGCGTTGCTGCTGTTGTTATTGGCCTGGAAAGCGGCGGGCTGGCGGGTGGTGCTCTTCACCGCCGTGGCCCTGTCTTATCTCGGCTTCTTTGGTTTCTGGGATAAGGCCATGAGTACCATGGCCCTGGTCGGGGCCTCCGTCTTTATCTGCATTATGATCGGTGCGCCCCTGGGGGTTGTTTCCGCCAGAAGCCCCCGTTTCAATGCGATCCTGAGTCCGCTTCTGGACCTGATGCAGACCATGCCGAGCTTCGTCTACCTGATTCCGGCGATAGCCTTCTTCTCCGTCGGTAAGCCGCCCGCAGTCATTGCTACCGTGGTGTTCGCCATGCCGCCGATGATTCGCCTGACCACCCTGGGTATCCAACAAGTAAGTCCCTCGGTAATCGAGGCGATGCTGGCCTTTGGCGCGAGCCCCCGGCAGATCCTGTTGAAGGCGCAGCTGCCGCTGGCCATACCCTCGATCATGGCAGGGATCAACCAGAGCATCATGATGAGCCTGTCGATGGTGGTCGTCGCGGCACTGATCGGTGCCGGTGGCCTGGGCTATGACGTGCTCTTCTCGCTGCAACATCTGGAAGCGGGCAAGGGTCTGCTGGCGGGGCTCGCCATCGTGTTCTGCGCCATGATTCTGGACCGAATTATTCAGGGTCGCCAAAAGCGTACCTAAAGAAAACCACGCGGCAGGTGTCCTGGAGGCTGAGATACCGGGGTTGGTGAGAGCCGGCCCCGGATAAACCGATGTCAGTTTGTTTTCTCAGAACTCCTGACCAAAGCCCAATAAAAAAGGAAGTAGAGATGAATAAGTTATTTAAAACAGTAAGCTTAACCGCCGCCCTGGGAATCGGTTTATCCCAAGGTGTTGTTGCCAAGGAAACGATCGTGCTCGGCGAAGTCAGCTGGGATGCAGGCCGGGCCATACAGTCGGTACTGGCGGAGGTGATGGAGCAACACTTGGACGTCAATACTGAAATTATGGCCGTCGATCAGGCCGTTATTTTTAAGGCGATGGATGCGGGCAAGGGCGCTATCGATGTCCATCCTGATTTTTATCTGCCTGCGATGTTGGATAAATGGGAAAAATATATTGCCAAGGGCTCAGCAGAATCGATACTCGTGAATGATCAGCCCTACGAGGGCGGCGATGGTTTCTACATTCCCGGCTATATCCAGGACGAGTATGACGTTCACTCGGTTTATGATCTGCAAAAACCAGAGATCGCCGCCCTGTTTGATAGCGATGGTGACGGTACAGCCGAATACTGGCCAGGCGCACCTGGCTGGGGAGTGACTAACGCCTATAGAGTCAAAGCCAAAGGCTATGGTTTTGCAGACCAATACACACCCATTACGGTATCTGACTCCATTCTTAAAGCGCTGTTGAAGACCGCCTATCGCAAGCAGGAGGGCATCCTCTTCTACTACTGGACCCCTGAGTGGATCCATATGGAGTATGACCTGCGTAAATTGGAAGAGCCGGCCTTTACCGGCTTTGCGATGGCCAGCAAGAAAGGCAGCCCTGATTACAACGCCGATGGTTGCTGGAACATGGTTCCACCCAGTGAAGATCTCGACTGGCTGGAAAACAGCAGTATTACCTGCGCTTCTAAACCTCCGGTTATTCATGTGGGTTATAGCGAAAGCCTGAACGAACGTGCTCCTCGGGTTGCCCAGTTCCTGAAACAGGTCAACTTCGACGTCAAACAGGTCAGCGGCTGGGTGCGTCAGATCGGTAAAGAGGGACAAGATCCTGTGTTTATGGCACGTGAGTGGATCGCCGAAAATCCTGAGATTGTTAAAGGTTGGTTAAAGGGCGTCTAAAGAACGCTCGCGGGGGCTTGCAAGCCCCCGCATCCCCCACGGAACAAAGGCCTCCACAGCACCCCTTGCTTGCGACCTTTGGTCTGGCCTCCTAACCGCGTCCCTGGTATACGGCTGTAAGTCACTCTAGGCAACTCACTCGGGGCGAGACCCGGACGCGTTCTCCAGTAGCCGTACTTCCATCGCTTCCAGCTTGTGATAGATATCCTCAATAGTCGGTTCGTGCGCCTCGAGCGCTTTCTGTTTGAGGATCTTGTTGTGTTCATCGTTCATCACGTTGACGACTATCCCGATCACCATATTGAGAAACGCGAAGGCGGTAAAAAAGATAAAGCTGAGGTAATAGGTCCAGCTTAGCGGATAGACCGCCATGGTCTCGTACATCACATCGGTCCAGTCCTCGAAGGTCATGACCCGAAACAGGGTCAGCAGTGAGATGCTGACATCTCCCCACAGCGCTGGATTGATCTCTTCAAACAGAGTGCTGCCCACCGCGGCGTAGATATAAAAAATGATAAACATCAGCAACAGCACATAGCCCAGCTGCGGTAGCGCTTTGACCAGCGAATTGAGCAGCATCCGCAGCTCGGGAATGATCGACACCATACGCAGCACCCTGAACACCCGCACCAGTCGGGCGACCAGCGCCATATCGGTGTTATCGATGGGGATCAGGCTGATGGTCACGATTAGGGTATCGAAGAGATTCCAGGGGTTTTTAAAGAAATCGCGTTTGCGCTCTTCACCGATAAAACGGATCGAAATTTCAGTCAAGAAAACCACGGTGATCAGCCGGTCCAGCCAGATTGCGGCGGTTTGTGCCAGCGGGTGGAGTTCGTACGTCTTAACCCCGACCAGCAGTGCCGAGCCGACAATCACCGTGATCACGAAGAGTTCGAACGCCTTGTTGCTTCGCAGGCGTAAAAAACGTTGTTGCAGGGAGCGAGTATTCATTGGCGGCACTCAAATCAAACGATCGGTTTAGCGCGGATAATGGGGGCATAGAGGGCGAATTCCAAGTAGTCCCTGGCGATCAAGAGGGCGAAGGCTGCGAACAACCCCATCCTTTTACAGTTAGAGGAAGGGATCGTGATAAGAGTCGCGTTGGTCGTTCAAACGCTCGCTGGTGTCTTAGCGTAATCGTCATAAAAATACCAATGACATATATATCATTGAATAATAGATCGCATGTATGTTTTCTATAAACACCGTAGTGATCAAATTAGTGGCAAAAATCATTTTATAGATTAGTCTTTTAAGAAGTATGGTATCAACCAATTTCATGGATGGAATTGCTAGATTTATAGCCTTACGTATATTTCTTGCTAAACACGGAGTGTTTAAGATGGATTTTCAGCTAAAAGTCGTTGTTTCTTATGATTTTTCTTTGGTGCCTCTAGACGAGACACTCGCGGTTATTCCTGCCCAGACATCGGCGACCTACACCCTTGTCGATACGAGTGGCGAACCTGTTATCGAGGGTCTTGTACTCAAGCGCAAAGGGCAAGATCTAGAGATCGACGTTGATGGAGAACCTGTTGCCAGCATCGGTGATTTTTACGCCACCGAAGGCCCCGTTACCTATAGCGTCGAGGGTGTCTTGAGCCCCGCGGAAGAGATGGCCGTTCAAGGAGGGGAATCGGCGGTCGAAAACGGCATCGTATGGCAGGCCTCTGGTGCTTCGGGGTCGGGTCTCTTATCGGGCGCAGTGGGTGCTGGTGTTCTGGCGTTGGGTGCTATTGCTTCTTCTTCTTCTTCTTCTTCTTCTTCTGGCGGCGGTTCATCAGCCGATACAAGCGCACCTTCCGCCAACTTAAAAGCGGTCACCGACGATCAGGGCTCAGAGCCAAGAAACTTAATCTCTGGCGACACTACCAACGATGGATCTCTGCTGCTCAGCGGCACCAATGAGGCAGGTTCGACCGTCCAGGTCTATGACGAAAAAGCAGACACTTATTATGATGCCGTGGTTGGTGGAACGACTTGGAGCTATACGGCCAGCATTGACGATGACACCACCTACCAGTTTCAAGTTATAGAGACCGATACCACGGGCAACCCCAGCGCCCCTACCAGCAACTTCGAGGTGATCGGGGATATGACGGCACCGACCGTCACCAGCGTCACGCTGGACGACAGCGCCCTGAAAGCCGGCGAGACCACGACCCTGACCATCGTCTTTAGCGAGGCGGTGAAAGACTTCGATAATAACGATATCACCCTGGCCAACGGCACCCTGAGTACGATCACCAGCAGCGCTGACGGCATGACCTGGACCGGCACCTTTACGCCGACCGATGATATCGAAAATACTACTAACGTGATCACAGTGGGCACCGCCCTATCCGATCTGGCGGGCAATATCCCGGAGGCGGGCGCCGTCTCGGATAACTACGTCATCGATACTGTGGAGCCGGTAGTAGAGAGCGTTATTCTCAGTAACTCCACCCTGAAAGCCGGCGAGACCACGACCCTGACCATCGTCTTTAGCGAAGAGGTGAAAGACTTCGATAACACCGATATCACCCTGGCCAACGGCACCCTAAGTGTAATCTCCAGCAGTGCTGACGGCATTACCTGGACCGGCACCTTTACGCCGACCGATGCTATCGACGTGGGCACGAATGTGATCAGCGTGGGTACCACTCTGACCGATCTGGCGGGTAACGCCCCGAAGGCGGGTGCCGACACTGGCAACTACCGCATCGATACCGTGGAGCCGGTAGTCACCAGCGTCACGCTGGACGACAGCGCCCTGAAAACCGGCGAGACCACGACCCTGACCATCGTCTTTAGCGAGGAGGTGAAAGACTTCGATAACACCGATATCACCCTGGCCAACGGCACCCTAAGTGCAATCTCCAGCAGTGCTGACGGCGTTACCTGGACCGGCACCTTTACGCCGACCGATGCTATCGACGATGCCACTAATGTGATCACAGTGGGCACTACGCTGACCGATCTGGCGGGCAACGCCCCGAAGGCGGGCGCTGTCTCAGATAACTACGTCATCGATACCGTGGAACCCACATCGACCTCTGATACCACCACCGTGGTGTTCGACTTTGTGCATGGTGTCAGTTCTGACCATGATGGTGGGAGTGGGGCGAATCGTCACTTTGAGTCGAATGTGTCCTACGATATTTACATCATGGTCGATTCCGATAGCGCAGCGTTGACCACTACGCCGCAGACAGGGACTGGGGGGGCCAATGCTGACGCGAGCTGGGGGATATGGACGGGCGCAGCAAATTTGGGGGCCGATGACCATATCTATTACTCGGGTAACGATGGAAAATCTTGGAGTATATATTCAACCTTTGTTGAAGAGACAAAGCAGGTCATTAATCTGGATGGAGACACCGATACGGCCCAGATGGTACTCAATAGCAACGGCATGTTTACGTGGTCTACTAAAAATGATTATCAGTCGGCCGATATTTGGGGCTCCACTCCTAACACTGACGGCCTTGTCTCCAAGATGACGTTGGGTGGAGTTACTTTTTCTAACAAGATGCCCGACGGTATCCTGACCAGCCAGGGGCTTGTCTAGCGCTGCCGGGACCGGATAGACACCAGTCCCCCAGCACCCGTTGCTGAGTCGCCCGATCGAGGGTTGCCGCAGTCGGCGGGTTCTAAAATCTGTAAACCCTATTGCATAACCCTCGATACCGCCTGGCAAACAGTCGGTGTCGATGTGGGTTAGGCTTTAGCCTGACTATGGCAGCACCTTGCTGGCATTGTCGGAATGCTCTCTACCTACAAAAAGCCGACCCACAAAAACTGACCTACTGGGAGGCCATCGCGGGCGCATGCTCGCGGGCCATTAACGCCGGCGGAGCAGGTGCCTGCTGGCGGTTTGCGGGTGGCACTTGTAGCAACGGAATCGCTTTGATCAGCTGCTGGGTATAGGGTTGCTGAGGGCTGAGGAAGATCTGGCGCACGCTCCCTTGCTCCACCAGTTGCCCCTCCTTCATGACGATGACATGGTCACAGAGATTGGCGACCACGCTCAGATCATGGGAGATAAACAGGATGGTGATGCCCAAATCCTGGCGCAGCTCCTTGAGCAGCGCCAGAATCTCGGCCTGGATCGAGACGTCCAGCGCGGCTACGGCCTCGTCGGCCACCAGAAACTGAGGGTTGCAGACCAGTGCCCGGGCGATGCTGATGCGCTGGCGCTGGCCGCCGGAGAAGGCATGCGGGAAACGACGCAGGTGGTCAATCTGGATATGACAACGCTTGGCGATCTCGATCACCTGTCGATCGGTCTCCTGGCGGGTGGCGGTCAGCTTTAGCGCTTCCAAGGGTTCGGCGATAATATCGCGCACCGTCATCCGCGGGTTCAGCGAACCGTAGGGATCCTGGAACACCAGCTGCGCCACCCGCGCTAGCTGCTGGCGTTTAAATTTCTTGCCGGCACCGAAGCGGATCGGATTGTTGGCGTGAGAGTTGGAATGAGCGTGTGCGTGAGAGTCAGTGTGATAACAGACCTCGCCGCTACTGATCGGCGCGGCACCCAGCAATGCCTTGCCCAGCGAGGTCTTGCCCGAGCCGCTTTCGCCCACTAGGCCGATGATCTGGCCACGAGGCAGATCAAAGCTGAGATTATCGACGGCGCTCAGGGATTCACTGCGGCCCAGGCCACTGCCGGCCAGGGTGTAGCGGATCGACAGGTCGTGGACGCTGACCAGGGGTTCGGGACGCACGAGGGGTGCCGCGGGCAGATCCTCAAGGTGGGGCAAGGCCGCCAACAACCGCCGAGTATAGGCATGCCGGGGCTCAAACAGGACCTGCTCGGCAGGCCCGGTTTCCACAGCCATACCCTGCTTCATCACGCAGATATTGTCGGCGACCTTGGAGATAACCCCCAGGTCGTGGGTGATAAACAGCATCGCCATGCCGAACTGTTCGCGCAGCTCCAGCAACAGCTCGAGCACCTGGGCCTGGATCGTCACATCCAGCGCGGTGGTGGGCTCGTCGGCAATCAGCAGCCGCGGCTGGGTCGCCAGCGCCATCGCGATCATCGCCCGCTGACGCATGCCGCCGGAGAGTTCGAACACATACTGGTCGAAGCGTTTTTCGGGCTGACGAATACCCACCCGTTCGAACAGTTCGATACCGATGCGACGTGCCCGAGTGCGATCATGGCCAAGGTGGATCTGGATGGTCTCGATAATCTGCTCGCCGATACGGATCGCCGGGGCGAAACTGGCCATAGGTTCTTGGAAGATCATCGATACCAGGCCGCCGCGAACCTGGCGCAGGTCGCGGCCACGCAGGCGCAGCACATCGATGTCGCACTGCTGATGCAGCAGTTGGATGCGACTGGCCTGATCGATCAGGGCGTTGCCCGGATTGAGGCGCATGATTGTCTTGGCGGTCACCGATTTTCCGGATCCACTCTCGCCCACCAGCCCCATTACCTCACCTGGGCGGATGCTGAGACTGAGGCGATCCACCGCGCACACTGGGCCCTCGTCGGTGGCAAAAGAGACGCTAAGGTCGCTAATATCGAGTAGCTTTGTTGGACTGCTTTTTGTGGGGCTGTTTATTGATGGAAGCTGTTGTCGACGCATTATTTACCCTTACGTTCCGAATAGGGGTCTGCCGCGTCACGCAGGGCGTCACCGACAAACACAAAGGCCATAATCAGGATCACGAATACCAGGACCGGAAAAAACTGCCAGACCATGTTCTGCTGTATATCCGGATCCTGCGCTTTCTGTAGCAACACCCCGAGGCTGTTGACTGGCTCGGTCAACCCCAGCCCCAGAAAGCTGAGGCTGGTTTCTGCCAGGATGACATAGGGGAAGTTGATCAGGGTATCGACGATGATATAGCTTGTAAAACTGGGCAGCAGATGACGCCAGATCACCCGCCGGGCATTCGATCCGCACAGCTTGGCGGCCAGCACGTAGTCCTGGTTGCGTTCGGTGAGGATATGGGTGCGCAGGCGACGGGCGAGGGCGGCGAAGTCCAGGGCCCCGATCACCACGGCGATGGCGAAGTAGCGCTGGGTCGCGGTGAGATCCAGCTGCGACAACATCACCGCGCAGGCCAGGTAGATGGGGATCGCGGGGATAACCCGCACCGCTTCGGTAAGGCTCATCAACACCGCATCGATGCGCCCGCCGCAATAGCCGCTGATCCCGCCTACCAGCAGCGAGGTAAACAGCTTCACCACCAGCGCAATCAGGGCGATGCTGAGGGTGACCCAGACCGCGTGCAGGGTGCGGCTGAAGACATCCTTGCCGTCTTCATCGGTCCCCATCAGGTGGAGCTGTCCCTGCTCGACGCCGAACAGGTGCCGGTCCCAGCGAAGTTCGAGACTCAGGCCCGCCAGTTTCAGATCGATGACCGGGTACTCCCAGCCCGACACGAAGAACCGCAGGTAGCGACGCTGCTCCCGGTCGATCAGAAAGGTGCTCTGGGTCGAGGCATCAAGGGCGTTACCGGATGTCAGGGCATCGAGCGCGGCTAGGCCGCCGCCCGCCAGCGCGCTCAGATCGATGCGGGTCTCAGGTTTGGCGTAGCTGTAGGCGAAGGGCCGCCAGGAGAAACCGTTCTCGTCCCGGAGATGGATCCCCTGCGGGGCACCCCGGCGGTACTCCGAATCGGCCCCTCGAACTGAGGGATCGATGGGTGAGAAAAACGGCGCAAACAGCCCCATTAGTATCAGGCTGAGCAGCAACCAGCCGGCGATCACGCCGCTGGCTTTGCCGGCAAAGCGGGCACGAATTAACGCGAACTGTCCCGCCGTGTAATAGGACTCCTGCTTTTGAGCAGGCAGAGTCTTAGAGGTAGAGTGTTTGAAACGGGCGCTGAGACTAACCATGATCAATGACCTCCCTTGCCGAGCACGCTGTGACGAACCCGCGGATCCACCGCCGCCAGCACCGCGTCGGTGACCAGATTCATGCTGATTACCACCAGGGCGACCAGGAAAAGGATGGCCGCGGCCAGCTCCTGGTCGTTGGTCATGGCCAGCGCCTCGATCAGCAGTGCGGCGGCATCGGTAAGGCCGATCACCATCGCTACGATCGGCAGGTCGTTAAAGACGCGCTGAAAGTCGAAACCGACGCTGTTAAACAGCGGGCTGATGGAGTGGCGCACCGGGTAGCGCACCCAGAGTGCGATGCCGTGCACACCGCGAGCCTGGGCGGCCTCGACGTAGGGCTTGTTGGACTCGTCCACCACCAGCGCACGCACGGTCTGCAGTTGCAGCGCGGTGGCGGACCAGCCGATAACGAAGATGGGGAGCCAGATATGGCCGAGGAAATCCATCAGCTTGCCGGTTTGGAGGCTGCCATCCAGGAACCAGGGCTGGCTCCGCCATTGCTCGGAGTAGAGCCCGGTAGGGGTCGCCTCGCCCGCAAAGACATAGAGCAGGATGATGGTCAGGGCCAGCAGGAAGTTGGGCAGCGCCAGCCCCAGATAGCTAATAAAGCGCAGCAGCAGGTCGAGTAATTTACTGGCCACCAGCCCCAGCGAATTAACGCCGCGCTGTGTCGGGGTATGCTGGGGTTTGCGGTCCAGCCAGGGCTTATTGAGGGTGTAGGCTGAGAGGATACCGAAGGGTACGGCGATCAGATAGGCAAAGCCCAGACCGGCGATGCAGAACCAGAAACTCATCCAGAACCGTTCGCCCAGGGCCAGATTGACCGATTGGCGTTTGGCGCAGCTGTAACCCAGATCGCCCCGCAGCGTCAGATCGGTGATCCAGCTGGCCCAGCGCACCATCATCGGCCGATCCAGCCCGAGACGGGAACGTTCCGCCTCGATATCGGCCTGGGTGATCACCTCACCCTGGGTGTTTTTATAGGCGATGATCTTCTCGGCGCAATCTCCCGGGAGGATCTCCATCAGCGAAAAAACGATAGCGCTGACCAGCAGCAGGGTGCCCAGGGCCAGCAGATAGCGGTTTAAGACATAGTGAAAGTACTGGCTGTTGCGTGCCTGCCAGAACAGCAACCCGCCGACGCCGAGCAGGATCCACAACAGCCAGGTATGGGCAAAAAAATCGAGCAGCATGGTTTAGCCTTGAGTTCTCAATTGAAAAGCGGGAGGCGCTAACGCCACCCGTATAAGGGCGCGATCGGGCTCAGTTATTGGTTAGGCTGTCGTCGGGTTTCAGATACCACTGGGTCGGCAGGTAGGGATAGACCCGGTAGTAGTCATAGGACGAGGTCCTGGGAATCTCGAAATTGGCGAGTTTGTCGCTGTAGTAGATCGGTGCCACCGCCTTGACCGTGCCGATCTGGAACAGGTCGTCGACCACGCGTTGGGCGATCTGGACACCGACGGCGTTGGATTCCGGGGTTCCTGTGGGCAGCTGCACGAAGCGATTAGCCAATTTTTCCATCGCCGCGACGGTGGCCGGGGGCTTAACGCCCTCGGCACCGTCGGTCTTGCGGTACTGATCCCAGAGCATGCCGGTGCGCAGGTCGAAGAAGTTGCCATAGGGTGGCAGCAGGTCTTCGGTCTTGGTCGCGATGGTGGCCAGCGGACGGCCCATCGTCCAGCTCAGTACGCTGAGGTCGTTGGCGGTCTGCGAGTTGCGATACTCGTCGCTGGTGACCTCCTTGATGCGGGTATTGATGCCCAGGTCGCTCCAGTTGGCGGCGGTGATCTCCATCACCTCGGTGGCAGAGCCCTGGGTGGCGTATTGAATCGTCAGCTCCAGCGCGGTGCCCGAGGGCAGTTCACGCTGTCCGTCGCCATCGGTATCTTTGAGGCCGGCCTGGTCGAGCAGGGTGGCGGCCAGCATGGGATCGAAATCGGTGTAGGCCTGTTTCTGCTTCTCAGTGACGAAGGGCGCGGTATCCGCGTCGAAGGCGGTGTATTGGGTGGGCGTGCCCAGCCCGAAGTAGGCGATCTGATTGATCTTATCGCGGTCGATCGCCACCGACATGGCACGCCGGAAGTTGACGTCATTAAACAGCGCCCGTCGTTCCAGATCCTTGTCGGTCAGGTTGAAGGCCAGGGTGACCTCGCCGATGGTAGGCCGCAGCGCTAACGCGTAACCCCCCGCGCTCCTATTTTCCAACAGCACAGGCGCCGCAGGCAGGTTAACCGCCTGGGCCTTGTAGTCGATCTCGCCGGCGATCAGTTTGGCGGTCTGGATATCCTCATCACCGATATAGACCTCGCTGATCTCGTTGATATAGGGCAGCTGCTGACCCGCGGTATCCACCTGGAAGAAGTAGGGGTTGGCCACCAGATGACGGCCCTCCAAGGTCTCCTCTACCAGAATATAAGATTCCAGTGTCGGCATGATGGCGGTATAGCCGGCCTCGACCAGTCGCTCGAAGGCGGCCTTATCCTTGAGTTGCGGGCTGGGAATATCCTTCCAGTCGGACTGGCCGTAGTAGAAGTTGATCAACGCATAACCGTCGTCAAACCCCAGCGACTGCGCCAGTTGGTCGGCCTCGGGGTTCAACTCGGGGTGGAACTGGCTCAGCAGATGGCGGGGTTGGAAAGGCTGGGCATAATCCTGGGCAAACATCGTGGTCAGACCCGGCTTAGGGGCGTTGAGGCTGAAGCGCACGCGGGTCTCGTCCAGGGCTTCGACCCGCATCGGCTTGCCGTCGGAGAGGAAGCGATCCTTGGGTGATTCGATGATATGGCTGTCCATCACCAGGTGGTTATACCAGAAGGTGATATCTGCCGAGGTAAAGGGGCTGCCGTCGGACCACTTATGGCCCCTGCGCAGGGTCAGGGTCAGCTCGGTGAAATCAGCATTCCAGTCCCAGGACTTGGCAACGTTGGGCACCAGGGTGCTCAGGTCGTCGCTAAAACGGGTCAGGTTGACATGGCGCACCGAGAGCAGGTCGGAGGTGCCTGACTCGGTGGCCTTGGAGATGCCGTTCAGCACCCCGCCATACTGGCCGATACTCTGATAGGGCGCGACCACCAGGGGTTCGGCCGGCAGGCGGCTGGCCAGCGGCTTGAGTGCCGGGTTACCTTTGATGCGGGCGTTGAACGCCTTGCTGTCAGGGTTGGCAGACAGCGTCAGGCTGCAGTCGTAGGTCTCCTCGAATTCGAGCTTTTCGAACAGATGCGGGTAAGCACCACCGGCCTCGGGGCCGGCGACGGACGGGCAGGCTGCCATTACTGGGGTCGTCATCACGACCGTGCTCAGCAAGGCTGTCGCACTGGCGATCAGTAACTTGGACATAACTAACTTCCTGTTTTAGGGAGGATAAAATTAAAATCAGTCGCGACTGGCTCCGCGCCGTATTGGTGGCGCCAATCCAGCACCGGCCAGCCGCGGCGATTGGCAAGCTCAGCCAGGCAGCGGTCCGGATTGGTGGCCACCGGATAGTCGACCAGTTCCAGCAGCGGTTGATCATTAATCGAATCGCTGTAGAAGCAGGCGCCGGCTAGGGTTTCATCCTGCTGCTGCAGCCATGCGTGCAAACGTATGACCTTGCCCTCGCGGTAGCTGGGGACACCCTGGATAAGACCGCTGTAACAGCCTTGGGCTGTGCGTTCCAGATTGATCGCCAGCACATCCTCGACCGCCAGGGACTCGGCCACGGCGTCGACGATAAAGTCGGCCGAGGCGGAGATGATTAGGATGCGATCGCCGCGGCGGTGGTGTGCGTTCAGCAGTGCCAGGGCCTGGGGGTAGATGTGGTCGCTGATACAACGATCGATAAAGGCCGGCATCAATGCGGCGATCTGGTCGGTGCTCATCGTGGACAGTGGCGCCAGAATAAAAGCGATATAGGCATCCATAGACAGACGCTGGTGACGGTAATTATCCATCATTGCGCGTTCAGCCTCGACAAACCCGGGGGCGTCGATCAGCCCGGCACGCTCAATAAATTCGCAGAAGCGCGTCGAGCAGTCGCCGCGGACGAGGGTCTCGTCCAGATCAAAGATTGCTAACGGCATGGATTAGCGGCTCCTGTTGCAAGATTCCCTTGGGTACCGGCTTGCCGTGGTCGGCGATCCCCAGCAGTTCGCACACCAGGCCGCAGATCTCGATCTGGCGGGGCTGGCATTCGGATTGGTGAGCAAAGCGTTCGCCGATGACAAACAGCGGGACGTCCCGTTCCTGTGGCAGGGTGCCGCCATGACTGCGGTCGTTGTTGATGCCGTGATCGGCGGTGATCAGGATCTGATAGCCCGCGGCGATCCAGGTCGGCAGGTGGTGCGACAGGGCGATATCAGCGTCACGAACGCTGTTGCGGTAGCCGGCGCTGTCGCCGCTATGGCGGTGTCCCGCATCATCGATATTCATGGGGTGCACCAGCAAAAAATCGGGATCGACACGGCGGCGCAGCCACTCCGCATCCAGCAACAGATGGTCGTCCGGGTAATGATCCAGGTGGTAGAAACAGCCGTGCTGAATGGCCAGGTCGCGGTTGTCGGTATGACGGTCACGAACCGGATCGTAGGGGGAGCGGTTATAGAGCTCGCTGAACCAGTGGTAGGCCGCCGCTGCCGTGGTCAGTCCCGCATCGCGAGCCAGGCTGAAAACGCTGCTCTGGCTGGAGTTGCGGGTCACCTGGTTATGAACGATGCCGCTCAGCGCCGGTGTTACGCTGGTCAGCAGGGTCTCGTAGAGGGGGCGCGACAGGGACGGCAGTTCTGATTCCAGCTTGTAGAGGGTGGCGCTACCCTGTTCATCGAGGGCTCTTAGAAACCCCATGCAGTGCTCCGCAGCCTCAAAACCGAGGCCGTCCAGCACCACCAAAATCACTTTATTTGACATGGCTCTTGTATTCCCTGGCTGCCCAGACAGGATTGTCGGGCACGCAATCTATAGATATGAAGGGTAGAGAGAGACTGTGACGAAAATGAGAACGCCCCGAGAACTATTTATGACAGGGGTGGCATATTGATGAAAAGTTATCGCCTGGACTGGCAGTTAGTTATCATCAACAGTGGTGCAGCCGCTTTGGCTGATCAACGCAGTCTCACCCGCGAGCGCGAGCTTTGTGGGTCATCAGGAAGGTTTTAGTGGTTATGGAATTGATCTTTGTCCTGTTTGAACCCCAGGTCCCCGAAAATGTGGGCGCCGCCGCCCGAGCGCTTAATACCATGGGCTTCGATCAGTTGCGGGTCGTCAACAGCCAGGCCCATCTGCAGCCAGCGGCCGGTTGGGTCGCGCATGGTTCAGGGGAGGTTCTCGGCGGGATTGAACTCTTTGCGGATCTGGATGCGGCCCTGGCCGATTGTGATCTGGTCGTCGGCACCACCGCCAAGCAGAGGGCGGGTTATCGCGATGTCTACCCGCCGGCGCAGTTAGGTCGGATTCTCGAAAAAAAGAGCGAGCACCTGACCCGGGTTGCCCTGGTCTTCGGGCGCGAAGATCGGGGGCTCTCTAATCAGGAACTCGAGCGTTGCCAGCTGCTGAGTGCGATTCCGCTGGCTAACCCTTACCCGTCCCTTAATTTAGGCCAGGCGGTGATGCTGTTTGCTTACAGCCTGACGGATCTCCAGGCGAGTCATCGGCATCGAAAACCCAGCCAGGATCAGCAGGGTCAGCTCAGGGTATTACGGCAGCGCAGTACTGCGCTGACGGCGGAGTTGGGCTATGGCGCGAATTCTAAGCTGCAGCAGTGGATGCAGGAGCGGTTAGGGCAGCTCAACAGCGATGATATTCGCTTTATGCATAGCCTGTGCGCCGCGTTGGAGAAACGCCTGGATGCGATTGCTAAACCGTTCTGAATGGGACGAAGCCAAGCGCCTGGCGGGCCAGTCCGGGACGCAAGAATTCAGCGATTGAGCCTGGCATAGTATTGCTCGAATGCCTGAGCCGAGAGAGCAGGGGAGTACAGGTGCCCCTGGACAGTATGCACCGCTTGTTCGCTTAAGAAGTCGAGTTGCTCCTGGGTTTCAATACCCTTGGCGACCGTCTCTAATCCCAGGCCCTGGGCCATCGCCAGGGTCGCTTTGATCAGCGCCCGATCCTGAGGCTGGTTGCTGATACCACTAATCGTGCTGCGATTGATCTTGAGGCCATCGAGCGGGAAGCGTTGCAGTAGGGTCAGCGAAGACTGGCCGCTGCCAAAATCATCCAGAACGATGCGAATGCCCCGCTTGCGCAGTTTGCTGAGGGCTTTAAGGATGTCATCCTGGTTGCTGAACAGCAAACTTTCGGTGACCTCGAGATCAAGCAGTTCACCGGGTAGTTGCAGCTGTTCCAGCATTCGGGCGATCGTGCGGCTGAGGTCGGGGCTGCCGAAGTGGCGCGGCGAAATATTAATCGATAGCCGGAGGTCTGTGAGTCCGGCATCGTGCCAGCGTTTAAGTTGGGTGAGTGCCTGGTGAATGACCCAGGCGCCTATTGGCAGGATGAGTCCGGTGGCTTCTGCCAGAGATACGAACTGCTCGGGAGAGACGTGCCCCAGTTCGGGGTTCTTCCAGCGTAACAAGGCTTCGACCGCTATTATCTTACCGTTGCGACTATCTATGACCGGCTGGTACTCAAGGCTCAATTCATCGTTTTCTAATGCCAGAGGCAGTCTCTTCTCGATCTCGATGCGCGTGGCCGAGGCGTTGCTGAGGGTCGCTGAATGGAAGGCATAGCGGTTACCGCCCTCGTCCTTGGCCCCGAACATCGCGGCATCGGCCTGGCGCAGCAACTCGTAGGGATCCTGGCCATCGCCGGGGAAAATGGCGATACCGATGCTGGCGGTCAGGGTGAGTTTGTTATCCTCGATTCCGAAGGGCTCCGCCAGCGTGGCGAGGAGTTTCTCCGCGACCCGGCTGGCATCGTCGGCCGAGTCGAGGTCGCTGAGAATGACCATAAACTCATCGCCACCAAAGCGGGCCGTCGTATCGGTTTGGCGGATAGTCTGCTGGATTCTGGATGCCACCCTGGCCATCAGCTGATCGCCACAATCCTGGCCGAAGTCGTCATTGATCTGCTTGAAATTATCAAGATCAATAAACATGACCACAACCTGTTGCTCATGACGAATGGCGGAATTTATCGCCTGGCTCATACGGTCCATCGCCAGAAAACGATTTGGGAGTTCGGTCAGGGGATCGTAGTTAGCCTGATGTTTGACCTGATGTTCTTGCGCCTTGCGCAGTGAAATATCCTCCTGGACAGAGACAAAATGGGTGACTTCGTCGTCAGCGTTTTTAATCGGCGAGATGCCGGTCTTGATCCAATAGGATGACCTGTTCGGGTGCAGGTTCATCAGTTCGCCTTCCCAGGGCTCGCCGCTACTGATAGTTTCCCAGAGCCGGGCATAGGTGGCAGCAGGGGTCTTGTTGGAACGTAATATACGGGGGGTCTGGCCGATGGCCTGATCGCTGCTGAAGCCGCTAATACGTTCAAAAGCGCTGTTAACGTATTCGATGCGGCCCAGGGTGTCAGTAATCATGATGGATACAGGGCTCTGGCTGACCGCTTGGGATAACTGGGTCAGCTGCTGACGACCGGCTGCAGTTTTGGCGTCTTGAATATTACGACGGCGAAGTTCGCGACTGAGCAAGCCAAGGATCAGTAGGCTGGAGAACAGGATAAAGGCCGGGCCTTTAAGGTGCTGAACCTGGATGCCGAAATCCTCAAGCGCAGTCTCGAACATATAATCAGAGAGACTGATCCAGAAGGTGGCAAATACCGCATAGATCGCGGCCGTTTTGACGGGAAAGGTCATAGGGCGAGTCTCAAGATTCCCAGGTATCAGAGCGCTCGAGTGTAGCCCAGCAGTGCGGCTAAAGAGTTGATACAGGTCAGGTATTAGCAAAAAACCTGATAACAGCTCCCTTTGGAGTTATTGCCAGGTTTGCTGATAAACGCAGGTTCGGTGAGGATATGCCGTTATTAATGCTTAAGCTGCAGGCGCAGCTCCTCGAGATCCTGCAGCTGCCGCTGATTGGTGATCCGCTGTTCAAACAGCTTCTCTTCGCTCTTATCCAGCCGCTGTTGGAATTTTTCCAGCAGACGTTGCTGGGCGGCTTCTGACTGCTGTAGTTGACTGATTTGATTCTGCAGCTTGCTGATGACCGAGGGGATGCTCCCGCCGCCGTACAGGGAATCTTCGAGTGTGGCATTCTCGGGCTGGTCCTGCAGCTCGTGCTGGATCTGACGCTGAATAGCGTGGAAATCAAGGGTTTCACGTTCAGAGTAACGGATCGCTTTGACCAGCGCCTGGTGAGCGCCGGCGGCGCCAATAGACCCCGCCAGTGCGTGCTCGAGCGTCCGATGGAATTCTAATAACTCGATGATGGTCAGCTGCTCTTTGCCGTCGATACGGAGCTCTTCGGTGATCTGCAAGACGCAGGCTTTGGCTTTATCGTCCGGGAGGTAGCCTTGCAGCAGCCGGATGGCCTCGTCGATCTTATCGGTAGAGACGATGTAGGCATCCAGCCCGGTCGCACGGCCGTTATGCTGAATGCTGCCCGCGATCAGGGTGGCCATAAACTCGCTGCGTTGATGACGTTCAAGCTTGGAGGGTTTATGCAGCAGCGATCCAAGCAGATAAAATCCCAAGTTGAACAGCAGCGACCAGAGCGCGCTATGGCTGACTGGAGAGAGCCCGTCCAAGCCAAACAGCTGCTGCGGACGCAGCCAGTCGATACCCCAGGGGCCTTGAGACAGCAGTTCCAGGGGCAACCCGTGGCCGGCAAATGCCGGTAGCACCAGGGTGTAGAACCAGAGAAGAAAGCCCGCGCCCAGCCCTGCGATCGCCCCTGCGCGGTTACCACGCTTCCAGAACAGCCCGCCGAACATCACCGGCGCAAACTGGAATACCGCGACGAAGGAGATCATCCCCATGGCGACCAGCATATAGGCATCGCTGAAGGTGACCGAGAACCAGTACCCGCTGCCGATAATCAGGGCGATCATCACCCAGCGGCACTGCAGTAAGTAACCACGTAGAAAATTAAGCGGTTTGATATGGTCTATTAATACCATCAGCAGATGGTTGGTGGCCATGGTGGACAGGGTCATCGCACTGAGGATAATCATCCCGGTCGCCGCCGAGAATCCACCGATAAAGGCGACCAGTGACAGCCAGTCGGCTCCGGCAAGTTGCGGTAATAAAAGAATAAAGATGTCGGCGTTGCTGCTGGGCAGGTCTTGCAACAAACCTGCTGCGGCTATCGGAATCACGAAGATGCCGATCAGAATCAGGTACAGGGGCACAACCCACATGGCCGTGAGGATATGGCGCTCGCGGGCATTTTCCACCACTGCGGCGTGAAATTGGCGCGGCAGGCATTGGATGGAGACCGCACCCAGGACCACCAGCGTGAGCGCATGCAGGCTGTTCGAACCCGTGGAGAGCTCGATCCGGGTCAGCCGGGTCAGGCCTGCGTCCTGGATACGTGCAAGAATATCGTTGAAACCGTCGTACATACCATAAGTGACGAACAGGCCGACGGCGATAAACGCAGCCAGTTTAATGACACCCTGGACCGCCAGTATCGTCATCACTCCTAGGTGGCGCTCGGTGGAATCGAGCTTTCGGGCACCGAACAGGAGGGTAAAAGCGATCATGATCAGCGGCACCAGCAGTCCGGTTAGCTGGCTGATGTCGCTGTTGGCAGCGGCTGCCGTGATGACGGTAAAGGACTGGGTAACGGCTTTGAGCTGGAGTGCGGTATAGGGCACGATGCCGATCAGGGCGATAAGCGTCACCAGGGCTGCGACCAGTTGCGAACGGTTATAGCGGGCCGAGATAAAGTCAGCGATGCTGGTGATGTTGTAGGCCTTTTTTATCCGCACCATAGGCCGCAGCAGTTTCCACCAGGCCAGGATGGCAAGGATCGCGCCTATGTAAATGGCAAAGAACAGCCCGCCTGATCGCGCCGCAAACTCAACACTGCCGTAGAACGTCCAGGAGGTGCAGTACACCGTGATCGCGAGCGCGTAGACTAGCCTTGATGTATGGGGCCGTACCCGGTTGGCATGCTTGCGCTCGACCAGCAGGGCGATAATAAAGAGAACGGCCATATAGACAATAATGGCGGCGATAACGGTGCTGGCAGTAAACATAGACACTCTCGATTAGTGCGGTTAGTGCGGCTAGTGCAGCAGTTAGTACGGCGGTCGATCCTGCGGGGGTGTGCAACAGGTTTTATCCGGCACCAGATCGATCCCCCCCCGGGTAAACGGGTGACAGCGCAGCAGTCGGCGCAGCCCCAGATAGAGTCCGCGAACGGGGCCATGCATCTCTATGGCTTCGATGCAGTAGCTCGAGCAGGAGGGGTAGTAGCGACAATTGTTGCCCAGCAGCGGGCTGATCAGCCACTGGTAACCACGAATACAGATAAGCAGAGCCGTTTTCATCATCTGCGTATTTTATCGCAATACCTGAGTATTTATAGAGCTATTTTCCGGAATCGTCGGTGGTTGCTGCAGCTCGGCGCGAAAAGCGCATTAGACTGTTGAGGGTCACCATCACCGATCGGATCGAATTTTATGCTACGCAAAACCCTGCTGCCTTCGATTTTTGTATTGCTTGCCTATGGCTTCTGGCTCAGTCCGGATTTTAAGGCGATCTCAGCCGGAGTGGCGATCTTTCTCTTTGGCATGCTGTCTCTGGAAGAGGGTTTTCGAATATTTTCCGGTGGGGTGCTGGAGAAGGTGCTCAGGCGTTCTACCGATCGGCTCTGGAAAAGTCTGAGCTTTGGTTTCCTGACCACAACCCTGATGCAGTCCAGCACCCTGGTCTCGGTGATCAGTATCTCTTTTATGAGCGCCGGATTACTGGGGCTGACCGAGGGGATAGGGATCGTTTTTGGCGCGAATCTGGGCACCACCAGCGGTGCCTGGTTGATGGCAGGTTTAGGGCTGAAGGTTAACTTAGCGGCCTATGCCATGCCGGTGCTGGTGTTTGGAGTGGTGCTGCTGCTGCAGAAAGCCTCGCACCTGAAAGGGGTCGGGTACCTCCTGGCGGGAATCGGATTCCTGTTTCTGGGCATTCATTATATGAAGGAGGGTTTTGAGGCGTTCAAAGACAGCGTCGATCTGGCCGCGTATGCCGTGCCTGGCTACCGGGGCCTGTTTATTTACGCCGCTCTCGGCATCCTGGCAACGGTGGTGATGCAGTCGAGCCACGCAACCCTGGCGGTGATTATTACCGCGCTCTCCTCGGGACAGGTCAGTTATGAAAACGCCCTGGCGCTGGCGATAGGTGCCAATGTCGGCACCACCCTCACAGCAATGATCAGCGGGCTGGGATCCAATGCCCAGGGGCGGCGTCTGGCAGGCGCCCATCTGATCTTTAACCTGGTCACCGGGGTGGTGGCGATCGCCCTGATCAGTCCCCTGGTCCTGGCGGTCGACGGGATTAGTCAGGTACTGGGTATCGCTGCTGATAATTACAGCCTGAAGCTGGCGCTGTTTCACAGCCTGTTCAACCTGATGGGGGTGCTGTTGATGCTACCCCTGATCAATCAGCTGGTCCGGTTGCTGAACCACCTGATTAAAGATGCCCAGGTGGATATGGATCAACCGAAATATATCGTCGCCGCAGCAGTGCAGTTTCCGGATACCGCCCTGGAGGCGGTACGTCAGGAAACCAATCGTATCTATGACCGCGCGCGGGATATTCTGATCAGTGGGCTGGGAATGAGCCAGGCGCAGGTGCTCGCGGCTGTTGATCTCGACCCTGATCTTGAGAAGCAGCTCAATAGCCAGTATAAGATAGAGCGGGTTGATATTGACGATCTGTATCAGCGCCATGTTAAAGGGTTGTTTAGTGCCATTATCGCCTTTATCAGTGAGGCGGCTCTTACCTGGAAAGAGCAGCAGCCAGACAGGTTGCGCTGGATGCGAGAAGCCAATACCCATATCGTCGAGGCCGTGAAGGCCTGCAAACACCTGCAAAAGAATATGCTGCGTTACCTGGTATCGGATAATCAGCATATCCGGGGTGAATATAATCAGCTCAGGATTCGTATCGCGCTGCTGCTGCGGCAACTGGAGCAGGTGCGTGTCGACAACCCTGATGAGAACCTGTTACTGGGACTCGATGAGATCAAATTATCGATGCTGGAGTGGAATCAAAAGCAGAGCCTGCGTTATTACCAGTTGATACGAGAGGGCCATATCAGTCCGCAAATGGGCAGTTCGTTACTTAATGACTCCACCTATGTTAATAATATCTACGCTAGTTTGCTGGCGATGGCAGCGACGTTGTTTACTCAGACGGAAGGCAGGCGACACTCTGTAGAGCAGGCTCTGTCATTGGATGATGCCGAGCTCAACGAGATTCTGGGCGCGGCTGAACAGTCACGGACACGAAGTGAGGTGTAAGCGGTGAAGACTAAAAAATTACTTGAACGTATTCGTGCCCTCTTCGATGTCGATCTGCGCGATAACCTGGAGATGCAGGCATCGCTGACGAAGGTGCTGGAGAAACTGCGTCTGAAACAGAAAAAGTTCCAAGCAGAGCTTGAACTCGAGCACGATGTCGATCGCCGTGAGGCATTGCAGTTAAAGATCGATCTGGTGCACTCGCAGCGAAAGAAGGGGATCGCCATGCTGCGACAGGCACAGACCGATGCCGGAGAGCGCAAGCCAACTGCCGGTGCCTAGAGGCCAGCTTGTCCAGCCTAGGGTCCTACCCATTACCCACGAAAATCAGCATGTAGCACCCTGGGAGCCTGCCTGCAGGCGATCTTTTGCAAAGTTTGACTATAACTAACTGGATAGAGCCTTTTGTGGGCCATAACCTCAAGTTGTCATCTATGCGTAGTATGCTACACGCAGCTTTCGATACAGGTACAGGCATTAAATGAGTAGAGGGTACGTAGTGATAGAAAACAGTTTGAACAAGGCCGCAGCAGACGTCGATGCGACGATCGATACTCAGGGCGTTCCTGGAGGGGAGGTCGCTCCGGCTTCTCGTAAAGAAAAGGCGCCCGAGCCGGCAGCACAGACCTCTCCCTCTGCAACAGCGGAAAAGGCGCCCGAACCAGGGATTGCCCCCAGCACCGAGCTGGAACTGCTGCCATCGATAGTCGCGCCTGCGGCAGATACGCCGGAGGTCAATGACAGCAGTTACTATATCAATCGCCATCTGAGTCATCTCGAGTTTAACCGCCGGGTGCTGGATCAATCGCTGGACCAGAGTCACCCGCTGCTGGAGCGGCTGATGTTTCTGCTGATCTTCTCCAGTAATCTGGATGAGTTCTTCGAGATCAGGGTCGCCGAACTGCGTCACCAACTTAAATTTGGTCGCGAGCAGTCCGGTGCCGACAGCATGCATCCCAGGGCGGTGCTCAAAGAGGTCTGCGCCCGCTGTCATGAGCTGGTCGAGCGCCAGTACAAGATTCTTAATGAGGTGCTGCTCCCTGCGCTCAACGACAACCAGATCTTTTTCCTGAGGCGCAATGAATGGACGGCAGCACAGAAGGAGTGGATAAGGGGGTACTTTGATGAGTTTATCCAGCCGGTTATCAGCCCGCTGGGGCTGGATCCCTCGCACCCGTTTCCGCGCCTGGTCAACAAGAGCCTGAACTTTATCGTACAGCTCGATGGTAAGGATGCCTTCGGGCGTGACAGCGGTATGGCAATTATCCCCGCGCCACGCTCTTTGCCCCGAGTGATCAAACTACCCCAGGATCTGTGTCCTGACGGCTCAAATAATCTGGTGTTTCTGTCGTCGATTATTCATGAACATGCCGACGAACTGTTTCCAGGGATGACGGTCCTGGGTTCGTACCAGTTCCGTCTGACCCGCAACGCCGATCTGGATTTTGATCAGAATGAGGTCGAAGACCTTGCGCTCACGCTCAGAGGCGAACTCCACAGCCGTCATTACGGCGATGCGGTGCGGCTGGAGATCTCGCAGGCCTGCCCCGATGAACTGGTGCGCTTTCTGTTGAATCGCTACAACCTCACCGACGATGAACTCTATCTGGTCTCAGGGCCGGTAAACCTGACCCGAATGATGAGCGTGACCGGCCTGCTTGACCGCCCCGAACTTAAATACTCCCCCTTCAGCCCCGGGCTACCCAAGCGCTTACGCGGCAAGGGCACCCTGTTTGATACCCTTAAACAGGGTGATCTGCTGCTGCATCATCCGTTTGAATCCTTTACTCCCGTGCTGGATCTGCTGCGCCAGGCCGCCAGCGACCCGCAGGTACTGTCGATCCGCCAGACCCTGTACCGCAGCGGCGCCGATTCCGAGATCGTGACCGCGCTGGTGGATGCCGCGCGCAACAATAAAGAGGTGACCGCGGTAATCGAGCTGCGGGCGCGCTTCGATGAGGCCAATAACCTGGCGCTGGCCAGCCGCTTGCAAGAGGCGGGCGCCCTGGTGGTCTATGGGGTGGTGGGCTATAAGACCCACGCCAAGATGGCGCTGATCGTGCGTCGCGAAGGGAGTAAGTTCGTTAACTACGCCCATTTGGGGACTGGTAACTACCATTCAGGCAATGCCCGCCTCTATACCGATTACAGCCTGCTGACCTGCGACCCCGACGTGGGGGCGGATGTGCAGAAGATGTTTCAGCAGCTGACCGGGATGGGGAAGATCCTGCGCCTGAAACGGTTGTTGAATGCGCCCTTTACGCTGCATAAGTCGATGCTGGAGAAGATCAACGCCGAAGCCCGTCATGCCAAAGAGGGCAAACCTGCGCGTATTATCCTCAAATTCAACGGTCTGACCGAGCCGCGACTTATTAAGGCACTCTATAAGGCCTCGCAAGCCGGGGTTGAGATCGACCTGATCGTGCGTGGCATGTGCTGCCTGCGCCCCGGGATCGAAGGGATATCGGAGCGGATTCGAGTACGTTCCATCATCGGACGTTTTCTGGAACACAGTCGTATCTACTGGTTCTGTAATAACGGGGATCATCAGGTTTACTGCTCCAGTGCCGACTTTATGGAGCGCAATATGCTTAACCGGGTCGAGACCTGCTTCCCGCTGCTGATGCCCAAGATGGCGCAGCGGGTGTTGAGGGATCTTGAGCTGTATCTGCACGATAATACCCAGGCCTGGGGCCTGAATACTGATGGTTCCTACAGCCGTACCCAGCGTATCGAGGGTGAAGAACCGGTGAATGCCCAGTACAGCTTGCTGACCAAGTTCAGCCACTGATGTGGGTCGGCCCTGTGGGCCTATATTTATTCCTATAATGTTAGCAGGGGGCTGCCATTGTCGGACTAAAGTCCGACCTACAGGGTTTTCAAGAATATGTTTAGGGAGGGAGCTGTTGATGAATAAACATGATGAACTGCCTACGGAGCATGACGATGCCTTAATCGGCTTTCTTCATCGGACGATAAAAGTTTCCTTAAGAATCTTGGCGGTATTGATGGTGGCCGTTATATTTTGGGGGGTGGCCGATGTCGTGTATGTGATCTACAAACAGCTCTTAGAACCGCCTTTTCTGCTGCTGAGTTTGTCCGATATATTTAAAACATTTGCAGCGTTTCTGGCTGTGCTGATCGCTATTGAAATATTTCAAAATATTGTTTTATATCTGAGAACTGATGTCGTCCCCCTGAGGTTGGTCGTCGCGACCGCGCTGATGGCTATGGCCAGGAAAATAATTATTATCGACTTCGATGAAGTGATCCCCATGCATGTATTTGCGGTGGGCTTCGTCGTCCTGGCCCTGGGTATTACCTACTATTTGCTGGATGTAAAAGGTGATAAAGGTTTTTGATGGCAGCTTGGATTTAATTAATGACTGCAGCGCAGGATTCAGTAGCGAAAGGGCATGCCGCGAGGCTGCGCTGCGCCCTCCAGAGATGAGTGCTTCAAACAAGCAGGCGCAGGTGTTGATTGCGCCGGCAGAGTTGCAGCAGGTGGCGCTCCAACAGGGCCCGGCGGCTGTGGCCGGGTACCCTGATTTAACCTGAACGGTGCAGCCTCAGTATTCAAACGCGCATCGTTCTCACCGCTGTCGGTATTATGAAACGTACGTGGCGTACGTGACCCCAGACATATTAGTAAACGATGGGAGGCCGTCGGCGCCTGTCCAGAGATCAACTGAAACTTTATTTATACTGTGTTTCCGTTGGAACATGCCTCCTGTAGTCAGGTTTGCTGCCAAGAGAGTCTGGGTAATATTAAGGGAAGCTATGACTTCATAATGTGCCCAGCTTGCCTTGCTCGTAGTGAGCACAACTTTATTTACGGACTTTTGGTGGTTCTGTTGCAACGGGGTGCCCTCGAAACTTACCAAGGTGATCGTATCGTCGGCTCCGAGATTCTCTGCGCCGGCCCACCTATGACCCTGGTCAAAGGATGCCAATTTAGCTGTGTTTGACTTTACGACAATTGAGATATCATAGGAGATAAAGGGATCAAATATACGCTCGCCTCCTGCATCAGTCGTCGATGTCCCCGCCGCCAGATTGAACACGACGCTGGTGGTATTGCTTATGGATACCGTATCCTGCGCTGAGCCCGATAGATTTCCCGCGCTGTCTGCCGAGTACAGCTTATAATCACCGTTGCTTAACGCTGCCATTAGCGTGTCAGTATCGACGGTTTCGATCACCACACTGCTGTATTGATCTTCGCCCAGGCTGGTGATATCGGCAACACTTGCGGGGGCGGCTGAATCCTTAGTGACTTTTACTAAATAGGCGGTTCCGACTTCAGTGCTCTGTATCAATACCTCGCCTTGATCATTGATCGTGAAAGATGCATCAGGAGCTGTGCTGTCATAGGTAAAGGTCAGCGACGTAACGCTACTTATTTGACCCTCTTCGGGCCCGACTTGGCGCACGTAAACGGTATTGCTACCTTCGCTTGCTTTAAATTCTTTCGTCCAGTTATCATCTCCATTAAGGCTGTATTCTGTGGTGGCATCAAGCTGCTTTCCGGTGATCTTTAAGGTGCCCAGATTAGTGACGAGGTCGGTCTGTGAGACACCGGTATCAGTCGTCAGGGAAACAATCGGAGCTTTTTGTTGCGCAGAGATCGCAGCGATGTCACTCGCCTCATCGATTTTCTGATTCTGTGCGGCTATCGCAGCGCTGGCTTCTTCATCAATACCCTGTATATCTTTAATGGCACTCTTAATCACGGTTGTATCGGAGAGTTTTAGCGGCTCCGAGCCGGTAGTCGTTTCTTTCACTAAGCCGGCTAAGTTTGTGAAAACCTGCGTACCCGCCGTACCCGCAGCGTCGTCACTGGTTGCCTGCGCTTGCGCGGCGATCTCCACGATTTGCGCGGCAATTTTTTGCGTGGCGACATCATTACTGGCGATGGGGTCATAGGTTGTGAGGGTTTGGCCCACAGGCAGGTCTCTTATTCCAAGGGCGGTTTGAACGGCCTTCTCAGCCTGTTCTAGGGTTGTACCGCTGTTGGTTTTTAAATATTCGTTAACGATAGTGGTCAGCGGGTTGACGACCAATGAACCGGCAGGGGTACTTAATACCACTGTATTGGTGATTCCGGTGTCGGTATTGGTACCGCCTACCGCAAGTAACGCGGTGTTTCCATAGATAGCCGGGAGGGTAAACTCACCCTTTTCATTGGTTACTACGCCGACAAGCAATTCACTCTCTTCGGCAATCCCGTTGCCATTGGTATCGGCGTAGAGTTGGGCATCCTGAATATAACCATCGGCAACAAAGCCGATGCTGCTCGGAGCTTCACTCTGTGAATCCCGGTTGACAAGGATTGAGCCACCCATCACCAGACCGCCGAAGACAAGCATGGATCCTGTGCTGGACAGAGGCGATGAGGCAGCGGCCGCCTGTGACTCCCATACTAGGGAGCCCTGGGCTTGCGTTGTATCTATTGTCACCTCTGCCGTTGAGTATACCAGGCTGCCTGATGGGGCCTGAGCCGCCACTGTGCTGCCATCGGTGGCGAAGGTTGCATCGGTATTTTGTGCGAAGAAATTTTCTATTTTTGTAAGCTGTTCACCAGACTTCGTGATAATCAGGTCATCACCGTCTTTAAAAAGTCTTAAGTCTGTGGGGGGGGTTCCGGTCGCTTGATCAATCAGGCTGTAGTTTGCCTCAGGGGTCACCGGTACAGGGGCCGATAGGGGTAAAACCAGCCTGGTTAATTTACCAGTGGCGGTAGTGTGCAGAAGAGCTAATGACATACAACGGTCTCAATAAGACTACAGCTAGAGTATTTCAAAATACAACTGAGATACAAAAAACGTAGTATATCGATATCTATATCAGAAGGTTAGTCGGCCCCATCGACTGTGTATTAACCGGCTCCGTTCGTTCTCATTAAAGGGGACAGATTTATTTTCAACATTTAATCGCGTCCAGGCGTCTGTCTGCCTCGAGCAGGCTCTCCCCCAGGCTTTGCTGGTCTGTCGCGGATAGATGTAAGCCAAGCTTGGTGCGGCGCCAGATAATATCCTCGACGCTGCAGGCCCATTCGTAGGTAAGCAGATAGTCCACCTCACGTTGATAAAGGCCTGCGCCGAAGTGTTTCCCCAGCTCAGCCACGGAGGAGGCGCCGTCCAGGATGTGATGACTCAGGGTACCGTACGTGCGCACATAACGCTTGGCGACCTGGCTGGGAAGCCAGGGATGCTTGCGTAGAAGGCTGGTTTGAAAGCTTTCCTTGCACTGAAAATCGCCCCCTGGAAGCAGTGATTTTGCGGTCCACGCATGGCCTGCCTGGGGGAAGTACTCGCAGATAGCGTTGACCGCCGCCTCGGACAGTTTGCGGTAGGTGGTGATCTTGCCACCAAAAACAGACAACAACGGGGCCTGTCCTGCAGCGTGGTCCAGGTCGAAGCTATAATCGCGGCTCACCGCCTGGGCCGAACTCGATTCATCATCGAGCAGCGGCCGAACACCTGCATAGCTCATCACCACATCGGCGCTCGAGATCTGCTTTTTAAAATAGCTGTTGGAAATCTCTATCAGGTAGTCAGTCTCGGCCTTCGAAATCGCTGCATCCGCTGGGTTTCCCTGGTATTCGATGTCGGTGGTTCCGATCAGCGAAAAGTCGTCTTCGAAGGGGATGACGAAGATGATCCGGTTATCTTTATTCTGGAGGATATAAGCCTCGGGTTGGTCGTGCAGTCGAGGCACGACTATGTGGCTGCCCTTGATCAGCCGTATAGGCTTGGGTGGTTTGGCTGTCATCAATGTATCGAAGAGGCTCGATACCCAGGGTCCTGCGGCATTGATCAGGGCGCGCGTCTTGATCACCTCGGTCTCCCTAGTTATCTGGTTTTCGAGGGTGATCTCCCACAGTGGGCCGACACGTACCGCCTTGATACAGCGTGTCCGGGTGCGTATATCGGCACCTTGCTCACGGGCTGCCATCGCGTTGAGAACCACGAGTCGGGCGTCATCTACCCAGCCGTCCGAGTACTCGAAACCGCGCGTGATTGCGGCATTCAACGGGCTGTCGATCGCGAATTTAATGCCGTGGGAGCCCGCCAGCGTCATCCTCTTGCTGAGATGATCGTAGAGGAATAGGCCGATGCGAATCATCCAGGATGGCCGCAAATGTTTTTGGTGCGGCAGTCGGAACCGTAGCGGACGGATGATATGAGGGGCTTTTTTAAGCAATACCTCACGTTCTTTCAGGCCTTCACGTACCAGCCTAAATTCATAATGCTCAAGATAGCGCAGTCCACCGTGGATCAGTTTGCTGCTGTTGGATGAGGTGCCGGAAGCCAGATCATTCATTTCGCAGAGTATCACCCTGAGCCCTCGACCCGAGGCGTCGAGTGCGATTCCGGCACCGTTGATGCCGCCGCCGACCACCAGCAGATCCAGTACTGTGGGCTCTGTTTTCATCGGTATCTCCGTTAGATACCCCGTACTTCTGGTACGGGGATGGGTAGTTCAGGAATATTTATCAGGTAACCCTACGGGAAAACACCACCGGTTTGCTGTTCCAGGATGCCGGTGTTATTTAACAGAGCGATTATAGGGGACAGATTTATGTTCTGTTCTCTTACGGCATCAGGCATTGCTACCCTGTCTGATGCGGTTCGTGCCTCCGCACACGCTACGGATTAAAGGGGACAGATTTATTTTCGGTTAGCAATGAACTCATAAATTCCTGCTGTTGAGATAGCTTGGCAAAAAATATTTGCCAGCAGCCGTGATTTGTTGTAGTTGTCGTAGCAAAGGGGTTATTAGCCTCTATCCGAAAACAATAACAACAATGGAATGCTCATATGACTCACAAGAAGATACTCAGTGTCCTGATAACTGCACTCCTGGTTCCGCAGGTTCAGGCTGCGGATTTCAGTAATACCATTTTTTTTGGAGATAGCCTCACCGACTCAGGTTCTTTTTTACCCATACTCCTTCAGAATGACCCCAGCTATACTGGCGCAGGGAAGTTCACCACCAATCCGGGGCCGGTCTGGTCGGATCTGCTGGCCGACCGCTATGGCGTGTCCCTGAGCCCCGGCAATCAGGGCGGTACCAACTACGCCGAGGGTGGGGCGCGCATCAGTGATCTGCCCGGCATCGGCGACGCGCCTGCCGATGGAGCCACGCCGATCGCGACCCAGGTGCAGGACTACCTGACCGCCAACGGTGGCGTGGCCGATCCTGATGCGCTCTATTCGCTGTGGGGCGGTGCCAACGATATCTTCTGGATCGCGGGTGGCAATGTGCCTCCGGCCGATGTGACGACGTACATCACGACCACAGCGAGCGAGCAGGTAGCGGCGATAAGTGCCTTGCGGGCCGCTGGCGCGCGCTATGTCCTGGTGCCTGTCGTTCCGGATATAGGTGCTACCCCCTTCGGTGTGTCTCAGGGTGCCACAGCCGCAGCGGGCCTGACAGCGCTGTCGGCGGGTTACAACGACGCCTTGCTAAAAACGCTGCAGGCGGCTGGGGTCGAGGTGATCCCAGTCGATACCTTCGCGCTGCTTAACGAAGTTCAGGCGCAGCCGGGAATCTATGGTTTTACCGATGTCAGCACGCCTGCCTGCGGAAGCACTGCCTCGCTGCTCTGTGTCGAGGGGGCTGACGGTTATACCGCAGGGACAGAGCAGAGCTTCCTCTATGCGGACGGCGTACATCCGACCAGCGGTGGCCACCAGATCACCAGTGATTACGTGCAGAGCATTCTGGCCGCACCTGCCTTTGCGCAGGGGGTCGGTCGTGCCGCACGCTACCAGCAGCGGGCACTGATCGATGCGATTGATGGGCGTATAGCGCAATCCATCCGGCAGGCCCAAGACAGTACCGATCTGTGGGTCAGCGGTGAGGGGGGGCAGGGTAGCGCCGAGCTCGAGGGTAGTCGGGCAGCGGTTGGGGTCGGGGTCACCCAGCGCGCTGCGGACCACAGTGTGGGCTTCGGTTTTAATTTTAGTAAAGGCACCGCAGACCTGGCCGGCGGCTCGGTGGATACTCAGTCCAGATCCATGAGTCTGTTCGGCGCCTGGCAACGGTCCGAGTGGCAGTGGCAAACGAGTCTGGTCGTCACCGACGCCGACTATGAGACCCATCGTAAGGTCGAGCTGGGGCAGGCGACGCGTGCCGTTGAGGGCCGCACCGAGGGTATGCAGCTTGGCATGCAACTAGGGGTTAACTACCTTATTACCGAGGGGAGTCTGAGCCAGGGGCCGACTGCACGGCTGGGTTATCAGCTTCAAAGCCTGTCTGGTTTTACCGAAGACACCGCGACAGGCAGCGCCACGGCGATGAAATTTGGTCGACAGACGGATAGGCAGCTAATGGGTAGCCTGGGCTGGCAGCTGCAGTCTAACCAGGGGCGCTGGCAGCCGTTCGCTGCCGTTGCCTGGGAACAGCGTTTGAGCGGCGATCCCGACCCGGTCTCGGCCGCATTGGCCAATGCGCCCGATAATCGCTTTACCCTGCAGTCGATCAGCGAAGATGCCAGCTATGGTCGAATCACTCTGGGCGTAAACGGAGAGATTTCAGAGCAGGTTTCACTCAATGGCCGCCTGGTGCGGATTGTGGCCAATGACGACAGTGAGGATACCCACCTGAGCCTGGCGCTGAATATAGGGTTCTGATGCCTTATTTACCCTGTCGGGCTGAAGCCCGACTTACAGGGACGTAGTAAGTGCCGTCCATGCAGGAGCACTTGACGGCTAACCCACAACAGAAACACCCTCAGGCTTGCTGCTGATCTGGTAACGCTGCAACAGGCGGTAGAAGTTGCTCCTATGGATCCCCAGCTGCCGTGCTGCGGCGGCCTGATTACCGCCGTGGTGCGACAATGTTTCTTCGATCAGCTGACGCTGAAAGCACTCGGTGGCCTGCTTCAGACTGAGGTTGCTGACATCAACAGCGGGCGTTGGCGCTGGCGTTGCGCGGGAGCTGTTGGGCGCGATCTCGCCCCGGTCACTGGGGTCCAGCCCGAGATGGTTTGTGGCGATAATAATCGTGCGGCTGTCGCGGCCCTGGCTGGTGATCGCTTTGAGCGCCGCCCTGCTGAGCAGGTGGCCCAGTTCCCGAACATTGCCGGGCCAGGGGTAACGCAGCAAGAGCTGCTTGGCATCCTGGGTCAGGCGCAGCCCCTGCGCACCCAGGCGGCGCTGGTTGGATTCGAGCAGGAAGGCGGCCAGCAGCAGGATGTCCTGCTGACGCTCACGCAGGGGCGGGACGAGCAGCGGATAGACGCTCAGGCGGTGGTAGAGATCGGCCCGAAAGCGTCCGGCAGTCACCTCCTGTTGCAGGTTGCGGTTGGTGGCGGCGACGATGCGCACATCCACCCGCAGGGGCTGGTCGCGTCCGACGCGCTGGATCTCTCCGCTCTGCAGGGCGCGCAGCAGCTTGGCCTGGATGCTCAGCGGCAGCTCGCCGATCTCATCCAGAAATAGGGTGCCGCCGTCGGCGATCTCAAATTTACCCGCCCGATCGGTACCCGCACCCGAAAAAGCCCCCTTGATATGCCCGAACAGTTCGCTCTCGGCCAGGTTTTCCGGCAGCGCGGCGCAGTTGATCTGCACCAGCGGGCCCTGACTGCGTCTCGACTGCTGGTGGATCTGCCGTGCCACCAGCTCCTTGCCGACACCGGTCTCACCCTGAATCAGTACCGAGAGGTGCGACTGGGCAACGATAGCGATCTCCTGTTTCAGCCGGGTCATGATCGTGCTGCTGCCGATCATCTCGGATTTCCTGTCCTTTTCGTCCATCAGCGTGCGCGTGACTAGCTGCTGGCGTGCGGCCGTGGCGGTCAGCTCAGCCATCCGGTCGGCGGCCTTAACCGTGGCTTCGGTCAGCCTGATAAAGGTGCGCAGCTCTATAGGGTCGATCGAATCGAAGCTGCCAGGGTCCATGGCGTCCAGGGTCAGGACGCCCCAGGGTTTATCGTCGATATAGAGCGACGCGCCCATGCAGTCGTGGACATGCAGCTGCAGATCCTGGTCGGCAATCAGGCCATCGTAAGGGTCCGGCAGCGGTGAGTCGGCCTCGAAGCGGATGGGATCTCGGGCATGCAGCAGCTTGGCCAGCCGCGGGTGTTCGGCCACCTCGAAGCGCCGGCCCAGGGTGTCCGCGCTCAGGCCCTCGAAGGCCAGCGGCCGCAGCTGGGTGCCTTCGAGTTTGAGCAGTGCTGCCGCATCGCAGGGAAACAGCTTAAGCAAGGCGTCGAGCAGGTTGCGGTAGCGCTGTTCGCCGGGCAGGTCACGCGACAAGTCGGAGACGATGGAGGTCAGGGTGTCGAAGACGGTAGCGGTTGTCATAAGGATATCCAGGTTGTCAGATCGACAGCATACGCCGGGTTGTCATTATTACTACCTGAACGCTTTGTTTTTTCCCTCGTTATTTTGATATATATATCATTTGTTATCAAATTGTTGCTTAACATCACCGGAATTGATGCGCATCAATTTCCCCGTCTCAGTCCAAGCATAGACTCCCCCCCATCGACAGCAAAATGCTTTGGCTTTCAATACTACGAGGAATCAAAAAATGGAAATTAACGTACCAGCGGTTCAGGAAGAGAGCGGCGTCAGCCGTCGTGGATTTATCGGCGCGACAGTCGCGTCTATGGGCGTCGCTGCGGCAGCGACACTGATCGGCCAGTCGGCCCAGGCGGGCACCCAGCCCGTGAGCGCGGCATCCAAGCCGGAAGATATCAGCAGCCTGAGCCGGGTCCAGCAGACGCTGGTACAGCCGCCATTCCTGCCCCAGCACGATCAGGTGGCCAAGGGTGGCCCCAAAGTCGTCGAGGTGAGGATGGTGATCGAGGAGAAAAAAATAGTCATCGATTCTGCGGGAACCGAGGTCTGGGCGATGACCTTCAACGGCAGCGTGCCCGGGCCGATGATCGTCTGCCATCAGGATGACTATATCGAATTGACGTTGGTGAATCCGGCCACTAACCAGCTGCTGCATAATATCGATTTTCATGCCTCCACGGGTGCGCTGGGCGGCGGCGGGTTGACCCAGGTTAAGCCCGGTGAGCAGGTCGTGCTGCGCTTTAAGGCCATCAAGTCGGGGACTTTCGTCTACCACTGTGCGCCCGGTGGGCAGATGATCCCCTATCATGTCGTCAGTGGCATGAACGGCGCGATCATGGTGCTGCCGCGCGATGGTCTTAAGGATGAACTGGGTCAACCGGTGCGTTACGACCGTGCCTACTACGTGGGCGAGCAGGACTTCTACGTGCCTAAGGATTCCCAGGGTAAGTTCAAGAAGTACAGCTCGGCGATGCACGCTATGGCGGACACGCTTGAGGTGATGAAGACCCTCACGCCTTCGCATCTGGTCTTTAACGGTGCAGTAGGTGCCTTGACCGGTGACCAGGCGTTGACCGCCAGCGTCGGCGAATCGGTGCTGATCATTCATGCACAGGCCAACCGCGATACCCGTCCGCACCTGATTGGCGGCCATGGCGATCTGGTATGGAACGGCGGTTCCTTCAATGACAAACCCGTCACCAATATGGAGACCTGGTTTGTTGCCGGTGGTTCGGCAGTGGCGGCGCTCTATACCTTCCGCCAGCCTGGTCTCTACGCCTACGTCAACCATAACCTGATCGAGGCGATTCTGCTCGGTGCCGCTGCCCACTTCCAGGTCGAAGGCAAGTGGAACGAAGACTTGATGAACCAGGTTGCCGCACCCGGTCCTATCCCTGCCTGAGCTGTCAGGCACCCTCTGAAGGCTGGCCCCGGTTAACGCCGGGGTTTTTTATGGCTATGTCCTAGTTAGTTGCTGTGACAGCAGCTAGCGCTAGCCTGAATTACCTCAAAAGATCGCCTGCAGGCAGGCTCCCACAGTGCGAAGCAGGCGAATGTTGTTATATAGACATCAATGTTGTCATATTGATAGCGCTCTGAAGGTTGTTAATATGACAGCGCTTAGATGAAAGCCTTATAAAACAAGTAGTTAAATATTGGCATGAACTTTGTAATAGTTAGGTAGGTAAGAGAAGTTTTATCCAGTCTTTATCCAGGCCAAGGAGCCTAGTATGCAGAAGTTAAATTTTCGGCCCCCAGGGTCGGTTGCGGTGATGACCGCAGGAGGAGATCGTCATGGCGGATAGCTTTAACAAGAGTACGGCTCGCAACATCTATTACGGAGGAGGGTTTTTCTTCCTGCTGCTGTTGATTGGCCTGACCCTAGATACCATGGAACGGCTGCCGGAACGTGATCATCGGGAGAACATCACCGAATCCGTCGCTCAAGGTAAGCATCTGTGGGAAAACAACAACTGCATCGGCTGTCATACCCTGATGGGCGAGGGTGCTTACTTTGCCCCTGAGCTGGGCAATGTCTATGACCGTTACGGTCAGGGTAGCGAGGCGACCTTCAAGCAGTTTCTGCAGTCCTGGATGGCGATGCAACCGATGGCGATCGAAGGTCGCAGGAAGATGCCGCAGTTCAACCTCAGTACGGAGGATGTCGATGCACTGGCGGATTTCCTGATCTGGACCAGTAGAGTCGATGACAACGGCTGGCCACCGAATATTCAGGGATAAGGGGATACCTATGAAATTTCAATCACAAGCGGTGGCGATGCCGTATTTTATCTTCGCCCTGGTACTGTTCGTGGGACAGATCCTGTTTGGCCTGATCATGGGGCTGCAGTATATCGTCGGGGACTTCCTGTTCCCCTATATCCCTTTTAACGTCGCGCGGATGGTGCATACCAACCTATTGATCGTCTGGATACTGTTCGGCTTTATGGGGGCCTCTTACTATCTGGTACCCGAAGAGAGCGACACCGAGCTGTACAGCCCGCTGTTGGCAAAGATCCTGTTCTGGGTGTTTGCCGGTGCCGGGGTTGCCACCATCCTCGGTTATCTGCTGGTGCCTTACGCCAAGCTGGCCGAACTCACCTATAACCACCTGCTGCCGACCATGGGGCGGGAGTTTCTGGAGCAGCCGACCATCACCAAGATCGGTATAGCGGTGGTGGTGGTGGGCTTTATCTTCAATATCACCATGACTACTCTCAGGGGTCGCAAGACGGTCATCAACATGGTGTTGATCACCGGCCTGATCGGCCTGGCAGTGTTCTGGCTATTCGCCTTCTACAACCCCGTCAACCTGGTGCTGGATAAGTACTTCTGGTGGTTTGTGGTACATATGTGGGTCGAGGGTGTCTGGGAACTGATCCTGGGAGCGATCCTGGCCTTTACGCTGATCAAGGTGACCGGTGTCGATCGCGAGGTGATCGAGAAATGGTTGTACGTGATTATCGCGATGGCGCTGATCTCCGGTCTGATCGGTATGGGGCATCACTTCTTCTGGATCGGTCAGCCCGAGTACTGGTTGTGGCTGGGTTCGGTATTTTCGGCCCTCGAACCTATCCCCTTCTTTATGATGGTGGTCTTTGCGTTTCGCATGGTGCAGGGACGGCGGATCGAGCATGGCAATAAGATTGCCGTTACCTGGGCACTGGGCTGCTCCGTGATGGCCTTTCTGGGTGCGGGGGTCTGGGGCTTTCTACATACTCTGGCGCCGGTCAACTACTACACCCACGGCTCGCAACTGACCGCCGCCCACGGTCACCTGTCTTTCTTTGGTGCCTACGCGATGATCGTGATGACCATCATCTCCTATGCGATGCCAATCATGCGCGGTCGTCCGCAGGGTAATCCGGCCTCGGCACAGCGCGTCGAACGCTTCGCCTTCTGGGCGATGTGTATCAGCATGCTGGGCATCACCCTGGCGCTGACCGTTGCCGGTGGCTATCAGGTGGCGCTGCAACGGCTGCCCGATGATAACGAAGCACTGAGCTTTATGCTGACCCAGGCGAAACTGATCCCATTCTACTGGGTACGGTTGGCCTTTGGTGTGACCTTTATGGTCGGTCTGCTCGCCTATCTGGCCAGCTTCTTCGTGGGGAGTAAAGAGGACGTTGCGGCCGCTACCAAAGCGGTACCGGCGGCGGTCGTCTACAGCTGATCCCTACCTCAACCCTTGCTCACCCAGGGGCCGCAAGGCTCCTGGTTCACTCTTTCTAAGGAAGCTGTGATTAAGCCCCCCTGTACCTCTGGCTGCTCTTTAGTCGGCAGAGACCCCCAGGGGGCTTAATCACAGGTCCCCTAGTCAATATTTATTCAGCCTGCATGAGGAAACGTCATGAACCTGTCCGGCATTCGACAGTTAACGGTTATCGTTATCGGGCTGCTGCTCTGCGCTCAAGTACAGGCCGCAGCGGTTGATCAGGCCGATGGCCGCCTGCGGGCGCTGGCAGAGCGCTGGCTGACGCTGCTGGATAGCAAGGCAACCGACAGCCAGGCTTACGCGCCGTTACTGGCCAGTACTCCCCTTGACCTGCAGTTGCTGGAGGGCAACGCCAGCACGCTGATTGAACTGGGTCAGTTACTGGATGCTCGCTTTGAGGACGTAGATAGCAGTCAACACCGGATCGAATACTTCAGCGTGAAACAGCTGGCCCCCGGTCTGCATCAGCTGTCGATGGTGGTCGATTGGCGCCTGCTTAGCGGGGGGCTGACCGAAATTGCCAGCCTGGATCTGCGCTGGCGAGTCCGCACCGCCGCCGATGGCAGCCTGCGCATCGAGCAGATCAGAGAGCGCTATCTGGCACCGATCCAGGGAATGGGCGCACGCATTAAATGCTGAGTAGAGGGAGATCTATATGCTGACCGAAGGAGAACTCAAATGAGAGTAAGACAATTGCTCGGAGCGGGTCTGATGGCCCTGTTGTTTACCCTGTTGGCCACCCTGCAGGCCGCGGCGGCAGAGTCTTTACCGGTGTTGCGCGGTATCGGCGGTGACTTCAGCGCCCAGAGTACCCTGGGGCGTGAGCTGAGCCTGAAGGAGTTCAGAGGAAAACCGCTGTTGCTGTTTTTTGGTTACACCAACTGTTCAGATATCTGCCCGGCAACCCTGGGGCATCTCTCTAAGCTGACCCAGGGCAATCCCGATGCGGTGCAGGTGCTGTTTGTCAGCATCGATCCGAAGAACGACACTGCCAAACACCTGAAGGCCTATCTGGCCCATTTTGACGAGCACTATATCGGTATTTCTGACGAGATTGAGCGCATCGATGCGATCGTGGCGCTGTTTCAGGCACGTTATAGCCGGGTCGGCGATCGGGAGCTGAGTACCAAGTACAAGAAATTCAAGGTCCCCAAAAAACCCTTAGAACCGGGCGCTGAGGATAAAGCCTATCTCTACACCCATAGCGCCACGATCTACCTGCTGGATAAAAAGGGCAGGACCCGGGCGACCTATTTTAACGGCACGCCGATCTCACAGATGCGCACCGATATCGCCTCGTTAATAACTGAATAACTGAACAGGATGAGAACAATGATGAGCTATCGAATGTTAGTCAGGGGTCTGTTACAGGTAGCGCTGGTCAGTGCGGTTTTTGGGGGGGCAGCGCTTGCCGCTCCCGTGATTGACATTGAAGGGGCCTGGGTGCGATCACTCCCAGCGGTGTCACGCGTTAATAGCGCCTACATGAAAATCCATAATCGTGGCGATCAGGCGGATCGGCTGCTCTCGGTTCGCACACCGATGGCCGAGGTGTCGGAGGTGCATCTGAGCACGATGCACGATGGCATGATGCAGATGCAACGCGTCGAGGGTGGGATTGCACTGCCGGCCGGTGGCCAGATTTTGCTGCGTAGTGGGGGCTACCACCTGATGCTGATGCAGCTCAAAGACCATCCGCTCGAGGGTGAGTCGGTAATGCTTTATCTGACGTTTGAGCAGACGGGTGAAATAGCCGTCGAGGCACCGGTCCTGGCTGATGCGCCGATGATGCCTGCCATGTCGCATGATGATATGCAGGATCACGCGGAACCTGATCATTGACGCAGCAGTAGCGGTAAGGGCGTTCCTATGGAAGAATTTGTCGGCGAAATCTGGCACAAACTGATCACCCGTCAGGCCAGTAGTGACTGTGCCGAGGCCCGGGTCGAGCTCGCGAGTCTGCAGACGCAGCTGGCGACCTACTTCCGAGCGCTGGGTGGCGAGCCGGGTAAGAGCGTCGAAGGGGCGGATCCTCGGGCGTTTTCGACCCGTCGTAGGCTGGCGCAGCGAGTGGCCGCGACACATCGGCGCTTTGCGGTGTGCTGGCAGGACGAGCGCAGTCTGCGGCTGCCGCTGAGTCTGGCCTGTTTTGATACGGTGGAACTCAACGAATCGCTGTATTTCTGGCTGGCCGCGTTGGCGGCGCGGCAGCCACAGGTGCGGCACTCACTGGTCCGGCACTGGTTGGTAGAGAACCAGCAGGCCACCCTAGCGCTGTTGCAGCAGCGCCCGGGCTTGGCCGCCGGCTATCGTCGCCTGGCGAGCGCGACACTCGCCACGCGCCCCTCAGTGGACAGTTTAAAAGGTGCCGAACGCGTGCGTGAGGCCGCGATTCAGCAGGCGATCCGCGAACCCGGCAGCATCGCCTCACTACCGTGCGCCAAGGGCGATCCCTTGCCGGTGCCGCTGTGGATCTATCCGGCCCCGCTGCAGTTGCTGGGGGTGGCCGCTGAGGATAATCCGGACGATCAGGGCGAGGGAGGTAACGCCGGCGAAGCCCAGGAGGGCGGGCGCAAACAGGCCGAGCGTATCGATGACAGCAAAGAGACCGACGGCCTGCTGGTGTTCAAATTGGAATGCCTGTTCAGCTGGACCGAGAAGGTGGAGCTGGATCGTCCCCAGGAGGAGGACCTGGACCAGGACCTGAGTGGCGTCGCCGAAGATCTGGATATTATCACCCTGTCGCAGCAGCGCCGGGCAGGGTCGTCAGGAATCAAGTTCGATATGGATCTGCCCTCGGCCCAGGCGGATGATCTGCCGGTCGGCGAGGGCATACGGCTGCCGGAATGGGATTACCGCAAGCAGGCGCTGATCCCGGAGTACTGCTTGCTGCAACCGATGTTGGCCGACGCCGCGTTACCCGCACCGGTGCCTGAGGCGTTACGCGCCCAGGCGCGCACGCTGAAAAATCGTTTCAGTCAGCTGCGTCCTGAGCTGCAGCTGCAAAAACGCCAGCCCCAGGGCGATGAGATCGATCTGGATGCTTGGGTGGATTTTAAGACCCTGGCGGCTAAGCATCAGAGCCAGCAAAACTTTTATCTGGACCGTAATCAGCCGCATCGCGACCTGGCCTGTCTGCTGCTGGCCGATCTGTCGATGTCAACCGATGCCGGGATCAATGGCAATCAACGGGTGATCGACCTAATTCGCGATTCCATGCTGCTGTTTGCCGAGGCCTTGTCGGGCACCCGGGATCCGTTCGCGATCTACGGTTTCTCATCGGTTAAGAACAAGCAGGTGCGCTACCAGTTACTGAAAAACTTCAACGAGCCCTATGGTGACGAGGCCCGGGGTCGAATCCTGGCGGTTAAACCCGGTTTTTATACCCGCATGGGGGCGGCGATCCGGCAGTCCACCCTGATTCTGCAGCAGCAGAAGGCGCAACAGCGGCTCTTGCTGATCCTGTCCGACGGCAAACCCAACGATATCGACCGTTACGAGGGCCGCTATGGCATCGAAGACACCCGCCGGGCGGTCATCGAAGCTAAGCAGGCCGGGCTGCAGCCCTTCTGCGTCACCATCGATGACCAGGGCAACGATTATCTGCCCTACCTGTTCGGTGATCAGGGCTTTGCCGTGATCAGTGATCTGGCACGCCTGCCGGTGCTGCTGCCCCGGCTCTATCTCAACCTGACCGGCACCCGTGGTTAAGCGCGCGACTGATTTAAACAACCGTTATGGGCAGGCTCATGCCCGGCCCTAACCCTGCTCACAACCTGACCGGCACCCGTGGTTAAGCCGGTGTCTGACCCGAGGAATGCCCAATGGACACGCTAAAGACCAGTCACAACCCTGTTCTTAACCCCTATCTGCCCCAGGGGCGGGAGATCGAGATCTTCAAGATGGCGGCAGCCAACCGCTTGCCGGTGCTGCTCAAGGGGCCGACCGGCTGTGGTAAGACCCGTTTCGTCGAGCATATGGCCGAACAGCTGGGGCGTCCGGTGCATACCATCGCCTGCCACGACGACCTGACCGCCGCCGATCTGGTGGGTCGCCACCTGATCGGGGCCGAGGGTACCTACTGGCAGGACGGGCCGCTCACTCGGGCGGTACGCGAGGGCGGCATCTGCTATCTCGACGAGGTGGTAGAGGCGCGCAAGGATACCACCGTGGTCTTGCATCCGCTGTCGGATCACCGCCGCATCCTGCCGATCGAACGGACCGGTGAGCTGCTTCAGGCGCACCCCGATTTTATGCTGGTGATCTCCTACAACCCCGGCTACCAGAACCTGATGAAGGGACTCAAACCCAGCACCCGGCAGCGCTTCGTGGCGCTGAGTTTCGATTACCCTTCTCCAGAGCTGGAGGTGGTGATCGTCTGCCAGGAATCGGGACTCGACAAGGCGAGGGTGCAACAGCTGGTCACCCTGGGTAATGACCTGCGCCGGCTCAAGGATCATGATCTGGAGGAGGCCGCCTCGACCCGTTTGCTGATCTATACCGCGCTGATGATCCGCTCCGGCTTACCCGCGATCGAGGCCTGTCAGGTCTGCCTGGCACAGCCGCTGACCGATGACAGCGAAACCCTGGCGGCCATCGATCGGCTGATTAAAGGACACTTTTGAGGTGAATCGGCTTGAGCGCCTAGAGGAGGTGTCGCTCGGGTTGACGGCCGCTGCGAAGACGCCGGTTCACAGCGCTCCGGCAAATATCGCCGTCTGGATCCTGATCTGGGCCGAAGTCACCGAATTTGCGCTGTTCTTTCTGGCGTTTCTGGTGGCGCGCAGCCATAACCCGGAGTTGTTCGCAGAGGGGCCGACCCAGCTGAATACGACCGCAGGGGTGGTCAATACCCTGCTGTTGATCAGCAGCAGTTACTGTGTGGCGCGATCGATGGCGGCGATAAAAACCGGCCAAGTCAACCGCTGTCTGCGCTGGCTGGGGGCCACCCTGGGCTGTGGACTGGGTTACTGCGCTGTCAAAGCCTTGGAGTATCAGTGGAATCATGCCTCGGGACTCGATGCGCGGACCGATATTTTTTACAGCGTCTATTACTACCTGACCTTTAATCATCTGCTGCATGTGATGTTGGGGATGTGTGCGATCGGCTGGGCGGCGCTGCGTACCTACTGGGGTCACTTTACCGCGGCCGAGCATGAGGGGCTGGAGGGGGCCGCCTGCTACTGGCATATGATCGATCTGGTCTGGATTATCATCTTTCCGCTGCTCTATGTGCTGAGGTGAGCTGATGACTGATAAAAAAATACCACTGAGTGATAAGCTCTTGCGGCGTGCCTGGCTGCTGCTGATCGGCCTGACCCTGACCTCGGCGCTGCTCGCCGAAGCGATCGACCCGACGGCCGGGGTGGTCATCGTCGTCTGCCTGGTGGTGTCGATCAAGGGACAGCTGGTGGTCGACCGGCTGATGGGATTGCGCCGAGCACCGCCGCTGATAAGGGCGCTGATGCTGGCCTATTTTTATGTACTGCCGGTGCTGATCGCGCTGGGACTGATCTTCCCCGAAGCGCTCCGGCGACTGACGACGCTCTGAGGGGCGATGTGCCATAGGCCGGCGTTTTGTGGGTAGAACCGTAGGCTGGGATGAAATCCCAGCAACAAACACTCCAGCAAGCCCTCTCCAGGTACGCCTGCATCTATCTGTGCAGGTTCGCATAGACCCATGAAAGCTGGGATTGCATCCCAGCCTACCTCGCTGGGATTGTCAGGCTGAAGCCCTACAAAAAAACCACTTCCCTCAGCTGAACTTCAATGCATAGCCGACGGCCTTCAGGTAGTCCTGTTCGCGTTCGAGATTGGTCAGGGTCAGGGGGTGGTCGTCGAGCCAGCCCGGCGGGAAACTCAAGGTGAGATGGTCGTCGTGGTAGTCGAGGCTGACCTCGGGCACCTGGTCGGGTTGGCGGCTCTGATTGAGTACCACGGCTAAACGCAGCAGCATACAGAGTGCCAGCAACACCTGACGGCGTTTGGGCCGGAACTGTCCGAACTCCGGCAGCGGCAGCTTGCGGCGGTGGCCCCGTACCAGCAGCGCCAGTTGCAGCTGCTCACTCTGGCTGAACCCCATCAGGTCGGAATGCTGGATCAGGTAGCCGCCGTGTTTCTGGAACTGGCTGTGAGAGATCGACAGCCCCACCTCATGCAGGCGTGCCGCCCAGCTGACCAGATAGCGGTATTTGTCGGCCGAGAAGGGGGTCTGTGCCAGGCAGGCCAGGGCGGTGGTCTCAACGGCCCCGGCCTGTTCCATATCTATATGAAAGCGCTGCAGCAGTGCATTGATGGTGCGTTCGCGAACATCCTCATGCTGGCGCCGGCCGATCATATCGTAGAGCAGCCCTTCGCGCAGGGCGCCGTCGGAGAAGCTCAGAGTATTGAGTTTCAGGGATTCAAAGATGGCGATCAGGATCGCCAGCCCGCCGGGTAGCAGCTGGGCGCGTTCGGTCTTGAGGCCGTCAAACTTGATCTTGTCGATGCTGCCGAAGCCGATCAGCCGCTGTTTGAGCTTGTTTAGCGTGAGCAGTGATAGTTGTTGGGGCCCGGTCGGATCGAATTGACAGAGTTCGAGCAGCGCCTTGAGGGTGCCTGATGAGCCCAGTACATCGCTCCAGCCGAGCTTGAGGTACTGTTTGCGGATGCTGAGCAGCTCCAGATGGGCGGTATTGGTGGCCTGCTTGAAGTTCTTGGGGCTGAGCTGGCCATTGGCAAAGTACCGCTGGGTATAGGAGACACAGCCCATATGCAGGCTTTCGAGTTCCAGCGGCGAGAAGCGTTCGCCGATAATCAGCTCGGTGCTGCCACCGCCGATATCGATCACCAGACGGCGATCGCCGTCATCGGCCTGCGAATGTGCCACACCCAGATAGATCAGCCGCGCCTCTTCCCGGCCGGAGATCACCTCCACCGGACAGCCGAGCAGGGCTTCTGCCGGCTCGATAAAGGCCATTCGGTTATAGGCCGCCCTCAGGCTGTTGGTGCCCACCACCCGAATCTGCTCCCGCGGAATCCCGGCGATGCGCTGCGCAAAGCGCTCCAGGCAGGCCATGCCGCGCGCCATGGCGGCCTCATCCAGCTGATGATCGGCGTCGAGACCGGCGGCCAGCTGCACCTTCTCGCCGAGCCGGTCGATCGGCTGCAGCTCGCACTGATCCAGACGCGCCACGATCAGATGAAAGCTGTTGGAGCCCAGATCGATCGCCGCATACTGGTTAGAGAGATTGTCCTGATCGGCTCCCGAACGGTTACCGGGCGCATCGCCGGGCATCTTGTCGGGTGTGTCGATAGTGGGCGTGCTGAGGGTAGAGAGAGCGTCTTCATGCATGCGGGATTCCATTCGCCTGGTTGGCGGGCTTGGCAGGGGGCGTCATGCCAGGCATGGCTGCGGGGATCTGGGTGGGTTCTTATTGACCCTCCATTCGTGAGGGGGATCATCGCTGCTATAGACCTAAAAAGCCAGTCCGGGAGCGCGGAACCAGGACATGGGCACGCGTCCGTGGTGGTAAAAAACGCGATCAGGTCGATTAATAGCGTCTCCAGGCCCGCTGTCTTATGCCAATGCTACGCAGATAGACCGGCCCTGTTGCCATCAGTGCGGATCGTAGTGACCCCCTAACGCAAAAATATAGATATTTTCTTCGTCAAAACGATAAATAAGCCGGTCTTTTTGCGAGATTCTTTTAGACCAAAACCCAGACAGGTTATGCCGAAGTTGCTCGGGTTTCCCCAACCCGGTAGCGGGGTCCGAACGGAGCAGCTCTTTTAAAATGTTGCAGAGGGATTTATGCAGTTTTTTATCGCGTGCGCGAAGCTGCTTATACGCAGTCCAGGTAGTGCCTTCAAAGACCAGTGATCTCATGTATCTCCTCTGGGCTCGGCGTGAAGCCGGAACGTTGACTATGAGTGACCAGGGCATCTGAGATCTGCTGCATCAGGCTATTGCATTGCAGGACATGCAGGGTTTCCTGCTCCCTTTCCCAGTCATCGGCGTTCATCACCACAAAGGCTTCGCCCGTACGCCGGGTTACCTTTATCGGTTCATGACTGCTGACAGCCTGTTCTACATAAGATTTTAAATTTTCTCTGAAGCGGTTTACGGTAATGGTATCCATTTTATCCACCAAGTGTACGGAAAAACGGTACAAATTTAGTGTGCAGGCAAGCATAAAGCAAGCCGGCATCGCCACTAATTGAACGCAGGACCTGACCTCAGTAGTTATGTGTTTTTGAGAGCCCAGAGCGAAGAAAAGCTCCGCGTTGAGGCAGCGCCACACTCGGGGAGTTAATCCTCAGGTGAAGGATTGGATTAAGGGCTGGATTAAGTAGGGAAGGGGCAGCCGCGCTAATAAACGCAAGCCCCTTTTTGTGCTTTTGCTTAGCCAAAAAAAAGCAGGCGCAATTGTTAATTGCGCCTGCTACCTGGTTACTCCGCCACAGCCCTGAGGCTGTGGCGGCGTATCAATGCAACCGAACCCGCTGGTTTAACAGCAGAGGTCCGGCGTTACCCGATGCTAGATTAGCGACCGAGGTCCTAGGCGATCATATCGTGTGGCAGGAAATCGACCTGTATTGTAGATGAGCCAGATACACTATAGAAGTTGGCTACTTCTGAGGATAGTCCCCCCCACAATGCAACATTATTAGTACCGTCTGTCCCAAATCGATTGAACATACCACCGTTAGTTAAAGATGCTGCGAGACTGGCAGAGCTATTTATGTACCATTTAATAGTATTTTGCGAAGCGCTAGTGTCCACAGTCACCGCGGTCACCTGGTTACTACTAATACCTGGCCCATTTACAACCGCATCATATCTACCCACCAATGTGATCTTGTCATCCGCGCCTAACAACGAAACGCCCGTGATATCAGCGAATGGTACAGTGTCCAAAGCCGCAGCGTCGTTATTAACAATTATCAATATATCGTAGGGTACATCGGAAACAAATTCTCTGAAATCTACTCCATCGGATTCGACCGTGCCCAGCGTGAGGTCGAAAATAACCTCTACCGGATCCTCGATTATGACGTTATGAGTTGTCCCCGCTACGCTGTCGTTGCCAGCGAAATCAGTTTCGATGGCGCTGAACGCGTACGAACCGCTATCGAGGTCGCCTGTATCGTAGCTCCATATCTCCGTATTATCAGCAGCGATAGTTTCGATTAGCAGAGCACCGTTGTAGATCTCGACGCTTGCGCCTGCCTCCTTGGTTCCGCTGATAACCAGGGTAGTGTCAAACGTACTGTCACCACTGGATAGCTCGTCGGAGCCAAAGGCGGGGGCGGATTTGACGGTTAAGATTTGTGTCTCAGGTGCCTCGGTATCGACTAGGTAATCGCCGTTTAAGGTTGCGCTTGTATCCGTCAGTACCGCTGGGTTACCTGCAGCGTCTGTCACGGTGACACCATCTAGAAGCAGTGCGTCGGCTAGGATGCTGATGCCAGAGTCCGTGTTTTCGTCAGCGACGATAGTGTATGTAAACACCAGTGCCGTGCTGGCGCTGCCGGAGACGTAGTCTGCGAGTACGTCCTTGCCATCACCCGTGTCATCGTCGATATGTAGTCTGAGTTGCAGGCCTGTTAGGCCTGCGTTTGTAAGATCGACTAACACCTCTTCACTCAGGGTGACGGTCGCGGTGACGACATCGCCTGCGTTGAGGGTGCTTACCCCGTTATCGACGGCAGCGTCTGTAGCGCTGGTGATTTCGACCGTATTGACTATCGGTACGATGGCGTCAACCAGATACTCTGGATTTGCAACTACGGCGGTGCCTGTCATCGGGTCTGCCACTGCGTTACCTACGGCATCTTTCATAGTGCCAGACATCGGAGAAAGAGCGTTATCAGGAATGCTGATGCCTCCGATGGAGGTGTCACCGGTCTGTATTACGTATTCAAAAATCAGGTCAGTGGTGCCACTGCCTGAGACATAAACTGCCTGTACAGTAGTAGCACCGGCGATTTGTGAATTCCCCACGGTATCCAAAGTCAGTGTTAGCTCAGGATACCCACCGTTAATATCAACGAAAGTAGCTTGATCCAGGGTGACTTGAACGGTGACGACATCACCTGCATTGAGTATGCCGTCCGGTGCGTCGGTAGCGCTCAAGATAGCGACGCTTTCAACCTCCGGGGCGGTGCCGTCAAACACCACGTTAAAGGTTGCTTCTTTATTGATCGCACTTTCGTTGCCAGCCAGATCTGTTTCTGCGAACTCGAACGTGTAATCACCGTCCTCTGGCGACAAACTAGAAAAGTCGACCGTCGTGCTCCAGGTCGTGCCGTCATTGACGACGGTAGCATCAATTGCCAACGCTGTGT
>JBLIEQ010000002.1:0-246634 GCA_047633175.1 Motiliproteus sp. | reverse complement strand
TGCAGGCGGATACGGTCAATCTGCTTGATGGAACGCGCAGTAGTGCGGATCTAGCAGGCAAGGGCGCGCATTTCGCTGCCCGTCTGAGTGATCGCAAGCGGGAACGTTTTAACGCCGCAACGCCCAATCGCTTCGCCTTCAAGCACGCGCATTCGCAGAATAATCCTGAGCAACACTGGGGCGACTCGGTATTGGCGTCTATCGAATTTGCGTTCGAGGTGCTTAATCGGCAATTTCGCGATACAGGGTCTAAAGGTCGTCATCGCGATACAATCAGGCCCGCTAACACCCTGGTAATAGCGTCCAGCGTGTCGAATGGCGGAGGGGCGTCGTTGCTCGCGGCAGAGGCGGATCGCCGGGGTCTTATCGACGGCGTTGCGGTCTCGGAACCCAATGTGAATCCGCGGTTTTCGGCTGAGTTTGGCATCCGCCAGGGAGCCGGTGCCCTGTTGAGTGCGCATAGCCGTAGTCTGTTCGATTACACGACGCTGCTCAATGTCTACCAGGGCTGCGCCAGCCTGGCAGCGGCACCTGCAGCGCCGTTAAATTTTGCGTCCAGCATGGCGCGGTGTGAGGCGCTGGCGGTTAAGGGGTTGCTGAGCGCCGAGACGCTCGAGGGGCAGGCCGAGCAAGCGCAGGCCATTATTAATGATTACGGTATTATGCCGGATCAAAACCGGTTGCAGCCTTCGCACTGGTTTCTGAACGTTCCCCAGTCGATCGCCGTCACTTACGCCAATGCCTACGCGCGGGCCTCGGTGACGGCAGATCTGTGCGGCTACAGTTTCGCCGCTACCGATGCTAACGGCCAGGTGATGATGATAGATCCGGCGATCGAAGCCGTGATGTTCGCCACCAGCAATGGGATCCCGCCGACGGGTGGTGTCGGGCTGGTCAGTAACAATGCCGCGAATGGCCCCGTCGCCGATCGTCAGGCGGTCTCTGTCGGCTCGGGTCTGGCTGATCAGAATTTGGAGGGTGCCCTGTGCCTGCGCGCGCTGGCGACGGGACGTGATCCGGTTAGCGATGCGCGCTTGCAGGGACAGATGGCGCATTGGTCTAAGCGCATTGCCCAAGGGATTCGGAAAATCCGTGCCGAGGGTGATCTTGATGGCCGGCCGGTGGTAATTGTTACCGGACGTAATGATGCGATCTTGCCCCCGAACCACACGTCACGCGCTTACGTCGGTCTGAATCAGAGTATAGAAGGCGCGGCCAGTGGGGTGCGTTATTATGAGGTGACCCATGCCCACCACCTTGACGTGTTGAACGGCATCGCGGGTTTTAAGGAGGCGTATATACCCCTGCACCATTACTATCTACGGGCATTGGATCTGCTCTATGCCCGTCTGCAGGCAGGCACCGAGCTGCCGCCGAGTCAGGTCGTGCGAGCCGTGCCGCGTGGGATCGATGCTGAGGGCAGGGTGCCAGATCTGACGCTGGCTAATCTGCCCGCGTTGGCGCAGTTCCCTAATGAGGATGATGTCATCCTGTTTACGGCAGGAGAACTCAGAATACCGGACTGATCGCGTCCTCCTTTTTTGTGGGTCGGCATTTTTTGGGTTGAGTGTAGTCCGACAGTATTCTTTACCGCGACTGTACTTACCCCGGCGTGCTGCTGTCGTTATAATGACCGTCTTTTATTCAAAGCGACTGAGAGCTTCATGTCTGATTGTCAATTCGTTCACCTGCGCGTCCATTCTGAATTCTCGGTTGTCGATGGTCTGGTGCGGGTTAAGGCACTGGCGGGGGAAGCTGCTAGGCAGCGAATGCCGGCGGTCGCGCTGACCGATCAAACCAATTTTTATGCGTTGTTAAAATTTTATCAGGCCGCGATAGGTGCCGGGGTCAAGCCGATCTGCGGTGCCGATATCTGGGTCGAGAATCGGGACGACCCTAAGGCGGCTCCCCGACGGCTGACGCTGCTGGTGAAGGACCGGGTCGGTTACCGCAATCTGACCGAGTTGATCTCGATGGCCTATCAGCAGGGCCAGACGATCATTGCCGACAAGGCGCTGGTAAAGCACGAGTGGGTCAGGCAGAAGGCGCAGGGGTTGATCGCGTTGTCGGGTGCCAAAGAGGGTGAGATCGGTGCGGCGCTGCTCAGCGAACGTACGGAGGAAGCTGGCGAGCGTCTGGCAGAGTGGATGGCGGTGTTTCCGGATGCCTTCTATCTGGAACTGCAGCGTACCGGACGGCCTAAGGACGAGGAGTGTCTGCATGCCAGTGTGCGGCTGGCCAGCGAATTCAGCTGTCCGGTGGTCGCGACCAACGAGGTGATGTTTCTGCGCCCGGAGGAGTTCGATGCCCATGAGGCCCGGGTTTGTATCAATCAGAGCCGAGTGCTGGCCGATACGCGGCGGCCGCGCAACTACAGTGCCCAGCAGTATTTCCGCTCTGGCGAGGAGATGGCCACACTCTTTGCCGATATCCCCTCCGCCCTGGCGAATACCCTGGAGATCGCCAAGCGCTGCAATATAGAGATCGAGATAGGTAAGTATTACCTGCCCAACTACCCGATCCCCGAGGGGATGACCATGGATGAATTCTTCATCGATGTGTCCAGGCAGGGGTTGGAGGATCGGCTCGAGAAGATCCTCGATACGACGGACCCCGAGTATGCGGCCAAGCGCAAGCCCTACGATACGCGTCTGGATTTCGAGCTGGGTATCATTATCGAGATGGGTTTTCCCGGTTATTTCCTGATCGTGATGGACTTTATTCAGTGGGGTAAGGACAACGGCGTGCCGGTCGGGCCGGGCCGGGGGTCGGGTGCCGGTTCTCTGGTGGCTTACTCGCAGAAGATTACCGATCTGGATCCGATCGAATACGACCTGCTGTTCGAGCGCTTTCTGAATCCGGAGCGGGTATCGATGCCCGATTTCGATATCGATTTCTGTATGGATGGCCGTGATCGGGTGATCGAGTATGTGGCCGAGACTTACGGCCGTGATGCGGTATCCCAGATCATCACCTTCGGCACGATGGCGGCTAAGGCGGTGGTGCGGGATGTGGCCCGGGTGCAGGGCAAGGCGTTCGGGCTGGCCGATAAACTCTCCAAACTGATCCCGTTCGAGGTGGGCATCACCCTCAACAAGGCGGCCGAGACGGAGCCGGCGCTAGCCGAGTTTCTGAAGATCAGCGAGGAGGCCCAGGAGATCTGGGATATGGCGCTGCAACTGGAGGGCATCACCCGCGGGGTGGGCAAGCATGCCGGCGGGGTGGTGATCGCACCAACTCGGTTGACCGACTTTGCGCCCCTGTACTGCGATGAGCTGGGCGGCGGCCTGGTGACCCAGTTCGATAAGAACGATGTGGAATCCGCCGGGTTGGTGAAATTCGATTTCCTGGGGCTGCGGACCCTGACCATTATCGACTGGGCGTTAAAGACCATCCATGCCCAGCAGGCCAAGACCGATGAGGTGCCGCTGGATATCACCACGATCGAGCTGGAGGATCCGCGGATCTACGAGATGCTCAAGCGTGGCGATACCACGGCGGTGTTTCAGCTCGAATCCAGCGGCATGAAGGACCTGATGAAGCGCCTGCTGCCGAGCCGCTTCGAGGATATTATCGCCCTGGTGGCACTGTTCCGCCCCGGGCCGTTGCAGTCGGGCATGGTGGACGACTTTATCAACCGTAAGCATGGCCGGGCCAAGCTCTCCTTCCCGCACCCCGATTACGAATATATGCCCCTGCAGCCCGTGTTGGAGCCCACCTACGGGGTGGTGCTGTATCAGGAGCAGGTGATGCAGATCGCCCAGGTGATGGCAGGCTTTACCCTGGGCGGCGCGGACATGTTGCGTCGGGCCATGGGTAAGAAGAAAGCCGAGGAGATGGCCAAGCAGCGAGTCGGGTTTCTGGCCGGTTGCGAGGGCAATAGTATCGACGCCGAGCTGGCGGGTAACATCTTCGATCTGGTAGAGAAATTTGCCGGTTACGGCTTTAACAAGTCGCACTCGGCCGCCTATGCGCTGGTCTCCTATCAGACCGCCTGGCTGAAGTGTCACTACCCGGCGCCCTTTATGGCGGCGGTCCTGTCCTCGGATATGCAGAATACCGACAAGGTGGTGATCTTTGTCGAAGAGTGTCGAGCGCTGGGGCTGACGCTGGTGTTGCCCGATGTTAATTTCGGCGAGTACCGGTTCACCGTTAACGATGCCGGGGAGGTTGTCTACGGCCTGGGGGCCATTAAGGGGGTCGGCGAAGGGCCTATCGCTGCGATCGTTGCGGCCCGCACTCAGGGCGAGCCTTTTGCCGATCTGTTCGATTTCTGTGAGCGCGTGGGTGGAGGAAACATCAACAAACGCGTGCTTGAGGCGCTCTTACGCTGTGGTGCGCTGGACAAGCTGGGGCCTAACCGGTCGGTGCTGCAGGCGGCGATCCCCGATGCGGTCAAGGCGGCGGATCAGAAGGCCCGTAATCTCGACAGCGGGGTGTTCGATCTGTTCGGCGATGTCAGCCTAGCCTCCGAGGGGGTTCTGGATCCCTATGAGCCCTATGGGCGGATCGAAGAGTGGACCGATAAGCAGCGTCTGACCGGCGAGAAAGAGACCCTGGGACTCTACGTCAGCGGTCACCCGATCGATGAGTATGCGCGCGAGCTGCGCCGCTTCGCCCCTAATCGTCTGGCGGACCTGAAGCCGGTCCGAGGCGCTCAGCAGAAGATGGCGGGTCTGGTGCTCGATCTCCGTCTGATTAAGACCAAGCGCGGCGATACCCTGGTGATCGTTACCCTCGATGACCGCAGTGCGCGGCTGGAGGTGGTGCTGTTCGGTGAACTGTACGACCAGTGCCGGGATCTGGTGGTGAAGGACCGGGTGCTGGTCTTCGAGGGTGAGGTCTCCTTCGATGACTATAAAGATCAGATGAAGGTGCGCTGCAGCCGGGTGATGGATATGGCCGAGGCGCGACGCTGTTTTGCGCAGGCGCTGCAGATAGAGCTGCGGCCCGAAGGCGAGGACTGCCTGAAACAGCTGTCGGCCTGGTTGCCTGAGCACCGCTGTGACGAGGGTGTCCCGGTACGTATTCGCTATCAGAGTCAGGAGGTTGCGGCCGATCTGCTGCTGGGGCAGGGCTGGCAGGTACGCGCCACCGATGACCTGCTACTGACGCTCGGGCGACTCTATGGAAAGGAGCGGGTGTCGCTGCTCTACAGTGGCTAATCCGCTAATCGCAAGGTAGACTGGCGTCTATTTTACCGCCTCAACTCCTGCGTCTTGTAGAGAGGCTAGCATCAGAAGCGATCACTTATGAACCCGAATTATCTGGATTTCGAGCAGCCAATCGCGGAGCTGCAGGCAAAGATCGAAGAGCTGCGCATGGTGGGTCAGGGCAGCGAACTTAATATCAGTGATGAGATCGAGAAGCTGGAGCAGAAAAGCGTCGGCCTGACCGAGAAGATCTTCGGTGATCTGACCGCCTGGCAGGTCGCCAAGATCGCGCGTCATCCCAAACGCCCCTATACCCTGGATTACGCCGAGCTGATCTTCGATGAGTTTGATGAGCTGCATGGTGATCGTCACTATGCCGATGATGCCGCGATAGTCGGCGGTATAGGGCGTATCGACGGCCGCCCGGTGATGGTGATCGGGCATCAGAAGGGCCGTGAAACCCGTGAGAAGGTCCGGCGCAACTTTGGGATGCCGCGTCCTGAGGGTTACCGTAAGGCGTTGCGGCTGATGGAGATGGCCGAGCGCTTTAAGATGCCGATCCTGACCTTTATCGACACCCCGGGTGCGTATCCGGGCATCGATGCCGAAGAGCGTGGCCAGAGTGAAGCGATCGCCTACAACTTGGCGGTGATGTCGCGGCTGAAGGTTCCGGTGATCTCCACCGTGGTTGGCGAAGGCGGATCGGGCGGAGCCCTGGCCATCGGTGTCTGCGATAAGCTGCTGATGCTGCAATACGGTACCTATGCGGTGATCTCTCCTGAGGGCTGTGCTTCTATCCTCTGGAAGAGCGCCGATCGGGCCTCCGATGCCGCCAAGGCGATGGGGATCACCTCGGAGCGCCTGCATGCGCTGGGTCTGGTCGATGTGGTCGTGCAGGAGCCGCTGGGCGGCGCTCACCGTGACCGGGAGCTGATGGCCGCCTCATTGAAATCCAAGCTGCTGGCGGCGTTAGAAGAGCTGGATGGCTTTGAAGTCGATGACCTGTTGCAACGCCGCTACGATCGACTGATGTCCTTCGGCATCAGCTGACCTCTGTAGGTCGGACCTGTAGATCGGACCTACACAGCTCCTTGCGTCGGACTACCTCCAACCCACAAAACGCGACCCACAGGGAAGTGGGAAGTGCAACAAGTCCGTCGGGAGCGGACGCTGCCCGACCTACATTTCCAAAGCATCAAATAAATCTGCCCCATTAGTTTCATTAATTCATTAAGCCTCAATATGCCCTCTTCTCTGCTCGATAACCTCACGCGAGTCGCCTCGCAGCATGCTACCGGCGAGATCTGGATCGCTTACAGCGGTGGCATGGATTCGCGGGTGCTGTTGCAGCTGGCCGTCGAGGCCGGGCTCAATCGCGAGGGTCGGCTCCGGGCTGTCCATATACATCACGGGCTCCAGGCTCAGGCGGATGGCTGGGCGCAGCATTGCCGCTCGGTCTGCGAGCAGCTGGGTGTCGAGCTTCAGGTGCGTCAGGTGCAGGTCGATGCGGGCAATAGCCTGGAGAACCAGGCGCGCATCGCCCGCTACCGAGTGTTCGAGTCGTTGTTGGCAGAGGGCGATCTGCTGTTGCAGGGGCATCATGCCGACGATCAGGCGGAGACCCTGTTGCTGAGACTGATGCGTGGCAGCGGTGTGCGCGGCCTGGCTGCGATTCCCGAATCCCGTCCGCTCGGCCGGGGGCAGCTGCTGCGGCCGTTGCTGGCATGTTCCCGTCAGCGGTTAGCGGACTATGCGGCCGAGCGGCAGCTCCGCTGGATCGAAGACCCCAGCAATCTCGATACGCGGCACGATCGCAACTACCTGCGCGCTCAGGTGCTGCCGCAGCTTAAGCAGCGCTGGCCCGGTGCCGTCGCCTCGCTGGGGCTGAGTGCGCGCAACAGCGCCGCTGCGCAGCATCTGTGTCAGGAGCTGGCGGTTATCGACCTGCAGCGTTGCCTGCAATCGGATGCGGGCCTGTCGATAGCCGCGCTCAGGCAGTTGTCGATGGCGCGTCGCGATAATTTGCTGCGCTACTGGTTGCAGGTGTTGACGGGGGTGCTGCCCGATGCGGCGCTGCTGCAGCGGTTGTGGTTGGAGCTGGTCGATGCCCGGACGGATGCGCAGCCGCAGATGCGCCTGGGGGTGCGGTGGTTGCGGCGGTTCGAGGCCGGGCTCTATCTGCTGCCAGAGCTGACAGAGGGTGCGGCAGGGCAGGTCTGGGGCTGGAAGATCGCGCCGAACCGATCCTCTGAGTTATGGCTTCCGGGAGGGCGCCTGCAGAGCGAGCCGGTGATCGGCTCGGGGTTGGCACTGCCGGAGATGGGGCTGCTGCAGGTCAGTCTGCGCCGCGGCGGTGAACGGATCCGGTTGCAGGGACGCACGGGCAGCCGGTCGCTAAAAAAATTGCTGCAAGAGCGGGGAGTGGCGCCCTGGCAACGATCGCAGTTGCCGTTGCTCTATGCCGGGGAGCGGTTGCTGGCGGTGGCGGATCTGTGGCTTGCCGAGGGTTGTCTGGCCGCACCCGGACAGCCTGGGATCCAGCTTCGCTGGGAGCCGCAGGCTGTGCCTCTACGAGTGCCGCTGCGGATGCCGGAGTCCGCACCGGGAGACGACGATTTCTGATTGTCGAAAGCGGGGCTATCTGGTACCCTGTAGCCCCATCTCGAGGTGCTTCGCATCTCCCCCAAAAACACTGTATTTACATCTGCGAACAGGTTCCGAATGACGCATTATATCTTCGTCACGGGCGGCGTTGTGTCTTCCTTAGGCAAGGGCATCGCTTCCGCATCTTTGGCTGCAATTCTCGAAACGCGCGGCCTTAAAGTCACCATGCTGAAGCTCGATCCGTATATCAATGTGGATCCCGGCACGATGAGTCCGTTCCAGCATGGAGAGGTGTTCGTCACCGAAGACGGCGCCGAGACCGATCTGGATCTGGGCCATTACGAGCGCTTTATCCGTACCACCATGACCCAGGGTAATAACTTTACTGCGGGTCGGGTCTACGAAGATGTGCTGCGTAAAGAGCGCCGTGGAGACTATCTGGGCGCCACCGTGCAGGTGATCCCGCACATCACCGACGAGATCAAACGGCGGGTGATCGAGGGTGCAGGCGACGCTGATGTCGCGCTGGTAGAGATTGGCGGAACTGTGGGCGATATCGAATCCCTGCCCTTTATGGAAGCGGTGCGGCAGCTGAAGGTCGAGCTGGGCAGCACCCGGGCGCTGTTTATGCATCTGGTGCTGGTACCCTATATCGCAACGGCAGGTGAAACCAAGACCAAGCCGGCGCAGCATTCGGTTAAGGAGCTGCGCTCGATCGGTATTCAGCCCGATATCCTGGTGTGCCGCTCCGACCATGAGATTCCCGCCGACTCGCGGCGCAAGCTGTCGTTGTTTACCAATGTCGAAGAGCGTGCGGTTATCGCCCTGGAAGACGCCAACACCATCTATCGTATTCCCCGCATGCTGCATGAACAGGGCCTTGATGACATCATCGTCGACAAGTTCAGGCTCGATTGCCATCCGGCGGACCTGCGCGAGTGGGATGCTGTGGTGGATGCCAAGCTGAATCCGCACCGCGAAGTCACCATCGCCATCGTCGGCAAGTACATGGAGTTGCTGGATGCTTATAAGTCGCTGACCGAGGCGCTGATCCATGCCGGAATCAAGAACCGCGCTAAGGTCAACTTCAGATATATCGATGCCGAAGAGATCGAACGTAAGGGCACCGGCGTGCTCGAGTCGGCCGATGCGATCCTGGTGCCGGGCGGTTTTGGTGAGCGCGGTGTCGAAGGCAAGATCGAAACGGTGCGCTTTGCGCGTGAGAACAAGATTCCCTACCTGGGTATCTGCCTGGGGATGCAGGTCGCCGTCATCGAGTTTGCCCGTCATGTGGCTGGGTTAGCAGGCGCTGACAGTACCGAATTTAACCTCCAGGCCGAGCATCCGGTGGTTGGCCTGATCACGGAGTGGACCACCCCCGAGGGTGGCGTCGAGACGCGTTCGGCGGAGACCGATCTGGGCGGGTCCATGCGTCTGGGTGCCCAGGAGTGCCGGCTGGAGTCTGACTCCACGGCCGCCGCCTGTTACGGCAAGGAGCTGATTCTTGAGCGCCACCGGCACCGTTATGAGGTCAATAATAACTATATTGAGCAGCTGGAGCAGGCGGGTCTGCGGATCGCCGGTCACTCCATCGACGGTTCCCTGGTCGAGGTGATCGAGGTGATCGATCACCCCTGGTTTGTGGCCTGTCAGTTCCATCCGGAATTCACCTCGACCCCGCGAGACGGTCATGGTCTGTTTACCGGATTCGTCAAGGCAGCCCTGAACTATGGCGGCAAGTAGCCTGTAGTAAGTACAAGAAGTAAGTACAGAAGGACGTACAAGAAGGACGTACAGGAATTAGCAAGACCCGCTATGAACAAGGCCGGTCATTAACAAAAAATACACTATCAGGCTTTAAATGGAGCGAAAGGCAACATGACAGCGATTATCGATATCAAGGCACGTGAAGTGCTGGATTCCCGCGGCAACCCCACGGTTGAAGCCGATGTGATTCTGGCCTCGGGTGCCCAGGGCTCTGCCTGTGCACCTTCCGGCGCCTCGACCGGTTCTCGCGAAGCCCTGGAACTGCGCGATGGAGATATGTCACGCTATCAGGGCAAGGGTGTCCTGAAGGCAGTTGCCGCGATCAAGGGGCCTATACGGACGGCCTTGCTGGGTCAGGATGCCTGCGATCAGGCGGGCCTCGATCAGCGGATGATCGACCTGGACGGTACTGAAAATAAAGGTAATCTGGGTGCCAATGCGATTCTTGCGGTGTCTCTGGCAGCGGCCAAGGCAGCCGCCGTGGCTAAAGGCATCCCGCTGTATGCCCATATCGCCGAGTTGAACGGCAACCCCGGTGAATACTCCATGCCGGTACCGATGATGAACATCATCAACGGCGGCGAGCACGCGGATAATAACGTCGATATCCAGGAGTTTATGGTCCAGCCGGTATCGGCCCCGAACTTTGCCGAAGCCCTGCGCATGGGTGCCGAGATTTTCCATAGCCTCAAGAAGGTGCTCTCAGCGCGTGGCCTGAACACGGCCGTGGGAGACGAGGGTGGCTTTGCGCCTAACCTGGCCTCTAACGAAGAGGCCCTGGTGGTGATCCAGGAGGCGATCGACAATGCCGGCTACACGCTGGGTAAAGATATCACCCTGGCGCTGGATTGCGCCGCTTCAGAGTTTTATAAAGAGGGGCTCTATGATCTGGCTGGGGAAGGGAAAAAATTCGACTCCGAAGACTTTGCCGAGTATCTGGCTGAGCTGACCCGCAAGTATCCGATCATCTCCGTCGAAGACGGCATGGACGAAAGCGACTGGGACGGCTGGGCGACCCTGACCCGCAAAATTGGCGCTAAGGTGCAGCTGGTCGGTGATGATCTGTTTGTCACCAACACCAAGATTCTGGCGCGCGGTATTGCCGAGCAGATCGGTAACTCCATCCTGATCAAGTTCAACCAGATCGGTACCCTGAGCGAAACCCTGAGCGCGATCAGGATGGCGCAGGATGCCGGCTTTACGGCGGTTATCTCCCATCGTTCGGGCGAGACCGAAGACACCACCATTGCCGATCTGGCCGTGGCGACTAGGGCAGGTCAGATCAAAACCGGCTCGCTGTGCCGTTCCGACCGGGTCTCCAAGTACAACCGCCTGCTGCGTATCGAGGAGGAGTTGCAGGGCAAGGCGCCTTACAACGGCCGCTCCGAAATTAAAGGCCAGGCATAGTTACCCAGGGGACTACCCGGGGGAATACTCGGGGGGAGCACGGCTCCCCCTCGGCGTTACCTTCAGAGTGGATCAGGGCGAGGGCTAAGATATGAAGTGGCTGCTGGCCATACTCTGCGTCCTGTTGCTGGGGTTGCAGTATCGCCTCTGGTTCGGCGACGGCAACCTGCCCTCGGTATGGTCGCAACAAGACGCCATCACCACTCAGCAAGCCGCCAACCAGCTGTTAATCGACCGTAACGATGCCCTGCGTGCCGAAGTGGATGACCTCAAGCAGGGCACCTCGGCGCTGGAGGAGCGTGCCCGCAGCGAGATGGGGATGGTCAGGCGTGGCGAGACCTTCTTTATGCTCCCCGAAGAGAACTAGTCCTTGACTGTCTATAACCTTGATTTTCCCCGTTTCCATGGCGAGCCTCCCGCTCGTGGTGTGATCCGGGTGGTGCCGGAAGATTTCCGTGTCGATGAGCAGCTGGGCTACACGCCAGCAGGCAGCGGCGAGCACCTGTACGTCCTGTTGCGCAAGCGCGGCGAAAACACCCAATGGATCGCACGCCAGCTGGCCGACCTTGCTGGCATTAGGCCTATGGATGTCAACTATGCTGGGCTTAAGGACCGTCATGCCGTCACCAGCCAGTGGTTCAGCCTGTGGCTGCCCGGTCAGCCAGATCCGGATCTGAGCGGCTTGCCATCGAGTGTCACTGTGTTGAAAACCGCCCGCCATAATCGCAAGCTCAAGCGGGGTGGGCACCAGTGTAATCGCTTCGTATTGCGCATTCGTAATCTGGAACTGAGCGGTGATCTGGAGCAGCGCCTGGAGGCGATTCGCCACAAAGGGGTGCCCAACTATTATGGCGAGCAGCGTTTTGGCCATGGGGGTGGCAATCTGACCCAGGCCAATAAGCTGTTCAGGGGTGAGATCAAGATCCGCGATCGCCTCAAGCGCGGTATAGCAATCTCGGCGGCGCGCTCCTATCTGTTTAACCGGGTGGTGGCAGAGCGAATCAGCCAGGGCTGTCTGGATCGCTACCTGCCGGGCGACAAACCGATGCTCAGGGACTCGAGTAACCTCTCTCAGGAGGCCGATCCTGCCAGCGGCATCGAACGGCTCGAGCTGCATCCGACCGCACCGCTGATGGGCCGCGGTCGGGCACTGGTCGAAGATCAGGCATTAGCCCTGGAAACAGCGATATTGGAAGGATATGCAGGCTGGTGCCAGGGTCTTGAGCGTCTGGGGCTGGCTCGGGAGCGGCGTGCGGTGCGCTTTTTACCGCAGCAGTTCAGTTGGCAGCGGCCTGAGCCTGATCAGCTGGAGCTGAGTTTTGAACTGCCGCCGGGCACCTATGCGACAAGTGTATTAAGGGAACTTTGCCATTATAGCGTGGCGTCCGGCCAGGACGCCGCAGCTGCTGAAGGTGCTGAGCGGGCCTGAAAAGAAAAAGTAGATGCAATGTTGATCCTTAATGATGATGCAGTACAGACGCGGGTCTGATGACACGGTCTGATGAGATGGACAAGTAGATGCGGATATTAATCTCTAACGATGATGGCGTGCATGCGCCGGGACTGAACGCTCTGGCAGCGATGCTGGCGGAAGGCTTTGAGATCCAGGTGGTCGCCCCCGAGTGTGATCGTAGTGGTGCCAGTAACTCGCTAACGCTGGATCGGCCGCTTGAGGCCCAGCGATTAGCCAATGGCTATATCAGCATTAACGGCACACCGACCGACTGTGTCCATCTGGGGATCTCCGGGAAGCTCGGGTTTTCGCCAGATATGGTGGTCTCCGGCATCAATGCCGGTGCCAACCTGGGTGACGATGTGCTCTACTCGGGGACAGTCGCGGCAGCGATGGAGGGGCGCTATCTGGATAAACCGGCCATCGCCGTGTCCCTGCACGGACGGCAGCACTACAGCTCGGCGGCAACCGTCGTCAGTCAGTTGCTGCCACAGTTACACGCCCTGAATTTAGCGCCCCGGACGGTGCTAAATATCAATGTGCCCGATCTTCCTCTGGAGCAGATAAAAGGGATCCATGTCACCCGCTTAGGACACCGGGCAATGGCCGATCAACCGGTGCTCTCGGTCTGCCCGCGTGGGCGGGAGCGATTTTGGATATCTGCGGTCGGCAAGCCTGCAGATGCGGGTCCCGGCACCGATTTTTATGCGATCGCCGCAGGCTATGTCTCTATTACCCCGCTGCATGCCGATATGACCCAGTACTCGGGTTTCGACAATCTGGCCGGTTGGCTCGAGGAGTTGGCGTGAATAAGTTCGATATTGAGGGTATCGGCATGACCTCGCAGCGAACCCGCGACCGCCTGATCGCACGCCTGGTCGCACGGGGTATTCAGGACCCGAGGGTGCTGGAAGTGATGCGCGACCTGCCACGGCATCTGTTTGTGGACGAAGCCCTCTCGCATCGGGCTTATGAAGATACGGCGCTGCCGATCGGCTTTAACCAGACCCTCTCTCAGCCCTATATAGTGGCTAAGATGACCGAGATTCTACTCAATGGCGGTCGTCCCGAACGGGTGTTGGAGATAGGCACCGGGTCCGGCTATCAGTCGGCAGTACTGGCCTGTCTGGTCGACAAGTTGTTTAGTGTCGAGCGGATCCTGCCCTTGCAGCAGAAAGCCCGCAGTCGCTTGCGTCAGCTGGGGCTGCGCAATGTCTATTTCAAGCATGCGGATGGTGGTTTCGGCTGGCCGGAAAAAGGGCTGTTTGATGCCATCATCTGCGCGGCGGCTCCCGAACAGATTCCGCCAGAGCTGTTTCCGCAGCTGGCAGTCGGTGGACGGATGATTATTCCTGTCGGCGGCACCGGCCGCGACGACAGGCAGGAGTTACGGTTGGTCGTCCGTGTCAGTGAGACCGAATACGACCATCAGGTACTGGAAGCGGTGAAGTTTGTACCGATGCTCAGAGGTTCAATCAGCTAGGGAGAGTTACATGCGTCGAACGACTGGCGACTGGGTGTTGTTGTTTTTTAAGGGTACCGCCATGGGCGCCGCCGATGCGATTCCTGGGGTATCGGGTGGGACCGTCGCCTTTATCAGCGGTATCTACCAGGAGCTGCTCGATTCTATTCGACGGATCACACCGCACGCCCTGTTGCTGCTTGGACGCCAGGGACCGAGGGCCTTTTGGAAGCATATTAACGGTACTTTTCTGCTGGTGTTGTTGTCCGGCGTGCTGCTGAGTCTGGGATCGATTGCCCGTTTAGCGATCTATCTGCTGGAGGAGCATCCCACCCTGCTATGGGCATTCTTTTTCGGTCTTATTGTAAGCTCGTCGATCTGGATGATGACGCAGATCAAACGCTGGAGCTCGGCGCCGGTTATCGCCCTTTGGGCGGGAATGGTGTTCGCGTACCTGGTCACAGCGATCAGCCCTGTAGAGGTTGAAGCGACGTCGTTGATAGTCTTTGGTGCCGGTTGCATCGCCATCTGTGCGATGATTTTACCCGGGATCTCCGGCAGTTTTATTCTGCTGCTGCTGGGGCTGTATGGTCCAATCATGGGCGCGATCAAAGCATTTGATCTACAGATACTGGCGCTCTTTATGGCCGGGTGTGCGGTGGGGTTGCTGAGTTTTTCGCATCTGCTGGCATGGATGTTCCGCCACCACCATGATCTGACCCTGGCACTGCTGACGGGCGTCATGCTGGGCTCTCTAAACCGGGTATGGCCCTGGAAATACACCACCGAGTATCGGATCAATACGCGGGGTGATGCCGTGCCTTTGTTGCAGGATAATGTGTTACCGGTTAGTTACCAAGCTCTGACAGGACAGGATGCGATGCTCTGGGGGGCGCTGCTATTGATGTTGCTGGGAGCCGTTGCGGTCTATATGCTGGAACGCAGTGGCAGCATTGGCAAAAGCGACTGATTTTATGGCCTGCGTTACAGGGGTCTCAAGCTGAATCGGCCCAGTTCAGGGTGCCTATAGGATCGGTAGATGTGCGACTAAGGCCAGCGGCTAGCAAGAGGTGGGTAGGGGTTGTAACACTGCTTAGCGGCTTGCTGCTGTCCGGTTGTGGTGGGCATATAGCACCGGTCAGCGATTATTCTATCAATGTACCCCGCAACAGCAGTGCTAAGGCGAAACCCGGACCGGACGGTTATTATCGGGTGAAGTCGGGAGATACCCTGTATTCGATCGCGTGGCGCTACGGTAAAGATTATCGTGGCCTAGCCCGCGCGAATAAGATCGACAGTAATTACCGCATCTACCCGGGCCAGCGAGTGCGCATCGCCGAAGCGCCTCCGCTTAGCCAGGTTAACAGCACGCCAACCCCCGCATCCCGCCCAGAGCCGAACCCAGCCCCGCGTACGCCAAAAGCTGCCCCTGTCTCGAAGACCCGCACTAAAGTCGTTCCTGAGCCCGTAGGGCCTGTTGTATGGCGTTGGCCTGCCGCTGGCCCTGTGGTTCAGAGTTTTGGTGCTAAGGGCAAGGAGAGTAAGGGTATCAATATTGCCGGGAAGCGGGGAGAGCCAGTGTTCTCGGCTGCGGCGGGTGTGGTAGTCTATTCAGGTAACGCTTTATTAGGATACGGCAATTTAATTATCATTAAGCATAATGAAACTTTTTTAAGCGCCTATGCTCATAATAATAAACTGCTGGTAAAAGAGCAAGATAGGGTCCAGGCGGGGCAGAAAATTGCTCGAATAGGCAATAGCGGCGTCACCAGGATCATGCTACATTTTGAAATTCGCAAAGAGGGTAAGCCAGTGGATCCTATCCGCTATTTACCCTCTCGGTAGCTATAAACCGACCCAAGGATGGGCTTGTTAGCAGGGAGATTGTTGCCATGGAAATGCTCGGAAGAACCGCTGTTCGGCCTGTGGAAGCACGGGGCAGAGAGGAAAGAAAGCGCACTTCAGATACGCAGATGACGAGAGACGATATCACCGATGACCCGGATCTAATCGATTCTGTGGCTCGGGATAGGGAGGCTGATGAGGATGAAAATGAGGGGGTGCTGGATCGCGCACGCAGCGTAGTCCATAAGGATCTGGTTAAAGCCAGAAATATGGATGCCACTCAGCTTTACCTCAACGAGATCGGCGCGTCACCGTTGTTAAGTGCTGAGGAGGAGGTGTTTTTCTCGCGCAAGGCGTTGCGCGGTTGCGCGGCCTCCCGCAAACGGATGATCGAGAGTAATCTACGTCTGGTGGTTAAAATTTCGCGCCGCTACATCAATCGCGGTCTGACCCTGTTGGACCTGATCGAAGAGGGTAATCTTGGCCTGATTCGAGCGGTTGAGAAGTTTGATCCCGAACGCGGCTTCCGCTTTTCGACCTACGCGACCTGGTGGATTCGGCAGACCGTCGAGCGCGCTATTATGAATCAGACTCGCACCATCCGCCTGCCGATTCATGTCGTTAAAGAGCTTAATGTCTATCTGCGCGCCGCACGGGCACTGGCCCAGCAGCTTGACCATGAGCCCACCTGTGAAGAGATCGCGGAGATGCTCGGTAAGCCGGTAGAGAACATCAAACGGATGATGGGGCTTAACGAGCGAGTGGTCTCTATGGATGTGCCTGTCGGCAAAGATTCTGACAAGACCCTGGTCGAGAGCCTGCCCGACAATGATGCTGCCGACCCTGAGGTCTGGCTGCAAAATACCAACCTGATCAGCCGGCTCGATATCTGGCTCGATACGCTTCCGGAGAAGCACAAAGAGGTGCTGATGCGCCGTTTTGGTTTGCAGGGGCATGATATCAGCACCCTGGAGGAGGTCGGCCGGGAGATCGGCCTGACCCGGGAGCGGGTACGCCAGATTCAGGTCGAGGGATTACGGAGATTACGTGATATTGTCGAGGATAACGGACTTACTGGGGCTGATCTGCTGCAATAAACCGCCATCCTGAAAAACTGTAGGTATCGATAAGCTGCCGGGGTTCCTGCGGGGATTCCTGTTGGGGACTAACGCTCCAGCAGCTCTAATTTTCCCGGTTTACCGTCCCAGTCGGCGGCATCCTCGGGCATGGCCTTCATCTCCGAGATGTTGGGCCAGATCTCCGCTAACTCGGCATTGAGCTTAATAAACACTCGCTGCTCTTTCGGTAGGTCATCCTCTTCGAAGATCGCGCCGGCGGGACATTCAGGCTCGCACAGCGCGCAATCGATACATTCATCAGGGTTTATGACCAAAAAATTAGGCCCCTCATAAAAGCAATCTACCGGACATACTTCGACGCAGTCGGTGTATTTGCACTTGATGCAATTTTCTGTAACGACAAAAGCCATGCTTAATACTCGTGTGGATTGGGCTTCAGTATAGGCATTATTATAATGCCTTCTTTAGCAGAGATTGTTTCAACAGGTACAGCTGTTCGAGTGCCTGTCGCGGGGTCAGACTATCCGGATCGATCGCTTCCAGTGCGATCTGCAGCGGGTGAGGGTCCGGCACAGGGGCGATGGTTGGAACGGGGGTTGAATTTGAGCTGAACAGGTCGGCCTGCAGGGGCTTGCCTGCCCGGATTGAGGTCGATTCCAGCTGTTTGAGCTTATGTCTGGCCTCATCGATCACCTTCAGGGGTACCCCGGCAAGTTTGGCAACCTGGAGGCCGTAACTCTGGCTGGCGGGTCCTTCATGAACGCTGTGCAGAAAAATAATGTGATCGTTATGCTCGGTGGCAGTCAGGTGGATGTTGGCAACCCCCTGCTCGGTGTCGGGCAGTGCGGTCAGCTCGAAATAGTGGGTGGCAAACAGCGTAAACGCCCGGGTCTTAGAGGCCAGGTGGCGGGCGCAGGACCAGGCCAGCGACAGGCCGTCGAAGGTGCTGGTGCCGCGACCGACCTCATCCATCAGCACCAGGCTGCGCGGGGTGGCGTTGTTGAGAATATTGGCGGTTTCGGTCATCTCCACCATAAAGGTCGAACGACCACCGGCCAGGTCATCCGATGAACCCATGCGGGTAAAGATTTGATCGACCAGGCCTATCCGGGCCTGAGCTGCGGGGACATAGCTGCCGATATGGGCCATCAGGACGATCAGCGCCGCCTGGCGCATAAAGGTTGATTTGCCGCCCATGTTAGGGCCGGTAATCATCAGCATTCGACGCTCGGGATCCAGCTGGAGATCGTTGCCGACAAAGGGGTTCTCCGATACCCGCTCGACCACGGGATGGCGCCCCTCCTTGATCTGAATACCGGGTAGCTCGGATAGCGTGGGGGCACAATAATCGAGTCGGTCGGCACGGGCCGCCAGGTTGTTCAGCACGTCCAGTTGCGCCAGTGCGGCGGCGCTGTCCTGCAGGGGTGCCAGCTGTTCGGCGACCGATTCCAGCAGGGCTTCGTAGAGCATCTTCTCCCGAGCCAGGGCCCGACTCTTGCTGCTCAAGGCCTTATCTTCAAACTCTTTAAGCTCCGGAGTGATAAAGCGTTCGGCGTTTTTCAGGGTCTGTCTGCGGATATATTCGACCGGTGCCTGCCCCGACTGGGCCCGACTGATCTCGATGTAATAGCCATGGACCCGGTTGTAGCCGACCTTGAGGGTATTGATGCCGGTGCGGGTTTTTTCGCGCTGTTCCAGTGCTAGCAGATAGCCGCCGGCATTTTCACTGAGCGAGCGGAGCTCGTCGAGCTCGCCGTCATAACCCTCGGCGATCACCCCGCCATCACGGATAATCACCGGAGGATTGTCGATAATGGCGCCGGCAAGCAGCTGCTGCAGCTCGGGAAACTCGCTGATGGCCGCGCCCAGCTGGCTGGCCAGAGGTGCAGGCAGGGGTATTAGCAGTTGTTGCAGCTCAGGCAACGAGGCGAGTGCGGTCTTGAGCCGCTCAAGATCGCGCGGCCGTGCCGAACGGAGGGCGATGCGGGCCAGAATACGCTCGAGATCACCGATCTGTTTTAGGACCGGCTGCAGTGCTTCGAAGCGGTAATCAGCGATTAAGCTGCCGATGCAGAGCTGGCGCTGCTCAATGGTCGCCAGATCGCGCAGGGGGCGATGCAGCCAACGCCTCAGGAGTCGGCCGCCCATGGGTGTGGAGGTGCGATCGAGCACCGAAATAAGGGTGTTGTCGGTGCCGCCCATCAGGTTGGCATCCAGTTCCAGATTGCGCCGGGTTGCCGCATCCAGGATGACGCTGCCATCCTGTCGCTCTGCGGTGATGCTACGAATATGGGGTAGCGCCGTACGCTGAGTCTCCCGGGCATATTGCAGCAGGCAACCTGCGGAACGCAGTGCTGTGGGCAGGGACTCACAGCCAAAGCCACTCAGATCCAGGGTCTGAAACTGTTGAGTCAGCAGTCGATGGGCGCTGTCAAAGTCGAAATTCCAGGGTGGCTGGCGGCGTAAGCCGTTAAAGCGGCTCAATAACTCGTCGATGCCATCTTCTTCGTTAAAGAGCAGCTCAGCTGGTTGCAGGCGCGCCAGTTCGCTGATCAGCGCCGTCTCATTCTCAAGCTCCATCACCAGAAAGCGGCCCGAGCTGATATCGAGACTGGCGATGCCAAAGCGGTGGCGATCGGCGGTTACCGCAACCAGCAGGTTGTCGCGGGAGGCATCCAGCAGGGCTTCATCGGTGAGGGTGCCGGGGGTAACAACCCGTGCCACCCGGCGTTCAACCGGACCCTTGCTGGTCGCGGGATCCCCGAACTGCTCGACGATGGCGACCGAGCGCCCGGCCCGAACGATCTTGGCGATATAGTTTTCGGCAGCATGGTAGGGGATGCCTGCCATAGGGATGGGTTTGCCGCCGGAATGGCCGCGGCTGGTCAGGGAGATGTCGAGCAGCTGAGATGCCTGGCGGGCATCATCGTAAAATAGCTCGTAAAAATCCCCCATACGATAAAACACCAGCTCGTTGGGGTGCTCTGACTTTATCCCGAAATACTGGGTCATCATGGGCGTGTGAGTGCTGTTTTTGGCTAGGGCTGTACTCATGCTGGATTGGGATCCATCTGCTAGATTGTGGTGTGATGGCGCCGTACCTTACCCGGCAGGTGGGTTATTCTACGGCATGTAGTATTATATTTCTAAGCCCTACAATGAATATTCGAGGATGGATACCCTATGCAGGCTCTGATAGAAACGTTATCGACCGCCTTGTTGCAGCGTCACTGGACCCTGGTGACTGCTGAGTCCTGTACTGGGGGCGGGATTGCCTGGCAGTTGACCGAGCAGGCCGGCAGTTCGGCATGGCTGGAGGGTGGGTTCATCACCTATTCCAATGCGATGAAGCAGAGGTTGCTGGGGGTGAGTGCCGAGTTACTCGAACAGCAGGGTGCGGTAAGTCGGGGCTGCGTCGATGCGATGGCGCACGGCGCGCTGGCACATAGCCCCGCCCAGCTGAGTGTGGCGGTAAGCGGGATCGCAGGCCCCGGTGGTGGCAGCCTGGAAAAACCTGTAGGTACGGTATGGATCGCCTGGGCACGCTCGGATGGAGTGAACCGCAGCAGACTCTTTAATTTCAATGGTGATCGTCAGGCGGTCAGGGAGCAGGCCGTGGAGCAGGCGATCACCGGGTTGCTCGCCGTGATCGCCAGTTAAAAGAAAATCCAGGGTCGCGTTTAAAAAAGCTGTGAAATAGCACTGTTTAGATATACAGTGTTTACAATGGATCCGGGTGATGATCGCCATGAAGCCCGTCCTGTAAAATCTAACAGTCAGTCTCAGGTTAAGGGTATCGCAATGGATGACAACAAAAAGAAGGCGCTGTCAGCCGCGCTAACACAGATCGAGCGTCAGTTTGGCAAGGGTGCGGTGATGCGCATGGGTGACAAGCCGCGCGAAGCGATGCCCGCTGTCTCTACCGGATCGCTGGGGCTGGATGTGGCTCTGGGTATAGGCGGACTTCCTTATGGCCGTATCTGCGAGATCTACGGCCCGGAATCTTCCGGTAAGACGACCCTGACCCTGCAGGTCATTGCCGAAGCGCAAAAGCAGGGTAAGACCTGTGCTTTTATAGATGCCGAGCACGCCCTGGATCCCATCTATGCCGAGAAGTTAGGCGTCAATATTGATGATCTTCTGGTCTCTCAGCCGGATACCGGTGAGCAGGCGCTCGAGATCTGCGACATGCTGGTGCGCTCGAACACCGTCGATGTGGTGGTCGTGGATTCGGTGGCCGCCCTGGTGCCTCGCGCCGAAATCGAAGGCGAGATGGGCGATACCCACGTCGGGTTGCAAGCCCGGCTGATGTCCCAGGCGCTGCGCAAAATAACGGGGAATGTAAAGAACGCCAACTGTTTGCTGCTCTTTATTAACCAGATACGGATGAAGATCGGCGTGATGTTCGGAAGTCCTGAGACCACCACCGGTGGTAATGCCCTGAAATTCTACTCCTCGGTGCGTCTCGATATTCGCCGCACGGGGGCGGTGAAAGACAAGGATGAGGTGATCGGCAACGAGACCCGAGTCAAGGTCGTCAAGAACAAGTGCGCCCCGCCGTTCAAGCAGGCGGAGTTCCAGATCATGTATGGCAAGGGCATCTACAAGATGGGCGAGCTGATCGATCTGGGTGTTAAGCAAGGCCTGGTCGATAAAGCCGGTGCTTGGTACGCCTATAAAGGCAGCAAGATTGGCCAGGGTAAGGCCAACTCTGCCCAGCATCTGAGTGATAACCCGGCGATAGCCGAAGAGATCGAGAAGCTGCTGCGTGCCGAGCTTATGCCGCAACCTAACGCCAAAGAGCCGACACCAGACCCCGTCACAGGTGAGATCGACGTTTAACGCTGGTATTAAGCACTGGTATTAAGCACTGACAATGATCTCTCAGAAGGGCAGCTAAGGCTGCCCTTTTTAGTGGTTATGCCCCAAGGAGTTGTTGCTGTGCAGCTTGGACCTTTGGGACCTTTGGGACCTTTGGGTCCTTTGCAATTGCAAGCAGACACCAGCGCTTTCACTCCGGATACTCGTCATTCTTTTAAAAGATTGCCTGCATTAACAGGGTGGGTTCCACGCGCCCCTCAGCTGCAGCATCGAGGCCGGCAATCAGGGTATGGCATGCGCTAATCCAGCTGCTGGCGTTAAGGCTGCGTAGGCGCTGGTCAGGCGGCGCAGGGTTGACAACAGCGCTCTTGATTAGCACTCTGAGTGAAGTCGTTTCAGCGGATGCTGGATGCGGTGTAAGGATCCCTTTATCATAGGCTTTCTTTTGTATTCACTATAAGGCGTATGCACAGATGACAGAGCCGGACCAGGATCAGCAGTCGGAGGGTGTTAGTGAGGCAGAGACGCCTTCCTCCCCAAATACTAAAACCCGCAGTCGTGGGATCTATCTGCTGCCCAATCTATTGACTACCGCGGCACTGTTTTCTGGGTTTTATGCCATTATCGCCGGGATGAATGGCGATTTTGAGAAGGCGGCTATCGCCATCTTCGTCTCGATGGTGCTGGATACTCTTGATGGTCGGGTCGCGCGGATGACCAATACCCAGAGTGAGTTTGGCGCTCAATACGACAGCCTGGCAGATATGGTCTCCTTTGGTGTGGCACCGGCCTTGGTGGTGTTTACCTGGTCGCTGCATGATGCCGGTAAGGTGGGTTGGGTTGCCGCCTTTGTATTTGTTGCGGGTGCGGCACTGCGGTTGGCGCGCTTTAATGCTCAGATCGGCAGTACCGATAAACGCTATTTCGTCGGTCTGCCCAGTCCTGCGGCAGCGGGCGTGGTGGCCGGGATGGTCTGGGTCGGTGCTGAGAAGGGTGTAGACGCGGTGCAGTATGCCCTGCTGGTGGCTCCCATCGTGGCGTTGTCAGGCGTCCTGATGGTCAGTAATTTCTATTACCATAGCTTCAAAGAGATAGATTTTAAGGGCAAGGTACCCTTCGTGGTGTTGCTGGGTGTGGTGATGGTGTTTGCCGTGATTGCGACTGATCCAGCAACTATCCTGTGGTTGATCTTCGTGGTCTATGCCTTTTCCGGGCCGGTGCAGTCCGTAGTGCGGTATCGGAAAAAGCGTCTCTCAGAATAGAGGCACCTACAAAATGCCGACCTACAGGGGCTGTGTGTCTTTTGTAGGTTGGACTTTAGTCCGACGATGGCCGCTCCATGCCAGCCTTGTCTGACTCCTCTCTACCCACAAAATGCCGACAGTCCTCTTAGGCTGCTCCCATTGTCAGGCTGAAGCCTAACCTACAAATAATGGGCTAGCCCTGCAGGTAGGCCTTGCGGACCTCTTCCGCGATAATTCCCACGCCTTTCTTAACACTATCCGCATCCTGGGTATAGGTGACGCGTATGCATTCGCGCTGGTGCTGCCAGTCATTCGCAATGCCGGGGAAAAAATAGTGGCCGGAAACGACCAGTACGCCCCGCGCCTTGAGGCGTCGATAGAGTTCCAGGCTTGAGATCGGAAGATCCTTAAACCAGAGCCACAAAAACATCGCCCCCTCAGCCTTATGGATGTAGTAAGGCAGCTCGCCCAGGGCCTGATGAAACCAGGCGACGGCCAGTTCCGAACGCTGCTGGTAGTAAGGCTTTACCAGGTCGTTGCTGATACGGATAATCTCGCCGCTACGCACCATGTCCTGGGTCAGTACGGCACCAAAGCTTACTGTAGAAAGATTGATAATCGCATTGATCGAGGCCACCGCGCGGATCACCTCCTCGCTGGCAACGATAATACCGGTGCGGGCGGCGGGCAGGCCAAGTTTGGAGAGGCTCATGCAGGCGATGATGTTCTCGTTCCATAGCGGCGTGGCATCAGTAAAAATAAGATTGGGAAAGGGGGTGCCATAGGCGCCGTCGATGATAAGGGGGATATCGTTCAGTTTTGCTAGTTCATCGAGTTTGGCCAGTTCCTCATCGGTAATCACATTGCCGGTAGGGTTGGTGGGGCGTGATACGCAGATCGCGCCGGTCTGCTCGGAGATCTTGATCTCGTCGAAGTCGACTCGATACTTAAAGGTGTGCGCGTCTATAAGGTCGATCTTAGGATGGCCGGCGGTAAAAAAGTCACGGTTGAGTCCCGCATCCGAGTAACCGATATATTCAGGCGCCAGCGGTAACTGGATCTTCTTCTGTTGGCCATCATCGAATGCGCCGGCGAACATATTAAAGAGCATAAAGAAGCCGGACTGGCTGCCGTTGGTCAGGGCGATGTTTTTGGCGCTGACCTCCCAGCCAAGCTCGCGGCGCAACAGCTTAGCGAGGTTGGTGGTAAACTCGATTTCGCCCTGTGGAGGGTCGTAGACCCCGATCAGATGCTGGAACTCCTTAGGATTGTCCAGTATGCGCCGGGTGCGGTCATGAAAGAGAGTCTGAACCTCAGGGATATGGCTCGGATTACCGCCGCCCATCATGATCATATCCTGATCGCCGGCCAGGGCATTGCCAAGGTCATCCATCAGGCTGAGGATGCCCGAGTCGGAAGTAAATTTAGTGCCGAAAGCGGAGAGTTTCATGGGATGTCCTTATATCTCGGAAGCGATGCCTGCGTTCGGGTCCTGGCAGGCTGCTAGTAGCAGCTATTCTATCGGTGCCTATAGGCGATGGCAAAGTGAGAGCGATATGGTAGAGGGCGATGTGATAGAAGGCGATGTGGAAGCAGGCGCGGAGTTGATCCATGAGTTGAGACAGCGGGCGCTGGTGATGCTGTCTCGCAGAGAGTATAGCCGTGCTGAGCTGGTGCAGCGTCTGAAGCGTATTGAGGGTGCCGCGCCCCTGTTGCCGGCGTTGCTCGACCTGTTGCAGGAGCAGGGGTTGCAGAGCGATCTGCGCTATGCCGAGATGCTGCTGCGCACCCGGATCAGCAGGGGGCAGGGTCCGCAGCGTATCGTTCAGGAGTGGCGACTTAAGGGCGTCGATAAGCAGCTCCAGGAGGCGCTGCTGGATGGCTGCGAGCAGGATTGGTTTGAGCTGGCGCGAACCGTGCGCGTGCAGCGCTTCGGTCTGGCGCTTCCCTGCAACCTGCGGGCGCAGGCGAAGCAGTGGCGTTTTTTAACGTACCGGGGCTTTACTCAGGAGCAGCTGCGGTATGCCATGCAGCCACCAGAGCCCGAGTAATAGCATTTAACCTCCCTGATTTGTCAACTATTCGGTATTTTGCTAGTCAAGCGCCATGTATACTCTGTTCCAATTTTTCAGGTACAAGAGCGTTATTCTCGGGTTCTCAGAGTCTAGGGCAGTGGGTACCTCGTCAGTGGTTGGGTGGTTATGAAACAGATGAACAGCGCAGATATTCGCCAGGCTTTTCTGGATTACTTTGAACAGCAGGGGCATAGCGTCGTTGCCAGCAGTTCGCTGGTGCCTGGCAATGATCCGACGCTGCTGTTTACGAATGCGGGAATGGTGCAGTTTAAAGATGTCTTTCTGGGCACGGACCAGCGCCCCTATCGCCGCGCGGTCAGCTCGCAGCGCTGTGTGCGTGCTGGGGGTAAGCATAACGATCTGGAAAATGTGGGTTACACCGCTCGGCACCACACCTTCTTCGAGATGATGGGCAATTTTAGTTTTGGTGATTATTTTAAGCGCAATGCGATCCAGTTTGCCTGGGAGTTTCTGACCTCAGCCGAATGGATGGCGATCCCCGCCGAGAAACTGTCTGTGACGGTCTATCAGGACGATGATGAGGCCTACGCGTTCTGGAAGGACGAGATCGGCGTGCCGGCTGAGCGTATCATCCGCATCGGCGATAAAGGCGGGCGCTATAACTCGGACAACTTCTGGGCCATGGGTGATACGGGTCCCTGCGGCCCCTGCAGCGAGATATTTTACGATCACGGCGAAGAGATCTGGGGTGGTCCGCCCGGCAGTCCGCAAGAGGATGGCGATCGTTTTATCGAGATCTGGAATATCGTCTTTATGCAGTATGTGCGTTCCGCCGATGGTTCTATGGCGCCGCTGCCCAAGCCCTCGGTCGATACCGGCATGGGCCTGGAGCGGATCGCCGCCGTGATGCAGGGCGTGCACAGTAATTATGAGATCGATCTGTTCCAGAATCTAATCAGTGCGGTGGTTGCGGTGACGGGTGCCACCGATCTGGAGAGCAAATCACTACAGGTCGTTGCCGATCATATACGTTCCTGTGCCTTCCTAGTGATCGATAAGGTTGTGCCTGACAATGAAGGGCGTGGCTATGTGTTGCGGCGGATCATGCGCCGGGCGATTCGGCACGGTAATAAGCTGGGCGCCAGCGGCCCGTTCTTCCATAAACTGGTCGCACCCCTGGCGCAGGAGATGGGCGCTGCCTATCCCGAGTTGCTGCAAGAATGTGCGCGTATTGAAAAGGTATTGCTGCAAGAAGAGCTGCAGTTCGCCAAGACCCTGGAGCAGGGGATGCGGATTCTGGAGCAGGATATCGCTGCCCTGAAGGGTACGCAGATTCCGGGCGAGACCGTATTCAAACTTTATGACACCTACGGTTTCCCTGCGGATCTGACCGCCGATATCGCCCGTGAACGCGACCTAAGTGTGGATATGGACGGCTTCGACATCGCCATGACCGCACAGCGCACTCGAGCGCGCGCGGCAGGGCAGTTTAGTGTGGACTATAGCGAGCAGGTCGATCTGGATATAGAGACCCGGTTTGAGGGTTATGATTCGCTCGAAGGGCAGGCCCGGCTTGAGGCGTTACTGAGTGCCGGGGAAAAGACAGACACCCTGACCGCCGGCATGGAGGGTGCGCTGGTATTACGGCAGACGCCCTTCTACGCCGAGTCAGGCGGGCAGGTCGGTGACCAGGGTGTGATAGAGGGTGGCGGGGTTCGCTTTCTGGTTCAGGATACCAAGAAGCAGGGCAAGGCCTTCCTGCATTTCGGCAAGGTGATCGAGGGTACGCTTGTCGTGGGTGCTGAGCTGCAGCTGTTTGTGGATGCGGATAAGCGCAGGGCCACCGCATTGAACCATTCGGCCACCCATTTGCTGCACGCGGCATTACGGGATATGGTCGGCGAGCATGTGACCCAGAAGGGTTCGTTAGTTGACGCGGAGCGGCTGAGGTTCGATTTTTCCCACTCGGCGCCCTTAAGTGCCGAGCAGTTGCAGCAGCTGGAGCGGCGGGTCAACGACCAGATTCGTGCCAATGTGCCGGTGACCACGGAGGTGATGGCGATCGATCAGGCCAAGACCCGGGGTGCGATGGCGCTGTTCGGTGAAAAGTACGCGGATGACGTGCGCGTGGTCAGCATGGGGCAGGGCGCGGAGCAGGTCTCGCTGGAACTCTGTGGCGGGGTCCACGTGAAGCGTACCGGCGATATCGGCCTGCTGAAGATCACCGCAGAAAGCGGCATTGCCGCGGGCGTGCGCCGTATTGAAGCGGTGACCGGCCGGGGCGCGCTCGACTGGTTGGCCGCTACCGATGCGACGCTCAATCGAGTCGCCACCCTGATCAAGGGCAGTCGCGATACGGTAGCCACTAAGGTCGGCGCCGTGCTGGAACGCAACCGGCAGCTGGAGAAAGAGCTGGAGCAGTTAAGCGCCAAGCTTGCCAGCACGGCCGGTAATGATCTGCTGGATCAGACGGTCGAGATCAACGGGGTCAAGCTGTTGGCAGCAAGGCTGGATGGGGTCGATCCTAAGGCGTTACGCGATACGCTGGATCAGCTCAAGAATAAGCTGGGTACTGAGGCGGTCGTGCTGCTGGCCACGGTGGAGGGCGAGAAGGTAAGCCTGGTCGCCGGGGTCAGCAAGGCGTTGACCGGACGCATTAAGGCGGGTGATCTGATCAAACATGTGGCGGCTCAGATAGGCGGCAAAGGGGGCGGCCGTGCTGATATGGCTCAGGGCGGCGGTACCGATCCGCAGGCGCTGGCAGGGGCGCTGGATTCGGTTTTACATTGGCTGGAGCAGCGAGCTTAGCTCTCGAGGTAGCAAGGACTAATACGCAAATGGCACTGATAGTTCAAAAATATGGGGGTACCTCGGTTGGCACGGTCGAGCGTATCCAGGCGGTGGCCGCCAAGGTCAAAAAATTCCGCGACAATGGCGATGATATTCTGGTCGTGGTCTCGGCCATGAGCGGTGAGACCAATCGGCTGGTCGCGCTGGCGAGTGCGATCCAGGATCAGCCGACGGCCCGGGAGATGGATGTCCTGGTCTCTACGGGTGAGCAGGTTACCATCGCCCTGCTCTGTATGGCGCTCAACGAATGCGGCTGCCCTGCGCGCTCCTATACGGGCAGCCAGGTTCGCATCCTGACCGACGATGCGCATACCAAGGCGCGGATCCGCAATATCGACGACGAGAATATTCGTCGGGATCTGAAGGCCGGTCAGGTCGTGGTGGTCGCAGGCTTTCAAGGGGTCGATGCTGCCGGCAATATAACGACCCTGGGTCGCGGAGGTTCGGATACCACAGCGGTGGCCCTGGCTGCAGCCCTGAAGGCCGATGAGTGTCAGATCTATACCGATGTCGATGGTGTCTATACGACCGACCCGCGTGTTGTCGAGCGGGCGCAGCGTCTGGATAAGATCACCTTCGAAGAGATGCTGGAGATGGCGAGTCTCGGCTCTAAGGTGTTGCAGATCCGTGCAGTGGAGTTCGCGGGAAAATACAAAGTGCCGCTGCGGGTGCTTCACAGTTTTAAAGAGGGTCCCGGGACCCTGATCACCATAGAGGATGATAATACCGTGGAAAGACCGGTAATTTCTGGCATTGCGTTTAACCGTGATGAGGCCAAGCTAACCGTTATGGGTGTCCCTGATATCCCGGGTGTCGCCTCTAAAATCCTGAGCCCCATCAGTGAGGCCAATATTGAAGTGGATATGATCCTGCAGAATGTCTCTGAGGATCATACGACCGATTTCACCTTTACCGTGCATCGTAATGACTATGCTAAGACCTGCAAGGTCCTGGAGCAGGTCGTTGAGGACCTGCAGGCGCGCGAGCTGATAGGTGATAATAAGATCGCTAAGGTCTCGATTGTGGGCGTGGGAATGCGCTCTCATGCGGGGGTGGCGACCAAGATGTTTACTGCGCTGGCTGACGAGTCGATCAATATTCAGTTGATTGCGACCTCTGAAATCAAGATCTCGGTGGTCATCGCGGAAAAGTATTTAGAACTGGCTGTACGCTGTCTTCATTCTGCTTTCGAGCTGGATGGGGCCGAGGTCGTGCGGGAGTCCTGATGTGAGTGGCGGGCTGAGGATCGGCCCGTTTCTGTCCTTTATGGTTTTTGAGTTGTAGTTACTGTTCTTAATCTTAGGTCTATACTTGATTATGCTGGGCGATACAGGGTAGTCGGCTATATAGAAGATAGGTGCAGTGAATAAGGAGAGCTTATGTTAATTTTAACCCGTCGAGTAGGTGAGACCCTGATTGTTGGTGACGATGTGACCGTGACCGTTTTAGGGGTAAAAGGTAACCAAGTCAGAATTGGTATCAACGCGCCTAAAGATGTTTCTGTTCATCGTGAAGAGATCTATCAGCGGATTCAAAAAGAAAACGAGAACAATTCTGAAGAAAGCGAAAATAATCCCGAGTAATTTGGCATTGCCGCTTTTTTTCTTCCGCCATTCTGGTATGATTCGTCTCCGTTGTTGGAGAGCTGGCCGAGTGGCTGAAGGCGCGCCCCTGCTAAGGGCGTATAGGAGAAATCTTATCGAGGGTTCGAATCCCTCGCTCTCCGCCATTTTATGAACAACGTATTGGGCACCCGTAGCTCAGCTGGATAGAGTACTCGGCTACGAACCGAGCGGTCAGAGGTTCGAATCCTCTCGGGTGTACCACCTATTAAGCGGATCGCTGTTACAGTCGGTCCGGGCCTCGTAAGAGGCAAGCTGCTTGACTTGTTTACGTTAAGCAGTACCGCGTTTTCATGCACCCGTAGCTCAGCTGGATAGAGTACTCGGCTACGAACCGAGCGGTCAGAGGTTCGAATCCTCTCGGGTGTACCAACACATAAAAAGGCCTGGCGAAAGCTGGGCCTTTTTTTTATTTGCATATCTAGACACCTGACACGTTTAACGTGCTGCCGACACTCGATCAAAGGGTCGTACAGGGGTGTTTATCTATGATTTTTAGTTCTCTATTGTCAGGCTGCAGCTGTCATGAAATTTATCGTCAAACTATTTCCTGAGATCACGATTAAGAGCAAGCCGGTGCGGCGGCGCTTTATCCAGCGATTGCAGTCTAACTTGCAGACCATTCTGCGCCGGATCGATCCCAAAGCGCATATCTGTGCGCAGTGGGATAAGGTCACGGTCGAAACCCGGATCGAGGATCCGGATCAGATCGATGCCCTCACCGCTGCGATGCAGGCGACCCCCGGGATCGCTTATATTCTGCGGGTCAAAGAGTACCCCCTGGGTGACTTTGAACAGGTGTTTCAGTTGACCCGCTCGGTCTATGAAGAGCAGCTGGCAGGCAAGCGCTTTGTGGTCCGGGTCAAGCGTGCCGGAAAGCATGATTTTAGCTCTCTGGATCTGGAGCGCTATATTGGCGGTGGTCTGTTGCAGCATACCGAGGCGCTCAGTGTCGATCTGCACCATCCCGAGGTGACGGTCAATATCGAGGTGCGTGATCAGTCGCTGTTTGTGGTTGAACAGCGTTACCCCGGTCTGGGAGGGTTTCCCCTGGGTAGTCAGGATGCGGTGTTGTCGCTGATCTCGGGCGGCTTCGATTCTACCGTCTCGAGTTATCTGACCATCAAGCGCGGCTGTCGTACCCACTACTGTTTCTTCAATCTCGGGGGCGCGGCTCACGAGACCGGCGTCAAGCAGGTCTCGCACTTCCTGTGGCAGAAGTTTGCATCCTCGCACAAGGTTAAATTTATCAGCGTACCCTTCGATGGGGTGGTGGCCGAGATCCTGACCAACGTCCACCATTCGCAGATGGGGGTGGTCTTAAAGCGGATGATGATGCGCGCGGGGGCTCAGGTAGCCGAGCGTTTAGGGATAGAAGCGCTGGTGACCGGTGAGAGTGTTGCTCAGGTTTCCAGCCAGACATTGCCGAACCTGGCGGTGATCGATTCGGTGATCGACACCCTGGTACTGCGTCCACTGATCGTGACCGACAAGCAGGATATTATCGATACCTCCAAGGTGATCGGCACCTACGATTTTGCTAAGTCCGTGCCCGAGTACTGTGGTGTCATCTCCGATCGTCCTACGACGCACTCCAAGCGTGCCCGGGTCGAAAAGGAGGAGGCCACCTTTGATTTTGGGGTGTTGGAGCAGGCGGTTACCAACGCTAAAGTGACCCGTATCGACCAGATTGAAGCGCAGGTTCGGGAGCAGGTTGAGATCGAGAGCCAGCAACAGGCCCTGGTCTCAGAGGTGATTATCGATGTCCGTCACCCCGTCGAAGAGGAGCGCGATCCGCTCCAAGTGACCGATGTAGAGGTGCTTAAGATCCCGTTTTACGGCCTGGCGACGGCGTTCGTTAAACTCGATAGCGAGCGTCAGTATCTACTTTATTGCGATCGTGGGGTGATGAGCCAGCTGCACGCGCTCTATCTGAAAGAGCAGGGCTACACCAATATCAGGGTGTATCGCCCTGCCTAGTTGCACTGTGGCGCACTGGGCGGCTCAGTAGTCTAGCGGCGCCCGAAGTGCACTAGGTCAGAACACTGGGGCTCAGTAGCCTAACAGTGCCTCCAGGTGCGCCTGGACACTATAGGCCAGGGCGCTGGGGTTATAGCCACCCTCAAGTACAGAGACGATCCGGTTCTTGGAATAGACCCGGGCGGCATCCATAATCAGCTGGGTGACCCAGCGGTAATCCTCCTCGTTCAGCTTAAGATCCGCCATCGGATCCTCCCAATGGGCATCAAAACCCGCCGAGATCAGGATCAGGTCCGGCTTGTGTGCCTGCAGCGCCGGCAGCCAGTTCGCTTCGACGGTCTGGCGGAAACAGCTGCTGTCGCTGTGAGCCGCCAGGGGGCAGTTGATAATATTGGGGCGGATAATCTCGCTGTAGCGCTCGGGATAGAAGGGGTGCTGAAAGGTCGAGCAGACTAGGACCTCGGGCTTGTCTTTAAAGATATCAACCGTGCCGTTGCAGTGATGCACATCGAAATCGAGAATCGCGACCCGTTCGATACCAGGCTGCTGCAGGGCATGCATGGCCCCGATAGCGACATTGTTATAAAAACAGAAGCCCATCGCCAGATTATGTTCGGCATGGTGTCCCGGCGGACGCACGGCGCAGAAGACATTGTCCGTCTTGCCGCTTAAGACCCGATTAACACCCAGGATGGTGGCACCCGCGGCAAGGCTGGCGGCGTGCAGGGACTGCGGACAAAGCGCCGTATCCTCATCGGTATAGACCACCCCTCTTTCGGGTAACTTCATTCTCAGACGTTCGGCATGCAGTGGCGCGTGTGCCAGCTGGATCTGCTCCGCCTGTACCTGGACCGCCTGCATCTGTTGGAGCTGATCTCTGAGACCGCTCCGCTCCAGTTGACGAGCGATCGCTAGCAGGCGGATGGGGCTCTCCGGGTGCTCCGGACCCATATTGTGAAGGGCGCAGTCCTGGTGGCTGATATAGGTTGTTAGCATCGTCTGGCTCCATGCGCTGAAAAGGCATATCTACGTATAGGCAGGCCGGTCAATCTTATTATTTGTTGAGATTTCAGTGCCGCTGACCACCGGTTTATCACACCCTCGGGGTAATGGGCGCCGGCTCTGGTATTTCCTGCGGATTTCGCAAACAAAGTTAGCACCTGTCTGGCGGTCTGTCTTGTAACTTTTTGTCGTAGAGAGGGGGGCAAAAAGGGCTAAAAGGGGACGGCTAACTAAAAGGAGACAAATTTATTGAGAGCTGGCATCGTCAGGCCGAAGCCTAACCCACAAAAAAAGCACCCTGTAGGTCGGCTTTTTGTGGGTAGAAAGTAGTCCGACAAGGCTAGCAAAGAGCAGCCATCGTCAGGCTGAAGCCTAAGCCACAAAAGAAGCAATCCCTTGTGTAGCGAAAGGGGTCGAGTGATTTATTTGTACATCCCCTCAGAGCATTTTCTCGAAGACCTTGGAGTTACGTTGCAGGTTATAAAGCGCCTGCTTACTCTCGGGCAGACGCTCGCGGCCGACCTCGATAAAGCCCTGCTCCTGAAACCAGTGCGCGGTGCGGGTGGTGAGTACAAACAGGCGTAATATGCCCTGCTCGCGGGCCTGCTGTTCTATCTGCAGCAGCAGTTTTTCACCCCTGTGCCCGCCCTGATAATCACGCTGCACTGCGACGCAGGCCAGCTCCGCGGTCCCGTCCTGATAGGGGTAGAGGGCGGCACAGCCGATCGCGGCACCGTCGCGTTCGACCAGCACGAAGCGGTCGATCTCGGTCTCAAGCAGCTCCCGCGAGCGGCGGACCAGGGTGCCTGCCTGCTCCAGCGGCTGAATCAGTTCGAGGATGCCGCCCACATCATTAATGCTGGCCTGGCGCACCTGTTCATAGCTTTCCTGGATAACCAGAGTGCCGGCGCCTTCGCGGGTAAAGAGCTCGGTAAGGAGGGCTCCGTCCTGGCGATAGCTGACCAGATGGCCGCGCCCGACACCGCCTCTGCAGGCCTTAGTGACGGCCGTAAGCTGTCGGGATAGTTGGCTGTGTGGCTGTTGCGGATCGCTAAGGCCCTCCAGATACTGCTGCAGCAGGCGCTCTGCGGCCCGGGTCAGCAGTTCGGAGCAGTGCTCGCCATTGGCGTAGGTGATGCCCGGCTGCTCTCCAAAACAGATCAGTTTATCTGCCTTGAGGCTGATTGCGACCTGTGCGGCGACATCTTCAAGGGCTAGGTTGAAAACCTCACCGGTGGGGGAGTAACCCAGATTAGACAGCAGCACGATCGATCCCTGATCCAGCATTTGGCTGATGGCTTTACTATCGATACGCCGCACTTCGCCGGTGTGCTGGTAGTCGACCCCATCGACCACCCCGAGGGGCTTGGCGGTGACGAAATTGCCGCTGCAGACCCGCAGTTTCGCACCGTGCATCGGCGAGTTGGGTAGCCCCATCGATAGCCGCGCTTCGATATCGGTACGCAGAGCGCCGATCACCTCTTTCACGCAGCTGAGCGTGGCACTATCGGTGATTCGCAGATGGCTGTGCTGGCGGGTGCTGATCCCCTCTTTCGCCAGGCGCGCTTCGATCTGCGGGCGCCCACCGTGAACCAGTACCAGGCGCAGGCCGAGGCTGTTCAGGAGTGCCAGATCGTTAGCGATGTTACCGAAACTTCCGTCTGCCAGGGCTTCGCCATCGAGCATCAGCACCAGCGTCTTACCCTGGTGCGCATTGATATAGGGCGAGCAATGACGGAAGAACTCGACGTAATTGAGGCTTGCTGTGGCTGTCTTTGCTGTGCTCACGCGTTAGGTTCCTTGGCAGTGTATTCTATAGAAGGGTTACAAACAGCTGTCTTGGATTAGGGTCTTGAGTAGTGTAACCGTAGGGTCGATCTGATCCATAGCCAAGAACTCATCCGGCTGATGTGCCTGGTCGATAGATCCGGGCCCCATGACGATGGTATCCATGCCCAGCTGTTGTAGGAAGGACGCTTCGGTGCCGAAGGCGACACTTTGGGCGGGATGGCCTGTCAGGGTTTCGGTTAACTGCACCAGGGCCGAATCCTGGGGGTTCGCGAACGCCGGAATCCCCGGAAACAGCGCCTGGGTCTCGATCTCCACCCCATAGCGTTCGGCCACGGCGTGCAGGCGCTCGTAGACCTGGTTGCGCAGCGGAATCAGCGCCATACCCGGCAGCGGGCGAATATCGAAATCGAGTTCGCAGCTGCCACAGATACGGTTGGGGTTATCGCCGCCGTGAATACAGCCCAGATTGAGGGTCGGGACGGTGATTTCGAAGGCGGGGTTCTGGTGCTGTTGCTGCAATTCGGCGCGGAAACTGAGCAGTTCGGTCATGATTCCCTGCATCGCTTCCAGGGCGTTGTTGCCTAAGGACGGGTTGGATGAGTGTCCGGCACGACCGGTCAGGTGCACCCGCTCCATCATCATCCCCTTATGCAGATACACCGGACGCAGGCTGGTCGGTTCACCCAGCACGGCGCGCCGTGCTTTAGGGCGGCCCGCGAGGGCCAGCGCCCGGGCGCCGCTCATGGAAGACTCTTCGTCGGCGGTGGCAAGAATAATCAGCGGTTGGCGCAGTAGCCCGGGCTGTTCGGCAAACGCCCGCGCCGCCTCTATAGCCAGGGCAAAGAAGCCTTTCATATCACAGGTTCCCAGCCCGTATAGCCGGTTATCCCGCTCGGTCAGCGTGAAGGGATCCTGAGTCCAGCGTCCGGCATCGTAGGGCACCGTATCTGTATGGCCTGCGAGCACCAGCCCGCCGGGCCCCTGTCCCAGGGTCGCGATCAGGTTGACCTTGCCGGGGTGGCCGTCGATCTCGAGCACTTCGGTCACGAACCCCATGCCGCTGAGCCAGCCCTCGAGCTTCTCGACCACCGCGCGGTTGCTCTGGTCCCAGTGGCTCCGGGACGAGCTGACGGACGCGGTGGCGATCAGCTCTTGCAGCATGCGAAACAACGAGGGCGGTGCGATCATGGCTGAGGCTCGGCTGGGGGTTCGGGCTATTGTGCCGCGATTCGGAGCGAAAGATCCAATCGGTGGGAAAAATAATGACCCTCTAAGCAAAAATGGCGGGGACTCTGTTGAGTCTCCCGCCATTATCCTTGCCAGTATTGTCGGACTAAAGTCCGACCTACAGTCCGAAAAAGGCTACAGGAAGATCCCTTTGAGCATAAAGAAGATCATGATCGCCAGACCCGCACCGGCAGGCAGGGTGATGATCCAGGACATGAAGATCGTGCCTACCACGCGCAGGTTCAGCGCCGACAGGCCACGCGCTAGGCCGACCCCCAGTACCGCGCCCACCAGGGTGTGGGTGGTGGAGATCGGCAGGCCGGTTCCCGAGGCGATCACCACGGTGCTCGCCGCCGCCAGTGTCGCCGCAAAGCCGCGGCTGGGGGTGAGTTCGGTGATGTTGTTACCAACCGTCGCGATAACCTTATGACCGTACATCACCAGCCCCAGCACGATGCCGCCACCACCGAGCAGCAGAACCCAGACAGGCATCGCCGATTTTTGTGCCAGCGCGCCACCTGAACCGACGATGCTGATGACCGCCGCCAGAGGGCCGACGGCATTGGCGACATCGTTAGAACCGTGAGCGAAGGCCATGGCGCAGGCGGTAAACATCATCAGGATGCCGAACACCCTCTCCACGCTGGTAAAGTGGTAATCCTGGTTTTCCTTAGGATTGTACTTCACCCGGCGGCCCATCCAGGTGCCGACGACTGCCAGCAGGACGCCGGCACCTGCGGCCAGGAGCGCGCTTTCGCCAAAGCTGAGGTTAAAGCCAACATGCTTGAGCCCCTTGGTGAAGGTCACCATGGCGATGATAAAGCCCACCAGGAAGATATAGAAGGGCAGGTACTTCTTGGCATTATCAAAGGGTTCTGCACTATTGAGGATCAGCTTCTGCAGGCTTCGGAACAGGAAGTAGGCGATCGTCCCCGCCAGCATCGGCGACACCACCCAGCTGGCGACGATAAAGCCGACCTTGCCCCAGGCGACGGCATCGACTGAGATCCCCACCGCGGCGAAACCGACGATGGCACCCACGATCGAGTGCGTGGTGGAGACCGGCCAGCCGAAATAGGTGGCAATCAGCAGCCAGATGCCGGCAGCCAGTAGCGAGGCGATCATCCCGAACACCAGCAGCTCAGGGCTGTCTGCCAGGATCGTCGGATCGATAATGCCCTTGCGGATGGTGGCCGTCACCTCGCCACCGGCCAGATAGGCACCGGCAAATTCGAAGATGATGGCGATGATGATCGCCTGCTTGATGGTCAGCGCCTTGGAGCCGACCGAGGTGCCCATCGCATTGGCGACATCGTTAGCCCCGACGCCCCAGGCCATAAAGAAGCCGACGACACACGCCAGGATAACTAACACATCACCGTACTGCGCGATAATTTCCATAATCTATCCTCGGGTTCTGTCTAGCGCGACAGCATGAGTTGGAAGCGGCTACCGACCTGCTCGGCACGGTCGGCGAGTTCGCCGATCCAGTCGATAACCTTGTACAGGAACATAACGTCGACGGGAGGAAGTTCCTTCTCCAGCTTGAAGAGCATCAGGCGTAGCTGCTTTTCATGGTTATCAGTCTCGCTTTCCAGGGTCGCCAGCCGGATGATCATCTTTTCGACGACCGCGGCTTCACGGCCGCGGAAACCGGTCACGACCAGCTCGTCCAGTTCATTGAGGGTATCGACCGCCTGGCTGGTGACGCTCAGTGCACAATGAACGTACTCCACCATCGGTTGAGCCATAGACGCAGGAATCTGCATCTGCCGGCCGAGCACGATGCCGGCGATGTCCTTGGCCTTGTTGGCGATCTGGTCCTGCATCTGCAGCAGGTCCAGCAGGGTGGTGCGTGCCACCGGCATAAAGAGACTCTTGGGCAGATGCTGACGCAGATGCTGCTTAAGTTCATCGGCCTCATGCTCAAGCTGGGCGATCTGCTGCTGAATCATTTCAGCCTGTTCCCAGTCCTGTGCCAATACCGCCTCAAAGAAGGGGATGAGTTGGAGGGCACAGCTATGTGCTTTTTCGATATGCTGCTGCAACGGCCTGACCGGAGACTGCGCAAACATATTCATAAAGGAATTGCTTGCTACCATTGGCGATTACCTGTGTTTGGGGGGAACCTCGGTGCAGGTTCCATAGCGATAAAATTTGGCGAATTATACGGTCGCCGGTCATAAAGTTGTAGCTTTTAGGTAGAATAAATTTGGATATAAATCCACCCAAGTAGCCTAAAGGTGCGATGCTGAGCGTCGATTTGAAGACAATTTATTGACAGGCTCTTTTGGAGGCTTGATATGGCACAGGAAATTGAACTTAAGCTCAGCCTCCCCCAGGAATATCAGCGCCGTTTTGCCGCGCTCGAGCTATTACAGGAATATGCGTCGAAGGCCGTGCAGATCAAGGTGTTGCACAACAGTTACTTCGACACTCCCGATCAGCAACTCAACCAGCATGCGGCAGCCCTCAGGGTGCGTCGCCAGGGCGGGCAGTATATACAGACGTTGAAAACCCGGGGTTCGAACCTGGGTGGCCTGCATCAGCGTCCAGAGTGGGAGTGGCAGGTACCGGGCGCGGCGCTGGATCTGGCGTTGCTGCCACCGCAGGCGTTACCCTACGGCATTGAGCCCGAGGCGCTGGCCGTGGCATTTACTACCGACTTCGAGCGAAGCTGCTGGATGCTGAGTTATCCCTTTGCCGGAAAGCTGGCCCGGATCGAACTGGTGCTCGATGTGGGCGGGGCGAACAGCGGACCGCAGTGCGATCCGATCAGTGAGATCGAACTGGAGTTAAAATCCGGCCCGACCGAGGCGTTGTTTGCATTAGCGCTGGAGCTGGCGGTTCAGGTACCGCTGTGTGTCAGTCGTATCAGTAAGGCGCAGCGCGGCTATCGGTTGCTGCGACCGGAGCAGGCAAGGCGGCTTCCGGCAGTGCCACAATTATTGACCGAGAGCGGCGAGCAGTTTGATCCGGATAGCGCCCGACAGTGGCTGGAGCGCCTGCAGGCGGTGCTGGAAAGCTATGCGTTTAGCGCCGACAGGGCGCTGTTGGCCGAGGCACCGGGAGCCTTGGCGGGGCTCAGGCGGCAGCTCGAGCTGGCACCACAGCTGCCCGCCGAGCTGCTCCAGCAACTCACGGAGCAGCAGCGGCTGCTCAGTGAGCGGCTCACGGATGCGGATAACCCGATTCAGCCGTGGCTGGATAGTCTCGAGCTGGGCCGGTGCCTGCTGCTGCTCAGCCGGTGGCTGTATCAGCAGGGTTAACTGCGTCCGTATACTGCATAATTTCAAGTAGGTACGTGTTCTGAATAGTTACGACACCTTTGAACAACCCGCTTTACCATCGACACTTTCTAACAACAAAATAAATAGACACCACGACAGGAGGCTTCCGATGCCGGGACTGCAACTCGATACCATTCCGCAACCGCTACAGGCTGAGCTGCAGCAGCACTGGCAGCAGTATGAGGCGGCCGCCTCGGCCGAGCACCTGGCGCTGTTAACGACTCAGCCCGAACCCTTCTGGCAGCAGCTGGGCCGCTGCTGGGTCGGCAGCACCTACGCTGCCGGGCAGTGCATCGCCGCACCCGAACTGCTGCCGGCGTTGCTCGATGATCTGGCCTGCGAGTATGAGGGCGGCTACTATGCCGAGCGGCTGGAGAGTCTGCTGCAGGGGGTGGACAGCGAAGAGCAGTTGCAGGGCTGTCTGCGGCGCTTTCGTCACCGCGAGATGGTGCGGATCATCTGGCGCGACCTGAACCGGCTGGCGAAGATGGAACAGACCACCGCGGATCTGAGTCGGCTGGCAGAGGCCTGTATCGACCAGGCCTTGACCTGGCTGCACCAGCAGGCCTGCGCCAAGTGGGGCACGCCTTATTCCCGCGGCACGGCCAGTCAACCGGCCGAACCGCAGCGGATGGTGGTACTGGGGATGGGTAAGCTGGGTGCCGGGGAGCTCAATCTGTCATCGGATATCGACCTGATCTTCGCTTTCCCCGAGCCGGGGGAGACCCAGGGTGCTCGTCGCTGTGTGGATAATTCTAGCTTCTTTAACAAGCTGGGACAGGCGCTGATTCAGGCGCTGGATTCGCAAACGGTCGATGGCTTCGTGTTTCGGGTCGATATGCGCCTGCGGCCCTACGGTCAGAGCGGTATTCTGGTGCCCAGCTTTGCCGCCATCGAGGAGTATTATCAGGATCAGGGGCGTGACTGGGAGCGCTACGCCATGATCAAGGCGCGGATCGTGGCCGGTGACCGGGAGGCAGGGGCGGTGCTGATGCAGGACCTTCGCCCCTTCGTCTACCGCAAGTATCTCGATTACAGCGCCTTCGACGCCCTGCGTAAGATGAAGGCGATGATCAACCGTGAGGTGCGACGCAAGAATCTGCACGCCAACGTCAAGCTGGGGCCGGGAGGGATTCGCGAGGTAGAGTTTATCGCCCAGGCGTTTCAGCTGATCCGCGGCGGTCGCGATACCCGTCTGCAGCAGCCCGAGTTGCGGATCATCCTAGGGCTGTTGCCCGACACCGCCGGCATGCCACAGCAGGCCAGCGATGAGCTGTACCTGGCCTACCAGTTTCTGCGCAATACCGAGCATGCGATTCAGGCCGTCGCCGATAAGCAGACCCAGGAGCTGCCGGTGGAGTCTGCAGAGCAAACACGAATCGCCTTCAGCCTGGGGTTTGCGACCTGGGAGGCGTTTGGCGCCGAGCTCGCGCTGCATCGCGGCCGGGTTACGGCCCACTTTGCCGATGTGATCGCCCCGGCCGAGGCCGAGGATGCGGATGAAGATGAGCAGGGCGGCTGGTCGCAGCTATGGCTCGGCGAACTGGAACCGGAACAGGCGTTGCAGCAGCTGCAGGAGGCCGGCTTCGAGCCGCCCGAACTGGCGCTGCGGCTGCTGGATGACCTGCACAAGAGTCGCAAGATTCAGACGCTGCAAACCATCGCCCGCGAGCGGCTCGATCGGGTGATGCCGCCGTTGCTGCAGGCGATCGCCGAGCAACCGACCCCCACTCGAACCCTGGAGCGGATTCTGCTGCTGATCGAGGCGGTGCTGCGCCGCAGTGCCTATCTAGTGCTGCTGGCCGAGAACCCGGGCGCGTTGGCGCAGCTGGTCAAGCTCTGCTGCTCCAGCGCCTGGTTTGCCGCCCAGTTGGCGAAACAGCCGATCCTGCTCGACGAACTGATCGATGTCAGCAGTCTCTATGCACCGCCCAATAAGCAGGCCCTGCAGCAGGAGCTGCGCCAGCAACTGTTGCGGATCCCCGAAGAGGATGTCGAGCAGCTGATGGAAGCGCTGCGTTACTTCAAGAGTGCCCATCAGCTGCGCGTGGCTGCCGCCGAAATCAGCGGTGCATTACCGCTGATGAAGGTGAGCGATTACCTCACCTATATCGCCGAGGTGGTGCTCGAGGGGGCCCTGGATATCGCCTGGACGCTGATGATCGATAAGCACGGCAGGCCGCAGCAATCGCAGGGAGTGCCTGCCGATAAAGCCTTTATCGTGGTGGGCTACGGCAAGCTGGGCGGCATCGAGCTGAGCTATGGCTCGGACCTGGATCTGGTGTTTATCCACGACGTTGCCCCTAACCTGAATACCGATGGCGACCCGGCACTGGGTAAAAAGCCTGTCGATAATCAGCTGTTTTTTACCCGCCTGGGTCAACGCATCATCACCCTGCTCAATACCACCACGGCCTCGGGTCAGCTGTATGAGGTGGATATGCGCCTGCGGCCCTCGGGTAACTCCGGATTGCTGGTCAGCTCATTGAGAGCCTTTCGCGATTACCAGCTTAAGGATGCCTGGACCTGGGAGCATCAGGCGCTGGTCAGGGCGCGGGTGATCACCGGCAACCGCGCTCTGCAGCAGGATTTCGAGCAGGTCCGACAGGAGGTGCTGGGGCAGCCCCGTGACCGGGAGCAGTTGTGCACCTCGGTGCGCAGCATGCGCCTGAAGATGCGCGAACATCTGGGCAGCAAGAACCGCGGTAAGGGGGAGGGTGCGGTCTTTCATCTCAAGCAGGACCAGGGGGGCATCGTCGATATCGAATTTCTGGTGCAATACCTCGCCCTGCAGGGCGCGGCAGAGTTTCCGGAGCTGGTTCGCTTTACCGATAATATCCGCATCCTGGATGCGGCCGAGCAGAGCGGCTTACTGCCCACGGCCGATGCCGAGCTGCTGCGCGAAGCCTACAAAGACTACCGTGCACGGGGTCACCGGCTATCGCTGCAGGAGCAGACCACGGTCATCAGCGCCGATGAGCTGCGTGAACCGCGGGCCGCCGTCGCGGCGATCTGGGACAGAGTGATGGGGGCGTAGTTTCTTTTGTGGGTCGGACTTTAGTCCGACGATGCTGGCAGGGAGCGGGCCTGCGTCGGACTAAAGTCCGACTTACAAGCCCGCCCTACAAGTCCAACCCACAAGCGATAATCAGACGCTGGTCAGCCAGCCATGGCGGTCTTCGGTCTTGCCCCACTGAATGTCGTTCAGGGTCTTGCGTAGTTTGAGGGTGGTGGGACCCACGCCGCCGTTACCGACCTGGATATCGTTACCCTGGTAGATCAGGGTGCCGACCGAGGTCAGCACCGCGGCAGTACCGGAGAGCGCCGCTTCGCAGCCGGGTTTTGCGGCCCGCTCCAGCAATTCATCGACACTCAGGGAACGCTCGGAGACGGTCATGCCCAGATCGCGGGCGAGGGTGAGGATAGAGTCACGGGTGATGCCGTGCAGGAAACTCTCATCCAGCGCCTTGGTGATGATCTCATTGCCGTCGATCAGCAGGAAGTTGGCGGCGCCGGTTTCCTGGACATCACCGTCGGGGCAGAACAGCACCTGGTCGGCGTTGTACTGAGCACGGGCATTCATAATGGGTCGCAGGGCGCTGGCATAGTTGCCACCGCTCTTGATCATGCCGTTATGGGGCGCGCAACGCATCCCCTGATCATCGATCAGCAGCCGCAGGCAGGCATCGCCACCGGCAAAATAGTCGCCGACCGGGGAGAGCAGAATGTACTGGCAAGAGGTCATCGAGGGGGCTGCGGCCTTACCGATCGCAGGTTCCGTGCCGAAATGGGTGGGGCGTATATACATCGACCCGGGAGGCGCGGGCACATCGGCGGCAAAATGGGCAACGCTGTCGCGGATCATCCTGCTGGTCGCCGCCGGATCGATCTCTGGCAGGGCCAGCAGCCGGCTGCTCTGTGCCAGGCGGGCCATATTCTGGTCCATGCGGAAGATCTTGACCGAACCATCCTCATGCCGGAACGCCTTCATCCCTTCGAAACAGGTGCTGGAGTAGTGCAGCACATGGGCACCGGGATGGAGTTGGATGCTGTCGCTCGGAACCATCTCCGCGTCGCTCCAGCGCGAGCCGTCAAACCAGGAGATCGCCATTTCAGGCATAAATACCGTACCAAACGCAGACATGCTATTACCTCAGATAAAGAGTCAAAAAAGAGTCAGAAAAAGTGGTTGTGATTGTTGTCGTGATTATTGTGATGATTGTTGCATCTTAAAAATTAAGGAGAGAGTGTAGTCACCCTTGTTAGAAAAGGGAATTACCCTGTCGCGTTTCGACCGCTATCCGGAATCAATCGGCCTTGTTTTAATTAGGGTCAGCCGGTCTTATAGCCGGCCTTATAGCCTGCGAGCAGGTGCTGCCAATGCGGATCATGATCTTGCTGCGGCAACAGTTTCAGGATCGAACGCAGCAGGCGGTCCAGGTTGCTCTGTTGCCAGGACGGCTTAGGCTGGCGGAAGCGGCAGCGGTCGAAGTCGATCACAAAGATCCGGTCGTCGCTATCGAGGAGGATATTGCGGATGTTCAGATCCACATGATCGAGCCCCTGGGCATGGAAGCGGGCGATGCAGTGACCGACTTCGACCCAGGGGAACTGCTGTGGGTCGGCTTCGAGTCGGTCTGCCATCGACCGGACCCCGGGCAGGCGCTCGGTCACGAAGTCGGCGCGGTAGCTCAGGCCTTCGCGGATCACCTGCGCGGCCAGCGGGCGGGGCACCGGCAGACCGCGCGCGTGGAGTTCGGCCGTAAGCTCGAACTCCTGGTAGGCACGGGTCTGCGTGAGACCGGTCCAGAGATAGCGGTCCTCAGAGGCTTTCGCGATCAGGCCGCCGCGCTTATAGTGGCGCCAGACCAGCTCCAGCGTCAGTTCGGGATACTGTAAAAAATAGCTCTCGCCACGACCCGGTGCGGAGTCTATCGCCCCCCCACGGCTGCGCCACCAGTTGAGATCAAACCAGGATGGGGTAATATGGCCCGCTAACTCGGGCGCCACCAACAGGGTGGCGGGGTCCTGCTCAATAATTTGGAAATTCATTGGTGATATCTATAGATTCTGTACTGGCCAGGCCGCCGCGTTCTATCTGCGTGCTGCGGTTATCGGCGCTGGGTGATGTCTGCAACACGCTGCCGACGGTGCGTGCCATCCAAAGGCAGTGGCCCGATTGTCGCATAACCTGGATCGTTGGCAAGGCCGAAGGGCTGATGCTCGAAGGAATCGATGGCATCGACCTGCAGGTTTACGACAAAAGCAGCGGCATCAAAGGGGCGCTGGCATTGCGACGGCGTCTGGCTGGCGAACGCTTCGATATCCTGCTGCATATGCAGTCGGCACTGCGTGCCAGCCTGTTGTCGCTGTTTATCCCCGCCGATATCAAGCTGGGTTTCGATGCGGGGCGTGCCAAGGATCATCAGACCTGGTTTACCACGCATCAGATCCGCCCTAATCCTAAGGCGCATATGCTCGAGACCTACCTCGACTTTGCCAGGGCGCTGGGGGTGGCTACCGATCGACTCGAGTGGCGCCTACCGATTCCCGAGGCGGCCCAGGCTCATGCCCGTGAACTCAGCGGGCAGCAGCCCTATCTGCTGATCAGCCCCTGCGCTAACCCGCGGATTCGCAATTTTCGCAACTGGTCGGCCGAGGGTTATGCCGCACTGATCGATTACGCCCGCCAGCAGCATGGCCTGAACTGCATCCTGAGCGGTGGTAACAGCGCGATAGAGCAGGAGATCGGCAGCCAGATCCAGCACCTCTGCCAGCCCCCGCCGCTCAACCTGATCGGCAAGACGCCGTTAAAAACTCTGTTGGCGCTGATCGATCAGGCCCGGCTGGTGGTGGGCCCCGATTCCGGTCCCATGCATATGGCTGCCGCCACCGGGACGCCGGCGATAGGACTCTACGCCAGCACCAACCCGGATCGGGCGCGCTGCTATTCAAGCCCGGACTGGGTGGTCAATCGCTTCCCGGATCAGGTTCGACGCACGCTCAATAAAGACGCCCGGGAGCTGCCCTGGACGACTCGAGTACGCACCCCGAATGTGATGTCGATCATTACGACGGCCGAGGTCAAGGCGATGCTCGACAAACTGCTGGCGGACACTCATGTATAAGCGGCGCATGAACGACCTATGAGCGCCCTGTTACAGTCCCTTGCCTACCAGCTGCTGCTGCGGCTGCTGCTGCCGCTGTTCTGGATCCAGGGCCGCAGGCAGCACCCACAACGCTGGCGGGAACGCTTTGGCTATTATGACCAGGAAGAGAACACCGGAGAAAGCACCAGAGAAAGCACAGCCGAGGGCGCAGGTGGACTGCCGTCACGGCCGATCTGGCTCCATGCCGCCTCCTACGGCGAGGCCAAGGCCGCGGGCCTGCTGATCGAGGCGGTGCGGGAGCAGGGATACCGGGGATCCTGGTGGGTCACCACGACGACCCGCACCGGCGGTGAGGCTATCGCACCCTATTTAGCGGCCAGCGACCGGCACCGCTATGCGCCCTTCGATCTGCCCGGCGTGATCCGGCGGGTCTTGAGGCAGGTTCAGCCGCAGGCGCTGGTGGTGATGGAGGTCGAGATCTGGCCTAACCTGTGGCGGGCCTGCCAGCAGGCGGGGATCCCTATCGTGCTGGCCAACGCCCGGTTATCGGCCACCTCGGCCAAGCGCTACCGGCAGCTGCTGCCCCGGGTATGGCAGGACACGCTGGGTCGCGCCAGCCTGGTCCTGGCACAGAGCGATGCGATTGCTCGGCGTTTTCAGGATCTGGGTGTGAACGCGGAGCAGATTCAGGTCTGCGGCAATCTTAAATACAGCGTTCGGGCGGATGCCGCTACGGTGGACACCGGCCGGCGGCTGCGGTTGTTGTTGGGAGGTCAGGTGTTGGGTGGGCAGGTGCCTGGGCTGGGGCAGGAGCAGAGGCGGCCCGTGTGGCTGGCCGCCAGTACTCATGCCAGCGAGGAACAGCTGGTCATTGATGCGCATAAGACGCTGCTCGAGCAGTATCCCGAACTGCTGCTGGTGATCGTGCCGCGCCATCCCGGCCGCTTCGATGACGTCTGGCAACTGTGTAACGATTCAGGCCTTAGTGCTGCACGCCGCACTGTCCATAGCCCACAGGATCTATGCCCGCACGATCCAAGCCACCCTGATGCCCCACTGGATGCTGCCGTGCAGCTGTATCTGGCCGATACCCTGGGTGAGTTGCCAGCTTTTTATGCCGCCTGTGATCTGAGTCTGGTGGCGGGCAGCTTTGTTGAGGTCGGCGGGCACAATATTCTAGAACCGGCCGCCTACCAGTGCCCGATCATTGTCGGGCCCGATATGAGCAACTTTGCTGATATCCTGCAGGAATTCGCCGCGGAAGGGGCGGTCCTGCAGGCTCAGACCCTTGCCGAACTTGGCCCCCATATTCGGCAGTTGCTCGCTGATAAACCTGGGGCCTTGGCGCAGACCGCCAGAGCCCAGGCCTGCCTGGAACGCTATCAGGATGCAGCCAGCCAGCAGGCGGAACTATTGGCTGAGCTGCTGAATGAGCTGCCGGCTCTCGAATTGAACAACCAGGAGACTCCCATATGAACAACGCCGCCATACCTAAGCTTTCACTGGTTTGTCCCTGCTACAACGAAGCCGAGGTGCTGGGCTTTTTTATGGAGGCGGTCAGCCCGGTCCTGAGCGAGGTCGGGCTCAGCTACGAGATCGTGTTCGTCAATGATGGCAGCACCGATGGCACGCTGGACGCCCTGAAGGTGCTGCAGGGCCAGTATCAGGGTCTGCGGATCATCCATCTGTCGCGTAATTTCGGCAAGGAAGCCGCACTTACCGCCGGTATCGATCAGGCGCGGGGCGAGGCCTTGATTCCTATCGATGTCGATCTGCAAGACCCGCCCGAATTGATTAAGGATTTTGTCCGGGAGTGGCACAACGGCTTTGACGTCGTGGTCGCCAAACGGGTCGATCGTAGCAGTGATTCACGGGCTAAAAAGCTCAGTGCCGAGCTGTTCTATAAATTCCATAACACCATCTCCCATGTGACGATTCCCGATAATGTCGGCGACTACCGGCTTATCACTCGCAGAGTCGTCGAGGCTATTCAGCAGCTGCCTGAAAATCAGCGCTTTATGAAGGGGGTTTTTTCGTGGGTCGGCTTTGATACCCAGGTGGTCGAATACACGCGCGGTCCGCGCAAGGCAGGTAATAGCAGCTTTAATGGCTGGAAACTCTGGAACTTCGCTCTGGAGGGGATTACCAGCTTCAGCACCACGCCTCTTAGGATCTGGCTCTATATAGGCGCGCTGATTTCACTGTTTGCGTTCCTCTATGGCAGCGTTATCGTGATCAAGACGCTGTTGTTTGGCTCAGATACACCCGGTTATGCGTCCCTGCTGACGGTTATCCTGTTTCTGGGCGGGATTCAGCTGATCGGCATCGGCGTGCTGGGTGAATATATGGGCCGGCTCTATATGGAAGCGAAACGACGGCCTGTCTATATCATCGACAGAGAGTTTTAAGGGTGTTTATACCGCTGTTGCAAAAGCTGCTGCGGCTGCAGCTGGTACGCTACGGCTTGACCGGTGGGGGTGCCACCGCCATCCATCTGCTGGTCGCCTTCGCCTGCCTGCATTGGTGGCTGGATAATTTATGGTGGGCGAATCTGCTGGGCTTTCTGAGCGCCTTTGTTTTTTCCTATAGCCTACAGTCGTTGCTGGTCTTTAAACGGCAACTGGCGCTCAAAAATGCCTGTATCTTCTTTCTGGTGCAGTTGAGTGCGCTGCTGGTGTCGATAGCGCTTGCCGATACCCTGAGCGAGTTGAATAATTACCTGCGCGTGGTCATTATCGCGTTCCTATTACCCCTGATCACCTTCTTTATTCATAAGTTCTGGACATTTTCTCATACAGGCCCGCAGCAATTATGATCAAATCGGCATGGATAGACAGGCATTTCTCGGTGTTGTTCTGGGGGTGTTTTCTCCTCGGTCTGGCGCTGACGTTGCTATTCGCCAATAACCAGATCCTGACCGGTGATCAGACCCAGATGCTCTTTAAAGGCTATCTGGGTGCCCGCAGCGGTGAGTGGTTAAATTTTGGTAACGCCGCCAGCGCGGTGGGTAATGTCCCGGGATCTCTGTCTGCCTATATCGTGGGCCTGCCATTGCTACTGTGGGACTCGCCCTGGGCACCCATGGGGCTGTTGATCGGTCTGCATGCGTTGGCTTATCTGATGTTCGATGCGGTAGTAAAGCGCAGCTTCGATCAGAAGGTGCGGCTGGTCTTAATGCTGATCTACTGGCTCAGCCCCTGGCTGATGTTCGAGAATTTGCTCTATAACCCCTCCTATCTGTTCTTTGCCGCAGCGTTGCATCTGTGGACTGCGTTTGAGTTACGCAGCCGGCCGTCGTTTCGGTATACGCTACTGCATATCCTGGCGATCGGCTTTGCGATGCAGTTGCATTACAGCTGGCCGGTGCTGGCGGTTGTTTCTACGTTATTGTTCTACCGTAAACTTATCCACATCTCCTGGCTGGGGCTGCTCAGTGGCTTCGCCCTGATCCTGGCCAGCCTGATCCCCTATCTGCTTGAGTACCAGGATAATCCCTCGCTGAGCCGTGAAAGCGATCGCTATATAGGGTATGGCGCCGTGCACGTCTATCCGGTGGTTAAGGCCGTGCTGTACTGGCTGCGCTATGGCTCGCTGCTGTTCTCTAAAAAATTGATTGGCGGGGCAGAGTTCGACTGGCTAACCGACAGCGAAATGATCAGGAATATGGTCCGTTACAGCTGGCAGGCTCTGCTCTATAGTGTCGGCGCCGCGACCCTTATCCTCTCTGCACGCATCAACTATCAGGCCTGGCATAAGATTAAAGGCCGCCTCAGACGCCCGGCCGGTCGCTCTACGGTGAGCTCGACGGTGTGCTCGACGGTGTGCTCGACAGAGACGGCCGAGCACTGGCTGCTGTTATATGCCTTCGCCGCGCTGATCGGCATCCTGATCGCAGCAGCCCTGTCGCCGATCACCTTCTCCTACTGGCACCTGATTATCGCCTTGCCCGCCGCGCTGCTGCCTCTGCTGGCCAAAGCACAGGAATGGCTGGCAACCCGGAGCCCTAGGCGGGAACTGCTGCTATTGGGTTTGTTCGGTTATCTGCTAATCGTAAATCTGGTGGCGGCGCATGACAGCCAGAAATATTCTTATGCGACGTCTTATTCCGAGCAGGTTGAACACTATCTGCAGCAGCAGGAGAGCATACCCGTGCGGGTTCAGCAGGGTACTCAGAAGTCTGGACATCTGGCTCAATAAGACGACTGTGCTACAATTGCTCACTTTTTTATCAGCAGGGATCTGCCTGGATGAAGCTTTGGTTTGAACGTGGCGCTTACGCCTCTAAAAAAGGCCGCCGAATTGCCGCCGAATTAGAGCCGGAGAAGGTGAAGAACATTGCCGTGATCCGGCATGCCGCCCTCGGTGATATGGTGATTACCCGGGCGTTTTTACAGGAAGCGCGGCGCTTCTTCCCCAATGCTCAGATCACCCTGAGCCTGGTCTCTAATTACACCTATTCCGCCCCCGAAGACCTGGTCGACCGCGTTCATGTGATTCATGGCAGCGATCAGCGCGGCACGCCGATCAGAGAACGTATTGCCCGTATCAAAGAGCTGGGCGAGCAGGACATCATCTTCGATCTAGCCGCGACTAACCGTTCCTATTATGTTTGTCTGTTCAATAAGGCCAAGCTGAAGCTGGGCTTTCCTTACAAACCAATTCAAAACCGGATCTTTTACGATCTGGGCATACTGCGGTCTGATTTTAAGTTTGAAGCGGAAACGATGCTGGATTTTCTCAATCTGCTTGGTCATCAGCCCCGGTATCCGCTTGAATTCGGCTATCCGCGTTATGATGCTGCCAGCTGTCAGCCCCGGGTGGTGTATTTTTTTGGCGCCTCGACCGCCAACAAATGCTATCCGCAAGCGCAGATGATCGAGGTGATCGATCGGCTGGCCACAAGCGCGCCTGAGCATCAGCATGTGATTCTGGAAGGGATCAAACCACACGAGAAGGCCGATAAGATTATCGCCCAGCTTAAGCATCACACTAATGTCAGTGTGCAGACCCAACTGTCTCTGGAGGAGGTGATTCCCTGGCTGGCTGAGTCGAAGTTGCTGGTGTGCAACGATACCGGCGTGCGTAACCTGGCCATCGCCACCCATACGCCGACACTAGGACTGTTTTTTTCCACGGTCCCCTATCGCTATTGGCCGCGTTACGAACCTCACTATGCGGTCTTTAATGCCGACGGCTCGCTGCCCACGGTCGAGGCCGTATCACAGGAAATCCTTCACGCCCTGGGCCTTGGCACTCCTGCCCCCACGCTCACCCCCGCGCCCATCCCCGCGCCCACCGAGGCATAACGTGCACACTAATAAAGAGTTGATCACGCGCATAGCGGCCTATGTTCGGCCTCACTGGCTTAAGTTTATCGTCGCCATTGCCTGTACCACCGTGGTGGCGGCCACTGAACCTGCGATGGCGGCCCTGATGGAGCCACTGATCGACGGCACTTTTACGGCCAAGGATGCCGATTCCAGAGTACTAATCCCGCTGGCGCTGGTGGGGATCTTCTTTGTTCGTGGTCTTGCCCGAATACTGAGTGCATTGGGGATTACGGCCGTCGCGACCCAGGTGGTGATGCAGATGCGGGTGGATCTGTTTGGCCATATCCTCCAGTTGCCGCAATCCTTTATGGATCAACAGGCCACCGGAAAGCTGCTGTCCAAGGTGACTTATAACGTTGAGCAACTCTCGGCCACGGCCAGTCAGGTGTGGATGGTCGTGGTGCGCGACTCCCTGACCGTCGCCGGCCTACTGGGCTATCTGTTCTACCTGAACTGGAGGCTCACGCTAATGGTGGTGGTGGTCACGCCGGTGATCGGCTTGATTATCAAGGTGGTCAGCAAGCGGCTGCGCAATTCGAGTCGGGCGCTGCAGAACGATGCTGGACAGATGACGCACCGGCTAGAAGAGAGCCTCAAAGGGCATAAACTGATCAAGTTATACGGCGCCGAAGCTCAGGAGCAGGCTAAGTTCTTTGCGGTGGTCAACAACCTGCGTCGCAATAACTTTAAGCTGATCATGGTCTCTGCCGCCACCTCGCCGATCATCCAGCAGGTGCTGGCGATCTCCCTGGCCTCGGTCGTGTATGTGGCTGCCTCGCTGGAGGGGGAGGCCAGCATGACGACCGGTCAGTTCGTCGCCTTTATCACCGGCATGGGGATGTTGTTAGGGCCTATGCGTCAGCTTGCCGGCATCAATGAGCAGCTGCAACGCGGGTTTGCGGCGGCGGAAAGCGTTTTCGATCTGTTCGACGAGGTTAAGGAACTGGACAGTGGCAAACAGGAGTTGACGGAGTTCAGTGGCCATCTGGAGATCAGGGATCTGAGCTTCTCATATGGAGAAGAGCTGCCCAACGTATTGAATAACATCAACCTGGATATTCAGCCCGGTGAGACGGTGGCCTTCGTGGGCACCTCAGGGAGTGGTAAGACGACTCTGACGCAGCTGCTGCCGCGCTTTTATGAGCTGCAGCAGGGGCAAATTCTGCTCGATGGGGTCGATAGTCGCTCCTTCACCCTGGCCAGCCTGCGCAGCCAGATCGCCTATGTGGATCAGGAGGTGCTGCTGTTTGATGAGACGGTGGCCGATAATATCGCCTTTGGCGGGGCGCAGACCACCGATCCCGAGCGCCTGCAGGGGGCACTGAAACATGCCCACGCGGATGGGTTCGTCGGGCAGTTGGAATTTGCTGCCGAGTCTAAGGTCGGCGAGCAGGGCTCGCTGCTGTCCGGCGGCCAGCGTCAACGATTGGCGCTGGCCCGGGCGTTCTACAAGGATGCCCCGCTGCTGATCCTGGATGAGGCGACCTCGGCGCTGGATAACGAGTCCGAACGCCAGGTCCAGGAAGCCCTCGATGAGCTGTGCCGGGGGCGCACCACGTTGGTTATCGCCCATCGGCTGTCGACCATCGAGAAGGCCGATCGCATCGTGGTGCTGTCTCACGGCGAGATCGTCGAAACCGGTACTCACCAGCAGCTGCTTGAGAAGGGCGGCGCCTATTGTGATCTCTATCGAGAGTTAAAATGAGCGCCGACGCCATAGCGTTACGCAGCCTGCTGGGTCCCCGCTATTGGCTCGCTTGGCTGGGTTTCGGGCTCCTGCGGCTGGCCATCATGCTGCCCTTCAGGGTGCAGCTCTGCTTAGGTCGGGGCATAGGACGGCTGTTGATCCGGCCTGCTCACAAGCGTGCCGATATTGCCCGGGCTAATATTCGCCACTGTTTTCCTCAGATGGCTTCAGACCAGCAGGAGGGGCTGCTGGTTCGCCATTTCGAGTCCCTGGGTATCGCCCTGTTTGAGACCGCCCAGTGCTGGTGGGGCAGTCGCCGAACACTTGATGGGCTGATCAAGAATATCACTGGGCTTGAGCATATCAAGGCGGCGCAGCAACGGGGCAAGGGTATTATCCTGTTGAGTGCCCACTTCAGCACTCTGGAAATCGGCGGCAGGCTGCTGGTGAACCAGTGCAAATTTGCGCCAGTCTATCGACGTATGAACAGTCGGATTCAGGAGTACTTTACCCAGCAGGGGCGCAGCAAGGGAACCGACGGGGCTATCGCCCATACCAACATTAAGGCGATTATCCGTCAGCTTAAAAAGGGCGGGGCGATCTGGTTTGCCTCCGATCAGCAGCATCAGGGAGGCAACAGCGCCCTGGTCGATTTTTTAGGTCAGCCGGCCCACAGTGCCACCGGCACCTCTGCTATCGCCAGGCTGGGCAAGGCGGTGGTGATCCCGTTTTTTACCCGGCGGGTAGCAGGGGGTTACGAGATCGAGTTGCTCGCGCCTCTGGAAGGCTACCCTTCGGGCGATGCGATTGCCGATACGGCACGTTATCACCGCCTGATTGAACAGCAGGTCGAGCGAGCCCCCGAGCAGTATCTGTGGGTGCACCGGCGTTTTAAAGGTGCACCTGGCGCTCCCTATTAAGCTGATAGTTGTACTGGATAGCGGCAATGCTGTTTAATTCTTATACCTTTGTATTCCTATTCTTACCGATCGTGTGGATCGGTTTCCAGCTGATCGGTGGCCGGGGCCATCACCGGGTTGCCGTCACTTGGCTGGTCACCGCATCCTTGTTTTTTTATGGTTGGTGGAATCCCGCTTACCTTGGTTTGATTCTGGCCTCAATGCTATTTAACTACGCGCTGGGGACCCAACTCCACAGTTCGGAAAATAGCCTACGCGCGCGTAAATTGTTATTGCTGCTGGGGCTGTCTGCTAACCTGACACTGTTAGGCTACTACAAGTACGCCGGTTTCTTTATCGAGAATCTAAACCAGCTGCTGGAGAGCCCGCTTAGTTTTGATGCGGTTTTACTACCGCTGGCCATCTCTTTCTTCACCTTTCAGCAGCTCGCTTATCTGGTCGATGCCTACCGGGGTGAAACCCGAGAGTACAATTTTCTTCAATACTGTCTATTTGTCACCTTCTTTCCACAGCTGATCGCCGGGCCCATCGTGCATCATAAAGAGATGATGCCGCAGTTTCTGAATGAGGCCTGCTATCGCTACGATGCCAAGAAAGTGGCCCAGGGACTCTGCCTGTTTGTGCTAGGGCTGTTCAAGAAGGTAGTCGTTGCCGACCAGTTGTCGCTCTATGTGCAGCAGGTGTTTACGGCCGCCGACCAGGGCGTCCTGCTCTCGCCGCTGGAAGCCTGGTACGGGGCGCTCAGCTATACTTTTCAGCTTTATTTTGATTTTTCCGGCTACGCGGATATGGCGCTGGGGATCGCTTTATTGTTCGGCATCACTCTGCCGATTAACTTCAACTCTCCCTATAAAGCACGCAATATTATCGACTTCTGGCGGCGCTGGCATATCACCCTGTCACGGTTTCTGCGCGATTACATCTATATTCCACTCGGCGGCAACCGTCGCGGCGAATGGCGGCGATTGCAGAACGTCCTGGCCACCATGTTGCTGGGTGGGCTGTGGCACGGCGCTGGCTGGACCTTCGTGATCTGGGGCGGTATCCATGGGCTGATGCTGACCCTCAACCATCTATGGCAAGGGCTGTGGGCGAAATCTGGACTGACTGCAATCCCTCGTCCCTTGGCCGCAGCGCTGGGCTGGCTGCTGACCTTCACGGCGGTGGTGTTCGCCTGGGTGGTGTTCAGGGCCGAGAGTCTCGATAGTGCCGTGGCGATCTGGCAGGCGATGCTGGGGCTTAATCCGCTCAGCGACGGCCAGAGTTACTTTTATAATGACCTGTTTCGCAAATCCCTCACGGTGACCAAGTGGCTTGTGTGTCTCATCATCGCGGTGCTACTGCTCCCCAATAGCCTGCAATTTGTAGGTTTGAAGAGTGGTGCCAGAAGGTTAAGGCTGCAGCCGACCCTGTTCTGGGCGCTATTGATCGCAGGATTAGCGCTTACAGCGATCTTAAAGATGAACAACGTCAGTGAATTTTTGTATTTCAGGTTTTAGGTATGTCTGAGTTCCATCGCTTCAACAAGATTTTAATAATACCCCTGGTGATGGTCAGTCTGGTGCTGGTTGCGACCAGTCTCTATCTGGACAAGCCGAGCAACGGAAATATGACCCGGGTGGGTGGATTCAGCGATAACGACTATGGCTGGAACCAGCCTCAGGAGTCTTATAGGACGCCTCTCTATCAGTTAAATAGATCAAACTACCAAGGGTATAGCGACCTGGTGGTATTGGGTGACTCGTTCTCCTCCGGCAGTCCGCGGATGAGCTGGGTCAACTATGTGGTCGAGAGTACCGGAGCAAGCGCCCAAGTGTTTCATTTTGACCATGGGGGGGTGGAGCGTATCCTGAACAGTCCGGCCTTTAAGCGAACACCGCCTAAATACCTGGTGATCCAAAGTATAGAGGCGAGCCTGTATAGGCGTTTTTCTGCGCAAGGCTGTCAAATGCCGCCACCTCAAGCTTCTCATATGAGGGTGCACGCACCGATGATCAATGCGGGCCACTACCAGACTCATCCGGTGACGCGGGAAACTGTGCAGTCCGGTTTAAATCTGGATAATGCGGCCAGCTATCTGGCCAGGTCGATTCCCCGTGCATTGGGTGTTAACGTCACCGATACGTTTAGGCTTGCCCTTACCCGAGACGACCTGTTCTCAAGCCGTATCAAGGACCAGGTTTTGATCCACGAAGGCGATATCGCTAAACGGGAGTTACCCCCAGGCAGCGATGCCGTGATGGCTTGTAACCTGCTGCAGGTGCAGCAACAGATCGAAGCCAACGGGTATACCCGCATGGTGATCATGGTGGCGCCGGATAAGTTGACCGCCTATTCACAGGTGTTGCAAGATCAGGCGTTCGCCGGTTTGAGCATTATCCCGGCCTTGGCAACACACCGGGCGTTGAATCTGATTCGTCTAGATCTGCTACTGCAGCAGCGGGTCCGCGAGGGCGTGGTTGATCTGTACCTGCCCAACGATACCCACTGGGGATCCACTGGGTACCAGCTAGCGGCAGAGGCGATCATTGAGTACCTGAATGAAGATGAATAAATGGAATACAACTTGAGGTAGTAAGGGTCACTGCCGCTCCTTTGGGCTAGTGAGGCAGTACATTCCGAAAGATTATTGATAACGCACTTTGATAGTATATAAAGAGTTGCATATTATGTTGAATACGTTTTTAACGTAATGTATAAAGGCAGTTGGTACAAGAGTTTATATCCACAACGGTGTGTGTTTTAGTTTTTGTTGTTAATTTATTTATTTTGGTGGAGTTGAATGCTAAGAATTGTATTATCAAAGCTGCAACTTGGTAGAGATATTTTTCGCCGATGGTTAGGCATTAAGTTATTCGATTATCCAAGCTCTGTGCCTGATTGTAAAAAACCTATATCTCAGGTATTAATCGTTCGCTTGGATGCGAAATGGGGTGATGCGATAGTATCGTCTTTTTTTATTCCTGAGTTAAAAAAGGTGCATCCAGGTGCTCAGGTGACGGTATTAGTATCAGAGAGTATGGCTAACTTTTTTTTACAGTATTTGGGTGCTGATAAGGTCATCGTCTTGCCAAAGAGGCCAGCCTATAGCCAGCTTAAAGAGGCAGCACAACAGATAGACCATTGCGGTTTGGCTATTCATTTGACCGCTAAGCTAAAAATGAAGGACCTGTATTTCTTATCTCGTTTACGGCCAGATAATATTGCGGGGATGGATGACGAAGTACAGGCCGTTAATATAAAAATGGGCCAGCGCAGTGCTGATCGACATTATGCTGAAATTTATGCCGATTTATTGGGCCTGTTAGGTGCCACTAACCCTGATTGTCAGTATATAGTTCCTCGAGATTCGCAGAGTAAGCGGAATATAGAACAATTCCTAGCCTCATGCTCAGGGTCGATGCTTGCCATTAACCCCTACGGTAGTGGACATTCCAGGCAGCTAACGCCAACCAGCATTAAGAAGTTGATTACGACCCTTAACCACTTGAAACCGGACCTGTGTATCTGTCTTTTACTGACGCCAGATAAAAGGGAGGAGGTTGCCAAGATCTGCACTCAGTTTGATAATGTCATCTGCTACCAAGCAACAGAGAGCATCTACGACTCCATCGAAATAGTTGCCCAGGCGGACTGGGTGGTCTCTGTAGACACTGCGATCGTGCATATAGCGACGGGATTAAGGAAGCCGACACTGGGGTTATATAATCCAGATCCAGATAATTTTAGTCGTTGGCATCCGAATAACCCTCTGTCTCTATCTTTCAATGCGGAGTCCGAAGGAGTTCCTGATATTAATAGAATTACATGGCCTAGACTAACAGAAAAATTATTAAACTTAATCGAATAATTCATAAATAGGTGGTTTTAATGAATATTGTTTTTTCTACTACACGACAGTGGAATCCTGGTGATGAATTTATCATGTTTGGTTGCCAGAATTTAATTGAAAGGGTGATTGGCCCATACAATAGTATAATCTATAATCGGAACCCGCAGACTCGTAGGGCCAGAAAGTATGACATTATAAAAGCTATAGATAATTTTCTTGGAAAAGATTTCGTTGAAAAATTTCTAGACAACTCAGTCAAAGATCGTATGCCGATGAACTATGCAGATTTGGTTGTTTTTGCAGGATCTCCTGAGTGGCGAGGGAGAAGAATGACAAAACTCTATGACTCTATCGCCGAGTTTAATATACCCGCTATTTTCATGGGACTTGGCACCAGTGGCGAGTTCGAATTTAATTCGGATAATTTTACTGTAAATGAAATGTCTGCTTTTAAAGACTCTAAGCTAATTACTTGCCGAGATGTGTCCTGTCAAGATGGACTGGAAATAACGGGTTCTCATTTCTTGCCTTGCCCTGCATTATTTTCCAGTAATAAACAGCGACTTGTTACTGATGTAAAAAAAATAGCACTGATTTATGGAACCAGTAGTGCCACTGCTTGCAATAATGTATCTGTCGAAACGCATGATTACCTGTTAGAACTTTATCGTAAACTAATAAGTCAGCTTGGTGGTGAGTACGAGTTTGAATTTATTGCTCACTATATTGATGAATTACATACATTTGATAAAGAGTTCCCAAGTCAGAAATTAAATTACTCTTATGATGCAAAAGATTACTTAGATATATATGGAAAGTTTGATTATGTCATTGGTTATCGAGTCCACGGAATCGGCATCTCAGCCTCTCAGGGTATACCGGGAATGATGATTGCGCATGATCCTAGATCCTCTACCGTTAAAGGGTTCTTAGCCGAAATTGTAGATTCCGGTACGCCAGTCGATCAAGTGATAGAAGTCGTAAAACAACAAATAATAGAGGTTGAAAGCTGTAGCCGATTGTTATTAGAGCACAAAGAAAATACTGAACAAAAATATATAAAATTACTACAGGAGAGTTTAAGCGATTTCATCGCTAAATAATCAAAGGGACCAACCGTGGTCATTTTGCAGAAGCTGAGCGCCAGGCCTTTGGACGGAGGCGATCCGACGAAGCCTGCAGATGTCATCGTTGGGGTGAGTCGGGCCGGTTAAATGTGGCAGAGCACCGCTGTTTTTTTCATTCTGATCCCTGTGTTCTCACTGAGCTTTCTCTCGTCGGCAGTTTGTTTGACGTCAGCGAGTCTGGCCGCTAGGTATTGCCTGGGCTAAAGAAGAGTCCTGCTAGTGTTGTTACGCACTGACAGTCTCTTCTATTTTCGTGCTAATCACTTGGAAATGTTGGCCTTCATTGAACTGTAAGTCGGCTTTGTCGCGCCCCTGTGAAGCCAGGGTCTGCCTGAGCTCTGGGTCGTTGTAGTAGGTCAATAAGGCCTCCGCCAGGCTTGCAGCGTCTCCGGGGGTGAAGAGCAGCCCCGTCTGCTGATGATCGATGATCTCCGGCACGCCACCGGCGTTACTGCCGATCACTGCTACATTGGAGCGCATCGCCTCCGGTAGTACTAGGCCGAAGGTCTCTTTAAGCGTGGTTAGTACGACCACCTCAAACTCGGGCATGGAGTGCGTCGGGTTCTCGAGGAAGCCAATAAAACGAATCTTGTCTTCCAAGCCCTGGGCTCGAATGAATTCTCGTTGAGATTGAAAGTAGTCCTGGTCCATCACGTGACCCACCAGGGTCGCGGAGATATCCATCCCTTTGCCAACCAGGGTGGCGACTGCCTCGATCAGCAGGTGTTGCCCTTTCGCGTGTTCGATTCGGCCGAACAGCGCGACGTTTAGGTTTCTCTTTGTAAAGACATTATCGAACAGGGAGGTCTCTCCCTTGACGGTTTCAGGAGCGGGTACCCCCAGATACAGACGCTCAATTTTCGTCGCCTCCATCGGGATACAGGCGATCGCCTCGCGCTTCATCTCTTCGGTGATCACCCAGAGGGCATCGATTTCCCGATATAGAAAGCGGTGAAAAATATCTTTTTTGGGACGGCTGATATTCATATGTCGGGTATAACATAGCTTGAACGCCCGCCCGGAGACCTTCTTCGCCAGCGCCGCCAGTGGCAGATCCTTGGCCCAGTGCATATGCAACGCATCGGCGCCAAGGGTTTTCAGCAGGCGACCAAGCCGCCATGCGGCCACCAGGGGCACCTTGTGAAAATTGCAGTCGAGGTACTCAGGAACCACGCCACTGGCGATAAAGCGCTGATCAAGCAGGCTGCCCTGTTTGACCACGGGTATGCATTGGATACCCTGCCGGGTCAGGGCATGGTATTCGCGTACGCAGTACAGCTCCAGTCCACCGATGCCCTCGGATAAACATAAAATGACTAGCTTCATCGGTGACTCTCTTGGGCGGTCTGGAAGTGTTGCTCGGCGGTTGTCAGCCAGAGGCAGAGCGCTGATAATAACGGCTATTGCTGATCTGTGGTTAGCGTAACCGTCATCATCTTAGGCCCTTACATCTATGTCTATATCTACGCGGCAGCAGGTTATGAAGATTCTGGTCGTCAGAAACGATAAGCTGGGCGATTTTATGCTCGCCTGGCCCTGCTTCCAGGCCCTGAAACAGGCCTTTCCGGAATCCCGGGTCGTGGCGCTGGTGCCTAACTATACCAGACCCATTGCAGAACTCTGCCCCTGGATAGACGAGATCTTAACCGATCCGACCGAGGCGGCAGGCAAGGAGGGTTTTAACAGTCTGCTCAAGCAGGTCAAGGTAGAGCATTATGATCTGCTACTGACCCTGTTCTCGACCACTCGCATCGGGTTGCTGGGATTTAGAGCCGGGATTCCAGTCCGTTGGGCGCCGGCGACTAAGCTGGCGCAGCTGTTCTATAACCGGCGGTTGAAGCAGCGTCGCTCCCAGTCGCAGCAGCCTGAATATGCCTACAACCTGGATCTGACTCAAGCGGCGATCGAGGATTGCGGTGGCCGTTATAAGTCACCTGAAGGACCTTATCTGAGAGTCGATGCTGAGATGTTAACGGAGCTACGGCAGGAATTTTTGAACGCTAAGGACCTGGCGCCCTCTACGCGGCTGATCTTTATCCACTCGGGACACGGGGGCTCGGCTAATAACCTCAGCCTGGCGCAGTACGCCGAGCTGGCGAGAAAAATAGCCCGACCCGATAGCTGCTTTATCTTGACGGCGGGCCCGGGAGAACTGGAGGCAACCCGTACACTGGCTGCCTTGTTGGATGCCGAAGGGATCTCGCAGCGAATTTTCAGCTCGACGGAGGGGCTGCAGCATTTTGCCCAGCAGCTGGCGCTGGCGGATCTGTTTATCGCAGGTTCCACAGGGACTCTGCATATCGCCGGCGCGCTGGATCGTCCTACGGTCGGTTTCTACCCCAACCGCCGTTCATCGACGCCACTACGTTGGCGTACGCTGAACGGGGTGGGGCGCACCCTGGCCATCACTCCACCCTCGGAGATTGAACAGGATATGAGTCAGGTGGATATAGGGGCGGCAGCGAAGGCGATCAGCGCCTTTATTGATGAGGTTTGGTAGGCTTTATTTTAAGGCTATGTACCCGTTAACGGTTGTCACCAGTGGTCGGGGCGCTAGCCAAAAGATCGCCTGCAGGCAGGCTCCCACAGTGCCATAGGCTGAGTTCTGTGGGTAATGTCTGTGATGCTGCAGCAAACATCAAGAGCAACAACTAACTCACAGGCTTATTTCAACGCCCTGGTCCGGCTCCAGAGGTCGGCGTATTTGACGAAGCAGGAGTGGCTGGAGAGCAGGGCCATCAGCAGGCCGTGGCGGCCATCCAGGAAGCCGCCGCGGACCAGGTACATCTTGATAAAGAGTCCCAGCGCATGCAGGGCGGCTTGCGACAGGCTGGCCTCTTTGCCGCGCTCGGCGCGTTGTTCGGCGAAGATCGCCGCGTAACGGGCGGACTTGACCAGGTAGTGTTCCATATCGCGGTAGCTGTAGTGCAGCATCCGCGCTTCGATCTTCTCGATCCGCAAGCCCCTGTCTAGAATCAGCCGCTCGTGGACCCTGACCTCGGGATCCCAGTGGCCTGATTTGCGCGGGTAGAGGCAAAGTTTGTAGGAGCTCCAGCCACCGAAGCGCAGCTCCTTGCCGAAGACATAGGTGGGCCAGCGGAGCCGGAAGGCGCGCTCGGTATCTCCGGTATCACGCAGGGCCTCGAGTTGTTCGCGGAGCTCTGGGGTGATCCGCTCGTCGGCGTCGAGCATCATCACCCAGTCGCCGCTGCAGTGCTGGTGCAGACGCTGGCGCTGCATGCCAAAACCCTGCCAGTCGCTGTCGATAAAGATCTTGTCGGTATAGCGGCGGGCGATCTCTAGTGTGGCATCGGTGCTGCCGGAGTCTAGGACGATAATCTCATCGGCCCAGGCGCAGGAGTCCAGGCAGGCCTCCAGCACCGGTTCTTCGTTCATCACCATGATGGCGATGGAGATCGTCAGGCGCTTAGTCATTGAGGGGCGTCCTGTGACGACCCTTCTTTGTCGCTCTTTTTATCACTCTTATTGGCAATGCAGTCGAGCACCTGATTGACGCTGACATCGATCAGGCTGTGCTTTTCGGGTAGCTCCCGGACCATCATTAAGCTGGCATCGCCCCCCAGATCGGCGCGCAGGATATCGGCGTTGCGGGTCAGTGGCGGGGTGTAGTCGGGAGTGGTGGTGCGGTAAATCGCCACCACATGGCAGCCGACGGCGGCGGCGATATGCATCAGCCCCGAGTCGTTGCTGATCGCGTGTTGAGCCAACGCCAGCAGGTCGACCGTATCTTCGAGCCGGGTCTGGCCGCAGAGGTTGGTGATCTCACAGTCGGCCAGCGCCTGAATCTGTTCGGCAACGACCTTGTCTTTGGGCGAGCCCAGGCACCAGAGCTGGAATCCCTGCTGCTGGAGTCTGTCTGCGGCCTCGGCCCAGCAGGCGACGGGCCACTGTTTCGCCGGGCCAAATTCGGCGCCGGGCAGCAGGATGACCAGGGGGCGGTCGAGAGTGAGCTGGTGATCGCGCAGCAGCCGTTGCTGGTTCTCGGCATCGACCCGCAGCGAGGGGTCGATGATGGCGGGGGGGTCGAGGCTGGGCTTGCTGCCCAGCGCGACCATCCGCTGTACCGCCAGGGGCAGCCGCCGCTTATCGAGCATCCGCATATCATTGATCAGCAGATAGCGCATCTCACCCCTAAAGCCGGTGCGCTCCGGAACCTCGGCAAACCAGGGCAGTAGCGCCGACTTGAGGGAGCGTGGCGTCACGATGCTGTTGCTGTAGCCGCGCTTGGCCAGGGATAGTCCCAGCTGCCAGCGTTTCCGCAATCCGAGTTCGCCGTGCTTGACGTCAAGACCGATCGCCTCGTTTACCTCGGGCATTCTCGCGAGGATAGGGTGGGACCAGGCGGGCGCTATTACATCGATGATAGCGGCAGGATCGGCCTTTTTGAGGTGTTTAAACAGGCTCTGAGCCATCACCATATCACCGACCCAGGAGGGCCCGACGATTAACCAGCGTTTTGCCATCTAATGAAGGTCCTTGAGGATGCTTGAACGTTGGCGCATCAGCGATGCAGCCACTGCATATACTCGGCGACGCCTTCCTGGACGGTCTTGAACGGTTCCTGGTAGCCAACCTCGCGCAGCTTGCTGATATCGGCCTGGGTGAAGCTCTGGTAGGAACCCTTGAGGTGCTCGGGGAAGTCGATATATTCGATCTGGCCCTTACCGTGGAACAGGCTTACCGACTCGGCGATATCTTTAAAGGACTGGCTGCGACCGGTCCCCAGGTTGAAGATGCCGGAGTGTTCCGGGTGATCCATAAACCAGAGGTTGGTCTTGACCACATCGCCGACATAGATGAAGTCGCGCATCTGCCCGCCTTCGGCATAGCCGTCGTAGGCACCGAACAGCTTAGGATTCTCGCCGCGCTCGATCTGGCCGTTGTTATGGAAGGCCACGCTGGCCATGCTGCCCTTGTGCTGCTCGCGCGGGCCGTAGACATTAAAATAGCGGAACCCCACCACCTGAGAGTCCGGATGCTGCGGCAGGATCCGGCGCACATATTGATCGAACTGCCACTTGGAGTAGCCGTAGACGTTGATCGGCCCCTCATAGGCCAGCTCCTCCTTGAAGATCTCGCCCTTGCCGTAGGTCGCCGCCGACGAGGCATAGAGGAACGGCAGTTGCCGCTCCAGGCAGTAGTGCAGCAGCGTCTTGGAGTAGGCGTAGTTGTTCTCCATGACATACTTGCCGTTCCACTCGGTGGTGGCCGAGCAGGCCCCCTCGTGGAATACCGCCTGGACCGCATCAAAATTCTCGCCAGCGTTAATCCGCGCCAGGAAGTCGTCCTTGTCGAGGTAGTCGGCAATCTGGCAGTCCTGCAGATTCCAGAACTTATGGCCATCTGTCAGGTCGTCGACCACCAGAATATCGGTGATCCCCCGCGCGTTAAGCCCTTTAACAATGTTGCTGCCGATCATGCCGGCACCACCGGTTACTATAATCATAAAGCTGTGTTCTCCTCGCTGGAGCGAATGTGCAGCATACTGTTGGCAGCGCTGCCCTTATTCTTCCCGGCACCACCGATTACTATAATCATGAGCCTGAATTCCTCTGGCTGTGGGTGTTGGTAGCGCTGCCGGCCTTTTTCATGCTATTAGGGTTCCCAGCACCACCTGTTACGATAATCATGAGCCTATATTCTCTGCGGTGGTGCGGATGCGGCGTACGATATTGGTGGTGGAACAGCCATCCAGGAAGCCGAGGATGATCACTTCGCCGCCGTTGTTGATGACCGCTTCACCGCCGGCCACATCTTCGGCCATATAGTCGCCGCCCTTGACCAGGATGTCGGGCAGCAGCTCGGTAATCAGTTCGGCCGGAGTATCGTCGACCGAATCTTTGCCGAAGGGCACCACCCAGTCGACGCTGGACAGCCCCGACATCACCGCCATGCGCTGTTCGAGGTGATTGATCGGCCGCTGGGGACCCTTAAGCCGGGAGACCGAATCGTCGCTATTGACGGCGACGATCAGCCGGTCACCGAGCGAGCGCGCCTGCTGTAGATACTGGACATGACCGGCATGGAGGATATCGAAGCAGCCGTTGGTCATCACCACCTTCTCGCCACGGGCGTGAGCGGCCTGGATCTGGCGCTTGAGGGCATGGATGCTGACGATGCCGGTCTCTTCCACGGCCTCGCCCAGTATTGCGCGGTTCAGTTCATCGGCGCTAAGGGTGGCGGTGCCTAGCTTGGCGACCACGATGCCCGCCGCCAGATTGGCCAGACGGGTCGCATCTTCGATCGACTCTCCGGCAGCCAGTGCGACCGCCAGAGTGCCTATAACCGTATCGCCGGCACCGGTGACATCAAACACCTCCTGCGCCACGGTGGGGATATGCAGCTCCTGGTCGGCCTGGATCAGCGCCATGCCGCGTTCGCTGCGGGTGACCAGCAGAGCGTCCAGCTCACAGCTGATCCGCTGCGCCCGAATACGCGCGACCAGATCGTCGTCGTCTTGCCACGCGCCGGCAACGGCCGCAAATTCGGACTCGTTGGGAGTGATCAGGGTGGCACCGGCATAGCGGCTGAAATCGGCCCCCTTAGGATCGACCAGGATCTTCTTGCCGGCGGCCCGCGCCAGGGCGATCATCGCCCGAATTTGATCCAGGCAGCCCTTGCCGTAATCGGAGAACACCACGACATCGCAGTCTGGCAGGCAGCGTTCGAAACGGCTCAGCAAGTGTGCATGATCGTAGTCCAGGAAACCGTCTTCGAAATCGAGCCGAATCAGCTGCTGGTTGCGGCTCATGACTCGCAACTTGGTAATCGTATCCGCGCCCTCGACGGCTTCAAATTCGCAGCGTACCTTCGCAGCTTGCAGCAATGTGCTCAGGGTAGCCGCCGCCTCATCAGTGCCCACCAGCGAGAGCAGGGTGGCGCTGCCGCCGAGAGCCGCGATATTCAGGGCGACGTTGCCGGCACCGCCAGGACGACCCTCGAGTTTTTTGATATGCACCACCGGCACCGGGGCTTCGGGTGAGATCCTCTCGGTCTGTCCGTGCCAGTAGCGGTCTAACATCAGGTCGCCAACCACCAGCACACGCGCGGTGGAAAAATCCGGTATATAAAGCTGCATAGGGTTGGTCTGCTCTATGGGTAACGCTGAATCTTAAGCAGGGATTCTGAGATCCCTGTCCTCTTTTAGCTTTTGCCGGGGGCCAGTTGCTGATCGAGTGCTTCGCACAACCAGTGGCCGATAAAGATATGCGCCTCCTGAATCCGCGCGGTCTCGTCATCCGCGACGATCACCGAGATATCGGCCATCTCTGCCAGCGTGCCGCCATCGCGTCCCAGCAGTGCGGCGGTCTTGATCCCCATACGGCGGGCCTGCGCTACCGCCTTGATGATATTACCGCTGTTGCCTGAGGTGCTGATGCCGATGACCAGATCGCCAGCGCGGCCGAGGCCCTCGATCTGACGTGAAAACAGGGTGTCATAGTGATAGTCGTTACTGTGGGCCGTAATCAGGGAGGTGTCCGTGGTCAGGGCGATCGATGCCAGCGGGCCGCGTTCCGCCTTGTAACGCACCATCAGTTCGGCCGCAAGATGCTGAGCATCGGCAGCGCTGCCGCCATTGCCCATCCACAGGATCTTGCCGCCACCGCGCAGGCACTCGATCATAGCCTCGGCCAGCTGGATAACCTGAGGCGCGAGTGCGGGCACACGTTCAAAGGCTTGCTGATGGCGTTTAAAGGCTCCCTCAAAGCTGCTAATCATGGCGCTATTTCTCCCAGGTTCACAAAAAGAGGCCAAGTATAACAGAGCCCATGCCGGACTGTTAAAGCAGATAAAAATCCCTTACCGAGTCGCTTGACAGCTTGGCGTAAACAGGCTTAAATACGCGCCTCTTGTGATGCCCGGATAGCTCAGTCGGTAGAGCAGAGGATTGAAAATCCTCGTGTCGGCGGTTCGATTCCGTCTCCGGGCACCATCACTTCTAAGGCTTGCAGTTTGTGCAGGCCTTTGTCGTTTCTGGCCTGTGATAATACAGCGCCATCCCGCCCGATTGGGCGCGGGGTTTGCTAAGGCCGAATCGGCATCGCATCCACAAATACCGCTTGTCTTCGCTATAACCTACTGATATTTAAGTCCTGCATGTTCCAGCCATCCCGCTTTATGAAGCCCTCTGGGATCCTGATGCGTCCAGTGCAGCACCCCTCCCTCGGCATTCCACTCATACTCGCCGTTAAAAGAGATGCGATCACCGCGATGCAGCGAACCGATTCGTGGGGCCAGATCGATATTGTGCGCTACCAACAGTGTTTGGCCGGACGCGAGTCGCAGGATAAATCGTTGATGGCGACTGCCATCCAGATCATCGGGTAGGGTACGTACAACCACCCCAGAGCCAGAAACCTGAAGATTGCTGCGTTGGTTCTGGAACGCCTGACGGATGACGGCATCGCCGGTATTCACCTCGACGGCTGTTGAAAAATCAGAACCAGGATCAGAACTAGGACTAAGGCCAGGACTAGAGCTAGGATCAGGCCCCGCACGGTTCTGAAAACTGTCGTAACCCACAAATCCAAGCACACCGATGACAATAATCGTCAGAACCCGGGATAAAATACTTGAACCGGTTTTTTTCGGTTTAGAACGAGGCTGTCTTTTGGGGCGCTTATTTACCGAACCATGACCCGGCTCGATAAAGCCGAAGCCCTGATCATCCTTCCAGGCTTTCAAGATTCCTTGCTGTTGAACCATAAGCCGATACGTCCTTTAGGTTCAGGTGGTGAGGAGAGATCCTGTAGGCGTGACAGAGTGTTACCTACAAAAAAACACCATCCACAAAAGAAACAGTACTCACAGAGATCACCTGTGGGTCGGCGTTCTGTGGGTAGGAAGTAGTCCGACAAGGCTGCCGAGGAGTGGCCATCGTCAGGCTAAAGCCTAACCCACAAAAGCAAGGCCACCCACAAAAGAAATGCTGATTGATGAGCGTCGGAATTTTTACAACTATCCTAATAGTGGGTGCGATCGATAGGTCGGGCAAGGTCGTCGGCAGCGGGCCTCTTTCTTTACCCCGTCCAGCTGTGTTCTTATTCGTTTAATCTGCCGGATACTAACTAGGATCCCAGCGCGGATATCCCTGATTGCCTATAGTGGAGGATCAGAGCATGCAGCTCATAGCGACTAAAAAACTGACGGCCAGTGTCAATACAACGACCCCCAAGATTAATGTGGGCATCAGTGCCTGTCTGTTGGGGCATGAGGTGCGCTATAACGGTGGCCACACGCGCTCCAAGCTGTGCCTAAATACCCTGAGTGAGTACTTCAGTTATCGCAGCTTTTGCCCGGAGGTCGCCGCCGGTTTCGGGGTGCCTCGTCCTACGCTGCGGTTGGTGGGTGATGTGAGCGCACCGCGACTGGTGTTTTCGGGCGATACCCAAAAGGATGTGACGTCGGTGTTAAACCAGGCCATCACCCCGGTGATCGACAGCTTTACCGACCTGGACGGTTATATCCTGATGAAGAACTCGCCCAGTTGCGGCTTAGCGCGGATAAAAGTCTATCAGGACAACGGCTATCCGCAGACTGAGAGAACCCAGGGGCTGTTTACCCGTGCCCTGCAGCAGCGTTATCCCAGCCTGCCGGTTGAGGAGGAGGGACGGCTTAATGATCCCCATCTGCGGGAAAATTTTGTCTTGCGGGTATTCGCTCACCACCAGTTTCGACAGCAGGTCGATGGCCAGCTCAGTCTGGGCGCACTGATGAACTTTCACCGTGATTATAAATACGTACTGATGGCCCATCATCCGCTCGAATACCGGGCCCTAGGCAAACTCCTGGCTGAAACCGGGCGTCAGGCTGATCTGACTCAGGTGCGGGACCTGTACCACGGCCGTTTTATGGCGGCGCTTTCAACACCCGCCAGTCGCAAAAATCATCGTAATGTCCTGCTGCATATCCTGGGCTATCTGAAACGCTCAGTTGAGGGTGAGGCGCGCAGGGATATGGTTGCGGTGATCGATCGCTATAGTCGCGGCGAGGTCAACCTGGCCACCCCTCTCACCCTGCTTGATCACTATGTGCAGCTGTTTGGCAGCGACTACATTCGTGCGCAGCGTTATCTTAAGCCTTACCCGCAGGCGCTGGGATTAACGAGCAGGCTGTAAGCGGGCTGCAGTGGCAGAGTCCTCTCAAGACCTGTAAAAATTTAACTATTCAGCACTTGCATAGACTTGAAGTTATGGAGTATTTGTTCCCTGTGGGTCGGACTTTAGTCCGACAAGGCTGACGAGTAGGCTTCGCTTTGGCTTCCTCGGCAAAGAGGCTCTTTCCACAAACACGCCATAATCAACCAAATAGCGAAAATAAAAGTGCTGAATAATAACGAGGGCAAGGAGTCTGTGATGAACGATGTAACGACCCTAGTCTGGTTCAGGCAGGACCTGCGCATAAACGATAACCCAGCCCTTTTCTATGCGGCAGAGCAGGGCAGCATACTTCCCGTGTATATTCTGGATGACGAACATGCAGGGGAATGGCGACTGGGTGGCGCCAGCCGCTGGTGGCTGCACCAGTCGTTAACCGCATTGGACCTCAGTCTGGATGGCGGATTACGATTTTTTTGCGGAGATCCCCTGAGACTGATTCCCGAGCTGCTGCAGGCCTCCGGCATCCGGCGGGTGGTCTGGAATCGATGCTATCAGCCCTGGCAGATTAACAGAGATAAAGCACTCAAACGCCTGCTTACTGACCAGGGGATCGAGGTTCACACCTACAACGGCAGCCTACTATGGGAGCCCTGGTCGGTGCTGAAGAAAGATCAGACCCCCTACAAGGTCTTTACGCCGTATTTTCGTAGCGCTTGCCAGGCCCTGGATACACCACGCTTCCCGTTGCCAGCCCCGGCCGCTGTTCAGCTGTCAGCGCATGCCCCTAAGGGGCTGCCGCTTGAGTCGCTGGAGTTGATGCCAAAGCACCGCTGGTATCAGGGCCTAGCCTTGCATTGGCAGCCTGGAGAGCGCGGTGCTGCCGACCGGATGGCAGAATTTGTTAACCAGGGGATGGCAGACTATAGCAGCGGCCGCGATCGTCCCGATATCGAGGGGACGTCGCGGTTAGCGCCGCATCTGCGCTTTGGTGAGCTGTCACCGCATCAGCTGTGGTACGTCGCCCGGCAGCAGCCGTTACCGGCGGCTGCCGAAAGTGACAGGGAGTCCTTTGTTCGCCAGCTTGGATGGCGCGAGTTTTCCTACCAACTGCTCTATCACTGGCCCGGGCTACCCCGAGAAAATTTCCAGACTAAATTTGATCGATTGGTGTGGCGCCAGGATCCCGAGGGGCTTATCGCCTGGCAGCAAGGCATGACTGGTATTCCGCTGATCGATGCCGGGATGCGTGAGCTCTGGCAAACCGGCTATATGCATAATCGCGTGCGGATGCTAGTGGGGTCTTTTCTGGTTAAAAACTTAGGTATTCATTGGCTTCTTGGCGCGTCCTGGTTCTGGGGTACCCTGGTCGACGCCGATCTGGCCAATAACAGTGCTAGCTGGCAGTGGGTCGCAGGCTGTGGCACTGATGCGGCGCCCTATTTTAGAATATTCAATCCGGTCACTCAGGGGCAGAAGTTTGATCCCCAAGGACTCTACGTCAAACGCTACTGCCCGGAGCTTGCCAGACTGCCGGTCAAATACATCCACTGCCCCTGGTTGGCCCCATCAGCTGTTTTGGAGGAGTGCGGCGTTATTCTGGGTACCCACTATCCCCGCCCGATAGTAGACCTTAAGCAGAGCCGGCAGCGGGCGTTAGATGCGTTCGCTGCGTTGAATAATTGAAGCGTTAACGCGTTCAGATCACAGGGGTGGCTATAGTGACGCGACATAAAAAAGGGGGCTGATCCTGGTTAGTTTTATAAAACCTGTCTAAGGTTTAGATGTCTATAGGGGCTGTCGTTTGCCGTTTTTGCGCATCCTTATTCTCTCCCTTGGACATGACTCTGTTGTCGAGGCTGTGGTTACGGACAATCACTCTATTACTCTCATTTTGTTGCTGTTAGAGCTTTGGATTCTCTAAAGGGAACGCGCATGGAAAGCAGAAGTGTACTTTTTCTAAGATATAAACCTGACGATGAGGTGTCTCGACATTACATCGAGGATGCCGGCTGGCATTCTTGTGCAGCTTTCGATGCCGTTGGCGCCCTCGAGGTGATTAAAAACAGCAAGCCTAAGGTTGGATTGGTGTACTTCGATAGACATTATCTCAATGGCGGGAGCCCTGAGCTGGAAAAGCTTTTTCAATCGACGTCGTCTATTGAATGGGTCGGGCTGATTAAGCCTGAAAACCTTTCTTTAAATAATACGCGGCTGTTGATAGCCAGCTACTTAAGTGATTATCACACCCTGCCGATCGACAACCGCCGCCTCCTGAACTCTTTGGGCCATGCCTATGGTATGGCCAATATCAGAGAGGCATTGAGCAGTCCGTTACCCGGCTCGCTGAATGGCCATCGAATGATAGCGGTGAGTACGGCGATGGATCAGGTTTTTAAAACAATCGCCAGAGTTGCCGCTGTTGATGCCTCCGTGATGATCAGCGGAGAAAGCGGCACCGGCAAAGAGTTAGCCGCTCATGCCATTCATAATAAATCCAGACGGGCTTCAAAGCCGTTTATTGCGGTGAACTGTGGTTCCATTCACTCTTCGCTGATACAAACCGAACTTTTCGGTCATGAAAAAGGCTCTTTCAGCGGCGCTCACAAACGTCATGTGGGAAAAATAGAATCCGCCGATGGCGGGACGCTGTTCCTGGATGAGATTGGAGACCTTCCTCTGGAGCTGCAGGTGAACTTCCTCAGGTTCCTGCAAGAAAAGACCATCAATCGCGTGGGTGGCAGCGAGCAGATTCCGGTAGATGTCCGGGTCATCACCGCGACCCACAAGGATCTTGATGATGCTGTCCTCAAAGGTGAGTTTAGGGAGGATCTCTACTATCGGCTTCACGTTCTGGCATTAGCGCTTCCCAGTCTAAGAGACAGAAAAGAAGATATAGAACCCCTGGCGCAGTATTTTCTTCACCAGTTTGAGTCGGAAGCCAATCATCGTATTCGTGGCTTCAGTCGTGCTGCGATTCAGAGTATGTATGCATATGACTGGCCGGGAAACGTACGTGAGTTGATCAATCGGGTAGAGCGGGCGGTGGTGATGAGTGAAGGTGCTTTGATCTCTCCTGGAGATCTGGATTTTAATTCAGAGTCTCAAGCCCGACCCGTACAGACGCTGGCACAGACGCGGGCCGAGGCTGACAGGGCTGCGATCGAGTCTGCGCTCAGATGTAGTGGCCATAATGTCACCGAAGCCGCCCGTTTGCTCGGGGTCTCGCGGGTCACCCTATACCGATTGATGAATAAGTTTGAGATTAATGCAAAGCAGCTGTAACCCGCACTGGATGCTATAGAGACATATCTCTAAATAAATACTTCCAGGGTGTTCTCGGGTGTTATCGGGTTTTCACAGGTATTGGCAGGTATTTACAGGTGTTAGCAGATTCCCTCATGCTCGCCGTTGTTTGAAAAGATTGAGTCACAGGGAGGTAAATACATTGCGCCTTAACGCAGGGAAGACGTTGGGGGTGATGTTTTATTTAGGTCAATTTTGGCAAGGAGCTATTAATCATGACCCTACTATCGACGTCAGGAATCGGTTGTTCAGCACTGGTTGCCGTTCTTGTAGCAGGCCCTGTTGTTGCAGCTGCGGACAGTATTGCGGACCCTATTCTGGACAGTGTTGCTGAAACGCTGGATATTTCCGGACCCACTGCGACACTCGAACACCCGTTTTTCGGTTTAACCATAATGCGCGAAGATCTGCTGGCGCAGAGCCGGGGCAGGGGGATGCTAACGCAGGGGGCCGCGCCTGAGCGAACGGACAGGAGCCTGTTGATCTTAGCCGATAATCATCAGAATTCACCACAGCAGCCTAAGCCCGTCGGTCAGGCACCCGCCAAGACTCAGCAGGATCGTCCTGTTATTACGGAGTTGGCTGACATTGGCGGAGTGTTAACGCCCAAAGGCCGACTGGTGATCGAGCCTGCGTTTCAGTATACCCACTCCTCTGTAAACCGGGTCACCTTCAGGGGTATCGAGATTCTTAGCTCGTTGGCCATCGGTGCACTCGACGCGCAGGATACTGATCGTGATGCGCTGGTGGCCTCTCTGACCGGTCGCTTGGGGTTAACCAACCGGATGGAGGCGGAGTTTAAGCTGCCCTACGTCTGGCGCCACGATACGGAGAGTGCGGTGATACCTCAGCTGGACGATGCTGAGATATCCTCTACCCTAGATGGCTATGGGGTCGGTGATCTAGAGGCGGCGCTGCATTATCAACTGAACAATGGTAACGCCGGCTGGCCGTTCTTTATCCTTAACGGCCGCTTGAAACTTGCCAATGGCAAGGGACCCTTTGATATAGATCGTAATGCCGATGGCATCGGTCAGGAGCTGGCTATCGGTAGCGGATTTTACTCGTTCGAACCCAGTATCACCGGGTTGTATCCCTCCGCGCCCGCCGTGTTTTTTGGTAATCTGGGTTACCTGTTCAATCTTGAAGATGACGTGAACACGACAATTGGAGAGGAAGACTCTGATGCTGGAGCACAAACCATCGGCAAGGTCGATCCCGGTGATGCCCTGCGCATCAGCTTCGGGATGGCGTATTCCATCAATGAGATCGCCTCCTTCACACTCGGCTTTAAAAATGACTGGATTCAGGCCACTAAAACAGAGTTCAAAACAGAGACCAGTAGTACGACGCTCAAAAGCTCAACGTTGAATATAGGCTCGATGCTGATGGGGTTTTCGTTCCAGGTAGATCAGGATAAGGGCGTTAACCTGAATCTCGAGTTCGGTATCACCGATGATGCCCCCGATATGTTGATCACCTTCCGGATGCCCTTCAGGACAGGATCCCTGTGGTAGTGAAGGTTAGGCTTCAGCCTGACGATGACAGCGCCGCAACACTTTACTATTACAGAGCCAAAAAAATGGCTATGTCCTAGTTAAGTGTAGCGACCGGCAGCTGGTGCTAACCAAAAGATCGCCAGTAGGCAGGCAGCTGAAGGCTCCTGCAACAGCGGTACTTCCCACGTCCCTGTGGGTCGCCTCCCACGGTGCTGCATGCTGAGTTTTGTGAGTAATATTGTAGCTTTTTGAAAGGCTTGAAACGGCAATTGCACCATCAGAATGGCACCAGATTCCCTTTCTAAACCGATGAAATACAGACTGAAAAAGGCCCGCAGGGTCGAGCTTGGGCCGTTGTCAGTTCCGGACAACAACGGCATACCTGCGTCCCTGCAGGCAAAGCTTCCGCGTCCTGCTCACGCCCCTTACCTACATATATGTAGGCAATGGCGAGACTGGCAGCTGAGGCAGACAAATCGGCAGGATAGCCGATTTCCACAGCCGCAGGCTGCCCGAAGGGTGAGGCACAGGGAAGTGCCGAGTGAATCCGAATCTGTCAGCCTCAGGCTGGATTTCATAGCGCCGTAGGCTTGTGGGTCGGACTTTAGTCCGACAAGGCTAGCAGGGCGCTGTCATCGTCAGGCTGAAGCCTAACCTACAAAAGAACAATGCTGGCAAAATGAAGCCGCCGGGAGGCGGAACCGGAGTTTGATTAAAAAGACAATAATGCAGAATTAACGGCCGCGACACTTGACTGGGACATAGCCTTTTTTTGACTCTATGTCGGGCTGAAGCCCGACCTACACTATCTGGACATGCCCAACTTGCTGAGGGCCGAACGCAGCGAGGCTTCGCGGGCACTCTTAAGGTTCTGGATATTGATTTGAATATCCAGTTTCTGGCTGACCTTGAGGTCAGATGCATTGCTGATAATGGCGCTGATCGCTGCATCCTGTGTCAGTTTATGCACTGCTGCGGTAAAGCCTTTTTTATTACTGACAACAATTCCGCTGAAGCCGTTTGAATGCCCTACGCCGTCCAGGTTGACGTCCGCCGGTGACAGATCGGCTATCGATAGCGCAGAGTCTTGCCCTATAAGTACCACGTTGCTTGTTGCCACTGCTGCTACGGCCGTAGTTGTAGGCACTGTTGCTACCTGTTGGAGTGAGGCTTCCTGCTGGCTTGGCTGTGGTGTGACAGGCGCGGCAGGCGATACCATCCTAGAGGAGGGCACTACGGTCGGCGGGTTCCCTGTAACAGAAGACTGCAAAGCCGAGGGAGTTCCTGTTGCAGGAGTTCCTGTTGCAGGAATCAGACCGGCCGTAGGCCCTGTAACTGCCGACGTTGTCGGTTCAGAAGGGAGGTTATCCATTACTGCGTTCTTCAATGCGGCGACAGCATCATTAACGTTGGCTATATTGCTCAGGACTTGGGAAATAACTTCTGCGCCGCCCGCGGTGACATTGAAGACTGTTTCCAATTTAATGTTGTCAATTAAGGTGCTGAGTGTTGCACCAAAGGTCATCTCCATACCTCCGAATGAAAACCCTCCGCGCATCTCACCCATATCACTGAGGTCGATTACCTGTAAACCAGAATAGCTTTCAGCGTACTTTACAGCGACAGTCTGAGGTTGTTGACCTCGAGCCAGGTCTGTTTGGCCGGCGGTGTAAAACGGCTCCGCGGCCAGCCCCAGGGATGCACAGAGGCAGCCTGCTGCCAGTGCGGTTTTGCTTTTTCTTAAGATGTTCATGACTATCTCCCCAGCTCATTGTGGCCCGGGAGATTCAGCAGCATAGTGCCCAGTCCCGCTCTGTCCATCCCTTTATCGATGGGCGCGCGAGGGCGAATACGCCAGTCTCTGTCGCTGTTGAAATTGATTTTGGCGACCTCGGCGTAAGACCGGGCTCCGAGGATGGCGCCATTCCAGAGGGTTTCGAAATAGGCTCTCGGAACGACCACAGAGCCGACTGCGGGGTCGGCAATAAGAACGTGGTTCTCATCGATCCCTTTGACGACCACAAAGTGTTTGTAGCCTTGAGTGTTAATCAGGGTGATCCCGGGAAGGCCGATTTTAATGAGTTTATCCAGAGTGATCTTAAAGCCATCAGTGCGCAGCCCGCGCTGATCCATATAGCGCTTCATATCCAGCATGGAAAAGCCGTTCTGTTGAATCTTGGCCCGATCGCCGACCGCGATCATTGCCTGAAAGACCTGTTCTTCGTCGGTTGGCAGGTTGTAATGATAGGTCAGGAGTGTGGCGACAGCAGCAGAGCCACAGCTGAAGTCATATTTCTGCTGAATCACCGTATCCCAGCGCATCTCCTGCAGACTCTTGGCATGCATGTTAAATGAGCCGAATGGGTTGGAGATATTTAGGGCGCCGGCACTGGTGGTCGCCGTTGGAAATATTGCGCCCAACAGGGCTAGGGTCAGCACTCTTGAGTAGTGTATAAATTTCATTGCCGTCTCCTGTATCCCTTCGACAATTTTTAAAGCCAGCCGTTGAATCTCGGGTTACTGCCGCGCTTCCTGAATACTTCTTTTTAAACCAAGAGCCCTGAAACCGAGAGCCTGGAACCTGGTGCTAGAACGAGCTTGCTCAGTTAGGCTCAGTTATGTAGATGCTGATACCTACCGCAGAATTGACCGCGTTATTATTACCGGTAAAGATATTAAACATGCCAACACCCTCGAAATTATCCAACGCGTGCTGTTCAATAGTGATGGCTCCGGTGTTGATCGTATCGGCGTTAAAACTGCTGTTACTGACCGTGGCATCCAGCTCTTGAATACTCTGCACATTGGTCAAATTATCGCGACCCTGCAGGCTTGACAGAGCATCGGTTGCTATCGTGTCAAGCGCGTCAAATCCCTGGGCTTCCAACGGCGCCTCCGATGGGGGCTCGGCATTCGCGTTGTCGGTCGTGGCAATGCTAAATGCCATAACCAGAAAAATAGGAAGCAGCATTGTATTCTGCTTAATCATGACCTGTACTCCCTCTTCGGTTGGGACAGAACATGCAGGCGGGTCCTGAACCCGCCTGCATAGGCTCTGAGGCCTTAGTTGCCGATATTTACGTTGCTATGCGCAGCGACGTTAGTAGCGGACAGTTGGGCGTTGTAGATGCCTGTAGACAGGTTGATGTTGGCAATACCACCAAAGTTGCCGCTAGCCACCGTCAAGGTAGCCATGCCAGTACTGAGGACACCGCCTTCGCCATTACCACCCGCACCGCCAGCGCCACCCGCACCGCCAACACCACCCGCACCGCCAGTCGCATTCACAGCACCGCCGGTACCGGTTCCGGTACCTGTTCCACCGTTACCTGCCAGGGCATCGGCGTTGCCGCCAGTACCCGCTGTACCGGTACCATCGCCACCGTCACCGGCGTTACCGCCAGCGCCTGCGGTTGAGGTACCTGCCGTTGCATCAGCGCTGCCGCCGGTGCTGCTGCCACCGCCCGCGTTGCCGCCAGCGCCTGCCATACCATCACCGCTACCACCGGCTCCGCCAGTACCATCTGCAGCTCCGGAAGTACCGTTACCACCATCTGCATTACCGCCGGTTCCTGCCAACGCATCGGCACTACCTGCTGTGCCGGTTCCGGCATCCGCTGTTCCGCTGGCGCTGGTGCCGCCATCGGCCATGCCGCCGGTGCCAGTGCCGCCGTCAGCCATGCCGGCGGTTCCACCAGTCGCATCCGCTGCACCGCTGGTCCCTGCACCACCATCAGCCGCTCCAGCAGTACCTGCTAAGCCGTCTGCTGTGCCTGAGGTTGCTGCACCGCCATCGGCCATACCACCCGCGCCGCCCGCGCCATCAGCCATGCCTCCGGTACCACCGGTGCCATCAGCCAGGCCACCCGCACCGCCAGTGCCATCAGCCATGCCGCCGGTACCACCGGTACCGTCCGCCATGCCGGCAGTTCCGCCGGTGCCATCAGCCATGCCAGCCGTTCCGCCAGTGCCATCAGCCATGCCGCCGGTACCACCGGTGCCGTCAGCCATGCCACCCGCGCCACCTGTACCCGTACCACCGGTACCACCGGCACCACCGGCACCACCGTCAGCTGCACCTGCCAATCCACCGGTACCGCCGCCGGTGAAGGTATCATCACCCCTGCCGCCATTGCCGTTAGTGGAGTTGGAGTCGCCGCCAGTAGAGGTGCCGCCTGGGCCGCCGTTAGCCGCTACGCCGGCGTTACCGCCAGTACCGTCGGCAAGGCCGCCAGCACCGCCGTTACCGTCAGCCAGGCCGCCAGCACCGCCGTTACCGTCGGCAAAGCCGCCAGAACCGCCGTTACCGTCAGCCATGCCGCCAGCACCGCCGTTACCGTCGGCCAGACCGCCCGCACCTCCCATGCCGTGGCTGTTGCCACCCGCACCGCCGTTTCCATCAGCCAGACCGCCGGTACCGCCGGTGCCATTGCTGTTACCGCCTGATCCGCCATTGGCATCGACAACGCCGGTAGCTCCACCGTTGCTGTTGGCATCACCTGCGGTACCTGCATTGGCATCCGCATAGCCACTGGTGCCACCGTTGGTGTTGGCGTTGCCACCCGTGCCGCCGGTAGCGTCAACGAAACCACCGGTGCCGCCATTGGCGTTGCTGTTGCCGCTGGCTCCGCCATCAGCGTAGCCGTCACCGCCGGTGCCGGAAGTGGCATCCGCATAACCGCCACTGCCACCGTCGCCATTGACGTTACCGCTGGTTCCGCCATTGCCATTAGCATTACCACCGGTGCCGCCGTTTGCATCAGCGTTGCCGCCAGTACCGCCATTGGCATTACCTGCATAGGCGCTGCCGCCAGTTGCGTTAGCGTCCCCGCTGTTGCCGCCATTACCGCCGTTATTACCGTTACCGCCATCGTTATTATTGGCGTTGGCATTACCGCCGAGGCCGCCATTCGCGTCTCCGCCATTGCCGGATATAACTGAGACACCATTCGAGGAGGTACCATCGCCATCGCCACCGTTACCACCGTTACCACCGATAGCGCCCTGGGCACCTGTCGCACCGATACCACCATGAATGGTGATGCTGTTACCGGTGACATTGGCTTCTAAGGTCTGGTAAGCGATAACTTCGGTTACCGTATTATAGGACTCGCTCCAGGCACTGGCGCTACCGCCTGTCCCCGCAGCACCACCCCAAGCATCGCCACCGGCACCACCGGCACCACCGGCTTCGCCGTTGCCAGCCATGGAGGTGGCGTTAGTATCGCCGTTGCTGGTGGTGTCTCCCGACCCGGTTGAGGCTGCGCTGTCTCCCGCGTTGTTGGCATCCCCGGCGGTGCCTGTGCTGGCGGTACCACCCTCAGCAGCGGCTCCGCCAGAACCTGTGGCTGTAGCGCCTCCGGCTGCTCCATCAGCGGGGCCCGCTGCGTTAGCCGTATCGTTGGAACGGGCGTCGTTAGTCCCCCCATCAGGGATTTGGTTTTGATTGACAGTGCCATTGTCACTGGAATCGGCGGTCTGTCCGCCGCCATTACCGCCATTGGCGCTACCACTGTTGCCGCTATCGCCACCGTAGCTGTCGCCAGCCGATGCCGTTCCGTTACTGTTGCCGCCATTGGCCGTATTGTTGGTATCGGCGTCGCCAGCATTACTGCTGCCGGTCAGGCTGTCGTTGGCATCTGTCTGGCCGCTGTTGCCGCCGTTACCGCTATCGCCACCGAAACCACCTTCTGAGGAGCCGCCATTGGCGTCGCCGCCCAGTCCTCCCGTGGCGTTGGCCGTCGAGTTAACCGTATTTTCCTGGTCGTTACCGAAGTTGAACTTGTTGATCGGGTTGGCGTAGGCATTAGACACAGCCAGAGCCATGGCTAATACCGTGGTACCCGCTATCATTAAAGGTCTTTTCATTTTCTTGCTCCCTCTATTACCTTTTAGATATGGATTTCGCTTAACTCCCCCAGTTCGGGTGGCGACCTAGCGGATCTAGGCTGCCAACGCTTCGCTTGAAGCCCTAAATCTCCTTATGCCCTCCCAGCCCGCTGTGGGTGAAAGGTGTTAGGGGGGAGGGTATGGCGTATTAACAATTAGTCGTTAGTCACTCCTGTCCATACCCGCGTATTTGTAATAGCAACATTCGATCCAGGATGGGTTTTTTTTTGCAATAGACTGTTTTTTATATGATTATTTTTATCCGGAGGCCTGTGCTAGATTAGGAAGGCGCTGCGGAGGGTGTGAATGTAACAAGTATGAGGGGGGTGTCAGAGCGAGCTTGTCAGTGCTGATTAGCCTTGTAATATTTTTTTAATTAAAACAATTGTTTATTTACGGGTATTGGGCTGGCCAGGTTTTTAAGACGGGAGGGATGCTGGCGTGGGACTGTTTCAAAAATGTCATTCTCGAGTCCGGGCTGAACCCAAAGGGTGGGTGGGTTTAATTACTAAAACAGTAGGTTGACGCTGATTTTTAATAGGCAAATGGTTGTAACTCTGCTGTATCAGTCGGCGCGTTACTCTCGGTCAGCCTTCTGGATTTCGATACAGTAAAAGCAATGATTTGGGTTATTAATCGGAGGTTTTCCCGCAGATTAGCTAGCAGATAAGCGATGTGCAGCGGCGTCTGGGGGTGATCCATACCAGGATAATGGCGAGTCTTTCCTGCAATATACTGGTCTATTTCTCCATCCTCGGCACGATTCTGATCGCCATGGTCATTGCTCTGTGGCAACTGTCGCAAACCTTCGAACCGCTCAGTGAGATCCATAAACGCCGACTTGAATCGTACAAGCTGGCAGAGGAGCTGCGTCGCAGTTCCGACGAGCTGACAGGCATGGTGTGTACCTATGCGGTCATGGGTGACGAGCGCTACAGCTTGCCTTGCACCCTGTTACTGCTCGATATAGATCTCTTTAAATCTATCAATGATCAGCAGGGTCATCTTATCGGCGATCAGGTTCTGATAGCGGTCGCCGAGAGCCCCAATAACAGTATTCGCAGCACGGATGTTGCCGGTCTCTGGGGAGGGGAGGCGTTTCTCGTTATCTGTCCAGAAACGGATGTGGAAAAGGGGTATGTCGTCGCCGAAAAAATCAGGACCTGCATTATGGAGCACGCCTACACCCGCGGCGTTAGTATCACCATCAGCGGTGGCATTGCCCCGTTAATGCTTGGGGAGACCACAGATACTACGCTGGAGAGGGCGGACAGGGCCCTCTGTTCAGCCAAGCGGAACGGGCGTAATCAGGTCTGTTGTGACGCACCCTAGAGCTCCAGCCGGGTCTGCGGTCACCTAAGATCCAGCACTCATTCGTGCTCTCAGAAACAATGACTCTTACCGATAATAACAGGCTGCTAGGCCTTAGGTCGTCGCATATCCTGTCGGCTTAACAGGATTTTCGCTGTTATTTTTTTAATGGCAATAAGGCCGAGAACGTGACGACACCCTTGGCCGAGTGAGCACTGATGCTGCCTCCGTGAGACTCAATAATGGCTTTGGTGATAGCCAGTCCGAGTCCCGTTCCTTCGGTCTGTTGTTGGCGAGAAGGGTCCACCCGGTAAAATCGATCAAATAACCTGGACAGATGTTCCGGCGGAATATTAATACCAGGGTTAGACATCGAGATACTCGCCATAGTGTCAGCAGAACTGTCGAGTGTCACGACCACGTTTTCACCTCGGGGCGTGTGCCTGATCGCATTGGAGAGCAGGTTAGACAGGGCGCGTCTTAACAGGGATCGGTCTCCTAGGATGAGGGGTCGTCGCCCTTCTAATATCAGCAATATCTGTTTTTCTTCTGCCAGGGCTTCGAAAAAGTCGAACAGTACGCCTATCTCGGCGGTCAGGTCTAAGGGTTCCATCACCGGTTTGATCAGATCATTATCGCATTTGGCGAGCCACAGCATATCGCTGACCATCTTCGTTAGACGCTCAAGCTCCTCCAGGTTGGAATAGATAAGCTCTCTATAGATGTCGGGCTCTCTGGTTTTGTTGAGTGTGACCTGAGTTTGAGTGATCAGGTTGGTCAAGGGTGTGCGTAATTCGTGGGCTATATCTGATGAGAAGTGTGAGAGGCGTTCAAACCCCTCTTCCAGACGGCCGATCATATGATTGAAAGACTGGGCGAGTTCCAGTAGTTCTATGGGGAGCGTGGCGGTGTCGATGCGGAGGTGGAGGTGGTTGGTTTCAATGTTATGCAAGCTGTTGCTCAGGCCTCGAAGAGGCAGATGGCCTTGGCGAATGGCTAGCCAGGTGATGAGTACCGTCGCGATGCCAGTGCCCAGCATGATGAGCCCTAAGCTCTCGCGAAATTCGTTGAGGAACTGCAGATGAAAATCCATGTCAATGGCGACAGTCACCCTAAAAGAGACGCCGTTTTCAGAGACCCTGATGACAGCCCCCCGGTATGTTCTGCCATCACTGCGCCAAATGCGCAGGCTAGCCGTATCGATGGTTGGGCTGGGGGGTAACGATTGAGTCGTCTGGGTGAAATCGGTCTTATTGGAGCGGAATAACAACGCTGGCTGGCTACTCTCGACCTGATAATAGACGCTGTGATGGCCTGAAACCGCATGGGTGAGCGCAGCCCTTAATTGAGTAGCCTTGGTCGATTGTTTAAGGATCTTGGTTATCGATTGCGTAATAACGCGCAGTTCAGCCGTATCCTGCTCCATAAAATGTTGATTTACTGAGGATATGACCAGTGAGGCGGTGAGGAACAGACTTAATCCTATCGCGATGCTGACAAATAAGAGTACCCGCAAGGTGAGCGATACAGGGCGGGATTTACGCGTAAGCATCGTCTTCTTCCAGGTCTAATTTGTACCCCATACCACGCACGGTATGGATAAGTTTGGGTGCGAAATTGTCATCGACCTTCGCGCGCAATCTGCGGATTGCCACATCGATCACATTGGTATCGCTGTCAAAATTCATGTCCCAGACTTCAGAGGCAATTAAAGAACGCGGTAGGACTTCACTCTGGCGACGTACCAGCAATTCCAGCAAGGCGAACTCTTTCTGACTCAGGGCTATTTTTTTACCCGCACGCGTGGCGCGGTGCCGGGGCAGGTCGAGTACCAAGTCGGCTATGCACAGCTGGGTTGTGACCTGGGTCGTAACACCGCGGCGCAGCAGGGTGCGAATTCTGGCCAACAGTTCGGCGAAGGCAAAAGGCTTAACGAGATAGTCATCGGCGCCCAGCTCCAGCCCTTTGACGCGGTCATCAACACTGTCACGAGCGGTGAGGAATAATACCGGCGTTTGCTGGCCAGCGTCGCGAAAGGACTTTAAAATCCGCCAGCCGTCGATATCAGGCAGCATCACGTCGAGGATGATGACCTCGAATTTCTCTGTCATGGCCAGATGGTAGCCATCCAGGCCATTGCGCGCCAGGGTTATCATAAACCCCGCCTCCGTCAGCCCCTGGCGTACATAATCACCGGTTTTTTCTTCGTCTTCGACCACAAGGATTCGCACAGCTTAGCTCCTTCCATAAATGTTAGCCCTGGCGAACATAGTCACCGGTTTTTGTTTGATCTTCGACCACCACTTTGGCCCTAACGAAAAGTCGCACTGCTTAGCTCCTACTGTAAATGTTAGGCGTTTTTTTGCTTCGTCTTCGACCCTGACAAACAGTCTCCTAGTTTAACGCAGGGATGTTCACCGCTAGATGACCTGGAGATTACAACTTTGTCATCTTCAGGTCATGTAGGTGTCAGAGGAGGAGGGCTAGAGTAAGCATATAGATACTAATAAAGATGATTGCACCGGAGCATAAGTTCGATGAAACAAGACGACTCTACGCATGCCTTCACACCGCCGCTTTCCCGGCGCGGTTTTGTGAAAGGTCTGGCCGTTGGCGGCATCGTATCGGCCATGCCGGGGCTGCTTTCCGCCAACACCCGAGATACTCGCCTGGGATCCGCGCCGGTATTGAGCGGCCAGGATATCCATCTAGTTATTGATGAAACACCGGTCAACTTTACGGGTGCTACTCGAATGGCCACCACGATCAATGGCTCCATTCCTGCCCCGACGCTGCGTTTGCGTGAAGGTGATGAGGTGCGTATTCGGGTTACCAATCACCTCGCTGTTTCCTCCTCCATTCATTGGCATGGAATTATCCTTCCTTATGAAATGGATGGTGTGCCCGGAATCAGCTTTCGCGGTATCGCGCCGGGAGAGACCTTCGAGTATCGCTTTACGTTAAAGCAAAGCGGTACGTACTGGTATCACTCGCATAGCGGCTTCCAGGAGATGACCGGCATGTATGGCGCACTTATCGTCGAGCCACGCAAAGGCGAGTCGATTCAGGCGGATCGAGATCTGGTGATCCAGCTGTCAGACTGGACTGATGAAAAGCCGATGTCGGTGTTTTCCAAATTGAAGGTGCAGAGTGATGTTTATAACTTCAGTCAGCCGGTAGCCGGTGGTTTTTTACGGGATGCGTCGACGATGGGGATGACAGCGGCGCTTGAAAAACGCCGGATGTGGAATCAGATGCGCATGAGTCCTACCGACTTAGCCGATGTTTCTGCCGCAACCTTTACGAATCTGATGAATGGCATGACCCCTGCGGGCAACTGGAACGGTTTGTTCAACAAGGGTGAGCGGGTACGGCTGCGTTTTATTAATGGCTCGAGTAATAGTTTTTATGATGTGCGGATTCCGGGGTTGAGTCTGAGTGTGGTGCAGGCCGATGGTCAGAATGTGAAACCTGTCAGCGTCGATGAGTTCCGCTTTGGACCCGGTGAGACCTACGATGTGCTGGTGGAGCCTGAAGAGGATGCCTACAGCATCTTTGCACAGAGTATGGATCGTTCAGGTTACGCCAGAGGTACTCTGTCTGTCCGTCCGGGTCTGGTCGCGGCGGTGCCGGCGCTTGATCCGGTTGAATGGCTGGCGATGACTGACATGATGGGCGCTATGGATCACAGCGCTATGAAGGGCATGGATCACAGCGGCATGAAGGGCATGAACCACAGCGCTACGGAGGGCATAGATCACAGCGGCATGAAGGGCATGAACCACAGCGCCATGAAGGGCATAGATCACAGCGGCATGAAGGGCATGAACCACAGCGCCATGAAGGGCATAGACCACAGCGCCATGAAGGGCATGGATCACAGTGGCATGAAGGGCATGGATCACAGTGGCATGAAGGGCATGGATCACAGTGCCATGAAGGGCATGGATCACAGCGCCATGAAGGGCATGGATCACAGTGCCATGAAGGGCATGGATCACAGCGCTATGGGACATGGCATGGAGGCCAATCCTCTGGCTAAACCTTCACAACAGGTGCGGCATGCCAGTACTGAATATGGCCCGTCTGTCGATATGCGGGTCGATACGCCGCGTACTAATCTGAATGATCCGGGTATCGGGCTGCGTAACAACGGCCGTCGGGTCTTAACCCTAGCAGACTTGCGCTCAGTGACCTCGGTGTTGGATGATGATCGGGCACCGACGCGGGAGATAGAGCTGCATCTGACCGGCAATATGGAACGTTATAGCTGGTCAATAGATGGGCTTGAATTTGGCAAGAGTACGCCCGTGTCTATGCGTCAGGGTGAGCGGCTGCGGGTAATCTTACAGAACGATACGATGATGACCCACCCCATGCATCTGCATGGTATGTGGAGTGATCTGGAGTCGCCAGATGGGGAGCTGTTGGTGCGCCGTCATACTATTGCGGTACAACCCGCTCAACGCCTTAGCTTTTTGACAACTCCGCATGATTTAGGCCGTTGGGCCTGGCATTGTCATCTCCTTTTCCACATGGATGCGGGGATGTTCCGCGCAGTGGTGGTCTCATGAAATCAGTTACTTGTATTAAACGACTAACACCTCTGACAGTCATAGCAGCATTAGCAATGAGTGGGTCGCCGTTGTTGGCCTATGCTGCCGGAGCTGATATAAACGCTGGAAAAGCGCAGGGGGGTGACGCACCCGCAACTGCTCGCGATCCACATGCCTATTCCGATGGCTATACGTTAGAAAACGGCCCTTATGCGCTGGGAGGGCCGCGCCAGCTCAGGTTGGCTGACGAGCATCGTTTCTGGACAGTTCAGGCGGATCGTGTTGAATATGACGCCGACACTGAGGCCGCTGCCTTTGATTTGCGGGGCTGGTATGGCACGACCTATGATCGCCTGTATTTCAACGTCGAAGGTGATGTCGCCAACGGACGCCTGGAAGAAAGCCAGACAGCGGTTGGCTGGAGTCATGCGTACAGTGCTTATTTCGATACCCAGTTGGGCATCCGGCTCGATCAATATACCGAGGGTGCTGACCGGCAGTGGCTTGCCGCTGGGGTTGAAGGTTTAGCGCCCTACTGGTTTGATGTGAGCATCAACGCTTATCTGGGTGACAGTGGCCGTACGGCGATGGCACTCGATGCCGACTATGAGTTATTGCTTAGTCAGCGGTGGGTCTTGCAACCCAGTGCCGGACTGAGCCTCTATGGTCAGGATGATGTTGAGAACGGCTTAGGCGAGGGTTTTTCGAATGCCGCACTGGGATTAAGGCTGCGCTATGAGATCACCCGGCAGTTTGCACCCTATGTGGGTATCGAGTGGACCCGTAAGCTGGGTCAGACGGCGGATATGGCCCGGGCCGCCGGCGACGCTGTTCGTGATACAGCGTATGTCGTCGGTGTGAGGTTCTGGTTCTAGAAATTTAAAATACAACAATAATAGTTTTTTAAACTATTGCAGGAGTTAATCATGAAGAAAGTACTACTAGGCCTAAGTGTTGCCGTACCTGCGCTGATGCTGGCGTTTTCTGCACAGGCGCATAGCGAAAAAGAGCACATGAAAACCGCAGAGGATCCGGATTGTGCGGCGATGAGCACGATGGATCACGGTGACATGGATATGAACGACCCTGTGGTGATGGCGATGATGCAGCAGTGTATGAGTGATATGCAGCATGGCTCTGCAGAAGCAGAAGAAACAGAAGAAGTAGAAAACGCATCTCATGGACATAGCTCAGCAGAAGCTGAAAACGCATCTCATGGGCATGATGACTAGATAATAGCTGCTGATATCGCTAAGGATCTTATGCAGGCTCCGTCTCAGTAATCGAATACAGCATTGCGACCTGAATAGCCCCGACAGCCTCCTAACCGAGCGCGCGGCGAGGGCTATTACGGGCGAGGATTAGTGGATGACAGTTTTAAAAAAGACATCTTGTTTCAAGCGCTTGCTAGCAGTGGCAGGCGCTACTATAGGTATCGTGGTCATAGGGGCGGTGGCGTTTCTCTACTCGGGGCTGTATTCGATGGGAGCAGACGATCCTCATTATGATATGACTACCTGGGCATTAGAGACTCTGCGTGAGAACTCGATTGCGCGTGCCTCGAAGAACATCGAGGTGCCCACGGATCTCGGCTCGGTTGAGCGTTTGCTCAAGGGCGGTGCCGATTACAATGGGATGTGCGCAGGCTGTCATCTTAAACCGGGTAAAGACGAAAGTGATTTCACCCTGGGCCTGTATCCGGCCCCGCCAAATTTAGCAGACCTCTCTCGCACCGATGCCGCTGAGAAAACCGCAGATCAGCGAAATTTCTGGATTATTAAGCACGGGATTAAAGCTTCCGGAATGCCCGCCTGGGCCCCCGGACATGATGATACGCGGATCTGGAATATGGTGGCCTTTCTTAAGCGTCTGCCTGAGCTGACGGAAACGCAATATCAGATCCTGACCGCACGTGGGAAACAGGGTGCCGGAGAGCATTAATAGCGTTGCTAGCGAAAGTTAAGAACGGCAGCGGTCGCAGGTCTCAAAGACCGATCGATCAGGCTGCCAGGACGGGCGATAAACAATCAAAAGAGAGATAACGTATGAATAGAGTCGTTTTGTCAGTACTCATCTCCATCCTGGGCGCTTCACCGGTATGGGCTGGGCATGCTGAGGGACACGTCGATGTCGATGTCGGGGTCCTGTCACCCCGGGCGGCCGAAGGTCAGCAGATCTTTAATCAGAAGTGTGGATCCTGCCACGGCGTGGACGGCGCAGGGACACTCAAGGGGCCACCCTTGATTCATGCTATTTATAATCCGGGTCATCATGGTAACGGTGCCTTTTCCAGAGCGGTAACCCAGGGCGTTCGGCAGCATCATTGGCCATATGGAGATATGCCGGCACAGCCTGATGTCGGATTCTCAGACATGGCCCCCATTGTCTCTTTTATTCGAGAGGTTCAGGAGCACAATGGCATCGTGAAGAAAGCACACAAGATGTAAAAGACCTTTAATTGGATGTAAGCCAGATGACAGATTATCCAACAGCGGGTCGCAGGGTTTTAGTGCTGCTGGCACTGGGGTTGCTGCAGGCCTGTTCGGAACAGTTCGATCCCGGGCATCAGGATGCCGACACCGGCCGCTGGTTTACTCAGACGCAGGTCGATCAGGGCGAGCAGGTCTATCAAAGCTATTGCGCCAGCTGTCATGGCACCAAGGCTGAAGCCACACCGCAATGGATTAAGCCCGACGCGGATGGCCGGTATCCGCCGCCACCGCTCAATGGCACCGCACATGCGTGGCACCACCCTTTCCCCGTGCTGAAGAAAACCATTAACGAAGGGGTGGCAGGGCGTATGCCGGCCTGGCAGGACACCCTGAGCGATGCGGACGTGGATGCCGTGATCGCCTGGTTTCAGAGTCTATGGCCGGACGAGGGTTACCAGATTTGGCAGCGCCGCCATAAATAGCAGGGAGTATTGAAATGGATAGCGAAGACTCGGTTCCCATCGATCATCGGTTTGTGTTGAAACGAACGCTCTCACTGGATGTTGGCAGTGCGGATCTGTCTCCTAGGTTAGCCGCTATCAAGGCGCTGCCAGGCATGCTGTCTGCGGTGGACACCACCGGTGACCGGCTCTTGCTGAAATACGACGCCAGTCAGTTACAGATCGATCAGATTGTTGAGTTGCTGGAGCGAAGTGGCATCTCCATGCGTCGGGGCTATTGGCCGCGTCAGTGGCTGAACTGGTATCGATTTGTCGATCGCAATACCGCTGATAATGCGCAATCAAGCAGCCATTGCTGCAACAAGCCGCCTAAGGGATATTAGATGACTGGCTTGTATCTCTTTAGATCTGATCAGCTATCGCCGCTTGTCATTGAATTTAGCTGGAATTCAAGCCCCTAAAAAAATTCAGGATATTGAGGTTTTAAAGATGTATCTGTGCGTTCGCTCGGTTGTGAAATGGCTTGGGCTATTCAAGGGAAAGCCCCTGGTAGCAGGTTTGATGCTGTCAGTTTTGCTGGTCACTCCTGCCAATGCGGACTGGTGGGAGTCGTTGACGGGCCCCGACGAAGGCCCCTTAGCGGTCGAAGACGCTTATCACTTTAGCTACAGCCAGCCCGAACCTGGCTTGCTGGTGCTCGACTGGGAGATGCCCGATGGCTATTATCTTTATCGGGACAAAATCCAACTCCATACGGCCGATAAAGTGGATGTTGTCGATATTAAAAAAGGGGCGGCGATCGAAAAACAGGATCCGATCTACGGCCGCACCTGGGTTTATTTTAACAGCGCCGAAGTCCGGGCTGCGATTCAGCAGGGCCCTAGTGGCGAGGTTAATCCCGATATCCAGGTCGAGTATCAAGGGTGCAGAGATGGGGGCATCTGTTATCCCCCGGTAACCAAGACCCTCAGCCTTAAGGCCTTACCTCAGACCGCGGCGTTGCTAGCGCAGGCACCCGGCGGTTCGCCGCCCGCGACGACCACAACGCGCTATCTGGATCTGTCGTTAACGGATCAGCAGCCCTTTGTGTCGGCGTTAAGCTCCGGTGGCTACCCGCTTACCCTGCTGTTGTTTTTTGTTGCGGGTCTGGCGCTCTCCTTGACGCCCTGTGTGTTTCCGATGATCCCGATTTTGTCGACGGTGATCGTTGGCCATCAAGGTCACGCCACCACCCGCCAGGCGTTCGTCTATTCCTGCGTCTATGTGTTGTTTATGGCGCTGACCTACACCCTTGCCGGCATCGCGGCAGGACTCTTTGGTGCCAATATACAGGCGGCTTTTCAAAACCCCTGGATCATCAGTGCATTCAGCGTGATGTTTGTTGCTTTCGCGCTGTCGATGTTCGGTTTTTTTGAAATTCAGGTACCCGCAGCGATTCAGAATCGGCTCTCCCTGCTGAGTCAGCGTCAGCGGGGAGGTCGTTTGTTTGGGGTTGCGGTGATGGGGGTGTTGTCGGCGTTGATTGTCGGTCCCTGTGTCGCAGCGCCGCTAGCGGGTGCCCTGGTGTATATCGGCCAGACGGGGGATCCGATTCTTGGGGGGGCCGCGCTCTTTAGCCTCAGTCTGGGCATGGGTCTGCCGCTCATCGCTATAGGGACGTCGGCGGGTAAATTACTGCCCAAAGCGGGCCACTGGATGGTGACGATCAAGGCTGCCTTTGGAGTGTTGATGTTGTTGATGGCGATCTGGATGCTCGATCGGATTGTTCCGGCGGTGGTCACGATGCTGCTGTTGGCCACTGTTCTGGTGATCACGGCCATCTATCTGAAGGTCCTCGAGCGCTTGCCCACGGGCTCTGGCCGCTGGCCGCCTTTTGGCAAAGGCATTGGGGTGCTGTTGCTCGTTTATGGTGTCAGCCTGTTGCTGGGTGCTGCTGCGGGAAACACGAGTCTGATCAGTCCTTTAGCCGGTGTGCTGGCGGGAGAGAGCCGCACGGCTCAACCCCTGGCGGTGTTTACCAAGGTGACCTCTCTGGAACAGCTGCAGCCGATACTGGCGTCCGCCAAAGCGGCTAACCAACCCGTGATGCTGGATTTTTATGCGGACTGGTGTGTCTCCTGTAAAGAGTTGGAAGCCTTTGTCTTCGTTGACGCAGAGGTTCAGGAGCAATTCAGACGCTTTACGCTGATAAAGGTCGATGTGACTGCCAACGATGCTGCGGCCATCGCGTTGAACAAAGCCTATGGGCTTATCGGCCCGCCCGCGTTGATATTGTATGACCAACAGGGGCTGGTTCAGGCTGACAGGATGCTGATTGGCGTGCCTGATGTGGATGACTTCGTTGCCTGGCTCAAGAGCATCTAGTGCCCTGTAATCGCAAGGAACGGCCGAGCTATCTGAAATCGTCTTCTTAGACCCAACCTCTTTATTGATCTATGGCTTGGGTTTCGGTCTCCACAGATCTGATAATTTATTCACATTCTTTCTTGACCTATGTCTGGCACCTGGGTTTTACACTGAGCCTAGATACATTGATGCAAGGGTGGATACAAGGGTGAAAGTGCGATGAAAGTAAGCGAACTCGCCAGACGGGCCGAGGTTACTGCCGATACGGTGCGCCACTATACGCGGGTAGGGCTGCTCGAGCCGTCGCGTGATCCTGATAACGGCTACCAGATTTATAATGACCAGGCGCTCAAGCATTTACGCTTTATCCTCAAAGCACGATTACTGGGTCTTAGCCTGCATGATATAGGCACGATCGTGCACCACGAGCATAGCGGAGCGTCCCCTTGCCCGATGGTTCGCGGGCTGATGGCACAGCGGCTGCCCCGGGTTCGCGAGCAGATCGCCGAGTTGCAGCAGCAGCTGACACGCATGGAGCACGCGATGCTGGCGTGGGAAGAGATGCCTGACGGGGGGCCGGATGATGATGCCATCTGCCCGTTGATCGAACACTGGAACAACCAGCAGGAGCAGGATCATGATTGAAGCTAAAGAGGCTCCCCTCATCATCAGGCTGTCCCTGGAAGGGGTGAGTTGTAACGGCTGTGTTAATAAGATTCGTCGCTTACTGCAGGCGTCTGATCCGGACGCCGGGATCGATGTCGACCTGGACAGTATGATTGCCCGAGTCAGTACTCGGCTGAGCTGCGAACAGGTCGTCGCGTGCATTGAGGAGCTGGGTTATCAGGCCCACCCAATGAAACCGGTGTCACGGCAGTTTAAGACCCAGGGGATCAAGTGCAACGGCTGTCTCAACAAGGTGCGTAAGGCCCTGACTGAACAGGATCCACAGGCCGAGGCCGAGGCCGATTTTGCGGCCAAGACCCTCCTGGTCACCAGCCAATTGGAGACGGCGCAGCTGATCGAGCGGATATCAGCGTTGGGTTACGGTATAGAGCTCGCAACCGATGCAGATCAAGCGCTGCCAGAACCCGCCGTGGGCTCAGCGGCTGCGCCGGTCGAAGCTGCCCCTCAGTCGGCCCCTCAGATGGCATCGCAGCCGGCACAGCTGCCTACACAACCGTTTACACAGCTCCTTACACAGGGAATCCCCGCCGCAGTCACGCCATCGGCTCAGGCGCCAGCGGCCCATAAAAATGCAGTCGAGGAGCAGCAGGTCCATCTTTCGCTGGAAGGCATGACCTGTGCCAGCTGCGTCAAGAGTGTCGAAGAGGCGCTGACAAGAGTACCGGGTGTCACCCGGGTAGATGTTAATTTTGGCAGCCGCAGCGCCCTGGTTGCTGGCAAGGCGGGTGCCCCGGCACTAGTGGCGGCTGTTGAGAGTGCCGGTTATGGCGCCAGCGCGGTCGAGGATCCGGACCAGGCCGAGCAGCAGAAGGAGACCAGCGAGGCCGCCGAGTACCGGCGCAAGCTTATCAATACCGCAATCGGCCTGGGTCTGGGTGTGCCGCTCATGGTCACCAGTCTGGTGCATGAGATGAGCGTCTCATCTGGCGGGGAGCGCGCCTTCTGGGGCCTGGTCGGCTTGCTGACCCTGAGTGTGCTGCTGACCGCCGGCCGCCATTTCTACGTCGGCGCCTGGAAGGCCTTCACCCATCATAACGCCAATATGGATACCCTGATCGCTACCGGAACCGGCGCGGCCTGGCTCTACTCTATGGTGGTGGTGTTGCTGCCAGAGATTCTGCCGGAAGAGGCCCGAGGCCTCTACTTTGAAGCGGCGGCGATGATCATCGGCCTGATCAACCTGGGTCAGGCGCTGGAACTCAAAGCCCGCGGGCGTACCAGTCAGGCCATCAAGCGGTTGCTGGATCTGCGTACTAAGACCGCCCGCGTCTTTAGAAAAGACGCGTCCGGGCAGGGCGAGTTTCTCGACCTGCCGATCGATCAGGTACAGCAGGATGACCTGATCCAGGTGCGCCCCGGCGAGCAGATTCCGGTCGATGGCGTGGTGACCGAGGGTAGCAGCACCCTGGATGAGTCGATGCTCACCGGCGAGCCGATGCCGGTTAAGAAAGCGGCAGGCGACGAACTCTCTGCCGGCACCCTCAATCGCAGTGGCGCCCTGACCTTCAGGGCGACCCGGGTCGGTAAGGCCACGGTGCTGGCGCAGATTATCGAGATGGTCCGCAAGGCCCAGAACAGTAAACCGCCGATCAGCCGGCTAGCCGATCAGATCGCCTCGGTGTTCGTGCCGTCGGTACTGCTGATCGCGGTCGCTACCGCCCTGCTCTGGTATAACGTCGGTCCCGAACCGCAGATCGTCTATATGCTGGTGACCGCCACCACGGTGCTGATCATCGCCTGCCCCTGTGCACTGGGGCTGGCCACACCGATCTCCACCATGATCGGCGTCGGCAAGGCGGCGGAGCACGGCATCCTGATCCGCAACGGCGAAGCGCTGCAAAAAGCCAGCCGCCTGACCACCGTGGTGGTGGATAAGACCGGCACTCTCACCGCAGGCCAGCCCAGGGTTACCGATGTTCAGCTGTTCGGCGATCTCGGCGAGTCGCGCACCCTGGCGCTAGTCCATGCGCTGGAAAGTCGCTCCGAGCATCCCCTCGGCGAAGCCCTGGTCGCTTATGCTAAATCGGCGGCCACCGACCTGACTCTGAAGGAGTTTCAGGCGGTATCGGGGCTGGGGCTTCAGGCTGTGGTAGAGGGTATGGTCGAGGGTATGGTCGAGGGAATGGCCGAGGGAATGGCCGAGGGTCAGACCTTGATGATCGGCAATGCGCGCTTTATGGCGCAGCAGCAGATCGATATCGAGCCGGCCAAAGCGTGGGCAACCGGTTGGGAAGCGCAGGCGCGCACCGTGGTTTATGTGGCGGTCGCTGGCGAGTTGAGCGCGCTGTTCGGCATCGCCGATCCGCTCAAACCCGATGCTCTGGCCGCCATCCAGCGGCTGCAACACGATGGCGTGAGGGTGTTGATGCTGACCGGTGATAATCAGGCCACCGCAGCGGCGGTGGCGAAGGCGACCGGCATCGATGATTTCCGCGCGCAACTGCTGCCCGAAGACAAGTTGGCCGAGATTCGTCGGCTGCAGGCTGAGGGCGAGATCGTCGGCATGGCGGGGGATGGCATCAACGATGCGCCGGCGCTGTCCCAGGCGGATGTGGGCTTTGCGATCGGCTCCGGCACCGATGTGGCGATCGAGAGTGCCGACATCACCCTGATGCGCGGCTCCCTGCATGGCATCGCCGATGCCATCGAGCTGAGTCGGGCCACCCTGAAAAACATCAAGCAGAACCTCTGGGGGGCGTTTGCCTACAACGCGCTGGGAATTCCGATCGCGGCCGGGGTGCTGTTCCCGGTGACCGGGTTGCTGCTTAACCCGGTCATTGCCGGTGTGGCCATGTCGCTGTCATCAGTCACGGTGGTCAGCAACGCCAATCGGCTGCGTTTTTTTAAAGCCAGTCGAGCCGAGGTCACCGAGGCTCAGCCAGACTCTAAGGAAAAGGGCTCTAAGGAAAAGGGCTCTAAGGTAGAAGACTCTAAAGTAGAAAGCTCTAAGGAGGTGCAATCATGACCACAGTGCTCTTGACCACAGTATTGGTTAACGCGTCCGGACTGCTGCTGATGGCAGCCATCGTCTGGTGGTTCTGGCTCTCCCGTCCGGGGGAGGCCGCCGAGTCCGATGCCGGAGATACTGATGAAGGCTAAGACTCACAAACCCGGCATCCACGAAAACTTTCTGCTGACCCGCCATCTGAAGCTCGTGGGCCTGGATAACAGCGGTATCGATACGCTGATAGAACAGCTGCACGCGTTGCCCCAAGTCGATGAGGCCTCGATCAGAATTAAAGGGAAGGGTGCGGTGTTGACTATCGGCTACGACGCCTCGACCCAGCCACAACCATTGGACGCTATCCAGCAGGTATTGGCGTCGATGGATGTTGCTATAGCCGCTGACGGGTGGACCCGCTTTAAGCTGCGCTATTACGCGACTACCGATGAAAATGTTTACGAAAATGCCCGTCATAAGCCCAGCTGCTGCAGTAAGGTGCCGCCGGGGAAATAGAGGTAAGGAGGTTTTATAGCATGGCAAAGACTCTAGTCACACAGGTTTTAGCTATGCTATGTAAATAAGCATCAGACTTTAAAGACAATACTTAACAGTGGATGTTTCTTTGAATATGGACCGCCGTCAAAAACAGTTCCGTCTTAGCAGTCATATGAATATTTTCGTGCTGCTGATGACGTTGTTTCTGCTTAACGGACACTGCTCTGTGGCTTATGCCACCTCTACGCCCTCCTTTGCATTAATAAATCTGCAGTCCGATCAGCAGAATACGGCTAGTGATTTATTAAATGTGGCGAGCAACTTGGATCATGATTCAAATGATGCTTCAGATTGCCTCGACAGGCATAGCGACGATCTTCGATCGTCAAGGAACTTCTCGTTTTATACACAGGGACAAGATAAACAGGACGGCGTTAAATCTCTGTTGGCTTCGATGACGACTCTGCCTGTGCCGCGTGCTGACGCCTGTTTGCAGAAATTTAAAATTTATTCTGCTGATTTTGTAACGCCTCCCCTGTTTTACTCCCTCTGTATTCTGCGTCTATAAAACCTGCTCCCGGCACTGCTCTTTACCTTGCTCTTTATTTTTTATAATGGGGGAGGGGAGGAGAGGGGAGGCTGAACCTGCTGTTCTGTTTTCCATTATAGTTGCCAAACAACGTACCAAGAAAAGAGGTTGTTTTTAAGCTGTTTGAATGATTTTCTATTATTTTATATACAGCAAGCACAACAAAAAGGAATAGCCAGTGACAGAGTTAAGAAGATTAAAAGATATTGTCTGTGGTATGGAGGCCAGTGATACCAGTGAGTATCACAGCCAGCTCAATACACTAGATTATTATTTTTGTAGTCAGCGCTGCAAAACGAAATTTGATATCGCGCCTCAAAATTATATTAAACAACAGGGTCATGTCCAGATAGAAAGCCACAAGACCAAAGAAGATCCCTTAGCAACGGTCGCCAAAGATGCTATCTATACCTGTCCTATGCATCCAGAGATCGAACAGGCAGGGCCGGGTAATTGCCCGAAATGCGGTATGGCGCTGGAAGCAACGACAGTGATGCCTGAGGACGATAATCCCGAATTGGAGGAGATGAGTCGACGCTTAAAATGGAGTGCGCTACTGGCAATACCGGTTTTTTTCCTGGCGATGATCGCCGACCTTATCCCAAGCTGGTTACCCTCTGGACTATCCATGAGCACCGTGCAGTGGATTCAATTTGTGCTGGCAAGCCCCGTCATTGTCTGGGGAGGATGGCCCTTTTACGTACGTGCCATCAGTTCGGTAAAAACCTGGAATCTGAACATGTTCACCCTGATCGGGTTGGGTGTATCGGTAGCCTATGTTTACAGCGTGACCGCATTATTACTGCCGGGGCTGTTCCCAGCGGCCATGCAAAGTAGTGCGGGTTTAGTGCATGTGTATTTTGAAGCCGCAGCGGTAATCACCGCCTTGGTGCTACTGGGACAGGTGCTGGAATTACGCGCTCGTTCACAAACCAATGCGGCCATAAAATTACTCTTGGGTCTGTCACCAAAAACGGCACGCGTGATAAGCGAGAGTGGAGACGAGCAGGATATTCCCCTCGAGCAGGTACAGGTGGGTGATCACCTTAGAATCAGACCTGGCGAAAAAATTCCTGTCGACGGTGTGGTGCTCGAAGGTAATAGCAGCGTGGATGAGTCCATGGTCACCGGAGAGCCCATTCCCGTGCGCAAATCGGAAACAGAACCGCTTATAGGCGCTACCGTAAACGGTACCGGTACGCTGGTGATGCGGGCAGATAAAGTGGGTGCCGACACCCTGCTGGCACAAATTGTTAAGTTAGTTGCTGACGCCCAGCGTACCCGCGCCCCCATCCAGAAAATGGCTGACACCGTCGCGGGATATTTTGTCCCTGTGGTGGTGGGTATTGCCGCGCTTACCTTTGCGGTCTGGTTCTTTTGGGGACCCGCGCCTGCCTTTGCTTATGCGCTGATCAATTTTGTAGCGGTACTGATCATCGCTTGTCCCTGTGCGTTGGGGTTGGCCACACCGATCTCTATCATGGTTGGAACAGGCCGCGGGGCGCTGGAAGGGGTGCTTATAAAAAGTGCCGAATCGCTGGAAATACTGGAGAAAGTAGACACCTTAGTTATAGATAAAACCGGCACCCTGACCGAAGGTAAACCCACATTAGTCAGTGTCATTATCAATTCTGCTCATCCACAGGCGTTTGCTGAGGCGGAGGTATTGGGATGGATAGCGGGGCTGGAAAAATACAGCGAACATCCTCTTGCCGCAGCCATAGTGCAGGGTGCTAAGGACAAAAACATTGCCGCCATTGCCGCCATTGACGTCAGTGATTTTGAGTCGGTAACGGGCATGGGCATCACCGGCAAAGTCGCGGGTCAGTCACTGGCTTTTGGCAACCTTAAGTTGATGCAGCAGCAAGGTATCGGTGAACCCCAGGCAGACAGTGCTAATAGCTTCTTCGACCAGGCCGATGCGCTGCGCACTGAAGGTCAAACGGTCATGTTGTTTGCAGTTAATGGCGAGCCCGCAGCCTTAATTGGGGTGGCAGATCCGATAAAAGCCTCAACCGCAGATGCAATCGCTCAGTTACACAAACAGGGTATCACTGTGGTGATGTTAACCGGTGACAATGCGGTCACCGCACACGCAGTGGCCGCCAAGCTGGATATTGATCGGGTGGAGGCCGATGTATTACCAGAGCAAAAATCCCAAATAGTCAAAGAGTTGCAGGCGGCAGGAAAAATAGTTGCCATGGCAGGTGATGGCATCAATGATGCGCCAGCCCTGGCTCAGGCTCACGTTGGGATTGCTATGGGTACCGGCACCGACGTGGCGATGGAAAGTGCGGGTGTCACCCTTGTCAAGGGTGATTTGCGCGGCATTGTCAAAGCCATAATATTAAGCCGTGCCACGATGCGTAACATTCGGCAAAACCTGTTTTTCGCTTTTATTTATAACGCCTTAGGTGTGCCGGTTGCGGCTGGAGTGTTATATCCATTTTTCGGTATTTTACTCTCGCCTATTATTGCCGCGGCCGCTATGAGTTTTAGTTCAGTATCGGTCATTTTGAATGCACTGCGGCTCAAAAACCAAAAACTTAGTTAATCAGGAGATGCCCCGTGGACAGCATGATTTCATTTTTACTCTTTGCCGTTTTTTTCTATTTTATGATGCGTTTTGGTTGTGGCTCACACAAGACTCACGGTCATCATAGTCATTCTAAAGCAGATAAAGCAGAACCTATAATCGATCCCGTTTGTGGCAAGGTGGTTGAACAAGAACAGGGCTACGGTAAATTACACCAGGGTGTGCTTTATCGTTTTTGCTCCAAAAAATGTCTCGACGAATTCGACCTGGATCAGGAGAAATATATCATCAACACCAAAGAGAAAGGGCCATCTGCATAAACCACAAACTTATTATTATAAAAAAGTCTATTTGCCTTTGGTCATGCAAGCTGCCTTTTTATCAGCATTAACTATTTTTTATAATTAACCCGAAGAGACCTGTCCATGGACGAACCTATAGCACATTCAGGAGTTTGGATACTGGCACTTATCATGATCGTGATTGTGTCCTGGTATCTGTATAAATATTTAGCCCCGACATCCTGGCATGAATGGGCCGGGGCTGGAGTAGTGCAAGCTTTTATTATTGCTCTGTACGCCGAAATGTATGGTTTCCCCTTAACCATCTACCTATTGGCCCGTTTTGGCGGACTGGATCGCACTGAACTGAATGCCAACCTATGGTCGTCTCTGCTGGGGTTGGGTGAAACTGGGATGATGATTTCGATGATCCTGGGTTACCTCTTATTGTTTATAGGAATAGGGCTATTTTTTAAGGGCTGGCGCCAGGTATACAGAGCGCGACAACAGCATATCCTGGTCACCGATGGCTTATACGCCCTGGCAAGGCATCCTCAATATACCGGTTTGTTTATTGCATTATTTGGTGAGGGCATCGTGCATTGGCCTACCCTATTTTCTGTCGGGCTGTTTCCGGTTATCGCATTTGTTTACTACCGTTTATCCCTGCGTGAGGAAAGGAAGGTCGCCGCCGAGTTTGGTAATGAATATCGCGCCTATAAAAAACGCGTTCCGATGTTTATTCCTCGTCTTGAACAATGGGAATCTTTTATTAAACAAGCGAAAATTTGATTAATAATTTAGACATAACTTTTCTTCAATAAATCCTGAGGAGAACAACTATGAGTGACTTGGAACATCGTGCGGGTGTCAGAGAGGCTAGTTTGGTGGTAAGGCATTTAAAACTCGAAGGGGTGAACGAGACCAACCGGGACGCGATTATTGAGGCCATCGACCATACCTTTGGCATTGATTCTGTGCAATTTGATGACAAAACGGCCACCTTGCACCTGGCCTACGATGCGACGCACTGCAAACTCGACGGCCTTGAAGAGATATTGCTACTAGAGGGCGCGGAGGTGTCCCATGACTGGTGGACCCATTTTAAAGAGGGTTACTACCAGTTTGTGGACGAAAATATTCGCGACAATGCGACTCATGAGCCGTTGTCATGCCACAAAGCCCCGCCCGGGGCTAAGCGTAAACGCTAGACCTCATCAATTAACATCAAGTAATGAAAAGGATATTTGTTATGAAAAAATAATTGCACCTATGGTTGCAGGGCTCGTGTTCGCTGTTTCTGCTGTCCATGCCGAAGACCTGCATCATCCTAAAAATGGGACGACAGTCGATGCTCATGCAGTTCAGTCTATAGGAAAAGGATGGAGCAGAGCATGGGTATGATGAATAGGGAGCAGATGCAGACGCGCATGCATGAGATGCAACAGATGATGGGCCAGATGAAGCAGCAGCATACACATCAAGGTGGGATGAAAAAATAACAAATGCGGGTATCCCGATACGAGGTTTTTTTACCTCGTCAGAAGGGGTGCCAGATACCGATAACCGAAGAGTCTCTGTTCAGCATCGAGGGTGTGGTGATCGCCTCGGTGCTGTACCTCCAATACTCGCCTTAGCCGACGGTAACTCGCTCTTCGCCAGCTGTGAACAGGTGTTCAGACTGGCTCTGCGAGGCCTCCCTGTGGTGGTGCTGTCGAATAACGATGGCGGTATTGTCGCGGCCAACCGGCAGGCTAAAGCGCTGCTTCGCAAAGCGGTGACCGATATGTTTCAGGCGAACCTTCCCTACAGCAGAGCCGGTGTCGGCATGATCGCGCGCAGGCTGTCAGATGACCGCTTTGTCATCTTCAGGTCATGCAAGTGTCAGAGGAGTAGGGCTAGAGTAAGCATACAGATACTAATACAGATGATTGCACTGGAGCATTAACTAATATGAAGCAAGACGACTCTACGCATGCCTTCACACCGCCGCTTTCCCGGCGCGGTTTTGTGAAAGGTCTGGCCGTTGGCGGCATCGTATCGGCCATGCCGGGGCTGCTTTCCGCCAACACCCGAGATACTCGCCTGGGATCCGCGCCGGTATTGAGCGGCCAGGATATCCATCTAGTTATTGATGAAACACCGGTCAACTTTACGGGTGCTACTCGAATGGCCACCACGATCAATGGCTCCATTCCTGCCCCGACGCTGCGTTTGCGTGAAGGTGATGAGGTGCGTATTCGGGTTACCAATCACCTCGCTGTTTCCTCCTCCATTCATTGGCATGGAATTATCCTTCCTTATGAAATGGATGGTGTGCCCGGAATCAGCTTTCGCGGTATCGCGCCGGGAGAGACCTTCGAGTATCGCTTTACGTTAAAGCAAAGCGGTACGTACTGGTATCACTCGCATAGCGGCTTCCAGGAGATGACCGGCATGTATGGCGCACTTATCGTCGAGCCACGCAAAGGCGAGTCGATTCAGGCGGATCGAGATCTGGTGATCCAGCTGTCAGACTGGACTGATGAAAAGCCGATGTCGGTGTTTTCCAAATTGAAGGTGCAGAGTGATGTTTATAACTTCAGTCAGCCGGTAGCCGGTGGTTTTTTACGGGATGCGTCGACGATGGGGATGACAGCGGCGCTTGAAAAACGCCGGATGTGGAATCAGATGCGCATGAGTCCTACCGACTTAGCCGATGTTTCTGCCGCAACCTTTACGAATCTGATGAATGGCATGACCCCTGCGGGCAACTGGAACGGTTTGTTCAACAAGGGTGAGCGGGTACGGCTGCGTTTTATTAATGGCTCGAGTAATAGTTTTTATGATGTGCGGATTCCGGGGTTGAGTCTGAGTGTGGTGCAGGCCGATGGTCAGAATGTGAAACCTGTCAGCGTCGATGAGTTCCGCTTTGGACCCGGTGAGACCTACGATGTGCTGGTGGAGCCTGAAGAGGATGCCTACAGCATCTTTGCACAGAGTATGGATCGTTCAGGTTACGCCAGAGGTACTCTGTCTGTCCGTCCGGGTCTGGTCGCGGCGGTGCCGGCGCTTGATCCGGTTGAATGGCTGGCGATGACTGACATGATGGGCGCTATGGATCACAGCGCTATGAAGGGCATGGATCACAGCGGCATGAAGGGCATGAACCACAGCGCTACGGAGGGCATAGATCACAGCGGCATGAAGGGCATGAACCACAGCGCCATGAAGGGCATAGATCACAGCGGCATGAAGGGCATGAACCACAGCGCCATGAAGGGCATGGATCACAGTGCGATGAAGGGTATGGACCACAGCGGCATGAAGGGCATGGATCACAGCGCTATGGGACATAGCATGGAGACGAATCCTCTGGCGACGCCTTCACAAACCGTTCGACATGCCAGTACTGAATATGGCCCGTCTGTCGATATGCGTGTCGATACACCGCGTACCAATCTGGATGATCCGGGTGTCGGGCTGCGTAACAATGGCCGGCGTGTATTAACACTGGCTGACTTACGTTCAATCACGGGTGTGCTGGACGATGATCGTGTGCCGACACGGGAGGTAGAACTGCATCTGACCGGCAACATGGAACGTTATAGCTGGTCTTTTGATGGCGTGGAATTTGGTCAGAGTACGCCCGTGTCTATGCGTCAGGGTGAGCGGCTGCGGGTGATCTTACAGAACGATACTATGATGACCCACCCCATGCATCTACATGGTATGTGGAGTGACTTGGAGTCGCCTGATGGGGAGTTGTTGGTGCGTCGTCACACTATTGCGGTGTAACCCGCACAGCGCCTTAGCTTTTTGACAACTCCGCATGATGTCGGCCGTTGGGCCTGGCATTGTCATCTGCTTTTCCACATGGATGCGGGGATGTTCCGCGCAGTGGTGGTCTCATGAAATCAGTTACTTTTATTAAACGACTAACACCTCTGACAGTCATAGCAGCATTAGCAATGAGTGGGTCGCCGTTGCTGGCCTATGCTGCCGGAGCGGATATAAACGCTGGAAAAGCGCAGGGGGGTGACGCACCCGCAACTGCTCGCGATCCACATGCCTATTCCGATGGCTATACGTTAGAAAAAGGCCCTTTTGCGTTGGGAGGACCGCGTCAACTTAAGTTGGCTGACGAGCATCGATTCTGGACGGTTCAGGCAGATCGTCTCGAATATGACGCCGACACTGAGGCCGCTGCCTTTGATTTGCGGGGCTGGTATGGAACGACCTATGATCGCCTGTTTATCAACGTTGAAGGCGATGTCGTCGACGGACGCTTGGAAGAAAGTCAGACAGAGGTTGGCTGGAGTCATGCGTACACTGCTTTTTTTGATACCCAGTTGGGCATCCGGCTCGATCAATACGCCGAGGGTGCTGACCGGCAGTGGCTTGCCGTTGGGGTTGAGGGCTTAGCGCCCTACTGGTTTGATGTGAGCGTGAACGCTTATCTGGGTGACAGTGGCCGTACGGCGATGTCACTGGATGCCGACTATGAGTTATTGCTTAGCCAGCGGTGGGTCTTGCAACCCAGTGCCGGACTGAGTCTCTATGGACAGGAGGATGTAGAGAACGGCTTAGGCGACGGGTTTTCGGATGCCGCACTGGGATTAAGGCTGCGCTATGAGATCAAACGGCAGTTCGCACCCTATGTGGGTATTGAGTGGACCCGTAAGTTGGGTCAAACGGCTGATATGACCAGGACCGCCGGCGACGCTGTTCGTGAGACAGCCTATGTCGTAGGGGTGAAGTTTTGGTTTTAATAACGCGTTCAAACACAACAATAATAGTTTTTTAAACTATTCCAGGAGTTAATCATGAAGAAAAAACTACTAGCCCTAAGCGTTGCTGTACCTGCCCTGATGCTGGCGTTTTCTGCACAGGCACATAGCGAAAAAGAGCACATGAAAACCGCAGAGAATCCGGATTGTACGGCGATGAGCACGATGGATCAGGGTGACATGGATATGAACGACCCTGTGGTGATGGCGATGATGCAGCAGTGTATGAGTGATATGAGTAGTATGAAGCATGGCTCCGCAGAAGAAACAGAAACAGAAGAATCGGAGAGCGCCTCTCATGGGCATAGCTCAGCAGAAGCAGAAAACGCATCTCATGGGCATGATGAGTAGATAATAGCTGCTGATATCGCTAAGGATCCTATGCAGGCTCCGTCTCAGTAATCGAATACAGCATGGCGACCTGAATAGCCCTGACAGCCTTCTAACCGAGTGCCTGGTGAGGGTTATTACGGGCGAGGATTAATGGATGAAAACTTTAAAAAAAGGAAACTGTTTCAAACGCTTGCTAGCAGTGGCAGGCGCTACTATAGGTATCGTGGGCATAGGCGCCGTGGCGTTTCTCTACTCGGGCCTGTACTCGATGGGGGCAGACGATCCCCATTATGATATGACCACCTGGACATTAGAGACCCTGCGTGAGAACTCGATCGCGCGTGCCTCGAAGGACATCGAGGTGCCCTCGGATCTCAGTTCGGTCGAGCGCTTGCTCAAAGGGGGTGCCGACTACAATGGTATGTGCGCAGGCTGTCATCTTAAACCCGGTAAGAACGAAAGTGATTTCACCCTGGGCCTGTATCCGGCTCCGCCAAATTTAGCCGCTATTTCACGCACGGATGCCGATGAAAAAGCAGCAGATCGACGAAATTTCTGGATTATTAAGCATGGGATTAAGGCTTCCGGAATGCCCGCCTGGGCCCCCGGACATGATGATACGCGGATCTGGAATATGGTGGCCTTTCTCAAGCGACTACCCGAGCTGACGGAGACTCAATATCAGATCCTCAGTGCTCGCGGGGGAGATAACACCGAACAGCATTAATATGGCTATGTCCCAGCTAGTTGTTGCGGCGCTTGGCCAGCCGCTTCCAGCAAGCAGTATTCGGGCGTGAGTTCGCGATAACGCTCCAGCAACTTTCGCCAGTCCTGGTAGTTCTTCAGATATTTGGTTGCGACAACATGGAATCGAATAATTCATTTTTCAAACGACTAACGTACGCATTGACGTTCTGAATATGAAAGCGCCTCGAACACGCAGCTTGTCCGCCGCATCCATATCGATCTGTTGGAAATAACGTTGTAGTTGATGATGCTGACTCGGTGTCAGTTGGCCCAGCTGCAAAACGAGCTGTTGATAGGCTATGCCGGATGGCATGGAGTCAGTTCCGGTAGTTGATCTACCCCAAGCAGCCTTGCCTCTGGATTTACGCTGTTCAGTTTCCGGGCTGTCACCCCAAGCTATGTATAGGGGGGGCTAAGAAAAGTAAGGAGGGTAGAAACTGTGTTTATAGATCACATGAGAAGGCGGGATATGAAGCGGGTCTTGGTGATCACAGTCGCCTCCTCCCTCTTCGGTGTTTTATACAGCGTTATCTTGTCTGAAGGGTTTGCATTTGGACTGGTCAACGGAGTTCTGAACGGTATCTTTATCGGACTGTTAGATACGGTCTGGGTGCGCAAACGTCGCGGGCGGCGACTGCGCCGCCTGCCGCTGATCAGCTACACCTTAGTCCTGACCTTGATGTGGATGGCGATCATCTTTATCAACATGACGCTGACTCGACATTGGCTGGGCCTTAGCCATGATTTGAGTTTTCAGTGGATGTTGCAGAAAAATTTTGGCCGCCACTTTATGTTCTGCCTGTTTATGGCGTTTATGTTTAATCTATTGCTCCGGATTACCGCCTTCTTAGGAACGCGTTCATTGATTGAAATCCTGCTCGGTCGTTACCAGGAACCCGTTATGGAACACTTGGCGTTCATGTTCCTTGATGTCGTAGGTTCAACCAAACTGACCGAAAAAATCGGCGACGCCAAGACGCAAACCTTAATCTGTAACCTGTTCTTCGATATTGCCAGCACGGTCGATCAGTACGGCGGGGAGGTACACCGTTATATCGGCGATGAGATGGTTATCACCTGGGATCTGTCAAAACGACGTGCAGTTCCCGATATTTTGCGATGTTTAGTCGACGTTTTTAACCTCATCGACACTCATAAACGGGTTAACAAACCACTGCATGGTGCCTGGATCGATCTACGAGCCGGACTTAATGCGGGGCCGGTGTTGGTGAGCGAAGTGGGCGACCTGAAGCGTGAACTGGTCTACTTTGGCGACACCATCAATGTGGCTGCTGGGCTACAATCGCATTGCAAGGAGGCGGGGGTCAGAGCATTGATCTCATCGCCGCTGTATCGCACTTTGCAGAACACGCCACAACTACAACCAAGCCGGCTGGGGCCAATCCTGATGAAAGGTAAAGCGGAGCAAGTAGAGTGTATCGTCTTGGATTATATCGATGCTGAGTCGGTGAACCCTAGTGGTTTAACCGACGACATTACCTAATGAAAAACCTAATGAAAAACCTAATGGAAATTTATTAAACTAAAATCGTGGATAGGTCTGGGATTTGTCACGTTGCTAACACGCTTGCAGTGTGCCTGATGAGGCTGAATGATTGGCCAATCAGGGTTTGCCTCAAGTTGCCCCGACAGATGTCGCACATATCATCGCTTATGTTCGGGTGCGCCAAGAGCGTTCTGGAGTACAGTAGACAGGCGCGTTATGCGATTAACTGCTTACTCGACCACTACAGCTACAGCGACAACTACGACTATCCAGACGATCACTCGGTCTCAATCGTATGGTCCATCTCGCTATCAAGAATAAGGTGGGCATCGTCTGCCCCCTTATGTGTATGCGCATGAATTTCTGCAGTGGTCCCTGCCGTGGATAGAATATGGCTCAGAATGTCACTTTCGGACTCGTCTTTGCTTTGTCGTCTCGCCACTATAGCAGCGTAGACTTCATTAGAAACGGTAATGGTTTTGGACAAGCTGCATCCTCCTGCTCAACGTTATCAGTATGTAGCTCTCTAAATATGGCTCTATAGTGTCGATAAAACAAGGACCTCAGGCTAGAGGCCAGATTTATCGTCAGTCAGGGGGCGAGTGCTGCATTCTGTGGCAGAGCGGGACGTTCGGCAGAAAAACCTGTCGAGATGAGCGTCCTTTTGCTCCGCAACAACTAACTCCTACAGAGCCGTGAATAACGGGGCTATTAGTGAAGTCGGGCAGGAGGGGTCAGCGATATAGGTTACGTGCTGTTCTTGGCTGCGGGTCATAGAGTAAATGATTGGCCTGAAGGCCCGGAGTGACAGCGGCCAGGATGGATACCCCGTTACACCGTTTTATCTACAGGCTCCGGGGCAATCCACAGTTTTATCTACAGGCTTGATTTGGTTTGATTAAGGCGTATTACTTTCGGCCGCCACCGGATCCCATACCACCAGAACCCATGCCACCAGAGCCCATACCACCAGAGCCCTGCATCATAGATCCGTGACCCGGCATAGGTTCATCAGGCAGATCGATACCGAGCTCCTCAGCGCGTTTTTCCATCCGCTCGTGGTGTTCCTCACGGATCCTTTCCTGCTCTTCCAGGGTCTCGGCGCTGCGCATCCTGGCGCGTTGTTCTGCGCGCTCCGCCTCAGTCATCAGCTGGGAACCGTAGAGTTGTTCTTGAAGCCGATCTTGATCTGCGGCGGACAGGTTTACAGCGGGTAGTGACAGTGCAGTACAGAGCGCGGCTAAAATTAAGCGTTTTCTCATGAAAGTATCTCCTTGTGAATGAGACAACGCTTGCTAGGGCGTCACCCATGGCAATCCTTTACTGCCTGAATATTCACTTGCGATCGCTGTTGCCGAATGACTCCTCGGCGCTTGCATCTCCAATGACAACCCTCTCCCAAGATTCTGCTTGATTTTCAAAAACAGAGTGCTAAGCAGAGTGCAAAAAAGAGTGCAAACCTGAGTATAGGTAAAATAGACAGCTCCCCGGATATTTATGCCTATCAGGCCACGCTTAGAGCGAAATTTCGGCACTATTACTCTGCCTAAAGCACTCTGATCGAGCGCTGGTCATAGAGTAAACGATCGGGCTGAAGGTCTATGCTGGCGGGGGCTCAGATGGATACCCCATTGCTGTGCACAACTCTATCCACAGGAAGTGTGGATAACATTGGTTAGCAGAATGTAAGAATCCCCCCCCTTTATCCTTGGCTTATGGGTTCGCGCGTCGGTCTTCCATCGCCTGCTTCTCCACGTCACGGCCGGCGCTCAGGCTGTGCTGGTACAACGTCAGCAGTCGCCGACTGAGTTCAGGCATAGACCATTGTTGTGCAAACAGAATCCCTTCGCCGGACAGGCGCTGGCGCAGTCCTGTGTCCCTCAGTAATTGCGCCACCAGGGCGCTGAACCCGGCCACCTCCTCGGGGGCGTGCAGGGCGCCCTGTTGCGGCTCGATAATATCGCGGGTGCCCATCACGGCCGTGGACACCACCGGCAGGCCATGGGCCATGGCTTCGAGCAATACCAGCCCCTGAGTTTCAGTACGCGAGGCGAAGATAAAGGCATCGCCACAGCGGTAGCAGTCCGATAGTTCGCGCTCACGTTCCAGATAACCGATAAAACGGACATTGGCTTCAATGCCCAACTGTCGGCACTGACGCTGCAGCGCAGCCTGGGCCGGACCCTCTCCTGCGATCACCAGCAGCAGATCGGGCAGGGCCTGCGCTAGGCGCTGAATCACCTGCAGAAGAAAACCGATGTTCTTCTCGAACGCGACCCGTCCGACATGAATCAGGGTTGGCCGCCCGCGGGGTAACCGGTGCCGTTCACGGAAGAGATTCATATCTCCCTGGGAGGCATCGGGGACGGTGACACCCGTGGGGATCACGCTGGCCGCAGTCGCCACGCCATAGTTGCGCAGTACCGCCAGCATAGCGCTGGACGGTACGACCAGGGCGTCGACCCGGTTGCACTGGCTGCGGGTAAAGCGGCGTGCGGCCCAGCGCAGCAGCCCTTTGGGCAGTAGCGGGATATAGTGGAACAGGTACTCCTCAAAGAAGGTGTGGTACGACTCGACCACGGGTAATCCATGGCGGCGGGCATAGGCGAGGCCGGTGTAGTGAGCCGCGAAAGGGGTCTGGATATGCACCAGATCAAACGCCTGCGTCAGCCCCTCCAGTGTCCGGCGCAGGGCGCGCGGGCGCATCAGCCGGTCTTCCGGATCATAAGGCATGCGCCAGCAAGGCACGCGCACCAGATCCACGTCATCGTCGGTGGCGTGACCCTGGTCGGTGGTGTAACCATAGTCGGGAACCACCAGGGTGACCCTGTGTCCCTGGCGCTGCAGTTCTCGCCGAAAACTCTGGATCGAGGTGGAAACCCCGTTGATACGTGGAAAATAAACATCTGAGATCATCAGGATCTGCATGGCACTCATTCGAAATTACAGCGGTAAGGGAAGCCGTAACGGCCTGGTCGACAGCCATTCGGGAGGGGTTCGGGTGTGCAGGGTTCAGAGTACGGCTAAGCAGAGGCTGGCAACGACGCCACCGAGCAGCGCGCCGGCCAGCACATCGCTGGGGTAGTGCAGCCCCAGCAGCACCCGTGACAGCGCCACCAGCAGGGTAAAGGGCACCAGTAGCCAGCCCAGTGATGGGTAGTGGTCGATGCTGATGGTAGAGAAAGATACGGCGTGCAGGGTGTGGCCAGAGGGAAAACTGAACTGGTCCAGTGGCTCTGTGCCGAGCACGATCCGACGATCCACCGCATAGGGTCGTGCCCGAGTGATGCCCTGTTTAAGCAGCTTGTAGCAGGCCAGGCCGAACAGCGCGGTGACCACCATAGCGCCGCTGACCTGCAGCGCGCCGGCACCGTAGATCAGCGGTAGCAGGAGCATAAGGGCGTACCAGAAAGGGCCGTCACCCAGACGACTGATGGTGGCGAAATAGCGTTGCATCCAGGGTCTCCGGCAGGTCCGGTTGAGCCGTTCGCAGAGGTCTATCTCAAGACTGCCTACGCGTTGCAGCACTGCGGTCGATCGTGACAATGCCATGATTTTTCCTCCTGGCTGAGATGGTTCACCGGCCCAGTATCTGTGCAGATTGTGGCATCTGCATGACCAAATCGTGGCAGAGTGATGACAGCTCGGTGTCATCAGCTGAGACGATCCACGCAAAAGACGGGCATACCAAGTATGCCCAGGCAGGAGTCGGTACTGATCTGAATGAAATGCTGAAGGGGATCACCGAGGTGTCAACTACCTTGAAAAACAACGGTAATGCCTGACCCCCAAGTCGATACAGGAATAGTGGATAACTTTAGTTAGTAGAAACTGTAGGTCTGCTGCGCTCAACCGCAGACGATCCGTGCTAGGCCGGGTGACTATGGTAGTTGCGACAGCGCGGGCAGGATATCCTGGCTCCGCGGTTAGCAACACGCAAGCCAGGACCCCTTTAACCTGAAGCAGTGTGACGTTTTGATATCACGTCAAACCAGATGACGGCCGCCATCGACATGCAGCGTCCGTCCAGTGATGTAGTCACTGTCTAGCAGATAGTTTACGGCGGCAATGATCTCATCCACGCCTCCTTCCTTTGTAATCAGTGCCTTGCTTATCGCCTTAAGGCGGTACGAGTTGCTGTCGTGGGCATTGAACATTACCAGTGCCGGGGCGATGCTATTGACTTTCACACCGGGTGCCAAGAGGTTGGCAAAGGATAGCGTGAGGTTATGCAGGGCGGCTTTACTGGCCGCATAAGCGATATGTTTTTTGCTGCCCGTATCGGCCACATAGTCGGTGATATGGATAATATCCCCCGCCTTTTGAGTATGCCCAGACAGCAGCGCGCTTAACTCGAGGTTGATCAGATAGGGTGCCCCGACATGAACCCGCATCATACGGTTAAGAGTTTCCAAGGCCGGTAGCGGATTCGCTTCAGGCAGCCAGTCTGAGGCGTTGTGAATGATCGCCCTCAGGCTCTGATACTTGTCCCTGAGGGTGATCATCAGTTGCTCAAGACTGTCATCATCATAAAAATCGCAACCGTAGAGTGTTGCGCCCTTGCGTGCCAGCGTCTGCAAACTCGGCCGCTGGCTGCGGTAAATTCCAATAACCTCAATATTCCGGTCGAGGAAATGCTCAGCCAGGGCCAGTCCGACACGCTTACCAACGCCGGTAATCAGTATCGGGGCACTCATCAGGCAGCGCCCGAGTTGATAAATTCGGCGCGGGTATGAACATTGGTTTTAAAGATTCCCCCCAGCGCTGTGGTTGAGGTCGTGGAGTTGGCATCCATAATGCCGCGTGACTTGACGCAATAGTGGGTGGCGTCGATAGACACCGCCACGTTGTCGGTTTCAAGCAGGGACTGCAGAGCGATCAATATCTGTTGAGTCAGCCGTTCCTGAACCTGAGGGCGCTGGGAAAAAAAGCGTACGATGCGGTTGATTTTCGACAAGCCGATGATTTTTTGGTTGGGAATGTAGGCGACTTTTGCGGATCCGTCGATGGTGATGAAATGGTGTTCACAGGTACTGGTGAGGCTGATCCCAGAGACCTTGATCATCTCATCAACCCCCATTTTGTTGTCGATGACTGAAATTTTGGGGAAATTGTGATAATCCAGCCCCGAAAAAATTTCGTTGACGTACATCTTGGCAATTCGGTGGGGCGTTTCACGGAGGCTGTCATCGCTGAGATCCAGTCCCAGAGTGGCGATCACTTCGGCTAGCAGTCCCCGAATGCGTTCATACTTTTGCTCTGTACTGTAAGGCGTTGCCACCAGTGGCGTTTCCAGATTGTGTTCGATGAGCAAGGCTTGTACCTGTTGCGCTTCTGACGAGATCATAAGGTTAGACTCCTGAAAGAGTAGAACTGGATTGTTGAGCCTGGTGTTCTAGCGTAAGAGACACCGAGTCGGCAAATCTAAGCGCATGGGGTTTGTCTATCTTCACCCGGGCAAAGCTGACCCAGGGATGATCCGTGCAGATGGCCAGGGTATCGGCGACCAGTTTTTCGAGCAGCAGAAACCGTCCCTCTTCAATGTGCTGAATAATCTTCTTGGCGATCTGCTTGTAGTCCAGAGCGTTATCGACATTGTCGGAGAGGCAAAGGTGTGAGGCCGGATAATGAATCTCGACATTTATCAGGATATCCTGCTTTTTTTGCTGTTCCTCGGGATTAAAGCCGATAAATGTTCTCAGACGCAGGTTGGTGATGTTGATAACCGCATTACGGGTGGCCATGTTAACTCCGGGTCAGATCGATCGCTGAAGGCAGAACGTTACTAAATAAAGCGGCTTGCTGAAGCCGCTAGGGAGTGCAGACGAGCATCCGGATGCTGGAATTATTCGTAGCGTCTGCCCGTTTTGGTTTTAATCACGGCGATATAGGCGTGCCAGCTGGCAAAACTCAGCAGCGGCATAATGACAATAAAGCCGATGGCAAAGGTGGCAAAACCGATCGTGACCAGGGTTAAGATCAGCCCGGCCCAAACCAGCATGGCAGCCGGGTTGTTGCGAACGGCACTGACGGAGCTAACGATCGCTGTCATCAGGTCCACACGCCGTTCAAGGCAGATCTGCGGTGTAAAAGCGGATAGGGCGAAAACCACCGTCATCAATAACAAACCCAGTGCGCTGCCCAGGGTTAGAAACACCGCCATCTCACTCAGGCTCGGTTGGCCGATACTGGGGTAGAGCGCATGAAGTAGGCTGGCCAGCCGTAGCCAGGCGATCATCACCAGGGTGAGTACGATCGCAAAGCCCCATTCGCCCACCGGGTTTCTAAACATTGATTTCAGACTATGGGACAGGGTGGGTTGTTGGCCTTTTTCCAGTTGCCAGGCAACATCGTAGAGACCCACGGCGAATACCGGACCTATCAATGAGAAGGCGACAATTGCCGGAAGAATGACTAGGTGTGTTTCAGCGCTGAATGTCACGTAAACAATGGTAGCGGGGATCAAACTAAAAATCAGACCATAGAAAAGACTGAGCAGCGGTGTGGCCTTCAAATCATAGAACGCTAACCTCAGCCAATGAAAAGGCGCGAGGATCTCGATGCGGTTGCTGGCAATGCAGCCTGAGAACTTGTTGTTGTTGGATGCAAATGGCATGGCCTTATCCTCTTAGTAAAAGAACAACATCTACCCTCAAGTACGCAATGGGCCAGCAAACGGATCACTTTGTCGATGAAACCTGTAGAGGGTCATTTAGATCAAAAAGTAGGGAGTATCTATAATCAATCTAGTTTAAAAAAGTGGAGATCAAGGCTGTCAGAGGGGACTTAATTCGTGCAGTTCAACACTGATCGCACAGAGGGTAGAGGCCGAGTTGTTACTAAGACTTCTCGATCAGCATGCAAATACCCTCATCACCGATGGCCGTCAGCCCGTCGTTCGCAACGGTCCGGTTAGGTGCCAGGAGGACCCTGACTGCGGGTCTCGAGACACCAGATTAGCGATGGTCTACGGGTTTCTTGAGTCGGCACAGAAACACTGAAAAATGATCATAGCTGCTGACACGGGTGGTCAAGAGCATTGCGTTCAAGGATGGAGAACAACTCTCTTTACATCGAGGACCGAGCGAGCAGACCGCAGCACCGCCAGACTCCGTACCCCAATGTGACAATCACCCGGAAGGGACAGATCCCATTTGAATGTAGGCGTTGAGTTAGGAGGGCGGGGACGCTCACGGATGGACTGTCCAGCGTCAGTATCGGCCCACGTGGAGTGATGCTCATCTCTTGATAAAACCCCTCGCAGGGATGTTATGCCGTAGGAAAATATTCTCAGTCCATCGATTCTTGCCCGCAGGCTTAAACACTACTAGTCTTATGAAGAAATCCGTAATTAGCTGCTAGGCTTGATATCAAAATAGGGCGTAACCTAGAACATTTATTTATAATAAATGGTCAAAAAATTTATATTCAGGATGAATATTATGAAATTATCGGTTTGGAATCCATACCATGAACTTGACGAACTGTTGGACAAATACGGCAGAACTGCAAGAAGATCCATGGCAGCGAGTGATCGCGCTGCCTTCGAGGTTGGCGACTGGATGCCTGTTGTAGATATTGAAGAAACAGACGATGCGTTTATTGTAAAAGCCGAATTAGCAGGCGTTAAAAAAGAGGATGTAAACGTAAGCATCGAAAATGGAGTGTTAACTATAAAGGGTGAAAAGAAAACTGGATCTGAAGATAAAAAACGTCACCGTATTGAATGCTCATATGGCTCATTTATACGAAGTTTTACCTTGCCTCAGTCAGTAAATCATGAAAATGTTGAAGCAGAATACAAGGATGGTATTCTCAATCTTAGAATTCCTAAGGCAGAAGCGATAAAGCCGAAACAAATTGAAGTAAAAGTAAAATAATAATTTACGTGGCGTTTTAGTAAGTGCGCCTAAGGCGTCGTTGCTTCGATATTCCACGTTTATAAACCGTCTGTCTTAGTATTATTTTAAATTATAATTATGTAATAGACGATTAATTAACCATCAATAATATTAAAAGAGAAATCTATGGCTAAGGGCGAAGATTCGAAAAAATCAGATAAAAAGAAGCCTGAAAAAACGATGAAAGAAAAGCGTAACGATAAAAAAGAAAAAGAAAAAATAAAAAAAGGACAATAAAATATAGATGTAAATATTCGGCTCTGTTTGTCTTAAAAGTTACTGAGAGTCTGCACCCTGTTTTTACCGTAGGAATCAGGGTGCGTTTACAGGTTATCAACCTGTCTCTAAGAAATCTGCACAGTGACCCACTAGCAGTTAGCAGTCACTGATTATAAAGACAGTACTCGAGGGAACTGATTCAGTTTCAGGATAAACAGAGCCGTGTAGAGATTCCTGATATTAGCGACTGCCGAGGGTCATGATGAATAAGTCAGGTGTGATAAATTCTATCCAGGAGACGTCTGATAAACCGGTATCGAATACCGGTGTGGTAGTTTCAGTGCGCGGCAGTGTGGTTGATATACGTTTTGAAAAGTATTTGCCGCCTATTTATTCGTTGTTGCGTGCGGGTACTGAAAATAAAATTTACATCGAAGTGTTATCACAACTGGACGCGCATAGGGTGCGCGGCATTGCGCTGACCACGACACAGGGCCTGGTGCGAGGCGCAACGGTGACAGATACCGGAGGGCCATTGCGGGTGCCGGTAGGCAAGGGCATTATTGCGCGCATGTTCGACGTGTTTGGCAACGCCATCGATCGACTACCGCCGCCAAACGATGTGCAATGGCGTTCTGTTCATCGGGCACCACCACCACTGGCTCGACGCTCAACTAAATCAGAACTGTTTGAAACCGGTATCAAGGTGATTGATGTACTGATGCCTCTGGAACGTGGTGGAAAAGCGGGTTTGTTTGGTGGTGCCGGTGTGGGTAAAACCGTCTTGCTCACCGAAATTATTCACAACATGGTTGGGCAGCAGGAGGGCATGAGTATTTTTTGTGGCATCGGTGAGCGTTGTCGCGAAGGTGAAGAGCTTTATCGTGAGATGAAAGCCGCCGGTGTTTTGCAAAATATGGTGATGCTGTTTGGCCAGATGAATGAACCACCCGGCGCGCGTTTTCGTGTTGGCCATGCCGCGCTCACCATGGCTGAATATTTTCGTGATGACGAACATCGTGACGTGTTGTTGCTGATTGATAATATTTTCCGTTTTATTCAGGCCGGAATGGAAGTTTCTGGGCTGATGGGGCAGATGCCTGCGCGTTTGGGCTATCAGCCCACCCTGGGCACCGAGTTATCGCAACTCGAAGAGCGTATCGCCAACACTGATACCGGTGCCATCACCTCCATTCAGGCGGTATACGTACCGGCAGATGATTTTACCGATCCCGCGGCGGTGCATACGTTTTCGCATCTGTCCGCATCCATCGTATTGTCGCGCAAACGCGCCAGCGAAGGACTTTACCCGGCCATCGATCCCTTGCAATCGAGTTCTAAAATGGCCACCCCGGGTGTTATTGGTAAACGGCATTATGCACTGGCACAGGAGATACGTCGTACGCTGGCGCAATATGCCGATTTGAAAGACATCATCGCGATGCTGGGTATGGAGCAGTTATCGACCCAAGATCGCAATGTGGTTGGCCGCGCCCGCCGGCTGGAACGTTTTCTCACCCAGCCCTTTTTTACCACCGAGCAGTTTACCGGCATGCAAGGCAAGCTGGTGAGTCTTAATGATGCCCTGGATGGATGTGAGCGCATTTTACGCGACGAATTTAAGGATTACCCGGAGAGTGCGCTATACATGCTGGGTACCATCAAGGAAGCGCAAAAACAGACGCCTCCTGATAAAAAAATCACCAAGAGTCGCGCATGAAATCCGCCAGCATGAAACTTCAAATTCTGCTGCCCTATAAGATTTTCGCCGAGCAGACACAGGTACTGCGTATCGTCGCCGAATCACACCGGGGTGCGTTTGGACTCTTGCCGAATCGACTCGATTGCGTGACGTCACTGGAGCCGGGAATACTGGTTTTTGAAACCAGGGCGGATGGCGAAATATGTGTGGCGGTGGATCAAGGTGTTCTGGTTAAAACGGGTTTGGATGTCCGTGTCTCGGTACGCAATGCGATCGGCGGCATGGATCTGGATAAATTGCATGCGGCCGTGAAACAGGATTTTTTGACGCTTGATGAACAGGAAAAGAGTATACGTTCGGTGCTGGAAAAGCTGGAAGGTGGCTTTGTGCGTCGTTTCGCGGCCTTTCATCATGAATGAAAAAATGAAAAGTAAGCCACAAAAACCAGAGACGGCATTTAGTCAGCAAGTGGGCGAAAAAGCGGCACGCAAACTCAAGGCGCAACAACAGGTCGCCCAAACGGTCTGGTCGGGCCTGGGCATGATAGGCCTGGTTGGCTGGTCAGTGGTTGTGCCTACCTTGCTAGGCGGGGTACTTGGTAACTGGGTAGATAAACAGTATCCGGGTAGTCATTCCTTCACCCTGATGTTTCTGGCGATAGGTTTAGGGCTGGGTTGTCTTAATGCCTGGCATTGGGTCGCCAGGGAAGACCGGGACATACACAAGCAGGAAAATGATCATCATGAATGAGTTTTTAAGCCTGGCTTTGGCGATGATATCAGGCATGTTATTGGGTGTTGTTTTTTTTGGTGGACTCTGGTGGACGGTGAACCGCGGTGTTGTTGTAAAAAATGCCGCACTCTGGTTTCTAACCAGCATGTTATTACGTATGAGTATTGTCGTGCTTGGATTTTATTTTATTATGGATAATTACTGGCATCGATTAATAACGGTCTTGCTCGGTTTTATATTATCACGGTTTCTATTTTTACATTTTACTCGTGTCGCAGAGCAGTCGGCTGAGCCGGAAAAGACTATCCGCCATGCGCCTTAGCCCAGATGATATTGTTTTCTGGCAAGCCGGATTTTTTAAGATTAATGCCACAATTTTTTATACATGGGGGTTAATGCTTGTGCTGATATTAGGCTCAAAATTTATTACCCACAGGCTATCCAGCGGGTTGCATCGTTCGCGCTGGCAGAACTTTTTGGAAATAATTGTCACCGGTATTACTCAACAAATCGACGAAGTCGGGATGCGTCAGCCGCAAAAATATATCGGTTTTATCGGCACTCTGTTCTTGTTTGTTGCCATGGCGAGTTTTTTTACGATCATTCCCGGATATGAACCACCTACAGGTTCATTGTCAACCACGGCAGCGCTGGCTATTTGTGTGTTTGTGGCGGTGCCGCTGTTTGGTATCGAGGATAAGGGATTGAGAGAATATCTTGGTGATTATTTGCAGCCGACCGTTATTATGTTGCCGTTTAATATTATTAGCGAACTCTCGCGCACCCTGGCACTGGCCGTGCGTTTATTCGGTAATATGATGAGTGGCACGATGATACTGGCGATTCTGTTGACTATTACGCCTTTTATTTTTCCGATCGCCCTGAGTGCGCTCGGCCTGCTAACGGGCATGGTGCAGGCGTATATCTTTAGTATTTTGGCGACGGTTTATATTGCGGCGGCGACCCGTGCTCGCCAGCCAACACCTGAGCAGGATTGAAAAAGTTGTTACCTGACACTACTACAACTACCCCCAAGGCTAAACACTGAGGAGATACTATGGATAGCATGACTCTTATCGCGATGGCGTCCATCATCACGGCGGGTCTGACCATCGCTATTGGCGTGATTGGCCCCTCATTAGGTGAAGGTAAAGCCGTTGGAGCAGCGTTGATGTCACTGGCGCAACAGCCAGATGCGTCAGCCACGATTACGCGGACCTTATTCGTGGGTCTGGCGATGATCGAATCTACGGCGATTTATTGTTTTGTAGTATCGATGATTCTTATTTTTGCCAATCCGTTCTGGAATTATTTTATTGCCCAGACAGCGGGAAACTAGATCATGTTGATCGACTGGTTTACGGTTATTGCGCAAGTGATTAACTTCCTTATTCTGGTGTGGTTGTTGAAGCGCTTTCTTTATCGGCCGATTCTCGATGCCATCGATGCGCGTGAGAACCGGATGACCAAAGAGCTGGCCGATGCCAATGCCAAAAAAACCGAGGCACAAAAAGAGCGTGACGCGTTTCAGCACAAGAACGACACGTTTGAACAACAGCGTGCAGCGCTGCTGAGCAAGGCGACAGCAGAAGCGCAAGACGAACGTCAACGGTTGCTCGATGACGCCCGGCAGGCTGCCGACACTCTGCGTGAGAAACGTCAGGAAACATTACGAATGGACGCTCATCGTTTGAACCTGTCCCTCTACCACAAGACCCGGCAGGAGGTGTTCGCCATTGCACGCAAGGCGCTCACTGACCTCGCCGCAACGAGTCTTGAAGCACCTATGGTGGATCTCTTCAGGCAGCGTTTGGGTGCAATGGATGACAAGATAAAAGCAGGCCTCGCCGAGACCCTAAAGGTGGTGACCGAGCCGGTGCTGGTACGTAGCGCATTTGCTTTGTCGGCAGAACAACAGGCGGCTATACAACAAACACTCAACAACACCTTCTCGACAGAGGTTCAGGTTCGGTTTGAGACTTCGCCGGCATTGGTCTGCGGCATCGAGATGACGTCGAATGGATATAAAGTGGCGTGGAGCATTGCCGATTACTTGGCATCGCTGGAAAAAAGCGTTGCCGAACTGTTAAAAGAGGATGCTAAACATCAGCTGCAGAATCATACAATAACAAAAGCCTCCCTGTCTGAAGCAAAGCACAGATGATCACGGAACCGGAAGGCCTTAAACATGTTTTCGATAACGCCTTTGCTGACATCGTTCATGCGCGGGATAGATTCAGGCCGCAATTAAAACCGCGAGAAGTGGGCACCATTATCAGCATCGCTACCGGTATTGCCAAAGTATCAGGTTTGCCCGGCGTAGGCTTTGAAGAAGTGCTCAGATTTCCCGGTAATGTCTATGGCATCGCTTTCAATGTGGATGAGGATGCCATTGGTGTGGTGTTGCTGGGTGATTACTGGACGTTGCATGCTGGTGATGAAGTTGAACGTACCGGGCATGTGGTGGATGTGCCGGTGGGCGATGGTTTGATTGGTCGTATCATTAATCCGCTGGGGATAGCGCTGGATGGTGACGGGCCGGTGGTTGCCAGTGAGCGTAGGCCTGTCGAACGCCCCGCGGCGTCCATCATGGATCGCGCGCCGGTGACTGTGCCTTTGCAGACCGGTATTAAGGTGATAGATGCGTTGATTCCTGTCGGCCGTGGTCAGCGTGAATTAATTCTGGGTGATCGCCAAACCGGAAAAACCGCGATTGCACTCGATAGCATTTTGAATCAGCGCGATCAAAATGTGTTGTGTGTGTATTGCGCCATTGGCCAGCGTGCCTCTGGCGTTGCCAAAGTGATCGCCACATTGCGTGAAAAAGGCGCGCTGGAGTACAGCATTGTGGTGGTGACTGAAGGCAATGATCCACCGGGGCTTGCGTATATAGCACCCTATGCCGCGACCAGTATTGCCGAATATTTTATGCAGCATGGTCGTGATGTGTTGATTATTTACGATGACCTGACACATCATGCGCGCGCTTATCGTGAGTTGTCACTGTTGTTGCGTCGGCCACCTGGACGTGAAGCCTTTCCCGGCGATATTTTTTATATTCATTCACGCTTGCTCGAACGCGCCACCCATCTGCGGCCGGAGCTGGGTGGCGGGTCACTGACCGCGCTGCCAATCATTGAAACTGAAGCACAAGATATTTCCGCTTACATTCCGACTAATTTGATCTCCATTACTGACGGTCAAATTTATTTATCTCCCTCGCTCTTCGAACTCGGTGTACTGCCGGCCGTTGATGTCAGCAAATCGGTTTCACGTGTCGGCGGCAAGGCGCAGCGCAAGGCTTACCGTGCGGTGGCTGGTGATCTTAAGCTGGCTTATGCTCAGTTTGAGGAACTCGAAACGTTCGCTCGCTTTGGTGCTCGCCTGGATGAAAACACCCGCAACATCATAAAACACGGCCGACGTATTCGAGCCTGCCTTAAGCAGCCGGAATTTTCGCCGGTGTCGGTGCCCGCACAGATAGCGGTACTACTGGCATTAACCGCCAAACTTTTTGACGAGGTGCCGCTTGAACAGATGTCGGCTGCCGAAGAGGTTGTGCGAGGAGCGGCTGGCAATATCCCTGCCGAAGTAAATGCCCGTCTTAGCGGTGCCGATAAACTAACGGATCAGGATCGAGCGCTGATGATACAGAGTGCACAGGATGCACTGGCGCAATTTTTGTCCGGACTCACGTCAGAAGAAAATTCAGAGAGCGATCATGAGTGAGACTGTCGCCAGCTTGCGTCACAAGATGGCGAGTGCGGGAGAGCTTGAAGCGGTGGTGCGCACCATGAAAGGGATGGCGGCTTCCAGTATCGGACAATACGAAAATGCAGTGCGATCACTCGATGAATATTATCGGACTGTGGAGCTGGGGTTAGCGGCCTGTTTCCAACAAGCGGAATGGATCAATGTCGGGATGCGCACGCCGCAGCGGGAAACCGCTGCGATTGGTGTTGTCGTGTTTGGTTCTGATCAGGGCCTGGTAGGCCAGTTCAATGAAGTGATGGTCGATTTTGTGACGACCACGCTGACAAAACTGCCAGGCCATAAAATGCTGTGGGCAGTGGGTGAGCGTATTCAGTCACGGCTTGCAGATACCGCACTGCCGGCACTGCACAGTTTTCCTTTGCCTAATTCTATTGGCGCCATAACCGCACTGGTTGGGAATATTTTAATTGAGGTGGAATCACAGCGTGAAAAAGGCAACCTCTCACAGGTTCATATTTTTCATAATCGTCCTCAAACCGGTGCTATTTATAGATCCGTGAGTCAACGGCTCCTGCCACTGGATGAAGTATGGCGCCATAACCTGGCAATGACCGCCTGGCCAACGCAACGTTTGCCTGAGGTGATGCATGGCAACGACCAGACACTGCCGGCGCTGATCAGGGAGTATCTTTTTGTGTCAATATTCAGGGCCTGTGCAGAGTCTCTGGCCAGTGAAAATGCTAGTCGCCTGGCTGCGATGCAACGTGCAGGAAAAAATATTGATGAATTACAGGGGAATTTGCATCGAACATTTCATCGTTTACGTCAGAGTGGTATCGACGAAGAACTGTTTGATGTGATCTCCGGTTTTGAAGCCCTAACTGAATCCGGATAGTTACTGAAAGGATGAAAAACTAATGACATTTATGCCATAAAAGGTAACCATCGACTGATGGTGAACGCGGGTTAAGTCGTCTTCTTACTGAGGGCCGCGGGCTCAGGTCTATAATAATTTTAATCGACGCTACCAAGCGTTAATGGACCCTGTTCGCGACATTTTAAAATTTCATAAGGGATTAAAAATCATGAAAATATTAGCGATAGGTACGGCCTCTCTGCTGCTGGTTGCGATGCTCAGTGGTTGTAGTGATGATAAAGCAGTCTCTGAATCCGACAAGGCAGATCCTGTTGTAAGCACAACGGAGCAGGCCAGTGAACAAGCCAAGCAGATAGTGGACAAGGCAGCGCAGAAGAGCGGCGAGGCGGTAGAAAAAGCGGCTGAGATGACGGACCAGGTCGTCGAAAAGGGAACTGAGATGGCCGGACAGGTGACTGAAAAAGTCACTGCCGCCGTGCAAGAAGTCACCGCCAAGGTTGCCGAGATCCAAGAGGCTGATCTTGACGGTGAGAGCCTTTACAAAGGGGGCTGTTCCGTATGCCATGATATGGGCGTTGCCGGTGCACCCAAGCTAGGGGATCAGGCAGCTTGGTCTGCCCGGATCGCGCAGGGCAAAGAGGCGTTGTATAGCAGCGCGATTAATGGAAAAGGCGTGATGCCAGCCAAAGGCGGAAATCTGACATTAAGCGATGCTGAAGTCAAAGCGGTCGTCGATTATATGGTGTCTAAAGCGCAATAAACGCGCATGTGTGAACATCACGGGGTCATTCTGACCCTGTTTTCTGCGCACCTCATCTCGGATGGCGGTGCCATAAATCGCACCTCCACGCCTTTGGGTAACGGGGTTTTAATCCCTCGAACGCTCGTTTTTTAAGTAGCTGACGGGGTCAACGGGGTCAGATCTAACATTCCAGCAACTGACGTGCACCAACTGACGGACAGCTGAGCTGATCCTGTTATACGAGGAGTCCATGGGTATGTGTAAGCTAGGACGAGCCTTCTGGGCTACAGTATTTGCATTGCTGGGGGCAGGAAACGCCATGGCGGTAGAAGAAGCTGAATACAGGGTTGTCCTCAAGGAGGACCGTTTTGAAGTGCGAGACTACAAACCACACATTGTCGCCGAGACACTCGTAGACGGCGACTTTGAAGACGCGGGCAATGAGGCCTTTGGCCGACTGTTTAAGTACATCTCTGGCAACAACCAATCGCGACAAAAAGTTGAGATGACCGCGCCAGTCGGACAGTCTGCCGAGAGCCAGAAAATCAATATGACCTCGCCTGTGGGTCAAAAACAGGTGGAGGGAAGATGGGCCGTGAGTTTCATGATGCCAGCGTCCTTCACGCTCGAGACCCTTCCGGTACCCCAAGACAATAATGTAATTTTGCGTCAAGTTCCCTCACGCCACATGGCGACCGTCAGATATTCCGGCTTTTGGAGTGAGGAAGGCTATATGCGCAATAAAGCCAAGTTGGAGGAATGGATCGACGAGAAAGGCTTCATCACCGTTGGGGAACCCGTCTGGGCTCGGTATAACCCGCCATTCATGCCTTGGTTCCTGCGGCGTAACGAGATTTTGCTCCCCATCGAAGATGTGCTTTAACGTAAGTGGTGGTTTGGTTAAGAAGAGAGGGTTCCCGTCGGCGGACTCGAACCGCCACGCCTTTGGGCAACGGATTTTGAATCAACCTTAGAGCCTGCGTATCGATAGCGATCAGAAGATAGCGGCAGGTCTTTAAACTTTCACGGTTGTAGCTCGATGCATACTCACAACTAACGAGAGTTACCCTTAAACTCATTAGATTGACATCCCTGCCTGCCTTTTAACCGTCCATATCTTGATGATTAAAAATTAGAATAACGCGGCTTGATTAAAAGCAACTTGCCTGACGGTCATCAGTGCGGCGGTAATGCGGAGTGTTTGATCAAGAGCCTGATCGGTCTCGCCGAGCTGCTTTAAACTGCTGTAGTGACTGCGCAAACAGCCATGACCGCCATTAACCATGGATACGGCAACACAGGCATAGTGGTAGGCAATCTCGTTGCTGACCCTGATATCGGAAAATGAGCGAAAGCAGAGTGCCTCCAGAGTGCCACCCGCCTGCAGATCGATCATCCCACGACTGACAAAGTACGGGTTAGTGACCGACATACGGCTGACCGCGAACAGCAGCTCGCGCTGCTCATTGTCAGTCAGCGCCCCCATATGCTCTTTAACTACCGCAATAACCGCTAGATCCCGGCAAGCGAGGGCTGCAGCCCAAGCCGAGCATTTGCGATTAATCGGGCTGAGGAACGACTGTTTGGTTAACACCTGGGTTAGCAGTGTTTGCTGATCTTCCGATTCTGCTGGAAAACAGACCAGTGGCAGGTCGACAGACATAGGGAATACCTCACATTTTTACTGGTTTCAGGTATCCCGCCAGGCCTTCGACGCGAGACATCCAACCGATAATGTTTTGGTAGGGGGTCAGGGTAAGCAAAGCTTCATCGCAGTAAATCAGGGTGGAATAAACGGCAATATCGGCAATGGTAGGCGTGTTGCCGGTTAACCAATCGTTCCCCGCGAGTCTTTGATTGATCATAGGCAGAATTTTAGATGCGACCTGCTCACAAGCGGGCAGTTCCGTGGCTGGTAATAGTTTGAAGGCGTTAATCATGCGGGCTTTTTCTACTGAATCCTTAAGTTCATTACTCGTCAGACTGAGCAGCATATCGACCTGGGTTTGCTGCGCCAGATCAGTCCCCAACCAGGTTTCATCTGCACTGGTCTTGGCCAGATAGCGCAAAATGGCAACTGAATCACTTACCGTTATCTGGGTCTCGTTATCAATGAGTACCGGAACCTGGCCCAGTGGGTTGATGCGCAAGAACTCCGCCTGTTGTTGCTCACCTTTGCTGATATCAATCTCAATCATGCCGGCAGGGCGCGCCAATAAGCTGGCGGCCAAGCGAGCGCGGTAGCAGGGTAGTGAAAACGGAAAGCTGTAAAGGGTGGTCATAATTACCTCAGGTATGGGTTTCAAAAGAGTACAGATCGGTACTCTACGGACTGAGCTATTCCGGGTCAACGCAAAGTTACAGATCTGTACTGTTCTGCTATAGTAGCCAGATTACTTGCCAGTAGATTGGATCTTATCGTGTTAAAAAAAGTGTCGACCAGGGTGTCAAAAAAGAAACAGCAGCTGATTGAGATCGCTCTAAATCTGTTTATGAATGAGGGGTTTCATGCCACCGGCATCGACCGCATCGTAGAGATGTCCGGCATTTCTAAAACCACGATGTATCGTCACTTTGAGTCGAAAGAGCTGTTAATCAGAGATGCGCTACGGGTCTTTAGTCAGCGACAGCAGTCTGCCTGGGCGTCGGATAATGATCATCTAGTCTCTGCCGAACAGCTGATACTTGCCCGTTTCGATGAATTAGAGGCGTTGGTACAACGTAAGCATTTCAGTGGCTGCGTATTTCTTAATGCCAGCGGCGAGTATCCCGATGAGAACAATCTTATTCATCAGGTAGCGATCGCCCACAAAGCGGCATCGCTCGCAGAAACAAAGCGCCGCTTAGCCTCTATAGAGAATACTGATGATAACCTGGCGTTGACGATCGAATTGATCTACGAAGGAGTGGTAGCCCGGCTGCAGGTTCAGCAGGATGTGGCGTTGATTCAAAACGCTAAAAGGACTGTGGCCGCGCTGATGACAGCAAGACAATAGCGGTCTGTTGATGGGACAAATAGGGGACAGACCACGTTTTTATACAGAGAGTTTTTTCAGCGCATCTAGATAGTCGACTGGATAATGAGATATGAGAAGGCAACGAATGAAAACTACGTATCCGGCGATCAACGGTTTCAGGATCAGATCCAAGCCACTCTCAAACGTCGAGTCCGACCAGGGAAATACAGCAGATCGGCAAGGAGAGAATAAACGTGGTCTGTCCCCTGTTTCCTTTCTGTTTTCACTTGCTTTTCGAATAATGCACAGAGTGCTTGGGTGCTACCTTGTCGGACTAAAGTCCGACCTACGAGAGCGGAGTAATTTCAGGCTAATTAGCAGGCAGGGGTGTTTCTTTGTTGGGGTGTGGTTTGGTGTGGCGATGGGCGCACGATGCGGGCTAGTTTTGTCAGGCTCGTAGGTCGGACTTTAGTCCGACGCAGGGAGCGCTTTGCTGGCATTGAAAAGATCGCCTGCAGGCAGGCTACCATAGGGGTGTTTCTTTGTTGGGGTGTGGTTTAGAGATGGGCGCTCCTTGCTGGCATTGTCGGACTAAAGTCCGACCTACGAGAGCGGAGCGATTTCAGGCTAATTAGTAGGCAGGGGTGTTTCTTTGGTGGGGTTTGGTGTGGCGATGGGCGCACGATGCTGTCCTTGTCGGACTAAAGTCCGACCTACCTGTTCGCTGAGTGTTATCGCTGACTCTCTGTCCCCTATTTCTCTATTTCTCCAGTCGAGCCAGGGCCGTTCTCGTTGCTTGCTGTTGCCACCAGACGCCCACAAAAAAGCCCCGTCGATGACGAGGCTTTTTTGTTTGTTCGGTGGTACCAGTGGGCGGACTCGAACCGCCACGCCTTTCGGCAACGGATTTTGAATCCGTCGTGTATACCAATTTCACCACACTGGCCCTAAGAGGCGTGTATTATAGGCAGCTTTTAACGCAGGTCAACGCCTGCGTGCGGCAGTTAGTTGATTTCTTTGTTCCTATAGAGACAGTTGTATTGGTATGCGTGTTAACGAATTTCATTTTGACCTTCCTGAAGAATTGATCGCCCGCCATCCGGCGGACGAGCGTACCGGTAGCCGGTTGCTCTGTGTCGAGGGCGATAGCGGTGTGATGGAGCATCGGGGTTTTGCCGAGCTGCTGGCGCTGGTGCGGCCCGGTGATCTGATGGTGTTTAACGATACCCGGGTGATTCCAGCGCGGATGTTTGGGCGCAAAGCGACCGGTGGCAAGATCGAGATGCTGATCGAGCGGGTGATCGATGCTCACCAGGCGCTGGTGCATATACGTTCGAGCAAGTCGCCCAAGCCGGGGTCGAGTCTGCTGCTGGAGGGCCGGCTCGAGGCCGAGGTGACGGGTCGGCGGGGGGCATTGTTCGAGGTGCGGTTTAAAGGTGAGCGCTCACTACTGGATTGGCTCGATGAGATCGGCCATATGCCGCTGCCGCCCTATATCAACCGTGAAGATCACGAAGCGGATCGCGAACGCTACCAAACTGTTTATAATCGTACACCTGGTGCGGTAGCGGCGCCGACGGCGGGGCTGCATTTTGATGAGCCGCTGCTGCAGGCGTTGCGAGATAAGGGGGTCGATCTGGGGTTTGTGACCCTGCATGTGGGTGCGGGCACCTTTCAGCCGGTGAAGGTGGATACGGTGCTGGAGCATCAAATGCATTCCGAGGCGATCGAGGTGTCAGCGCAGGTTTGTCAGCAGGTGCGCGATACCAGAGCGCGGGGCGGGCGGGTGATCGCGGTGGGGACCACCAGCGTGCGCTGTCTGGAGAGTGCGGCCCGGCAGCACGGCGGTGAGCTGGCGGCGTATGCGGGTGAGACCGATATCTTTATCTACCCCGGTTATCAGTTTGCGGTGATCGACTGTCTGGTGACCAACTTTCACCTGCCCGAGTCGACCTTACTGATGCTGGTGAGCGCCTTTGCCGGGCAGGCGCATATCCGCGCCGCCTATGCCGAGGCGGTGGCGCAGCAGTACCGGTTTTACAGTTATGGCGATGCGATGTTTTTAACCCGCCGCCAAGCAGTTTAATGATTTTAGATTTAATGATTCTATAGAGAGTGGAGTAACAGGTGACACGTAGCTGTTTTATGAAATATGAGTTGCTGGCGACCGACGGCAAGGCCCGTCGTGGACGGCTGAGTTTTCCGCGTGGCGATGTCGAGACCCCCGCTTTTATGCCGGTGGGTACCTATGGCACGGTCAAGGGGATGCTGCCGCGTGATATAGAGGCGACCGGGGCGCAGATGATCCTGGGCAATACCTTCCATCTGATGCTGCGTCCGGGGACCGAGGTGGTGCGTGAGCACGGCGATCTGCACGACTTTATCCAGTGGCAGGGGCCGATCCTGACCGATTCGGGTGGCTTTCAGGTGTTCAGCCTCGGGGCGATGCGCAAGATCAGCGAGCAGGGGGTTAAGTTCCAGTCGCCAGTCGATGGCGCCAAGGTCGAACTGACACCGGAGCGGTCGATGCAGGTGCAGCGCGAGCTGGGCGCGGACGTGGTGATGATCTTCGATGAGTGCACCCCGTACCCAGCCACCGAGGCGGAGGCTGCCGAATCGATGCGGCTGTCGCTGCGTTGGGCCAAGCGTTCCAAGGAGGCGCATGGCGAGAGTCCGGCAGCGCTGTTCGGGATCGTGCAGGGCGGCATGTTCGAGTCGCTGCGGGAGGAGTCGCTGGCGGGGCTTGCCGAGATCGGTTTTGACGGTTACGCGATCGGCGGGCTGTCGGTGGGCGAACCCAAAGACGAGATGATGAAGGTGCTCGATCATGTCACGCCGAAGATGCCGGCAGATCGCCCTCGCTATCTGATGGGGGTCGGTAAGCCGGAGGATCTGGTCGAGGGGGTGCGTCGCGGGGTCGATATGTTCGATTGCGTGATGCCGACCCGTAACGCCCGCAACGGTCATCTGTTCGTGTCCGATGGCGTGGTCAAGATCCGCAATGCGGCACATCGCCAGGATACCTCACCGCCGGATGCCGACTGTGATTGTTATACCTGTCAGAACTTCAGCCGCGCCTACCTGCACCATCTGGATAAGTGTAAGGAGATGCTGGGTGCGCAGTTAAATACGATTCACAACCTGCGTTACTACCAAAACCTGATGAGCGGATTGCGAAGCGCCATTGAACAGGGTAAATTGTCCGACTTTGTGACTAATTTCTACCGCAGGCGCGGTCTGGATGTTCCAGAACTCGAATAAGGGTGGATTGAGTCCGTTATAACAATCCGATTTATAAACTTTTTAGGAGACTTTAATGAGCTTTTTTATCTCTCCCGCTATGGCTGAAGCCGGTGCGGCATCTGCAGGTCCTTTTGGCGATCTGTCTGGCCTGATCTTTCTGGTCGGTTTTGCGGCGATCTTTTACTTTATGGTATGGCGTCCCCAGAGCAAGCGCGCTAAAGACCACAAGGCCTTGGTTGCCGGTATGGCTAAGGGCGACGAAGTCGTGACCAGTGCAGGCCTGATCGGTAAGATCATCAAGGTCAGCGATGACTATGTAGTATTGAGCGTGTCAGAGACGGTCGAGCTCACGTTCCAGAAGATGCACATTCAGGCGATGCTGCCTAAGGGTACTATTAAGGACGTCTAAGCGTTCTGAGTCCTGTTACAAACGCCACTTCCCGGAATAGCCGGGAGTGGCGTTTTGTTTTTTTAAATATCGTAATTAAATCAAAGTATTACGGTGTTTTGTCGCGAGGAGTCGAGCGTTATGCTCAATACATACCCACTTTGGAAAAATCTGCTGATTGTGTTTGTGGTGCTCGTCGGTGGGCTCTATGCCGCGCCTAACCTGTACCCGGACGATTATGCGGTTCAGGTGTCAGGTGCCAGCACGACGACGACGCTGACTCAGGAGACCCTGGATGTTGCCTTAGAGAGCCTGGATCAGATCGGCATCGCGTATCGGGGTGCCGAGGTTCTGGAGAGCGGGCTGCTGATTCGGGTCGGTAGTTCAGAGGAGCAGCTGGGAGCCAAGGCTGCTATCGCTCGAGCGCTGGGGAATGAGTATGTCACAGCGTTAAACCTAGCGGCGACCACACCCGACTGGTTAACGGCGATCGGTGCAGGACCCATGAAACTGGGTCTGGATCTGCGTGGCGGAGTTCACTTCCTGATGGAAGTGGATATGGCGGCAGCCGTCGGGCAGCGGCTGGATGTCTATGTCAGCGAGATTAAGACCAAGCTGCGCAGCGAGCGGGTCCGCTATCGCAGTGTTGAGCACAATAAAGATGGTAGCCTGGCGATTAAATTTGCCTCCCTGGAGGCGCGTGATCAGGGGCACGAGCTGCTGAGTGACGAGTATAGCGAGTTCCGGCTTAGCGATACCGAGACGCAGGCGGGATTTTTCCTGGGTGTGAGTCTGCTGCAGTCTAAGGTCTCGGAGATCGAGGACTACGCCATCAAGCAGAACCTGACGACTATCCGTAACCGGGTCAACGAGCTGGGCGTGGCCGAGCCTCTGGTACAGCGTCAGGGCTCAAACCGGATCGTGATTCAGTTGCCTGGGGTGCAGGACACCGCTGCCGCCAAGCGGATTCTGGGTAAGACCGCCAACCTGGAGTTCCGGCTCGAGGCCACGCCTGACGCGCCGCGTTCGAGTACCGAAAGCTATGAATTTCGCGAAGAGGGCCGCCGCCCTGCCGATATCGAGAGAGACGTGATTATCAACGGCAGCTCGGTCTCCAATGCCCAAGCCAACTTTGATGAGAACGGTCAGCCACAGGTCTCGATCACGCTCGATTCCAGCGGCGGCAAACTGATGAACAGGGTTACCCGTAATGCGATCCAGCGTCGCATGGCGGTGCTCTTTATCGAGCATAAGAGCCGTACCCGCTATGAGCAGGTGGACGGTGTCGAGGTCGAGAAACGGATCACCTATGTCGAGAAGAAGATTATCTCGCTGGCGACTATCCAGTCCGCATTGGGTAATAGCTTCCGTATCACCGGGCTTAATGGCGCCGGTGAGTCTACCGAGCTGGCGCTGCTACTGCGCGCGGGTGCGCTGGCCGCCCCCATCTACTTCGTCGAAGAGCGTACGGTCGGGCCGAGCCTGGGACAGCAGAATATTGATCGGGGTGTGATCTCGGTCGAGATAGGTATGGCGCTGGTATTACTATTTATGCTGGCGTTTTACCGGGTCTTCGGCCTGGTTGCTAATATAGCGCTGGTCTTGAACCTGGCGCTGCTGACCGCGGCGATGTCGATGCTGTCGGCCACGCTGACGCTGCCGGGGATCGCCGGTATCGTATTGACGGTGGGTATGGCGGTGGATGCCAACGTGCTGATCTTCTCGCGCATCAAGGAGGAACTCAGGAATGGGCTGCCACCTCAGTCGGCGATCAGCGCCGGTTATGATCGTGCGTTTTCGACCATCTTCGATGCCAACATCACCACGTTACTGGTGGCGGTGATCCTGTTTGCGGTCGGCACCGGTCCGGTCAAGGGCTTTGCGGTGACGCTGTCACTGGGGATTATCTTCTCGATGTTTACCTCGATTACGGTAACCCGCGCGCTGATCAATCAGATCTATGGTGGTCGCAAGATCAATAAACTGTCGATCGGCTGGAGGCAATAAGCGATGAGAGACACTGAAATGGTTATGGACGAAGAGCAGCCCGGCAGCGCCCCGGAGTATCAATTTGATTTTATGGCGCTGCGCAAAATCATGGCCGGAGTCTCGGTCGCACTGCTGCTGGCGGCGATAATATCGTTGTTTGTTAATAGTTTGCAGTTCGGTCTCGACTTTACCGGCGGCTCCTTGGTAGAGGTCGAATACAGCAAAGAACTGCCGATGGAGGTGATCCGCCAGACGCTGGTGACCTCCGGTTATGACTCTGCGGTCGTGCAGACCTTCGGTTCGCAGACTGACATCATGGTGCGCCTGGCCCAGACCCATACGGCCAGCCTGGGCGATGATGTGCTGGCGGCGCTCCGTGCCGGCAGCGGCGCTAGCGAGGTGACGCTGCTGCGCTCCGAGTTTGTGGGTGCTCAGGTCGGTGACGAGCTGCGTGAGCAGGGCGGTCTGGGGATGCTGTTTGCCCTGGGTGTCGTCATGCTTTATGTGGCGATGCGCTTCCAGCTCAAGTTTGCGGTCGGGGCGGTGGTGGCTCTGGTTCATGATGTTGTGATCGTGCTGGGTATGTTTTCGGTGTTCAGGCTGGATTTTGATCTGACCGTACTAGCGGCTGTGCTGGCGGTGATCGGTTACTCGCTCAATGATACCATCGTGGTCTCTGACCGGATTCGGGAAAATTTCCGCAAACTGCGCAAGGGCACTGCTGACGAGGTGATCAACCTGTCTCTGAATCAGACCCTGGGACGCACCCTGATCACCTCCTTAACGACCCTGCTGGTGTTGCTGGCGCTGTTTTTCTTTGGTGGAGAGATGATCCACGGCTTCGCAACGGCACTGATTATCGGGGTGCTGGTAGGCACGTACTCGTCTGTTTATGTCGCCTCGAACGTGCTGCTAGCGATGAAGGTCGTGCGCGAAGACCTGCTGCCGCCGGTCAAAGAGGATGCTGCAGAGGTGGATGAGCTTCCCTGACCTTAGACAACTGGAGGGCGGTCGAATGCCGCCCTTTCAGCCTGTTTGTCGATACGTTCAGAGCAGTCCGCTCTGTCTGGCATGCATCCGGGTTGCGCGGATCGTCAAGCTGTAGTTGTGACGATGGGTTAAATCAGTAACTATGTATCATCCTAAACAGCATTCACCGTTAGAAGTCGATGGCCAAGCTGCCATCATTAAACAGAATTTATCGTCTGTATTGGGTAGCCAAACCGCTATCATTAAACAGAATTTATCGTCTGTATTGGATAGTCAAACCGCTATCATTAAACAGAATTTATCGTCTGTATTTGATGGCTAAGCCGCCACCGTTAAACAGAATTTATCGTCTGTATTGGGTAGCCAAACCGCTATCATTAAACAGAATTTATCGTCTGTATTTGATGGCTAAGCCGCCACCGTTAAACAGAATTTATCGTCTGTATTGGATAGCCAAACCGCTATCGTTAAACAGGATTTATCGTCTGATCGGCGCCACCTCTTCTAATCAGACGTCACCCCGGGCCGCGAATGCCGCCCCTCTAAAAGAAGTCGAGAATAATTATGAAACGTGATCCCCACGCAGATCGGGAAGCCCGAAAGTACGAAAACCCTATTCCCAGTCGGGAATTTATTACCGCGGTGCTGACCAAGGCAGGTCGGCCGATGACCCATCCCCAGGTCTGCACCGAGCTTAAGGTCTCCTCCGAGGAGCAGATTGAGGCGGTGCGCCGCCGGTTACGGGCGATGGAACGTGACGGCCAGCTGGTGCATACCCGCAGCGGCGGCTTTGGCCTGGCTGAAAAAATGGATCTGCTGGCCGGACGCGTCAGTGGTCACAAAGACGGCTTCGGTTTTTTGATTCCCGACGATGGCTCCGATGACCTGTATCTGCATAATCGGCAGATGCGCAAACTCTTCGACGGTGATCGGGCGATGGTGCGGGTTGCAGGCCTGGATCACAGGGGTCGGCGTGAAGCCTCGGTGATCGAGGTGCTCGCGCACAATACCCAGCAGTTGGTCGGCCGTTTTGTCGATGATGACGGGGTCGGTTACCTGATTCCTGAAAACGCCCGTATCAGCCAGGATCTGGTGATCGCCGAGCAGGATTGGGGCGGGGCTCAGAATGGCCAGTATGTGCAGGCCGATATCATTCAGCAGCCGAGCAAAGGGCGGCCGCGCGCGCGGATCACCGAAATTCTGGGTGAGCATATGGCGCCGGGAATGGAGATCGAGGTGGCGATCCGCAGCTACGCGATTCCTAATGTCTGGCCCGATGGCGTCGAAGCCGAAGCGGAACGCTACGGGGCGCAGGTCAGCGAGGCGGACAAGAAGCACCGTGTCGATCTGCGCGATCTGCCGCTGGTCACTATCGACGGCGAAGATGCACGCGATTTTGATGATGCGGTCTATTGTGAACCGAAAAAAGGTGGCGGTTGGAAGCTGTTTGTCGCCATTGCCGATGTCTCCCATTACGTCAAACCTGGGACCGCACTGGATACTGAGGGGCAGAACCGCGGTAATTCGGTGTACTTTCCACAGCAGGTGGTGCCTATGCTGCCCGAGGCGCTCTCCAACGGCCTCTGCTCATTGAATCCCCAGGTCGATCGATTGGCGCTGGTGTGTGAGATGTCTGTTAGTGCCAAGGGTAAGCTTAGTGGCTACCAGTTCTTCGAGGCGGTTATACAGTCGCATGCGCGCCTGACCTATAACCAGGTCGGCGACCTGCTGGAGGCGCCGGAATCGGCTGCGGGGCAACAGGTCGCGCGGCAGTATCCCAACCTGGTCGACCATCTGGGTGATCTGCATAACCTCTATAAGGGCTTGCGCGGGGCGCGGGATCAGCGCGGTGCGATCGATTTTGAAACCACAGATACTCGAATTATTTTCGGTGAAGACCGTAAGATCGATCAGATCGTGCCGGTGGTGCGTAACGTCGCTCATAAGCTGATCGAAGAGTGCATGCTGTGCGCCAACGTGGCGACCGCACGCTTTCTGGAAAAAATGAAGATTCCCGCCCTGTATCGGGTCCATCAGGGACCTAAGGCCAAGAAGCTGGAGAACCTGCGTAAGTTCCTGGCAGAGCTTGGCCTTAACCTGCCGGGTGGTGACAAGCCCACTCCGGACGATTACCAGGTGCTGTTGCAGCAGATCGGTGCGCGTCCCGATGCCAGCGTGATTCAGACCATGATGCTGCGCTCGTTATCCCAGGCGGTCTATACCCCTGCAAACGAGGGCCACTTCGGTCTGGCGTACGATGCCTATGCCCACTTTACCTCACCTATTCGTCGCTACCCGGATCTGTTGGTACACAGGGCGATACGCTCGGTGATTCGTGCCAAGCCCGAAGGCGGGCTGATGTCGAAGGTTAAATCGCTGTTCGCCAAGAGTGGTGGCGTGCCGGTGGTTCGCGTAGAAGGTGCCCCGGGTCTGGACTCCAGCCAGAGCTACCCCTACGATCTGGCCGCGATGCTGGTGCAGGGCGAGCATTGTTCGCGGACCGAGCGTCGGGCCGAGGAAGCTACTCGTGATGTCAGCGCCTGGCTCAAGTGTGAATATATGCGTGACCATGTCGGTGATGAGTTTATCGGCGTGATCAGTTCGGTCACCGGATTCGGGTTGTTTGTCGAACTCAAGGGCATTCATACCGAAGGTCTGGTGCATGTGACGGCGCTGGCGGGCGACTATTACCACTTCGATATCGCCAAGCAGCGCCTGACCGGCGAACGTACCGGGGTCTCCTATCGGCTGGGCGATGAGCTGCGGGTGAAGGTGGCTCGGGTCGATCTGGATGAGCGTAAGATCGACTTTGAGTTGATCGAAGCCCTGGGTTCGTCACGCAAGCGGACCGGCAAGACGGCGGCCAAACACGAGCGTTCCGAGACCAAGGGGCCAGCCAAAAAACGATCACCGCGCAAGCGCAGTGGCAGCCGCAGTAAGCCGAAACCGACAGCTTAATAGGCGCCTATTGTGGGTCGGCGCTGCCGACCCACAAAGCATGGCTGTTGCTATGCAATTGTGGGAGCCTGCCTGCAGGCGATCTCTTCAAGGCTAGCATGGAGTGTTCATCGTCGGACTAAAGTCCGACCTACGAGCCTAACCCACAAAAAAACACTCCCTGTGGGAGCCTGCCTGCAGGCGATCTTTAGATCCTTTTTCTCCGACCCCTTGTTCTTAAAATAGGGCTCTTAAAATAGAGCTCTTAAAATAGATCTGACCTCTTTTCTGGTCCCCTTTTGGGGGCTTACCCCCTGGCGGGCAGGTAAACTAAGACCGCCCCACCCAGCCTTATCCCTATATAGATCGCGCTGATCGTCAGCCCTGTTAGCCAGAATCCTGGACGATCGAATGTCAGCGGCCTGCGGTCGAAGCGGCTGTAGAGCAGGCAGGTGGCGGCGGCGATCGCCAGTCCCAGCAGGATTCCTCCCAGCACATCGCTGAACCAGTGAACCCCCAGGTAGAGCCTCGATACGCCGACACCGAGTGCCGCCAGTGCCGCCAGGCTATAGACCCGCCAGCGCCGGGATAGGGGCTGTTGTTGGGTGCTGAAGGCCGCCAGCAGGCTGAAAAACAGGGTGCTGGCGCTGCTGTGGCCACTGGGGAAACCGAAGGAACTCAGTGGCTGGAGCAGAATGTTCGGACGGGGAATGGCCAGGCCATGCTTGAGCAAGGTATTGAGGACGACCAGTACGGCCATGGCCCCCAGCCAGTGCAGGGCTGCGGTGCGGTTGCGCTCGTGGATAAGACGCAGGCCCAATGCCAGGCTGAGGAGCGCTATATGGTCGCTATTACCGAGCAGGGTTAAGCCGGTCATCCAGCGATCCAATTGCGCCGAGCGGAGTTGCTGCAAGGCTGCCGTCAGGGCCTGATCGATCGGCGTTAGCGGATTCCCCAGGGCGACGCTCAGGGCGAGCAGGGCAAAGAGGCTCGCGCTGACCAGCAACAGCCGCGCAGATCCCAGGGGCCGTTGTCCGGTACGCGGGCTGCGGAAGGCATCCAGAGGTAGCCGGTCGATGAGGGGGCTCGTAGGTTCTGTCATAAGGGGATTCTTCAATGCGGTCTAAGTAGGTAGAATAGCGTGCCTTAGTCGAAAATCCGATCTTTCGGCCTGTCCGCCTCTGGCGGGCATCGCTCCGGATTGAGATCCGCACCCCCTCACCCTTTTTTTTCAGGAACCAGGAACCGCCTTCGTGAAAGAGATCATTCTTATAACCGTATCCGGTCAAGACAAGCCGGGCGTGACATCGACCATTACCGAAATCCTGGCGCGCTACCAGATCAATGTTCTGGATATAGGCCAGGCGGTGATTCATGACAACCTCTCCCTGGGAATCCTGGTGGAGATCCCACCGCAGTCCGAATCCTCGCCGGTGTTGAGCGAGCTGCTGTTTCGCCTGCACGCGCTGCAGATGACGACCAAGTTTGAGCCGGTGGATACCGATAATTATGGGCGCTGGGTCGAGGCACAGGGTAAGCCGAGACATATTATCACCCTGCTGGCACGGCGGATTGAGGCTTCTCATATCGCCAAGGTGGCGAGTATTGCCGCCGATCATGGGCTCAATATCGATAATATCAGTCGCCTGTCCGGACGGGTGCCTCTGGATGCGGTCGACGAGCGTACCAAGGCCTGCGTCGAATTTTCGGTCCGCGGGGAGCCCACGGACACCCTGCGCACCGAGTTCCTGAAAGCCGCCAACGAACTGGATGTCGATATCGCCTTCCAGAAAGATGATATCTACAGGCGTAACCGCCGGCTGGTGGTGTTCGATATGGATTCTACTCTGATCGAGGCCGAGGTGATCGATGAGCTGGCGATCGAGGCCGGTGTCGGCGACCAGGTTGCGGCGATCACCGAGGAGGCCATGCAGGGACGGATCGACTTTACCGAGAGCTTTAAACGTCGCGTGGCGCTGCTTAAGGGGCTGGATGCGAGCATGCTGGAAAAGGTGGCGCAACGGTTGCCGATGACCGAAGGGGTCGAGGAACTGGTCTCACGGCTGAAGACAATGGGCTATAAGACGGCAATACTCTCGGGTGGATTCAGCTATTTTGCGGAGCATCTTCAGCGCAAGTTGGGTTTTGATTATGTCTATGCCAACGCGCTTGAGGTAGAAGGGGGGAAGGTCACCGGAAGAGTCACCGGAAGGGTGGTCGACGGTCAGCGCAAGGCGGAGCTGTTGCGCGAGATCGCGGCTAAAGAGGGTATTCAGCTGGAGCAGACCATCGCAGTCGGTGATGGCGCCAATGATCTGCCCATGTTATCTATTGCAGGGCTGGGGATCGCTTTCAGGGCGAAGCCGCTGGTCCGCCAGCGAGCCGGGCAGGCGATCTCGACCCTGGGGCTTGACGGTATTCTCTACCTGATCGGTTTCCGTGATCGGGATCATCAGGAGCTCTGACGGCCGGCTGACAGCGCTTTATTATTGTTTGATCCAAGAAATCTGTATCCTGAGCGATTAGCCAGTATTTTGTATGCTGGAGATGGCCTCCTGATACCCTGAGGGGTCGTCGTTACTATGGCTCATCGCGAAGTTTGAGGCTGCCCGCCGTTGGCCGCTTTAATGTTAGAGGGGCTTTACAGGTTGAAGAATTCGATAACAAGTACCCAGGACGTTATCCCTGCACGACTGCAGATGCAGCAGATCGTTAAGGCGTATCCCGGCTGTCTGGCCAATGATCGGGTCGATCTGCGGGTCAGGCCGGGTGAGATCCATGCGTTGCTGGGTGAAAATGGTGCCGGTAAGAGCACCCTGGTGAAGATGATCTTCGGCTTGCTCAAGCCGGATGCCGGTGAGCTGTATTGGGAGGGCCAGCGGGTCGATATTCGCAGTCCTGCCCAGGCGATGGCTCTGGGTGTGGGGATGGTGTTTCAGCACTTCTCGCTGTTTGAAGCCCTGAGCGTTAAAGAAAATATCTCTCTGGGGATGAGTCATCCGCCATCGATGAAGACCCTGGAAGCCAGGATCCTCAAGGTAGAGGCGCATTACGGACTGCCGCTGGATCCCAACAGGGCCGTGCACAGCCTCTCGGTCGGGGAGAAGCAGCGGATCGAGATTGTGCGCTCTCTGCTGCAAAACCCCCGCTTACTGATCATGGATGAGCCTACCTCGGTCCTGACCCCGCAAGAGGCGGAAACGTTGTTCGTCACCCTGCGTAAACTCGCCGCCGAAGGCTGCTCCATCCTTTATATCAGTCATAAGCTCGATGAGGTTCGAAGGCTTTGTGATTCAGCCACGATCTTGCGCGGCGGCAAAAATGTCGGCTACTGCCTTCCGGCCGAGGAGACCGCCGCGAGTATGGCGGCGCTGATGGTGGGAGAGGCGGTGGACTCGGCGCGGGCCACGGTCGATGTCAAGCATGGGGATCCCTGGCTGCAGGTGTGTGGGCTTAACCGCAGCGCGGACGGGCCCTTTGCCGTCACCCTTAGAGATATCCACCTGAGCGTCCGCCGCGGGGAGATTCTGGGTATCGCCGGCGTCGCCGGTAATGGCCAAGCCGAGCTGCTTGAGGCGCTGAGTGGCGAGTTTCAGACCGAGGCGCAAGCGATAAAGATCGGAACGCGACCGGTGGGGGATCTGGGGCCGCAGCAGCGTCGCGCGCTGGGGTTCTGTTTTGTGCCCGAGGAGCGTCTGGGTCATGGTTCGGTGCCGGAGATGAGTCTGCAGGATAATGCGCTGCTCAGTGGCTATGTGCGGCAGCCCTTTCTTAACAGAGGCTTTATCCGCGATGCCCAGGTGCAGCACTTTTCCGAACAGGTGATAAAGCGCTTCGATGTGCGTTGTAATGGTGTCGAGGCGACTGCGGCCAGTCTGTCAGGCGGTAATCTGCAGAAGTTTATTGTCGGACGCGAGGTGCAGCAGCAGCCGGACGTGCTGGTGCTCGCTCAACCCACCTGGGGTGTTGATGCCGGGGCGGCGGCCATGATTCATAAATCACTGCAGGCGCTCGCCGAACAGGGAGCAGCGGTATTGGTGATCTCGCAGGATCTGGATGAGCTGATGACCCTGAGTCACCGTATCGGGGCTATCTGCGGCGGCCAGCTGTCGGCGATCTACGCCCGGGCCGAGGTGAGTACCGAGGAGGTGGGCCTGTTGATGACGGGTGTCGCCCTGCCAGAGATGCCCGCAGCAGCGCTGGAACTCCAGGAGGCCTGCGTATGAACGTTCGCCTGGTACAGCGTGTAGAGAACTCTAAGGCGATGGTCTACGGATCGCCGCTCTTGGCCCTGCTGCTGACTCTGGCGGCCGGATTTGTGATGTTTACGCTGATGGGAATCGATGCCGGACAAGCCCTCTATGCGTTTTTCATCGTGCCGGTCAGCGATAGCTACGGCGTCAGTGAACTGCTGGTCAAGGCCGTTCCTTTGGTGCTAATCGGCATTGGCCTGTCTATAGGATTTAAGGCGAATGTCTGGAACATAGGCGCCGAGGGGCAGCTGGTGATGGGGGCTGTGGCCGCCGGTGGGCTGGCGATCTTCAACCACGAAAGCGATAGCGTCTGGCTGCTGCCGGCGATGATGCTGGCAGGGGGTCTGGGCGGAATGGCCTGGGCCGCGATCCCCGCGTTCCTGAAGACCCGCTTTAACGCCAACGAAATCCTGACCAGTCTGATGCTGACCTATGTCGCGGCGCTGTTTCTGAGCTACCTGATCCACGGTCCCTGGCGTGACCCCGAGGGATTTAACTTCCCTGAATCGCGCCTGTTCAGTGACGCGGCGCTGCTGCCGGTGCTGGTGGAGGGTACCCGGCTGCATATCGGCCTGTTGATGGCGATCGCGGTAGTGATCGCAGCCTGGGTCCTGTTGAGTCGCACCCTGATCGGCTTCCAGGTCAGGGTGGTGGGGGCGGCCCCCAGGGCGGCGCAGTTTGCCGGCTTTAATCACAAGCGCCTGGTCTGGTTCGGCCTGTTGTCAGGCGGTTGTCTGGCGGGGCTGGCGGGGATGATCGAGGTGTCCGGACCGATCGGTCAGTTGGTGCCCCAAGTCTCGCCAGGCTACGGCTTTACGGCCATTATCGTCGCCTTTGTCGGGCGCCTCCATCCGCTGGGCGTGATGGTCGCCGGTCTGCTATTGGCGCTGTCCTACCTAGGGGGTGAGAGCCTGCAGATGGAGATGGGATTGCCGCAGGCGGTGACCGGTGTTTTTCAGGGGATGCTGCTGTTTTTTCTGTTGGCGTGCGACGTATTAATCGGTTACCGAATCCGCTTCGGTAAGGCATAGGTAGAGCTTGATGAACGAAACAGTGCTGATCGTACAGGCCGCTTGTCTGACTATTATAGGTGCCTCCACGCCCCTGCTGTTCGCAGCGCTGGGCGAGCTGGTTACCGAGCGCTCCGGGGTGCTTAACTTGGGGATCGAAGGGATGATGCTGATGGGCGCGGTGGCCGCCTTTGGCGGTACATTGCTGACCGGCGACATCTATCTGGGGCTGCTTTGTGGTGGCATGGCGGGGATGAGTGTGGCGCTGCTGCACGGCTTCCTGACCCTGAGCCTGCTGACTAATCAGGTTGCCACGGGGCTGGCGATAACGCTGTTCGGCGTTGGGCTGAGTGCGCTGCTGGGGATCGGCTTTGTCGGCGCCACGGTGGAGCCTCTGGCTAAACTGCCGATCCCGCTGCTGTCTCAGATCCCTTTTCTCGGCCCGGTGCTGTTCGATCATAATCCGCTGATCTATCTGTCGGTAGCGCTGGTCGTCGGGCTGCACTTCTTTATCTATCACAGCCGTGGCGGTCTTGTCCTGCGGGCGATCGGTGAGTCTCCGGATTCGGCGCATGCGCTGGGGTATTCCGTGATTAAATTACGTTATGCAGCGTTGCTGTTCGGTGGTTGTATGGCGGGCCTCGGGGGCGCTTACCTGTCGGTGGTCTATACCCCGATGTGGTCTGAAAACATGACGGCCGGGCGCGGTTGGGTCGCGCTGGCGCTGGTGGTCTTCGCGTCCTGGAGGCCGCTGCGCTGCCTCTTCGGGGCGTATATGTTTGGCGGCATCACGATAGTGCAGCTGCATGCGCAGGGTTTCGGGCTCTCGATCCCTTCCCAGTTTCTATCGATGTTGCCCTATCTGGCGACCGTGGTGGTGCTGGTGCTGATCTCCAGAGACCGTACCCGTTTGCGTGAGAATTCCCCAGCATCCCTGGGTAAGCCGTTCAGGCCTTCGGCCTGAGCGGGGCTGCTGCCGTAGTCGGCTATTTACGAGGCTGGGGCAGGAGCAATGAAAATACTAATAAATTAAAACACTAATAGAAGTGACGTAGAGCAATCTTAGGAGTGTGTTATGAAGCAGGCTGTAAAAAAACTAATAACAGTGACAGCTGTCATTGCAGGGTTGGCAATGTCGGGACAAACACTGGCAGAAACCAAGGTAGGCTTTGTTTACGTGGGGCCCGTGGGTGATCATGGTTGGTCCTACCGTCACGACCAGGGACGTCTGGCGATAGAGAAGGCGTTGGGTGACCAGGTCAAGACCAGCTTCGTAGAGAGTGTTAAGGAGGGGCCTGACGCGGAGCGGGTAATTCGTAAGCTCGCCGCCAGTGGCCATAAGCTGATCTTTACCACCTCTTTCGGGTTTATGAATCCGACCCTAAAGGTCGCCAGAAAGTTTCCGAACGTAAAGTTCGAGCACGCGACCGGCTATAAGCGCACCAAGAATGTAGCTACGTATGCGGGACGCTTCTATGAGGGGCGTTATGTGGCCGGTACATTGGCCGGAAGGATGACCAAGACCAATGTGATCGGCTATGTGGCGTCCTTTCCTATTCCAGAGGTCGTACGGGGTATTAACGCCACCATCCGTGCGGCTCGTGCGGTTAATCCGGCGGTGACCCTGAAAGTGGTCTGGGTTAACTCCTGGTATGATCCGGGTAAGGAAGCGGCTGCGGCCAAGACGCTGGCCGATCAGGGTGCCGATATTATTATGCAGCATACCGACAGTCCGGCACCCTTGCAGGTGGCGGAGCAGCGCGGTGTCTGGGGTGTGGGTCAGGCGTCCGATATGACGGGCTTCGCCCCCAAGGCGCAGTTGACGGCGATCGTGGATAACTGGGACGCGTACTATGTCAGTCGTACTCAGGCCGTGATCGACGGCAGCTGGTCAGCAGGCGATGTCTGGGGTGGTATCGAGTCAGGCATGGTCGACTTTGCTCCCTTTAATGCGGCGATTCCGGCTGAGTTCGTCGCCGAAGCTGAAAAGATTAAAGAGGCGATTGCCGCAGGTTCGCTGCATCCGTTCGCAGGCCCCATTATTAACCAGGCGGGTGAGCAGGTGATTCCAGCCGGTCAGGTGCTGGATGATGGCGCACTTGCCGGTATGAATTATTATGTAGAGGGCGTCGAAGGCAGTCTTCCTCAATAAGGTTAGCGGCCTCGCCCTATGCGGGCTGAGGCCGGTTTGCACGCGGTTCTCTTTAAGATATTATCTGCGCGTTAAAGACTTGCCGGACTTTCTCTCTTTGCAGTCTAATAGCAATTGCGCTCATTTTTTTTTACGCGTATACTTCCGTACCCTTTTTATAGGGGTGGCATCTTATTGCCGTTTAAATTCCATTTGGAGTTGTGATCGAAATGCAAAACCAGAAAATTCGTATTCGATTAAAGGCTTTTGATCATCGCTTGATTGACGCTTCCACTCAGGAAATCGTTGATACTGCCAAGCGAACCGGCGCGCAAGTGCGTGGCCCGATCCCTCTCCCGACTCGTAAGGAGCGTTTTACAGTACTGACCTCACCACACGTGAATAAAGATGCACGTGACCAGTATGAGATCCGTACTCACAAGCGCGTACTAGACATCGTTGAGCCGACTGAAAAAACAGTCGACGCACTGATGAAGCTAGATCTTGCAGCGGGCGTTGATGTTCAAATTAGCCTGGGCTAATAATCGATAAGCGCTTAGGCGCTATATAAAAAATTTTAGTAGAGGAATGCTCTGTAAAGGGCAGCCGTAGTGGGTTAAAGCCCCGTACTCAACTGGCAAGAGGTTTAAATATGACTATTGGTTTAGTCGGACGGAAAGCGGGGATGACCCGTGTATTCACTGATGATGGTGTGTCCGTGCCAGTCACGGTCATCGAAGTGGAACCGAACCGTGTGACCCAGCTGAAGACAGTCGATGTCGACGGTTATAGCGGATTCCAGATTACTCTGGGCGCTAAGAAAGCTTCACGTGTTACAAAGCCTGCGGCGGGTCACTTCGCCAAGGCTAGCACTGAGGCCGGTCGCGGTTTATGGGAGTTTCGCTTGGCAGATGGCGAAGAAGTTCAGGTTGGAGATCAGCTTACAGTATCGACGTTTACCGTCGGACAGAAAGTTGACGTGACCGGCAGATCTAAAGGTAAAGGCTTCCAGGGCGGTGTTAAGCGCTGGAACTTTGCTATGCAGGATGCCACTCACGGTAACTCAATCTCTCACCGTGCTCCTGGTTCCATTGGTCAGTGTCAGACACCCGGGCGTGTTTTCAAGGGTAAGAAGATGGCTGGTCACATGGGTGATGAGAATGTCACTGTGCAGACTCTGGAAGTTGTTAGCGTCGATGTTGAACGCAACCTGCTTCTTATTAAGGGTGCTGTTCCCGGTTGTGCGGGCGGTGATGTAATTGTTAAACCAGCGGTTAAAGCGCGCGGCTAAGGGAGATGAATATGAATCTTACTATTGCAGGCGCTAGCGGTTCGGTAGAAATTTCCGAACAGGCCTTTGGTAAAGAGTTTAACGAAGCACTGGTTCACCAGGTCGTCACCGCCTATTTGGCAGGTGCGCGTCAGGGTACTCGTGCTCAGAAGACCCGCGCAGAAGTGCGTGGTGGTGGTCGTAAGCCTTGGCGTCAAAAAGGCACAGGCCGTGCTCGTGCAGGTACTATCCGTAGCCCTATCTGGCGCGCCGGTGGTGTTACCTTTGCAGCGAAGCCGCAAGACCACTCTCAAAAAGTTAACAAGAAAATGTATCGCGCTGCGATTCGTTGCATCTTCTCTGAATTGGTTCGTCAGGAGCGTCTGGTCGTGGTCGAAGAGCTTAAGCTCGAAGCCCCTAAGACCAAGCTGATGGTTGCCAAGCTTAAAGAGATGGATCTTGAAAACGTTCTGATTATCACTGAAGGTGTTGATCTGGATCTGTACCTGTCTGCACGTAACATTCCTAAGGTTAACGTGTTGGATGCTGCTGCCATCGACCCTGTAAGTCTGGTCGGTAGCGATAAGGTGCTGGTTACTGTTGCTGCACTGAAGAAAATTGAGGAGATGTTGGTATGAACCAAGAGCGCATCTTCAAAGTTCTGTTAGGCCCGCATATCTCTGAGAAGGCGACGATTGTTGCCGAAGATGCTCAGCAGGTTGTTTTTCGTGTGGCGTCTGATGCGACTAGGCCTGAGATAAAGAAGGCTGTCGAGCAGTTGTTCGACGTTAAGGTTGCGAATGTTAATGTGTTGAACGTTAAGGGTAAAACCAAGCGTACAGCGCATGGCATGGGGCAGCGTAAGAGCATCCGCAAAGCTTATGTTCGTTTGGCTGAAGGCCATGATATCGACTTCGTCGGCGAATAAGGGAGGCTAGCAAATGGCTATTGTTAAATGTAAACCGACCTCGCCTGGCCGTCGCCATGTGATCAAGGTCGTAAATACTGATCTGCATAAGGGTGCACCACACGCGCCCTTACTAGAAAGTCAGTCAAAGTCTGGCGGTCGTAACAATAACGGCCGTATCACTACCCGTCATATCGGTGGTGGTCATAAGCAGCATTATCGGATTGTCGATTTTAAGCGCAACAAAGACAGCATTCCTGCTGTTGTTGAGCGCGTGGAATACGATCCAAACCGGACCGCTAACATCGCTCTGCTGAAATATGCAGATGGTGAGCGTCGATACATTATTGCCGCCAAAGGTATGAAAGCGGGCGATCAGATTCTATCTGGCGCCGGTGCTGATATTAAGGCTGGTAACTCTCTACCGCTACGGAATATTCCGCTGGGTAGTGTGATTCACTGTATCGAACTCAAGCCAGGTAAAGGCGCACAGATGGTGCGTAGTGCCGGTGCTTCGGCACAGCTTGTTGCTCGCGAAGGCGCTCACGCGACCCTGCGCTTGCGCTCCGGTGAAACACGTAAAGTCCTGGTTGATTGTCGTGCCACCCTGGGTGAAGTCGGAAACGCAGAGCACGCATTGCGTGCTTTGGGTAAGGCCGGTGCCTCTCGTTGGCGCGGTGTTCGTCCCACCGTTCGCGGTGTTGCGATGAACCCGGTAGATCACCCGCATGGTGGTGGTGAAGGTCGCAGCTCTGGTGGCCGTCATCCCGTATCTCCATGGGGAACGCCGACCAAGGGTTACAAAACTCGTAAGAACAAACGTACTGATAAGCTTATCGTGCGTAAACGTTCTAAGAAATAAAACACTGAATTCGAGGTAACGGCTGTGCCACGTTCACTTAAGAAAGGTCCTTTTATTGACCTTCACTTGATGAAGAAGGTTGAGGCTGCCATCGAGAAGGGCGACCGCAAACCAATCAAGACTTGGTCTCGTCGCTCTACGATCTTCCCGAACTTTGTCGGGTTGACGATTGCAGTCCATAATGGACGCCAACATGTTCCGGTCTTCGTAACTGAAGATATGGTAGGTCATAAGCTGGGTGAGTTTTCTGCTACCCGCACCTACCGCGGGCATACTGCTGACAAGAAAGCGAAGCGTTAGGCGAGGATATAAAGATGGAAGTAGCCGCTAAATTAAAAGGCGCTCGCTTATCCGCGCAGAAAGCTCGCTTGGTAGCGAACCAGATCCGCGGTAAGTCTGTTGATGAAGCCCTGAATGTCCTGACTTTCAGCCCCAAAAAGGGTGCTGCAATCATGAAGAAGGTGCTGGAGTCGGCAATAGCCAACGCCGAGCACAATGAAGGTGCTGATGTTGATGAGCTAAAGGTATCCACAGTATTTGTGGATGAGGGTGTGACCATGAAGCGCATTAGTCCGCGTGCCAAGGGTCGTGCTGATCGTGTCCTGAAGCGTTCTTGTCATATCACTGTCAAGGTTGCAGAGAGCTAGGAGATAAACCATGGGTCATAAAATACATCCGACAGGTTATCGACTTGGTATTGTTAAAGACCACACATCGGTCTGGTACGCAAGTCGCTCTGCCTATGCTAAAAACCTGCTTCAGGATTTGGAGGTACGTAAGTATCTTCAGGAGAAACTGAAAGCAGCGTCTGTCAGCCGCATCGAAATCGAGCGTCCTGCACAGAATGCACGTATCACCATCCATACCGCACGTCCGGGTATTGTGATTGGTAAGAAAGGTGAAGATGTTGAGAGACTGCGCACTACCATCACTAACATGATGGGCGTGCCGGTTCAGATCAACATCGAAGAGATTCGCAAGCCAGAGCTGGATGCCTTATTGGTAGCCCAAGGCGTTGCGAGTCAGCTTGAGCGCCGTGTAATGTTCCGTCGTGCTATGAAGCGTGCGGTTCAGAATGCGATGCGCCTGGGCGCTAAAGGTATCAAGGTCCAGGTTGGTGGTCGTTTAGGCGGCGCCGAGATCGCTCGTTCTGAGTGGTATCGCGAAGGCCGTGTACCTCTGCACACCCTACGTGCCGATATCGATTACGGTACTTACGAAGCTCATACGACCTACGGCATCATTGGTGTCAAGGTCTGGATCTTCAAGGGTGAGGTCTTGGGTGGTATCGAGCAGGTTCGTGCTCAGAAAGATGCTGCCGCAAAGAAAAAAGCATCTAAGTAGAGGGTACGTCCATGCTACAACCTAAGCGTACAAAATACCGCAAGATGATGAAAGGCCGTAACCGCGGCCTGGCAGAACGCGGAAGTAAAGTAAGCTTTGGCGAATTCGGACTCAAGGCCGTTGGCCGTGGTCGCATCACTGCTCGGCAGATTGAGGCAGCACGTCGTGCTATGACTCGTCATGTCAAGCGTGGCGGCAAGATCTGGATTCGCGTTTTTCCCGACAAGCCCATTACCGGCAAGCCTCTGGAAGTACGTCAGGGTAAAGGTAAGGGTAACGTCGAATATTGGGTAGCTCAGATTCAACCCGGTAGGGTTTTGTTTGAGATGGAAGGAGTTCCTGAGTCTCTGGCTGCTGAAGCCTTTGCTCTGGCTGCTGCCAAGCTACCTTTGGCGACAACCATTGTTAAGCGGACGGTAATGTAATGAACGCTGTTGAATTACGTGAAAAGTCCGCAGATGAGCTAAATCAAGAGCTGCTGGGTCTGCTTAAGGATCAGTTCAATCTGCGGATGCAGAAAAGTTCTGGTCAGCTGACACAGAATCACTTGGTGAACAATGTGCGTCGTGACATTGCTCGGATTAAAACAGTGCTGAACGAAAAGGCAGGTAACTAAGCATGGCAGAGACTTCAATCCGCACTGCAACCGGCCGTGTTGTCAGTGACAAGATGGATAAGACCATCACCGTACTGATTGAGCGCAAGGAAAAACATCCTATTTACGGTAAGTTCGTAAAGCGCTCTACCAAACTGCATGCTCATGATGAAAACAATGAATGCGGTATGGGAGACTTGGTTGTCGTCAAGCAGTCCCGTCCTTATTCTAAGTCTAAGACTTGGGCTCTTGTAACAATTGAAGAACACGCAGTAAAGGTGTAGTATACGCGCCTTCACTATGAACCTGGATTGCTCTATGTAGAGCAGGTCCGGGTCTTGTGTTATGGAGTAAGACGATGATTCAAACAGAATCAATGCTTGATGTTGCTGATAACAGCGGCGCAAAGCGCGTTCAATGCATCAAAGTACTCGGCGGTTCGCATCGTCGTTATGCTCGCATTGGCGATATTATTAAAGTTACCATCAAGGAAGCAATTCCTCGCGGTAAGGTTAAGAAAGGCCAGGTGATGAAGGCTGTGGTTGTGCGTACCAAGAAGGGCGTTCGTCGTCCCGATGGTTCCGTCATCCGCTTCGATGTCAACTCTGCTGTGCTGCTGAACGATGCCAGCGAGCAGATCATTGGTACTCGTATCTTCGGACCCGTTACACGTGAACTTCGCAACGAGAAGTTTATGAAAATCGTTTCCCTGGCGCCTGAAGTGCTGTAAAGACCAAGCTCCGAGTAGCTTGTGTTTATGAGAAACGCTGAGGCCCGATGTGAATCGGGTCCTCGGCGTTTTGAGCATGAGAAGGTAGTAGGAAAGATAAGGTAATAGAAATGCGTAAGATCAGACGTGATGATGATGTTATCGTCATTGCCGGACGGGATAAGGGAAAGCGCGGTAAGGTCGTAAAGATCACCAGCGAAGCTCGTTATCTTGTTTCAGGCATCAATATGGTGAAGAAGCATACCAAGCCCAATCCGATGGCCGGCCAAGCAGGCGGTATCGTTGAAAAGGAAGCGCCGATTGCTGCTTCCAACGTTGCTCTTTTTAATCCAGCAACGGGTAAGGGTGACCGTGTAGGCTTCAAGATCTTGGAAGACGGTACCAAGGTTCGTTATTTTAAATCTAACGGCGAAGTTGTCGGCGGATAATAGGGGAGCAGGTACCATGGCAAGATTAAAAGCACTATACAAAGACACTGTTGCTTCCCAGGTTCAGAAAGACCTAGGCCTAAACGCAATGGAAGTTCCCCGCATCACCAAGATCACCCTGAACATGGGTGTCGGTGAAGGTATTGGGGACAAGAAGATGATCGATAATGCAGTCGCAGATATGGAAGCGATCGCAGGCCAGAAAGCGGTAGTGACTCTGGCGCGTAAATCTGTTGCAGGCTTTAAGGTGCGTGAAGGCTGGCCGGTCGGTTGTAAGGTTACCCTGCGCGGTGCGCGTATGTGGGAATTCTTCGATCGTCTGGTTGATGTTGCAATCCCTCGTATTCGTGACTTCCGTGGTTTGAGTTCAAAATCATTCGACGGTCGTGGCAATTACAGCATGGGTGTTAAAGAGCAGATCATCTTTCCAGAAATCGATTACGACAAGGTTGATAAGCTTCGCGGTATGGATATCACCATTACCACGACGGCGCGCAACGATGTTGAAGGTCGGGCTGTGATGACCGCTCTGGGTTTCCCCTTTAAAAAATAACGGTGGATTGCAATGGCTAAGGAATCAATGAAGGCGCGCGAAGCAAAGCGCACCAAAACAGTTGCTAAGTACGCCGCTAAGCGTGCTCAGTTGAAGGAGATCATCAGTTCAACGGGCTCGTCTGACGAGCAACGTTGGGAAGCGCAGGCGAGCCTTCAAGCTCTGCCGCGTGATGCGAGCCCTTCTCGTCAACGTCGTCGCTGCCAGATTACTGGTCGTCCGCACGGCGTTTATCGTAAATTCGGTTTATCCCGGATTAAGCTTCGTGAAGCTGCCATGCGCGGTGATGTACCAGGCTTGAAAAAAGCTAGTTGGTAAGCGTCGGTTCCAATTCCTGGAACCGTATGGCTGCACAATAGTGAGGACTCATTAAATGAGCATGCAAGACACACTTGCCGATATGCTAACGCGTATCCGCAACGGTTTGATGGCTGAGAAAGTCACCGTGTCCATGCCGGCATCTACACAGAAAAAGGCAGTAGCCCAGGTTCTGTTAGATGAAGGTTATATCACGGGTTTCAGTATTGAAGGCGATGTAAAGCCGACTCTGAGCATCGACCTGAAATATTTCGAAGGCAAGCCCGTTATCGAGACTATCGATCGCGTAAGCCGCCCCTCTTTACGTCTTTATAAAGCTGCTAATGAGCTGCCTAAAGTACGTGACGGACTGGGCATTGCCATAATTTCAACCTCTAAAGGTGTCATGACCGATCGTGCAGCCCGTGCTGCAAACGTCGGTGGTGAAGTCATCTGCACTGTATTTTAGGAGGTTGACATGTCACGTATCGCTAAAGCGCCCGTCGTTATACCTGCTGGTGTAGAGATTAAGCTTGACGGTCAGTCATTGAACGTCAAAGGAAGCAAGGGCACCCTGGATCTAATCATCCACCCGAGTGTTACCGTCGCTTCAGAAGAAGGTGTTCTGCAGTTTGGTGCGCGTGATGGCTCCAAGCTGTCCAAAGCACTGTCTGGTACCATGCGTTCACTCGCTAACAATATGGTTGTTGGTGTGTCTCAGGGTTTTGAAAAGAAACTAGAGCTGGTTGGTGTTGGTTATCGTGGTGCGGTCAAAGGAACGGTTGTTAACCTGACCCTTGGCTTTTCGCATCCGGTAGATTACCAGCTTCCAGAAGGCGTTTCTGCCGAGATGCCCTCTCAGACCGCTATCGTCCTCAAAGCTGCTGATAAGCAGAGATTGGGCCAAGCCGCCGCCGAAATTCGCGCCTTCCGTCCACCAGAGCCTTATAAGGGTAAGGGTGTACGTTATGCTGACGAACATGTGCGTCGTAAAGAAGCTAAGAAGAAATAGTAGGGTAGGATCATGAGCGTAAAGAATGAATCTCGTTTACGTCGTGCCCGCCGCTCTCGCTGTAAAATGCGTGAGATGGATGTGACACGTCTATGTGTCTACCGTACCCCTCGTCATGTCTACGCCCAGATTATCTCTGGTTGTGGTGGCAAAGTACTTGCGAGTGCGTCGACGGTAGAAAAAGAGTTGCGTGAAGGCGCTACTGGCAATATCGAGGCCGCCACTAAGGTGGGTGCTCTGATTGCCGAGCGTGCTAAGAGCGCTGGTGTTAGCAAGGTTGCTTTTGATCGTGCCGGTTTTAAATACCACGGCCGGGTCAAAGCGTTGGCAGAAGCAGCGCGTGAAGGCGGCCTGGAATTCTAAAGGTTAGGTTATGGCAAATCACGATAAGAAAGATGGCGACCTGCAAGAGAAGCTAGTACAGGTCAATCGCGTCGCCAAAGTGGTTAAAGGTGGTCGTGTATTCGGTTTCACCGCCCTGACTGTTGTTGGTGATGGGAATGGTAAAGTCGGCTTCGGTCGTGGTAAGGCGCGTGAAGTGCCTGTCGCGATTCAGAAGGCGATGGAATCAGCTCGTCGCAACATGATTCAGGTTGATCTTAATGGCGGTACGCTGCAATACGCGGTCAAGGCTCGTCACGGCGCGTCTAAGATCTATATGCAGCCTGCTTCAGAAGGTACGGGTGTTATCGCGGGTGGTGCAATGCGTGCGGTGTTGGAATTGGCTGGCGTGCATAACGTTCTGGCTAAGACCTACGGTTCAACCAACCCTGTTAACGTTGTTCGCGCTACGGTCAATGGTCTGAAGGCGATGTGTTCGCCTGATTCTATTGCTGCTAAGCGTGGCAAAACTGTAGAAGAGATTCTGGGGTAATCTGCGATGACTAAGACAATCAAAGTGACGCAGACTCGCAGCTCTATCGGTATCCTGCCTAAGCACAAGTTGTGCTTGCAAGGTTTGGGTCTACGCCGTATCGGGCACGTAGTCGAAGTTGAAGACACTCCTTCCGTTCGTGGCATGGTTAACAAGGTTAACTATCTCATTAACGTCGAAGGCGAATAGTGGAGAGGCATAACATGCGTCTGAATACACTGAGTCCAGCTCCTGGTTCCAAGCATGCGCCTAAACGCGTAGGCCGTGGTATCGGTAGTGGTTTGGGCAAGACCGCGGGTCGCGGTCACAAAGGTCAGAAGTCTCGCTCCGGTGGGTCTGTTAAGCCTGGTTTTGAAGGCGGTCAGATGCCATTGCAGCGTCGTCTGCCTAAGTTTGGTTTTACCTCTCGTAAAGCGCAGTACAATGCCGAAATTCGCTTAAGTGAATTGGCACTGGTCAGCGCTGATGTGATCGATCTTGTAGCCCTCGAAGCGGCTAACATTATCGGCCATAAAATCAAGGTAGCGAAAGTTATCCTGTCAGGCAAGATATCCAAGGCCGTTACGGTCAAGGGGCTGAAGGTCACCAAAGGTGCCCGTGCAGCGATCGAAGCCGCCGGCGGAAAGGTCGAGGAATAGATGGCTAAGCAAGGTAGTAAGTCCCCATCCGGAGCTCAAAGCGGCCTTGGCGAGTTAAAATCGCGTCTGTGGTTCGTCTTTCTAGCCATTGTGGTTTACCGCATTGGGGCACACATTCCTGTACCAGGAATTAACCCCGATCGCCTTGCTGCCATGTTCGAACAAAACCAAGGCACTATCCTGAGCTTGTTTAACATGTTCTCGGGCGGTGCTTTGGAGCGTATGAGTATCCTGGCGTTAGGCATTATGCCTTACATATCCGCCTCGATAATCATGCAACTGCTGACCGTTGTCAGCCCTCAGTTAGCTCAGCTAAAGAAAGAGGGTGAGGCAGGTCGACGGAAGATTAGCCAATACACCCGCTACGGTACTGTCATCTTGGCAACCGTTCAGTCGTTAGGTATGGCGGTAGGTCTCGCGGGGCAGGGCATTGCCTTTAACGCAGACCTAAGCTTCTATTTCGTCGCTGTCGTTACTCTCGTTTCTGGTGCTGTGTTTCTGATGTGGCTCGGTGAGCAAATTACCGAGAGAGGTATAGGTAACGGTATTTCACTGTTGATCTTTGCTGGAATCGTCGCAGGTCTGCCCGGTGCAATCGGTCAGTCTTTCGAAGCGTCCCGTCAAGGTGATCTGAATATCCTGGCACTGTTAACCATCGCGATAGTCGCGGTAGCAACAGTGGCGTTTGTAGTCTTTATGGAGCGCGGCCAGCGTCGCATCACCATTAATTACGCCAAGCGCCAACAGGGTCGGAAAGTGTATGCCGCCCAAACCAGCCATCTGCCGCTGAAAGTGAATATGGCCGGCGTTATTCCGCCCATCTTTGCTTCCAGTATACTGCTGTTCCCGGCGTCGATCGGGCAGTGGTTTGGTCAGAGTGAAGGCATGGATTGGTTGCAGGATGTCTCCCTAGCGCTTGCTCCAGGGCAGCCGCTGTATATCCTGCTATTTGCCGCAGCCGTGATCTTCTTCTGTTACTTCTACACCGCGATTGTTTTCAATCCTAAGGACGTAGCCGATAACTTGAAGAAATCTGGCGCCTTTATCCCCGGTATTCGTCCCGGTGATCAATCGGCCCGTTACATTGATCAGGTGCTGTCTCGTCTGACACTCTTTGGTGCTTTATACATCACTGCTGTGTCGCTGATGCCTCAGTTTTTGGTTGTTGCTTGGAACGTGCCGTTTTACTTCGGTGGTACATCATTGTTGATCGTTGTGGTGGTAGTCATGGATTTTATGGCTCAAGTACAGTCGCATCTGATGTCTCATCAGTATGAATCACTGATGAAGAAATCCAATCTTAAGGGTGGTGGTGGTCTCGTTCGCTAACGAGTCCTCGAGCCCATTTGGAGTAGATCATGAAAGTACGCGCATCTGTAAAAAAGATTTGCCGTAACTGCAAGATTGTACGTCGTAACGGAGCCGTTCGCGTCATCTGCAAAGCTGAACCGCGCCATAAGCAGCGCCAGGGTTAATCGCTCAATTGCTGTTTCAGTGCGTAAATGTGAGATGGTGGTTGATAACTAATCGATCAGCCACTATAATCTTGCCCCTTTCGCAGAATGGTTAAAGTGAGTTGGCAGTTGATTAACTGCCAACCGATAACGGAGTAAATTGAATGGCCCGTATAGCTGGCGTCAATATTCCAGACAATAAGCATGCGGTGATCTCCCTGACTTACATCTTTGGGATCGGCCGTACTACTGCAAAGTTCCTTTGCGATGCAGTGGGCTTGTCTACCGATGTTAAAATCGGAGACCTGTCTGAAGAACAACTGGATGGCCTACGGGGCGAAATCACCAAACTCAGTGTTGAGGGTGATCTCCGTCGTCAGGTGAACATGAATATCAAGCGTCTTATGGACCTTGGCTGCTACCGTGGTATTCGCCACCGTCGTAGTCTTCCGGTTCGTGGTCAGCGCACTAAGACTAATGCGCGTACCCGTAAGGGACCACGTAAGCCAATCCGTAAGTAGGCTGGGATAGGAATAAACCGACATGGCTAAGCCAAGTTCGCGCGCACCGCGCAAGAAAATCAAAAAACAAGTGGTTGATGGGCTTGCTCACATCCATGCGTCTTTTAACAACACCATCGTGACTATTACCGATCGTCAGGGTAATACTCTGACCTGGGCTACCTCTGGTGGTTCTGGTTTCCGTGGTTCGCGTAAGTCCACCCCGTTCGCAGCTCAGGTTGCAGCAGAGCGTGCTGGTCAAGCGGCCCAGGAGTATGGTCTGAAAAATCTCGACGTGTTTGTGAATGGCCCGGGACCGGGTCGTGAATCCGCAGTTCGTGCATTGAACAATGTGGGTTACAAAATCACTTGCATCACCGACGTGACGCCTATTCCGCACAATGGATGTCGTCCGCCGAAGAAGCGTCGCGTTTAAGGAGACGGTAAAATGGCTCGATATATTGGACCAACATGTAAGCTGTCTCGCCGCGAAGGTACGGACCTGTTCCTTAAGAGCGGCGTTCGTGCACTAGATTCAAAGTGCAAGGCAGAAACTCCTCCGGGAGTTCACGGAGCGCGTCGTAGTCGTCTTTCAGACTACGGTTTGCAGCTTCGCCAAAAGCAAAAAGTTCGTCGTATTTACGGAGTTCTTGAGCGTCAGTTCCGCAGCTACTATAAAGAAGCTGCTCGGCTTAAGGGCGCTACGGGTGAAAACCTGTTGAAGCTTCTTGAAGGCCGGCTGGACAACGTGGTTTATCGTATGGGCTTCGGCGCGACTCGCGCTGAATCTCGTCAGATCGTTTCGCACAAGTCGATCCTGGTCAATGGTAAGACGGTTAACGTACCTTCTTATCAGATTGTTGCCGGCGATATCGTCTCTGTACGTGAAAAGGCTAAGACTCAGTTGCGGATTAAAAACGCACTGGACCTGGCTTCTCAGCGTACTGTGATCGAGTGGGTTGATGTTGATAACACTAAGATGGAAGGCACCTTTAAGGCAGCGCCAGAGCGTAGTGAGTTATCAGCGGATATCAACGAACATCTGATCGTTGAACTGTACTCCAAGTAATCTTTGCTAGGTGGAAATAATGCAGGCTTCTGTAAACGAATTACTTAGCCCTAGTCGGATCGAAGTAGAAGAGATCTCGAGCACTCGTGCTCGAGTCTCTCTCGAGCCGCTAGAGCGTGGTTTCGGCCACACGCTGGGCAATGCGCTGCGACGGATTCTTCTGTCCTCCATGCCTGGTTGCGCGATCTCTGATGTCGAGATTGATGGTGTACAGCACGAGTACAGCTCAATTGAGGGTATACAGGAGGATGTCATCGAGATCCTGCTGAACCTCAAGGGCGTTTCTGTCGCCATGCATAATGGTGAAGAAGCGCTGCTAACACTGACAAAGCAGGGTCCCGGTGTTGTCACCGCGGCCGATATACAGCTGAATCAAGATGTTGAGCTTGCTAACCCCGATCACGTTATCGCTCATCTGAGTGATAAGGCTAAGCTGTCTATGCAGCTGCGGGTCACACGTGGACGTGGTTATGTGCCAGCGGACTCAGGTAGCGGCGTCGATGAAGAGAGTCGTCCTATAGGTCGTCTCCTTCTGGATTCCTCCTACAGCCCGGTACGTCGCGTATCTTACGTGGTCGAGAGTGCTCGTGTTGAGCAGCGTACCGACCTGGATAAGCTCGTTATCGATATCGAAACCACGGGTGCCATCGATCCGGAAGAAGCGATCCGTCGCGCTGCAACTATTCTGCAGCAGCAACTGGTAGCTTTTGTTGATCTGGAAGGTGAAACTCCTGGTGAGGATGTTGAGCCTGAGCCCGAAATTGATCCGATTCTGCTGCGTCCGGTTGATGATCTGGAACTGACAGTTCGTTCTGCGAACTGCCTGAAAGCCGAGAACCTCTACTACATTGGTGACTTGATCCAACGTACTGAAGTAGAGCTGCTTAAGACCCCGAACCTGGGCAAGAAGTCTTTGACTGAAATCAAAGATGTTCTGGCTTCTAAGGGTCTGTCTCTCGGTATGCGTCTGGAAAATTGGCCGCCTGCTAGCCTGAGAAACGACGACAAGATGGCCTCCTGAGGCCGTCTTGACTGATCTACGTCTAGTTTTGTAAGGAATTAAACATGCGCCATCGTAAAAGTGGGCGTCAACTAAATCGCAATAGCTCGCATCGTAAAGCGATGTTCAAAAACATGGCGGTAAGCCTGTTTGAGCACGAGCTGATTAAGACGACTCTGCCCAAAGCTAAAGAGCTACGTCGTGTTGCTGAGCCTTTGATCACACTGGCTAAGCAAGACACAGTAGCAAATCGCCGTTTGGCCTTTGCCCGTACTCGCTGTGATGCGACTGTTGGCAAGCTGTTCACTGATCTGGGACCGCGTTATGCGAACCGTCCCGGTGGTTATATTCGTATTCTCAAGTGCGGTTTCCGCTCTGGTGATAATGCGCCTATGGCCTATGTTGAGCTGGTCGACCGTGCAGTACTGGGTGATGCAGTCGAAGATACGTCTGAAGACTAAGCGTCGCTCAAGATAAAAAACCCGGCTTATGCCGGGTTTTTTTTGGCTATGGATTAGTGAATTGTAGGGGAAATGCTTGATTATCCACAAAGCGAGGTGGACTGGGATGTAATTCCCGCTCTTGCTCGGGAGCGTTTGGCGGAGCGCCAGGGTGATTTCCTGCTCAGTCAGTCCGGTCAAGCATGGGCATATGGTAGGCGCCATTGGACTTGCCGGATTTGAGATAGGTGAATAATGGCGGCATTGCTGGGATTTGATTCCTGCCTACGAGCTGTGGGAACCAACCCACAGCAGCAAGTCTGTGGGTCGGCAGTGTCCGTTTCCGACGGACTGGCTGCATTTCCTTCATAGATAGGCACATCCCTGTGGGTCGGGCTTCAGTCTGGCATCTCATTTTCTAGAGCCTTCAGCTGCCTGTCTGCAGGCGATCTTTTAACCCTTTTTCGACTATTGAAGCAGCAGAGGCTTAAGGAACTGCCCCGTGTGTGATCTTTCTACGTCTGCTACCTGTTCGGGTGTGCCGGTGGCGATAATCAGGCCGCCTTTAATGCCGCCCTCGGGGCCAAGGTCGATGACCCAGTCTGCTGTCTTGATCACATCCAGGTTGTGTTCGATGACGACGACCGTATTGCCATGGTCGCGAAGCCTGTGGAGCACATTAAGCAGCTGCTGGATATCGTAGAAGTGCAGGCCTGTGGTGGGCTCATCGAGGATGTAGAGAGTGCTACCAGTATCGCGTTTGGACAGCTCCTTGGAGAGTTTGACGCGTTGGGCTTCGCCGCCGGACAGGGTGGTCGCGCGCTGGCCCAGGCGGATGTAGGAGAGGCCGACATCCATCAGAGTCTGTAACCGACGTGCCAGCATCGGTACAGCATCAAAAAAGATTCGCGCATCTTCGACAGTTAGGTCCAGGACCTCATGGATACTCTTTCCCTTATATTTGATCTCTAGGGTTTCACGGTTGTAGCGTTTGCCTTTACAGGCATCGCAGGGAACAAAGATATCGGGAAGAAAATGCATCTCGACCTTGATAACACCGTCTCCCTGGCATGCCTCGCAGCGTCCGCCCTTGACGTTGAAGCTAAAGCGTCCGGGCTTATAGCCGCGTGACCTGGCCTCCTGCGTCGCTGCAAAGAGCTCTCTGACCGGGGTAAAGATGCCGGTGTAGGTGGCGGGATTTGAACGGGGCGTGCGCCCTATGGGGCTTTGATCGATATCGACCACCTTGTCCAGCAGATCCAAGCCCCAAATCTCTGTATAGGGTTTGGCTTCAAGAGTCGTGGCGTTGTTAAGCGCTGTTGCGGCGAGGGGATAGAGGGTGTTGTTGATCAGGGTCGATTTACCTGAGCCGGACACACCTGTGATGCAGGTCATCAGGCCGAGAGGGATGCTCAGATCAACTTGCTGCAGGTTGTTGCCGCTGGCGCCGTTAAGCCGGAGCAGTTGGCTGTTATCGACGGGGTGTCGCTGCGTGGGGATCGGAATCTTGCGGGTGCCGATAAGATACTGGCCGGTAATAGAGTCGGGGTTGGCCATGACCTGGGCCGGGGTTCCCTGGGCGATGATGTGGCCACCATGAATGCCGGCTCCCGGGCCGATATCGATCACATGGTCAGCCTGGCGGATAGCGTCTTCATCATGTTCGACGACGATGACCGTGTTGCCGATATCACGCAGGTGGGTCAGGGTGGCCAGCAGACGTTCGTTATCGCGCTGATGCAGGCCGATGGAAGGCTCGTCGAGGATGTACATTACGCCGACAAGGCCCGCACCTATCTGGCTGGCGAGCCGAATGCGCTGAGCTTCGCCACCGGAAAGACTGTCGGCATTGCGATCGAGTGACAGATAATCAAGGCCTACATTGACCAGAAAGTTCAGTCTTACTCGAATCTCTTTGACGATCTTCTCCGCGATCTCGCCCTGCTTGCCGGGAAGTTGCAGCTGCTCGAAATACTGCAGCGCGCTGCCTACGGGCAGGGCGGTGATTTCAGCAATATGATGCTTATCAATAAAGACATGGCGTGCATCCCGACGTAGTCTGGAGCCGCTGCACGAAGGGCACTGTTGTTGGGCCTGGTAGCGGGCCAGGTCTTCACGCACGGATTGGGATTCGGTGTCATGGTAGCGGCGCTGCATGTTAGGGATGACGCCTTCAAAGGGGTGTAATTTGAGGGTCAGATCGCCTCGATCGCTGAGGTAGTGAAACTCAATCTTATCAGTGCCTGTACCCCGGAGTATGGCGTGGCGTTGCTTGTCCGTCAGTGCGTTGAATGGAGTGTCGGTATCGAAGCCGTAATGGTCGCCTACAGCCTTAAGGAGCTGAAAATAATAGGCGCTGCGGCGATCCCAGCCGCGAATAACCCCCTGTGCAAGCGTCAGGCTAGGATCGCTGATGACCCTGTTTGGATCAAAGATCAGCTTAACCCCCAGGCCATCGCACTCGGCGCAGGCCCCGTGCGGGCTGTTGAATGAGAACAACCGGGGTTCGAGTTCCTGGATGCTGTGACCACACTGCGGACAGGCGAAACGGGCCGAAAAAATCAGGTCTTTCTGCTGGGTGTCATCCATGGGTGCGAGTAGCGCCAGGCCATCGCTGAGTTCGATACAGGTTTCGAGTGACTCGGCCAGCCGGATCCTGATGTCGTCCCGGACTTTAAAGCGGTCGATGACCACCTCGATGCTGTGTTTCTTGTTTTTATCCAGTTCCGGAGGGCTGTCCAGGTCGGCGACGATACCGTTGATCCGGGCGCGAACAAACCCCTGCATTTTAAGGCTGTTGAGCAGGTGCAGGTGTTCGCCTTTGCGTCCCTGGATCATAGGGGCAAGGAGCATGACCTTGCTGCCCGTCTCGAGAGCAAGAATCTGATCCACCATCTGGCTGATTGTCTGCGCCCTGAGAGGCAGGTCGTGATCCGGGCAGCGTGGTTCGCCGGCCCGGGCAAAAAGCAGGCGCAGGTAATCATAGATCTCGGTGATGGTGCCTACCGTTGAACGCGGATTGTGCGAGGTGGATTTCTGCTCGATGGATATTGCAGGTGACAAGCCCTCAATATGATCGACATCGGGTTTTTCCATGATGGACAGAAACTGGCGCGCATAGGTCGATAGCGATTCGACGTAACGGCGCTGGCCCTCGGCATAGAGAGTATCGAAGGCAAGCGATGACTTTCCGGATCCCGATAGTCCGGTGATGACTATCAGCTTGTCACGCGGGATATCGATATCGATATTCTTGAGATTATGGGTTCGGGCACCCCGTACGCTGATAGTGTCCATGCAGACCTCTGGTTACGACTCGACAAGAAATAAAACGGTTCATATTATATAAGATCTTGAACCTAATAAGTGGCCTGTAAAACATTATCCGCGCGGACTCTATTAGGAGGCTGTCTGAAAACAGACTGACCTACTGCGAAACCCGCGCTCTCTTTAAACAGAGGGGGAGGTAGATTAACCACTCATTTTTGGCAAATAGAACCACTGCTCACAGGCTGCGTCCCTGCAGCTTGCCCTTCGGGCAGCCAAAGCTGTGTAAATCGGCTATCCTGCCACGCATTACGGTGAGGAAGATCTTCGCAAATGACTGATGAATCTGACTCCTCTCTACCTTATGGGTGCGGCTCTTTCGCTACGATCGCCATTCACTTAAAAGAGAGGGGGCAGCCTCCTCGAGTCAGTTATGGTATTCTAAATTAATAGAAGGTTCGCAACGGTATGGTACGGCGCGGGCAGAGATTGGATCACCCTGAAAGAGTAGAGAATCGATGGCACGTGGAGTCAATAAGGTTATTTTGATCGGCAATCTTGGACAGGATCCTGAAGTTCGCTATATGCCTAATGGTAATGCGGTTACTAACATAACCATTGCTACTTCAGAGAGCTGGAAAGACCGTGAAACCGGTCAGAAACAGGAGCGCACGGAGTGGCACCGGGTGGTGTTTTTCGGCAAGTTGGCCGAGATAGCCGGTCAATATCTGCGCAAAGGCTCTAAAGTCTATGTTGAAGGCGGATTGCGGACGCGTAAATGGCAGGGTCAGGATGGCCAGGATCGTTATACCACTGAAGTTGTTGTCGATATCAGTGGTTCGATGCAGATGCTTGATTCGCGTCCCGGCGAGCAGGGCGGTTATCAGCAGCCATCTCAGGCGCAACCGCAACAGTCTCCGGCTCGGCAGCAGAATCAACAGCCCAGCCAGCAGCCCAGCCAGCAGTCGAACCAACAGTCGAACCAACAGTCGAACCAACAGTCGAACCAACAGTCGAACCAACAGTCGAACCAACAGCCTAATCAGCAAGGCGGCTACGGCTCTCGTCAGCCATCTTCGACTCAGAATCCACCACCAGCCCCTGCGGGCATGGATGATTTTGACGACGATATTCCGTTCTAGGCTCCCGGTTTTATAAAGCATGCTTCAGGGCTGATTTTTTGTTCGCATTACCTGTTTTATTGATTGTCGGGGCTCAAGGGCAGCTCGGCTATGAGGTAGATGTACTGGCTCGGGATCAGGGCTTTGTTGTGGCCGCGCTTGATTCAAGCCAGCTCGACATCCTTGATGCCTCGGCGGTAGCTGCTGCGTTGGCCAGGTATAAGCCCCAGTTCGTTATCAATGCTGCCGCTACCCTTCGCGCCCCAGAGCAGACCCCTGCCGCGTTTGCGGTAAACACCCGGGGCGCGGCTATCCTGGCGGAATCCTGCCATGCTGCAGGCTGTGTGATGATTCATGTCACCTGTGTCGAGGTGTTCGCTGGCGATCAGATCGAACCCTATGCAGAAGACCATGAGGTCTCACCGCAAACGACCTACGCAAAGAGCAAACTCCAGGGCGAAGAGCTGGTTCGGTCCGCACTCCCCAGCCATATCATTGTGCGCACGGGCTGGTTGTTTAGTGCCCGCAGCGGCGGGTTTGTTCGCGAGCTACTCGAGAAGGCGCGAGAGCAGGATGTGATCCAGGTTACGGATGGCCTGCTGGGGGATCCAACGCCTGCGGCTGACCTGGCTCGAGTGATTCTGGCCATGATTAAACAGCTTGATAGCGGTGCTACCTGTTGGGGGACTTACCATTACTCTGCCTCAGAGAGCATTAGCTGGTTTGGTTTTGTGGAGTCCGTTATCGCCGCAGCACGCCAGTATGCCGATATCTCCCTAGAACGTTTGGATGCGGTGCCTCACAGCCAGTTGGATCAGCACTCGCGGACGATAAATAGTCGCCTGAACTGCGATAAGATCCTAAGTGCTTTCGGCATCCATCAGCGAACCTGGCGGTCGGGGCTAATGCAGGTGGTTCGCAGCTTTTACAACTAAATTCTCAGGCTGCGGCACCAGGGTGATGCTGATAGCACCAAGAGACTATGCAGCAAGTTAGCCGGCTTAACTCACAGACTACGGAGGAACCGATGCCAAACCCTTCCTTGATCGATCGCTTTGGTCGTCGCGTCGATTACGTACGGATATCTGTAACGGATCGTTGCGATTTTCGCTGTGTGTATTGCATGAGCGAGGATATGACCTTCTTGCCGCGTGCTCAGGTATTGAGTCTTGAAGAGATCGAGCAGGTTGCGCAGGCGTTTGTCGCTCTGGGCGTGAATAAGATCCGCTTAACCGGAGGCGAGCCGCTGGTGCGTCGCGGTATTGTCGATCTGTGCCGGCGATTGTCTGCGCTCCAGGGCTTAGATGAGTTGGTGATGACCACCAATGGCTCACAGCTGGAAAAGATGGCCAATGAGCTGAGCGATGCAGGGGTCAGGCGTCTTAATATCAGTTTGGACTCGTTGCGTCCGGAGTTGTTTGCTCAGCTGACTCGAACCGGTCAGCTCGATAAAGTCTTGGCAGGTATCGATGCCGCCTGCGCCGCAGGATTTGAGCGGATTAAGCTCAATGCGGTCATTATGAAAGGGCGTAACGACAGCGAAGTCCTGGATCTGGTCAGGTTCGCGCGTGACCGTAAGCTCGATATTAGCTTTATCGAAGAAATGCCGCTAGGCGCCATCAGCGAGCATGATCGTCGTGAAACCTTTTGCTCCAGCGAGGAGATCCGTCGTCTGATAGAGCCCCATTATCCACTGTTTGAATCGACTGCTGTCACGGCGGGGCCGTCGAGATATTATCAGATGGCGGACAGCAGCAGCCGGGTCGGATTTATCTCCCCCCACAGCCATAATTTTTGCCATGCCTGTAACCGGGTACGCCTGACTGTCGAGGGACGGTTGCTGCTTTGTCTGGGCCATGAGCATTCGTGCGACCTGCGGGAGCTGCTTCGCGCCCCCGGTTTCGATCAGGCGCAGCTTGAACAGTTGCTCATCAAGGCGATGGATTTGAAGCCGGAAAAGCATGAGTTCGATCTTGAGGAGGAGCCTCAGATCTTGCGTTTTATGAGCATGACCGGTGGTTGATCTGCTGTCCGGGCGACGACAGCGGAGCGCCTTTAGCCGGCAATCACTGCCTTTTTTGCTAATACTGGGTAGAATGCACTCTTTTGTAGCGTGCCGGAGCCTGAGCTTCGGATTAACTGATAATCAGGTAACGGGCTTTCGCAGCTCGATAATGGTGTCATGAGTAGACCAGAGTCAGAGCAGTTTGACGAGATACGTCCCTATAATGATGATGAGGTGGCGGAAGTTATCGGCCGTTTGTTGCTGACGCCGGAATTCATCACCGCGCTGATGAAGTTTCGTTTTCCGCGTCTGAGTCGTTGGTTGCCCCTGTTGCTGCGGCCGCTAGTGGCGCGTGTACTGTCCCGGCAGTTGACGGGTGTCGATACGGTAGCGAAGATGCAGGATCTGATCTCCGCCTACATGCAGAATATGGTTGATCGCAGTACCGGGCAGCTGAGTTTCTCGGGTTTGGAGCGGCTTAACCCCGGAGAGGCCTATCTGTTTATCTCTAATCATCGTGATATTGCGATGGATCCCGCCTTCGTTAACTGGGGGCTGTACCGTAACGGCATGCAAACCGCGCGTATCGCGATCGGTGATAATCTGCTGAAGAAACCCTATGTATCAGACCTGATGCGTCTCAATAAGAGCTTTATCGTCAAGCGTTCGGCGACGGGTATACGAGGCAAGATCAAGGCGTTATCTCAGTTATCAGAGTACATCGCTCATTCGATTGCTAACGGCCACTCCATCTGGATTGCACAGCGTGAGGGTCGTGCCAAAGATGGCAACGATCGGACCGAGCCTGCGATTATGAAGATGCTCTATATGAGCATGAAAAAAAGCGGCTTAAGTTTTCCTGAAGCCGTCAAGGCGCTGAACATCGTGCCGGTCTCGATCTCTTACGAATATGACCCCTGTGATGCCCTTAAAGCGGCAGAGCTCTATGCTCTGGCAACACAGGGGGCGTACAAGAAGTCTCAGTTTGAGGATATCGAGAGTATTGTGCAGGGTATTATTGGTTTCAAGGGCGATGTCCACGTGGCCTTCGGTCAGCCGATTGTCGATGGATTTGAGACGGCGGATGATCTTGCACGGGCTATCGATCAGGCGGTTATCAGCAGCTATCACCTGCATGGCTCTAATGTGCTGGCGGCAGGGCTGGCCACCGATCAGGTCGCGGTGGATAAGCGCGAAAGTTATCAGAACAGGGTTGCTGCGATACGCCCGGAGTGTCTGCCCTGGTTTGTGGCGCAGTATGCTAATCCGGTCCTGAATAAACAGGCGTTAGCGGCATTAATAGGCGCAGAGGATACACATGACTGAACACACATTGACTCATCTGGATGCGCGGGGGCATGCGCATATGGTGGATGTGTCCGCGAAAGAGGTGACGACTCGCGAGGCACGCGCCGAGGCCCTTATTCGTATGCGACCTGAGACTCTGGCGATGATTGTCGAGGGGCTGCACCCTAAGGGAGATGTGCTTGCCGTGGCGCGCATCGCGGGGATTCAGGCGGCCAAACGCTGTTCCGATATCATCCCGCTCTGCCATACGCTTATGCTGAGTAAGGTCAGCGTAGATCTGATTCCGGAGCCTGCGCAGCAGCGGCTGCGCATCGAAACCCTGTGTAAGCTTAATGGTCGCACCGGGGTGGAGATGGAAGCGCTGAGCGCCGCAACAGTCGCGGCGTTGACGCTCTATGATATGTGCAAGGCGGTCGACCGTGGGATGGTGATCGAGGGGGTTAGGTTGCTTGAAAAGCGAGGTGGACGAAGTGGACATTGGACGTTAGAGGAGTCGGGGCTTGATTGAGCTGGTTTTTTTGGCCAGTATTCGAGAGCGACTGGGTTGCGGCCGACTGTCGTTCGATCTGGGGCAGGTTTCGATGACCGTGGCCGAGTTGTCGGGGTGCCTGGCATTGCGTGGCGATCTATGGCGTCAGGTACTGCTCGATGACAGAGTGCTGGTCGCAGTCAATCAGCAGCTGTGTCAGGCAGATAGCATCGTTCAGGCTGGCGATGAGGTGGCGTATCTTCCTCCTGTGACCGGCGGGTAAACCATCTGATCGATTGAGTGTCAATCTTGAGTGTTAGTCTCTATGTCCTACGTTCGCGCATTTCTGTTTTATCTGGTGATGATTACAGCCACTGTGCTGCATTCGACCCTGTGCCTTATTTTTGCCAGCGGGTTGCCCTTCCGGCTGAGATTTAAGATCGTCAGTTCGGTAAATCATCTGTTTATCGGTTGGCTGCGAGTCATCTGCGGGGTTCGCTATGAGCTCGTCGGCAAAGAGCATCTGCCGCAGGATCGGCCCTATGTGTTGCTGGTGAACCATCAGAGCGAATGGGAAACCATCTACCTGCAGCTGTTGGTACAGCCGATCAGCACGGTGCTTAAGAAGGAGTTGCTGCGAATTCCGTTCTTTGGCTGGGCGCTGGCGCTGCTGCGCCCCATCGCGATCGATAGGGCGCAGCGCTCGGGTGCCATGAAGCAGCTACTCAAACAGGGCAAGCAGCGACTCGGTGAGGGTATTCCGGTGGTTATCTTTCCACAGGGAACCCGGGTTCCGGTGGGTCAGCAGGGAAAGTTCACCAAGGGCGGAGCGTTGTTGGCGTGCAGTGCCAAGGTGCCTGTCGTGCCGATGGTTCATAATGCGGGGGAGCATTGGCCATCAGGGCGTTTTACCAAGGTTGCGGGTGTGATCCGGATCGAAATAGGCGAGCCTATAGTAACGGAAGGGCGAGGCGTCGAAGAAGTTTATCAGCTATCCACAGACTGGATTCAGAGCCGTTTGCCGCTTGCCCAGGTGCAGGGTCCTATCCTCGGCGAGTCGATCGCTGAGTAGGCTCCGTGCTGGTTAGTTGCTGCGGCCTGATCCCTTTATTGCGTCAGGCTGAAGCCTAATCTACAAGGGGCCGTACATAAAAAAGCCGCTCAGGGAGCGGCTTTTTTGTGGCTATGTACCAGTGCTTAATCGCTAAAGCGCTGGAATACCAGGGAGGCGTTTGTGCCGCCAAAGCCAAAGCTGTTGGACATGACGCGTTGGAGACCGGCGTTATCCTTGCGCTCGGTGATGATCGGCATGCCGACGGCTTCTGAATCGAGCGTCTCGATGTTGGCAGAGGCTGCGATAAAGTCACCCTCCATCATGAGGAGGCTGTAGATCGCTTCCTGAACGCCAGCAGCGCCCAGAGAATGGCCTGATAGGGACTTGGTGGAGCCAACGACAGGGATGTCGTCGCCGAAGGCCAACTTGACCGCTTTAAGCTCCTGCATATCGCCTACGGGGGTGCTGGTGCCGTGCGCGTTGATATAGTCGATATCGCCTTCTACGGTCTCCATGGCTTGCTGCATGCAGCGCATGGCGCCTTCACCCGAGGGGGCAACCATGTCATAGCCATCGGAGGTCGCGCCGTAACCAACCAGTTCGGCATAGATTTTGGCGCCGCGTGCTTTAGCGTGTTCTAGCTCTTCGATAACCAACATGCCGCCACCACCGGCGATAACGAAACCGTCACGGTTGGCGTCATAGGCACGGCTGGCTTGCTCCGGGGTATCGTTGAACTTGGATGAGAGCGCGCCCATCGCATCAAAGAGGCAGCTCATTGACCAATGCAGTTCTTCGCCGCCGCCGGCAAAGATCACATCCTGCTTGCCCAGTTGGATCAGTTCCATCGCATTACCGATGCAGTGAGCACTGGTAGAGCACGCGGAGGTGATGGAGTAGTTGACGCCCTTGATCTTGAAAGGTGTTGCTAGGCAAGCCGATATAGTGCTACCCATCGTCCGGGTTACGCGGTAAGGGCCGACCCGCTTGAGGCCCTTCTCGCGAAGGATGTCGGCAGCTTCAACGATGTTGGCGGAGGATGCGCCGCCTGAACCTGCGATCAAGCCTGTGCGTATATTCGACACCTGTTCGTCGCTCAGCCCGGCATCTGCGATGGCATTTTTCATTGCCAGGTAAGTATACGCCGCAGAGTCGCCCATAAAGCGCATTAGCTTGCGATCGATAAGCGCAGGCAGATCGAGGTCAATGCTGCCTGCTACGTGGCTGCGGAAGCCCAGATCTTTGTATTCCTCCTGGAAGGAGATGCCCGAGCGGCCTGTTTTTAGGGACTCGGTGACAGTCTCTTTGTCACAGCCGATGCATGATGTGATACCGATTCCGGTGACAACGACACGTCGCATAGGTCTAACCTCTTTTTTTGAGCTGAAAAAAAATAGGGCTTATAGTTAAGCCCCATTTTCTGATATTGGCGTGGGTTTGGCTAGTCTTAACTGCTGCTACCGAGCGGTTGTTTGTGTCCTGGTCGGCTTAAAAGTCGGCAGTTGAAGTGAACAGGCCGACCTTGAGGTCTTTAGCACTGTATATTTCGCGACCATCGACAGACATGGTGCCGTCGGCGATGCCCATCACCAGTTTGCGTTCAATCAGGCGCGACAGTTCCAGGTGGTAGGTCACTTTTTTGGCAGTCGGGAGTACCTGGCCAAAAAATTTCACCTCTCCGCAACCGAGTGCGCGCCCGCGCCCTTTGTTGCCCTTCCAAGCGAGGAAGAAGCCGACCATCTGCCACATGGCATCAAGACCCAGGCAGCCCGGCATGACAGGGTCTCCGGGGAAATGGCAGTCAAAGAACCACAGGTCAGGATTGATATCCAGTTCGGCGATGATCTCGCCTTTGCCGTATTTTCCACCATCGGTGTTGATGGTGATAATACGGTCTGCCATCAGCATGTTGCCGACAGGAAGCTGGGCGTTACCGGGGCCGTTCATCTCGCCATAGCCGCATTGCAGCAACTGGTCACGAGTAAAGGAAGATGGCTTTGTCATTGTCGCAAAGATCCGTTAATTGTGAATTATGGCCAAACTATACCGGTTTAAGGTGGCTTTCGCCTAGGAAAAGCGGTTGTTTGACGTTATGGCCGGTTTTTTCAGTGCTGGCTGAGTGCTGGCTGAGCGCTACGCTTTACGATCAACAGCAAGTTGGGCCAGATGCGCTAAGATGTCACGAAAAGGTGAAGGCGGAATAAGATCCAGCTGTTGCATGGCGAGATTAACCTGCTGATGTGCTTGGTCAAACGTGTAGTCGATGGCGCCGCTGGCGATAACGGCCTGGCGTATCGGTTCTAGGTCATCCAGGCCGCCCTTGCGGATCGCCTGGCGAATCAGTTGGCGCTGCTCTTCGCTGCCGTGTTTCATGGTGTAGATCAGTGGCAGCGTGGGTTTACCTTCTGCAAGATCATCCCCCACATTTTTTCCCATCTCCTGACTGGAGCTCTGGTAATCGAGCACATCGTCCACCAGCTGAAAGGCGATGCCAAGATGTCGGCCATAGAGTCGTAATGCCTGGGTTTGGGCGTCGCTGGCGCCGGCTAAAATAGCCCCGGTCTGGCTGGCGGCCTCGAACAGCATGGCTGTCTTGCCGAGAATAACCTTCATGTAGCTGGCTTCATCGACGTCGGGGTTTTTACAATTAATAAGCTGTAAGACTTCGCCTTCGGCAATGACATTGGTGGCGGTCGACATGACGGACATGATCGGCATGGAGTCGAGCTGGACCAGCATCTGGAATGAGCGAGAGTAAAGAAAGTCGCCAACTAGTACGCTGGGGGCGTTGCCCCATTTAGCGTTCGCGGTGGCGTTGCCCCGACGCAGGTCAGAGGTGTCGACCACATCATCATGAAGCAGCGTCGCGGTATGGATAAATTCGATGACCGTCGCCAGATGGATGTGTTCGCTGCCCTGATAGCCGCAGCCGCGGGCAGCGAGAAGCACCAGCAGAGGGCGAATACGTTTGCCCCCGCTTTCGACAATATAGCTGCCGATCTTCTCGACCAGGGGGACCCCTGAATGAAGGTTGCCGAGGATAAAGTCGTTCACCGCTTCGAAATCAGCGCTGATTTGAGGATGGAGTTGATGTGGCTGCATGGTTCTACTGACGTTGTGATTTTGAGGCATGCTAAGTGGCTGGCATAACAGAGTCAAGAACTTCGCCGGAGGTTCAGAGGTCTGTTGTGTTTTCCGATTCTATGGGGTAGTATTCGCACCCCTGTGGTTCGTTCAATTGTCAGACGGTGGCTTGTTAGTCGTCTGAGCTCCCTACCATATGGTCAGGCATGCATAAAGTGCCTTTTCCATTAGAAGTAGGCGTTAAATAGTAGCCGAACGAAGCCCGTAACTGGAGAGAAACATGTACGCAGTAATTGTATGCGGTGGTAAGCAATACCGTGTGAGCGAAGGCTACACTTTGAAAGTTGAAAAGTTAGCTGTTGAAGAGGGCGCCTCTCTGGATCTGGATCAGGTCCTGTTGGTTGTCAACGGTGACGATGTCAAAATCGGCACCCCGCTTGTTGCCGGTGCTAAGGTTAGTGCTGAGATTCTTGCTCACGGACGTGGCAAGAAGATTCGCATCATCAAGTTCAAGCGTCGTAAGCACCACATGAAGAAGATGGGTCACCGTCAGTGGTTTACCGAAATTAAGATCACCGGTATCAGCGCGTAAGCGAATAGCGGTTATTGAAGGAGAGTAGTAATGGCTCACAAGAAAGCTGGCGGTAGTACTAATAACGGTCGCGACTCGGAATCGAAACGCTTAGGCGTGAAAAGATTCGGTGGTCAGAAGGTTCTGGCAGGCAATATCATCATTCGTCAGCGTGGAACACGTTTCCACCCGGGCAATAATGTGGGTTGCGGCAAGGATCACACCCTGTTCGCAACGGCAGAGGGTGTTGTTAAGTTTGAAGTTAAGGGTCCCAAGAATCGTAAGTTTATCAGTGTGGTTAGCGCCTGATTTCGACTTGGTATCTGTAGAACAGTCGGTGACTGTTTGTTGAAAGAGCTCCGCCAATGCGGGGCTTTTTTTGTTTTTGGAGGACAATGGGCAGATCGGCTCTGCGAAGAGTTCGGGTAATTCTGTTGTTTTGGAAGACGATGATTGGGTCGGGCCTGCAAGCGTCCGAGTAGTCATCAGGTTTTTGGCAGACGATGGTCAGGTCGGGTCTGCGAAGATTCTGGGTAATCAGCTGCGGAGTGGATCATGAAGTTTGTCGACGAAGTCGTTATCGGAGTAGAGGCAGGAAAGGGCGGTAATGGCTGCATGTCTTTCCGGCGCGAAAAATATATCCCCAGAGGCGGCCCCAACGGCGGTGATGGAGGCGATGGTGGCTCTGTCTGGGTCGAGGCGGATGAAAGTCTTAATACGCTGGTGGATTTCCGTTTCCAGCGCGCATATCAGGCTGAGCACGGTCAGAACGGCCAGAGCCGTGACTGCACCGGTTTTAAGGGTGAGGAACTGGTGCTGCGGGTACCTGTAGGCACTACGATCATCGATGAGGATACCCAGGAAGTGCTCTGCGATATGACCGCAATAGGTCAGCGCGAGAAAGTAGCTCAGGGTGGTTTTCATGGGTTGGGTAACACCCGATTCAAGTCCAGCGTTAACCGGGCGCCACGGCAGACCTCGAATGGCTCTCCGGGTGAGGCGCGTAACCTCAAGCTAGAGCTGAAGGTCCTTGCCGATGTGGGATTATTGGGCTTGCCAAATGCTGGAAAATCGACCTTTATTCGCGCGGTTTCGGCGGCCACCCCTAAGGTCGCGGACTACCCCTTTACCACGCTGGTGCCCAATCTGGGCGTTGTCAGTGTAGAGCGCGATCGTAGTTTCGTGGTCGCCGATATTCCTGGTCTGATCGAGGGCGCGGCCGAAGGGGCGGGTTTGGGCGTGCGTTTCCTCAAGCATCTGACCCGTACCCGTATTCTGCTGCATCTGGTTGATATGGCGCCCTGGGATGGGGTGACGCCGGCAGAGTCGGCCAAGATTATTATCAATGAGCTGCGCAAGTTTAGCCCCACCCTGGCTGAGCAGGAGCGCTGGCTGGTGCTTAATAAGCTGGACCTTGTGCCTGAGGATGAACGTGAAAGCCGTTGTCAGGCGTTGATTGATGAGTTGGGTTGGACCGGCCCTGTGTTTCGGGTTTCTGCCATTCAGAAGCAGGGAACCTTTGTGGTAAGTCGTGCGGTGATGGATTATATGGACGCGCGTAAGAAGCTGGAGGCCGATGATCCGGAGCTGGCAGAGCAGGAACTCAACCGCAAGGTGTTGCTTGAAGAGGAGGCGCGTGAGCGTTTGCAGCAGCTGCGTGAGTTGCAGCGTGCGCGTCGCCTGCAGAAGGGTGAGCCGGGTGTTGATGACGACGACGATGATGATTATGACGATGACGATTACGACGTCGAAGTGGTCTACGCACCCTAGTTATCTTCAGTCATAAGGATTAACTCGCTAAGGATTGATGCAGATGAGGCAAGCGGTCACAGGGGGTAAACGCTGGGTCGTTAAGATCGGCAGCGCGTTGCTGACCAATGATGGTCAGGGGCTGGATGAGACGGCAATCGCGGGTTGGGTCGATCAGATGGCGGCGCTGCGTAAGCAGGGCGTCGAGCTGGTGCTGGTCTCCTCTGGGTCGGTCGCCGCCGGCATGCAGCGGCTAGGGATGTCTGAGCGTCCGCATCAGTTGCATCAGTTACAGGCTGCGGCAGCGGTGGGTCAGATGGGACTGGTGCAGACCTACGAGACCGGATTTAAGCGCCATGGTCTGCATACGGCTCAGATCCTTCTGACTCACGACGATCTCTCCAACCGTAAACGCTACCTCAATGCCAGAGGCACCCTGGGTGCTCTGGTGGAGTGGGGCGTGGTGCCGGTCGTCAACGAGAATGATACCGTTGCGACCGACGAGATCCGCTTTGGTGATAACGATACCCTGGGCGCGCTGGTGGCCAATCTGATGGTGGCGGATGCGCTGATCCTGTTGACCGATCAGCAGGGGTTGTTTGATGCTGATCCGCGCAAAGATCCGCAGGCCGCATTGATCGGGCAGGCGCGAGCAGATGACCGGCGACTTGATGCGATGGCGGGTGCCGGTGGCGGTGCGCTGGGGCGTGGAGGCATGCAGACTAAGCTGCGTGCGGCGCGCCTGGCGGCACGTTCGGGAGCGACCACTGTTATCGTTGGTGGGCGTGAACCTGAGGTGCTGTTGCGACTGCGGGCTGGAGAGTCGCTGGGTACCCTGTTAACGCCCGAGTGTGAGCCGCAGGCAGCGCGTAAGCAGTGGCTGGCAGGGCATCTGCAGGCCCGAGGTACGCTAGTGCTAGATCCGGGTGCAGTGAGGGTTTTGGCGGAGTCAGGGCGTAGTCTGCTGCCGGTGGGGGTCAGGGCGGTCAGGGGTGATTTTTCCCGAGGTGAGATGGTCGTCTGCGTCGATGAGCAAGGCGCGGTTATTGCGCGGGGGCTGGTGAATTACAGTGCCGATGAGGCCAGGCGTATCATCGGTCAGTCAAGTGGTTTGATCCAGCAGATTCTGGGCTATGCTGGCGAGGCTGAGTTGGTGCATCGGGATAATCTGGTGCTGGGCTAGGCTGTGATCCATAGACACAAAAAAACCGGCCGAAGCCGGTTTTTTTTAGCGCAGTAACGAATTACAGTGCTTTGATTTGGGCATTCAGGCGGCTCTTGTGACGAGAAACCTTGTTCTTGTGAAAGATGCCCTTGCTGGCAGCGCCGTCCATGATAGGCATTGCTGTAGCATATGCGGCTTGCGCCGTTTCTTTGTCACCCGCTGCAATGGCAGAGATGACTCTTTTCAGATAGGTGCGTGCCATGGAGCGCAAACTAGCGTTTTGGTTGCGACGCGTTTCAGCCTGGCGTGCACGTTTTTTAGATCCTGCGGTATTTGCCACGACTGGCTCCTCAATAATACGAATAACACTTGGCGGTAAAAAATAAGAGGCGGGATTATTCATATTTGCTGGCCAAATGTCAAACTTTTTTGTATTTTTAGAGCCGATTTTGTAGAGAGGTGTCAGGTGGCAAAGCAGCAGGAAGGAAAAGAACGCTCGGTATTAGGCTCCAGCTCCCTGGTCGGGTTGATGACGCTACTGTCGCGGGTCATGGGATTGTTGCGGGATATGGTCATCGCCCACAGTTTTGGCGCGGGTGCCAGCGCCGATGCCTTCTTCGTGGCCTTTAAGATTCCCAACTTTTTGCGCCGCCTGTTTGCCGAGGGGGCTTTTGCTCAGGCCTTTGTGCCGGTACTGTCGCAATACCGTTCTCAGGGCAGCCTGGCGGAGGTCAAGCAGCTGGTCGATCGCGTAGCGGGTTCTCTGGGGCTGGTGTTGAGCCTGATTACCGGGGTGGCTATTCTGGGTGCGCCACTGCTAGCGATGGCGTTCGCGCCGGGATTTTATCTTAATGATACGGCCCAATACCAGCTTACGGTCGAGATGCTGCGGCTGACCTTTCCTTATCTGTTGTTGATCTCGCTGACCGCCTTTTCGGGTTCTATCCTCAATAGCTACGACCGTTTTGCGATCCCCGCCTTTACGCCGGTGCTGCTGAACCTGTCCCTGATCGGCTCGGTATTCTGGCTCCAGCCGCTGCTGGACAGACCGGTGATGGCGCTGGCCTGGGGGGTGCTGATCGCGGGTGTGACCCAGCTGCTGCTGCAGCTGCCGTTTCTGGCCAGGGTGCATCTGCTGCCCCGCCCCAGGGTTGATTTTAAACATCCGGGGGTGAGCAAGATCATCACGTTGATGATTCCGGCGCTGTTCGGGGTGTCGGTTAGTCAGATCAACCTGATGCTCGATACGGTGCTGGCGTCGCTGCTGCAGACCGGGAGTGTCTCCTGGCTGTATTTTTCCGACCGCCTGGTAGAGTTGCCGTTAGGGATTTTCGGGATCGCCATCGCGACGGTGATTCTGCCACTGCTGTCGCGTAAGCATACCGAAAAATCCCCCGAGGCCTTCGCCGCCATGCTCGATTGGGCCGTGCGTATGGTGTTGCTGATCGGCATCCCGGCGGCGTTGGCGCTCTGGCTGCTGTCGGGTCCGTTGTTGGTCACCCTGTTCCAGTACGGCGCGATGACGGCCGGTGATGTGACTCAGGCCAGTTACAGCCTGCGGGCCTATAGCTTGGGGCTGCTAGCGTTTATGCTGATCAAGGTGCTGGCGCCGGGTTACTACTCCCGCCAGGACACCAAGACCCCGGTTAAGATCGGCATCTGGGCGATGGGCGTGAATATGCTGCTCAATCTTGCGCTGATCGTGCCTCTGGCGCATGCCGGTCTGGCGCTGGCGACATCGCTGGCCGCGTTTTTGAATGCCGGATTACTGATGCGTGGGTTGCTGCGGGACGGGGTGATGCGTTGGCAGCCGGGTGGGTTGCGATTCGGACTGCAGCTGGTCAGTGCGAATGTGGCGATGGGGCTGTTGTTATATCTCTATGTGCCTGAGCTATCGCAGTGGCAAAGTTGGGACGTCTGGGGCAGGGCCGTGGCAATGGCGCTGAGTTGCGCGCTGGGAGGCGCGATTTATATCCTGGTGCTGGGGCTTGCCGGTGTCCGGCTCAGGCACCTGCGACACTAATTAAGTAACGGCCCGCTTCCAGGGCGCGGTGTTCTGGTCGCGGCAGCTGTTGTATACTGCCGCGTTGGATTCACGGCTGGTGTTGTGGTTATGGAGTTAATCAGGGGTTTTCACAATCTTCGCGATCAGCATCGAGGCTGCGTGGCGACCATTGGCAACTTCGATGGCGTGCATCTGGGGCATCACCAGGTCCTGGCGCAGGTGGGTGAGAAGGCGCGGGCGTTGGGGTTACCCTCGGTGGCGATCGTGTTCGAGCCTCAGCCGCGCGAGTTTTTTGAGGGCGCGGTGGCACCACCGCGGCTAACCCGGTTTAGGGACAAGCTGGAGCTTATTCGCGAGCATGGCATCGATCGGGTGTTTTGTTTGCATTTCAACCAGCAGCTGCGGGCGTTGACCGCCGAGCAGTTTATCGACCGTTTGCTGCTGAGTGGCTTGGCGGTGAAGTATTTTGTGGTCGGTGACGATTTCCGCTTCGGCTGTGATCGCGCCGGTGACTTTGAGCTGTTGCAGCGCTACGGTGGTGATCATGATTTCACCGTGGTTAACACCCGCACCCACCTGATCGATGGCGAGCGGGTCAGCAGCAGCAGAGTGCGACAGGTGCTGGCCGAGCACGATTTTGTGCTGGCGAGTCGCCTGCTGGGGCGCCCCTACAGAGTCACTGGCAAGGTGATCCACGGGCGCAAGTTAGGGCGGCAGCTGGGCGTACCGACGGCCAATATCTCATTGCAACGTAAACGGCTGGCGTTCGATGGGGTGTACATCGTGGATGCCGTGACTGAAGATGGGCAGCGCCATGCGGGTGTGGCCAATGTAGGGGTGCGGCCAACGGTCAACGGTGAATTCCCGCTGCTGGAGGTGCATCTGTTGGATTATGACGGCACACTCTACGGTGAGCGGCTGAGGGTCGAATTCCTGGCAGCCATTCGGCCCGAGATGAAGTTCTCTGATATCAATGTATTGCAGCAACAAATTCATAATGATATTAAATTTGCCCGGCAGTGGCGTAACAGTCACCCAAATGCCCAGGCCTAACGTTAGCGACAAGTGAAGATTCACCATGACTGACTATAAACATACGCTCAATCTACCTGAAACCGATTTTCCGATGCGTGGCAACCTGGCTCAGCGCGAGCCTGAGATGCTGCGTGAATGGGACAACATCGGGTTGTACCAGCGGATACGTGAAGTCAGTCAGGGACGCGAAAAATTTATTCTTCATGATGGCCCTCCCTACGCCAATGGCGATATTCATATCGGTCATGCGGTCAATAAGATCCTCAAGGATATTATCGTCAGGTCCAAGACCCTGAGCGGTTTCGATGCCCCCTATATCCCCGGTTGGGACTGCCATGGCCTGCCGATCGAGCATAAGGTCGAGACCAAGATCGGTAAGGCGGGCACCAAAAAAACCTTTAAAGAGTTCCGTCAGGAATGTCGCAGCTACGCCGCGAAACAGGTCGAAGGGCAGAAAAAAGACTTTATCCGTTTGGGCGTCCTAGGGCAGTGGGATAGGCCCTACCTGACCATGGAATTCAAGACCGAAGCCAATATTATTCGCGCCCTGGGTAAGATCGTCGACAACGGTCATCTGGTCAAAGGCTATAAGCCGGTTTACTGGAGTGTCGTCGGTGCCTCTGCGCTGGCTGAGGCCGAAGTCGAATATCAGGACAAGATCTCCACCGCGATCGATGTCCGTTTTGCGCCGATCGATGAAGCCGGCTTCCTGGCGGCCTTCGATGCTATTGATGGTGTGAAGGAGAGCGGTGAGGGGCCTGTGAATGTAGTGATCTGGACGACCACCCCTTGGACGCTGCCGGCGAACCAGGCCGTCTCTTTGCATGCCGAGCTGGACTATGTGCTGGTGCAGGCTGATTTTGGAGCCGGGGCCGAACGTATCCTGTTGGCCGAGGCACTGGTGGAGGCGGCTTTGGAGCGTTACGGGGTCGAGAGTCACCTTGTCCTGGGTCGCTGTAAGGGCCAGGCACTCGAGCATCAGTTACTGCAGCACCCCTTCGTCGATAAGCAGGTGCCGGTGATTCTGGGCGAGCACGTCACCACGGAAGCGGGCACCGGGGCGGTCCATACCGCACCCGATCACGGCGTCGAAGACTTCGTGGTCGGCCAGCAATATGCAATAGATACCCTCAATCTGGTCGATGGCCACGGCATCTATGTCTCTGCAGCGGGACGCTTCGCCGGTCAACATGTCTACAAGGTCGACGATGATATCGTCGCACTGCTGCGGGAAGAGGGGCGTCTGATCAAGGTGGTCAAGTTTGAGCACAGCTACCCCCATTGCTGGCGTACCAAGACGCCGCTGATCTACCGTGCCACGCCGCAGTGGTTTATCAGCATGGACGAGCAGGGCCTCAAAGAGAAAGCCCTGGCCGCGGTCAAGGGAGTGCAGTGGTTTCCTAGCTGGGGTCAGAACCGCATCGAGTCGATGCTGGAGCAGAGCCCTGACTGGTGTGTGTCGCGTCAGCGTACCTGGGGGGTGCCGATCACCCTGTTTATCAACAAAGAGACTCAGCAGCTGCATCCGGACACCGCACGCCTGATCGAAGAGGTTGCCCTGCGGGTCGAGCAGGGCGGCATCGATGCCTGGTTTGAGATGGAGACGGGCGAGCTGCTGGGGGCTGAGGCCGATCAGTACTCCAAGGTCAATGATACCCTAGATGTCTGGTTCGACTCCGGTGTGACCCATTATTCGGTCCTAGATCAGCGCGATGAGCTGCAGTTCCCGGCCGATCTCTATCTGGAAGGGTCCGATCAGCATCGGGGCTGGTTCCAGTCCTCGCTGAAGACCTCGATCGCGATTCGCGGTGTCGCGCCTTACAAACAGGTGCTGACCCATGGCTTTACCGTCGATAAAGATGGCCGCAAGATGTCCAAGTCGGTCGGCAACGTGGTCTCGCCGCAGAAGGTGATGAACCAGTACGGTGCCGATGTCCTGCGCTTGTGGGTCGCCTCCACCGATTTTAGCGGCGAGATGACGGTGTCCGATGAGATCCTCAAACGGACCTCCGATGCCTATCGGCGTATCCGCAATACCAGCCGTTTCCTGCTGTCCAATCTGACCGGTTTCGATCCGCTGCAGCACCTCGTGGCTGACGCCGATATGCTGGCGCTGGACCGCTGGGTGGTGGATCGTGCCGCCCAGCTACAGCAAGAGATTCAGAGTGCTTATAACCTCTACCAGCTCCACAGCGTGTATCAGAAAGTGCACCACTTCTGCTCCCAGGATCTGGGCGGCTTCTATCTCGACATTATCAAGGATCGGCAGTACACCACTCAGCCCGATTCCCTGGCACGCCGTTCCTGCCAGACGGCGCTCTACCACGTGGCCGAAGCCCTGGCCCGCTGGATAGCGCCGATCACCAGCTTTACCGCCGACGAGATCTGGCACAGTCTTCCAGGGGAGCGTAGCGAGTCTGTCCATCTTGAAACCTGGTATCAGGGGCTGTTTGAACTGACAGAAGACGATGAGTTCGGTCGTGATTTCTGGCAGCAGGTGGTCACTGTTAAGACCGCCGTCAACAAAGAGCTGGAAAATCAGCGTAAGTCGGCCGGGGTGAAGTCCGGCCTGGCGACCGAGGTAATTCTCTACTGTGATGCCGATCTGAAGGCGTTGCTGGAGCGGTTGGGGGATGAGCTGCGCTTCGTGTTGATCACCTCGGGTGCGCAGCTCAAGCTGTTAGAAAATGCAGACGCTGCGGTCGATACTGAATTGCCGACTCTGAAGCTTAAGATCAGCGTCAGTGAAAAGGTAAAATGTGTGCGTTGCTGGCACCTGCGCGAGGATGTGGGCAGCCATGCCGAACATCCTGAGCTGTGCAGTCGTTGTGTCGACAACGTGGCCGGTGAGGGAGAGCGGCGCGCTTACGCGTAGCTCAGATGGCCATGCCCAACGTTAACATGCTCAAGGTTAAGCACAGCGGCCTGGCCTGGTTATGGCTGGCGCTGCTGGTGGTAGTCCTGGATCAGGCCAGCAAGCAGCTGGCCCTGGCGCTGCTTGCCTTCGCGCAGCCGGTTACCGTGCTGCCAGTGTTCGACCTGACTTTGCTGTTCAACAAGGGCGCCGCCTTTAGTTTTCTGGCGGGTCAGGACGGCTGGCAGCGCTGGTTCTTCAGCCTGATAGCGCTCGCCGTAGGCGGCTACCTGCTGCATTGGCTGAGTAAAATATCCCGGTCCGAACGGCTGCTCAGTATCGCGCTGGTACTGATCCTGGGTGGCGCTGTCGGCAACCTGATCGATCGTGTGCTGTTGGGGCATGTGGTCGATTTTATCTCCCTGCATTGGCAGCAGTATTATTATCCCGCCTTCAATATTGCCGATGCTGCGATTACCGTCGGCGCGCTGCTGTTGCTATGGGAAAGTTTCGTCACCAGCCGTAAGGCTTGATCTTAAATTAACGCGGCAGACTATTGCCTTCAGGAGTGTTTATGACAAAGGTGGTCGTTGGCCAGGGTGCGCGCGTGAGTCTGCATTTCACCATAGAGCTGGAAAGTGGCGAGCTGGTGGACAGCACCCGCGAAAAGTCACCGGCGACGTTCGAATACGGCGATGGTAACCTGCTGCCGGGTTTCGAACAGGCGCTGCTGGGGCTAGCCGCGGGGGACAAGACCCGGGTCCGAATCGCCCCCGAGCAGGGCTTTGGGATGCGCAATCCTAATAATATACAACGTTATGCGGTAACCGATTTTAAAGATATCGATCTCGAACCAGGTCTGATGATCAGTTTTTCCGATCCCTCTCAGGGTGGATTACCAGGCATCGTGGAGTCGATCGACGGCGATAGGGTCATGGTCGACTTCAATCATCCGCTGGCGGGCAAGATGCTCTATTTCGATGTGGAGATCACCGCAGTCGAGCGTATATAGATCACAATTTCTGGATACGGATCACTCCGTAGCCAGGAGATTCTCCCCGCTGCCTATTTCTGGTCTACTCTTATCATGTTCATTACATTGATCTGTTAGCCCTGTTAGCCCTGTTAGCCCTGTTGGCACCGCGAACACATTGAGGTCAGCCTCATACAGGATTCAAGGATGAATCTGTATAACGATCGAGATAACGCCCGGGCATCGCTTTCAGGTGCTCTTAGCACGGACTCTAGGTTTCACCCCGATAAAGCCGCCGATAGAGCCGCTGAGAGCACTCGCGATTGCGGCGGTGGCCGGTGGGGACGGTTTGATTAAGTCTGCAGGGTGGCATCCGCCAGCCGATCCCGAGTATCCGTCTTCCCCTTCAGAGCAGGGCTTTACCCTGATCGAGATTCTTGTCGCGGTGCTGGTCCTGGCGCTGGGCGTTCTGGGGCTTGTCGGCATGGAGAATCTGGCACTCAAGAGCAACCTGAGTGCCTATCATCGTAGTCAGGCCACTATTCTGGCTTACGATCTGGCCGACAGGATGCGTGGCAATCCCGCCGGTATGACAGAATATATAACGGCCCTCCCCGACGGTCTGGAACATGCGGGTGAATGCGTTAACTACAGTGGTCCGATTGTCGGCGGCTGCAGTGCCAAAAAGATTGCCGAGCGGGATGTCTTCGAGTGGCGCACTCGGTTGACGGAGCTGCTGCCCTCGGGTTCAGGGGTGTTGGTCGCGAGTGGAGGCATTCAGACCCTTACCCTCAGTTGGGATGATGATCGAAACGGCACCCTTGATGCTAAAGATCCTAGTTTTTCTTTTAGCTTTGGATTATGAGGATCTCTTTTAACCGCCCGTCAGCAGATCGAAAGCAAGCTGGTTTCAATATGGTGGAGTTGATGGTGGCGCTGTTTCTGGGGCTGTTCGTGACCACGGCGGTGCTGCAGATCTTTGTGGGTGCTAAGCGGGTCTATGAATTCCAGCAGGAACTCTCCCGTATTCAGGAGAATGGTCGCTTCGCGATCGGTTTTTTGACCAGGGATATTCGCCAGGCCGATTACTGGGGCTGTATGAGTGAGGGCTCCAGCATCGTCGATCATGCCGGTAACGACGTAGGCAGGGGTATTGAGGGCTTCGATGCAGTGGCAGCAGGGACCTCGGGTTATGCACCGGCATTAGGCCCGTTAGCCGATGGTTTTCTATTGCGAAGAGCCCTTCCGACCGGGATTAAAGTAAAGGTGCCCAGCCCTTTCTCGGCGATTGTTCAGATGGATTCGACCAGGGGCTTTGAGCTGGGTGATGCGTTGATTATCTCCGATTGCAGTTACGGGGCTTCCTTCGTCATCGACAAGAATGTCAACTCCTCAGACAAGGTGGTTCATCATGGGACCCCCGGCGGCCTCGGGATTCCCGGTAAAGACGGCTATGACATCTATCGCTCCGCATCGACCCGCTACTGGCTACGCACAGGCGTCAGCGGCGAACCTGCTCTGGTCAGGGGAGCGGCTGCCGATGCCTGGGATACCGGGGGAGACGAGCTACTCGAGGGGGTGGAGAACGTTCAGATTCTCTACGGGGTAGATAGTTCGGGTAATAAGACACCCAACTATTTTGTACCCGCCGATCAGGTTGCCGATATGGGTGCGGTGGTCAGTGTGCAGCTTCATCTGCTGATCCGCAGCCTGCGCGATAATATGCTCGATAAGCCTCAGGCGATCGTCTACTACGGTGAATCGAGGGTTAATCTTGACCGGCGCCTTCGCAAGTCTTTTACCTCTACAGTCGCCATCAGGAACCGGTTGGAGTGATGAGTCACGCTAAGCAGAAGCAGCAAGGGATCGCCCTGATTATCAGCATGATCGTGTTGCTGGTGATCACCCTGCTGGGGTTGGGCAGTGTCCGAGATGCCTCGATGGAGGAGAAGATGGCAGGGAATATTAAAAGCCGCACGGTCGCCTTTCAGGCTGCCGAATCGGCACTGCGTGAGGCTGAACACGCGATTCCCGGGATGGATCCAGATGCCTTTGATGGCAGCGGCGGCCTCTACCCGCCGCTGACGGAGGCCTGGACGACTAACGCGGCCTCTTGGGCGAGTAGCTCCTTGGTACGCCACTACGGTGGCACCTTGGCGGGAGTGGCTGCAGCCCCTGTCTATATTATCGAAGCGCTGGAATCGGGTATTTCTCCTGCCAGTGTGGAGGCTGGCCAGCCAAGCGCTACCAGCGGGGGCTATTACCGCATTACCGCCCGGGCCGTAGGCAGTAGCGATACCGCAGTCGTCGTGCTGCAGACAGTGTATAAAAATTAGTGCGCCGCTGACTCATAGGCCTATGAAAATGCTAATGAATCATACGTTCTGGCTGAGCCTGGTGTTCGCGGCACAGGCCTTTACGGCGGCAACAGCAGGGACTGTTTCCCAGTCCCCGCTGTTTCTGACCTCTTCGGCCAAACCCAATATCATGCTGCTGATCGATAATTCTGGATCGATGAGCAATATCGTGCCGGAATCGCCCTATGATGCAACGGTCAGCTATGCCTGTCCGCCGGCTTTGCGTCTGCCAACGACCCAGAAAATTGATATACGTATCGATACCAATGGCATCCCGTTTTTTAACAATGGTGCGGATATTTACTGGGTTAATACGGGTGCTTCCGGGCGTTGTTTTGACCCTGATGCGACCTACTGGGCACGATTATATGCCACCGATGGGTCTTCACCCGGAGACTATCTGCCTGCCGAGTATTCCGGCCACTATCTGAACTGGTATTTCGGCTCTGATGTGGATGGCGCTAACTATGGGGCGACGGGTATGTCGCCCGACTGGGGGGCGGGGACGATCCGAATCAAACCCGGAACTCTCAGACGGATGGATATCGCCCGGGTCGCCGCGGCCTCGCTGGTCGATTCGCTCGACAATGCCCGTATCGGCCTGGCCACTTACGATGCTGGTGGCGCCGGCGCGGATATCAAGATCAGTGTCAGCAATGCAGATACGGAGGTGGCCAAAACGGCATTGAAAACCGTCATTGGCGCACTGACGCCAACCGGTTCTACCCCTCTGGCGGAAGCCTTACACGAGATCGGGCGCTATTTTGTAGGCACCACCGGGGGGGTTAACCCGGGACATCAGTCCAGCCCCAGCTGTACCGTCAATGGCCAGTATGATGGCAGCATCGTTCTACATCCGGGAACGACCCATAATCTGATCGATGAAGGTACGCTGTTTAATCGCTCTCCTGGAGCGTACCAGTCGCCGATCTGCCACTCCTGTCAGAAAAACTTCGTTATCCTACTGACAGATGGCCGCTCTCAGGATGATCAGGATCTCACCGTAGGCACCGGATTGCGGGATTATGATGGTGATTGCAGTGGCTGTGTCGACGATCGTAAGTCGGCGCGTACCTATGAAAGCAACGGTAGTGACTACCTTGATGACGTAGCCCAGGCGCTGTACGAAATAGATCTAAGGCCGGATATCGATGATGTTGATGGTAATGAGGTGATCAATAATCTGTCCACCTATACCATCGGCTTTGCCGATGACCAGGTGATCAAGGACCCCCTGATGCAGGAAGCTGCGTACCAGGGGGGCGGACTGTTTCTGCAGGCCAGCAACGCCAGTGAGCTGTTAACCTCATTGAAAACAACCATCAGTGATATCCAGGCCAAGCTCGGCTCGGCCTCGGCGGTCACCACCAGTTCAACCCGGTTTAGGACCTCGACGATCGCCTTTCAGGCCCTGTTTAACAGCGTAGACTGGAGCGGCCAGGTGAATGCGATGCCGATCAACGCTAGCGGTTTTCTGGGGCCGGTGGTCTGGAATGCCGCCGCTAATATGCCGGTATCCAGCGTCACCCGTAACGTGCTGGCCTGGGATCCTGTGGCGGCTGCAGGTATCTCCTTTAATACCGGCAACGCCGCGCTAATTAATGCGGTGGTGGCCAGTACGGCCTCACCATCACCTCTGACCTCTGATCAGATCGACTACCTGCGTGGCGATGTCACTAATGCGCTCCCCGGGGGCACCTTGCGTTCGAGAACAGCGACCGCAGGGCATGTGCCCCTAGGGGATATCATCAACTCAGATCCGCTTTTTGTGAAGAATCAGAATTTTAGTTATGGCAGGCTGACCGGAGACGAGGGTGCGGAGTATGGGGTCTTCCGGCAGAGCAGCGCCTATCTGAATCGTCCGGGCATGCTTTATGTGGGGGGTAACGACGGCATGTTGCACGGTTTCTCGTTTTCTTATGATGCCAGCAGCGGTACCGCTACCGGAACGGAGCAGTTTTCCTATATTCCCAATGCGGTGTTCGGCGCGCTGGGTGCGTTGACCGACCCGAGCTATACGCATCGCTATTATGTGGATGGCTCTCCGGTATTTGGCGATGCTTACCTGGATACCGATTCCAGTGGTTCCGATGATAGTTGGCGCACCGTGCTGGTGGGAACGACTGGCGCGGGAGGTAAGGGTGTTTTCGCGCTGGATATTACCGATCCCTCCGGCATCTCCGCCACGGATGTGCTCTGGGATCTGGATAGTACGCAGAGTGGTTTTAGCGATCTTGGCGTCCAGTTAGGCGAAGTTTCGATCGCGAGGATGCCCGATGGTCATTTTTATGCGGTCTTTGGTAACGGCTATGGCAGCGCTCTGGGTAAGGCTATGCTCTATCTGGTTCGGCTTGATGATCGTACCCAGGTTTACTCCATCGAGTTGGACGCCTCGGGTGGTAATGGCTTGAGCAGTCCCTTGGTGGCAGATCATGACCGTGATCTGACCGCCGATATCATCTATGCTGGCGATCTGAAAGGCAATCTGTGGAAGGTGAATCTGGGTGTAAGCAGCGGGGCCTTGACGCTGAACTCGGCCTTCGGCTCTGACTCCCTCTTTGTCGTCGAGGATGCCGCGTCTCCCGCAGTGATGCAGCCGATTACCGCCCAGCCCGAGGCGGGGGTACACCCGGATGGCGGGCTGATGATTTATTTCGGTACGGGTCAGTATTTTGAGGTCGGCGATGCCGGTGTGGCTTCACCCCAGATCCAGACATTCTATGGGATTCGTGATGACTTTAGAGATGTAAGCGGCTCCAGGGTGGATCGAGGGAGGCTGGTAGCCCAGACTATTGATGCCGAAGACAGCACGACGTTTAGCGGTTTTAAGGTGCGCCTGACCAGTAATCATGCCGTCCATTATCCGAGTAAAAAGGGCTGGTATATGGATCTGGGGCTATATGATTCGGCAACAGGCACCACTGCAGCCGTGGGTGAACGGGTGGTCAATCAAGCCATTCTGCGTGACGATCGGCTTATCTTTACCACGCTGATCCCCTCGGCCGATCCCTGCAGTTTCGGGGGCAACAGCTGGTTGATGGAGATCAACGCGGTGACAGGAGAGAGGCTCGGAGAGACTCCCTTCGACTTGAATGATGACGGGCTGTTTACCGATGCGGATAAGGTTCCCGATCCCCTGTCCGGCGGTACGCCGCTGATATCGGTATCCGGGCTGCAAAAAGCCGATCTCGGGATCTTTGATACCCCGGCGATCCTTGAAAATAGTACTCAAGAGGTGAAGGTGCTGGGGGGTTCCAGTGGTAATATCGAGAGTGTTAAGGAATCGAAAAGTTCTAGCGGTGGCCGCCAATCCTGGCTGCAGTTACAGTAACGCTAAGGCGTCTTAATGGAGGTGTGGATGAGGCTGTGGATGAATGTCCAGATAAACGCTCAGCGGGGATTTTCCCTGATCGAATTGATGGTGGTGGTGGCGATTATCGGCATTCTTACCGCTATCGCCTACCCCTCCTATATGCAGTATGTGGAGAACTCGCGTCGCGCCGATGGCATGGGTGCGCTGGTCTCCTTTGCCGGGGCGATGGAGCGGCACTTTACGGTCAACAGCAGCTATTGTGGCGCGGCAACGACCGATGTGGGCAGCTGTGCCAAGGCCACCGGGGCGCCCACAATATTCCCCGCTGAGGCCCCCCTGGATGGAGACGATAAGTTTTATGATCTGGATATCGCCTCCCTGAGTGCAACCTCATTTACGCTGACAGCAACGCCCAAAAATGACCAGAGTGGCGATAGCTGCGGTACCCTGACCCTGGCTCATACCGGTGTGCGCGGTAAGAGCGGTGCGGGAACTTCCTGTTGGCCTTAATTGATATCCTTTGCAGTCGACGAGGCAATCGTTGAGGCAATGGTAGCAAGGGCGCCTATACTTACTCTGTTGTTAATCAATAGTCTGTCACGGATTAGACAGGAGCAAGACCATGAGCAGGACGCTCGTTCGACGGCACCCTGGGGTGTCGTTTTCGGCTTCGCAGCGCGGATTTACGCTGACTGAATTAGTCATTGTCTTGGGGATCGCAACCACCCTGAGTACCCTGGGAGTCAGCGGTTTTCAGTCTCTGGTGGCCAGTAATCAGGTCGACACCCTGGCGACAACCCTGCGGACCTCGCTCATGTGGGCGCGATCCGAGGCGATTAACCGGGGCCAGCGGGTGCTTCTCTGTCGCCAGGCACTCATCCTGGGTGAGTGCGCTGGCAGCGGGGCAACGGGAAAAATATCCTGGAATCAGGGCTGGCTGGTGTTTGTTGATCAGGATAATGATCGACAGCTGGATGCCACTCAGGGGGATCTGCTGCTGCAGGTGTTTGAACCTCTGGGCCTCAGGCAGCGGCTGATGTGGAATCGCGGCGACTTTATTGCGTACGATGCTTCCGGCGCATTGGGGTCTTTGAATGGCACCTTTTGTGTCGGTCATGCTAATGGTGATACCGGACTGCAGCGAAAGCTAGTGTTGCCGCATTCAGGACGGCTGCGGACCGCTGCAACCCCCTGCCATTATACTCTCGTGCTTTGAATCGCTAAGGGTCGGGTGCAATCTCTGCCTGCGTCCATCTCCTGCCAGGAACCTGTTAAGGTATGCTCCCCTTTTTCACCAAAAAATAGCCTTAAGGAGTGCGAGATGACGGTTCAGCCGCAAACGGATGTTGTGATTATAGGAGCCGGAGTTATGGGGTTGATGGCGGCTCGGGAGCTGGCAGCTGCCGGTCAGAGAGTCACTCTATTGGAGCGGGGTGCGCCTGCCCAGGAAGCCTCCTGGGCAGGTGGGGGGATCGTCTCACCGCTGTACCCCTGGCGCTATTTAGATGCCGTAACGCAACTGGCAAGCTGGTCCCAGGGACATTATGCGATCCTGGCGGACACGCTGGAGCGAGAGACGGGGATCAGTCCGGAGCTGCGCACCAGGGGTTTGCTGATGCTTGGCGTCGAGGATGAGGCCGAGGCCCTGCGCTGGGCATTCGAGCACGGGCAGTCGTTAACGCAGATCGCGGCCAGGGAGGTCCAGGCACTGGAACCCCATATTCAGTTTGAGCAACCCCGGGGCCTGTGGATGCCTGAGGTCGCCAGTATCCGTAACCCGCGCCTGGGGCAGGCGCTGCGGCGCTCGCTGGAGTTGAATCCGGCGGTCAGGTTGGTCACGGATGCCGAGGTTTATGGCTTTGTCACGTCCAAGGGGCGGCTGCAGGCGGTGGACTCGAGCGCGGGCCGTTTTGCCGGCGGACAGTTTTTGATCGCGGCCGGTGCCTGGAGTGGTGCGCTGATGCAGCAACTTGATCTGCAGCTGGCGGTGGCGCCGGTGAAGGGGCAGATGTTGCTCTTTAATACCGAAGCCTACAGGGGCCGGGGGCCGCTGCTGGATCGGGTGGTGCTCAGCGGCGGGCGTTATCTGATTCCGCGTGCCGATGGCCGGATTCTGGTCGGGAGTACCCTGGAATACCAGGGGTTTGATAAGCGGGTGACTGAATCGGCGTATGACTCCCTGTATCAATCGGCCGTCGCCCTGCTGCCGGCTCTGCAAGAGTCTCAGGTCGAGGCACAGTGGGCCGGGTTGCGGCCCGGGTCACCGGACGGGGTACCCTATATAGGTCCGGTAGAGGGGTTCGACAATCTCTTTCTGAACGCCGGGCACTTCCGTAATGGCCTGGTGCTGGCACCGGCGTCCTGCCGGCTGGTGGCAGATCTGATGCTCGAACGCACACCGCAGCTTGATTCCAGCCCCTATCAGTGGCCATTACCTAGTCGTAAATAGTCGGTATCGGCTGGCGTTTATGCTGGCTGTTCAGGTAGATCCTGGTGATCTTCTCCTCGAGCGAGACACTGACCGGCCGGCCTTCAAGAAAATCATCGATAGCCTCGTAACTCACTCCCAGCGCCTGCTCATCGGTTTTTAGAGGCTCCAGGCACTCCAGATCGGCGGTGGGCGTTTTCTGGGTCAGATTATCAGGTGCGCCCAGGGTCGATGCCAATAAGCGCACCTGGCGCTTACTGAGACCGAACAGCGGCGCAAGATCGCAGGCACCATCGCCGAATTTGGTAAAGAAGCCGGTGATGTTCTCAGCCGAGTGATCGGTGCCCAGCACCAGCCCGCCGACCAGCCCCGCAACCTGATACTGGGCGACCATGCGGGCGCGTGCCTTCACATTGCCTTTGGCGAAGTCGATGCCCGCGTTCGTCGTCTGGAGCAGTCGTTGCGGCTGCAAGCCAGTCAGAGTGGCTTGCTGCAGGCCGTCGACACCCGGTTTAATATTGATGGTGATGCTGTCGCTGGGGCGGATAAAGGCCAGCGCCTGTTGGGCATCGGCTTCGTCGGCTTGAATACCATAGGGTAGCCGAACCGCGATAAAACGGTAGGGGACGCTGCTGGTTTCAAGGTCGTCGGTTTCAAGGCTGTTGGTTTCAAAGCTGTTGGTTTCAGAGTTAAGCTGCTCGACAGCCAGCTGCGCCAGACGACCACAGGTGGAGGAATCGACGCCCCCGCTGATGCCCAGTACGAGATGTTGTAATCCGGATTGCTGGAGTCGGGCCTTGATAAAGGCGATACGACGCTCAATTTCAAACTGCGGATCGATCTCCGGCAGTACTCTCATCGCATCGATAATAGCGTGGCGATCCATCGTCTATTCCAGAGTTGAGGGTCGAGTGATTAGTCCAACACCAGACCGGGGTAATCAGGATAGTTTTGTTCTAGCACGATCTGTGAGTTGGCGGACAGGTCACTGAGTCCCAGTTCGGTATAGCCGCGGACCATTACCGCCAGGGCATCGGCAATGGAGGTGGTCTGGGCAAAGTTTTCGAGCACGTAGCGGCCGCGATTGGTTGCCGCGACGAAGGCGCCGCGTTTGAGGTAGTAGCGGGCGACATGGATCTCGTACAGAGCCAGTTGATTACGCAAAAAGATCATCCGCTTACGCGCATCAGGAGCGTGCTGGCTGCTGGGGTAACGCTCCAGCAGGATGGCAAAGTCATCAAAGGATTCTTTGGCCGCGCCCGAGTCACGCATCGACATATCGGTAGGCAGAAAGCGATTGACGATACTTTGGTCTGCAAGAAAACGCGTCAGTCCACGCAGGTAGTAGGCGTAATCGATGTTTTCATGCTTGGGGTGGAGACGGATAAAACGGTCGGCAGCCGCGATGGCTTCACCCGATTTGCCCTGCTTGTGGTAGGCATAGATGAGTTCCAGCTGTGCCTGCTCGGAAAAGCGGCCGAAGGGGTAGCGTGATTCCAGGGCCTCCAGCTTTTGTCCGGCCAGCTCAAAATTGCTGTCAGTGAGAAATGATTTGGCCTCATTCCAAAGTTGAGTTTCAGGGATATCGGCTTCCGTAGCATCGCCGCTAAAAAGGGCGCAGCCACTGAGAAAGCTGGTAAAGGTTAGAGCAAGCGTTAGCTTGACGAGATGCTTCATCGTCCAGATCTCAAGAGTAGATGTTGGATGTCAGCAAGATGCCGCATCGATAAACCCGTCCGAGTGCGATTGAGCGCAAGATTCGGTTATACTGGGGCGATTATTTAACCACAGCAGACCTTTAAACCCAACACCCTTGGTGCCTGGTTTAGCGTGTCTGGTTGAGACGATGACCCGAGCAGGACTTTCATGACCCAAACGATTCACCTCCAAGCTATAGTGCCCGACCCTATGGGTGGGCTCCGCCTCGACCAAGTCGTGGCACAGTTGTTCCCCGAACATTCGCGCTCACGGCTGCAGACCTGGATTAAAAATGGCGAGCTGCTGGTCGACGGCAAGCAGTTGCGCGCCCGCGAAAAAGTGATCGGCGGCGAGCAGATTCTAGTACAGGCTGCCGTGCAGCAGGAGGAACGCTGGCAGCCCGAAGCGATCGAACTTGATATCGTCTACGAAGATGATCATATTTTGATACTCAATAAACCCACGGGGTTGGTCGTTCATCCCGGAGCGGGTCACCATGATGGCACGCTGTTGAATGCGCTGTTGCATCATTGCCCCTGTGTTAGTGGGGTGCCGCGCGCGGGCATCGTGCATCGACTGGATAAAGAGACGACCGGTTTGATGGTGGTGGCCAAGACACTGGAGGCGCAGACTGATCTGGTCGCGCAGTTGCAAGAGCGAGCGATGGGACGTGAGTATGAAGCGGTGGCTATCGGGGTCATGACGGGCGGTGGCTGTGTCGACGAACCGATGGCAAGGCACTCCAAGCAGCGCCAGAAAATGGCGGTCAGCCCCACGGGCAAGGAGGCGGTTACGCACTATCGGCTGATCAAAAAGTTTCGCGCTCATACCCATATACGCCTGAAGCTGGAAACTGGTCGAACCCATCAGATTCGTGTGCATATGGCGCATATCGGCTACCCGATCATCGGCGATCCTCAATACGGTGGTCGGCTGCGGCTACCCAAGGGAGTTACTCTGGAGCTGCGGGAGACCCTGAGCGGCTTCAGGCGCCAGGCGCTGCATGCCAAGCGCCTGGAACTGTACCATCCCGTGACGGAGGAACTGATGTCTTGGGAGGTGCCGCTACCGGCCGATATGCTGGCGCTACTCGATGAACTCTATCTTGATTTCAAGGCGATGGATCAGCTCTAAGATGACGGTGGCGGCGAGTCCTGAAGCGTTGCGGCTGACCGTTCCTGACTGGCCGGCCCCCGTAACGATAGGATCGTTGTCAACGACGCGTATGGGTGGTGTCAGTCAGGCACCTTTCGATCATCTCAACCTTGGCGATCATGTGGGTGATGACCCAAAGGCGGTCAGGGCGAACCGACTATTACTGCAAGATGCCCTGGGTGCCGATGTTCGCTGCCAGTGGTTGAACCAGGTTCACGGGACTCGGGTCGCTCGCTTAGACAGGGTGGGTCCGGTATTTGACGCCGATGCCGCAGTCACCCGGCAACCCGGAATCGCCTGTCTGGTGATGACCGCCGACTGTCTCCCCGTATTGTTTTGCAATCGCCAGGGAACTCGGGTCGCGGCTGCCCATGCCGGCTGGCGCGGGTTGGCTGAAGGAGTGCTGGAAGCGACCCTGGAGGCGATGGAGGTGCCTGCCGCTGAGCTGCTCTGCTGGCTGGGACCTGCGATAGGTCCCCAGGCGTTTGAGGTCGGCGACGAGGTACGGCAGCAGTTTTGTCGCCAGTATCCTGAGGCAGAGGCGGCGTTTGTGCCTCAGGATCGGTTACGTAACAGCTGGCTGGCCGATATCTATCAACTGGCCCGGCTGCGCTTAGCACGTGCGGGTGTCACCACGATCTATGGTGCCAAGGCCTGCACCTATACGGATAGGGAGCGGTTTTTCTCCTACAGGCGAGATGGCCAGACCGGCAGGATGGCGTCGCTGATCTGGATCAAACCCTGAGGCTTATTAGAACCCTTCTTTTTAGTAGTCTTTCCTGGTGTTATGGCTCTGGCTGCGCTTGTTTTCTGCATAATCGCCCATACTTAAATTGTATTACTTAAACTTCGCGCCACCTTTTTCGTTCCGTTCGGGCGCTGATAAGGAGATCTCATGAGACTCGATCGTTTAACCAGCAAGTTGCAAGAGGCGATCGCCGAGGCGCAATCACTGGCGGTGGGTAAAGACCACTCGGTGATAGAACCGGTGCATCTGGTCTACAAACTGCTGGAGCAGCAGGGTGGCAGCATTAAGCCGCTGCTGAGCCAGGCCGGCTTTAATCTGCTCAAGCTGCGTCAGGGGCTGGAGCTACAGCTCGAAAACCTGCCCTCGGTGCAGCACCCCGATGGTGATGTCGGGATGTCACCCAATCTGGGTCGGATGTTTAACCTGGCCGATAAGTACGCGCAACAACACGGTGATCAGTACATCTCCAGTGAACTGGTAGTGCTGGCGGCGCTGGAAGATAAAGCGGCGCTTGGGGAGTTGCTGCGTGGCTGTGGCGGTAACACGGCCAGCCTCAAGGCCGCTATCGAGCGGGTTCGCGGGGGCGATGCGGTCAATGATCAAAATGCCGAGGAGAGCCGCCAGGCGCTCGATCGCTTTACCATCAACCTGACCGATCGCGCGGCCGAGGGTAAGCTCGATCCGGTGATCGGACGGGATGATGAGATCCGGCGCACGATCCAGGTGCTACAGCGGCGTACCAAGAATAATCCAGTATTGATCGGTGAGCCCGGGGTCGGCAAGACGGCCATTATGGAGGGGCTGGCGCAGCGAATTATCAATGGCGAAGTGCCCGAAGGGCTCAAGGGTAAGCAGGTGCTGTCGCTGGATATGGGCGCGCTGATCGCCGGTGCCAAGTATAGAGGTGAGTTTGAAGAGCGGCTCAAGGCGGTGCTCAACGAACTGTCCAAGCAGGAGGGCGGCATCATCCTGTTTATCGATGAGCTGCACACCATGGTCGGCGCCGGCAAATCAGAAGGCTCGATGGATGCCGGTAATATGCTTAAGCCGGCACTGGCACGCGGCGAGTTGCACTGTGTCGGCGCCACCACGCTGAACGAATACCGTCAGTATATCGAGAAGGATGCGGCCCTAGAGCGGCGGTTTCAGAAGGTGATGGTGCTCGAACCGACCGTCGAGGATACCGTGGCGATCTTGCGCGGGTTGAAGGAACGCTACGAGATTCATCACGGCGTCGATATCTCCGACTCCGCGATTATTGCCGCCTGCCGGCTGTCGCATCGCTATATCACCGATCGCCAGCTGCCTGACAAGGCGATCGACCTGATCGATGAGGCCGGCAGCCGGATTCGGATGGAAATGGATTCCAAGCCCGAGGTGATGGACCGGCTGGAGCGCAGGCTGATCCAGTTGAAGATAGAGCGTGAGGCGTTGAAGAAAGAGAAGGACGTCGCCGCCCTCAAGCGGCTTCAGGATCTGGAAGCCCAGATCGATAACGTTGAGCGCGATTTTTCCGATCTCGAAGAGATCTGGAAAACCGAGAAGGCCGCGCTCCAGGGTTCACAACAGGTCAAAGAGAAGCTCGATCAGGCGCGTCAGAGCATGGAGGTCGCACGCCGGGAATCCAATCTGGCGCGGATGTCGGAGCTGCAATACGGGGTGATTCCTGCGCTGGAGAAGGAACTCGATATGGCCAGTCAGGCGGAGATGTCCGCATCGACCCATACGCTGCTGCGCAATAAGGTGACTGAGGAGGAGGTTGCCGAGGTGGTCTCCAAGTGGACCGGTATTCCGGTATCGAAGATGCTTGAAGGTGAGCGTGAAAAACTGCTGCGGATGGAAGACGCCCTGCATAAGCAGGTGATCGGCCAGCACGAGGCAGTGGTGGCGGTATCGCATGCGGTGCGGCGCTCGCGGGCCGGCTTGTCCGATCCTAATCGTCCCAACGGTTCGTTTCTGTTCCTCGGCCCGACCGGGGTGGGTAAGACCGAACTCTGTAAGGCGCTGGCGACGTTTCTGTTCGATACCGAAGAGGCGATGGTACGGATCGATATGTCGGAGTTTATGGAAAAACATTCGGTGGCCCGGCTGATCGGCGCGCCTCCCGGATACGTGGGCTATGAGGAGGGCGGCTATCTGACCGAGGCGGTGCGTCGTAGGCCTTACTCGGTGCTGCTGCTTGACGAAGTCGAGAAAGCCCATCCCGATGTCTTTAACGTGCTACTACAAGTGCTCGATGATGGCCGCCTGACCGATGGTCAGGGCCGGACTGTCGATTTCCGCAACACCGTGATCGTGATGACCTCCAACCTAGGGTCGGATGTGATTCAGGCGTTTGGTGGCGATGAGCAGTATGAACAGATGAAAGCGGCGGTGATGGAGCAGGTGGGCAACTATTTCCGCCCCGAGTTTATCAACCGGGTCGATGAGGTGGTGGTGTTTCATCCGCTGGGTCGCGATCAGGTGCGCGGCATCGCCCGGATTCAGCTGCAGCGTTTAACCGAGCGACTGGCCGAACGTGAACTGACGCTGGAGCTGCAGGATACCGCACTGGATACGCTGCTGGAGGCCGGTTTTGATCCGGTCTATGGTGCGCGGCCCTTAAAACGTGCCATTCAGCGTTATGTTGAAAACCCGCTGGCCGAGGCGATCTTGGCGGGGCAGTTCGAGTCGGGGGATAAGATCGTAGCCACCCTGGAGGCCGATCAGGTGGTCTTTGAGAAGGGCTGACGGAGCCGGGTCGAAAACAAAAAAACGCGAACAGAGGGTCGCGTTTTTTTGTGTAAAAAGGCAGAGAGGCAGGGTCAAAAGATCGCCTGTAGGCAGCTGCACTTCCCTGTGGGTCGGTGTTTTGTGGGTGGAATGTAGTCCGACAAGGCTAGCATGAAGCGGTCTGCGTCAGGCTGAAGCCTAACCCACAAAAGAAACACTTCCCTGTGGGTCTGGTTTTGAAGCGATCAGTAGAGCGCTTTTTCGTCCCGTACCACCTCTTTAAGCAGGTCGATAAAGAGTTTATCGGCGGTGCTGTGCTGTGCTGGTATCTTGACGCTGGTATGGCTGCTGATCCTAGCGCCGATCTGGCTGTCCGCGTTGTCTTGATCGATCAGCTCACGGGCGATGTCCAGGCACTGCGGCACCATCCCGGGTTCGACCAGTACTTTCTTGATAAAACCGCGTAGCTCTTCGATGGTACGGTCGCGGTTACGGATATCGATGGCGCTCATGGCAACTCCTGCGGATTAGAGGCAGTTGCTAATAACAGCGGTTAATAACGACTCTTAATAGCAACCCTTTATAAGGGTAATGTTAACGATAAAACAGCTTGCAGTGTAGCCCTATAATTTCCGACTTTATGCGTTGTGGCTATTGCTGCCAGCACCGGATGCTGGCAAGATTACAAATTCTTGTTTAGGCAGTAACGCTCGGCTATCACTGGCGTTATCTGAAGTAGGCTTTACCGGGCTTATTTTCACTCAATCCGTATTGTTGGCGTATCGTCTCAATACACACCCTGAACGACCTTTGCCAGGCGCCCTGTCTGGTAACGCTTCAGCCCGGTAAGTAGTAATGACGCATTTTTGGATGCGACAGGTCGGGTGATGAGTGTTGGGGTCGTGTATCTATACACAATCTTTTGATATAGCGATACGGGACGCGAATAGCGCGCCACGGTTGCAGAAGATTTGAGGGTGGAAAAAGTGGAATTACTTTCTGGCGGTGACATGATTGCCCGTTTCCTGAAGGACGAAGGTGTTGAATACATCTACGGTTATCCGGGAGGCGCGTTGTTGCATATCTATGACGCCCTGTATCGACAGGATGCGGTCAAGCATATTCTTGTACGTCACGAGCAAGCCGCGACGCATATGGCCGATGGCTATGCGCGCGCTACCGGCAAGCCAGGTGTGGTGCTGGTAACCTCTGGACCCGGTGCGACCAATGCGATCACCGGCATCGCCACCGCCTATATGGATTCGATCCCGATGGTGATTCTCAGTGGTCAGGTGATGAGTCACCTGATCGGGGAAGATGCCTTCCAGGAGTGTGACATGATGGGGATCTCTCGTCCCATCGTAAAGCACAGTCTGAGTGTTAAGTCGCCGGCAGATATTCCGATGATCCTCAGAAAGGCGTTCTATATCGCCTCGACCGGTCGACCTGGTCCTGTGGTCGTTGATATCCCCAAGGATATGACCGCGCCGACCGATCGCTATGAGTATATTTTTCCAAAATCGGTCAAGCTACGCTCTTACAACCCTGTTGCCCGGGGGCATAGCGGCCAGATTAAGAAGGCGGTTGAGCTGCTGCTCAGTGCCAAGCGTCCGGTTATTCTGGCTGGCGGTGGGGCGATCTATGCCAATGCATCGGCGCAGCTTGTCGAGCTGGCGAAGCATCTGAACTACCCGGTGATTAATACCCTGATGGGGTTGGGTGTTTACCCTGCATCTGACCGGCAATTCCTGGGGATGCCCGGGATGCATGGCACGGTCGAAGCCAACATGGCGATGCATCACTCTGACCTAATCCTGAACCTGGGTTCGCGTCTGGATGACCGTATCACTAACGGCACCGAAAAGTTCTGTCCTACGGCCAAGCTCATTCATGTCGATATCGATCCCTCTTCGATCTCTAAGACCGTCGCTGCGGATGTGCCTATCGTTGGTCCGTTGGACTCGGTTTTGAACGAGATTCTGAAGCAGGTTCATGCGAGCAGCATCGAGCTGGATGTTGAGTCTCATAGCAGCTGGTGGCAGCAGATCGAAGAGTGGCGCGGCCGTCACGGAGGGCGCTACCTTACCCACGACTCCGAATTGTTAAAGCCGCAAAAAGTGATAGAGACGCTCTGTGAAGTGACTAAGGGCGATGCGTATATCTGCTCTGATGTGGGTCAGCATCAGATGTTTGCGGCCCAGTATTACAAGTTTAATAAGCCACGCCGTTGGATCAATTCCGGTGGCCTGGGCACCATGGGCTTTGGTCTGCCTGCCGCGATGGGGATCAAACTGAACTTCCCCGATGAAGAAGTGGTCTGTGTCACCGGTGAGGGCAGTATTCAGATGAATATTCAGGAGCTTTCTACCTGCCTGCAGTACAACCTGCCGGTTAAGATTATCTGCCTCAATAACCAGTCACTGGGCATGGTGCGTCAGTGGCAGGATCTCAACTATGAGAGCCGTCACTCCGAGTCCTACATGACCTCATTGCCGGACTTTACCAAATTGGTGGAAGCCTACGGCCATGTAGGGATGGAAGTGAACAAGCCTGGGGAGTTGCAGGACACGCTGGAAAGAGCCTTTGCGATGAAGGATCGACTGGTGTTCGTCAACGTTAACATCGACCCGTCTGAACATGTTTACCCGATGCAGGTTCCGCGAGGCGCGATGCGCGACATGTGGTTGAACAAGACGGAGAGAACCTGATCATGAGACATATACTGTCTGTTTTATTGGAAAACGAATCGGGTGCCCTGTCCCGAGTGGTGGGGCTCTTTGCCCAGCGCAATTACAATATCGAATCCCTGACCGTGGCGGCGACAGAGGATCCGACACTGTCGCGTCTGACGCTGACCACCGTCGGCAGTGACCGGGTGATCGAACAGATCACCAAACACCTGAATAAGCTGATTGAAGTGGTTAAACTGGTCGATCTGACCGAGGGCGATCATATCGAGCGCGAGCTGATGCTGATCAAGGTGAAGGCGCTGGGGTCGCAGCGAGCGGAGGTTATTCGCAACGTCGATATCTTCCGCGCGCAGGTGATAGATGTCACCAGCTCGGTCTACACCGTGCAGTTGGCCGGCTCCAGTGAAAAGCTCGATTCCTTCATCAAGGTGATCGATACCACCAACATCCTGGAAGTGGTACGTACCGGGGTCTCGGGGATCTCCCGCGGCGAGAAGGTGCTGACGCTCTAGGAGGCACTCGGCCTTACTTGCCAGCTGATGGCTCTCGATTGAAAACGCCCGCTATACGCGGGCGTTTTGTTAAGCGTCCGCTGCCGGTGTTACTGAGTTCAGGCTTAGGGCGCGGTGTCTATTAGCAATTCGCTGGCATGACAGTGGTATTCCCGACCCTCGCGATCGCGGACCCGATAGCCAGAGCTCTGCTCTGCAATGACCCTGGCCTTAAAGCCCTGATAGTGCAGTTGGCAATCCGGGTAACCGGTCAGGACCACCACCTGCACCTGAGGTTCGATTCTGTTCATAGTGACTCTCCAGGGAATTATAAGATGTTGTACTATTAAGTATTGACCCGATTGGTGAAAAGTCCATCACGGCGAGTACGTAATGCCTCTTGGATTCAACGACCCTGTTACCCGAAAGGGGGCTGGCTGATCGCTCAGGATCGACCGTTTCATCGTAGCGCATATTTCACCCCCTCTCCCCCGAAACGAAAGGAGCAGAACATGTCTGAATCACCAAAAACGCCTCTTAATCCGCTCACTGCCGAAGAGCAGCGCATCATCCTTCATAAGGGCACCGAGCAGCCTTTTACGGGTGAATACAACAACTTCTCGGCTGCGGGCGTGTTTGTCTGCAGGCAGTGCGATACGGCACTTTATCGCTCGACGGCTAAGTTTGATTCGGGCTGCGGCTGGCCGAGTTTCGACGATGAGATTGCCGGTGCCATCAGGCATATCCCCGATGCTGATGGCCGACGCACGGAGATAGTCTGCGCCAACTGCGAGGGTCACCTAGGGCATGTGTTTGCCGGTGAGCAGCTGACCGATAAAAACACTCGTCACTGCGTCAACTCACTCTCTATCAAGTTTGTAGCTGACGCTAAGGCGTAGCAGGCGTTCGCTTGGGTGCAGGGACGCCATTTTTCCTATATCGTGAGGGTTGAATATCAGAATTACAGCCATATATATAGGTTGAAACGCAAGCCGCGATTGTATGCTTGTTGTTATGATGTTGAATATATAGGCGTTTCTTCTGGCTGCGGTGGAGTAATGAAGGTGTTTAACGACGAAGGCAGAGCTTTTCGGTTGTTCGTGAATTCATCGTTCATTCCCTTCTATCGTGCGATCAGGCGACGCTCGTTTTTATAAGAAAAGTCAATTTACAGGACGATCTGTTATGTTCAAAAATATATTGAAACAGGGTAAAGAAAAATTTGCTGAGCTGAAGACCGAAGCGCTTAAGTATAAGTCAAAGGACTTCCTTAATGCCGCGCTTGGCGGAAGTGCTCTGGTCGCTTATGCCGATGGATCTATTGATCCGGAAGAGAAGCAAAAAATGATTGCGTTTATTCAGCACAATGAAGCGCTGTCTATCTACGATACCAGTGAGGCGATTAAATGCTTCAACGACCATGTAGAGACCTTTGGTTTTGATTACGATATTGGCAGAGCTAAGGCGATGCAGGCTATTGGTAAAATGCGGGGAAAAGAAGAGCAAGCTCGGTTGATCATCCGGATGGTTATAGCTATCGCTGCCTCTGATGGTGACTTTGATGCGCAGGAAAAGGTTGTAGCCATAGATATCGCTAAAGAATTGGGTCTCGACCCCGCTGAGTTTTCACTGTGATAGCTGTGTAGCTGTGTAGCTGTATTAATTAATTGATTAGGTAGTAGAATGGAACCACTAGGTTTTCCACTTGAATTGATAATAGTACTACTGAGTGTGGTGGGCGTTAGCGTATATGTTGACCTGTATTCTCATCGAAACAAAACAGACATCAGCTTCAAGGACGCCACCTTCTGGACGGCGTTCTGGATAGGTCTCGCAATCGCATTCTATTACTACCTCGGTTTCCGATATGGTGACGAGTACGCTAGTCTGTTTATGGCAGGTTATGCGCTTGAAAAAAGTCTGTCGATCGACAATATGATGGTATTCGTCGCGATCTTTGCAGCGTTCGGTATTAAAGGTATTCTGCAGCATCGGATACTTTATTATGGAATCATAGGCGCGCTCTTCTTTCGAGGAATATTTATAGCAGCAGGGACAACCCTGTTTGGTATGACGCCTTGGATTGAAATAGCCTTTGCTGCCGTCGTTGCCTGGACTGCCTGGTTGATGTTTAAAGGCAGTGATGATGCTGAAGTGGAAGATTACAGCACCCATTGGAGTGTCAGGTTTACTAAAAAGATATTGCCGATCCTACCTCGGTTACAGGGTAAGAGTTTTTTTGTTAGCCGGAGTACGGTCGTAGAATTGGAAAAAAATGATCCTAGTCTGAATATCGCTCGCAAAGGGGCTTTTTACGCCACACCGATGTTCCTGTGTCTGATCTGTATTGAAGTTTCAGACATCGTATTCTCATTCGATTCCGTACCTGCGATTATTGCTATCACCCAGGAACCGCTATTAGTGTATGCGGCAGTTATTTTTGCCATTCTGGGGCTAAGAAGCCTCTATTTTATGCTGGCAGTAGCTGCTAGGTACCTGTGCCACTTGGAAAAAGGGGTTGCGCTGGTGCTGGTGTTTATCGCAGTAAAGCTAGGTATCAGCGGCATCGAAAAAACGTTCGGCATGGATATACTCCATATCCCTCACGATATTTCTCTGTATGTAGTCCTAGGCTTTATTGGCCTCGGCGTCCTGGCTTCTGTAATCTGGCCTGAAGATGACGACGCGAAGGTCATTGAGGAAGCAGTTTAATGAAACTCGCTCTTTTTGATTTCACGAAGCCCTGATTAAGGGTCCTGATTAGGGATCTCTTTTAGAGTGGCTTGCTGCGTAAATAATTATACGGTAGTCTTTTTGCGTAGCGGGTTGCGCCAGAAAATAAAAATAGCCCCTATGAAACTTATCTGCTGTTGATGCATCTTACTTATATGAGTTTGACGTGCGGCTAACTTAAAATAGGCCGAGCGACCGGCAGCAGACGAGTCGCCTGGATATCGATCAGACAATAATTTGTTGTCAAAGAGGGTCCTACGCTAAATTTAGCAGGATGGTGGCAATTAAGAATTATTATATAATGTACATTTTATTTCTGTCGCAAGTCGATATTTAAAACAGACAGGGGCATCGAGTACAACTTTAATATTTTCAGGATTTTAGAAATCTACACAAAGGAAAGTTACATATGTCAATTAATTTAAGTAAGGGCGGACGAATAAACCTGGAAAAGGAAGCGCCAGGGCTAAGTAAACTCCACTTGGGCCTTGGTTGGGATGTTAGAAAAACAGATGGCAATTCATTTGATTTGGACGCATCTGTTCTGATGCTGGGAACGGACGAGAAGGCCATCGGTAGTGAAGGCTTCATCTATTACAATGCCAAGAAGTCGGTGTGCGGATCCGTTGAGCACCTGGGCGATAACCTGACCGGCGAAGGCGAAGGCGATGACGAAGTCATCACCGTCAACCTGGCCACACTTCCCGAGAACGTAAGCAAATTACTTGTCGCAGTAACGATACACGACGCAGAGCAGCGCAAACAAAATTTCGGCGCTGTCGATAATGCGTTTATCCGCATCAGCAATCTTGATGACGATAAAGAAATTGCCCGCTATGACCTGACTGAAGACTACAGTTCAGAAACATCCCTGATTTTCGGTGAACTCTATAAAAAGGATGGCGAGTGGCGATTTGCAGCTAAAGGGGATGGTTTTGCTGGAGGGCTAGCTGCCCTGTTAGCCACCTATGGTTTAAATGCGTAATAGATACTCATCAGGAGACCTCGGTCTCAATTTTATGAAAGGAGAATAAAATGGCTGTTTCACTATCTAAAGGTGGAAACATTTCGTTAGACAAAGTCGCCCCCGGCATGAAGAAGCTTCTGATTGGTCTAGGATGGGACGAGCGAGCTACTGACGGATCAGGATTCGACTTAGACGCCAGTGTTTTTTTGCTTAACGCAGACGGTAAAACACGTGGCGAGCAGGACTTTATTTTTTACAATCAACTGAAATCAAAATGCGGATCTGTTGAACATACCGGTGACAATGTCACCGGAGAAGGCGATGGCGACGATGAAGCCATAAAGGTTAACTTGACACTCATTCCTGCCGATATCGATAAGGTCGCCGTCGCTGTTACGATTCATGACGCCGAAGCGAGAAAGCAAAACTTCGGCCAGGTCGCTAACGCCTTCATTCGCGTTGTTAATGACGAAACTAATGAAGAGGTCTGTCGTTATGACTTAACGGAGGACTACAGCGTCGAGACGGCCATGATCTTTGGTGAACTCTACCGTCACAGTGGCGAGTGGAAGTTCCGTGCCGTAGGTGCAGGCTATCAAGGTGGTCTGGGTGCTATGGCGCGTGAGTATGGCATTAATGCAGGTTAAGAAAAAAGCCGCTGGTTAAAAACAGAGCCGCTGGTAAAGAAAAGATCCGCGGGTTAATTAAAGAGCCGCGGGTTTACAGAAGAGCCGCAGGCTAAGAAAAAAGTGCCGGCATTAGACCGGCTCTTTTTATTTTATTATTTATTAGGATGCTACAAATGCCGTTTGTAACGCAGTCTGTTACACCGACGAATGGAGGGCTTTACGCAATAGAAGCGGGGTTATTAACGATTAGCATCGTTAACGCCAGACACCCTCTCTCTGAGCTTCTTTCTTTTGCGAGCCGCAAGAACCCTAAACGCGGCTACCTTTTTGTCTCCAGGGTACTGGGCAAACACATCCCTGTACGTCCTGCAAAAATGCGTGAAACCTATAACGAATTGGCGGCATTAATAGAGACGGGGCCAGCAACCTATGTCGTCGGCATGGCTGAAACGGCCACAGGACTAGCGGCGGGTGTTGCCGATAGCCTTAGTAAAAAGCAGATCGACTCCGTTATCTACCAGCATACGACGCGTCATGAGATAGATAGCCCTCAGTGGTTAACGCTCGATGAAACGCATAGTCATGCGGTCGATCATATTCTTTATGAGCCTTTTCACAGCATAAAAAGTGAGATAGAAGCAGTCGAACGCCTGGTGTTGGTTGACGATGAAATATCGACAGGACGAACGCTGCAATTACTGGCGACCAAACTCAGCCCGAAATTAAAAAATCTCAAAGAGATTGTTATCGTAAGCCTCGTCAGTTGGTTAGACGATGAAAAACGTAAACAGTTTGAACAGCTGGACGTGCCCGTTCGCTATATCAGTTTACTCGAAGGCACTTTTTCATTCGCGCCGGATCCTGAATATAAAGTGCAACTACCTGATTTCGTAGACAAAGAAAGTTGCGGCTACGGTAGCGACAATTTTGGCCGTCGAGCGATTAAAATGCCCTATCAAGAGTCCCTCCCAGCAGAAGATGGAGAGGAACCGCTCACTGTTGTAGGAAATGGAGAACACCTATACATCCCATTTCTGATAGCAGAGCATGAGGAACTGAAGGGCCGGGATGTGCTTTTTCAATCAACGACTCGCTCACCTATTCAGCCTGGGGGGCCTATTGTCACAGCAGATTCATTTCGTGTGGATGAGCGTCCTGTCCGACATTTTATATACAACTTAGCGAGCCAGGACCGGCGTGTTAGGGTCTTGCTTGAAGATAAGATGGAATACATTCATCACGAGCTTGCCAGGCAGTATACAGATGAACGAACAACAGAGAAGATGCTCGATGAGTCCTGATTCTCGTACATTTATATTTACTGACTTGGATGACACTCTGATTCAGACCAGCAAAAAGATTCCTGCTGGCGTACATGCCGAGGTCGGTGCACTCTGTAAAGAGGGCCGGCCTCTTTCATTCACAGGGTCACATCAGTTAACGCTACTCAAACTTTTCGATGCTGGCGGGGCCACTATCATTCCGGTGACGGGGCGTAATACCGAGGCTACAGGGCGCGTCTTATTACCCTTCTTCAACAGCTATCGAATCGTATCCCACGGGGCGCTTGTCTTAAAAGAGGATAATACCCCCTGCCCGGATTGGCTCGATCATCTCCATTCAAACCATGATCTGGAAGACGCGCTTAGGGTTCTGAATGAGATCGATAGGTACGCGAATGAGGTTATTTCTAAACAAAATCTTAATGCCCGTTGCAGGATAATTATCGATTATGCTGTGCCTGCTTACCTGAGCATCAAGTGTGAGGAGGATTTCTCTCCCCTGGTCACCCTGAAGAGTGCGCTGGATCCTCTGCTACCTCAAGGCGCTAAATGGCATCAAAACGGCCGTAACATGGCACTGATGATGCCTTATACCTCTAAACTTGGGGCTGTCCAGTTTGTGATGCGTTCCCTGGGTGTAAAAACTAACGACTTGCTGATTGGCCTCGGTGACAGTGTTTCCGATATTCCTTTTATGCGTGAAACTCAATTCGTCATGCTCCCTAAGGGAAGTCAGATCGATAAGCAGTTAGGACAATGATGATGACCCGCATGAACGGTTTTCCAAAACCAATCCAAGGTAGCTACAGTCGAGATGATTGTCTGTTCCTTCTAAAGCCCATAGTCCCTGACTACCGGACTATCGAAGACAAAGAACAGCTGATCCAAGATGGAAGTCTGCATTATTCAGAATTGATCCATAAAGAGCTACCACCCACTGAACAGTACACGCGTCTGTTTTTGGAGATGACTGAGGCCTATCAGTACCGACTGGCAGAGGAGATCATGGCATTAGCGAAGTTAATTGCCGAATACAGACAGGGTGCAGTTTGCCTTGTTTCTCTTGCCCGTGCGGGAACCCCTATAGGGGTCTTGGTAAAACGTGCCCTTAGCCTGCACCTGGAGCGCCCCTGTCATCATTTCAGCATCAGCATCATAAGAGATAGAGGCATTGACGAAACAGCCCTAGACTACCTGTTACAGGTGCAAGGCGTCGACCCAGAGTCGATCGTCTTTATTGACGGCTGGACCGCTAAAGGAACGATCACTCGAGAGCTTAAAACATCCATTGCTCGTTACAATGCCCGTCGCAATACGACTATTCCTGATGAGTTGTTTGTCGTCTCAGATATCGGAGGAAGTGCTGATTTTTCAGCTACTTATTCTGACTACACCATACCCAGTGCACTGATGAACTCAACCGTTTCAGGTTTGGTTTCGCGCTCTATTCTCAACAGTGAGATTGGCGCAGGAGATTTTCATGGTTGTGTGAACTATGAGCATCTGTTTGAATATGATTACTCAGATTGGTTTATAGAAAAGATAGCCCGACACCTCAACAGGAACAACTGTGCACCCATAAATCCTATTTCGAGGCTGCATAGACAAACTATAACCAGCAAATTTATAGCCTATGTCCAAGCAGAGTACGGTATTAGTGATATAAACAGGATTAAACCAGGTATTGCAGAATCGACGCGGGTCATGCTTCGCCGCGTTCCAGACCTGCTGCTTGTCAAAGATAGAAGCAGCGTTGATGTGGCTCATCTTATTCAGTTATGCACTGAAAAAAATATCGTTCTGCTGGAGCACCCGGATATGCCATTTGAGGCGTGTGCAATGATAAAAGACGTCATCAAGGGTAGCGGCGTATGAATCCTCCCATCTCTTACTTCCAGCTAGGGGCTACCCTTTACACGCCGTGCACGCACCCCAGGTTAAGCAGAGTGATGCAGCACGGGATTTTAGGAGCACGCTCGATCGTTTTTTGTACCGAAGATGCAATCAATGACTCTGAGTTAAGCTCGGCACTGGAAAACCTTAAAGAATCACTGAAATCTCTCTCCAGGGATCGCACCTTACTGCGTTTTATCAGGCCAAGAAATATAGAGGTGCTGGCCGAAATTCTCGCTATGGAGGGGATCGATAAGATTGATGGATTTGTAATCCCTAAAGCAGATTCCCGATCCTTACCAGGATTCAAACGTTTACTCTCTGGCACAGACGTTAATTTCAGTGTTATGCCCACACTTGAATCTGTAGAAGTTCTCGATCCCACGGCCTTGCCACATATCCGCAAGCAGCTGGCCGGCTTTGATAATGTGCTCTGTCTTCGAATCGGCGGTAATGATTTGATGAATCTAATGGGACTCAAGCGGCTTCCGGGCATGACTGCTTATGAGACACCTTTAAGGACAATCATCGATCAGCTCGTTATCGCTTTCCGCCCCTATGGCTTTGAACTGAGCGCCCCTGTTTTTGATTTTATTGATGATAGAAGCACTCTTATATCGGAAATAAAGCGGGATATCAGTTATGGACTCTTAAATAAAACTGCAATACATCCATCACAAATAAATATAATTCAAAATGAGTATGTAAACTACACTGAAGGGCATGTAGAAAAAGCGAGAGAACTTCTTAAAGACAATGTAAAAGCTGTATTTCGACTCGACGGACAAATGCTCGAACGTACCTGCCACTCTAATTGGGCAAAGCGTACGCTTTTGCTGGCAAATAATTTTTATGAAATTGCCTAGTTTGACTGATCTGCTAATTATGTTTAATTTTTAGATTCGGTCTAAAATCTTTCCATATGACTATTATTAATAAATCTAAAGGGGAATAAAATGGCTATAAGTCTAGAGAAAGGACAACGTATATCTCTTAAAAAGGGAAACGGTTCTGATCTGCGTAAAATGTGTGTAGGGGTTAATTGGGGCGCCATCGAGAAAAAAGGTTTTTTCGGCGGTATTAAGAAAGAAGCGGTTGATTTAGATGCTTCGGTAGGTGTGTTTGATGGTGACGGAAAGTTACTCGATGTTATCTATTTTGGCCAGCTGAAATCAAAATGTGGTGGTGTTAACCATTCTGGCGATGATCGGACTGGAGACTTAGATGGCGACGACGGCCTCGATAATGAAATTATAACGATCGATCTGGAACGGCTTTCACCCAAAGCACAGCAGTTAGCATTTGTGTTAAATAGCTTTCAGGGTCAGGATTTTAAAGCGATCCCATTTGCCACAATCAGAATCTATGAAGGAACCCCAACTCGGGTAGACAGCCTGTATGCAACCTTCGATATATCCAATGATGCTTCATTTTCTGGCTCAGTTTCTATGATAATGGGTAAGCTCTATAAAAAGAACGACGAATGGAAATTCAACTCTATTGGTCAATCGACCAGTGACAAGAAATTGGAGGGCACGCTACAAACTTTCATAAAAGAATTTGCATAATCTGCATAAAGGAAATTTGATGGCTACCAAGTTAACACCCGGTGGGAATATATCTCTCCCAACTGATTTGTTGTCTGTTACGGTGAGTGCTGGAAAGGCGGCTGACGTAGCCTCATTTAGGCTTTATGAGGATGGTAAAACACGGAGTGATCTCGATTTCGTGTTTTATGCTCAGAAGAACAACGATGATAACAGTATCTGTTTAACGTCTTCAGGTCTTAGTACCTTGTTTGAGGTAGATCTTTTACGATTGAAAGACGATGTTAAAAAAATAGCCTTTACGATAACTGCTGATATAGGGAACCTGAGATCACTCGCACCTGTGTGTATTGAGGTGGCTCAGGGATCTGAGGTTTTAGTTCAGGCAGACGTTGTTATGTCTGATCGTAATGAAGCCGCACTTATCCTTGGTGAGCTGTATCGTCGCAATGATGAGTGGAAATTTAGATTCGTCTCTCAAGGTTTTAATGGCGGGTTAAAGCCTCTTGCAGAGCACTTTGGTGTAGAGATATCCGACGATAGCGTTGAGCCCCCAGCTACTTCTGCTACCCCTGAACCGAAATCTTCAGGTCTCAGTAAAATCAGCCTCACAGCATCAGATCCAACGATCAGTCTCGAGAAAAAATCCAACAATTACGGACTGATGAAGATCAATCTTAATTGGAACCAAAAGAGACAGCAGGCGGGTTTGATCGGCGCTCTTTTTGGTGGAAACAAACCCCTGCATCTTGATCTGGGAGCCTTTGTAAAACTACGTGATGGAAAGGGTGTCGTACAGGCACTCGGTGGAAACGTTGGCAGCGTCAAGGAACCTCCCTATATTCAGCTTCAGGGAAATGATCGAACGGCTTCGGTCGCCGAAGGTCAATGGCTGCACCTTAACGGTGAAAGATGGGATGAGATCGAAGAGATCCTGATCTTTACGTTTATTTATGAGGGCGTTCCGAATTGGGCAGAGGCCAGGGCGGTCGTAACAATACAGATGGCTGATCAACCCGTTGTTGAAACACGGCTTAATGAGGGCAGTAAAGAAAAGACGACCTGTGCTATAGCCCGGCTTATTAATCAAGAGGGTCAATTTAAAATTGAGCGTGTAAATCGGTACTTTAGCGGCCTTACGGCTATGGATGAAGCGCTTGGATGGGGGTTTGGCTGGGAGTCCAGGAGTTAATCATAATTTTTAACGCGATCAGGCGTCATGCAGCCTTAATCATATTCCTTTATGATCAGTAGTCTCATCGATTAAAGGTATAGCCATCCCACCGGGTCGCATTTTATGGCAACAGCAGACGAGTTTGATCTGGCACTCTTCGAAGGCCTGCAGTCCCTGTCTGAATCCGCTTTCCCTAAGTGCTGTAACTATTGCGGCAGGACTTTTGAGAGCGCCGCAAAGTTTGTAAAGAAAACCGAAAAGCTACCGCGCGGAACTGGCCTCAAAGCGTCCTGGGACGATGACGATCAATCGGTCGTCGAGCTGTATCGTAATTGTGTCTGTGGCTCTACGCTGATGAATTTATTTGCAGACAGACGCGATGCCTGTGAGCACGGCTTTAAACGGCGGGAGCGTTTCGGCAACATAATTACGCTGCTTGAAGATCAGGGTCTGGCGACCGAGCTGGCGCGTGTCGAGCTGAAAAGATTTCTGCGCGGTGAGCGCAGCGAAACACTGGAGGCGCTGGGACTGAAGTTTAGCCGACCGGAGGATCTTGCAAAGTAAGTTCTGTGCAGTCTCCTAGCTTAACCCCAGCCATTGCAACAGCAGCAGCAGGGCCAGCAGGGCACTAAGTCCCTTCCAGAACAGCAGCGGATTCTTCTCCAGCAGCGGCTTGTGACGTTCGCTGTGGATAAACGCCTTGTTGGGGTGCTCCAGATCGTAGAGGAACTCGGACAGGGCGCTGTAGCGGCGGGCAGGGTCGGGTGCGCAGGCTTTGTGCAGCGCGCCATCGATCCACTCCGGCAGCTCCGGGCGGTGGTGCCGGGCTGGGATGTAGCTCAGGTCACTATAGGCCTTGATCTGGTAGTCGTTGCTGCGGCGCTCCTTAAAAGGCACCTGCCCGGTCAGCAGTTCGTAAGTGATCACTCCCAGCGAGAACAGGTCGGAGCGGTGGCTGCCGGGCTGGCCTCGTAGATACTCGGGTGCCACATAATTGACCGAACCCTGGGGGATATCCCGCTCCAGCGGGCTGCTGATCTCATCCATGCCAGCGATACGCACGGTACCAAAATCGATCAGCTTGGTGCGCCCCTGAGCATCCACCAGCACATTTTCCGGTTTCAGGTCCTGATGGATCATATCCAGCCGCTGCAGTGCGCGCAGTCCCTGGGCGATCTGTTTGACCAGTGCCCGTACCGGCTCGATGTCGGGCAGGGGGTTTTCGGCGGCCCACTGGCGCAGATGCTGGTCGGGAATATATTCAGCCAGGTAGTAGAGGAACTGTTTCGGCCGGTCGGGAGTGAATGTCTTCATCACGCCGGGATGGTTGATCCGCTTGCCGACCCACTCCTCCTTGATAAAGCCATCGAGATAGAGCGGATCCTCGGAAAAATTCAGCGAGGGGGTCTTTAGACAGTAGAGTCTCATGCTCGCCTGATCCCGCACCAGATAGAGATGGCTGCGGGTACCCGCGTAGAGAACCTCCTGAACCTCGTAGCCATCGAGTCGGTTGCCGGGTTTAAGCACCGGCGGTATCGGCAACTGGGTCAGCTTGAGGTGCGCCTCCTCCAGATCCCCCAGCGCCAGGCTGTCGATACGCAGCAGCAGCGCGCTGATATTGTCGTCGCCGCCATTAGCCAATGCTGTGGCGACCAGATTTTTGGCCTCCGCCTCCAGGTCCGTGCCCAGCCCACCCAGCTGTGCTTCCAACGCCTTATGGCCGATAAACTCATGCAGACCATCGCTGCTGAGCAGATACAGATCGGCAGTTTCGGCGCCCAGCTTTTGGTAGTCGACCTCCAGATGGGGATCGACGCCAAGGGCGCGCGTCAGGAGGCTCTTATTACCCCCGAAGGTGCTGGTATGGTCGCGGGTCAGCTGCTCCAGCTGGCCGCCGCGCAAGCGATAGATACGTGAATCGCCGACATGCAGCAGATGGGCGGTCGTCGATTTGATCACCAGCGCCGAGAAAGTGGTGACCAGCGAGTTCCTGGCCCGGCTGCCGCTGTTGCCATGCTGGTAGAGCCAGCGGTTGAGTGCATGCAGCACCCGGCCGGCGGAGGTCTTGACGGTCCAAGAATCGGGGGTCGAGAAGTACTGCTGCACAAAATCGGTGACGCTGGTCTGGCTGGCGATATGGGATTCGGCGCTACTGCTGACCCCATCGGCCAAGGCGCAGACAGCCCCCTTGAGTTCACGCAGTGGTGAGTCGGGCTGCAGGGCGGCGAAGGCGTCCTGGTTTTCGGCCTTGACCCCGGCGATCGAGTGGCCGCCGAAGCTGACCTGCAGTGTGGTTGCCATTATTTTTTCCTGTAGGTCGGACCTGTAGGTCGGACTTTAGTCCGACAAGGATGGCAAATCGCGGCGTGCTCAATAGTTACGCTCAGAGTCTATAGGTTTTGCGATCAGGTCACATCGATCAGCTGTACGCTGCCATCCTCCATCACCTCGGCCATCTGCCCTTTGGGCTCCTCCATTAGCAGCAGGGTCGCGAAGCCGAGCACGGCAGTCCCGGCGATCACCATAAAGAAGGTGGAGTAATCGACCAGAGACAGCACCGTCAGATAGACCACCGCGCCGACATTGCCATAGGCGCCGGTCATTCCGGCGATCTGGCCGGTTAGGCGGCGCTTGATTAGCGGTACGGCGGCGAAGACCGCGCCTTCACCCGCCTGGACGAAGAAGGAGCAGGCCATCACCCCGACAACGGCCAGCAACAGCGGCCAGCTGTTGTCGATCATCGCCATCAGCACATAGCCTGCAGCAAGACCTGCGGTCAGTACCAGCAGGGTGAGCTTGCGGCCGAAACGGTCGCTTAACCAGCCGCCACCGGGACGAGATACCAGGTTCATAAAGGCGTACCCCGAGGCCAGCAGTCCGGCATAGACCATATCCAGTTCGAAGACATCGGCGAAGAACAGCGGCAACATAGACACCACCGCGAGTTCGGAGCCGAAGGTGGCAAAATAAAGCACGTTCAGCACGGCGACCTGCCTGAACTTGTAGCGGTGGATCTCGGGTACCGGCTCGACAAACAGGTTTTTGTTGATGTCGTAGGACTTGTAGCAGTCATAGACGTAGAGCAGCGCCAGGCCGACGTAGATCAGGGTGGCTACGGTCTGGCTCAGGGTCGAGACCCCTTCGGGGGAGAGCTTCCAGGTCAGCAGGGCCAGGGCCGCATACATCGGCACTTTCATCGCCAGCAGGAAGAAGAAATCGCCGGTGCTGGTGACTTCAAGGCCGCCGATCTTCTTGGGCTTGAAGTAGGTCGAGCCCTTAGGGGTGTCGGTGACATTGCGGTACCAGATAAAACTGAATACTAGGCTGATCGCGCCAGTCAGGCCGACCGCGTACCGCCAGCCATCAGGGCCGCCGAACACTAGCGCCAGGGTGGGAAGCAGCATCGCCGCCGCGGCAGAACCGAAGTTGCCCCAGCCGCCGTAGATCCCCTCTGCGGTTCCCAGTTCGTTCGCCGGGAACCACTCGCTGACCATGCGGATACCGACCACGAAGCCGGCACCGACGAAACCTAGCAGAAAGCGTGATAGCGCCGCCTGTTCAAAGGTATCTGCCATCGCGAACATAAAACAGGGGAAGGCGGAAAGAAACAGGATCGCCGCATAGGTGATCCGGGGGCCGTACTTGTCGGTCAGCATGCCGATCAGCACCCGGGCGGGGATGGTCAGGGCGACGTTAAGGATCAGCAGGGTCTTGATCTCGGCGCGGCTCAGCCCCAGCGATTCGGCGATCACCCCCATCAGGGGCGCATGGTTAAACCAAACGAAGAAGGTGATAAAGAAAGCGATCCAGCTCATATGCAGGATCTTCATCTTGCCGCCGAAGGCGAGCAGGTTGAATCGCTCGGGTTTGCTGTTCATAGGAATTGCCTCATAGCATTAAAATGAATTACAGAGGCTTATGCAGAGGTTGTGCCAAAAGGCGTAAAACTATTTTTAGACGTTATGTATCAATAGTTTTTAGCTATATGGAGAGAGTCTGGAAGGCTAGGTGCGCATGATTTTGGTGCCGATGCGCCGCCTGGACCTGTTTTTGTGCAGGGCAGCACGGCAGGAGGATGGGTGCTGCGGTGGTTGCCGGAGTCGAACGATTCAGGAGCGCGAAGATTCAGACGCGGTTTGGGTGGGGGGCGGATTTGGAACGGCTTGATGATCGGCGGTCTGTGCCGCTATCTCTGCGGTTCCTTCGGTCAGGGGGCTTTTATCCAAGGGCAGTTCTTTTAGGGGAAGGTTATGCAACACATGAGCCGCAAAGCCGGCACCGGCCTCGGCATAGAAGTTAAACGCGGCGCGTACGCCGACCCGTTCTAGCTGCTGGCGTTCGTCTTCGTGTTTGGCGACGGCCGTAATCGGACCCCTGTAGCCGATCGCCCTGATCCGGGTGACGGTTTGCAGCATATCTCCGAGGGTCGGCAGGGTCAGCATGACCAGGCGCAGTCGGGTCGCATCCAGGCCCTCCCAGAAATCGGCATCTTCGGCATCGCCCAGTCTGACGTTGCGTCCAGCCTGCTGGTGCCGACGTACCTGGAACGCATCCGAATCGATGCCGCAGACGCGATCGCCATAGACGTCCTGCATCGCAATTAGCGCCCCGCAACCCACACGACCGACTCCCATCACCAGTACCTCGGCGTCACCCAGATCGATCGGCTGATCATCCGCTCGTAACGTCAGGGTCTGCTGGGGGCGCAGATAGGCTTCGACAGAGGCGTACAGGCTGTGCGCATTAGTATTGAGAAGGGCGGCAAACACAAAGCTGAGTGCCAGCGCCAACGCCATAATCATCAGCCACTGCGGGTTGACCCAGCCTGCAGAGACGCCGACGGCGGTGACAATCAAACCGAATTCACTGTAGTTGGCCAGACTCAGGGCGCTCAGAAATGCGGTACGCGCCCTGAGTCTGAAACTCGCTAACAACGCAAGAAACAGCAGGGTTTTAAGCGGAAGTAGCAGCACCACCAAACCAATGGCTACCGCCAGGTCAGTCCAGCCCGGCAGGGCGTTGATGCCGATAGAAAGAAAAAATCCTAGTAACAGCAGGTCTTTGAAACTTAGCAGTGAGCGTGCCAATTCGGTCGACTTGGAGTGGCTGCTGAGGAGGGCGCCGATAATCAATGCCCCCAGGTCCCCTTTGATGCCGACCTGTTCGAACAGGGCGTTGGCACACACGGCGATCAGCAGACCATAGAGCACCAGCACTTCGCCGTGGCCGCTGCGGCTCAGCAGTGAGCCCAGCAGTGGCCTGATCAGCGGTAGCGCCAGCAGTGCAAAGGCCCAGAGGGTGGGGGTCTTATCGGTCGCCAGGGTCAGGAACAGGACCGCGAAGATATCCTGAATGATCAGGATGCCGATAGCGATCTGGCCATGACGGCTCTTGAGCTCGGCACGCTCTTCGAGAATTTTGATGGCGAACACGGTGCTGCTAAAGCTGAGGGCGAAGCCGATTACCGCAGCTGCCTGCCAGTCCAGCAGGGCGAATAGGCCCAGTCCAGTTACGCCCAACAGGAGCAGTAAACCGACCGCCAACAGCACACTGAGCGCCATATGGGCAGCCGCGCTGCCCCAGACTTCGACCGCAAACAGGCTGCCTGGGCGCAGCTTGAGTCCGATCGTAAACAGCAGCAGAGTTACCCCCAGGTCGGCGAGTTGCTGGAGCAGGGGGCCGCCTTCCGCGCCCAGTGCATGCAGGGCGAAACCTGCGCCCAGGAAGCCTACCAACGGCGGCAGCCGAAGTAGCTGCGCCAGGAATCCCATTCCAAAGGCGGTTAAAATCCACAATGGATCCATCCGGTACCGTCCTGTCAGCCTTGGTTTTTAGGGTGTCGGCGCCTGGCTGGCGGTTTCGCGTGCGCACCACCACAGCCAGGCTGTACCCAAAATGCCGGCCAGCAGTGAGGCGCTGAGTACGCCGGTCTTGGCCAGTACCTGGAGGTCAGGCTGGTGCAGGTAGGCCAGATCACCGATAAAGATCGCCATCGTGAAGCCTATGCCCCCCAGTAATCCGACACCGGCAATATGCGCTAAGCGCGTGCCCTCTGGCAAGATACCTATTCCCAGTTTAATCGCCAGCCAGCTAAATCCGAAGATGCCGATCATCTTTCCCAGCAGCAATCCTGCGATAACGCCCTGAGTCACAGGATGCGCAAAGGCCTCGGCCAGAGTATCGATGCCCAGGGGGACGCCGGCATTGGCCAGAGCAAAGATGGGTATCACCAACAGCGCGACCGGCAGGTGGAACTGGTTCTCCAGGCGTTGCAGAGGCGCCTGCACCAGGGCGACCCCCTCTTCAAGGGAGGCAGTCAGGCTGCGTAGTTCATCATTGGTAAGAATATCGGCATCTCTGTCATAGGCCGCATCGAATCGACCCAGCAGCGTGCGCACCGATTTAGAAAACAGTTTCGGATCGTATTTTGGCAAGGCGGGAATGGTAAACGCGGTCAAGACTCCTGCGACGGTGGCATGCACGCCCGACGAGAGCATTGCCATCCACATCAGTATCGCTACCAGAAAATAGGGTACCGGGTGACGCACGCCGCCGCGGTTGAAGGCGATCAGTACGCAAAATAAGCCGGCCGCCCAAGCCAACGCTGCCGCATCGATCTGTTCGGTATAGAACAGCGCTATCACCAGTACCGCCCCCAGATCATCGGCGATGGCCAGGGCGATCAGGAAGGTGATAAGGGCCTTGGGAATACGATCACCCAGCAGCACCAGCACCCCGATGGCGAAGGCGATATCGGTCGCCATCGGAATGCCCCAGCCACGCAGAGAGGTATCATTGTCACTGAACGCGACAAACACCAGCGCAGGGACCAGCATGCCGCCGATAGCGGCGACGATGGGCAGGGCGGCGTGGCGAAGTTCAGAGAGTTCGCCAACTAGTATCTCCCGTTTGAGTTCAAGGCCGACAATAAAGAAGAACAGCGCCATCAGACCCTCATTGATCCAGTGCTGCAGCGACTTTTCTATGAACAAGTCTCCGATACCCACGGAGAGGGGGGTATGGATCAGATGCTGGTAGCTTTCAGCCCAGGGGCTATTGGCGATACCCAGGGCGACCAGTGCACAGAGCATCAATAACAGGCCACTGGTGGTCTGGCGATGAATAAATCTGTCCAGCGGGGTCAGTACCCGGTCAAAAGAGCGTTCCCAGGGTGCAGCAAATGCCTTTCCGGTACGCATAAAGCGTCTTTTCTGTTTGCGCGTTTCAGACATCAGTTTCTCTATAGTTAGGGTTGCTGGCTCTTACGAAAAACGACTACCACAGGATAGAAGGTGGAGATGAACCCCGCCATCCGTTGCAAGTCATCAATGATGAGGGAACTGTATTAGATTCCGCCTGACTCGTACTCAGGCTCTTCGGCAAGGGGATGGGCATCGATCTGCTCGGTGATGCGCTCGACCTGGCGCCCAGCCTTGATGCTCTCATCAAAACGCGCCAGATGGTAGAGCGCCTCGCCTTCATTAACAAGTGGGATATTATTCTGGCCGATAATAATACCGGACGTGGGGGCGAATATCTCATGCTCCTGATCCCCGAAAGGGGAGGCGACGACGCCCATGATCTGGCCGCGACTCACCCGCTGTCCCAGCCGTACTACCGAGCGGAACACGCCATCCGACTCGGCACGGATCCAGGATGACGAGTTAGCCACCACGGGCGGTAATAGCCGTTTGGGATTTTTTGAGGAAGGCAGCATGGACAGGGTGCGCATCACATTGAATACCCCACGAATGCCGCCACGGATCGCGTTGTCATCGAAACGCAGCCCTTCGCCCGCCTCGTAGAGGATCAGCGAGATCCCGGCCTCATCGGCGCACTGCCGCAGCGAGCCATCTCTGAGCTTGGAGTCGATGATCACCGGTGCACCGAAGGCCTGGGCCATCATCTCGGCCGTGGGGTTGTCCAGGTTGGCACGAATCTGCGGCAGGTTGCTGCGATGGATGGCCCCGGTGTGCATATCGATCACATGAGTACAGTGGTTAAGAACCCGGGTGCGGAAAATATAGGCGATTCGCGCCCCCAGCGAACCCTTCTCGCTGCCGGGAAAGCAGCGGTTCAGGTCACGGCGATCGGGCAGGTAGCGGCTGCGATGGATAAAGCCGAAGATGTTCACCACTGGTACGATGATCAGGGTACCGTGAATGCGTTTCAGCGATTTATGTTTCAGCAGTTGGCGGCATACCTCGACGCCGTTGAGTTCGTCGCCGTGGATGGCGGCGCATACCATCAGGGTCGGTCCTGCGCGACGGCCGTGGATGACTTCAATGTCCAGATCCAGATTGGTATGGTTATAGAGCTTTCCCAGGTCGATATGCAGGGACCTGCGCTCCCCGGGTTGGATCGTCTGGCCAGCGATCTCTAGAGCAGCGTTTTTATTTAGCATCGTTTAACCTGCGTCCCGGGTACGGGTGCGGTTGGCTTTCATAATGTCATCGACACTCTTTCCGACATTCTTTTCGAGAAGCCTGATGATCTTGCCGGCAACATGCTTCAGAACAGCGTTTTTATTTAGCATCGTTTAACCTGCGCCCCGGGTGCGGGTACGGTTGGCTTTATTGGCATCGACACTCTTTTCCACACTTTTTTCGATAAAACGAATAATCTCGCCGGCGACATCCTTGCCGGTAGCCTTTTCGACCCCCTCCAGGCCGGGGCTGGAGTTGACCTCCATCACCAGCGGACCGCGGCTCGAGCGGAGCAGATCGACACCGGCGACATTAAGCCCCATGGTCCGGGCGGCCATCACGGCGGTCGCACGCTCCTGAGGGGTGATTTTTACCAGCGTCGCACTGCCGCCCCGGTGCAGGTTGGAGCGGAACTCGCCCTCCTTGCCCTGGCGTTTCATGGCGGCGACCACCTTGTCACCGATCACGAAGCAGCGGATATCGGCACCGCCCGCTTCCTTGATGTACTCCTGCACCATGATATTGGTTTTTACCCCCATAAAGGCTTCGAGCACGCTCTGTGCCGCCTGGCGGGTTTCTGCCAGCACTACGCCGATCCCCTGAGTACCCTCCAGCAATTTGAGCACCACCGGCGCGCCGCCGACCATCTCCAGCAGGTCGGGAATATCGCCGGGTTTACTGGCAAATCCGGTGATGGGCATGCCGATCTTCTTGCGCGACAGCAGCTGCATGGAGCGCAGTTTATCGCGTGAGCGGCTGATCGCCACCGACTCGTTAAGTGGATAGACCCCCATCATCTCGAACTGCCGCAGCACTGCGGTACCGTAGAAGGTCACCGATGCGCCGATGCGCGGGATAACTGCATCAAAATCTTCCAGCTCCTTGCCCAGGTAGTGAATGCTGGGGTCGTCGGAGTTGATATTCATATAGCAGCGCAGGACATCGACAATACGGACCTCGTGGCCTGCCTGGGTGGCAGCCTCGACCAGGCGCTTGGTGGAATACAGATTGGGATTGCGTGACAGGATGACTAGTCTCATAGGACCGACTCCATAGGTATAGAAAGGTTGTAGGGCTGTTCTGGGGGTATTTGTAGTTGGGATTGTCGTTGGGATTGTCGTTGGGATTCTTGGAGGTACGGCTACAGAGTATAGCTATGTAAATAGGATAGTTTGGGATCGACGCTAAACCTGCCCGCGAGCGCAGTTCGGCCCAGCAGCATACGAAAGCGCATGCTGTCGCGGTTAGTTAGCGTCATCTCTATCGGGAAGCGTTCGCTGCCGATCACCAGGGTGGTTTGGATCACGTAGCGCTGCTCTTTATGGCCACCCGAATCGGTCACCCCGCGGGTATCTGCAACCGGGGCTTCACAGCGAAGGCTGTGGTCGGTATCGGCCTGAATGGGATGCATATCGAAGCGCACCCAGGGCTTGCCGTCACGCGTAAAGGGTTCCACCAGAAAGGCGTGCAGCGCCGAGGTGCGTGCACCGGTATCGACTTTGGCTTTGATCCGGTCGATTCCCAGGTCCGGTAGAGAGACCCACTCGCGCCAGCCAACGACCTTGTTTGCATCAGAAGCCATGGACATTCCCAGGTTTGCTCGTAGTGCCGGTGATAGGGGTTGAGAGGGACCGCGTGCCATTACTCAAGCATCATATAGGCAGCGCCCTGTGCTCGCCAGTACGCGGCGAGTGATATTTTTTGGTCAGCCTCCCAGGGCGGGGCGCCGCCGCACCATTCGAAGACAGCCGTCTCGAGAGCTGCACCCTCTTGGTGCCTGGTTCGCACAGCTGGCTCGTAACCCAGCCGCAGCCGCACGGCATCAGGGGCCGCAGGCGCCTCAGCAACATTGATAAGCATAGCAGCTACAGATAATGGCATGATTTATGCTCAGGTGCTGTCATCAGTGCATGTTAGCGTCTTAATAAAACAGAAAGTGTGGAGTCAGGCATGAGCGAAAAACCAGTAGCCATGAGCAAACAGAGTGTGATCGTGGTCGGCAACGGCATGGTGGGGCATCAGTTTATCGAGAGTCTGCTCCAGAGCGATCGCAGCAACGAGTACCAAATCATCACCTTCAGCGAAGAGTCCAGAGTCGCCTACGACCGTATGCATCTGACCGACTTCTTCAAGACCCGCAGTGCTGAGCCGCTGGCGATGACCACGCTGCAAACGTACCAGGGCCAGGGCGTTAGCGTGCATCTGGATGACAAGGTGATCGCCATCGACTGTGCCACCAAGACAGTGACCTCGGCCAGAGGTGAGACCCTGAGCTACGATAAGCTGGTGCTGGCTACCGGTTCCTTCCCCTTCGTTCCGCCGATCGAGGGCAACGACCGGGAAAACTGCTTTGTCTACCGCACCATCGAGGATCTGGAGAAGATCACGGCGGCAGCCGTTGGCGGTGCCAGGATCGGTGCGGTGGTGGGGGGCGGCTTGCTGGGGCTGGAAGCGGCTAAGGCGATCAAGGACCTGGGACTCGAAGCCCATGTGGTCGAGTTTGCCCCGCGGCTGATGGCGGTGCAGGTGGATGAGGGCGGTGGTGCGCTGCTTAAGGACAAGATCCAGGCTCTGGGGGTAGGGGTGCATCTGGCCAAGGCCACCCGCCGTATCGTCGCCGGCGAACACTGCACCCACCGAATGGAGTTCGCCGACGGTGAATCCCTGGAGACCGACCTGGTGATCTTCTCCGCCGGTATCCGTCCGCAGGACGAACTGGCCCGCAGCAGCGGAATCGACATCGGTGAGCGCGGCGGCATCCATATCAATAACGAGTGTCAGACCTCGGATCCCGATATCTATGCGATCGGCGAGTGCGCCCTCTGGAACGGCCGACTCTTCGGTCTGGTCGCCCCCGGCTATGCCATGGCCAAGGTGGCCGCCAGTCATGTGAGCGGGGGGGAGCAGTGTCTCACCTTCGACGGTGCTGATATGAGCACCAAGCTTAAACTGATGGGTGTCGATGTCGCCTCGATCGGCGATGCCCATGGCGTGACGCCTGGTGCCAAGAGTTACACCTATTACAATCAGCCGGCTGAGGTCTACAAGAAGCTCGTCGTCAGCGCCGACCATAAACTGCTGCTCGGCGCGGTCCTGGTGGGGGATGCCGAGAATTATGGGACCCTACTGCAATATATGCTCAACGACATCCCTCTGCCCGAATTCCCAGAAGCCCTGATTCTGCCCAGCCGCAACGACGATGGCCAGACCGGACTCGGCGTCGCCGCCCTGCCCGAAACCGCGCAGATCTGCTCCTGCCACGATATATCCAAAGGCGATATCCGCGTTGCCGTCGGCGGCGGTTGCTGCTCGGTGGGCGATGTGAAAGGCCACACCAAGGCCGGTACCGGCTGTGGTGGCTGTGTGCCGCTGCTGACTAGTCTGGTCAACCATGAACTGACCGAGCTGGGGGTGGAGGTCAGCAGAGACCTCTGTGAGCATTTCCCCTACAGCCGCCAGGAACTCTACCACCTGGTGCGGGTCGGGAAGATCGAGAGCTTTGACGCCCTGCTGGATAAACACGGCACCGGCCTAGGCTGTGAGATTTGCAAGCCGGTCGCCGGCTCCATTCTGGCCAGCTGCTGGAACGAGTATGTGCTTAAGGATACGCATATCGGCCTGCAGGACACCAACGACATCTACCTGGGCAATATGCAGAAGGATGGCAGCTACTCGGTCGTGCCCCGAATCGCCGGCGGCGAGATCACCCCCGATAAGCTGATCGTGCTCGGTCAGGTCGCCAAGGAGTACGGGCTCTACACCAAGATCACCGGCGGCCAGCGGGTCGACCTCTTCGGTGCCCAGCTGCATCAGCTGCCGCCGATCTGGAAGCGCCTGGTCGATGCCGGCTTCGAGACCGGCCACGCCTATGGCAAATCACTGCGCACGGTAAAATCCTGTGTCGGCAGCACCTGGTGCCGTTACGGCGTCGACGATGCGGTCGGGCTGGCCATCGAACTGGAGAACCGCTACAAGGGGCTGCGGGCACCGCACAAGATCAAGTTCGGGGTCTCGGGATGCACCCGCGAGTGTGCCGAGGCTCAGTCCAAGGATATCGGCCTGATCGCCACCGAAAACGGCTGGAACCTCTATGTCTGCGGTAACGGCGGTATGAAACCTCGTCATGGCGATCTGTTCGCCACCGATCTTGATAAAGCCACTCTGATCCAGACCATCGACCGGCTGCTGATGTTCTATATCCGCACCGCCGACCGCCTGCAGCGCACCTCGGTATGGATGGATAATCTCGAGGGTGGTCTCAGCTACCTGAGCCAGGTGATCCTCGATGACAGCCTGGGGTTGAATGCCGATCTGGAAGCGGAGATGCAACTCAATATCGATCACTACGAATGCGAATGGGCCGCCACCCTCAAGGATGAACAGAAACTCAAGCGTTTTGGTCACTTTATCAACAGTCCCGATCTCGATAGCAATATCGTCTTCGTCGAAGAGCGGCAGCAGATCCGTCCCGCCTTTTCGAGCAAGAAAGCGATAACAAGCGCCGAGAAAGCCACCCTCATCGCCAAGGCCTGCTAACAGGACCGTTAACAGGCCAAAGAACAGGCCAAAGAACAGGCCAATAAAGAGGAAAGCCCCATGAACTGGACAACTATTTGCCCTTTTAACGATATCGCCCCCAACACCGGCGTCTGTGCGCTGGTCAACGGCCAGCAGGTCGCCGTGTTTCGGCAGTCCCGCAGCGAGACCCTCTATGCGATCGGCAACTACGATCCCGCCGGCAAGGCCAATGTCCTCTCGCGCGGACTGCTGGCGCAGCTGGGCGGCGTGACCAGCGTCGCCTCGCCCCTCTACAAGCACCATTACTGCCTGACAACCGGGATCTGCCAGGAGGACGAGACACTTCAGGTCCCTGTCTATCAGGTCCGCCTTAACGGAGATCAGATTGAGGTGGCGGCCTGAGGTCGTCGGGCACCAGCATGAAGCCCAATCTAGTGATTATTGGTAACGGTATGGCTGGGATAAGAACCCTCGAGGTGCTGTTGTCGGCCGCCCCCGACCACTACCGGATCACCGTGATCGGCAAGGAACCCTTCGGCAGTTACAACCGCATTATGCTCTCGCCGGTACTGGCCGGTGAAAGCCATTTCGACGAGATCCTGATCCACGACCGCAACTGGTACGAAGAGCAGGGGATCGAGCTGCTCGCCGGAGAGGGGTTCGAGGCGACCGTTATAGACCGTGTCCGTCAACAGGTGCAGTGCCGAAATGGCCAGCGGATCGCTTATGACCGGTTGCTGATAGCCATCGGGTCCGAGCCGCTGCGATTACCGATCCCCGGTGCCAACAGCCAGGGGGTGATGGGTTTTCGTGGTATCCGCGATGTCGAACAGATGCAGCGGCTCGCCGTAGGCGGCGGCCAGGCGGTGGTGATAGGGGCAGGGCTCTTGGGACTCGAAGCCGCCCACGGCCTGAATCAACTGGGAATGGTCGTCACGGTGATCCACCGCGCCCGCTTCCCCCTTAATCGCCAGCTAGATGCAGAGGCTGCGACCCTGCTGCAGCAGACGTTGGAGGCGCGCGGGATTCAGTTCCGACTGGGGGTCAACAGTCGGCAGGTTCTTGATAGCGGCCATAGCGAAGACGGCTGGGTCAGTGGCCTGGAACTGGACAGCGGTGAGCGGCTGCCCGCCCGGTTGATCGTGATGGCCACCGGAATCACCCCCAATATTGAACTGGCCAGCAACAGCGGACTGGCCTGCAACAAGGGAATCCTGGTCAACGACTGCCTGCAGACTTTCGATCCTAAGATCTACGCCGTCGGCGAATGCGTCGAGCACCGCAACCTCACCTTCGGGCTGGTCGAACCGCTGTTTGAACAGGCCAAGGTCTGTGCCAACCACCTCGCCGCCCATGGTGTGGCCAGCTACAGCTACCTCAAGCCTGCCACCCGCCTCAAGATCTCGGGGATCAAGCTGTTCTCTATGGGTGATTTCGACAGCCAGGCGGCCGATGTGACACCGATCCATTACCGTGATCCGGCACAGGGGATCTACAAGAAGCTACTGATTCGCAACAACCTGCTGATCGGCGCGGTGCTCTACGGTGATACTGCCGACGGCCCCTGGTACCACGAACTGATGCGTGAGGGCAGGGATCTGGCCCCCTATCGTGACGGGCTGATCTTCGGCCGTCCGCCCGAAACCGCTGCCACAGCCTCAACTACAGGAGCGGCATAATAATGAACAGCCAAGCCCGCGGCAGCGCTGCTATCGACATTCAGGCGGTTGATACCGCTACTCCGTTAGCTGCGAGCCGCGCTGTAAAAACCACCTGCCCCTATTGTGGCACCGGCTGCGGCGTGACGGTTAGCGTCAGCTCAAAAACAGCTGCCACACAAAGTAGCTTCGCAGAGAACCACTCCTCTCAGAGCACCCCTGAGTTAAGCCTCAGCGGTGATGACGACCACCCCACCAACAGCGGCAAGCTATGCTCCAAGGGGATCAACCTGCTGGAGACCCTGGATCCTGCGGCCCGGCTGCTGTATCCCCAGCTTAATGGCCAGCGGGTCAGCTGGGACACCGCGCTGGACAGCGCCGCCAGCCAGATCCGCAGTATCATCGATCAGCATGGCCCCGATGCCTTCGCCATCTACTGCTCGGGGCAGCTGCTGACCGAGGACTACTATGTCGCCAACAAGTTGATGAAGGGCTTTATCGGCACGGCCAATATAGATACCAACTCCAGACTGTGCATGTCATCGGCGGTAGCGGGGCACAAGCGTGCCTTCGGCAGCGATACCGTCCCCGGCTGTTACGAGGATCTGGATCAGGCCGAGCTGATGGTACTGGCTGGCTCCAACCTAGCCTGGTGTCACCCGATTCTGTTTCAGCGCATTCGTGCCGCTAAAGAGCATGCCGCCAAGGCGGGGGATCCTCCGCATAGGCTGGTGGTCATCGATCCGAGACGCACCGCTACCTGCGATCTCGCCGATCTGCACCTAGCGCTTAAGCCGGGCAGCGATGCGACCCTGTTCAATGGCTTGCTGGTCTATCTGGCCGATCACCAGAGTCTCGATCGAGATTTTATCGAGCAGCACTGCGGTGACTTTGAGGCTGCGCTGGATCAGGCCCGCAGCAGCGCCCCGGATAGCGCCAGCGTCGCCCACAGCTGCGACCTCGATATCGAGGCGGTCGACACCTTCTATCGTTGGTTCGCTGAGACGCCCAAGGCGGTCACCGCCTTCAGCCAGGGGATCAACCAGTCCTCCAGCGGCACCGACAAGGTCAACGCCCTTATCAATGTGCATCTGGCCACAGGTCGGATCGGCAAGCCCGGGATGGGACCCTTCTCGATCACCGGGCAGCCCAACGCCATGGGTGGACGCGAAGTTGGCGGGCTCACCAACCAGCTCGCCGCCCATCTGGAACTGGAGAACCCGGCCCACCGCGAGCTGGTCGGACGCTTCTGGCGCTCAGATCAGCTCGCCGAGAAACCCGGCCATAAGGCCGTGGATCTGTTCCGCGCCATAGAGTCGGGCAAGGTTAAGGCGGTCTGGATCATTGCGACCAACCCAGTCGACAGTCTGCCCGATGCCGACCGGGTCCGGGCCGCGCTGGAGCAGTGCCCGCTGGTGATCCACTCCGACTGCATGGCCGCTACCGACACCGGAGCGCTGGCCCATATCCGCCTGCCTGCCAGCGGCTGGGGTGAACGCGATGGCACCGTGACCAATGCCGAGCGCTGCATCTCCCGCCAGCGTGCGATCGTTCCTGCCAGCGGCGAGGCCCGGCCCGACTGGTGGGCGCTCAGCCAGCTGGGCCAGCGGCTGGGATTTACCGAGGCCTTTGATTACCAGACGCCCTGGCAGATCTTCCGCGAGCATGCCCGGCTGTCCGCCTTTGAAAATCACACCGGCGGTATCCGTCGCGCCTTTAACCTCGCCGCCCTCACCGAGATCGATGCAGCTGGCTATGAGACGCTGGCGCCGACCTGCTGGCCGATCACGACGCGCTCTGCCGAGGGGGTCCCTCAGGGCACCGCGCGGCTGTTCGGCGAGGGTCAGTTCTTTACCCTCGATGGCAGGGCCCGGTTCCTGGCCATTAGACCGCGTGGGCCCGTCAACCCCACCGATGCCCGCTACCCGCTGGTACTCAATACCGGCCGCATCCGTGATCAGTGGCACACCATGACCCGCACGGGTCTGAGCCCTCGGCTCTCGGCCCATCGACCCGAACCCTTTGTCGAGATCCACCCGGCGGAAGCCGAACAGCTGGCACTACCGGAGGGCGCCATCGCCCGTATCGAAAGTCGCTGGGGGGCGATGCTGGCACGTATCCGAATCACCGACAGTATCGGTCGCGGACAGCTGTTTGTCCCTATGCACTGGACCGCGCAATTCAGCACATTCGGCCGCATGGGGCCACTGGTGAACCCGGAGGTGGATCCGCTCTCCGGTCAGCCGGAGAGCAAGCAGACCCCGGTACGTATAACAGCCTTCGCGGCCCGCTGGCACGGCTTTGTGCTGAGCCGCGCACCGCTCCCTCCTATAGCGCCAGACCTCTGCGCCTACCAGGTCCGGGCCACCGGCCTGGGTTTTCACCGCTACGAGCTGGCTGATACTGCGCTGATGGCAGACTGGCCGCGGCAGGCGCGGCTGTGGTTAGGGCAGTCCAATGAGGGCGAATGGCTGGAGATGAGCGACCCTGACCAGGGGGGTTATCGCAGCGCGCTGGTCCTCGAGGGCCGGCTCCAGGCGGTGCTGGTCACTGGTGCCTCGCCACAGCTACCCGAGCGGGAGTGGCTCGGCAGCCTATTCAGTCAGGCCCGGCTCGACGAGAGCGAGCGTCGCGGCCTGCTTAGCGCTCGCCCGCCCTCGGGTGCCGCCAGTGCCGGCCCGATCGTCTGCGCCTGCTTCGGCGTAGGCCGCAATACCCTCCTTGAGGCGATCCGGGATCAGGGACTCGATTCGGTAGACGCGCTGGGCGGCGCACTCAAGGCGGGCACCAACTGCGGCTCCTGCGTCCCTGAGCTACGCCAGCTGCTGCAAATAAGCTGTCAGGCTGAAGCCTAACCCACAAAAAAAGCATTTGTCGTCAGTGCACAAATAAAGCCGCCGGGAGGCGGAACCGGAGTTCGATTAAAAAGACAATAATGCAGAATAAACTTCTGCAACACTTAACGGGTACTTAGCCTTTCTAAAGGCTAGTGCTAAGGGCGAGTGCCAGGGGCTATTTGTCTGGACAGCTATCCTATAAGATCTCCCTATTACTCTGATGCTTGACTGCCGTTGCCTCACTCTGCCTGAGGGTGACTATCGCAGTCGGTTTCCGGGGGCTCTTTGTGGTCGATTGATAAAGGAACTGCCTGTGTGTCCGATACGCAGTAACATGACGGCCGCGCTGCTCGTTGCGCTCCTGCTGAGCCCGCCGTTGGCTGCCGCTCAGCCAGAGGCCCCTAGAATGTATGGTCAGAGTGCACCCTTTACGGTGGATCAGCTGCCACGCGGACAGCTCCGCTCGATCCTGGAAGCGCTGCCGCTCCAGACACAGGCACGCGCCCTGCAGTGGCTGCACGGTTTCGACTTCCCGGAAAACAGGAGCGGTTAGCAGCGTCAATGTACACGAGGAGTAGACCCTGAAAATTTTGCGTTATCTGCTGCGCCTCAGCATGCTGCTGTTGCTGATCGGCATCGTCGCGCTGGGGCTTTTGCTGTCGATGGCGCTCAGCGACCAGCCTTCGGTAGCCGCACCCCCTGATACCAGCTCGCAACAGGTCTATCAGATCAAGGCGCTGGCTCAGCGCAGCCTCAAGGCACTCAAACGCTCCCGTCCCAGCACGATCCGGGTGAGCCAGTCGGAGCTGAACTCGGTCTCCTCGCTAGTCGCCCGTGCCTATCCGGAGCTCCTCAGCCAGTTTCGCGTCACTCCAGCGGGGTTGGATCTTGCCCTGTCGCTGGCCGTACCGCACAACCCCTTCGGGCGTTACCTGTCTGTGCGGCTGCATGTGCCGATCGCTTCGGCTCAGCTACGGATCGAACAGCTGCAACTGGGAAGCCTGCGCATTCCGGATCCACTGCTGCAGCTGCTGCTGCCCCAGGTGCTGGATCTGTTGTTTGAACCGGGTCAGCGGCAAACGCTGCTATTGACGCTGCGGTTGGCTCAGGCCTCCCCCGAGCAGCTGACGGTGGCTATCCACCCTCCCACCAACGCCAGTGAGAAGGTCCGGCAATTGTTGGCACGGATTCAGGGTTTCAGCAGCGATAAACCGGCGCTCGATAACAGCCGTATAAGCCACTATTACAGTGTATTGCAGCAACAGGCGACCCTGTTTGAGCCGCAGCAGTGGTTATCGGTGACCCAGTTTATCGCTCCGTTGTTTCGCCAGCTGGCACAGCAGGCGGATCCCGAAGAGGCCCATCTGGAGACGGGTGCCGCGCTGCTGGCACTGGCGCTCTATCTGGGGAGTACGCAGGTGGAGCAGCTGACCGGACCGGTGCTGACCGAGCAGCAGCGCCAGCAGCCCGTGCACAACCGTACTCTGCTGGAGGGCCGGATCGACCTGCGGCAGCACTTTGTGGTGTCAGCCGCATTGCAGGTGCTGGCGGATGCCGGCTTTAGTCACGCCATCGGCGAGTTTAAAGAACTCCTCGACAGCCGCAAAGAGGGCAGCGGCTTCAGCTTTGCCGACCTGGCCGCTGATCGTGCCGGCACCCTGTTCGCACAGCGCGCCAGTCGCGATCCGGAACAGGCGGTAGCGTTCCTGCAACTTTTCGAGCAGCCACTACGTGAATCCGATCTGATGATAGAGATAGATACACTACCCGAAGGGCTGACTCAGGCGGAGTTTCAGACAGGCTACCAGGGCCTGCAGGGCCACGCCTACCAACAGCTTCTAGACAGGATCGATACCGACCTGGCCAAACTGCGGTTATACCGCTGACACTGACCCTATCTATTCACAGTGCTCATCGGCTTTCTGTGTACCTTGGATTCAACCCTTAAAAACCGTCAACGCATCAAAATATTTTAGAGACACCGTGCTATGCAGTCATCCATCCTCTTACTCTTCATCCCTACGTTCGTGATGGTCTCTGCAACACCTGGGCTGTGCATGACGCTCTCCATGACGCTGGGTATGACGATAGGCCTGAAGCGCACACTCTGGATGATGCTTGGCGAGCTGGTCGGTGTCGGTCTGGTCGCGGTCCTCTCGGTGATCGGCATCGCCGCTCTGATGCTGCAATACCCTCAAGTCTTTGAGCTGTTCAGATGGATTGGCGGCGCCTACCTTGGATATCTTGGGATCCAGCTATGGCTCTCGAGAGGCAAGATGGCGCTCAGTCAGGGCGAGTCGACCGCCAACGAGGCGTCCGCCTCTCAGCTGGCCACTCAGGGCTTCATCACCGCAGTTGCCAACCCCAAAGGCTGGGCGTTCTTCGTCTCCCTGCTGCCGCCGTTTATTAATGATGATGACCCGCTGGTACCGCAGTTAGCTGTCTTAGTCGCGCTGATCCTGCTGATCGAATTTTTATGCCTTATTCTCTATGCCAGCGGGGGGCAAACCCTGAACCGCTTTCTGAAAAAAAGCGGCAATGTCAGGCTGATGAACCGCTGTGCGGGCACGCTGATGCTGGGTGTGGGTGTCTGGTTGGCGTTCGGTTAAGCCAGGCCCGGATCTGGGAGGCTGCTGAGCTGTTACAAGCTTGGTCTGATGGACTGACAGTCGTTACAATGGCGGCTTGATATATAGGAGTCTGATAATGTTTGAGCAGTACCAAAATTTATTGATAGGGGTGGGACTTGCCGTCATTGCAGCTCTGGTCTGGCTGATTAACCGACAATTGCGCGCCCAGCGACAGGCGCGGGAGGCACAACAGCAGGTGCTTGATGAGATGCGGGTTAAAGCCCAGCAGCAGCGTGATTATCTGATCGAGAGTATCAGAGTGATCTCATCCGCGGTGGCTGATGGCCAGTGTGAGTTGACCGAAGGCTGTATCCGCCTGAAAAAATTACTCGACCACCTGGCGCCCCATCTGCACCAGCATGAAAGCTTCGGTGTCTTTAATCAGATCTACGACGCCACTCAGCATATGCCGATTCTGGATGCGTGGAAGAAACTCAAGATTAAGCAGCGTTTCGCATACACCCAGGAACGCGAAACGCTGGAGCAGCGGCACCGGGAGGCGATCCTGATTGCGGCCAAGGCGTTGAGCCGCTATCACTTTGAGCAATAATCCTCTCCGCCGTTAATAGGGTCATCCCCTAAGATGGAGCTGTTATTGACCTTCATGCTGACCCTGGTGTTGATGGCGGTGCTGGTATGGGTGCTGTCACGCAGTCGTACCAGCCGCTATCGTCCCACCCGGCAGCAGGCGGTGGCGCTGCTGGAGGCGGTGCTTGAGGGCAGTGCCTCGCGCAGTCAGTGGGACCTGTTTATAGGTTACCCGCTCTACCATGACCCCGAGTTAGAGCAGATCAGACTGTACTGCATCGCGCTGACCGAAGGAGATCCCGATACTGAGCCGATGGCCAGCGGTATCGGCGGCTATCTGTTCGATCGTGCGGGTCGCAAACGTCTGGCAGAGGTGCTGGATCGTCTACAGCAGCTGATCGCAGCTGAGCCGTTCCAGAGGGAGTTTTAGGCGCTGTTATTGTCAGGCTAAAGCCTAACCTACAAAAGCACACCCCTGTGGATCGGCTTTTTTTGGGTAATTTTGTAGCTTTTTGAAAGGCTTGAAACGGCAGTCGCACCCTCAGGATGGCGCCAGGTTCCCTTTCTAAACCGATGAAATACAGACTAAAAAAGGCCAGCAGGGTCGAGCCATTGGCCGTTGTCAGTTCCCGACAACAACGGCATACCAGCGTCCCTGCAGGCAACGGCGAGACTGGCAGCTGAGGCAGACAAATCGGCAGGATAGCCGATTTGCACAACCGCAGGTTGCCCGGAGGGTGAGGCACAGGGACGTGCCGAGTGAATCCGAATCTGTCAGCCTCAGGCTGGATTTCATAGCGACGCAGGCGCGTACCCGCAGGGCGGTTTAGTAGGGGGCGCTTTGATGGACAGGGATGTTCGAATGCCGGGGGGCCATGGATGGCCAGGAGCGGCCTTTGCTTCGCTTTCTTTGTCGCTACAAAGAAATGAAGCCGCCGGGAGGCGGAACCGGAGTTTGATTAAAAGGACCATAATTCAGAATTAACGTCTGTAACACTTAACTGGTACAGAGCCTATTTTTAACCTTATAGCCACTGTTTACGCCTGAACAACCAGACCTGGAGGGTGCTGGTCACCAGCAGTAATGCGCAGACGATCCAGAACGCCCAGCTGCTTTCCATGCCAGGCATGCCGCCCACATTGATCCCCAGCAGACCGGTCAGAAATCCCAGGGGCAAAAACACCGCAGCGACCATCGATAACGCGTACATACGGTTGTTAAGCTGCTCGGCCAGGCGGTTGGCGAGCTCCTCATGGGAAACCGCCGTTCTTTCGCGGATCATATCCAGCTCTTCGGTATAGCGAATAAGGTGGTCGGCCTCTTCGCCCATGGCACGACGATCCCCCTCTTCTAACCAGCTGAGACGTGCTGCCGTCATCTGCTGCATCGCTTCGCGCTGTGGCGCCAGATAGCGTCTTAGCGAGATGATAGTCCGCCGGAGTTGGGAGATCCTGTTTCTCAGCTCGTAACTCTCGGCGGTCAGCATCAGCTCTTCGATCTCGGCGGCCTGATCCTGAATATCCTCGATGGTTTTTTTCATCCTCGCGATGAGTCGGTCAGAGAGCATGGCGATAAACTGACCCGCAGTGTTCGGGCCTTCACCCCTGTCTATCAGCCCTACCAGGTCCGTTACAGAAAGCAGTTGGCGTCGGCGGGTGCTGATAATACGTTGGCCATCAGTCCAGATGCGGATACTGACCATATCTTCAGGATCAGACCCGGGATTCAGGTTGACGCCTCGCAGGGCTATCAGCAGGGCGTCCCCCTGTTGCGTGGCCCTGGGGCGGGTTTCGTCGCTGAGCAATGCCTCAGCGGCCAGAGCGTCGAGTCCGCTCTCTGCCGTTATCCAGTGGATCACCGCAGGATGGCTGTAATCAAAATGCAGCCAGAGCACCCCCTGATCCGGTCGCCACTGCGAATAAAAATCCACCCCAACCCGTTTGCGTCCTCCCTGGCCATCGAGTAAAAATCCATGCACTAAACCATTATCCATCATGCCCTTAACCTGTTTTGAACCTTTTATTAACCTCTGTTTTGGTAATGATAGTTCAGTGATAGCGATAAAAGGCTATGTACCAGTTAGGTGTTGCAACCGGTAAGTGATGCTAACCAAAAGAACGCCTGCAGGCAGGCAGCTGAAGGCTCCTGCAACAGCGGCACTTCCCACGTCCCTGTGGGTCGCCTCCCACGGTGCTAAGGCTGGGTTTTATAGCGCCGCAGGCGCGTACCCGCAGGGCGGTTTAGTAGGGGGCGTTTTGATGGACAGGGATGTTCGAATGCCGGGGGGCCATGGATGGCCAGGAGCGGCCTTTGCTTCGCTTTCTTTGTCGCTACAAAGAAATGAAGCCGCCGGGAGGCGGAACCGGAGTTTGATTAAAAAGACAATAATGCAGAATAAACGGCCGCAACACTTAACTGGTACATAGCCGATAAAAAGCCGCCTTATTAGCGGACGATCAATCGGTAGCCAGGGGTTGGATTCAACGAATAAGAGTATGGCTTTAACAGGTAGAACAAGGGCCCTGCTGACCTCTGTACAGAAGATAGACGCCATCGCCATCGCCACCGCTTTGGGTTGGCTACGTCAGACCGCCGTTTTAATAACTAAAGCCCGCGCAGGGTCTAAGGGTTCGTTTAAGATATTAAAATCCTGTGCTAGTATCCGCAGCGTTGTGGCTAGTACGGGAAATCGTTAAGCCGTGTTTGCGAGATAATCAAAAGGAATTGGTATGAGAGTATCCCTGCTACGTATTTGGATGTTGCTGTTTGCTGCGATGCTACTGACCGCTTGCGGGGGCGGAACCGGAGATGGGGGTTCGACTGGTGGTGGCGCGGGATCAGGAGCGGCAGTCTCAAAATCCCCGTCCCTCAGTCTTACGTTGCTGGATTCACTGGGTAGCGCCACGACGGCGATTTCCGAATCACAATCAGGCACCCTGAGTGCGCTAGTTCTCAGCGCCGCGGGCGTTCCGGTCACCGAGAAAGTGGTCAACTTTACCCTCAGTAATGCGGCGATCGGGGTGCTGGATCCCAGCTCGGGCAGCGCCTTAACCAATACCTCGGGTGTCGCCTCTATCACGCTTAAAGCCGGGAGCTCTGCAGGGGCTGCTACGGCCACCGCGACTGCCGTTGTGGATTCGGACAGCGTTACTGGAAATAAATCCTTCAGCACGAATCTTGCCAATATAGCACTAGGATCAGGCAGTGGCGGAAACTTTGTTAACCGTGCCCTGACAGCCAGTATAGAGCCTCCTACAGAGCTGTCTGCCGGCGGCACAATGAGCATCACTGCGACGGTGGTTGATCAATCAGATGGCAATTCACTTTTTACCAGTCCTGTTGAAGTTAGCTTTAGTTCAGGCTGTGTAGCCGACAGTACGGCTCTTATCGATGCAACGGTTAGTACCGTTAATGGTGTCGCTACCGCTACCTACAGGGCTGATGGTTGTGAGGGGGCCGATACTATTACTGCAACGGCTGCCGGCGGTTCAAGTGCGACGGTGGGTCTCTTGGTGGCGGCAGCGAGCGCTGGCTCGATCGAGTTTGATTCATCTACCCCTAGTAATATCGCGATTAAAGGTACGGGCAGAACCGATCGTCCAGAATCATCAGTTGTTAAATTCGTAATAAAGGATGTCAACGGTAAACCAGCGGCGAGTAAGTTAATCAGTTTTTCACTGAACAACACCCTTGGCGGACTGAGTCTCTCTCCTGCATCCGCTACCTCAAACAGCCTGGGTGAGGTGCAGACGACAGTCCATTCGGGTACGGTTCAGGCTACGGTGCGGGTAATTGCCGAGCATGATCTGGGGGGAAGCACTATCTCGACGGTATCGGATAATCTGGTCGTGAGTGTGGGCTTGCCCGATAGCGACAGTATTTCACTCTCGTTGAGTTCGCATAACCCGGAATCCGGAAATCGTGATGGCGTTGAAGTCGATGCGACTGTTCATCTGGCCGATCACTTCAATGTAGTGGTCGAGGGGACGACAGTGACCTTTATCTCCGAGAATGGCGGGGCGATGGCACCGAGCAGTTGTGTAACAGGCAGTAAGGGATCGTGCTCGGTTAAGTGGATTAGCGGGGGTACGCGTCCCGGGAATGGAAAGGTCTCCATCCTGGCATTTATGGATGGTGAAGAGTCCTTTTCTGACCTGAATGGCAGTGGCTATTTTGATGATTCGGAACGTGGCACCGTAGATCAGTTACCCGAAGCCTATCTTGATGAGGATGAAGACGGTCAATTTGATGCCTCCGAGCCTTATTTCGATATCGATGGTGATGCGCAGTATTCAACGGCAGACAGTCTGTTTAATGGTGCGCTCTGCACGGCTGCGGCCGAAACTAATTTTGGCCACTGTGTGCGGTTAGTGCATGTCAGAGCTTCGCAAACCTTGGTTGCTGCGACATCGACTACGTTGATCAGCATCTCGCCAGCCAGTCCTATCGACTTGGCCAATGGCTCGCAATCCGTATCAGCGATGGTTACCGATCAGAATGGTAATTCGCCTGCGGGTGGTTCGACGGTAGCCTTCTCGACCACTGCCGGAGTGCTATCTGGTCAGACCTCCTTTACCGTTCCGGATCATGACACGGGGCCCTATTCAACACTCTCGGTGACCTTGACACAGGGGGGCTCTAACGCCACGGGTTCGTTGACCGTTACAGTCACCACCCCTAATGAACGGGCGAGTTCGAAGCAATCTTCGGTAATAAATGCCGCAGCGCCCTAAGGCACCACGTTCAGTAATATAAAAAGCCGTGCAGTAGTGCGGCTTTTTTATTAGCGGCAGACAGCCGGCTTGTCGGTTAGCAGGCTGCTGATAGCAGCCGCTGTAGCGGATCCTGCTACACCCTGAGGTATAATCTGTATACTGGCCTGCGGAGCTGCAGACCCGTGGATACCAATACCCGGCCGCACTCACTCGTGCGGCTTTTTTTATCAGGGGTAAAAAGATGGGGTATCGATTAACCAGGCTGCTATTAACGGTCGTTGCGGTCCTGTTGGCCGGCTGCGCCACCACGCCTCCCTCGAACATCTCCGATTCCTGCGAAATCTTCTACGATAAAGACGATTGGTACGACGATGCCAAGGACAGCTTCGAAAAATGGGGTGTTCCCATCCATGTACAGCTGGCGATAATCCATCAGGAATCGAAATTTAAGTACGATGCCAAAACGCCCAAGAATTACCTGCTGGGATTCATCCCTTGGGGGCGTAAGTCCTCGGCCTACGGGTATGCCCAGGTTTTGGATGGAACCTGGGACTGGTACCGGAATCAGACCGGGAACTGGGGGGCGGATCGGGATGATTTTGCCGATGCGGTAGATTTTATCGGCTGGTACGGCACCCTGAGTTACAAGCTGGCAGGGATCAGCAAGTGGGATGCGAAGAATCAGTATCTGGCCTACCACGAGGGGCATGGCGGCTTTAAGCGTAAAAGCTATAACAGGAAACCCTGGTTGATCAAGGTAGCGGCTAAGGTCGAGAGGAATGCGGTGCGCTATCGTGCTCAGTTGGGGCGCTGTAAGGATGAGCTGGAAAACAGCTGGTGGTGAAGCTTTTTGTAGGTCGGCGTTTTGTGGGTCGGCTTTTTGTGGGTAGAGAGTAGTCCGACGGCCCTCTGTGAGTCAGGCTTCAGCCTGACGCAGCCTGCTCCTTGCCAGCCTTGTCGGACTGAAGTCCGACCTACAAGCCTAGCCTACAAAAAACGGCGCCTACATCCGCTCCATCACCTCTATTCCCAGCAGATCCAGGCCGCGCCTGATGGTTTGGGCGGTCACCTGGCTCAGCTGTAGGCGGCTGTTACGCACCTCGGGGTCAATGTCGCTGCGCAGGATCGGGCAGGCTTCGTAGAACTTCATAAACAGGCTGGCTAGCTCGTACAGGTAGCCACAGAGCTGGTGCGGGTAGGCCTCGCGAGCCACCTGATCGACCGTTTCGCTAAACTGCAGCAGTTTCAGTGCCAGGGCTTTCTCCTGCGCTTCGATCAGGGCTATCTGGCCCGGCAGTGCTTCGGGGTTCAGGTCGGCCTTGCGGAAGATGCTCTGGATCCGGGTATAGGCATATTGCAGGTAGGGTGCGGTGTTGCCTTCGAAACTGAGCATGCTGTCCCAGCTGAAGATGTAGTCGTTGGTGCGGGTCTTGGCAAGGTCGGCGTATTTGACCGCACCGATGCCGATCTTACGCGCGGCATCGGCCTGCTCCGCAGCGTCCAGTCCGGAATCCTTATTTTTTAACAGCTGGGCGGCACGGATAACGGCTTCGTCCAGCAGTGCGCCGAGCTTAACGGTGCCGCCGCTGCGGGTCTTAAACGGCTTGCCGTCTTCGCCCATCATGGTGCCGAAGGCGTGATGCTCCAGCGAGCAGTGTTCGCTGGCGTAACCGGCCTTGCGGCTGACGGCAAACACCTGCTTCATATGCAGTGATTGGCGGGCATCGATAAAGTAGAGGATCCGATCTGCTTTCAGGCGGTTGCAGCGGTAATCCACCGCCGCCAGATCGGTGGTGGCGTACAGATAACCACCATCTGACTTCTGCACGACCATCGCCAGCGGATTGCCCTCCTTATCGGTCATAGCATCCAGGTAAACCACCTGGGCGCCCTCGTTCTCGACCGCGAGGCCCTGGCCTTGCAGTGTCTTTATCACCGCGGGCAGGGCGTCGTTATACGCGCTCTCGGCGTGGATGTCGCTGTGCTTGAGGGTGACATTGAGTTTGGCGTAGATCTCTTCGCTGTGGGCGACGGAGATATCGATAAACTGGCGCCACATCTGCAACGCTTCAGGGTCGCCCGCCTGCAGTTTGACCACGTTGGCCCGTGCCCTGTTGGCGAAAGCCTCATCCTGGTCGAAGCGGATCTTGGACTCGCGATAGAAGGTCTCCAGGTCCGAGAGCTTGACGGTGCCTTCCAGAGCGACCTGGTCCTGCAGATGGGTGATCAGCATGCCGAACTGGGTGCCCCAGTCGCCGACATGGTTTTGGCGGATCACCTGATGTCCCTGAGCGTCGAGGATGCGCGCCAGGGCATCACCCATGATGGAGGAGCGCAGGTGGCCGACGTGCATCTCTTTGGCCAGGTTGGGGGCGGAGTAGTCGATCACGAGCGTCTGGGACTGCTCGCACTGTTCGACGCCCTGGTGGGGATCCAGGCGTAGTTCGGTGACGCGCTCGGCCAGCCACTGGGGTGAGAGTTTAATATTGATAAAGCCCGGGCCTGCGATCTCGGTGTGCTCGGCGATGCCGCTGAGATCTAAGTGTTCCAGAATCTGGCCCGCCAGTTCGCGAGGATTGGTTTTCATTCGCTTGGCCGCCGCCATGGCGCCATTAGCCTGGTAGTCGCCGTGCAGGGGGTTCTTGCCTAGCGCGACCATCGGCTGGCACTCCTCCGGGATATGCGCGGCGGTCATGGCGATGCGAAAGCGGCTATTGAGCAGATCACGGATGTTCATTTAACGGATACCAGAGTAGCGGGAAACCCCTAGGTGGGTCGGCAGAGGCTATTTTAAAGCCAGCTAGACTACCGGAAAACGCTGCAAACGGCCACAAGAATGGCCCTTTGGGAGGAGGCCCTTTGTGGGTTTGCATCGCTTGGATAGAGGGTAGTCCGACAAAGCTAGAATGGAGCGGTCTGCGTCAGGCTGTAGCCTAACCTACAAAAAACACACCTGCGGGTTGGCATCTTTTGGGTAGAGGGTAGTCCGACGAAGCCAGCATGGGGCTGTCATCGTCAGGCTAAAGCCTAACCTACAACAACCTGTCAGCTGTCGTTGAAAAAATCGTAATCCATTTTTTCGCGTGGGGCTTGGAGGTAGTAGCCCTGAATATACTGGACCCCGGCGCGGAACAGCTTGCTCATCACGTTGGTGCCTTCGACAAGGGGCGCGACGATGGATTTTTGACCGATCCGCAGCGGTTCTATCAGCTTGTCGAACGCCTCGTGCTTATCCGGATCGATCAGCTCCTGTACAAAGGAGCCATCGAGTTTGATGTACTTAGCAGGGACGTGACGGAGTACGTTTTCAGAGTCTATCGAACTGCCATAGTGCTTGATGCAGGCGCTGGCATGCAGTTGAGCCAATCCCTGAGTGAAAATATTGGCATATTTAATATAGGCCCAGGCGTCCGATTCGCTGAACTGGAAGACCAGGCTGTCGCCCGGCACCTGGTGCTCCTTAAGCTGGTCGCGAATCTCATGAAGCAGGCGGGGGTCCTCAAGCGAGCGGCCGCTGAGATTGATAAAGAGTCGGTTGTTGCGGCCTTTCTTATGCTCCTCTGCCAACTGACGGATGCTCTCGGCGATCACCCAGCGATCCAGTTCGGTGCTGACTTCGACATGGTCCAGCATGCTCAGGAAGTTGTTGGGAGAGACCTCTTTATTATCCTTGTCGATAAGTCGCAGCAGTACCTCGTAAACGCTGTCGTGATTGCCTTTCAGGCTGACGAGCGGCTGGAACAGCAGCTTAAAATCATCGTCACGAATCGCCTGGCGTAACTTTCTGATCGACAGCCCCTGCTCCTGGTTACTGTCCGGGGTATAGAGGTGGACACCGTTCCCTTTGGCGTTTTTGCTGCGTACCTCATCACAAGCAATCTGGGCCAGGCGCAGAGTATCCTGGGCGCTGATAGAGTCCTCGTTGATGGCGGTGACGCCTATGCTACAGGTGGTCTGGAACTGGGCGCCTGCCGCTTCTGAAAGGCTATTTCCGACCTCCGTGCAGATCTGCTCCGCCAGTTTGACCGCTTTGCTGGAATCCGGGTCGGAGTAGATCACCACGAAGGCATCCAGGTTGTAGCGGCAGAGCACATGAGCCCGGTTGACCAGATTACCCAGAATCGCTGCGGTATCGCGGACCACCGCATCGATACCGTTGACGCCGATCTCGGCCTTGATGGCGTTGAAGTTATCCAGGGAGATATAGAGCAGGTTCGTTTTAAGGTCGGCGCGGGCCGCGTCCTGAACCGTTTGATCAAGACGTTTGGCCAGGTAAAACTGATTTTTAAGGCCGGTGACCAGATCCAGTTCGGCCATCGACTCCATCTGCGCATCTTCGCGGGAGACCTTGATCAGGAGCTGGGTGCAGATGGCGCGTTCGAAACGTGCCGGGCTGAATACCAATTTGGCGCTGAACTCACTGCCGTCGACGCGATTGATGATCAGTTCGATCTCTTGAGAAATGCTGTTGTCGGCGTGGTAGGCCTTAAGCTTGGCTTTGAGGTCGGCGAGTTCCTGCTTCGATACCAGGCTGGTCAGGCTCTGCCCCAGGGCCTGGCTGCTCTGCTCGAAGCCGAGCATCTCCAGCAGAACCGGGTTGAGATAGATAAATTCGTTATTTCGATTGAAGAACGCGGTCGCCTCCCCGGAAGCCTGCAGCAGTTGACGGTTACGCTTCTCAGCTTCGAGCAGGTGAAACTCGGTCATACGGCGGCGGCGGCGGTTTTCCAGATGATCGAGCTCGCGGCGGATGATCAGTACCAGCATCTCGGTTTGATCGATGGGGACGACCTCGCAGGCTTTCATCTTCAAGCCCTGGATGCGGTAGGCAGAAGTGGCGTCAGGGGCCATGACCAGTACGGGGATATCTTTCTTATAGGCTTTGAGAGTCGTGGCCAGCGTTTTCAGTGGTAGCTCTATCCCCTGGCGATAGAGGATGATATCCCAGTGGCCGGCGCTGAATGCTTGTTTTAATTGGGTTTCAGTGTGGACAGATTCGGTTTTAGGTGTTAACCGGGCACTGCGCAACAGTGTTAGGATCGGCTCTGAGACTTGGGTGTCTGCACCTATAAAGAGGATGTTCAGGTTCTGATGTAGTGTCGACATGAGTGACTTACCAAATCCTAGGAGGGTCGTTGAACAGGCTAGCTTCTTAGGTTACAGGTTTGCACAGTAAGAATCACTGTCACAAGTTCACAAACAGTTGATAAGCAGCGCTGGCTGTCATGGCGGGGGGGAGGTCTGGCATAAAGATGGCTGGGGTGGCAGGATTCGAACCTGCGCGTGACGGGATCAAAACCCGCTGCCTTACCGCTTGGCTACACCCCAATAGAATACAGGTACTCTAATGGTGCTTGTTCAACGTGGGTGGCTATGACTAGATTCGAACTAGTGATCCACCGACATTATAAAGAGCGAGTGATGTGCTCTAAGTAATGCTTCTTCTTTTCTCTATCTCATTAGGTGGTGGCTATGACTAGATTCGAACTAGTGATCCACCGACATTATAAAGAGCGAGTGATGTGCTCTAAGTAATGCTTCTTCTTTTCTCTATCTCATTAGGTGGTGGCTATGACTAGATTCGAACTAGTGACCCCATCATTATGAGTGATGTGCTCTAACCAACTGAGCTACATAGCCTCCGAATGAGGCGCGCATTATTCCTTTTGCAGAGGGGGTTGTCAACACCCCTTCTGGCTTAGTTAAGGATTAATGCGCAGTTCGCTTAAACGTTAAAGCGGAAGTGGATGACATCGCCATCCTGGACGCGATATTCCTTGCCCTCCAGGCGCCATTTTCCTGCTTCTTTAGCACCTTGCTCGCCTTTGAAGTCAATAAAATCCTGATAGGGTGTTACTTCGGCACGGATAAAACCTTTTTCGAAGTCAGTGTGGATCACACCTGCGGCCTGAGGGGCTGTGGCGTTCTTCTTGACGGTCCAGGCACGGACTTCTTTGACACCTGCGGTAAAGTAGGTCTGCAGTCCCAGCAGCTGGTATCCGGCACGGATGACGCGATCAAGACCGGCTTCTTCCATGCCCAGGTCGGCCAGAAACTCGTCGCGCTCTTCGTCGTCAAGCTCGGCGATCTCGGCTTCGAGTTTGTTGCAGACGGCAACGACCTCTGCGCCCTCCTGTTCGGCCAGTTTGACCACCAGGTCCAGGTACGGGTTGTTCTCAAAGCCGTCTTCGTCGACGTTGGCGATATACAGCGTCGGTTTGGCGGTGAGCAGATTGAGTTGTTTGGTCCAGAGGCGCTCCTCATCCGACAGCTCGACGGAGCGTATCAGGGTGCCGCGCTCCAGGTGGGGCAGGATTTTTTCCAGGATAGCTTTGGCCTTAAGCGCGTCTTTATCGCCACTCTTAGCGTTGCGGGTCGCTTTGTAGAGCTGTTTTTCTATGGAATCCAGGTCTGCCAGGGCCAGTTCGGTGTTGATAATGTCGATATCCGCCAGGGGATCGATCTTGTTGGCGACATGGATCACGTTTTCATCTTCGAAGCAGCGCACGACATGGGCGATGGCATCTGTTTCGCGAATATTGGCAAGGAATTTATTGCCCAGGCCTTCACCTTTGGACGCGCCGGCGACCAGGCCTGCGATGTCCACGAACTCCATGGTGGTCGGGAGAATTCGCTGGGGTTTCACGATCTCGGCCAGTTTTTCCAGACGTGGATCGGGCATCGGGACGATGCCGGTGTTGGGCTCGATGGTGCAGAACGGGAAGTTCGCGGCTTCGATGCCAGCCTTGGTCAGTGCGTTGAAAAGAGTGGACTTACCGACGTTAGGCAGGCCGACGATACCGCAGTTAAAACCCATGATGTGATCCTGTAGTTACAAACAAATTGCAGATAAGTTGCAGACTGTTGTTGCAGGCAGTTGCAGGCAGTTGCAGGCAGTTTCTGGTGGTCAGGCCTTGAAGCTGTGAAGACGATTCATCGCCTTGGCCAGACCCTCGTTGAGTAGCGTTGGCAGTGTATTGATCGCTTCGTCGGTACAGGCGAGGGTCAGTTGTCGCTCGCTGCTCGGCGCTCTGCCCAGGACGAAGTTATGTACCAGTTTGGCACTGCCCGGATGGCCGATGCCGATCCGCAGGCGTAGGAAGCCCTTGTCACCGCCCAGTTTTTCGATGGTGTCTCTGAGGCCGTTATGACCGCCATGACCGCCGCCCTGTTTGAGGCGTGCGCTGCCCGGGTTGATATCCAGCTCATCGTGAGCGACGAGGATCTCTGCTACCGGGATCTTGAAGTAGTTCGCCAGAGACTGGATCGCCTGGCCACTGAGGTTCATAAAGGTGGTCGGAATAAGGAGGTGCAGTTCGTGGCCATCGATACGGATTTTTGCGTAGCGGCCATGATAGCGTTTTTCGGGTTGCAGGCTGGCCTGATTGCGCTGAGCGAGCTGCTCAACGAAATCGGCGCCTGCATTATGACGGGTCAGATCGTATTGGTTGCCAGGATTTCCCAGTCCGACGATCAGTTTAACTGTTTGAGTCACTATAGGTTGTCACCGTACAGTTTGTCACAATGCAGGGGCCGGAGTAGTTACTCGGCTGCGGCTTCGTCTTCGTCAGTCTCGACTTTCTTGGCAACAATCGTTGTTACTGCCTGGTTGTGATCTTCGCCCTGAGCAAGAGCCGGGATCTGAATGCCCTCTGGAAGAACGATGTCTGACAGGTGGACGATTTGACCCGCGGCGATGTGCTGCATGTCGATTACCAGGAACTCGGGCAGGTGAGCGGCATCGCAGGTGATGTCAGCTTGGCTCATGGTGTGGGTAACCCGTCCGCCGTGCTTGATCGCTTCGTTCAGATCTTCGTTGATAAAGTGCAGTGGCACGGTCAGAGACAGTTGAGCGCCGGCGGTTGCGCGCAGGAAATCAACATGCAGGATCTGCTGCTTAGACGGATGGCGTTGAATATCCTTGATGATGACTTTCTGAACCTTGCCATCGACGCTCAGGTCGATAATGCTGGAGAAGAAAGACTCAGATAGGGTCGCCTTGTAAAGCTCCTTGTGCAAGATGCTCAGTGACTGAGGCTTTTCTTCGCCACCGTAAACTACGGCAGGAACCTGGAATGCCAGGCGACGTAGGCGGCGGCTCGCACCTTTCCCCAGGTCTGTACGTGTTTCAGAGATAATAGTAAATGCAGACATGCTGTCTTCCTTTCAAATAAGCGTGCAGGACTCCTGCGACCAGAGCGCTGCAATGCTGTTTCAGTGCCTCCGGCTGGAGGCGTTTACGTTCGGCGATCTGTCGTGCGCTAAGGCTGGATTCTGCGTTGAGAATCAGGCCTTACTGCAGGAACATCGCGCTGATCGATTCTTCGTTGCATACCCTGCGGATCGATTCGGCCAGCAAATCGGACAGGGTGAGTTGGCGTATAATAGGGCAGGCTTTGGCCTCGGCACTGAGCGGTATGGTATCGGTCACCACCAGTTCATCGAGCTCGGAGTTGATGATGTTGTTGATCGCCTTGCCGGACAGCACTGGGTGGGTGGCGTACGCCACGACCCGGTAGGCGCCCTGAGCCTTAAGGGCGTCGGCGGCTTTACACAGTGTGCCGGCCGTATCGCACATATCATCAACGATCACGCAGGTACGGTCGGTAACATCGCCGATAATATGCATGACTTGGGATTCATTGGCTTTTTCGCGACGCTTGTCGATGATCGCCAGGTCAGTACCCAGGACCTTGGCTACGGCGCGGGCGCGCACCACACCGCCGACGTCGGGAGATACGACGATCGGGTTGTCATATTTTTGCGACAGGATATCTTCCAGCAGTACCGGTGAGCCGTAGACGTTATCAACAGGGATATCGAAGAAGCCCTGGATCTGGTCGGCGTGCAGGTCGACGGTCAGTACGCGGTCGATGCCGGCGTTGGCCATCATGCTGGCGATAACCTTGGCGCTGATGGGGACGCGTGCCGAGCGCGGGCGACGATCCTGACGGGCGTAGCCAAAATAGGGTACTACCGCGGTGATGCGGGTCGCTGAGGCGCGGCGCAGGGCGTCGGCCATCAGGATTAGCTCCATCAGGTTATCGTTGGTCGGTGCGCAGGTGGACTGGATGATAAAGACATCCTTGCCACGCACGTTTTCATTGAGCTCTACAGCGATTTCGCCATCGCTGAATTGACCGGCGGTAACGTTTCCTAAGGTGATGCAAAGCTTCTTGGCGACCATTTTAGCCAGCTGGGGATTGGCGTTGCCGGTGAAAACCATGAGTTTTGACAAGAGGGTACCTTTAGGCAGGGAGTGAATGCTGTGGAGTTCCATGTTGGAAAGATGGCTGGGGTGGCAGGATTCGAACCTGCGCGTGACGGGATCAAAACCCGCTGCCTTACCGCTTGGCTACACCCCAACAAAAATCGGATCGGTATATAAAATCGGTCCGGTTTTCAAGGAGGGCGTATTTTCCTTGACGCAGGTCTTATTGTCAATTGACTGGCGCCGTTATTTGGTCGTTGAGAGCGGTTTTTCAGGTGTGCTTGTCGGTAGGTCGGTCTGCCACTGCTTTAAGATCAGGGTGAGGCGGAGCGAGTCGCCCCGCTGGAGTCTGATTTTGCGGGGTAGCTGGGGCCGCAAATCGTTGTGGTAATCGAGATAATCGATAGTCCAGCCGCTTTGTTGCAGCTGTTGCGCCCTGTTAAGAGTGTCTAATCGCGTTGAATAGTCCCCCTGAGGTGCGGGCAGGCCCTTGATCCAGTAGGGCATCTGGCTGATCGGCACCTCCCATCCTAGCTGTTGGTAGAGCAGCCGCTCCGGCGAATCTGCCTGGTAGCGCCCTTCACCGCTGATATCCAGGGTGATGCCGTCACTCTCTGAGCCTTCGATATTGACTGCGCCCTGACCCAGGGGGCCTGCAATATAAATGCGGTAGTGATCCTGGCGTTGCCACCAGTTGAGGTTCGCCGAGCTGTCATCATCGGCGCTTTGAATGCGGATCTTGCCCAGAACCTGCCACTGGGTCAGAGGGAGTAGCTGTCGCTGATGCTGTTCCCAGCTCTGTTCGGGCTGAGGGAGTTGCGGGCGGCTGCTGCAGCCGAACAGCGACAGGCAGAGCAGTGCGGCTATCAGGCCCCTCCCTTTTGAAGAAAGGTCTTCTGAGGAAAGAGCTGCCGAGCGCAGGCTCACTGCGCCTGCCCGGCCTGACGCATCGCCTCGAGAATTTGGCTGTTCCCCGGATCGCGCTGTAATGCCTCGGTCCAGATTCTGTTGGCATTGTCCGGCTGCCCCAGCTTTCGGTAAACCTGGCCCAGATGCGTGGCGATCTCCGGATCCGGGTAGGTATCATAGGCGCGCAGCAGGTATTGCAATGCCAGCCGGTAGTCACCCAGGTTGTAGTGCACCCAGCCCAGGCTATCGAGGATGGCAGGATCTTCGGGTTTGAGTTTCAACGCCTTACGAATCAGGATCAGGGCCTCCTGGTGACGGTCGGTGCGGTCGGTCAGGCTGTAGCCCAGGGCGTTGAGTGCGGTTGCATTATCGGGTTCCAGGCTGAGGAGTTGAGTCAGGTCCTGCTCCATCTGTTCGAGATCATCGAGCTGTTCGCTGAGCATGGCTCGGTTATAGAGCAGCTGGGGATTTTCGGGAAGTGCTGTCAGGGCATCGTTGTAGACAAGCAGCGCCTGTTGGCGGCGGTCCTGCTCGGTCAGCCAGCGGGCCTCGAGGGTGAAGAGGAGGGCGCTCTGGTCAGGGTGTTCGCTGCGGTTTTGTTGGTAGATCTGCCGCAGCTGTGCCTCATCCGCGGGTTGGTTCAGCAGATTGCCAAGTTCGGAGAGTCCTGCGATCAGGTAAGGCGAATCATCGATCTGCAGGAAATGCTCCAGCGCGGCTTCGCGCTGAAGTTCGAGCTGGGCAATGCGGCCCAGATAGTAGTGCAGGGTGGAGTTGGTGCCGAGTTGCAGGACCAGCTGGTTGAAATAGGCCTTGCTCAGCTCGAGCTGCTGATGCTCGAACATCAGCACGCCGAGATAGAACTGCAGGTTGTGGTCGTCTGGATACTGGTTGTTAAGCAGGTCGGCCTGCTGTTTGGCGGCTTCAATCTGGCCCTTCTGCAGCAGCAGGCGGACATAGAGGGTGCGCATCTGCTTGTGATCGCGCTGATTAAGCTGTTCTCTGAGATGACCTAATGCGGTATCCAAATGGCCGTTGCGGGCCTGCAGTTCCGCCTCGAGCAGGATGGCCCGGTCAAATTCAGGGGCCAGATCCAGTGCTTGCTGGGTCAGTGTTAAGGCCGGATTAAGATCGCTGTCAAAGCGCAGCAGGCTGGCTTTGGCATAGAGCAGTTGGGGTTGCTCGGGATCCTGCGCGAGCCGCTGGTCGATAAGATCCAGGTAGGCATCGCGCTCGGCGGGTCTCATCTGTTGGGCGCGGGCCGAGAGTGCGTCCGCCATCGCCAGGCTGTTGTGGGTCAGCGAGACGTCGAGCAGCGGCAGGGCGCGCTCAGGGTCCCCGAGGCGCACCAGTGCCACGGCGGCAATGCTGGTGGGTTCTGGGTTGTCGGGTTCGAGTTTGGCCCACAGCAGTGCGGCTTTGAGGTGGCTGCCCTGGTCGCGGTAATGTTCGGCAAGCCGGGCTGCATGGCGGGTAATGTTGAGATCGCCGGTACGCTCCGCCTCGCGCAGGTAGTTATGCAGGGTGACCTGCGGCAGGTTGCGTTGGGCGGCAAGTTCTGCGACCAGCAGTGCGTACAGAGTCGAGGCCTCAAAGCTGCCCTGAGGGGCCTTGCTCTGCGCGTGCTGGATATCTTGAGTGGCAACGGGAGATGTTGCCAGCGGCGTACAGGCGCTCAGCAGGGCTATTAAACCCAGGGTCGATAGAGAACGACGTGGGTGGCAGTGAAATAAAAGCATAAACACAGGTGACCTTCTCGTTTGGCTGGTTCGACGACGCCGATGGCGAGTTCTGCTGTCTGTTAAGGGCTTAACTATAAGTGGCTTGGCGGCTGTTGTCAGGCGCCGGCAGGATATGTATAGCATGGCCACCTAGATAGACAACGAAAAACGCGGAATTACTGCATCGACCTGAATCCTATTGTAAAAGTCACCGGCAGGGCCTGCATAGCCCGCCAGCGGCATAGGCAGCGGGATTGTCAGAAGAGCGTCTGGGATTTCAGAATTGATTTCGGCGCTATTACCGGATGATGGCTTAATCAATAGCGCTTGAGCGTGTATTATGGGGCGCTTGAATTTTTGCGGTTGGAGTTCACCTCGTTCGATGGCTTTATTGGCGTTAGGCATTAATCATAAGACCGCCCCGGTTTCTGTCCGCGAAAAAGTGGCCTTTGCGCCTGAGCAGATGGAACATGCGCTGGCAGAGGCGTGTCAGCAGGCCGGGCTGCAGGAGATCGCGATACTTTCCACCTGTAATCGCACCGAACTCTATTGCTCTGCCTCTTTAGAGGGCAGTCGGGCGCTGTTGGAGTGGTTGGGCCGGTATCACGGCCTGGCGTTTGCCGAGCTCGATCCCTGCAGTTACAGCTATTGGGGTGAGGATGCGGTCCGGCATATGATGCGGGTCGCCTGCGGACTGGATTCTTTAGTGCTGGGTGAGCCGCAGATTCTGGGCCAGCTAAAGTCCTGTTATGCGGTGGCGCATGCGGCCAGCTCGGTGCATTCCGAGCTTGGGCGGTTGTTTCAACAGGCGTTTTCGATCGCCAAAAAAGTGCGCACCCAAACGGCGATCGGCGAGAATCCGGTCTCTATCGCCTATGCTGCCGTGAGCCTGTCGCAACATATATTTACCGATCTGAGCCAGAGCAGTGCACTGCTGATCGGCGCGGGTGAAACGATAGATCTGGTGGCGCAGCATTTGGTCCGGGCCGGCATCAGGCAGATCGTCGTGGCCAATCGTACCCTGGAGCGGGCGCAGGGCCTGGCCGAGCAGTTTGGTGCCCGTGCGGTGCTGCTGGCGGATATTCCTGATGAGCTGGTCAAGGCCGACATCCTGATCTCCTCTACTGCTAGCGCGTTGCCCATTCTCGGTAAGGGCGCCGTAGAGCGTGCCTTGAAAGCGCGCAAGCATAAACCGATATTTATGGTGGATATCGCCGTACCCCGGGATATCGAGCCGGAGGTGGGCGAGCTCTCAGATGTTTACCTTTACACGGTCGATGATCTGCGCGGGGTGATCGAGGAAAACGTCAAGTCGCGAGAGGTCGCCGCAAACGAAGCCGAACTGCTGATTACGCAGGCGGTGGAGGCCTTTATGCTGCAGCTGCGTGCCCTGGACGCCACCGAGACCCTGCTCTTGCTGCGTGGCAAGGCGGAATCGATCCGCGATAAGGAGCTGAGCAGGGCGCTTAAACAGCTGGCTAAGGGTCAGGACCCGGAGCAGGTACTGCAGCAGCTGGCACGCGGGTTGACGAATAAACTGATCCACTCTCCCAGCGTGCAGATGAAGCAGGCCGCCGCTGAGGGCCGTACAGAACTGCTTGAATTGACACATGAATTATTCGAGTTGTCGCTCGCCAACAACTGATTACTCTCCTGCCGGGTGCGACTTTTCGCCCGGAGAACCGCGAAGGTTGCCATGAAAGCGTCCATCCAGAATAAGCTCGATATCCTTAAAGATCGCTACGAAGAGCTGGCGGCGTTACTCAGTGATGCCGAGGTGATTAACGACCAGGACCGTTTTCGGGAGTTCTCCAGGGAGTACGCCGAACTGGAGCCGGTGGTCGAGAGCTACTGCCGTTATCTGCAGGTCGAGGATGAGCTGAGCGATGCCCGTTCGATGCTCGACGATCCTGAGATGAAGGAGATGGCGGAGGAGGAGATCCAGGCCGGTCAGCAGCACCGGGAGCTGCTCGAGGCTGAGCTTCAGCGGCTGTTGTTACCCAGAGACCCCAATGATGGCAGCAACACCTTTCTCGAGGTGCGGGCCGGTACCGGCGGTGATGAGGCCGCTATTTTTGCCGGAGACCTGTTTCGAATGTACGCCCGTTACGCCGAACGCCAGGGCTGGAAGATCGAAGTCATCAGCGAGAATGGCGGAGATCACGGAGGTTATAAAGAAATTATTACCCGGGTGGTGGGTAAGGATGTCTACTCAAAACTTAAATTTGAATCCGGTGCCCATCGGGTTCAGCGGGTGCCCGCGACAGAGTCGCAGGGGCGGATCCATACCTCTGCCTGCACGGTGGCCGTGATGCCTGAAGCCGAGACCACCGATGCGATCGAGATTAAGAAAGCCGACCTGCGCGTCGATACCTTTCGGGCCTCGGGCGCCGGTGGACAGCACGTCAACAAAACCGATTCTGCGATCCGCCTGACCCATATTCCTACCGGAATCGTGGTCGAGTGTCAGGAGGAGCGTTCGCAGCACAAGAACCGCGCCAAGGCGATGTCGCTGCTCAACTCGCGCATGCTGGCCGGTATCCAGGACCGTGAAGCCGCCGCCAGAGCCGATACCCGCAAGAGTCTGATCGGCAGCGGCGATCGCTCCGAGCGGATCCGCACCTACAACTATCCCCAGGGACGGGTGACCGATCATCGCATCAACCTGACCCTGTATAAGCTGCTCGAGGTGATGGATGGTGATGTCGATGCGGTGATCGAACCGTTGATCCATGAGCACCAGGCCGAGCTGCTGGCCGCGATGGGCGAGTAAGCCGATTATGAGCCAGCGGATCGATCAGGTTTTGGCGCGTGCGAGCGAGTTACGAGAGCTGTCCGAGACCGCGATCCTGGACCTCCAGTTGCTGCTGGAGAGAGTGCTCGACAAACCTCGCAGCTACCTCTATACCTGGCCCGAACGGCTGCTGACGGCGCCTCAGCAGCAGCTGTTTGAAGCATTGCTGCAGCGGCGTAAGAACGGTGAACCGATCGCCTATCTTCTCGGGTTTCGGGATTTTTGGACCCTGACCCTGGAGGTCAATGCTTCAACCCTAATCCCTCGGCCTGAAACCGAACTGCTGGTCGAGCTGGCCCTGGATCTGCTGGCCGAGGGGCCGCGACGGGTCGCAGACCTAGGCACGGGAACCGGTGCTGTCGCTCTGTCTTTGGCGAGCGAGCGACCGGGTTGGGAGGTCAGCGCGGTCGAGTACTCGGCGGCGGCCGCGCGACTTGCCGAGCGCAACAGGGCCCGGCTTGAACTGACGAATGTCGAGGTTCTGACCGGCAGCTGGTGCCAGCCGTTGACGGGACACTTCGATCTGATTCTCAGCAATCCCCCCTATATAGATCCTAAGGATCCGCATCTCGAGCTGGGTGATGTGCGCTTCGAGCCGCGTTCTGCCTTGGTGGCCGAAGAGCGGGGTCTGGCCGATATCCGCCTAATCGTCGAGCAGGCCCGTTCGCGCCTCAAGCCTGCGGGCTGGTTGCTGCTGGAGCATGGCTATGACCAGGGCGAGGCGGTGCGCCAGCTGCTGAGGGCGGCGGGTTACGCGGCGGTTCACACCCATAGAGACCTGGCTCAGCAGGACCGGGTGACGGTCGCTCGTTTAGGAGAGGCGCTATGTCCCTAATGAAGGACCCTGGAGAATGACTATGATGGATGACCAGCAGCTATTACGGTACAGCCGCCAGATTATGCTGCCGGAGGTGGATATCGGCGGCCAGGATGCACTTCTGGCGGCGAGGGTCCTGGTGATCGGCCTGGGCGGACTCGGCTCGCCGGTGGCGCTCTATCTGGCGGCAGCCGGGGTGGGTCAGCTGGTATTGAGTGACTTCGATTCAGTCGATCTGAGCAATCTGCAACGCCAGGTTGTCCACCGGCATGCCGATATCGGTCGCCCCAAGGTCGAGTCGGCGCGCGATCAGATCCTGGCGCTCAATCCCGGTATCGGGGTGATGACGCTCAATCAGCGTCTCGAAGGTGAGGCGCTGTTAGAACAGGTGAGACAGGCCGATGTGGTGGTCGACTGTAGCGATAACTTCGCCAGCCGCTTTGCGATCAACAGCGCCTGCGTGCGAGAGCGTACGCCCCTGGTCTCGGGCGCCGCGATCCGGCTCGAAGGCCAGGTGAGTGTGTTCGACAGCCGTAATCCGAGCAGTCCCTGTTATCGCTGCCTGTTCCCTGATGGCGGAGATGATGCGGCCCTGACCTGTGCGAACAGTGGCGTGATCGCGCCACTGGTGGGGATGATCGGCTCCACCCAGGCGCTGGAAACGCTGAAAGTGCTGACAGGCTTCGGTACCTCGCTGGTAGGGCGGTTATTGCTGCTCGATGCCCGGCATCTGGAGTGGCGCAGCCTGAACCTGGCCAGAGATCCCGAGTGTCCCGAATGTGGGTGCCGGGCAGACGGCTAAACGGGTCCTTTGACAGCGCCAAGACAGGGAGTACGCTATGCACCAGCACTACGATGATTATTATCTGAAACAGATTCTGACATCGATTAAGACAATCGCGCTGGTGGGCGTCAGCCCGAAACCGGATAGGGCCAGTCACCGGGTGATGGCTTATCTGCAGGCCAGGGGCTATCGGGTGATCCCCGTCAATCCCGCCTGCCAGATCGAAGAGCTGCTCGGTGAGCGGGTTTACAGTCGTCTCGAGGATATTCCGGAGACGATAAAAATAGGGATGGTGGAGGTTTTTCGGCGTTCCGAGGCGGTGCCGGAGATTGCAGACGCGGCCATCCGTATCGGTGCGAAAGTATTATGGTTACAGCTGGGGGTGGTTCACGCCGATGCTGCGC
>JBLIEQ010000001.1:0-404913 GCA_047633175.1 Motiliproteus sp. | reverse complement strand
CGATCTTTGTAGCGACAAAGAAAGCGAAGCAAAGGCCGCTCCTGGCCATTGCCTGCAGGGACGCAGGTATGCCGTTGTTGTCGGGAACTGACAACGGCCCAGCCCCCCGGCATTCGAACATCCCTGTTCATCAAAAGCGCCCCCTACTAAACCGCCCTGCGGGTACGCGCCTGCGGCGCTATGAAATCCAGCCTGAGGCTGACAGATTCGGATTCACTCGGCACGTCCCTGTGCCTCACCCTCCGGGCAACCTGCGGTTGTGCAAATCGGCTATCCTGCCGATTTGTCTGCCTCAGCTGCCAATCTCGCCATTGCCTGCAGGGACGCAGGTATGCCGTTGTTGTCGGGAACTGACAACGGCCAATGGCTCGACCCTGCGGGCCTTTTTCAGTCTGTATTTCATCGGTTTAGAAAGGGAATTTGGCGCCATTCTGATGGTGCTATTGCCGTTTCAAGCCTTTCAAAAAGCTACAAGATCACCTACAAAACTCAGCCTTAGCACCGTGGGAACCTGCCTGCAGGCGATCTTTTGAACAGAATGAAAGGGCTAGTCACAACAACAGATTGGTACATAGCCAAAAAAAAGGCTATGTCCTAGTTAAGTGTTGCGGCGCTGCCAGCGTCAGGCCTTACATTTGACACTTTTGCAGCTATAAAAAAGGGGACAGATATATTTTTTTATAAAATATATCTGTCCCCTTTTAGGACTGTCATTTAGGCCTGCTATTTATATTTTTACTTCGCCGGATTGATATCCAGGAGTTCGACTTCGAAGACTAGTGCTGAGTTGGGTCCTATTAGCTGACCCATGCCATTCGGGCCGTAAGCCAGTGCGGCGGGGATATAGAGCTCGGCCTTGCCGCCCTTGCTGATCAGCTGCAAGCCTTCGGTCCAGCCTGGGATGACGCTGTTAAGTGGGAAGGTGGCGGGGCCGCCGTCGCCGTGCTTGTATGAGCTGTCGAATTCGGTGCCGTCGATCAGGGTGCCGCGATAGTGAACCTGGACGGTATCGGCGGCCGTAGGCATAGTGCCATCACCTGCGCTGATGATTTTATACTGCAGCCCGCTTTCTGTGACCTCGATCCCCTCTTTTTTCGCATTGGCCGCCAGGAAGCTGTCGCCAGCACTCTGGTTGCTCGCGCCCTGCTTAGCCCGTTCGGCCTCTTGCTCGGCTGTGGCGGCTTGTTGGAGCTCTTGGAATCGAGTCTGAGCTTCCTGCATGGTTAGCTGGATGGTTTCTTCGCTTAAGCTGCGGGCATGGTCCAAGGAGGCCTCTTTGAGGCCTTGCAGGAAGGCTTCCTGGTTGAGCTCGTAGCCCAGGCTCTGCAGCTGCTTGGCGGCCTGAGCCGCAACATTCAGACCCATGATATAGCTGGTCTTCTGTTCTAATGATTCTAGTTCTGCAGCCTGGGCAGAGGGAAGGGCGAGCAGTGCGGATGCCATGGCAGCGGCTAATACGCGTTTCTTCATTTTTAATCCTTAAGGTCAGAAATTCTGAGTACGCTGACTAAGATCCAAAGATCTGTTTAGCCGTCATCGTTGGAGGCGCAATATAACGTGAAAGTTCCGTTGAAAACCAGTTGTAGTGGCTAACTAAAGCAGCGAACTAAAGCGCGCGCGCGCGAACGCAGGCAGTATGGCTATGGTACACTCCGCGCCATGATAGAACTCATCCAATTAAGTCTGCAGCGCGGCAAGAGTCAGCTGCTCAATCAGGTCGATCTGCGTCTGCATGACGGCTATAGAGTCGGCCTGATCGGGGCGAACGGCAGTGGCAAATCGAGCCTGTTTCAGATGCTGCTGGGCACGCTGGAGGCTGATGCCGGTGACCTGCGGCTACCCCGTCAGTGGCGCATCGCGCATATGGCCCAGGAATCCCATACCCTAGAGCGGCGGGCGGTCGATTACGTGCTCGATGGCGATAGCGAGCTGCGCCAGGTGCAGCAGGAGCTGGCAGAGGCCGAGCTTCAGGTTGATGCCACGCATGTGGGCGAGCTGCATGCCAGGCTGGCGGGCATCGACGGCTATACCGCTGATGCCCGAGCCCGGCAGCTACTCAATGGCCTGGGTTTTAAGCAGTCGGAGATAGATCGTCCGGTCGCGAAGTTCTCCGGTGGTTGGCGGATTCGATTGAACCTGGCTCAGGCGCTGATGAGCCGCTCGGATCTGTTGCTGCTGGATGAGCCGACTAACCACCTCGATCTGGATGCCACGCTGTGGCTTGAGCAGTGGCTCAAGACACACGAAGGCACCCTGATCCTGATCTCCCATGACCGTGATTTCCTAGATCGGGTGGTGGGCCATATTGTTCACCTAGATAAGTGTAAGTTGACCCTCTATAAGGGCAATTACTCGGCTTTTGAGCAGCTCAGGGCCGAAAAGCTCTCGCACCAGCAGGCAGCCTTTGAGAAACAGCAGGTCCGGATCGGTGAGATCGAAGCCTTTGTGAACCGTTTTAAGGCCCAGGCTACCAAGGCTAAGCAGGCGCAGAGCCGAATTAAGGAGTTGGAGCGGATGGAGCGGATCGCCCCCGCGCATGTCGACTCACCGTTCAGTTTCAGTTTTAAATGTACCCAGAAGATGTCCACGCCCCTGCTGGTGTTGGATAAGGCGGTGATGGGTTATGCCGGCACACCGATCATCAACAAGACCACCTTGCATCTGATGCCGGAGATGCGGATCGGCTTGCTGGGCGCTAACGGGGCCGGTAAGTCGACCCTGATTAAAACCCTGATGGCCGATATTGAACTGCTGGCGGGTGAGCGCCGACCTGGAGAGAATCTGCGGATCGGCTACTTCGCCCAGCACCAGCTCGAGGCGCTCGATCTCGAGGCCTCGCCGTTGCTGCATCTGCAGCGTCTGGCGCCGCAAACCAGTGAGCAGAAGATACGTGACTATCTGGGTGGCTTTGATTTCCGGGGTGGTGGCTGCCTCGATCCGGTCAAACTGTTTTCCGGTGGCGAGAAGGCCCGGCTGGCACTGGCGCTGATCGCCTGGGAAGAGCCTAATCTGCTGTTGATGGATGAGCCGACCAACCACCTCGATCTTGAGGTTCGGCATGCGTTGACGATGGCGCTGCAGACCTTTCCCGGGGCGCTGATTCTGGTGTCGCACGATCGGCATCTGCTGCGTAACTGTGTGGATGACTTCTTGCTGGTCAGCGATGGCAAGGTGACCCCTTTCGATGGCGATCTGAATGACTATGCGCGCTGGCTGACGGAGTCTGGCGGTAATCAAATTGATACTGAGGGGCCTGTCAGCAGTGAGCCGGCGGGTGGTGAGTCTTCCCAGGAGCGCAAAGAGCGCAAACGGCTGGAGGCCGCCATGCGGCAGCAGCTGGCACCGTTGCGCAAGCGGGTCGATAAGTTGGAACAACAGCTGGAGAAGCAGGCGCTCGAGCTGGATCAACTCAATGAGCAGTTGGCGGATGCTAGTCTCTATACCGAGGGGAATAAGCTCCCGCTGAAACAGTTGCTGCAACAGCAGGCGACCCTGCAGCAGCTCAGTGGTAATACTGAAGAGCAGTGGCTGGCCTGTGTTGAGGAGCTGGAGCTGCTCTCCGACGAGGTTACTGAGGAGTAACTCTCCTAGGGTCAGCCGGCTTTAAGGAACGGCCCCGTCTCTTCAAGGTTGCCGGTCTTGGTCTGCATCAGATCAAAGCTGTCCTGAACCCTGTGCGCCTCCAGGCCCAGCTGCTGGTAGAGCATATCAGGAATGTGGCCCACAGGACCGTCTCCCACACCGTTCATTCGCATTACCCGCAGAGTCAGGTCGATCAGCCGCGCATAGCTATGATGCTCCTGCGTATACTCGGGGGTGTTCTGGTAGCGAATCCCTATACTGACCTCGGCAGGAAGGTTCCAGGTCTCTGCTAGCCAGCAGCCGATCTGCTCGCGGGTTACGTTGAGGATCTGCTTCTCTGTATATTCATGATGTAGGTGTGGATTGGCTTCGATATAGCGTGATACCAGCGAGAATTGTGGCGGGAACACATGGGAGAGGATGAGATAGCCGAAGTTATGCAGCAGGCCGGTCAGATACACAAGACCAGGAAGCGGTCGTTGTTCTACGGGCATCTGTTGGCAGAGGCTTTCGGCCAGGGTGGCGCAAAATGTTGCTTGCACCCAGTAGGGGGTGGCGCCGCGAGGGGTGTCTGTCGGCAGCTTGAGTATGCGCCCCATAGCTGCACCCAGTGCCAGGTTGACCACCAGGTCATAACCCAGAACCCGCACGATCGCATCATGAATCGAATCAATGCTGCCGGGCGCCGCATAGTAGGGCGATGCGGCCCAGCTCATTACCTGAGCCGATAGGCTGGGATCCCTCTGGATAATAGGCACCAGGTCATTGATGCCGGCATTCGGATTGGAGCGCAGCTCGATAATCTTCTGCGCGGTCAGCGGCAGTGTCGGCAGGCCCAGCGTCTCCTCGAGTCTCTGTCTGATCCTCAGGCTGGTAAATTTTTCTACCGATCGGGTGATCAGGGTCGCGTCATCTCCGTCAATCTGTTTGGCATCGATGGTATCTGTGGTGATGCTGAGCTTGAACTGCTGCAGGTGATCTATGAACAGGGCCGCAGTCAGTATAAGGATGCGTCCGCTGCCGGGCTCGATTACCTCAAAATTGCTATCGAATGAGCACTCGGAGTCGGCCAGTACCGGCAGTTCCAGCAGCCGGGCTACTCCCTTGCTGTGATAGAGTGCCGGTTGATTAAAAAAGGCTTTCGAATCATGCCCCGATAGCGGCTGCAGCTGTCTGCGGGTGTGCTTCCAGACGCTGACCAGGTTGAGTAGTTCGCCATAGGGAAGGATAACGAGAACACGTCCCTTATCGTCGCTGAGCATTACGATGCGAAGGCTTGGCTTGCTCATAGTGAGTGTCCTGGTAAGCATTAAGTCAGAGCGGTTTCAGTCTGAAAGCCCTCGTCAAAGAATCTGCAGCGCGATAATGATGAACGGGGTCTCAGTCGATAACCAGGATGCCATCCATCTCGACAGTCGCGCCCTTAGGTAGCTGGGCTACGCCTATGGCGGCACGCGCCGGATAGGGCTGCTGGAAGTAGCGCGTCATGATCTCATTAACAGTGGCGAAGTGGCTCAGGTCGGTCAGGAAGATGTTGAGTTTAACGATTTGCTGCAGCGATCCGCCGGAGGCCACACAAACGGCACTGAGGTTCTCAAAGACCTGCACCACCTGCGCAGAAAAATCCCCCTCGACCAACTCCAGCGTAGCCGGCACCAGAGGGATCTGGCCCGACAGATAGACGGTGCCGCCCACTTTGACGGCCTGAGAATAAGGGCCGATCGCCTGGGGCGCGTTGTTTGTCTGGATAATTGCTCGATTGCTCATGCAAGCCTCGGTGTGGTGGGTTGTAGGTGAGTAGTTAGGTCAATAGTTAGGTCAATAGTTAGGTCGATAGATAGGTGAATAGTTGGATAGATGCTTCTATAAACAGCTAGATAGGGCTCAGGTACGGATAATACGTGTCACTGATTTTATACTGCGGATGCGTTTGATGATATGGGCTAGATGGATGCGGTTGCGTACTCGAAGATCTAGCTGCACGATGCTGATCTGGGCCTCATTCTCATCGATATCGATCCGTTGGATGTTGCCACGTGCCTCTGATATTTTGATCGCCAGGGCGGCGATAATACCGCGCTGCGCCGCTAGTTCTATCTTTAGGGTGACGTCGAAATCCTCATCTACCTGCTTATCCCAGTGCAGGTGAAAACATTTCTTAGGGTCGTTACGAGACTCATTGATATTGCGGCAGTCATCACGGTGCACCATGATGCCGCGGCCGCGGCTGATGTGTCCCATAATCTGATCGCCCGGAATCGGGTGGCAGCAGCGGGCATAGGAAAGTACCAGTCCTTCGCTGCCGCTGATCGATAGCGGGTGGTCTTCGCCGGTGCCGATCTTGAGCCCCTCATCTGCAGGCTGGAGTCTCTGTGCGACCAGGTAAGCCATACGGTCTCCCAGGCCAATCTCCATCAACAGCTCGTCCAGGGAGTTCAGTTCGGACGCCTGCAGATACTGGGAGAGTTGGAGCGGATTGATCTCTTCGACGGAGCTGTCCAGCCCTGCCAGGCACTGATTCAACAGTCTCGTACCCAGACTGATGGATTCGTCCTGCTGCTTGTGTTTGAGGTAATGGCGGATATTGGAGCGCGCCTTGCCGGTGGTCACAAAGCTCAGCCAGGCCGCATTGGGCTGGGCGCTGGGGGTGGTGATGATCTCTACCGTTTGGCCGCTTTCGAGTGACGAGCTCAGGGGCGCCAGGCGGCGGTTGATGCGACAGGAGACGCAGCTGTTGCCCACATCGGTATGCACGGCATACGCAAAATCAATCGGTGTGGCACCCTTGGGGAGTTCGAAGATACGTCCCTTGGGGGTAAAGATATAGACTTCGTCGGGAAAGAGGTCGATCTTGACGCTTTCAATAAAATCGATCGAGCTGGCGGCGGTTTTTTGCATCTCCAGCAGCCCTTGAACCCATTGGCGGGCGCGGCTGTAACTGTTTTCGATCCGTCTACTGCCCTCTTTAGAGGTCTTGTAACTGCTGTGAGAGGCGATGCCCTGGTTGGCGATCTTGTCCATATCTTCGGTGCGGATCTGGATCTCGATGGAAATGTCTTTGGCGCCGAACAGGTCGGTGTGCAGTGACTGGTAGCCGTTAGCCTTGGGCATGGCGATGTAATCTTTAAACCGCCCCGGAACCGGCTTATAGCGGTTGTGAACGGCGCCCAGGATCCGATAACAGGTATCGATGTTATCGGTGACGATGCGGAACGCGAAAACATCCATAATCTCGCTGAACGATTTCCGCTGCGACACCATCTTCTGGTAGATGCTGTAGAGGTGTTTCTGCCTGCCAATGACCCTGAATGAGAATTCCTTTTTCTGCAGCAGTCCGGTGAGCGTCTGCTCTATACGTACCAGCATGTCGCGACGGTTGCCGAGAGCGTTGGCGACCGCTTTTTCGATCATCTTGTAGCGCATCGGGTAGTACGCCCGGAAGGCCAGATCCTCGAGTTCGATATGGACATCGTGCATCCCCAGCCGGCTGGCGATGGGGGCGTAGATGTCCAGGGTTTCACGGGCGATGCGGCGCTGTTTTGCTGGCGGCATCACCCCGAGGGTGCGCATGTTGTGCAGCCGGTCGGCAAGTTTGACCAGTATGACCCGAATGTCCTTGGCCATCGCCATCATCATCTTCTGAAAGTTTTCGGCCTGGGCTTCGGCCTTGGTTTCGAAGTTCAGGTGGGTCAGCTTGCTGACCCCGTCGACGATGCCGGTTACCGTAGCGCCAAACTGGCTCTGCAGGCCCTCGGTGTTGACCTGGGTATCCTCGATCACATCATGCAGCATCGCAGCCATCAGGCTTTGGTAATCCATGTTCATTTCGGACAGGATGGTGGCGACGGCGAGGGGATGAGTAACATAGGGCTCACCGCTCTTGCGGCGCTGGCCATCGTGGGCTTGCTCGGCATAAAAGTAAGCGCGCCGGACCCGATTGATCTGTTCAGGATCAAGGTAGCTGCTGAGATTGTCTGATAGGGTTTGGATGCTAGCCATAGATACCGACTATAACAGTATCAAAGCCGAATACTCAGGGGATTACACCCTCTGCGGCGACAGAGGGAGAATTAGTGCGTATTTATCGTCTCTTAGCCTGCGGTTAGCCTTCGACGACAACTGCGGGAGCGTCTGCAAGCAGTTCTTCGACGCTGGCAGGGCGATCAACAAGGATGCTGGCATCGATCAGTCCCGCCGCGATTTCGCGCAGGGCCACGACCGTGCACTTATCGTTTTCCCAGGGAACCAGAGACTCTTTGCCGCCGGTGGCCAGCTGACGGGCGCGCTTGGATGAAACCATAATCAGCTCGAAACGGTTTTCGACATGTTCTAGGCAATCTTCAACGGTTACGCGGGCCATACATACCTCGGATATTAATTACGGGTGTGCTAAAAATAGCCGTGCAGTATACGCCGGTCAGGCCGTTGTTGGCAAGCTACGAGGCTGCGGATTTTGAAGCAGGTCGGTCTATTTTTCGGTCCGTCTGTTCTCGGTCCGTCTGTTCTCTGTCAGCCTCCAAGTAACTGTTCGACCACCTGCTGGTGCTGGAGCCGCTGGCGTCCGAGCAGCTGACGCCGGGCAATAAAGATCGCGTGGAGTTCGGTCAGCGACCGGTCAAACTGGTCATTGATCACCAGATAATCGAACTCCTCAAAGTGTGACATCTCGGTGACGGCTTCGGCCATGCGCTGATCGATGACCGCTTCAGAATCCTGGCCGCGATGGTTAAGGCGCTGCTGCAGCGCTTCGCGGGACGGAGGCAGGATAAAGATCGATACCGATTCTGGCATCCTCGCGCGAACCTGTTGGGCACCCTGCCAATCGATCTCCAGGATCACATCCTTGCCCGCAGACAGTGCGGTCTCCACCCAGCTACCGGAGGTCCCGTACTGGTTGGTAAAGACCCGAGCGTGTTCCAGGAAATCCGCACTGGCGATTCGGCGGTCGAATTCAGCGTGATCGGTAAAGTGATAATCCTGGCCATCCACTTCGCCCGGGCGGGGTGCGCGCGTGGTGTGTGAGACGGAGACGCAGACCAGAGGATCGAGGCCTGTCAGTGCCTTCACCAGACTGGTTTTTCCGGCACCGGAGGGCGCCGAGATGATATAGAGCGTGCCTTTAGCCATAAAGTTGTCGCCGCCTGGATATTTTTGAGCCATGGATGTTGGCGCTAATTGTACTGTAAAGAGCCTGAACAGTAATACAGTGTCTGTTTTTAGCAGGCGGATGCTATGCTGGCCGGGATTTAGGGGGGCCAGGGCTCTCCTTGGTGTGCTGGTGAGAATGCTCTGATGGAAATTAACCTTAGTTATGAACTGCTGGTGCTGTTGTTCGGCGTCGGTCTGTTGGCGGGGTTTATCGATGCCATCGCCGGCGGAGGGGGCTTGATCGCGCTGCCGGCGCTGCTGTTTGCCGGCCTGACACCCGCGCAGGCGCTGGCCACCAACAAGCTCCAGGGCACCTTCGGTTCCTTCTCATCGAGTCTGTATTTTATTCGCAAGGGGCTGGTCGATCTGCGCAGCATGACCTGGATGCTGGGCTGCACCTTTGTCGGAGCGGCCTTCGGCGCGTTATTGATCCAGCAGCTCGATCCCGGATTTTTAACGGCGGTTATTCCGGTGCTGCTGATCCTTATCGCGCTGTACTTCTGGCTCTCGCCGCAGGTGGGTGAAGAGGATGTCCGGCAGCGCATCAGTCCGCTGACGTTTGCCCTGAGTATCGGTTTTGGGGTGGGTTTTTATGACGGCTTCTTCGGCCCGGGTGCCGGATCCTTTTATGCCATCGGCTTCGTCAGCCTGTTGGGTTTCGGGTTAACGAAGGCCACCGCGCATACCAAGGTGCTCAACTTCACCAGCAACGTCGCCGCCCTGTTGTTCTTTATCCTAGGTGGCCAGGTGGTCTGGACGTTGGGGTTGGTGATGGCTGGCGGACAGCTGATCGGTGGTCGGCTGGGGGCCACACTCGTGGTACTCAAAGGCGCGGCGCTGATCCGGCCGCTGGTGGTGATCCTCTGTATCCTGATGAGTGTAAAACTGTTACTGGCGTGAAGGGGTGTGGTTGCAGGCGAGGGGTTGGGTGCTAATTTGCCGGAAGCACCCTGCCTGCAGGCGATCTTTTGCAAAGTTTGACGACAACTAGCGGGTACATCGCCGCTCCTGCGCATTGCCTGCAGGGACGCAGGTATGCCGTTGTTGTCGGGAACTGACAACGGCCCCTGCGCCCGCGGCATATGACCGCCAGGGATGGCGGAAATGCCTAAAATGCAGGAGCATTTTTAGGCACGTACATCCTGCAGGCGAAGGGGTCACAGGCGAAGGGGTCAGGCCTTACATTTGACACTTTCACAGGCGTGCAGGCGAAGGGGTCAGGCCTTACATTTGACACTTTCACACACAGGCGAAGGGGTCAGGCCTTACATTTGACACTTTCACATCCAAGAACAAAAAAAAGGGGTCGGAGTGATTTGTTTAAATCACTCCGACCCCTTTTCACTTTTTCACGGAGAACAGACGAGGGGCCGGGTAACGCAGCCCCTCGTTCCAGGGTTAGGGTCAGTTACCGTAATCGGACGCTGTCTCCGCGATATGGATGGGTTCCTCGGGTTCTTCTCCTGCGTGTTCGGCCAGGGCCCGCTTGCTGCGCTTTTCGATCAACAGATAGAGCACTATGCCAACACCCAGGCCCCAGGCGGCGCCATAGACCGCCAGCGCGACACCCATGGTGCCAGCGACACCCATAGAGGTGGCATTATCGACCTGTTCCACGGCAACGCTGATGCACAGGTAGCCGGTGATCAGCAGGGTGATGGAGAGTGCGATCGGCAGTACCGGCTTGAACAGGGTCACCAGCGGCAGCATAAAGAGCGCAATGAAGGCGACGATCCAGAAGATCCCGGCGCCACTGTAGATGGTATCCATAGCACCGCGGCCATAGCGATAGCGCTCGGCAATGGTCGCCATAGCGCCGGTGAACAGCGGTCCGGCAAGGCCCGGGTAGGGCGCGAACAGGCTGTGCATCAGGTTACGGATACCGGTGATGATATGCACCTGATCGACATCCACTTCGATCTTCTCGTCCGGACGCAGATGGTCGACCCTATCCAGCAGGCTCTGGCCGACGATGATGTCACCGAAGGCGATGATGTAGGCGATGATCGCGGTGGGAATCGCCATCCACAGGATTTCCAGGCCGGGGAAGCCGACGCTGAACGGCAGGTAGTTCCACATCTCGCTGAACGCAGGGGCGGTAAGGCCGAACTCGATGTCCGGCATCTGGTATTCGCCAACGAGCCAGCCGATCCCCATGGCGACCAAGGTGCCGGGCACCATGCCGTAGCTGGAGATGATCTTCGCCCAGCGATGCCGTTCGATCAGATCGCGGAAGGAGAGTGAAAACAGCACATAACCGGTTACTGCAAAGCCCAGCATCAGCGAGATAGGGGTGTTAGCCAGACGGCCGCCCTCAGAGATCTCACCGGTGATGGCGGCGATGCCAGCACCCAGCAGGATGCCCGCTTTCATGGAACTGGGGATCAGCGTGATCAGCTTGGTCCCCAGACGGGTAATGCCCAAGAAGAAGAAGATAAAGGTGACCACCAGCTGCAGTCCCACCATCGCCCTGATGGCCTCGGGACCCGGTTCGAACTGGCCGATAAATAGCAGCACCACCGGGATGGCCGGGGTAATCCAGCCGGGTACGAAGGGTGAGCCTAAGAGGTTGGGCAGCATAAAGCCGAAACCGCAGACCGCCACGAAGGCGAGTGCGACATCGTAGGGCAGGCCGAGGTACTTCTCCAGCAGCGGAATCATCGCCATCGCGACCACGAACATGATCAGCGCCTGGATGGTTTCTGCCATCTCCCAGCGGTAATGAATAAAGGGAAGTCGAATCTTGAAGGGACCTGCCGCCCAATAGGGGTGCACCTCTCCATACTTGCGCTCAGTACGTGCCATGGATTTATCCTTTACATAATAGTGTGAGTCGTTCCGTCGCTATTATTTTTATTTGCGCGTACTGCTGGGACCTGCCGCCGAGATTGAGTCTTTCCAGGCCTCGGTAAGCCGCTACAAGGTATGCGGCTGGAGATCAATTGTCGACAATATCCCCTACAACTTTGGTGGGTATTTGGGACTAAAGGATAGGCTCAGGGCAGGGGATGGTCGATGTTGGGTGGGGGTGCTCTGTCAAGGCAGGCCATCATCAGTACCCTGGTTGTATGCGTCTGTCGGTGCTGATAAGCCTAACGCTAGGCAGGATGGGTCCAGTCATCGCTAGACCACGGTTGTCTGATTACGTTTTAACTGACCGCCGTTTAAACGTATGCACTTAATAGGTAGTAAGCTATGCATAAAAATACACTCTTGTTCTTGGCGCTGATGCCGCTCACCGCCGCTGCAGGCGACCCGTTTGCCGGCACCTATGTGGGTGCCCAATTTGGCTATCTGGAGGGTCGTGATAATGGTGTGGAATATGATGAGGGAGGGCTGGGTGGTGCCACCCAACAGACAGAGCCCTCTGGCGCGGTTCTCGGGCTGGTCGCAGGCTACAACATCGCCATTAACCCGCATTTGATACTGGGGCTTGAAACCGACCTGGAGGTCGCCGTTGCCAATGACACGTCACTGTCTATGGAAGCAGGGGTCGCGGATGCAGAGTACCCGGTCACCACGGAAGTCCGGGGGGCTTTCTCATTAAGACCGCGCCTAGGTTACCTGTTCAACAGTGATCAGAGCCTGGTTTTTGTAACCGCAGGTTTTGCCATGGCCAATATCAAGAGAACTTTCGAAAGTCTTAATACCACCCCACCCTCTGAGTCCGGGTCGGAATGGCAGGCTGGCTGGACTGCAGGCCTGGGACTGGAGCACCTGATTGGAAGAAACCTGTCCGCCAAAATCGAGTATCGCTATACCGACCTTGGTTCTACTGATTTCTCCACCGCCCTGGTCTATGGCGATGGCGATGTCGAGAAACAGGACTACACCGATCAAGCCGTTCGTTTCGGCTTGCTCTATCACTATTAAAGAGCTCGGATTGATTTTAGGCTGTGCAGTTTGGACTTCGGCCCGACACAGGGATATGTACCGCGGCTTCAGGCGTCTTCGGCTGCCGGCCATTTTCCAAAGACACAGTGTGACAACGCTTCTAACTGGTAGCGACACACGGTACGCAGGGTTGAGATCATCGGCCCTTCATCATCTTCACAAGCTGCAAGTAATGTCAGAAATTTATTCTTGTTATTATATGACAAGATTTCAAAAAACTCGTCAGCGCCCTTGCCAAGATGTTCACTGATGACCTTGTCAAAAACGTGCTTAGGCGCGGATAGATTGCCTCGATCGCCGATCATAAGATAGGATATATCCACGCTAGTCCCTTTTTTAGTCACCTGGGGTGCAAAGAATTTACCCTCTAGCTTTTCATTTGCAGACAGATTATTCAGTACGTTGATTAATCCTGGACCCTGATGGCGTTTTATATTGTAGCCTTGACTAAAGGCGTAGCGTTCTGGTATTGCAAAACCATAATCACGGAATTTATGCCAGCTATCTGACATGGAATAAAAAGCTAACACTTCAGATTTAACATTTCCTGAAAGGGTGATGCCGTTGGAGATTTTATAAGGCATTCCGCGTGCAGAATGGTTCGCCAGTTCTAGCATGGGCATCAGCACTGCTTTTTTATTGATACGAATAGATCGTGATTCAATAAAACGGTTTAGTACAGCGCTTTCATCCCCTCCGTTAAGGAAAGCCTGAAAGTTGAATTTATTTTCGAGAACAGCTTTAACGCGTTCAGGCAACGCCTGCATCTGGTAAAAGAAATCTTCAATATCTTTACGCCCTCCCTGGCTCCAAGAGGTGGATTTGTGGTATCGGTGAAAAAACTCTTTGTATGCTTCTGAAAAATCAGATCCTTTCCGGAGACCAAGGTTGCCGTCCTCTAACTCCACATCCTCGATAGGAACCTGTAGGGATGTCGGCAGATGTATAAGTATCGGTTTTGATGGGTCAAGCGCAAACAAACTTCGATTATTGTTTTGTGAGCGGATGCTGACATTATCCACGACCCCACCAACGGCACGAAAAGCATCACAAAGCTCATCCCAGTTTTCAAAAGAGTTCATATCTCACCGCTAGCCCTAGATAAAAGGCCTTGTGATAATGGCCATGGTTTATTTGTAAATTATTTTAAACAAATTTTTATAGGTTGGAAATGATAATTAAGGTCTAAAATCAGCATCAGCATCAGCTTTTCAACGGCCCTCTTCCCTGATCGCTACTGCCAGCGACTAGCCGCTTAGAGGAAAAGGCGCGGTTGTTGATTAGGTGTCTTCAGCGGCCATCAGGTTGACCCTGCGGGCGCATCTTCCTAGAATGCGGTCTGCTTTTTGGTAGTCCTGCGTTATCGCAGGGTTTTAAACGGGAAGTTGGTGCCGGGTCATCTTTTTGACGTGGCGTAGCCAACACTGCCCCCGCAACGGTAATCGAGTCAGACAGTCTTCAGGCCTCTGTGCACCGCATGGGACGACCTGGTTGGCAGGTCCGCTCGTCAGTCCGGAACCGGCCATAAACAGACTCAGTCGGCATAGCGGAGGGCTATCATAACGGCAGCGGTTACCTCTCTACGTTGAGTAACCAGACTGTTGCTGTTATCTCCTGAAGCGCTTATGCCGTTCATTTAATTGACATGCGGCGGGCATGTTCAGGAACTAAACAATGCATAAAATCCCCGATTCTGCCGTAGCAACGGCCTGTTGTTACCCCCCTTTGACGCCTCCCGATAAACGCCTGGTTATTGCCACGTATACGGCACCGGCAGTTGTTGAATCTCGGGCCTCTATAACGTTGGTCTCTGTAACTCTATCACCCGTAAAAGCCGTTATTCAGGAGCAAAAATACGATGAGCAGCAACAACACGCTTAATAGCGCCACTCAAAAAGCTGAAGGCGCTGAAGGCGCTGAAGGTTCTGTTCAAGACGCTGAAAGCTCGATTGAGGATTCGGCCGCGGCACAGCGCGAGGCACGCTATCTGGCCCGGATGAAGCGTAAGAAAGAATTTATAGATCAGTCTATTGCCCAGGCAGATCAGGACCGTGGTGTCTGTCTGGTGCATACCGGTAATGGCAAGGGCAAGAGCAGCTCCGCCTTCGGGATGGTCGCAAGAGCACTGGGCCATGGCATGCAGGTAGGTGTGGTGCAATTTATTAAAGGCGCGTTCAGTACCGGCGAAGAGGCGTTTTTCCGGCGTTTTCCGGAGGTGCAGTATTATGTGATGGGCGAAGGCTTTACTTGGGAGACTCAGGATAAGGCGCGTGATATCGCGGCCGCCACCAAGGCCTGGGCGCGCTCTGACGCGCTACTTAATGATGCATCTGTGGCGCTAGTGGTGCTGGATGAGTTGAATATCGCGCTTAAATATAAGTATGTGGATCTGGATACCGTGATCAAGGCCGTCGAGAGCCGTCCGTCGCAGCAGCATGTGGTGATTACCGGACGCGGTGCCCCCCAGGCCCTGATCGATATTGCCGATACGGTCACCGAGATGCAGGTGATCAAGCATGCCTATGAGGCCGGTGTGAAGGCGCAAAAAGGGGTCGAGCTGTGACAGAGCGCGCAGGCCCTCGATGATTGGTCTGAGCGTACTGGCAGCGGTAGGCATCGATTGGCTGGCAGGGGAGCCCAAGCGCTGGCATCCCCTCGTGGGGTTTGGCGCCCTGGCGGCAGGGGTCGAGAAACGTCTGAACCTGAAGCATCCCGCGTCTCTGCCCACGTCTCTGCCCGGGTTCGTCAGGATTCTCGGATGCGGCAAGCTCTGCGGTGTGCTGGGGCTGCTGCTGCTGTGCTTACCGCTGCCGCTGCTGTGGTGGTTGCTGGTAGGCCGCAGTGCTGGGGAGATTGGGGGGGCGCTGTGGAGTTTGAGCGGCCTGCTCGAGGCGGCACTGCTTTATCTGAGTATCGGTCACCGTAGCTTATGGGATCACGGTCGTCCCATCTGTGAGGCGCTCGAGCAGCAGGACGAAGGCCTGGCGCGCGAGCTTACTGCCCGGATCGTCAGTCGCGACCCCGAGGCGCTGGATATCGAGGTCTCAGCCACAGAGTCGGTCCTGGAAAATGGTAACGATGCCCTCTTCGGGGCGCTGTTCTGGTTTGTGATTGCAGGCGGTGCTGGGGCGCTCTTCTATCGGTTAGTAAACACCCTGGATGCGAGCTGGGGTTATCGCAGCGACCGCTACAGCGACTTCGGTTGGGCGGCGGCTAAGCTCGATGACCTGCTTAACTATCTGCCTGCGCGCTGCACCGCCCTCAGTTATGCCCTGTTAACGGATACCCGGGCGGCATTCCGATGCTGGAAAGCGCAGGCGGCTACCCATGCCAGTCCTAACGGCGGGCCGGTGATTACTGCCGGTGCCGGTGGCCTGGGGGTGATCCTGGGAGGAGCGACACGTTATCAGGGGCTCTGGCATAACAAGCCCCTGCTCGGAGAGGGCCAGCCGCCCCGCGCCCAGGATATCGTCCGGGCGCTGCGGCTGGTTACCCAGACCCTGGTGTTGTGGGTGATGCTGCTGCTCGGCACGGATCTGCTCAGGATCGTATACAGCCAGGCGGGAGGTCTTTATCTCTAGCTCAGTCAAGCCGCCGCTCTGCGCGCCCGCAGCCAGTGATCCACCCGTCCATGGCGGACGCCTGCACCAGGCGGCGCAACGCTTTTCGATTCCCATCGACGAATGGATAGATCTGTCGACCGGCATCAATCCGCATCCCTATCCCCTGCCGAAGGTGCCGGCAGCGGTCTGGCAGCAGCTGCCGGATGAGGGGGATCGGCTGCACGCGGTCGCAGCCGGTTATTATGGCTCTGAAAGTATACTGCCCGTGTCGGGGAGCCAGGCCGCTATCGAGAGCCTGCCACGGCTGAGAGCGCCGGGACGGGTGGGCATACTCTCACCGGCGTATGCCGAATATGGCTATCAGTGGCAGCGTCACGGGCACAGCGTGGCAGCCCTAAACGCCGCCGAGCTGGAAGCGCGCTTGCCGCAGCTGGATGTGGTGGTCGTGATTCGGCCCAACAACCCGACGGCCGAATGCCTGTCCGCTCCGCGTTTGCTGCGCTGGCTGGCGGTGTTGCGGCTGCACGGGGGCTGGCTGGTCGTGGATGAAGCCTTCCTGGATGCCAGCCCGGACAGCGGCCTGCTAAGCCTGATCGGGGAAACGCCACGCGAAGGCCTGATCGTACTGCGCTCGGTGGGTAAGTTTTTCGGCCTGGCGGGTATTCGCCTGGGCTTCGTCTGGGCCTCGGCCGCACTGCTAGAGGCTATCGCTGAGTTGCAGCCCGTCTGGTCGGTGTCGAGTGTGGCGCGCTGGGCGGGTGCTATCGCCTTAGAGGATAGTCAATGGCAGACACAGATGAGGCGGCGGTTAGGCCTGGAAAGCCGACGGCTGGAGGCGTTGTTACTGTCGTTGCCACAACTACAGTTGCAACTACAGTCACAACTACAGTCGCAGCAGGGATCGCAACCGCAGCAACAGCCCTGGCGCTGTGCCTCGACACCGCTGTTTTGTACCGTTTCTATAGGGGATGGGGTAGGGGATGGTATCGATGATGCTCCGCCAGGGACCGCTGCTGGTATCTTCCGGCAACTGGCAGAACGCGGCGTGCTGATCCGCTATTTTGAGCAGTCCCAGCCCCAGCCCCAACCCCAGCTGTTGCGGCTGGGATTGCCCGCCAATGAGCACGCCTGGCAGCGACTCGGTGCCGCATTGAGTACGTTGGTCGTGTTGAGCTAGAGTGCGGGGAAATCCCGGTCCCGTTCGATCTGAGCGATCAGTGACTCTTCGATCCCGGATTTGGGGTTATTCCATTGCTCGAAGGAGACCAGCTCTTGCAGCGGCAGGCGGGGTAACCATTTGGCGGTTTCCAGCTCAGGCTGGCGGTTAAAATGGCTGACATAGCCGACGCAGAGATAAGCGATGGGGACGATGTTCTCCGGGATCCCCAGGGCCTGTTGCAAGGCCTGCTCCTTGATAATGCTCACCCAGCCCACACCCAGGCCCTCGGCTCTAGCTGCCAGCCACAGATTTTGTACGGCGCAGACGCTGCTGTACAGATCAGTGGTCTTGTTATGGGTCCGGCCGAGTACCGTCGGCCCGGTACGATCGCGGTCGCAGGTGATACAGATATTGACGGGAGATTCGAGGATCCCTTCCAGTTTGAGGGACTTGTAGAGATCACGTTTTTCGCCGTCAAACATCTGTGCCGCTTCCTGGTGGGCCTCGTTAAAGGCACTGTGCACCCGTTGTTTGACGTCGTCAGCGCGTACCAGGATAAAGTTCCAGGGTTGCATAAAACCGACCGAAGGGGCGTGGTGGGCGGCGTAGAGCACCCGGCTCAGGACCTCATCGGTAATGGGGTCGGGTTTGAACTGCCCCCGGACATCCCGGCGGTTGAAGATCGTTTTGTACAGTCCCTGTCGCTCCTCAGCGGTGAAGAACGGTTCGGCTTGATGATCTGTTACTGGGTCTTCCATGATTTTCCTTTGCTGTAAAGGTAGAGCGCCGGGCCGGGGCTAACCTCAACCCGGTCCGACATTATAGAGGAACAGGATCAGCGGTTCAGGCCTGGCTCAGGCGCTTGTCGACAGGCTGATGTTGTTTGTCGATCTCGGTCACGCAGCGTTCGGGCATAAAGCTCTCGGCACTGGCCTCCTTCATATGCAGTTGAAAGGCTTCGGGAATAGCGTCCGTGAGCAGGCAGCCTGGGGTGATGTAGGGAAACACCTGGTCGTAGCGTTTAACGCGCTCCTGACTGACTCGGCGGAAGATATGGGTGCGTGTCAGCTCGGTGGTATGGCGCAGCCCTGCCGAGGAGATCAGGTCGGCGGTCGCCGCTAGGGTTTTCTTCTGAAACTGGGTGACACGCACGGCCTTATCACTCACCACCAAGCCGCGGTAGAGGGCCGGGTTCTGGGTGGCAACGCCGGTGGGGCAGTGGTTACTGTTACAGGTCAGCGACTGCACACACCCCAGCGCGAGCATCATGCCCCGCGCGCTGTTGCACAGGTCCGCCCCCAGCGCTAAATTCTTGACGATATGGAACCCGGTCAGAATCTTGCCTGAGGCGATGATACGAATGTGCTGGCGCAGGCCAAAGCCGGTCAGACAGTTATCGACGAACGCCAACGCATCGCGCAGAGGCATGCCGACCGAGTTGCTGTATTCCAGCGGCGCCGCCCCGGTTCCCCCTTCGCCGCCGTCCAGGGTAATAAAATCCGGATAGATGTTGGTTTTTACCATGGCTTTGCAGAGAGCGACAAATTCGCTTTCGCGGCCGATGGCAAGCTTAAAGCCGATGGGCTTGCCATCGGCCAGCTCACGCAGTTTCTGTACGAAATCGAGCAGCTCGACAGGGGTGCTGAAGCTGCTGTGCGTCGGCGGTGATACCACATCAGTGCCTTCAGGGACCGCCCGAATAATGGCGATCTCCGGGGTGTTCTTGGCCGCCGGCAGGATGCCACCATGACCGGGCTTGGCGCCCTGGGACAGCTTGATCTCGATCATCTTGACCGTCGGTAGCCGCGCCTTCTCGCGAAAACTATCGGGGCAAAAACGCCCCTCGCTATCCCGGCAACCGAAATAACCGGTGCCGATCTGCCAGACGAGGTCGCCGCCGCCGTCGAGGTGATAGGGGCTGATCCCGCCTTCGCCGGTATTGTGATAAAAGCCGCCGGCCTTGGCGCCCTGGCTCAGCGCCAACACCGCGTTGCGGCTGATCGCTCCAAAGCTCATGGCTGAAATATTGAGAATGCTCGCCTGGTAAGGCTGGCGGCATTGGGGTCCACCGATGGTGACCCGCAACTCGTGTTCGACCTCGGTGGCATTGATCGCCGCCAGAGAGTGTCCTATCCACTCGTAACCGGTTCTGTAGGTATCCAGTTGGGTGCCGAAGGGGACCGTTTCTTGTGCCCCCTTGGCTCGCTGGTAAGCGATGCTGCGGAACATGCGGCTGATCGGTACGCCGTCGGTATCCGACTCCACCAGATATTGACGGACAAAGGGGCGTAGCCACTCCATAAACCAGCGTCCGCGGCCAAATAACGGGAAGTTACGCCGCAGCGAGTGGCGGCTCTGGAGCAGGTCGTAGAGTCCTATTAATAGCAGCGGGATGGCGATCAACAATACCCAGAGAATACCGGGCCATAGCGGCGCGATCAGGGCAATCAGTAACAGTGTTCCGAAGGCGAACAGGGGGAACCGAGTCGGCATAGTTCAGGCTCTTTGGTGAAGGGGAGAATCCCAGCCTACCACAGGGCTGAAGAGCAGATCAGCCGTCGGTGGTCACTAACACGGGTTTAGGTGGACGATTGAGAGGCCTTGCGCGTTTCAGCGTGCGGACGCTCGTCTGGGCTTAAACGTGCGGCACGCATGTGCTCAGGGGACGGGTGACGGCAGAGGCAGGCCGTGAGAAAGAATGTGATGCTGAGCCCAGCCCCTAGAACTATTTTTTCATGATAGGAATCAAGTCTCTGTAACTCTGCGACGTGGCACTGCGGCAAGACTCATCACAAGTGTCTACCCGGCCGGGTTGTCAGGCTGTAGATCACGTATACACTGTTGTCTAAAGGAGGCTAGCGATTAGGTGTAATGATGGACAAGGATGCTCATTTTATTAAGGGTGGTATGGGACGGACAATCGTCCTACCGCTGATTTATATAGTCGTTTCTGTGGCTGTAGCCATGCTCTCAGTTGTCTTCTACAGCGCCCAACAAGCGAATTTGCACGCCAAGGCTGCATCTGAAACCCAGCTGCGCTTTATCTTAAAAGACCGGCAGAGCCAGCTTGAGGCGCTCGCCAGAGACAATGCCTATTGGGACGATACAATATTAAATGCCTTCTACGCTCAAAATATGGAGTGGATAGAGGGTAACCTCGGTAGTTATCTGACGGATTCCTTTGGAATCTCCGAACTCCTGATCGTTGATAATAACAATAAGATTGTCGTATCACTTAAGGATGGGCGGCCCGTCACCGGCATCCAGGAGATCAGTGGAGGGGTGGAAAGCCTTATTATCCGCGCCCGAGAATCTGAATCTGTTTCTGCAATCGTGTTAATCGATGGTTTCCCTGCGTTAGTCGGCGCATCAGCACTGACCCCCGAGTGGAAGGATTCAAAACAGGTCCCCACACCCCAACCCGTGCTGGTGCTCGCTAAGAGATTCGATGCTACTCAGCTCGCCGAAATCTCCAAAAGCTTTGGCCTGACAGGCTTGCAATTGCAGAGAGAAGGCTTGCCCCGCGCCCTGGAAGCCTCGCCTGTTGTTGAGATACGCTCCCCAAACGACACTGGCCTCGGTCACCTGACCTGGGTTAACAATCAACCCGGAACTCTGGTCCTGGGTTTTATGATAAAACCACTCGTTATACTGTCGTTTATCGTTTTCTTGATTGTAATTTATCTGTTCATAACACCTGATTTTAACGCACAGAGGTTGCTGGTGACTCAGAGGATGGTGTCTAAATTTTATGTGTCATTAATTATGAAACAAGGGACGCTTCCTCTTCTTGCTATCTTGTTTTCTGCTTTATTTTGGATTGTAGCTTCCTGGGTTAACCTGATTGTTTTTGAAGAAGGTCAATCGATGCTCGAGAGTATTTTTCACGCTGACCCCATGGGAATGTCGATGCGGGTGTTAGTCGTTTTCATGTTTGTGGCATTTTCTTTATATGCTCAATCGCTGTTGAGACGTCAAATAATAATATCTAAAGATTTAGAAGAGCATAAAAATAATCTCGAATCTATTGTGAAGACAAGAACCAAGACGCTGGAAGATGAAATAGAAATTAGAAAAAACATAGAGGATGAGCTTAAGGAAGTAGCTTCGACAGACTCTCTGACATCATTGTTTAATAGAAGAAAATTCAATGAGATTATCGACTTTGAAATTGAGCAGAAACGCAGGTACGGAGGTGCTCTGTGCCTGGCCATGTGCGACATTGATAAGTTTAAAATTATAAATGATACCTATGGGCATGATGTGGGTGATGAGGTGTTGATCATTATTTCACAGGCAATGAAACGTTTAATCAGGAAGGCGGATGTAATAGCTCGCTGGGGCGGCGAGGAGTTTATATTTATTATGCCGAATACTGATATTGACGCTGCGCGTAATGCGTCCGACAAACTAAGACTGTTAATAGAGAATATCGACATTGAGACTGTAGGTACTATCACCGTTAGCTTTGGTGTTGCTCAGTTTGAAGAAGAGGACGATAAAAAGTCATTGATTAGTCGCGCAGATAAAGCCCTTTATCAAGCCAAGACCCGCGGACGCAACTGTGTGGTCGTCTATTCTGATGAGTTAACAGAGTGCCGAGTATCATCCTCTTGATAGCGGGCGTCTGGCTGGTCTTCCATTATTTGCTGGCGCGAAACATGACACCCTTAAAGCCCTGCAAATTGCCGCTGAGCCTTTAAGGCTTTAGGGGAGGGCCATTGCTGCCGATCTTCGGGTAGGGTCAGCGCCTGGCCCAGATACGGCGCCAGATAACTCGTTTGCAACTCGTCGGCCAGTAAAATCTGGTGATTAGATTCATCCACTGCCAGCAGTCCAAGGTCCCAGAGCGTATGGATGTCTGCGCGGAGCAGGAGGCCATTGGCGACCCTGTTGGCCTCAGGTCCCGGACAGGGCGTAATGTGCGCGGCCTCCAGGGATTCGATCACATCGGCCCCGGTAATAGCGCACCGGCCGGCATAGGCCTGGAACAGTTGCCCGTGAAACCTGTCCTGGCCGCGCCGCCGGACAATGGCCGCCAGTATCTGCATCCGCGCAGCGTGCTGGTCTGCCGGGTCAAAACGGCCATCTATTTCGGCCAGACCCTGGCCATCATCGGCGATAACATCGTTGGGGTTGGTGCGGCGGACAGGTAGTTGCTGTTCGTCATTAAACCCTTCGAAATGAAAGTATCCCGCATGCCAGCCGGTGACGAGTGCTAAACCCAAGACGTTGTATTTCACCCCGGGTCTGGGCCTGCTCTGGATCATCAGGGCAACCGGGACCTCAGCCTCGAGACAGCGCATCAACGCGACATTGATATATTCATTATCTCGTTTGCTTGGATCGGGATTCTCTGGAAAGTAACGGTACGTCCAGGAACCGTCGGGATAAACAACGGGTTCTTCATCCGCGCAGGGGCTGTTTAGCGTCTGGCGTACACTCAGGGCGTAGTGACTCCAGCTCGGTTTATAGACCTCCTTAGTTTTCGTGACCAGGAACGTATCGTCGTCTAGCTTGGCAGGCCAACTAACGAGGCTGCCCCGTTGCTGCTGAAACCAGGTTAACGCCGTTTGATGCTGTGCGGACAGTGGCGACAGACAATCCATTAAATCCATGAAGAACTCCCTTTCTTTTTACTTTTCCTTTAGCTAATCCATTCAGCTATAGGTACTTCGCCGGTTGCTCCCGGTTAGCGCGATCAAGGCGCAATATCGATATTTTACGGTAGAGATCGGTTTGTCCGCAATCAAGCTGGCCGCTGGCTCGAGTGATAAAGGGGACAGATCTATTTTTTCTATTTTTCTGCACGGCGTCAAGACCCCGACCCTCATCGAGCATCAATTGTGTTTACCAGGGCGGGCTGCCGTGGTTTGATAAAGAACGACTTAAGCGCAGGTTTCCGGGATTAAACCCCCAGCGGCTGTAACTCATGATTATCGGTATGTAGTGGTAATACTAGAGGAGACTGAATAATGGATCGCAATGTTTGCGGAGTGGAACAGGGCGCTGAGGATGTCGTAATTATCGGCGCGGGGTTTGTCGGCGTCGCCACCGCGCTCTGGCTGCAGCGGCAAGGGCATAACGTGACCCTGGTCGATGAGAATCCTTTTACGGAGGGTGCCTACTACGGCAATGCCTGCACTATCGCGACCTATGCCAATATCCCTATAGCAACGCCAGCGATTATCAAGCAGATCCCCAGCTTGTTGTTCAACCCGCAGAGCCCGTTGTCGATCCGCTGGTCGTATCTCCCCCAGTTATTGCCCTGGCTATACCACTTCCTGCGCGCGAGTACGCCTACTAAGGTTGCCGATATTGCCCGGGAGCTGGGGGTGCTGTTATCCGAGGTGAATAGCGCCTTCGAGCCTCTGTTTCAGGAGTCTGGTGCGCATGATCTCTTAGAGAGTAACGGCACTATGTACCTCTACAGTAACCCGCAAAGCTTTGCTAACGCGCGGACGGATATTGAACTGCGACGGCGTAATGGGATTGCGGTTCAGGAACTTAGCCACGGCGATATTCATGATTTAGAGCCGAATCTTAATCCGCTCTACCATCGGGGTCTGCTGTTTAATAATGGCTATCATGTGCGTAATCCCCTGCAGCTGCTTAAGAATATGGGCGATGCTGTCATAAGAAATGGGGGGCTAATCGTCAGCAGTAAGGCACTTGCTATCAAACGACTGAGTTCGTCGCAATTGAGTGTCGGCACCGATAACGGCACCCTCTACGGCAGCAAGATCGTGGTCGCGGCGGGTGCCTGGTCCAGACAGTTTGCGGCGCAAGTTGGCGATAAAGTCCCTCTGGATACAGAGCAGGGCTATCACGTGATGTACCAGGGCGCGCAGGAGCTACTGACGCGGCCGGTCGGCTGGGCGGATGTCGGTTTTTATATGACCCCCATGGACACCGCGTTGCGGGCCGCAGGGACGGTGGAGCTGGGTGGGCTTAATAATCCCGTTAACCCCCAGCGCGTTAAACTTATCGCTGACACCGTTAAGACACTGCTTCCTCAGTTGAATGACTACGATTCGCAGTGGAGCGGCTTTCGGCCTTCTATGCCCGATTCCATGCCGGTGATAGGACCTTCGACGAAAGATAAGGATGTGTTCTATGCCTTTGGTCACGGTCATATCGGTATGACCCTGTCAGGCATTACGGGGAAGATCATCGCGGACCTTATTAGTCACAAGACCCCCGTCGTCGATATACAACCTTTTCGTGCCGATCGGTTTTAAACTCAAACCCCACAAGTCCAACCTTCGCCCTTCAGACCGGCACGGGTGGAGGTTTGAGCGCAGCGCCAGCAACGCCCATAACTGCGTTTTCTTCGATAGTCTTGAGCCTTTCTTTCGGCTCCGAATGATCGACCGCCACCCTGAATATCGGCTTAGCAAATTCGATGCCGTTTTCCTCGAAGGACGCCTGCACACGGGTAAAGGCCTCCTTGCGGATCATAAACTGCTTGCCCGGTTTAGCCGTGAATTTGGCACGGATAATCAGGCCGTAGTCATCGACCTCTAAGACGCCCTGGGACTTGAACGGTTCAATAAAGTCTGCACCGATCTCGGGTGATTCAAGCAACTGTTGGCCGATCTTCTTGAACAGTTTCTTCACCAGCAGGACATCGGTATCGAAAGGTACACGGAACTTCAATTTCATGATGACCCAGTCACGGGAGAAATTGGTTAGAGTCTTGATCTCACCGAAGGGAACGGTATGCACGGCGCCGAGGTGATGACGCAGTCGCAGCGAACGGATGGACATCTGTTCGACGGTGCCTTTGACATCGCCCACGTCGATATACTCTCCGAGCCGGAAGGCATCGTCGATCAGGAAAAACACTCCAGATACGATGTCACGCACCAGTGCCTGGGATCCAAAACCGATCGCCAGGCCGAGAACACCGGCACCCGCCAGTAGCGGAGCAATATCGACGCCCATGGAAGACAGTGCAACCATCGAGGTAATGGTAGCCAGCGCGATCTGGAAGGTGCGCCGAAACAGAGGGAGCAGGGTACGTACCCGTGACAGCCCCGTCCCCCCCATCTCCACTTCTCCTGTATCACCGCTCGCCGCCAGGGCGGCGTCCTCCTTGGCAATCTGGCGGTCGATCAGGGCGGTCACCAGTTGCCAGAGGGCGTAGGCGAACAGCAGTGTCGTGCCGACCTGTAGCAGGGCATTGGTGACCGATCCTCCCAGCGCGATCTCGATCAATTCAACAGGGCGAAAACCCCAGCCGGTGATCAACAGCAGCAGACTCAGCAACAGCGTCACGAGCCGTACTCCGCGAACAGCCAGGGCCCGCCCCGGCACTCCGGTATCGGCATAGCGGCGCGCTTCCCGTTCCAGCAACGCTTCCAGACTGGGCAACACGGAAAGAAGCCCGATGGTGAATAGCGCGGCGCCGTAACGAACATAGACATCGGTCAGCTCGCCGATCACCAGGCCAAACCAGATAAGAGCAATGATGAAGCAATAAAGCCACGGCCAGAGAGCGGCAAAGCCGAGACGGAGCGTATTACCCTCGAATCCGAACTGAAGATCGGCGGTGATCGCCCGTCGTCCCCGGGCTGCTGCGACGATTAAGCCACTGACGGTGAGAGTGCCGACCATGATCAGCAGCAACCCATGGACGTGGCCGAAAATTCCCAGCGTGCCAAATAGGGCGCAGGTAAAAAAGCCAAAAGCGCCCAGCGCCACGGTGACCAAGGCTGAGCGATGAAAGAAACGCGCCTCCCTATCCGGGTAGTGGGGCAGACGAAGCGTGGGCTGATCCGGGGCATAAAAGGCGTGGGAAAACACCCCTGCGGCGCGAAACATCAGGATCGCGCCGAGGTAGAAATAGAACGTCACCCGCTGTTGATCGTCGACATCAAACAACGCCAGGTAAGTCACCGCAGCGGTAACAATAAACACCAGCAGCCCGATTAGCCTGACAAACATCCGTAATCCGAGCCGGGAGGCCTTGTCGCGCAGATTGTCCGGGGGCCCCATTTTGTTCGCCATATACGGGGAAACTCTGGCTATCAAGAACCGCTCCAACAACGCGCCGAGGGCCAGAACACCCAGGAAGGAAAATAGAAACTCACTAAACGGGCGTCGGTCGTCACCGGCGGTGACGCGCCGCCAAGCCTCTGGAAAGACCCCTGGCAGGTCGGTAACCGCCTGTGCGATGGCGCCGAGTTCCTGCCGGACCGCGCCCAGCGTTGATTGAATCTGGTAGGCGACGATGGCAGGGTTGAACTGCTGAGCTTGTTGGGACTCTGCCGCGTCGGCGGCCTCAAGCCGCTCGATCAGCATCTGCCGGACCTCCTTATCGGTAAGGTAGCCGATGGCGGCTTCCACTTGCAGACCGGCCGCCGAAGGCTGTGCCGCGCCAGCGGTAAAAGAGACGGTCACCAGAGTGATCAGCAATGAGATAACTGCCAACAGGCGCGGAAGCCGGCATGGGCCGCGCTTGATAAAAATACGTTTTGCTAATAACGAGTTAACCATTGATGACTCCAGAAAGCCTGCCCTTTGATGGGTAGCGATGCTTTTGCTTATAGTCGCTTGCAGGTTGATTTTAATCAACTGCCTGCCTAGAAAGACTCGCTGCCAGTCAGGATGTTACAAACCCGCATCTCGCCTCCTGGTATATCGACGTAGGCGCGTAGGCGTGGAGACGTGGAGAGGTGGAGAGGTGGAGTTGAAGTTTGACTCAGGCTGGGAGGGTTGCTTACGCGTTGTAACCTGGCGGATGTTGGGCCATACGGGTCGCACCCTGTATGACCCTGGTTTGGAGTGACTAGGCGCCTAGATACCGCTTACGTTTCGCCGCTTTGAGTGCGTGCAGGTCAGCAACAAACAAACCATCGACGCAATGGCCAAATTCGGCATCGACACCAAAGTCCATCAGGGTAAAGCCGCCCTCTTCAAACAGCGCGGCATACTGCTTAAAGAGCACGGGCAATTTACACTCATCCGCAGCGAAGGCGGCTTGCAGCTGCTTAAAGCTCAGCGCCCGGTCGCATTCACCTAATTCAAGATCTAACGCCCGCTGAATATCAGGCGCTAATTTAAAAGGTTGATGACTCCTCGCCAACAGGTGATCGCTGGCGTGAAATCTTTGATAGTGGTGCACTAGACGATTACGCAACGGCTTAGGAATATCCGCACTCATCGTTACGGGGCCTATCAGGTAGCGAACATCTGGGCGGTGCTTTAAAAACACACCCAGGCCCTGCCACAAATAATCCAGACTGTTTTTGCCCCAATACTCAGGGGCAACAAAACTGCGACCCAGTTCAACTGCCTGAGACAGCAAGGGCATGGCGGCAGGCTGGTAGGTAAAGAGCTCGGCGGTGTACAAACCCTCCAAACCCTGTAGATCCAGAATTGCGCGGCAATCACCCAGCCGATAGCCGCCAGCAATAGCCAGCCGCTGATTATCCCAGAGGATTAAATGCTGATAAGCGCGATCATAGTTATCTAAATCCCTGCGCGACCCCGTACCCTCTCCCACCTTTCGAAAGGTCGCTTCACGCAGACGACCCAGCTCGCGCATCAGCGCTGAGTCTTCCAGGTACTGCGCCAGGTAAATTTGATGGTGGTCGCGCGTCTCCCCCAACAATGTTTGCTGGCTAAGCTGCTGCTTAAGCGCATTCGCATTCTCAGGATGCGCCAGGGTCTTTTCGGTGACAAAGCCCGCCGCCTTACCCTTACCCATCTTATAGATGTAGTTTTTTAATCGTGACGCGACCGACCTGTCAGCCACCTGTAAGGTTTCGAAGCCCTTGGCGGGCAGGGGATCGCCTACTCGAAACTTAATATCGGTATGGTTTTTATTAAACATCTCACGCGCCAGCAGCAGGGTGCTCAGGGGTTTGTAGATCATAGAGAGGCTGTAAAACAGGGCCGAATTACGGGCTTCGATATGCACCGGTAAGATATTCGCGCCTGTCTTGCGCGCAAAATGCAGAAAGCCCGTCTGCCAGCGGCCATCGCGCACCCCCACAGGGCTTACCCGGGAGACCTCACCGGCAGGAAAAACGATCACCGCATACTCGTCTTCCAGGGCTTCGATCACCGCGCGATAGCTTTTGCGATAGGACGACTGTCCCATATTATCGATGGGGATTAACAGATCGGATAGCTGCGTAAAAGAGGTGAGAATATCGTTAGCCACTATTTTAACATCCGCGCGAATCTCACCCACCGCACGCAACAGGGCCAGGCCATCCAAGGAGCCTATAGGGTGATTCGCGACGATCACCACCCGCCCTTCGAAGGGGATATTGGCACGGCTTTTTGAGGAAAGGCTGTAGCCAAAGTTAAAGTACTCAAAGACTTTATCGATAAAACTAAAGTTTTTAAGCGCTTGGTGCTCGGCAAGAAAACTGTTGATTTCGTCCTGACGCACCAGCTTGCGAAATACGCCCACCGCCGACTGCCGTACTATCGGGGATCGGGCACCCAACCAGGGTAGTTTTGTAACGACAGACTGTTCCACATTGATCATCGCTTGCCACCTGAATTTAACAACTATGGGGCTAAATTAGCCGCTTAAGGTGACAGGCACATGGCAAGGAGGTGACAAAAAAATGTCAATTCTGTCGAGAGTAAGGCCTGTTCTCTGGAGCGCTGTCGCATTGAATCCAGGGATAAAAACGTAAGCCCCTGACCCTTTTTTCTCCGGATATCAGGTCTCTCTTAGTCTTTATTTGTTATTTATATTATATAAAACATAATCTTAAGTATTTTTATAAATTTTAAGATCGGCATGGAATTCCCGCCACTCTAGCACTAAGCTGAAGATTAAATGTTGCAGCGCAACAATTGGCTCAAGGAGATCGGGATGGCTGACAAAAAGATTAGTTTAGCGCTTCAAGGCGGAGGGGCTCATGGCGCCTTTACCTGGGGCGTGCTCGACCGCTTACTGGAGGAACCCAACCTGACCTTTGACGGTATCAGCGGCAGCAGCGCCGGGGCGATGAATGCCGTGGTCATGGCCCAGGGGTGGCTCGAAGGGGGGCGTGAGGGCGCGATCGCCAAGCTTGAGCTGTTCTGGCGCAGCATCGCGCAGCGCTCGCAGTCCCAGTGGCTGCAGAGCGACTCGCTGAACCAGATGATGCTGGCGCTGACGCATAAACTCTCACCGTACGACCTAAATCTGCTGGACTATAACCCGCTGCAGGAGATAGTCACCGAGCTGATCGACTTTGAGGCGTTACGCACCGCCCCTCCCTTTAAGCTTTTTATCGCGGCGACCCAGGTCCGCACCGGCAAGATCTGCCTGTTCAGAGAAACCGAACTTGATGACGCGCGACTACTGGCATCCGCCTGCTTGCCGACGCTGCACAAGGCGGTGGAGGTTGAGGGGGAGTTCTATTGGGACGGGGGGTTTTCCGGTAATCCGGCGGTATATCCGCTTATTTTTGATTGCAAGGCGGCGGATCTGTTGATCGTCCATCTGCAACCCCTAACGATCGATTTTGTCCCCAGAAACGCCGCGCAAATATCAGAGCGGATCGCAGAGATAGGCTTCCACAGCACCTTCTTACGGGAGATGCGGGCGATCGCCTACACCGGTAAGTACGCGAGAAAATCCTGGCTGGCGGGTTCCCTGGAAAGGCGCTTCAAGAAGCTGCGCTTCCATCTGATTGACAGCTCAGACTATATGAACGCCATGTCCCGAGAGAGTAAATACGATACTCGCTGGGCGTTTCTCTGTGAACTCAAGGCCAGTGGCAAGCAGCATGCGGAGGACTGGTTGCAGGCATCGGGAGATAAACTGGGTAAGCAGTCCAGTTTCGATATCGAAGCGGTGTTTCTGTAGCGCAACACTCAAAGCTGGTTAACGAGCAGGGTGGCGATGCCGAGAAAACTGAAAAAACCTGCGACATCGGTCACCGTCGTTAAAAAAATACTGGATGACTGCGCCGGGTCCTGGCCTATCTTGGTGAGAATAACCGGGATCAGGGCCCCGGAGACGCTGGCAATGACCATCGAGATAACCATGGAGACCAGGATAACCAGCGCCAGCGCCTGGGATCCGCTCCAGAGCCACACACCCAGGCCGGTGACCAGGGCGACCGCCAGACCGTTGAAAAATCCCACATAGGCCTCTTTGAGCAATAAACGCGGCCAATGGCTGATACGTACCTCTCTAAGCGCTAAGCCGCGCATCGTTACCGCCAGCGCCTGGGCACCGGTGTTACCCGACTGCCCGGCGACGACCGGCAGCAACACCGCCAGCGCCGTGTACTGAGCGATCGTCGCTTCAAACAGCCCCACCACCGAGGCCGCCAGAAAAGCCGTCAGCAGGTTGATCTGTAGCCAGGGCAGGCGTTTGCTGACCGAAAAGGCGACAGAGGAGAGCGCGCGCTCATCCTTGCTGACACCGACCATCATCTGCAACTTGGCACTGGTTTCATTTTCGACCGCCGTTATCAGCGCGTAGGGGCGTACCACACCGATCAACTGGCCGCCGATATCGACAACCGGCAGATCGGTCAGCTTATCGTCCTGCAGCTTGGACACCACCTCCTCTCTGGAGGCCACACTGTCCACGAAAGCCACGACCGGCTGCATCAGGGCCGATAACCGCGTCGAGGGCAGCTCTAATGCCAGCGCCTGCAGCGTCACCGAGCCCAGCAGCCGGCCCTCGTCGTCGGCCATAAAGACACTGCGCACATCGCGCCTGCCGCTGCTGCGCAACCGCTGCAGTCCCTCTTTGACGGTCATCGAGGGTCGGAACACCAGCACTCGGGGATCCATCAGGGAACCGGCGGAGTTCGCCGGAAAAGCCAGCAGGCTCTGCTGCTCGGCAGCCAGCGGCTCGGGCAGCTGGGCTAAATACTGGGCGCGTAGCTCGGGACTGCAGCCCGCAAGCCAGGTCACGGTGCGCGCAGGATCGACCCGGGTGAACAGCTCGGCACGCTGTTTAGGGGAAAGCGGTTCGAGCGCTCGCATCGCGATATCGGGCACCAGGCGTTCCCAGATCTTCAGGCTCACAGAGAGCGGCTGCTGGGACAGGAGTGCTGCGATCTGAACTCCGGGCAGCTTTTCCAGCATTCGGGTTGCCTCTGTCGGATGCTGGTCCAAAAAAGCGGCCTGTAACGCCTTAACCGCCAGACTCTGCTCAGCGCTCATGGGAGGTCTCCGAAGATTGACGGACGGGCTTAGAGGAGGGCTTAGAGGAGGGCTTAGAGGAGAGCTTAGAGGAAGGCTTAGAGGCGCCCTCAGCAGGGCCGTTAAGCAGCCAGCCCAGCATCGACCAGAGGGCATCAGCCAGATCGATCCAGCCGCCGCTCAGCCCCCCTGTGCGCTCACTGTGGTCCTGCTGCGCCAGACCGGCCGCAGGATTCGTTGGGTACAGCGCCGCAATAAGGGCATTCTGGCTTAATGCGCCCAGAAACAGGCCCTTGCTGTCGGTAATAGGGATCAGCGTTTCATTGATCCAGGCCGGGTGAAATTCATAGGTATCCAGACGGGCGTGTGCCGCAAAAACCGGCCCCTGAGTATTGATCAGCGTATCGATAGCGGTCTTGCGGTTCGCCAGCAGCAGATCACCAGTGCTGACCCGCCCCAGCAGATGCCGTGCCTCGTCAACAATAAAGACCTGATGCTGCACCGACTGGGTCAGTGACCGCAGACGTTTGAGCGCCTCGTCGACAGGGATCCCCAGCGGCAATGTGGCTGCCAGGGGGTCCATCGCAGCGCCTGCCGTCCCGACGGGGAAGCTGCGTAGCACCTTCAGCGCCAAATTCCGCGCCAGCGGTAATGACTGCAGCAGCCTCTTACGGCGCACCCCGTCCAGTTGCAGCAGCAGTTGCGAACAGCTAGCGGTCGGCAGCTGTTGCAGCAGGGCCACGACCTTGGTATCCGCCAGCCGCTGAACACACGCGGCCTGCTTAGGGACCGACAGCCAGCCGAGCACCCTGGCCGCCACAGGTTCTGGCGCCGCCCGCAGCAGCTCGGCAACATCCGCAGAGTCCTGAGTCTCCAGCGCTCGCGCCGCATCCTGCGGGTAATTGAGCAACAATGTGGATGCCAGCAGATCAGTCATCTGCTCGCTCCTCGATCAGCAGCGTCACCTGCTCACTGAATAACGCTGCAGGAATCGCAGCCTGTCCCGCGCTGGTCTTAACCAGCACCGCCTTAGAGGTGAACGCTATAATCTCCCCTTCGATATCCTGAATACGGATCCGCTGGCCGGGCTGATATAACGATTGCAGACTCTGGGCGGCAATAATATTACTGACCTGCTGGCGGGCACCCAGACCAAAAGCCAAACCCAGGCCCCCCAGCACCGAGGCCGCCGCGAGGGTGATCAGGTTGACCAGCAGGCGGATATTCACACCCAGATTGCCGATACCCAGCAATACCGCAATAACAATGATCAACAGCTGCACGCTGCGCCCCAGCAGCTGTGCCGAACCGTAGCCCTGCGCCAACGCCATCCTGGTAATAACTCCCGGTACCAGACCTGCTAACAACACCCCGACAACAATGATAATAATGCAGCTAAACAGGTTAGGCAGATACTGCATGAAGCGGCCAACCCAGTCGGTAAAACCCGGTAACCCCAGCGATTCTGCGGCGGCGGTAGCGAACAGCAACAACACCAGCCAGTAGATGATTCGGGCTAAAATCATCGACGGTGAGTTCGCCAGCGGCGCCGCTGTCGGCACCGCCTGGTGATGCAGCCAGGCGGTTAAACGGTCAACACCTTGGCCGAAACGTCGAATAAAACCCTGACTCAGACGAGCCAGCCCCCAGCCCAGCAGCAGCAGTAACAACGCCGTAAACAAACGGGGCAGATACGCCGTTATCGCCTGACCCACTTCCGTTAGACTGCTACCCAGCAGCTGTTGCAGCTGACTCAAGATTTCCATAGTGTCACTCATCCGTTATCCAACGTTCCCACCCTGAGGGTAGGGCCGCTTCAGTATAGTGATAAGCAGCTGCGGGGCCTGGTTCGTATGGCGTTTAAGAGAGAGTAATCAAGAAGGGTTTATTGAAGGCAGTATATACAATGGATATACTTCTGGTTGTAAGGCCAAAAACGAATCCAAGACAGATATGAGAAGGACACTGACGATGTCAACACTACACAAGCCAGCGAGAACGCCGAAGGCACAGCGCTGGGGAAACAGTCTCGCGGTTCGGTTGCCTGCATCGCTTCTGGCGTCATCGGGGATCAGCGAAGGTACCCCGCTCGAAATCACTAACGAAGGTAATGGTCTTTTGATCCGTCCACTCAAGAAGAAAAAGAAAGCCAGCCCATACAGCAACCCATATTCAGAGGCCCGCTTACTGGAAGGTCTAACACCCGAAGCTGCTCATGTAGACGAAGCGTTTGAGCCAACCGCAGGCGAGCTAGGCTGGTAGAAGGCAAGAACATGAAACACAGCAATACTAAACAGTACATTCCAGAGCGGAACGATATTGTATTTATCGATTTCGAGCCGACCAAGGGCAAGGAGATAGGCAAGAAACGCCCCGCACTAGTGCTTACGACTAAATCTTACAACAGGCAAACCGGTTTTATGATGTGCTGCCCGATCAGCACGCACGTACGCGGCGGGCCCTTTGAGGTTAAGGTCGATAACCTAGATTCGCCAAGTGTCGTTTGTTCAAACTTGGTGCAAACCATGGATTGGAAAGCGCGCAACATTAAATTCAAGGCTAAAGCTAAGCCGGAAGTGATGGATGAGACCTTGCTCAAACTGATGGCTCTACTACCGGTTGAAGAGGCGCTAGCATCAGTGGCCGAGAATAGTGAGGAAGACGGGGGTTAGTTAGAATCAGCTACCTAAAGCTCGACGACATATTTTCTTCAATAGTCCAAAAGATGGAGGAGTAAACTCCTGATTTGTAGTCTTTGTAACTCGTGGCGTTATTCTCTAACGTAGTACGTTGTCTTCAACGATGAATTTTCAGTGAGTCAACGCAGCAGGTATCACCATGTGTGGCCGAATAGATATTCAGGGCGAAAGACTCTCCCGAGAGATTAGAGAGCTGTTGGGGTTCAATTTTCATGCCCCTAGCAATCGAGATCTACGCCCGACCCAGGCAATGCAAGCCATCGTTTCACATCTAGGCCAGCTTGATCAGCTAGAAGCCTCCTGGGGCATCAAGCCGAGCTGGTCCAAGCAGCTGCTGATCAATGCCAAAGCCGAAACCGTCGACCAGAAGCCGACCTTCAAACAGGCCTTCAGGGAGCGGCGCTGCATCCTGCCCTGTAGCGGCTGGTTCGAGTGGCGGGACGAAGGCGGACCCAAGAAGCAGAAGTACCACTTCCAGCACGTAGAGGGCTCACCGCTGTTGATGGCAGCGATCTGGTACCCGCCAGCCGCCGAAGAGGGCGCTCGGCAATTGGTTACCCTCACCACCGCCGCCAACAGCGAGTGTGCCGAGTACCACACCAGAATGCCGTTGCTGATCAGGCCGCAAGACCTGGATGTTTGGCTGGGGGAGCAGGCTATGGTTCCGCTTTCAGCGATGATCGCTAGCGGGGGGGATGGGATTAGGGTTGTTCCGGTAAAGGCTTGATTCTCTGGTTGCTGATTGTTGGTTGTTGGTTGTTGGTTGTTGGTTGTTGGTTGCTGGAGGTCTGACTTGAGATAGGCGCATCAAATCAACCATGGCGTTCTCTGCGCTTCTTGGGATACTCTGAGTCTATTACCCGTTGATGGGAACGGGTATCTAGCAGGACGATACGAAATGGACTTTACACCTGTATTGAACCAGATCTACAGTGCTCTTTGGTATCTGATACCTCTTTTTACTGCGATTACTCTCTTCAAGTCGCCCTGGTTCAAAGGCTTCATAGGCGAGGTTCAGGTGAACTTGGCCGTTAAGTTCTTATTGGACCGCAAACAGTACCACTTAATAAAGAATGTCACTCTCCCCACAGAGGATGGTACCACTCAGATTGATCACATCATCGTCTCTCGGTTTGGTGTCTTCGTAATTGAAACCAAGAACATGAAGGGTTGGATCTTTGGGTCTGCTAACCAGCCCTATTGGACTCAACAAATATTCAAACACAAATCTAAGTTTCAGAACCCCCTGCGTCAGAACTATAAACACGTGAAGACATTGGAAACCGCCTTAGATATCAAGCCGGAGCATATCTACTCTTTGATAGTCTTTGTAGGTGACAGTGCCTTCAAGACGGATATGCCTGAGAATGTTACTTTTGCAGGCGGCTTCATCAGATATATCAAGTCCAGAACGGAGCCGGTTTTATCAGATGTGCAGGTTCGGCTGGTCGTTCAGAAGATCGAGTCAGGCAGACTCACCCGATCCATCAAGACACATGTTGAGCATGTAAAGCACGTTAAAGACATCGTGAAACAGAAGAATACAGATCCAAAATGTCCCAAGTGCAGTAGCCCTATGGTCTTGAGAGAAGCCAAGAAAGGTCAGAACAAGGGTAATCAGTTTTGGGGTTGTTCCAGCTTTCCTAAATGCCGTTCAGTATTACCTAAGGCGTTATGAGATGGTGGTCTAGGAGGGCCACAGGGACACAGGGTCCGGTCTAGCAGCGTGGGCGGGGCTTACGAACAATATCAGCCCTCAAAAATAATTTCAGGTTCTGTTTTTAAAAAATAATCTTGTTCTAATTCATTCTCATCCAGACAAGCCGCATTAAGAATAACCTCTTCATACATCCAATATATTTGCCCGCCTTCTATCACACTATAACGCCATCGATAACGAGATTGGATCCAGCCGTTGTTTAAAAGACCAATAGTTTTTTCTATTTCACCATTGATCCAATATTCCAGCCGGTCACCTTTAGGATCATTCGTTACCATGAAGCGATCCAGCTGAATGTAATTATTTGGAAAAACAGCAGTATTTATTCGGCCTGCTTTGAAAACATTGGTAGGCAGATCATCACCATGTTGCTCAAGCACACAAGGTTTTCCTAACACTTTATAAGTGGGCTTATTTTTTATGCTATAACGATCAGGGATTGCGGCCCTTTCGGCTTGATGGTCAAGCGTGTTCTGGCTTTTGTCCCATTGTTTAATCACAAATTGAAAAACAAAAAGGTTCATTATTTAATTGTACCCATACAGATAGCAGCTCTTTGATTGATGATCGTTAAATTATTTTAGCGTTTTTATAAAAATAGGGTTTCCAGCTTTTCATGAGTGAGGATGTTTAATGATTTAGTCATTTGCTTAAACCCTAGCCACTATGTTCTTGTGAAAATATTAACATCACACAGTTTAAGCTGTTTAATGACTGAATAATACCAATGAGGTCAACCATTGGGTCTATGTGGATAGAAAGTAGTCCGGCAATGTTGCCAGTGTGCTGCCAGCGTTGGACTAGGAAGGTCACGGAGGTCAGTCCTTACGCTTTGCATGTCAAATGTAAGGCCTGACCCTGGCTCCCCCTGTCAAATGTAAGGCCTGACCCTGGCTCCTGACCCTGGCTCCTCTATGGCATGGTCGTACTCTTACATGGCTGTTGAATGTGGGAGAACGATAACGGGCCGGATGGGGGCGTTAAGCTTAGCGTTAAATTTATTGGCTTAGCGTTAAGTTTCGTTAACCGAACGACAACCCAACAGGCAACCGAACAGGCTCGGTTAATCAGAGTAGTTAGAGGAAAAATCAGGCTTAGGGATGAAGTAACAATCGCCCGATAGCAGGCAGCTACCACACAAGCCTAACGCCCATGGAGACTGTTAAACGCCACACTAAGCGGACTAAAATTGTTGGTTATAATGTTGAGGAACGAAACCTAACCAACAATTTTATTTACGTTTAAGTGCCTTGTTAGCTTTTTACTTTTACTGATTTAATATCAGTTAAAGTCCATTGTCCGCCCGTTCTTTCAAGATTACCGTTTATTGTTATATCTACGCCCTCAACATGAGCTTTACAAGCAAGCTTGTAGTCATGTGAGTTTAAAGTCGCCTTCACATCAAGCTTTGAACTATTATTATCTATATATTTTATGATAATGCTTTTTGAAATATACTCATCCACTGGATTGTTATTACAGTGTAAATTTATTATTTTCCCCATTACAAACTTATCTTCAGGTGGGACTTCTTTTAATTTACTCGAGGCATATGAAATTACATCATAATGAGCTTCAGTTAAAACTATACTTTTGAAGTTGCGAATATCCTCGGACAATATTATTTCCTTTGCCCAATTAAATGATAATTCAACAGACTTAGAAGCTTGATTTGATATATTTAAAAGTGCATCACACATTTTAGAGTTAAAAGCTGTATTGTAAGCATCAACTAAAATATCTGCATTATCATATTTAACAGCTTGTGATATTAGGTTAAGTCCTCTAGCTATTCTTTCGTTTACCTTTCGCTCAAAAGGAAGCTCAAATAGATCACGTTCCTTACAAACCTTTATGATAGGAAGTTCCACCGTAAAACCAAAGCTACCTTTAAAGGTATGCCCAAAACGACAGTTTTCAATAAACTTTTGACTTCTAGATAATGGATTATCAAAATGTCTTGAAGGGGTAATTTCTGATGATGCCCCATATAAAAACAATGATCTAATTCCACCAATTTCACGATAAACTTCATCAATTGGCAAGCTGTTTTCAAATAGTCCCGTATCTATTATTCGAGTGTGAAATATGTCGGTAAAACATGAAGATATACTTCTAATTAAATCACTTGAATCTTGCTCATAATAGAAAGAAAGAGTGTTAATTACATCGACTAAGCGATTGTAGTAATCAATAAAATCTGAAGATTTAGGTACTAAAATTTCAATTCTTTCGTCTAAATAGTTTGTTGGGCTATTGTAAATAGTGTTTTTTTCTAAATGCATATCTGAGCTTTTTGTCCAGCCCTTCAAAGATAAAAAAGAATCAATTTTTTCAAGATTTACCGTTTTCAATACTGGAGAGTTAACATTAATTAGGCTCATTGTAACTCTCCCATTTTAACTTTATCGATAAGTTGCTGAACGACTTCAGGGGTTAAACGATTCTCTACGGGTATTTTAATTCTAGCTTGCTTTTTGTTTTTATTAAGATCACCTTTTAAATGATAAAAATAACAACTTTTTTGTAATAGCAGCCCTTTATCTGTAAAAGTTAGCCATTGTGATTCATCTCTAGGCAAACATAAAACAACTAACAAACAAGGTATGGAAGAATTGTTTTTTCTGAATATTAATTTGTTATATGTATCAACTTCTACATCATAAACAATATGGCCCTCTTTTTCAGACCAATTGATTGTTGATTTTAACTGACAATCAAATGAAGTCCCAAGATCCATTAATTTTCCATTAAAAGACTGGATGTTTCTTATTGAGACGTCAACACCATAATCGTTAGGCACTAAGTTAAATGTGGCACCTGCCTTTGAAACAATAGCACCTACGTGGGCAACACTTAATGATTCTTCAATTGATTGTATTGGTACAGCCATACATATCCTTTGTATATTGAAATGACAACATTGCCAGAGCATCCTTAAAAAGCTAGCATTTGAATACTGAGTCAGCTCGTTTTATCCGGGAGGTCGCGGGGTCAGGTCTTACATTTGACTCTAGAAAACGGGATGGCAGGCTCATGTCTTGCGTATTCTAAATACAGTCAAAAACCGAACAATAGGGTCGGCCATCATCAATTAATATCTCTGACCAGAGTCTGATCCGGTGGAGAGGGCCGTGTCGTGAAAAGTCCCATCGCATCCTGCCTGGGCATGACTCCTTGTCAGTAGGTGATGCAGTAATAACGCTTATTTATGTATATATCAATAGGATTAATACGTGTTTACCCCATGTTGGACTATTGATGCTTGGAAATTTCGATGTTTGATTCATCCAGACGCCATTCCTTATTCCCTTGTTCTCTGTAGTTCGGCTGAGTTAGAGTCTGCATACAGTTATTTACAGAACTCCAGGCTAGACCTGTGGTTCGTTATCTTGCTCAGCACTACGGATAACCTTGTGTTACGCCATAGGTGAATCGATCTGATGCAGAACGGTTTAGCGTCAATTTTGGGCTATGTCTGAGTTAGACGTTGCGGAGAGGTATGCAAAAGCGCACTGACGTCAGTCCCTTATGTGCTTATACGCATGAACTAGAAATAGGTTTATATGAACCTGAAATAGGTTCGTAGGCATGGTTCCTTGGTAAAGAGCTCAAAAGATCGCCTGCAGGCAGGCAGTTGAAGGCTCCTGCAACACCTGCACTTCCCACGTCCCTGTGGGTCGGTTCCCACGGTGCTGCAAGCTAAGTTTCATGAGTAACTGTATTGTTTTTTAAAGGCTTGAAACAGAAATCACAATAGCAGAATGACACCCTAACCCTTTTCTAAGCCGATGTAAGCCAACCTGAAAAAGGCCCGCAGGGGCGAGGCAGGAGCCGAGCCGGACAGCTGAGGCAGACAAATCGGCAGGATAGCCGATTTGCACAGCCGCAGGCTGCCCGGAGGGTGAGGCACTTAGGATGTGCCGAGTGAATCCGAATCTGGCCGCCTCAGGTTGGCTTGCATAGCGCCGCAGGCGCGTATCCGTAGGGCGGTAGGCTGGGATGAAATCCCAGCAATATCCCTCCAGATAGGCCTGCATCTGGGCAGGTTAGCCTGGACCAATGAAAGCTGGGATTGCATCCCAGCCTACCTTTCTTTGTCGCCACAAAGAAATGAAGCCGCCGGGAGGCGGAACCGGAGTTTGATTAAAAAACCATAATCAAGAATAAATGTCTTACTGTGCAGCCGAACTCTTTTTTTTAATAGCAGCAGGGTTACCGCTATAGTGCTGCCTGTGAGATCTGTCGGACTAAAGTCCGACCCACAAAAGAAACACAGGGCAGCGTCGACCCACAAATAGACAACTGTATATTGGCAGAAGCTTGTGGATAACCAGGTAGCTGCTCGCCGTTAACACCCGTCATGAGAGGCCAGGGCGGTTACCGTGCTTCCAGCATCATGCTGATGGCGTTTTCACCCAGGCAGGAGCGCAGGAAGGGGTTCATCGGAGCTTCATCTCCCGACTCGTAGAATGCGATCATCAGTTCATTGAATTCGAGTTGGCGCTTGGCGGGGACGTTGATCACCGGATAGCCGTGGCTGAGCAGGTAGCCGTTCATCATAAAGCGGCCCATTCTTTTGTTAACATCGTAAAAGAACTGGTTCCTCGCCATGCTCAGGAAGATATGGATAGCATTGTCATAGACATCGTTGTTTTCTGATACCGATAGTTCGCTGAGCAGCGTTGAAAATTGCGCATCTAGTTCAGAGCAATGGGGTGGGGCGTAGTCGGTGCCAGAGATAAATACCTGGCCGGTTCTAAAGATGCCCCATTCCATCACTTCTTCTTTCCCTGCTATCGCATGCAGGTTGCAGGCGAGTTCTTTAGACAGTACAAACTGATCTTGTTTGAGCCAGTCAAATAGCTGTTTCCAGGCTTTGCCCTGGTTGACCGCGATAGTCTGATCAGACAATTTATGGCCGCCTACGGTGATGCCCTCCAGCAGCGTCTGGACTTCGGGGATGGTGAAGTTAATCCCTTCGAGTTTTACCGCATCATAAACAAGACTGACCAGCTGCTTCTTGGCGATAAACAGCGCCATTTTCTTGTTTGCTGGCATGTTCCAGTGAGTGTCTTTCATGGTCGTCTGCTCGGTTAATGCTTGTTTATGACGATATATGATGTGGCTGTTGATAGGTAGTTGAGGTGCTGCCTGTGAGATCTGTCGGACTAAAGTCCGACCTACAAAAAAACCTGCCCATCACTCTATATTCTGAATCTGCTCCCGCATCTGCTCAATCAACACCTTGAGATCCACGGCGCACTGGGTGGTTTCGGCGACGATGGACTTGGAGGATAGGGTGTTGGCTTCGCGGTTGAGTTCTTGCATCAGGAAATCCAGCCGGCGACCGCTGGCATCGTTCTGGGTGAGTACTCGGCGGACTTCGGTGAGGTGGGTGTCGAGGCGGTCGAGCTCTTCGTCGACATCGGCTTTTTGTGCCAGCAGTACCATCTCCTGTTCGAGGCGGTTGGGATCCAGGTCGACGCTGGCGTCCGCGATCTTTTTGAGAATATGACGCCGCTGTTTGGCGAGGATCTCGGGCAGGCGGCTGCGGACCTGCGACACGACGGCGGCGATGGCATCCAGGCGCTGGTTGATCAGCAGGGCGAGTTCTGTGCCTTCGCGGCGGCGGTTGTCGATCAGTTCCTGGATGGCGGTATCGAACAGTGCCAGTGCCTGTTGCTGCAACGTCTTCATATCCAGCTCGCGTTGCTGGAGTACGCCGGGCCAGCGCAGTAGTTCCAGGGCATCGAGCGGGGCGGGACTCTCCAGTAGCTCGAAGATCTGCTGGGCGGCATCGCGCACCTGGGTGGCCAGAGGCAGGTTGACGCTGAGCTGACTGTCGCTCGGGTCGCTGGGATGAAAGCGCAGGCTGCACTCTACCTTGCCACGTTGCAGGGTCTTGCGCAGCCGCTCACGCAGCGGGGCCTCGAGTTCGCGGAAGCTGTCGGGCAGACGCAACTGGGGTTCCAGATAGCGGTGGTTTACCGAACGCAGCTCCCAGACCAGGGTGCCCTCGGGCTGTTGCTGCTGCTGACGGGCGAAAGCGGTCATACTGCGTGTCATAAAGACGGTTCTCCATTAAAATTGCGGATCTTTTGGTATTTGCCATTCTAGCAACCGGCTAACGGCGGGGACTAGGATTGTTTCGCTTCACATTTTATTTAAGGTTTTCCGATGAGCGCTACCCTGTCTGATCAATTCAAGAATCTCGGCGTCGATGCGATGCGTCCCAGTGGCCGGGCCAATGACCAGCTACGTGAGATCCGCATCAGCCGCCACTACACCATGCATGCCGAAGGGTCGGTGCTGGTGGAATTTGGCAACACCAAGGTGCTCTGCACCGCGACGGCGACTCGGGGTGTGCCCCGTTTTCTGCGTGGCAGCGGTACGGGCTGGGTGACGGCAGAGTATGGAATGTTGCCGCGTTCGACCGGTTCGCGGATGGATCGCGAGGCTACACGCGGTAAGCAAGGCGGGCGTACCGTCGAGATTCAGCGGCTGATCGGCCGTTCATTGCGGGCGGTTCTGGATCTGAAAAAGCTGGGCGAGAATACCATTACCATCGACTGTGATGTGATCCAGGCCGATGGCGGCACCCGTACCGCTGCGATTACCGGTGCCTGTGTCGCGATGATGGATGCGATCGCCTTCCTTAAGAAGGATAAGCATGGTGCGCTCAAGGGCAACCCGATCAAGGGGATGCTGGCGGCGGTGTCGGTGGGTATCTATAAGGGCCAGCCGGTGCTGGATCTCGATTACGCCGAAGACTCCAAGGCGGAGACCGATATGAATGTGATCATGACCGAGGCCGGTGGCTTCGTCGAGATCCAGGGCACGGCCGAGGGCGCGACCTTCAGCCAGGAAGAACTCGCCAGCATGTTGGCGCTGGCATCCAAGGGCATCAAGGAGCTGATCGTGCTGCAGAAGGCGGCGCTGGCAGAGGGCTGATCCTGCGTCCGGCTTAGGGCCACGTTACGCCCGACGGGTGCCCGTTGCCGTGGGCAGGCGCATAGATCGGTTTATCAGAGTGCGGCTTCTTGCGGGTGCTCGATAGGCAGTCTGAGGGTGAAGGTTGTGCCCAGACCAGGGGTGGAGAGCACCTCGAGTCTGCCGCTGTGTTTCTCGACGATGCCGTAGGAGACCGATAATCCCAGGCCGGTGCCTTTGCCCACCGGCTTGGTGGTAAAGAAGGGGTCGAAGATTTTGTGCAGTATCCCGGGATCGATCCCCTGGCCGTTATCCTCGATCGCGATCCAGACGGCGCTCTGATCCGCACCGGTCCGTATGTTGATGGTGCCCTGGTCTTCGATCGCCTGGGAGGCGTTGATCAGCAAATTCATAATCACCTGGTTGATCTCCGAGCGCAGGCACTGAACCTGCGGCAGCACGCCATAGTGTTTCTCGATGCAGCAGTGATATTTGAGTTCATTCCAGATCACGTTCAGAGTGCTGTCGATCTCTTGGTGCAGGTCGACCTCTTCCCAGATGCCATCGCTGGCGCGGGCAAAGCCCTTCAGGTCGGCGATGATTTTCTGGATTCTGTCGACCCCCTCCTTGGTTTCGGTAAACAGCTCGACAAGATCCCCTCTGAGATACTCAAACTCAAACTCGGATTCCGCCTCGGCGATAAGCCGTAGCCCTGGCTCGCTGTGCTTCAGTGCCGCTGTCCGGAGCTTGATCTGTTCGAGCATCCTGATGAACTGCTCGACGTAACTCTTGGCGCTATTGATATTACTGCCAATAAACCCGACCGGGTTGTTGATCTCATGGGCCACCCCGGCGGAGAGCTGGCCGATGGCGGCTAGTTTTTCAGATTGCAGCAACTGCTCCTGGGCGGCTTGGAGTTGATCGATCAGCTCGGCCTGCTGCTTCGTCTTGTCGAGCAGGGTGCGTTCGGCTAGCTTACGGTTGCTGATATCTCGCACGATTCCCAGTGCGCTCCAGCTCTGATTGATAAGGATGCCGTTGATGGAGAGTTCAACCGGAAACGCCTCGCCCGATTTCCGCCGCGCCGTCAGTTCCAGAATCTTCCCCAGCATGGCGCTGCGGCCGGTCTTTGTGAATGTTGGGAAGGCGGCTCTAAACTTGGCCTGCTCCGTCTCTTTGGCAATCAGCTGATGCAGATCTTTGCCCTGCACTTCGCAGGCGGTATAGCCGAAGATCCGCTCGGCAGACGCGTTCCAGTAGACCACCCGAGCCTTCTCATCGATCAGGATGATGGCGTCCTGGGCCGTCTCGGCCATGCTGCGAAAGATCGCCTCGCTGTACACCAGCTTCTTATGCTCCTGCAGCGCCAGATCCCGGCTTACGGTGAGGGCGCTGTTGGCCTCCCGCAGTGCGGCGGTTCGGTCGCTGACCTGCTGTTCCAGCCGAGCATTGGTCTGAGCGATCAGGCCATACTGGGTCTTCTGGAAACCCGCCTCCCGGCGGATAATCAGGGCCCCGGTCACGACCAGCAGGAGGATGCTTGAGGAGATAAGGCCGAGAAACAGCGCGCTGTTAAAAAACGCCTTTTGCACATCGTCGACATAGATGCCGGAGCCGATAATCCAGCCCCAGGGTTTGAACCCCTTAACGAATGAGAGTTTCTCTACAGGATCTTTGGCACCGGGTTTGGGCCAATAGTAGCCGACAAACCCTTCCCCGTGCTGCCGAACGGTGTCGACGAATGCTATAACCAGCAGTTTGCCACTGGTGTCCTTGAGGCTGGAGAGATCCTGGCCATCCAGTGCCGGCAGGATAGGGTGCATCAGCATCTTCGATTGCATGTCGTTGATCCAGAAATAATTATCCTGGTCGTAGCGTAGGGCGCGGATCGTGTCGATGGCACGTTCTTTGGCCTGGGCTTCGGTGAGGTCCGTGCTGCGGCTCAAGCCATAGAGGTGTTCAAACAGGCTGTGGGCATTTTCTACCAGATACCGGGTCTGGTGCTTTTTTTCATGGAGGAGCGCCTCTCGGAGGCCGTTGATCGAGAGTGCCGTAATCAGCACAAAGCCGGTAAAGACAACGATAAGCACCGTCACCAGGCGGGTAGTCAGGGTCGGTCCTTTCATGACGGGCTTTATGATTGACTTCATGACTGGCGATCAGTCTCAATGCAGGTCAGGGGGGGCTAACGGCAATATCGTTCTTTTAGGGTAATGCTTGATGTCTTTTAATATAGTCTAAACCTGAGCGGTTTCCACTATAGACAGAAGAAGGGGGGGGTAGCAGCAGGCAGGGATTAGAGGAAAGCGGTACGGTCCGAGGGTTCCCGGGCCGCGTATGTGCTTATAAAAAAGACGCCCCGGGAGCGTTCGCTTCGGGGCATCCGCTTATCAGCGGTGGTATTTGGCACTCAGCTCATGCACGGCTTCTACAAAGTAGCCGGCGTGTGCGGGATCGACAAATTGGTGGATACCATGGCCCAGGTTGAAGATATGCCCGGGATTGCTGCCAAAGCGCGCCAGAATATCCTCGACCTCGGCACGGATACGGTCTCTGCCGGCATAGAGGACGCAGGGGTCCATATTGCCCTGAATCGCAACCTGGGAGCCGATACGGGTGCGGGCGTTATCGATATCGGTGGTCCAGTCGAGTCCCACAGCATCGGCACCGGTGTTGGCGATCGACTCCAGCCATTGGCCGCCGTTCTTGGTGAACAGGATGACCGGCACTCTGCGGCCGTCGTGTTCACGGATCAGGCCGTCGAGGATCTGCTGCATATACTTGAGCGAGAACTCCTGGTAGCAGGCGGTGCTCAGCACGCCGCCCCAGGTATCAAAGATCTGTACGGCCTGAGCGCCAGAGCGGATCTGCTCGTTGAGGTAAGAGGTGACACTCTGGGCCAGCTTGTCGAGCAGCTGGTGCATCACCTCGGGAGTCTCGTACATCATCCGCTTGATATGGCGAAAATCTTTCGAGGAACTGCCTTCTACCATATAGGTGGCCAGAGTCCAGGGGCTGCCGGAGAAGCCGATCAGAGGCACGCGACCATTGAGTTCATGGCGAATAGTCTTGACCGCCTTCATCACGTAGCCCAGATCCGTCGCGGCATCGGGGATCGGTAGAGCGGCAACGTCTTGCGCGGTGCGGACCACCTTCTTGAATTTAGGGCCTTCTCCGGTTTCAAAATAGAGACCGAGTCCCATCGCATCGGGGATGGTCAGAATATCGGAGAACAGGATAGCCGCATCCAGCGGAAAGCGTTCGAGCGGCTGAATCGTCACCTCGCAGGCAAAATCGGCATTCATGCACAGGCTCATAAAATCGCCGGCCTTGGCACGCAAGGCTTTGTATTCGGGCAGGTAGCGGCCCGCCTGACGCATCATCCACACCGGAGTGGCATCGACGGGCTGGCGCAGCAGTGCGCGCAGGAAACGATCATTCTTGAGTTCTGGAAACTGTGCAGACATAAGAGCGGGTCTCTCGCCAATAAAAAGTGCCGCTAGTATAAGGCTTCAGGCCATAAATAGGGGGCGTCTGGTTAACCTTGTCGGACTAAAGTCCGACCTACAGGTGTTTCTTTTGTGGGTCGGGCTTCTGTAAATGAGGAGTGATTGTGAGTGGTTGGAGTGTTTGGGGTCAGAGTAACTTATTTGGTTGCTGGGATTGCATCCCAGCCTACCTCGCTCAATAAGTTACTCTGACCCCTTTTAGACTGGCTGGAAGCCTAGACCTCCATATAATCCAGGATCCCTTCTGCGGCCTTGCGTCCCTCGGCGATGGCGGTGACCACCAGATCCGAGCCGCGGACCATATCGCCACCGGCAAAGATCTTCGGATTGCTGGTTTGGAAGGGAAACTCACTGGTTTCAGGGGCGATCACCCGACCGCGGTCATCCTCGGTGATGCCAAACTGTTTGAACCAGGGTGCAGGGCTGGGGCTGAAGCCGAAGGCGACCAGGACCGCATCGGCGGCGACGATCTCTTCGCTGCCTTCGATGACCTCAGGACGACGGCGACCCTTCGCATCGGGCTCGCCCAGGGCGGTCGTCACCAGCTTGATGCCGGTGACCTTGCCGTTGTCGCCGATGATCTCGACCGGCTGGCGGTTAAAGAGGAATTTAACCCCCTCCTGCTTAGAGTTGATGACCTCTTTACGCGATCCGGGCATGTTGGCCTCGTCGCGACGGTAGGCGCATTCGACGCTGGTGGCATTCTGGCGGATCGTGGTGCGGTTGCAGTCCATGGCGGTATCTCCGCCACCGAGGACCACGACCCGCTTGCCCTTGAGGTCGATAAAGCCGGCCTCGCTCTGCGGGTAGCCCAGGCAGTTGTTGACGTTGGAGATCAAAAACGGCAACGCATCGTGAACGCCCTCGAGGTCTTCGCCGGGGAAGCCACCCTTCATGGAGGTGTAGGTGCCCATGCCCAGAAAGACCGAGTCATACTCCTCGAGCAGGCTGTCGAAGCTGATATCCTTGCCGATCTCGGTGTTGAGGCGGAATTCTATCCCCATCTCTTCCAAGATCTTGCGCCGCCGTACCATCACGGACTTTTCCAACTTGAATTCAGGTATGCCGAAGGTCAGCAAGCCGCCGATCTCAGGATGGCTATCGAAGACCACCGCCTTGACCCCGTTGCGCGCCAGGATATCGGCGCAGGCGATGCCGGCAGGACCGGCACCGACGATAGCGACCCTCTTATCGGTGGGGATCACGCCGGACATGTCGGGCTTCCAGCCCATCGCCATGGCGGTATCGGTGATATGTTTCTCGACCGCACCGATGGTCACGCCGCCGAACTTGCCCTCGTTGAGGGTGCAGGCGCCTTCACAGAGGCGATCTTGCGGGCAGACACGGCCGCAGACTTCGGGCAGCGAATTGGTCTGGTGGGCCAGATCGGCGGCTTCGAGAATACGTCCCTCGGAGACCAGTTTTAGCCAGTCGGGAATGTAGTTGTGCACCGGGCACTTCCATTCGCAATAGGGGTTGCCACACTCGATACAACGGTGTGCCTGGCCAGCGGCCTGGTCGTCGTCATATTCGTGATAAATCTCGGTGAACTCTTTCTTGCGCGTCCGCAAAGAAATCTTTTTGGGTTCCTCGCGGGGAAGTTCTACAAACTGAAAATCATTGTGCAGGCGTTTACTCATAGCCTAGTCCTCATCTATCTGCCCCGGGTCCACAGACGCCGGGGCGAAACTTTGGGGTAACCTGTTCAAGCCTGTCACTCAAGCCTGTCGCTCAAGCCCGCTGCTCAAGCCTTCTTACTCAGGACTCTGACGCATACTGCTGAGCAGCTCACCTAAACCGGCAGCCTTGGGCTTTACCAGCCAGAATTTGCTGATGTAGTCTTCAATATTATCCAGCAGATACTGGCCCCAGGCGCTCTGGGTTTCGGTCACAAATCCTCTGATAACCCCCTGGAGGTGGTTGCGGTACTCCTCCATGTGGTAATTACTGATACGGTGGATCTCGACCAGTTCGTGGTTGTACTTATCCACGAAGGTGCGATCCATATCCAGGACATAGGCAAAGCCACCGGTCATCCCTGCACCGAAGTTGTAGCCGGTGCTTCCCAAGACTGTGACCAGGCCACCGGTCATATATTCGCAACAGTGATCGCCGGCACCTTCGATGACCGCATGGGCACCGGAGTTGCGCACCGCGAAGCGCTCACCGCCACAACCGGCGGCAAACAGCTTGCCGCCCGTCGCGCCGTAGAGGCAGGTGTTGCCGAGGATCGAGGTCTTCTGGGTCTCAAACTGGCTGCCCGCAGGCGGATAGATAACGATCTTGCCACCGGCCATGCCCTTGCCGACATAGTCGTTGGCATCGCCTTCGAGAATCAGCTCCAGACCACCGGCGTTCCAGACACCCAGGCTCTGCCCGGCCACACCGCTGAGGTTGATCTTGATGGGGGCATCAGACATCCCCAGATTGCCATGCTGCTTGGCGATCTCGCCAGAGATTCGGGCACCCACCGAGCGGTCACAGTTGGTGATCACGAACGAGAACTCGCCGCCACTCTTGTTGGCGATCGCATCGCGCGTGGCCTCGAGAATGTTCAGGTTCAATACGCCGGTATCGAACGGGGTGTTCTGCGGCTGTTGGCAGGTCTGCGGCTTGCTGCGATCCATCGCATCGTTAAGCAGGATAGGGCTCAGGTCGAGTCGTGATTGCTTCTCGGTGACGCCCGGCAGGATCTCCAGCAGGTCGGTACGACCCACCAGCTCTTCGAGCGTGCGGACGCCGAGACGGGCCATCCATTCACGGGTCTCTTCAGCGATAAAGGTGAACAGGTGCTTCACCATCTCGACGGTGCCGATGAAATGCTTGGTACGCAGGTACTCGTTCTGGGTGGCAACCCCGGTCGCACAGTTGTTGAGGTGGCAGATACGCAGGAATTTACAGCCCAGCGAGACCATCGGCAGGGTGCCGAAACCAAAGCTTTCGGCACCCAGGATGGCAGCTTTAACCACGTCGAGGCCGGTCTTGAGGCCCCCGTCTGTCTGTACTCGAACCTTGGTGCGCAGGCCGTTGATAACCAGCGCCTGATGGGTCTCGGACAGGCCGATCTCCCAGGGGGAGCCGGCATGATGAATCGAGGAGAGCGGGCTGGCGGCGGTGCCACCGTCATAACCGGAGATGGTGATTAGATCGGCATAGGCCTTGGCGACACCGGCGGCGATGGTGCCGACGCCGGGACGCGAGACCAGTTTGACCGAGACCAGCGCCTCAGGATTAATCTGCTTAAGGTCAAAGATCAGCTGTGCCAGATCCTCGATCGAGTAGATATCATGATGCGGTGGCGGTGAGATCAGGGTAACGCCGGGGACGGCATAACGGAGCCTGGCGATCAGTTCATTGACCTTACCGCCAGGCAGCTGGCCGCCTTCGCCGGGCTTGGCCCCCTGAGCCACCTTGATCTGCAGCACTTCGGCATTGACCAGATAGTGTGGCGTGACCCCGAAGCGCCCCGAGGCGATCTGCTTGATCTTGGAGCGTCGGTTGGTGCCGTGGCGCGCCGGATCTTCGCCACCTTCGCCTGAGTTGGAACGCCCGCCGAGGTCGTTCATTGCCATCGCCAGGGCTTCGTGGGCCTCGGGTGACAGGGCGCCCAGAGACATGGCGGCAGAGTCGAAGCGTTTGAATAGGCTCGTGATCGGCTCGACCTCGGTCAATGGGATCGGGGTGACCTCTTTGAGTTTAAACAGGTCGCGCAGGGTCGCAACCGGACGCTCGTTGACCAGTGCGGCATACTCTTTATAGAGTCCGTAGTCGCCGCTCTTGACCGCACGCTGGATGCTGTGGACCACGTCGGGGTTATAGGCGTGATACTCCTTGCCATGGACATACTTGAGCTTGCCGCCCTGCTCCATGGGTTTACGCGCCTTCCAGGCATCGTTGGCGAGCAGTTGTTGCTCGCGCTGGAAGTCACCGAAGTCAGCGCCCTTGATACGGCTGACCATATGGGTAAAGCAGGTCTCAATAATATCTTCGCCCAGGCCCACGGCCTCGAAGAGTTTGGCGCCCCGGTAGGAGGCGATGGTAGAGATACCCATCTTCGACAGGATCTTCATCAGGCCTTTGTTGATGCCCTTGCGATAGTTGGTGTGGCAGCTGATCTCATCGCTGAGGATCTCGCCACGTGCCACCATATCATTGATGATCCGGTAGGAGAGGTAGGGGTAAACGGCGCTGGCACCACAGCCGAGCAGGACGGCGATCTGGTGGGAATCGCGGGCGGTACCCGTATCGATAATCAGGTTGCAGTTACAGCGCAGGCCCTGGGCGCGCAGATGGCTGTCGACCGCGCCTGTGGCCATCAGGGCGTGGATCGGCAGCAGACCCTCCTTAATAGCGCGATCAGACAGGATCAGGATACTCGACCCGCTGCGAACCGCTTGCTCGGCGTTGTCGCACAGCAGCTCGATCGCCTGTTTGAGCCCCAGCGATGGATCGTAGTTGAGGCTCAGCGAGTGAGTTTCGAATCCTGCCATCTCGTTGTAATACAATTTATGGTACTTACTCGGAGAGAGCACGGGGGAGGCCAGGATGATCCGCAGAGCGTGCTGCTCAGAATCATCAAACACATTGCGCTCGGCACCCAGGCAGGTCTCCAATGACATAACGATCGCTTCACGCAATGGATCGATCGGCGGGTTGGTCACCTGCGCGAACTGCTGGCGGAAGTAGTCATAGAGCGGTCGGATGCGGTGCGACAGTACCGCCATAGGGGTATCGTCCCCCATGGACCCGGTGGCCTCTTGCGAAGTTTCAGCCAGGGGACGCAGGACCTGATCGCGCTCTTCAAAGCTGACCTGATAGAGCTTCTGATGAATCTTAAGATGCTCCGGGCTGAACTCTTTAAACGACAAATCACGATCGTTCAGCGTAGCCTGGAGGCGGTAAGAGCTGTCGCGCAGCCATTTCTTGTAGGGGTGTTCGCTCTTGAGGCGCTGATCAATATCGTCGGTGTGCAGCACTTCACCCGTCTGGGTGTCGACGGCCAGCATCTGGCCGGGCCCCACGCGTCCCTTGGCGACCACATCTTCGGGCTTGTAGTCGTAGGTGCCGATCTCGGAGGCAGTACAAAGGATGCCATCTTTGGTCAGCACCCAGCGCGCCGGACGCAGACCATTACGGTCGAGCATGCAGACGGCGGTTCTGCCATCGGTAATTACCAGGCCCGCCGGGCCATCCCAGGGCTCCATATGCATGGAGTTGTATTCGTAAAAGGCGCGGAGGTCAGGATCGATGATCTCGACATTCTGCCAGGCGGGGGGTACGACCAGACGCAGTGCCTTATAGAGATCCATGCCGCCGGTCAGGAGCAGCTCCACCATATTGTCGAGGCTGGAGGAGTCCGAGCCAGTCGAGTTCACGATCGGCATTAGCTCATGCAGGTTGGGCAGCAGTTCGGTGGCGTACTTGCTGGCACGGGCATTGGCCCAGCTGCGGTTGCCTTCGATGGTATTGATCTCGCCGTTATGGGCCAGAATTCTGAAGGGTTGAGCCAGCGGCCAGCGGGGTGCGGTGTTGGTCGAGAAGCGCTGGTGGAAGACACAGATGGCGGTGGCCATACGCTCGTCACCCAGATCCTTATAGAAGCTGGTCAGGTCGGCGGGCATCATCAAACCCTTATACGCCAGGATCGAGCTGGAGAGGCTGCAGACGTAAAAGTCCGGGTCCTGTGCCAGTGCGATCTCAGCCTTACGGCGGGCCACAAACAGGCTGACAGCCAGTCGTGGGCCATCTTTGCCGCCATCGCCGACAAACACTTGTTCGATCTTAGGCAGTGTTTCCAGTGCGATAGGGCCACAGGAGGAGGGGTCAGTGGGGACTTCGCGCCACCCTATAACCTGGAGTCCTTCGGCTATCAGTTCCTTATTCAACCGGTCCCGGGCACTCTGGGCCTGGGTCTCGTCTTTAGACAGAAAAATCATTCCAACGCCGTAATGCGCTCCCAGCGTGGTATTGAACTGTTCCTGGGCCAGGGTGCGGATAAAGCTGTCAGGCATCTGCAGTAGCAGGCCGCAGCCATCGCCGGTCTTGCCATCGGCGGCAATGCCGCCGCGGTGGGTCATGCAGGTTAACGATTGGATCGCTTTGAGCAGCAGTTCATGGCTGCTGACACCTTCGACCTGGACCATTAGTCCAAAGCCGCAGTTATCTTTATATTCGCCGGGGCGATATAGACCAGTATTCATTCACAGACCTCGCTATAAAAAGTCTTTAAAAACAAGCTCCTGGAGGTTTTTTTTGAATACGAACCAGGCGGCAAGTGCCAAAAAGGGAGAGGCATTCTACCCGTGAACGCGATTAAGAACAAATCAACGAAGTGTTTTTTCCTCTAAAAGGAGGTCTGAGGAAGAAAATCGTCCATCAGAGGGCCTCCCGCCGGATATCCTCCTGCACCCCTTTAATACTCCGCGCCCAGGGACTGCGCGCGCGCAGTTGCTTGGGTAGCTCACCCCTGGCTGTCATCGCTGCGGCCCGGTTGGCGTAGTTGCCGTACACGACGACAAACCAGGGCTTAGCCTTGTAAATGGTTGAAAATGTGAGCAGCTTTTCGGATTCTGGCATGGCGGCGATAAAGTCACTAACGCTTGATTGCTGCCGGGCGCCGAGCATCTGCAGCGTGTATCCACCAGGCTTCCAGTTCATCAGCGTCAAGGCATCCCCGGAATAACCGGGTGCCTGGGGTTCAGGCTCGGCACTGGCCTGCAGCTCAAGCGCCTGCTCGGCCGCCGAGGGAAGCTTGAGCACCAGGGTGGTCGCCGTCGGGTCGTCGGCGTCCAGCGTTGCCGCCTGGCTGTCAGTAGGGGCTACCTTAATGGGTGCCGCTTTAACGCGCGCCAGTGCCAGTTGCTGTGTCGAGGTCGCTGCGGCCTGGTTATCGCTGGCGGTATCGGTGCTGTCGGACGGTTCAGTCGACTGCTGTTCGGATTCCAGGGCCGCTCTTGCCTGGGCGAGGCGCTGTTCAAAGCTGTTTTGGGTGACCTCTTCGTCAGCCGGGACGGCGGTTGCAGGTTCCGCCTTATTCCTGGGCTTGATCGAGAGTTCGACCCGAATGCGGTCAGAGGTATCGGCCGTCTGCGGCGGTGACGACTGCAGCTGCGCCGGCAGTGACAGCCACAAGCCCGAACCCAGCAGCGCCGTGGCCGTTATGACCGCTATGCCCAGATACAGGGCTCTCGATGAGGGCTTAACAGCAGGGAGGGGAGCATACGTCTTTAGCGGCTGGTCGGCACGGATCGCTTCGAGTACCCGCGCCACACGACCAGGAAGTCCCAGAGACTCGGTGTAGACCCGCTGTCTCTGGGTGTCACTCAGGCGGGCTGCGACCGCGGCAAAACAGTGGGAGAGCAGGCTATTCAGGGCATCATGGTCCAGGGTCGGGATCTCGATAAAGTGACAGCTGGTTTCGACTATCTCGCTAAGGGTGGCAGCCGAGGTCAACAGCTTAATGCTGGGATCTGCAAAGAGCAGTATATGCGGACGTACCGCGTCGTCGGTCAGGGTCGAGAGTCGATTGAACAGCAGTTCCAGGGCGCCTGGCGATAGATGGTGGGCATCGTCTATCACAATCAGCATCTGCCGTGACAGCTGATTGAGCAACTGGGCATGCTCCACGACCGCCTGGAGCTGGCTGGGGGCATCGCTTAAAGAATCGGTGCCGATGTTGAGTTGCCGGCAAATTTCGGCCAGCAGCAGCGCCGCACTCATCTGCGGGAGTGCCTGGATGGAACAGGCATGCACCGAGCTGTCGTCGGCATTGGGGTAGAACTGTTGCAGCAGGGTTGTTTTGCCGCTGCCGTTCACGCCGGTGATTATCTGAATAAAGTGGCTGTAACGACTCAGGTGTTCGATCTGCTCGAGCAGCTGTATATGGGATGCCGGGAGATAGCACTCGCCTGAACCGCTTTTGATCCCCAGCGTGGGCACACTGTCGCCAAACAGATCATCGATATTATCGGTCGTGGGTGTCTGTCTATTCATGGGCTTTACTGCGGCTCATCGTTACTGTTTCAGTGCTTGAGCTCTTGGCTCTTAACCTTAAAGGGTGAGCGCTGGCGGATTTAGTGTGGCCTGGTCCAACGTGGCGGCGAGCGCGACCGGGGAAAAACTATCGGTGGTGATAGCTTCACCCAGCTGGCGTAGCAAGATAAGTCGCAGCTGGCCATCGAGCACTTTTTTATCGACCGCCATCAGCCGCATAAAATCTGCGGTCGTCATTTCTTTGGGAGGCGCTAAGGGCAGCTGTGCACGCCGAAACAGGGTGGTTATCCGCTCTTTCTCGGCGGAGGTTAGCCACCCTGAACGCACGGACAGCTCGGCGGCCAGGAGCGTGCCTGCCGCCACAGCATCGCCATGCAGCCAGTTGCCATAGCCGGTAAAGGTCTCGATGGCATGGCCGAAGGTGTGGCCCAGATTTAACAACGCGCGCTGGCCCTGCTCCTTCTCATCGGCAGCCACCACCTGCGCCTTGATCTGACAGCAGCGGCGGATCGCTTCGGCCAGCACGCAGGGGTCTCTGGCTTGCAGCTGCTGCAGGTTGGTTTCGAGCCATTCGAGAAAATCCAGATCGAGAATCAGGCCGTATTTAATCACCTCGGCCAATCCTGATGCCAGCTGGTTATCCGCCAGGGTGTTCAGCGTGTCGGTATCTATAATCACTGAGCGGGGCTGGTGGAAGGCGCCGATCATGTTTTTCCCCAGCGGATGATTGACGCCGGTCTTACCGCCAACCGAGGAGTCGACCTGCGCCAGCAGGGTGGTCGGGATCTGTACGAAATCCACCCCGCGCTGGTAGCAGGCCGCCGCAAATCCAGTCATATCACCGACGACACCGCCGCCGAGCGCCACCAGGGTGGTGGTGCGATTATGACGTGCCTGGAGCAGTCCGGAAAAAATCTGATCCAGGGTCTCCAGGTTTTTGAACTGCTCACCATCGGGAAGGATAACGGTGTCCAGCTGCTTGCCGGCCAATGCCTGACGAACACGCTCCAGATAGAGGGGCGCTACGGTTTCGTTGGTGACGATCATGACCTGGCTGCTGCGAATCGTCGAGATCCAGCAATCGGGTCGGTCCAGTAATCCGGCACCGATAAAGATGGGGTAGCTGCGCTCGCCGAGGGCCACGTCCAGTCGAAGGGGTATCATGTCTGTCATCCAGTAAGGCTATCGAATTATATCGAGCTGTTCGAGTTGATGGATAATATCTCTGGCCACCGATTTGGGCCGTCGACTGTCAGTATGGATCAGCACATCACAGCAGCCCTTATAGAGAGGGTCGCGGTTGAACATCAGATCAGCCAGTACCTTAGAAGGGTTTTCGGTTTGCAGCAAAGGCCGGTTACGGTCCTTGGCGGTACGCTCGATCTGCTGCTGCAGAGAGGCATGCAGATAGACAACCGTTCCCCGGGCCTGCAGGTGGCGCCGGTTGCTCTCGTCGAGCACTGCCCCTCCCCCTGTGGCCAGCACGATGTTGACATCCTGGGTCAGTTCATCGATAACGGCCACTTCACGCTTGCGAAAACCGGCCTCGCCTTCGACATCGAAGATCCAGGGGATGTTCGCCCCGGCACGCTCCTCGATCACCTTATCGGAATCGACAAAGGTCAGTTGCAGTTCTTGAGAAAGTAGGCGGCCTATAGTGCTTTTTCCGGCGCCCATAGGCCCGATCAGAAACAGATTCAAACAACGATCCCTTAGGTTTCCTTAGCGTGCGCTAAGGCTTTCTTCGATGATTTTGGGCGAAATAAAGACCAACAACTCGGTCTTGTTATCGCTTTCAGTGGTACGGGTAAAGAGTCTGCCCAGATAAGGAATGTCGCCCAGGAAAGGTACCTTGGTGATCGTCTCCGAGGCCTCTTTCAGAAAGACGCCTCCCAATACGATCGTTTCGCCGTTGTTAACCAGCACCTGGGTTTGAATCTTGTTGGTATCGATTCCCGCCTGGCCATTAACCAGCTGGTCGCCAAGCGAGTCCTGGCTGATCTTCAGGTCCAGGATCAAACGGTTGTCCGGGGTGATCTGCGGGGTTACATCCAGCGACAGGACCACCTCTTTAAATTCGACGCTGACCTCGCCATCCTGAACCGTCTGATAGGCGAACTCTTTACCCGATTGGATGCGTGCCGTCTTGCCGTTGGCGGTAATAACCTTGGGCTGAGAGATGATCTCGACAAGGCCATCGCTTTGCAGGGCAGAAAGTTCCATTTGCAGCAGGGTGCTGTTTGAGCCGATGCCGATGGCGAAGTTTGATGCGCCTGAGCCGGTGGCCCCGAGATCAACGTTGAGGCTGGTGGGGGTGACCAGTGTCGAGCCACCCGCTTGCGCCGTATCACTCGATGCGCTCGCGCCCAGGACTATCCGGTTATTACTGCCGGTACGCTGATAGCCGAACCCCCATTTAACTCCCAGTTCATTGCTGATATCGGTGCGGACCGTGACCAGACGGGCCTCGATCATCACCTGGCGAACGGGGGTGTCGAGTGTTTTCAGTGCCTTGCGTATTTTTGCAATACTGGTATCGATGTCCCTTACAATCAGCGTATTGGTACGAGGGTCTGCCTGTATCTTGCCCCGGGACGACATCAGCCCTTGCTCGGTGCCCAGCAGTTCCACGATCTCGGTCGCCTTGGCGTAATTGATCTGAATGAACTCGGTCTGAGGCTCTTTAAGTTCTCTGACCTGCTTATTGGTTTCGATCTCGAAGCGCTCGCGCTCGGCAATCTCGTTAGCGGGTGCGATCATCATTACATTGCCGGCGAAACGCTTATCCAGGCTCTTGGTTTTTAGGACCAATTCCAGCGCCTGATCCCAGGGAACATTTTTAAGGCGCAGGGTGATATTGCCACTGACGGTATCGCTGACCACCAGGTTCATGTCGGTGACATCGGCAATAACCTGCAGTACCGAGCGGATGTCGATATCCTGAAAATTAAGACTGAGCTTCTCTCCGGTGTAGGGGAAGCGATCGCGCAGGCGATCCTCGGCGTCCGTATCGGTAATAGGTTTGAAATCGACAATCAGCTGGTTTTCAGATTGATAAGCCAGATAATCGTAGGGCAGGGCGGAGGGTTTGATCAGGATGCTGCTGTTATTGCCGTCACCCATCGCATCGACGAAGAGAATGGGGGTCGAGAAGTCCTGAACATCGATGCGCTCCTCGAGGGCTGCCGGTAATTGCGCGCCAATCAGGTTGATAATGATGTTGCTGCCCTCTTCGAGGATATCGACACCGGCCTTGTTATTGCTCAGATTAATGATGACACGGCCAAGATCCCCCTCGACCCGGCGAAAATCGATAGAGGATACCTGGGTGCGTTGAGACTCAGGGAGTTCAGTGACCTGGGTCATCTTCTCCAGTGCCGAGATGCTGGCCGTGGTGGCGGATGCCCCGGCGCCGAACACCACAAACAGGCTGTTACCCTTGATGTACGAATCATATTCGGTCGATTCGTACAGATTCGCGATCAGCCGAACCCGGTCTTTGACCTCAGCCAGGTGGAGGGTATCAACCATACCGTTTTTAATGTCGATACTCTTAGTATTTAAGCCATTGCTGACGCCAATCAGGTCCAGTACCACGCGAGGGGGTTGTTCTATCCGGTAAGCGCGGGGGACGGGCGGCGGCGCACTAAAATCGATGCGCACTTCGAGCTTGTTGCCGGGGAGCGCCACAAAGGTGGTGCCGGTAATTTCAATCTCAGCCAGGGCGGTCTGAGTCAGCAGTAAGCAGCTCAGGGTCACCAGCCAGCGGCGGCTTTTGAGTGCCAGTCGCTGAGGAACTATGAGCCATGTCGTTGAAGAGAGAGTCTTCGCCATATCCATCTACCTTCCTACTGTTGTACTAACACAAGGTTACGCGGGCGTTTCATCCAGCCGTCCATACCATCAGGTACGATCTCCAGCAGATCCAATTGGGTCTCGTTCACAGTGATGATCTCACCAAAATTCCTGCCGATATAGTCACCGCGCCCGAGACGGTGAATATCACCCTTGGCATCTCGAATCAGTGCGTTTAGTTCACCATGTTCAAGCATATGAATGGTGCCCACCATACGCAGATCTTCAAGTTTAAAGGCTTCGAGAGGTTCTTTGAGGCGTTCGATATCCGGTTTCAAGTCGTCCTTCGGACCGGTGCCCCCCTCTTCGGTGCTCAGCTCAACCTGGATCAGCTGCTCGAAAGGGCCGCGCAAGCTGGTCGCCCGATAAAGAAAGCTCTCGTAGGCTTTAAATTCGGGTAGTGGATCGATACGGCCGCTTGGACGGGCCTGTGTCTCTTCCACGAACTGTCGCAGATCGGAGCTGTCGTTGATCTGGCTACAGCCTTGCAGCAGCCCCATCAACAATCCCAGCAACAGGAGGGCCGCTAGGGCTGGTGATCTGGCCAGATGATCAGTTGTCATCGTCATAACGATAGGTCCTGGCAGATAAAGACATGCTTAGGTCGCCATTAGCGGAGATCGGTTTTATTGAAAAATCATGCACCGTGACGATACGGGGTAACGCGGCCATGCCGCTGACAAACTCACCCAGTTGGTGATAGCTGCCTTTAACCTCGATATTAATGGGAAGTTCGATGTAAAAGGAGACTTTCTTTTCGGGCGCCAGTGAGATCAGGTCAAAACTCAGGCCGCTATTCTGGCCGATATCGGTGATATCTTCCAGCAACCCGGGGACTTCGGTATCTGTAGGCAGTTGCTTAAGGAGTTCAGAGAAGGTGTCCTCTACATCCTTCATCTGCCGTTTAAGGGCTTCTAGGTTAGCGACCTGATAAGCTTTGGCCTGATATTGCTGCTTGAGTTCCGGCTCTTTAGCGATCTCCCGGTCGAGACTGCTTTGCAGGTCTTTGATATAGAAATGATAGCCCGCTGCAGAGATGGCAATGATGACCAGCAGATAAAATATGGACTTAATGCCGATCGGCCAGTTCCCGGCGGCATTGAAATCCAGGTTGTTGATATCAAAGCCGCGAAAGGCGTTTTTAAAACTATTCGCAAATGCCATCAGGAGCCTTCGTCTTCTGGGTTGGGTCTGCTGAGTTCGACGCGCATATCAAAATTTTTGTAGGACTCGCCGCCCTTGCCTACAGAACTCAGATTAGGCTCTTTAAACCAGGGGGAGCGATTGATGTTGCGCATCAGTGCTGAAACATCACCGTTGCTCTGAGCACGACCGTTGATATGCAGGGTTTCGCCCTGTCGGTTCAGGCTCGAGTAGAAGAGCTCATCGGGCAGTACGCGAACGAGTTCGTCAAATACCCGGACGATAACAGGCCGATTGCCCTGCAGGTCTTGAATGGCCCGCAGCCTTTCGAGAAGACGCTCGCGCTTGGCATGAAGATCTTTAATCTCTGCGATCTTGGAGTCGAGACTGGAAGTCTCCTGGCGCAGATAATCGTTGCGCTGCTGCTGCTTTAGGGTGTTGCTATCGATAAAGCTGCCAGCACCCCAGACCAGCGCCCCCGCAAACAGGGCGGCGACACAGGCGGAGGCGATAAAGCGCTGTTGACGGTCGCGGCGGCGATCTTCTCGCCAGGATCTGAGGTTGATCAGGGTGCTGGCCATAATTACTCCGCAAAACTCCGTAACGCCAGGCCGCACGCCAGAACCAGTGAGGGGGCCTGGGGATCGAATTTATGGCGGTTGATACGCGCATCGATGGTCATGGCGCCGAAAGGATCAGCCACTGCGGTCTTGATCCCCAGTTCTCGGGATACGACGGCATCGATTCCGGGCAGCGCGGCTATCCCCCCCATCAGCAGCAGGGTTTCAATCTCACCGTGATTGCCAGAGGAGTAGTAAAACTGAATGGATCTGGAGATCTGCTGTGCGGTGGTCAGTTTGAAGGGGTTGATGTAATCATCAATCAGATTATCGGCTAAGGCGTTGGTTTGTTTTGCTCGCTCGACTTCATCCGCAGACATGTCCGATGCCTGGGTCAGACTGTGCGTCAGATCGTTGCCGCCGAATGCCTGCTCGCGGCTATAGATGACTTCACCCTTCACGAGGACATAGAGGGTCATGCTGTTGGCGCCGATATCGACCAGGCCCAGCGTCTTGCCAAGCAGGTCGTGAATTTCTGCCAGCACCGGAAACAGCCGTTCGATAGCATAGGTATCGACATCGATGACGTCGCAGATCATTCCGGCGCCATTGATCGAGTCTTCGCGTGACTGGATGCTGTCCTGGCGACAGGCTACCAGCAGCACATCATTGAGACCAGGGCTCGATTTTGACTCGTCCTGGATCTGGAAGTCGATAGCGACCTCATCCAGCGGATAGGGAATAAACTGATCCGCTTCAACCTTGATTTGATCCTCGAGTTCATCTTCTGAAAACGATTTGCTGAATTCAAGTGGTTTGACGATCACCGCCGAGGTAGGTACTGAGGTGATGGCCCGTTTGAGGCGGGTATTGGCAAGGCGCAAGCCCATCTCCAGGGCTTCGGCGACGACAGGCACATCCTGTACATTGTTGTCGATGACCGCGCCTTCGGGGAGGTGGACGACCGAGTAACACTCAACATGGATGTTGCCGGCGCGCTTAGAAAGCCCCAGTAGCTTGATGTACGAGGTGCCGATATCGACACCCAGTAATGACTTTGAACCGGACCTGAAAAGGCTAATCACCAATTAATCCTTAAATTCATTGAACAAAACATACTATATAGCGACTGAACCAGGTCGTAAGTGTCAAAACAGAGATTCGCTTTCGTCACCATTGCTGGCATTATTGCATATCGCCTTATTACATATCGCCTTCAAACGTATTAGCTTTAGGTTAACATGACCAAAATCAAAACTCTTCTCGGCTTCTTCATAAAAGCAGGGATTATCTGCGCAGTTTTCGGTGTTTTAATCCTGGCCGGGGGCTTTTTTTATCTGAAGCCACAGCTCCCGGATGTCGATCAACTGCGTGATATCGAACTGCAGACGCCTCTGCGTATCTACTCCGCCGATCGTAAGCTGATCGCCGAATTTGGTGAGATGCGCCGCACCCCGGTAAGCTTCGATGAGATCCCTGAGCAGTTTGTGCAGGCGATCTTAGCGGCAGAGGATGGTCGTTTCTACAGTCACGACGGGATCGATTATATCGGCCTAGGACGGGCCGCCTTTCAGTTGCTGAGTACGGGTCATATCCAGACCGGCGGCAGTACCATCACCATGCAGGTGGCGCGTAACTATCTGCTGACCCTCGAGCGAACTTTTATACGTAAGTTCAAAGAGATAATAATAGCACTACAGATGGAGCAGCAGCTCACCAAGAATGAGATTCTGGAGCTGTACGTCAATAAGATATATTTGGGAAATCGAGCCTACGGTATTCAGGCGGCGGCCCATGTTTACTACGGGCGGGATATCGATGAGCTGAGCCTAGCAGAATTAGCTATGATTGCTGGCCTGCCGAAAGCTCCCTCGGCTTACAACCCGCTGATTAATCCTCCCCGGGCACTCGAGCGGCGCGACTGGATACTATCGCGTATGCTGTCCTTGGGCTATATCGATGCCACGCAGTTCGCCGCAGCCATCGCAGCGCCGATAACGGCCGTCTATCACGGCACGGATATCGAACTCTACGCCCCCTATGTCGCCGAGATGGTGCGAAGTCACCTGCTGGAACTTTATGGCGAGCGTATCTATGCCCAGGGCTATAGCGTCTATACCACCCTCGACAGCGGTGACCAGCAGGCCGCAAACAGCGCGGTCGAGAAGGGTTTGATGGATTATGAGCTGCGCCATGGCTATCGCGGTGCGGAACAGCAGTTTCCGGCAGAATTGGAGCCCGGTGCATGGCTTGAGGGTCTTCGCGAGGTGCCGACCTACGCCTCGTTAGAGCCTGCGGTGGTCGTCGAGGTTTCCGAACAGAGCGCTCGGCTGCTGCGTGCGGATGCTGAGATCGTGGACCTGTCTTGGGAGGGTATCAGCTGGGCACGGCCTTATCTCTCAGCGTACAGCCGGGGTCCTAAGCCTAAGATGGCGGCAGATGTCCTGGCTGTCGGCGACCTGGTACGGCTGGTCGATACCGACTCTGGCTGGGTATTGCGACAATTACCTCAGGTACAAAGCGCGTTGGTGGCCCTGTCTCCTAAGGACGGTGCGGTGCGAGCGCTGGTGGGGGGGTTTAATTTTAATCTCAGTAAATTTAATCGGGTCACTCAGGGCGTGCGCCAACCGGGCTCTAATTTCAAACCCTTCGTGTATACCGCCGCATTAGCCAGTGGCTTTACCCCCGCATCGCTTATTAATGACGCGCCTGTGGTGTTTGAAGATGACAATCTTGAGAGTAGCTGGCGCCCGGAAAATTACAGTAAGAACTTTTTTGGGCCGACCCGTTTGCGTGAGGCGCTGTATCGCTCTCGTAATCTGGTGTCGATCCGTATATTGCGCCGAGTGGGTGTCAGGGCGACGCTGGACTATATCAGCCGGTTTGGGTTTGATCGCAGCCGCCTGCCGAATAACCTGTCATTGGCTCTGGGCAGTGCCGATGTCACCCCGCTGGAACTCGTTAGCGGTTATGCCGTCATGGCTAACGGCGGTTTTAAGGTAGAGCCCTATTGGCTGGACAGGATTGAGGATCGCGACGGAGAGCTGGTGTTTCAGGCCGCGCCCAAGACCCTGTGCGAGGGTTGCCGCTATCAGCCGCCGCTGGAGCCTGACGCCTTGGAAGACACCTTGGCCGATACCTTGGCCGATATCTTGAACATCGCAGAGTTCGAGGCCCCCGGCACCCAGGATAGCGAAGTCACCTCGCGGCCGTTGGCCGTCCGGGTCGTTGATAAACAGACCGCCTATCTGATCACCAATATTTTACAGGATGTGATCAAGCGCGGTTCCGGGCGCAGGGCCCGTGTCCTGGATCGTGATGATCTCGCGGGGAAGACAGGAACCACCAACGATCTGAAAGATGCGTGGTTTTCTGGCTTTAATCCGGGGTTGGTCGCATCGGTGTGGGTGGGCTTTGATCAGCCACAGACACTGGGGCGCAATGAATACGGCAGCCGGGCTGCACTGCCTATCTGGATCGATTTTATGGGAGCCGCGCTTGAGGGTGTGCCAGAGGCGGCGCTTATTCCGCCTGAAGGGATCGTCAGTGTGCGCATCGATCCGGTGACCGGGCTGCTGGCTTATCCCGGTCAGGAAGATGCGATATTCGAGGTGTTCCGGGAGCAGGACGTGCCCAGTGAGGCCGCCGTTAAAAAGGTCTCGGCGACCACCCGGGTGACCGCCGAAGAGCTGTTTTAGGGCTTTAACAGCGTCGGACTAAAGTCCGACCTACGAGTCCGACCTACGAGTCCGAGCTACGAGTCCGAGCTACGAGTCTGACCTACGAGTCTGACCTACGAGTCTGACCTACGAGTCCGGCCCACAAAAACGGCTTCAGAGCTCGATGTTGTAGGTTATCTCCAGGGGCGCATGTTCGCTGAAGCGGGCGTCTTTATAGATTGCAGCCGTCTGAATCGTCTTGCGTAGCTCACTGGTGGTGACCTGGTAATCGATCCGGGCGCCTTCGTTCAGGTGCCAGGCCCGATTGTAGGGCGGCCACCAGGTGAACTGGTGATCGACATGGTTAATCTCGCGAAACGCATCGATAAACCCCAGTTCGTTAAACACCATATCCAGCCACTGCCGTTCTTCGGCTAAAAACCCCGAATTCTTCTGATTAACGTACCAGTTACTCAGATCCATGGTCTTGTGAGCGATGCTCCAGGTGCCGCAGAAAATAAATTGCCGCCGTTTACGTAGTGTTTTACGTAGATGGTTGAGAAAGTCATCCATAAAATGCAGTTTTTGCGACTGGGCGGCGTCATCTTTAAGCCCGGAAGGTAGCGCCATAGAGATGATACTGACCTTGTCATAGTCCGCCTGAATAAAGCGTCCGTGAGCATCGCATAGCTCAAAGCCCATGCCCGTCATGATTGCCTTAGGCGGTTTTTTGCAATACAGGGCTACCCCGCTGTAATTGTCTTCGAAGGCATCGAAGAAATAGGGATAGTAACCCGGGGGATGATAGAGGGCGTCATCAAGCTGGTACTCCCTGGCTTGGATGTCCTGTAAACAGTAAACATCCGCATCCTGCTTTAGCATCCAGTCGAACAGACCTTTCTCTGCGGCCTGCTTGATACCTTGGACATTCAGGGTGATGACACGCATGGAGCTACCTTGTTGTTTTTTGATGACAGACGAACGAACGTGAATTGTAAGTCCAATACCGTTGAAACTAAACTCTTAGTTATCGCGGAGGCGAAAGATAGTCAACGTTAGACTAACGATGGGCTCCGGTCTAGAGCCTCGGGCTACATCAATGTATCATGCGGCTCTGAAATACAACCCCTGGCCGTTAGCGAGAGATAAAAATGCAGGACTATCAGCGTGAGTTTATTGAGTTTGCCATCGAGCGCGGCGTGTTGCGGTTTGGTGAGTTCACGCTCAAATCGGGTCGGGTCAGTCCCTACTTTTTTAATGCCGGACTCTTTAACAGCGGTCAGGCGCTGGCTAAATTGGGCCGCTATTATGCGGCCGCTATCGAAGCCGCTGCAATCCCCTACGATCTGATGCTCGGACCCGCGTATAAGGGGATCCCCCTGGCTGCTGCGACCTGCGTGGCATTGGCGAATGATTACGGTCGCGATGTGCCCTATGTGTTTAACCGCAAAGAGGCCAAGACCCACGGTGAGGGCGGCAGCCTGGTCGGCGCGCCTCTCGAAGGGCGAGTCTTGATTATCGACGATGTGATCACTGCGGGCACGGCTATCCGTGAGGTAATGGCATTGATCGAAACGGCGGGCGCCACGCCTGCCGCCACGCTGATTGCGCTGGACCGGCAGGAGAAGGGTAAGGCCGAGCTGTCAGCGATTCAGGAGGTTGAGCGCGATTTCGGCATGCCGGTGATCAGTATCATCACCCTGACGGATCTTATTGAGTACCTTGATGAGAAAGCAGAGCAGCAGCCAGAGTGTGCGGTTCAGGTCGAATCGATCCGCGCCTACCGCAAGGCTTACGGCATCTAGGATCGTAGCTGGGATTGCATCCCAGCCTACCTCGCTGTGGGAGCCTACCTTGTGGGAGCCCTGCGATCACAATCCCTGCGATCACCAGACTCAGCCTAGCGTTTCTGCAGCAGCAGGCTGCCCACCGAGTAACCCGCCCCGAACGAACTGAGCAGGCCTTTGTCGCCGGCATTCAGGTCGCGGTTATGCAGGTGGAAGGCGATAACAGAGCCGGCTGAGCTGGTGTTGGCGTAGCGATCGAGGATGATAGGAACCTCTCCGTCGCGGGGCTCACGCCCCAGCAGTCTCTTGGCGGCAAACAAGATCATGGTCAGGTTGGCCTGATGCAGCCAAAAACGTTTGAAGTCGCTGGCCTGCAACGATTCTTTACGCAGGTGTTCGCCGATCGCAGATGTCACCATCGGCAGCAGCTCTTTAAAGACCCTGCGGCCGTTCTGTTTGAACAGCTTATCCCTGCTGTCGCGGGTCTCCGGGTTGGAGTTGTTAAGAAAACCAAAATTATTGCGGATGTTGTTTGAAAACTGGGTCCGGAACTGGGCGCTGAGGATGCGGAAGGCGTTGTCAGAGTGGCAGTCTTCTTCGGCCTCGACAACGACGGCGGTGGCGACATCGCCAAAGATAAAGTGGCAGTCACGGTCGCGAAAATCCAGGTGGCCGGAGGTGATCTCAGGATTGATCACCAGTGCGCAGCGGGCATTGCCGGCACGGATCGCATCAGCCGCAGCACCGATGCCGAAGGTGGCTGACGAGCAGGCCACATTCATATCGTAGCCGTAGCCTGCGCAGCCCAGTTGCTGCTGAATCTCGATGGCGATCGCAGGGTAGGGGCGTTGCAGGTTGGAGCAGGCCACGATAATCAGGTCGACATCGACGGTCTTGCGGCCGGCATTTTTGAGGGCCTCGAGCGCGGCGGCAACGCCGATCTCACACAGGATCGAGGGCTTATCATCGGCGCGTTCGGGGAACCTGGGGCGCATAAAGGTCGGGTCGAGAATGCCCTCTTTCTCGATCACATAGCGGCTCTGGATGCCGGAGGCCTTGACGATAAATTCGGAGCTGGAGTGTTCCAGGGCTGTTACGGTGCCGGCATCGATCGCTGGGTGTTGTTCGGCATTGTAGGTATCCACATACTGATTGAACGCCAGCACCAGTTCATCATTGCTGATGCTCTGCTCCGGGGTGAACAGGCCGCTACCGCTGATAACTATATTCATAAGCCTGCCTTTATCTTCTGTTTTTATTTTTGTTTTTGCTGCTGCTGCTGCTGCGATGCCTGTGACCGGGAGTCACAAGCGAGCACTTAAAGCCTGACTTCGATCCCTTTATCGCGCAGATAGCGCTTGGCTTCGGGGATGCTGTGCTCGCCAAAATGGAAGATGCTGGCCGCCAGTACCGCATCAGCCTTACCTTCGACGATGCCCGCGACTAGGTGATCCAGGTTGCCGACACCACCGGAGGCGATGACCGGCACCGATACCGCCTCGGAGATCGCTCGGGTCACACCCAGATCATAGCCTTTCTTGACCCCGTCCTGGTCCATGCTGGTTAGCAGGATCTCGCCGGCGCCATAGGCCACCATCTTCTTAGCCCATTCGATCGCATCCAGTCCGGTGGGTTTGCGGCCGCCGTGGGTGAAGATTTCCCAGCGCTCAGGCTCTCCGGCCAGGCTGACCTTCTTGGCATCGATGGCGACGACGATACATTGCGAGCCAAAGCGTTCGGCGGCCTCGCGGACGAAGTCGGGATTAAATACCGCCGCCGAGTTAATGCTGACCTTGTCGGCGCCGGCGTTAAGCATCGTGCGGATATCCTCGCAGGTGCGGATGCCGCCACCGACGGTAAGCGGTATAAAGACCTGGCTGGCCATCTTCTCGACGGTGTGAACCAGGGTGTCGCGGTTTTCGTGGGTGGCGGTGATATCCAGAAAGGTGATCTCGTCGGCGCCCTGTTCATCGTAACGCTTGGCGACCTCGACTGGATCACCGGCATCGCGGATATCCAGGAATTGAACCCCTTTGACGACCCGGCCGTTCTCGACATCGAGGCAGGGGATAATACGTTTCGCTAGCGCCATGAAGAGCTCCTGGTAAATTTAGACGAACTATCGGATCAGACCTTGCCGTTCCAGCTGAGGAAGTTGGTGAGTAACTGTAGCCCGGGCTTCTGGCTTTTCTCAGGGTGGAATTGCACGGCGAAGACGTTACCTGCCGTCAGTGCGGCATCGAATTCGACCCCGTATTCGCAGCGGGCCGCGACCTGCTCGGGCTTCTGAGCGTTGATATAGTAGCTGTGCACGAAGTAGAAGCGGCAGCCATCGTCGATATCGGCCCAGAGTGGATGGGGGTGACGTTGCCAGACCTGATTCCAGCCCATATGTGGAACTTTGAGGCGCTCGCCGTCGCTGTCTTTAAGCTCGGTGCCGAAGAACAGCGCGTTGCCGGGGAAGTGATCGAGACAGTCGACGCCGCCATTCTCTTCGCTATGGCTCATCAATGCCTGGATGCCGATACAGATCGCCAGAAACGGCGTGCCGGCAGCGATTACCTCGTGAACGAGGGCATCGATGCCCAGGCGACGGATCTCGCCCATGCAGTCGCGGATCGCACCGACCCCGGGAAGAATGACTCGGTCAGCGCTAAGGATCTGCTCGGGGTCGGCGGTGACCCGGACCTCGACGCCGGGCATCACGTGCTCCAGGGCCTTGGCCACCGAGTGCAGGTTGCCCATGCCATAATCGATAACTGCTACGCTGCTCATGCTCGGTCTCCGCTGCTGCCCGTCAGGGCAGGACTCATAAACAGCCTTTGGTGGACGGGGTCATACCCGCCATGCGCGAATCTTCGGCAATCGCCATCCGCAGCGCTCGGCCAAAGGCCTTAAACACGGTTTCGGCCTGGTGATGCGCATTGGCGCCTTTAAGATTATCGATATGCAGGGTGACCAAGGCATGATTGACGAAACCCTGGAAAAACTCACCGAACAGCTGGGTATCCAGCGAGCCGATCGAGGCGCGGGTAAAGGGGACGTCCATCACCAGTCCAGGACGGCCGGAAAAATCGATCACCACCCGCGACAGCGCTTCATCGAGCGGCACGTAGGCGTGACCGTAGCGGTTGAGTCCCTTCTTATCGCCGACCGCCTTGGCGAAAGCCTGGCCCAGGGTGATGCCGATATCTTCTACTGTATGGTGAGGATCTATATGGATATCCCCCTTGGCCTTGATATCCATGTCGATCAGGCCGTGGCGGGCTATCTGCTCGAGCATATGCTCAAGAAAGGGCACCCCGGTATCGGCTTTAAAGACGCCGCTGCCATCGAGGTTGATGGAGATGCTGATCTGGGTTTCCAGGGTGTTACGGGTCACGCTGGCCTGACGTTCGCCCATGGTTTGCTCCGACTACGAAAATAGGCCGATGATTATAGCGTTAAAGGGCGCAGCAATGAATCATCGTGAAGATATCACTTTACCTTCGTTTTTCCATCGCTAAGATGTACAGCTCAAGGCACTGCGTTATCCGGTGCGATACTTATACATAGGGAGTTTGTGATGAAACTAGTGCTTAAGCTGATCCTGGGTCTGGTGCTGCTGATCGTGCTGACGGTAGGGCTGTTACTATTGGTCGTCGACCCCAATGATTTTAAACCTGAAATCCAGGCGCTGGCGCGCACTGAGGCGCAGGTCGATCTGCAGCTTAAAGGCGATATCGGCTGGTCGCTGTTCCCGAGTGTTGCGCTGTCGTTACCGGCGCTGGAGGTCTTGACGCTCGAGGGTAAGCCGCTGGCATCTCTCTCGCGGGCCGAAGTCGGGGTGCGGGTGCTGCCGCTGCTAAGCGGTCAGTTGCTGATGCGCGGTATCCTGCTCGATGGACTTAAGCTGGATTTGACGGCACCGGCGGTCGTCGAGGCTACCAACGCCGAGGCTGAGGCGGATGCTGACAGTGATTCGGGTGCGGCAGCGCTGCTGTTCGATATAGGGCATATTCAGATCCGTAATGCCTGGATCCGCTACGCAGATCCCGTCCAGGGGCAGGTCGTCGAGTTGAGAGATCTTAACCTCAACGCCGATAACCTGGTCAGCGGACAGCGCTTTCCGGTCGATCTGGACGTCGAGGTGGCGCTCTTTAGCGGCGATCAGGCTAGCGGCAATCAGGCTCAGCCGCAGCTGCTCGCCAAGACCGAGCTGCAGGCTCAGTTGTTGTTGGACCTTGCTAAGCAGCAGTTCAGTGCGAAGGCCCTAGCGTTGCAGCTGAATCTGGCGGGATCCGCGTTGAAAAAGCCGCTGGCGTTAACCCTCAGTGGTGATGTTGATGCCGACTTGGCCAGCGACAGCCTCGCAATCAAAGGGCTGAAACTGGCGATCGCGGACATGTTGTTGAATGCCGAGCTCAAGGTGGCCGGCATGACAGCGCAGCCGCAGGTTACAGGCACGCTGCAGGTCCCCGCTTTCGATCTCAAAGAGCTGCTGTTGGCGCTGGGTCAGCCACCGCTGGTAACCCGCGATGCCGAGGTGCTGCGCAACGTCGGGTTTGATGCTGTGCTGGCCGGTCCTGCCGGGGTGCTGGGGCTGGACTCGATGCGGCTGACCCTAGATCAAACCACCTTTAGCGGCTCGCTGAGCTATGCGCTGCGCAGTGGTGCGCAGCGGATCAATCTGGTGGGTGATGCGATCGATGTCGATCGTTATCTGCCTCCAGTTGTCGAGAAGGACGCCGAGCAAGACGCCGAACAAGGTACGACAACCGGCGAATCTCAGGGCGTAGCGGGAGAGGGCTACTCCAAGGCGCCGCTGTTGCCGATCGGAATGCTGCAGGCGCTGGATCTGGATGCCGATTTGGCACTGGCTAAGCTCAAGGCGTCGGGGCTGACGATAGAACAGCTGAAGCTGCTGGTGACGGCTGACGCAGGTCTGATCAAGGTCAAACAGGTCTCCGGGAACCTGTATCAGGGACGGTTTTCCAACAGCGCCACCCTGGATGCCCGCAAGACACCGATGCGGCTGACTATTAATAAGCAGATCACCGATATTCAGCTGGGTGCGCTATTGCTGGATCTGGCCGAGACCGACCGGTTTACGGGTCAGTTCTCGATGCAGGGGGGCTATCAGGCACAGGGTAACTCGGTGTATGACATCGTCCACTCGCTCGATGGCGACCTGACGCTGGGCTTAAAAGAGGGACGGTTGAAAGGGGTGAATCTGGGCGATACCCTGTGTCGCGGCATCCTGCAGATTAAGGGGCAGCAGCCGCCGGCCGAATCGGCGCAGACCTATACCGAGTTCAGCAATCTCAGTGCCACCGCCAAGATCACCGATGGCGTGCTGGTCAATAAGGATCTAAAGGCGGCACTGGTGGGGATCAGCCTCAAGGGAGATGGCCAGGTCGATCTGCCCGCGCAAGCGCTGAACTATGGCATGTCGCTTACCGTGTTGCAGGATTTCGCCAGCGACAGTTGCCGCATCGATGAGAAGTTGCACGATCTGGCCTTGCCGCTCCGCTGCCAGGGAGGCTTCGATACCGATCCCGCTAAGCTCTGTGGCGTTGATAAGACCCGGATCAAGAAGCTCCTGAGCCAGCTGGTCAGCACCGAGGTTAAACAAAAATTGGAGCAGAAGCTGGAGGAGAAACTCAAGGGCAATGAGCAGCTCAAAAACGTGTTAAAGGGGTTGTTTTAGTCATGCCCGACGGCTTGACTCCCGAGCAGTTTCAGCAACGGTTGCTGGCTTGGTTTGATCGCCATGGGCGCAAGACGCTGCCCTGGCAGCAGTCGATCACGCCTTATAGAGTCTGGCTGAGCGAAGTTATGCTGCAGCAGACTCAGGTGGCGACAGTCATTCCCTACTTCGAGCGCTTTATCGCCGCCTTCCCCAGCGTCGAGGCGCTGGCCGGTGCCGATATAGATCAGGTGCTGCACCTGTGGACGGGGTTGGGCTACTATGCCCGCGGCCGCAATCTGCATAAAGCCGCGCAGCAGGTGGTGGATCAGCATGGGGGGCTGTTTCCGGACACCTTGGCATCGCTGGAGGCGCTGCCCGGCATCGGGCGCTCGACCGCCGGTGCGATTCTTTCGATCGCTCACCGGATCCCGACGTCGATTCTCGATGGTAACGTCAAGCGGGTACTGGCACGCTTTCATCGGGTCGAGGGCTGGTCAGGGCAGAGCGCGGTGCTGCAGCAGTTATGGCGGCTGTCTGACTATTACACGCCGGAGCTGCGTTGTGCCGACTACACCCAGGCGATCATGGATCTGGGCGCCACCCTGTGTCGGCGCACCAAACCTGAGTGCGGGCAATGCCCGCTGCAGCAGGGTTGCCAGGCGTGGGCGATCGGTGACCAGGGTCGTTTTCCGACCCCTAAGCCCCGTAAGGTACTGCCGGTTAAAGAGTGCTGGATGCTGATTCTACGTGATGAGCAGGGGAGGGTATTGCTCACGCAGCGTCCGCCCGCGGGTTTATGGGGCGGCCTGTGGTGTCTGCCTGAGTTCGATTCGCAGTCTTCTTTACAGGCCTTTCTGGAGGCTCGTTGGGGAGCTGCTCCATCGGGGGAGGCTCTGCCTGAATTTCGTCATACCTTCTCGCACTTTCATCTGCAGATTAACCCCCTTATCGTAACGCTGGGGGAGCCCCGGGGTGCCTGGGGTGGCGTGCAGGAGTCCAATGATTGCTGGTACGACCTTGACCAGCCGCCGCAGCTGGGCTTGGCGGCTCCGGTCAAGCGGTTGCTGGGCCAGCTGGTTGCTGTTCATTAGTGGTCTAGCAGCCTGTCGGGCTTGACCGGTCGTAGCGAGGGGCCTCTTGATTTAGGTAAAAGCGATTTGAGGCAGTTTTTGAGCTCTTTTGAGGCGAATAGTGGTTCTCTGCAACGAAAAAGAGTTCTAAAAATGACCAAAGTCGGCTTTTCCGCAGTAGAGCAGTGTTTAGTCCGACAGGCTGCTAGTGTAGGCTGTCGCTATTTATACTGAGGTGGATGCTTGTTCAGGGCGAATTTGCCACGTGAATAACTCCACTTTAATCACTCTGCTTCGTAACTGTTCAGCACAGTCATTTTCGCTATGTGATTGTTTCAAGAAGATGCATGTGCTGAATAGTTACTAAATTTTTAATGAGGTTATATTATGGGCCGCACAGTATTCTGTAAAAAATTCCAGCAGCAACTCGATGGGCTGGAGCGTCCGCCCTATCCTGGTGCCAAGGGTAAAGAAATCTTCGAGACGGTTTCAAAAAAGGCATGGCTGGAGTGGCTTGAGCATCAGACCCGGCTGATCAATGAGAAACATCTCAATATGATGGATGCTGAGGCACGGGTGTATCTGGCCAAACAGATGGAAGGTTTTTTCAGTGGCGAGGCATTTGATCAGGCCGAAGGGTTCGTCGAGCCATCGAAATAGGACGTTTGAGCAACAGGGGCGTTAGCAGACGCTTGCTGAAGCGCTGTCGTGGTGCAGCCAATGCGGCCCGTTGAACGGGGAGTTAAGCGCTATCGCTTGCCGATAGTGCTGTTGCTGCTGGGGGTGTTCGCCTTGACCCTGTGGCAGGTGGCGAGCTGGACACGTCATAATGAGCTGGGAAACTTACAGCGTGCACTGGAACTGAATCTGTCGCGCTATATCCTGAGTCTCAACGGTGAACTGGAAAAATACCAGAATCTGCCTGCGCTGCTGGCCACCGATCGCTCGTTTAAAGAACTGCTCTATAACCCCGAAAGCGCGGCGATCGGCAACCGCTTAAATCGCTACCTGGCGGATGTCGGGCGTATTACGGGTGCTTCTGATATCTATCTGATGGCACCTTCAGGAGAGACGCTGGCGGCCAGTAACTGGGATAAACCCAGCTCCTTTGTCGGCAAGAACTTTAACTACAGGCCCTATTTCCAGCAAGCCCTGAGTGGCGGCCAGGGGCGCTATTTTGCTCTGGGAACCACATCGCTTAAGCGAGGCTACTATTTCTCCCATCCCATCCTGAGTGATGCCAAGGTGGTTGGCGTGGTGGTGGTCAAGGTTGACCTCAATGATATTGAGGAGCAATGGAATGATGAACTGACCGACCTGTTGGTTACCGATATTGATGACGTCATCTTTATTAGCACCCGCGAGTCCTGGAAGTTTAAGACTCTGACGCTGTTATCCGGTCCTGATCTGAAACGGATCGTCGGTAGCCTGCGTTATGCTCACCAGCCTCTGGTGTCGTTACCTATTACACAGCGGGAGAGGATCAGTGCCAATGTCGAGTTGATCACCCTGCTCGAGGAGGTGGACGGCCAGGGTGAGCGTCCCATCGATCGTATTATCGGTAGCCGTTACCTGCTGGTGCGTCAGTCTCTGCCCGAGGCGGAGCTGAGAGTGGTGGCGCTGGCCAAGTTGACCCAGGTCTCGGCGCGGGTCTGGGATGCGGTGGTGCTTACGGCGGTGGTGCTTACCCTGCTGGTGCTGCTCGGACTGTTTTTTCTGCTGCGGCAGAAAATAACCCATGAACGGCGTCGTTTTAAGGAGCATGCCAACCGGGCACTGGAGCTGAATGAGGCCCGGGTGCGGGCGGTTATAGATAATACTCAGGCGGGGCTGATCACGCTCGATGCCCAGGGCCGGATTGAATCCTTTAACCCCACCGCAGAGGCCCTGTTCGGCTACGAAGCATCGCAGATCGCCAGCCGTTATTTCAGTGTGCTTATCGCCTCGCCGGATCGCGGCCTGTGCTGGCGCATTATCACCGAACCCCAGGATGATCTGCCCGCCGATGTCCAGGTCCCGCTGATTGAGGCCCAGGCCATGCGCCAGGACGGCGAGCTGTTCCCGATAGAGCTGACCCTGGTCGCGGTTTGGTACCATGGCGAGCGTAAATTTATAGTTACCATTCACGATATGACCGAACGCAAACAGTATGAGTTGTCTCTGCGTGAAGCCCGGGATTTTCTGGAGCAGCGCGTGCAGGAGCGAACCCAGGAGCTGTCGGGTGCCAACCAGCTGCTGCGTACCGAAATTGAACAGCATCATGATACCCAGGAAGCATTGATTCAGACGGCCAAACTGGCGGTATTGGGTGAGTTGGCGGCAGGCATTAACCATGAGTTGAATCAGCCGATGACGGCGATCAGGGCCTATGCCGACAATGCCCGTCAATATCTGCAGCTTCAGCGGCTGGATCGCGCCGAAGAGAATCTGCTGGAGATAGCCGGGCTGACCGAGCGGATGGCTAAAATCATCGCCCCGTTAAAGGTGTTCTCACGCAAGAGCAGCGGACTGGCGGAACCTATAGCGCTGAAAGCGGTGCGCAAGGGCGCGATGTCGATTCTGTATGGCCGGCTGCAGAGCGAGCAGGTTACGATCCTCTGGGCACCGCAGATCGACGCTATTCTGGTGACGGGGGATATGGTGCGGCTCGAACAGGTGATAGTCAACCTGCTCAGCAACGCGATTCAGGCGATGCAGGGTTGCGACGCCAAGCGGATAGAGATCGATTGTCAGCAGACGGCTTCCGGGGTGTGCCTGAGTATTCGTGATTACGGCCCGGGCATCGATCCCGGTACCCAGGGAAAGGTGTTCGAGCCCTTCTATACCACAAAGTCTGCCGGTGAGGGCCTGGGTCTGGGGTTGTCGATCTCCAAACGGATCGTCGAAAGTCTGGGTGGTGAGTTGCATGCTAGCAATCATCCGGCTGGGGGTGCCTGTTTTAATCTGCGTTTGCAGCGGGTTGTGCCGAAGCCGCAGTAGGCCAGTCTGTTTTCGGACAGCACCCTCTGGAGGGCTGCGGGGATTCAGATAATAAGTGCGACACTTCGTAATAAGAAGGAAGGGTTGATCTTTTCTGAAGGTGTATCCTTGTTCTTGTCAAAGACAAAGTATATCGCTATGAAGTCTAAGTGTTTGTGGTTAAACATAGCGGTGCTCAGTTGCGTGCTGAGCTAGAAATTTGACCTTTGATCGAGAGTATCGTTCCTCTGCGGACTCAAAACGGCTCGGCCGTCATCATGCTGGCATAAGGGTCAAGGGTGCTTGCGGGCTGCCGAGAAGCAGAGGCACTGTCCGCCACAGAGAGTGTCTCTGTCTCTGTCTCTCCTGGGGGCGCTGTGTACAGTGGTTGCCTGGTATTCGCTTGGCTATGTAGCAGTTAGTTGTTGCAGAAGTTAATTCTAAATTATTGTCTTTGTAATCAAGCGAGGTTCCGCCTACCGGCGGCTTCATTTGTTTGTGCGCGACAAAGAAAGCGCGCCCCTGCTAACCGTCCTGCGGATACGCGCCGCGGCGCTATGAAATCCAGCCTGAGGCTGACAGATTCGGATTCACTCGGCACATATATGGACCCATCCTTGTGCCTCGCCCTCCGGGCAGCCTGTGGCTGTGCAAATCGGCAATCCTGCCGATTGGTCTGCCTCAGCTGCCAGTCTCGCCGTTGCCTGCAGGGATGCAGGTATGCCGTTGTTGTCGGGAACTGACAACGGCCAATGGCTCGACCCTGCGGGCCTTTTTCAGGCTGAATTTCATTGGTTAACAAGGGGGAATGTTGTCTGCCTGCAATCCTGTCGTACGAAAGTGGCCACCCATTAGCTGATGGTAATCAAGAACCAAAAGGCCCAGGTAACGCCGCAACACTTAACTGGGACATAGCCATTCGCTCCCTGTTTCCTGTTTCCTATTCCTGGGTACGTTGGGGCTTGCCAGTTAATCCGGTATCATCGTTTGACTGTCTTTAAACTGGAAGCCCGCCTGATGGATTTAAGTCTGCCTACCGTTATCCTAATCGATGATGAAAAACATATACGCTCTGCCGGCAGCCAGACCCTGGAACTGGCGGGCTACCAGGTGCGCGCGCTGGATAATGCCGCCTCTGCCCTGAATCATATCAGCGATGCCTGGACCGGGGTCCTGGTGACCGATATCAATATGCCGGGTATGGATGGGCTGGAGCTGATGGCGCGGGTACGGGCGATCGATCCTGACCTGCCGGTTATTCTGATCACCGGTCACGGGGATATCTCGATGGCGGTCAATGCGATCCGCGACGGTGCCTATGATTTTATTGAGAAACCTTTTCCTGCGGATCTGCTTGCGGATGTCGTCAAACGCGCCATGGAGAAGCGAGCACTTACTATCGAGAACCGTAACCTGCGGCAGGAGCTGCTGGCGCAGAGTGCCCCTGGTCCGCGCATTATAGGTAAAGCCCCGCCCATACAGCGCATGAGGCAGTTGCTGGCTCAGGTTGCCGATACGCCGGCGGATATACTGCTGATGGGGGAGACCGGTACCGGTAAAGATCTGGTGGCGCGCTTTATTCATGAAAACAGCCGTCGTAAAGACCATAACTTTGTGGCGATTAACTGCGGCGGCATGCCGGAAACTCTGATCGAGAGTGAACTCTTTGGGCACGAGAAAGGCGCCTTTACCGATGCCAAAAAACAGCGCATCGGCAAGCTGGAGCATGCACATGGCGGCACCCTGTTTCTGGATGAGATCGAAAGCATGCCGATGTCGTTGCAGATAAAACTGCTGCGCGTGCTGGAGGAACGTACGATCGAGCGGCTGGGTGCTAACGAGGTTATTTCGCTGGATCTGCGTATCGTTGCCGCCACCAAGGCCGATCTTAAATTACTCAGTCAGCAGGGGGTGTTCAGAGAGGACCTCTACTACCGGCTTAATGTGGTGCGGGTGGATATCCCCCCGCTGCGTGAGCGCAGTGAAGATGTGCCGCTGTTATTTCAACATTTTGCCCTGATCGCATCGGCGCAGTTTCAGCGCGAGGTGCCAGCCCTGAGCCTGGCGCGGGTTCATAGCCTGGTCAGCTATGACTGGCCGGGTAATGTGCGTGAACTGCGCAATGTGGCGGAGCGCTATGTGCTACTGGGCGAAAGCTGTACCTTCGATTTTGATCAATTGATCCCGCAGCTGGATCAGAGCGCGGCGGGCCTGAGCTTGCCGGAGAAGGTAGAGCGGTTTGAAAAGTTGCTGATTGAAGAAGCCCTGGCGCTCTGTGGCGGAGCGATCAAGGAGGCGCTAACGCTGCTGGGTCTGCCTCGTAAGACGCTGTATGACAAGATGCGCAAGCATCAGCTGGATAAGCAGGATTTTAAAGAATAATTGTGGGTTGGCCCTTTGTAGGTCGGACTTTAGTCCGACAATTCAGCACCTGAGACTTTCGTATAGGGCTTCATGGGTGGAAAGCCACCCGTATCATAGCTGCCGGGGTGGCGGATTTTCACCCAAACCAGGACTGTTTGCGGTCGCGGGAGTTAAATAGCGCTGCCTTTGTCCGGATCCTGTTTGTAATGCTCTGTTATTAATATGTTATTTATAGTTGGCATGGTCAGTGCATTATCCATTGTAGCGTCGTACGTGGTGTTCGTAATCAGGTAGGCCTAACGACAATAAAATAATGAATAATGAATAATGAATAAGGAAAAACGTATGCGTTTTATTACAGCAGCAGTCGCCACTCTCGCGTTGACTGTCGGTGCCCAGGTGGCAACCGCAGCGCCGATCGAGATCAAGTTCTCCCATGTAGTCGCCGAAAATACCCCTAAGGGTCAGATGGCCTCCAAGTTTCGCGACCTGGTCGCCGAGCGTTTAGCCGGCAAGGCTGTCGTTCAGGTTTTCCCAAGCTCTCAGCTGTTTGGTGATAATAAGGTGTTGGAAGCGATGCTGCTGGGCGATGTACAGATGGCTGCCCCCTCTCTGTCCAAGTTCCAGAAGTACACCGAATCCCTGCAGATCTTCGACCTGCCTTTCCTGTTTAAGGATATGGATGCGGTCGAGCGTTTCCAGACGAGCGCCGCTGGCCAGAAGCTACTGGGTGCGCTGGAATCAAAAGGCCTGGTAGGTCTGGGTTACCTGCATAACGGCATGAAGCAGCTGTCCGCCAGCGAAGAACTGCGCGTACCTGCCGATGCTGCAGGCAAGAAGTTCCGTATCATGACCTCCGATGTGCTCCAAGCACAGTTTGAGGCGATCGATGCGGTCCCCCTGAAGAAGCCTTTCTCTGAAGTATTTACCCTGCTACAGACCCGTGCGATTGATGGTCAGGAAAATACCTGGTCTAACATCTACTCCAAAAAGTTCTTCGAAGTTCAGCCGTTTATCACCGAGTCTAACCACGGTGTCCTGGATTACCTGGTCGTGACCTCTGCCGAGTTCTGGATGGGTCTGGACAAGGATCTGCAAGTTGAGATCAAGGCCGCGCTGGATGAGGCGATTGCCTTCGGCAACGGTGTTGCTGCCGAGAAAGGCGTCAGTGATCGCCAGGCGATTATCGATTCAAAGCGTTCTGAGGTTGTGACTATTACGGATGCAGAGCGTCAACTGTGGGTTGAAGCGATGAAGCCAGTATGGGCACAGTTTGAAGACCAGATCGGTGCTGATCTGATCGAAGCGGCAGTCGCTTCTAATAAGTAATCTTTACCCTAGTAAGCAGGCAGGGGCTTAGGCTCCTGCTTTCTTCAGTATTGCTGTTGTCTTACCGGAGAACTCTGGTGCAGGGTGTCCTCTGCATAAGAGTTGTCCGGTAAGATATTGAGTCAGTCATCCGCAGTCGAACCTGGGCCCGTCAGGGTCTTCAACCATGATGTCAAAGGGGTATCAGCGACATGCTAGGTAAAATAATAAATCGACTTGAGGAGAGCTTTTTATGCCTCCTGCTGGTCTCTATGACGCTGCTGGTGTTTGCCGAGGTGGTCGCCCGCTTCGGTTTCAATGCTGGCATCCACTGGGCGCAGGAGGTGACCTTGACGATGATGGCATGGTTCGTACTCTTCGGTGCCTCCTACGGCGTTAAAGTCGGCAGCCATATAGGCGTCGATGTGTTCGTTAAGATGTTACCCCGGCATGTGCATCGCGGTATCACTATGGTCGCGATCGGGCTCTGCCTGTTTTATTGCGGACTGTTCCTTTATGGCTCCTGGGTCTATCTGAGCAAGTTGCATATGATCGGTATCGAGATGCAGGATCTGCCAGTTCAAAGATGGATCCCGACCAGTGTGCTGCTTATCGGTTTTGTGCTGCTGGTAGTGCGCTTTCTAAATCTGTTATGGGCGGTTGTTACTGAGAAGACCGACGGTTTCCATCTCGCGGATGAGGCCAAAGAGAGTATGCATATCGCTAATGAAATCAAGGCGATGAATCAGCAGGGAGAGACGAAGTAATGGCTACAGCAACGTTGTTTTTATTGTTATTCGCCTGCATGTTTATGGGGATGCCGATCGCCATCGCGCTCGGCTTGTCGAGCGTCAGTACCATCCTGATGTTTTCCAGCGACTCCCTGGCATCCATCGCCCTGAAACTGTTTGCATCGACCTCCGAGCACTACACCCTGCTGGCGATCCCGTTCTTTATACTCTCGTCGGCGTTCCTGTCGACCGGAGGTGTGGCCAAGCGGATTATCGATTTTGCTATCGACAGCGTCGGCCATATCAAGGGTGGTCTGGCGATGGCGTCGATCATGGCCTGTATGTTGTTTGCGGCTGTGTCCGGTTCCTCTCCGGCGACTGTGGCGGCGATCGGTTCCATCGTTATCGCCGGGATGGTGCGTTCGGGTTATCCGGAGAAGCTGGCGGCAGGTGTTATCACCACCTCCGGAACCCTGGGGATTCTCATTCCGCCCTCCATCGTGATGCTGGTCTATTCGGCCGCCACCGAGGTGTCTGCCTCGCGGATGTTTATGGCCGGTCTGGTCCCGGGTGTGATGATGGGTTTCCTATTGATGGTGGTTATTTACATCGTCGCCCGCATCACCAACCTTCCCTCACAGCCCTTTCCCGGTTTCCTGAAACTGGCTAAATCGGGCAGCATCGCCATGGGTGGTCTGATGCTGATCGTGATCGTGCTGGGTTCGATCTACGGCGGGATTGCTAGTCCGACTGAGGCGGCAGCGGCTGCCGCGGTTTATGCGTTCTTGGTCGCTGTTATCGGCTACCGCGATATGGGCCCTATCAAAGGGGTGCCCTGGCGTAAGGAAGGCGAGGGCATGGCGTCGGTATTTATTCGCAATACCGTGCAGATGATCGGCGCTATTCCTCGCAGTATCTATAACAGGGAGGTCAATAAGGTCGTCCTGGACGCGGCGAAGGTCAGCATGATGCTGCTCTTTATCATCGCCAATGCGATGCTGTTTGCTCACGTACTGACCACAGAGCGCATTCCTCACTCGGTGGCTGAGACCATTTTGCAGTGGGGCCTGCCAGCCTGGGGCTTCCTTATCGTGGTGAATATACTGCTGCTGATCGCCGGTAACTTTATGGAGCCGACGGCGATCCTGCTGATTATGGCGCCGATCCTGTTTCCGATCGCCGTACAGCTGGGCATCGATCCTGTCCATCTGGGTATTATCATGGTGGTCAATATGGAGATAGGGATGCTGACCCCGCCGGTGGGCCTCAATCTCTTTGTCACGGCGGGTATCACGGGGCACGATATGATCTGGGTCATCAAGTCCGTGCTGCCCTGGATGCTGCTGCTGCTGTTCTTCCTGATGCTGATTACTTATATTCCGCAGATATCACTCTTCCTGCCCGAGTATATCGACCATCTTAAGGGCTATTGATCGGTCGCTTTAAAGAGAGAAGAGAGAAGAGAGAGGAGAGAGGAGAGAGGAGAGAGAGTGGCTTGAAATGCACTCTTCATAAAAACCCCGCGCCTTCGTAGGCGCGGATTTTTTTTTGGCTATGGCGGACCGTAGGCTGGAATGCAATCCCAGCAATCCTAATCAAATGCCGGTGAGCCAGCAGGGGGGCATCAGCGCACGCAGGGCGGCTGTATCTGCTTTTCGGGCATTGGCCATTCTTCTTCGAGGAAGTGTACCGCGTCGGTTGACCTCTTAAGCGTACGTCAGCCTCCTTGTGTTCGGCTTAGATCATTTCTCGGCACTAAGGGGCTGTGTAGTGACAGGATATGAACGGAGAGCGAAGGATAAAGGCGAAGTTCTATTCCATCAGTCTCCTTCTATCTGTTTTGTTTATTCCTTTGCGGTAAGTGCCTCGTTGAAAGGGACGAGGGGGGTGCGAGTAGATAAAGCACGCAGAGCTAACTTATGAATCATCTCGTCCACAGTAGCGCAGCAGTCCGATAGAATCGAGACCTGGTACTTCTCTGCAGACTTCGAGATAGCCGTATGGGTGACACAGTTCTGGGTCATCATCCCGCAGATCAAAAGCTCCACCACACCTAGCTCAGATAAAGTTTTCTCCAGATTGGTATCGACAAAGCTGTCTGCAAAGGCCTTGATAACTATCGGTGCGCCAGCGGCGGCGGCCAGGATTCGCGGATGAATTGCGACACCTTCGGTTCCCTCGTTGAAGAAGGGAGCGATGCCCATCTTGGCGTCAGCAACGTGTTGAATCAAAATTACTGTATTTCCTACATTCCGGGCCAGTTTAATAGCGGTCTCTATATTGTTGAGAGTGGCATCTGCATTCCACAATGGAAACTTACCACCTGGTAAATAGTCATTTTGCGGGTCGATAACAAGAAGAGCGCGCTTGGCTGGATGAGACATGATAATTTCCTTTGAATGAATTTGTTGGATCGATTATCTACCTCATTACCTTGGCTGGTGAGTGGCCCGAATGACAAATTACGATTATATTGGGCCAATTCTGCCTAGACGAGTTCGTAACGATGCCCAAGCCTACACTGGTAGCAGTAATTGCCTTTGACCGTATCAGCCCCTTTCACCTGTCGGTCCCCTGCGTAGTATTTGGGGAGGTTCAGACAAGCCCCGACACCTTTGAGCTACAGGTCTGTTCGGCCGAGGGCAAACGGCTGCGGACTACAGCAGGCTACGAAGTGGTAGTCGAACACGGCTTGGAGATGATCGAGCAGGCCGACATCCTGATCGTACCCAGCTGGCGTGACCCTAATGAGCGCCCTCCCCAGTTGTTGTTGGACGCTTTGGTGGCAGCTCATCAACGTGGAGCGCAAGTGGTAGGGTTATGTTTAGGGGCTTACGTGCTGGCCGAGGCAGGTCTGCTGGATGGTGGACGGGCAACCACCCACTGGGCCTACAGCGAGGATTTCTCCCGCCGTTACCCAAGGGTGCTGCTTAACCCGGATGTGCTTTATATTGATGAGGGGCGGATCATTACTTCCGCTGGGACAGCGGCTGGAATCGACTGTTGCCTGCATATGCTACGAGAAAAGCTAGGGGCAGAACTAGCCAATCGTGCAGCGCGGCGGCTGGTGGTTCCTCCCCACCGGCAGGGCGGTCAGGCTCAGTTTATCGATCAGCCGTTGCCCGCCGCTACTCGTGACTCCAGCTTGACCGAACTGATCGACTGGGTTCGCGCCAACCTCCGACTTGCCCACAGTTTGGATAGCTTGGCCGAGCACGGACACATGAGCCGACGCACTTTTACCCGCCATTTTCGCCAGATTACCGGGATTCCTGTAAAAAAATGGCTACTCAACGAGCGCCTATCTCTATGCCAGCGGATGCTAGAAACCTCCGACTGCTCCATCGAAAGTGTCGCCGATCATGCTGGCTTCGGGTCGGTGATCTCAATGCGACAGCAGTTTCGTCAGGCATTTGGACTGACCCCGACTGCTTGGCGAAAGTCATTTAAGGGTCAATAAATAATTATCAGATGTCCGACTCAAACCCATGTGTTTCAGGCCTCAGCTTGGTGTGATTTTACAATCACTGATGGCAAGAACGGACAGTTCAATGGTAGCTTTCTAAACTCAAATTTATAGATATAAAACGTAAAACCTAGCCCTTGTGAGGCCCTTTCACGCCGACTCTTCCGCTGGTCAAAGCCTTGGCAGTCCTGGCTCGTATGGCGGCTTTGCCTAGTGTTCTAGGATGCCTGCCCGAAAAACTAGGCCTCGAATTGTTACTCAACAGCTTCAGCGGACAGGCGTCGTAGAAAACGACATGTAGGAAACCGCGGGGGTCGAAGGGCCGTAGGCTGGGATATCAAGTTATGAAAGCCTGACCCTGTTTCCTGGAAGGGCAGTCAACCAACCACTGTTTGCGCCATGGGCTTCTTTTCTACTTGCTTGATAAAGAGTGCCAGCACGATGAGGGCCATGGCGGTCATTTCCAATCGGCCTAAATGCTCTCCTAATAAAACGGCTCCCGTGAGTAACGCCACGACCAACTCTAGCGACCCTGTTAAGGCATTTTTATCTGCGCATGATCTTGGTGCCCCCACCATAAACAAGACCTGGGGAATTGCCGCTGCCAGTAATGCGATCCCCAGCATTGCCATGAAACCGATGGCTGAAACGGGCAAAACCTGCGCAGGCGCAACCCACAGGGCTATCGGCAAGAGAACCATCACATGACCGATTGTGATCCAGGCCATTCTATTGGTTGTTGGAATATTGCGTCTGGGGTTAGACAGATACTGCACCTGTGTGGCAACAGCCAAAGGCGCTAAGAAGCAGGCGGCCACCGAAAGTAATGCCTCTGCAGGAAGCGTTTCTGGTCTTACCGTTAATGACGCGGCTATAGCGACCAGTGCCGCAGAGATCAACGCGTTTTGTGAAGGCACCCGCTTAAAGACAGCCCAGCCGATCAACACGCTGAACACAGGGTAGCTGTAATAAATCAGGATGGCGGTGGCTGCGGGGATCGTTTCCAGGGCATGGAAATAACCGAAAATAGAGATGCCACCGGTGATCCCCAGCAATAAGCTCCTACCTGCTTCCGACCAGTCTTCTCGTGCTGTGCGCAGGAAAAATGAAAAAAACATCGCGGGTAGGATAAATCGGTACAGGCTCACCATCTCTGCACCTAAACCTTCCTTGAACATTAGCTGGGCAAAAAATGGATTTAACCCATAAAAGAAGGCGGCCATTAAGACCAGGTACTGGCCATCGATTGTCGGTTGTCTATCCACGTTGCACTTATTGGTTGAATCCAAGTCATTCCCTCGATTAGGCCAGTATAATATCGCGCTTCTGATTAGATAAATAATGAATAAGTGGCGGTATTGATTAATACTATGCATATGTAGCTATCTGGTTTTTTCATTTCCATCGACGTAAGTAATATGAGGTAGGGCATGAGGCTAGACATCAAACATTGGCAGATGCTCAGGGCTATCGATGATGCGGGTACATTGAGACAAGCCGCATACGTGTTAGGCATAACGCAGTCTGCGTTAAGCCACCGGCTCGCCGAAGCTGAAAGGCGTTTGGGAGGTTTGTTATTTGAAAGGGAAGGCCGCAGGCTTCGGCAGACATCTGCGGGTCGGGCCATGACTCAGACAGCCAATCAGATCATTCCTGCGCTACAGCGTGCTGAATTTGACTTCCAGCAGCTGGCGGATAATGAAGCTACTGTGGTTCGCTTTGGTGTCGCAGCCTATAGTTGCTATCACTGGTTGCCGTCATTTTTACAGGTAATGTCTAAAAAAGAGCCCGGCATTCGACTGGAACTGGTCGCCTCGGCAACGCAAAATCCGCTACAAAATCTTCAGGAAGGCGCTGTTGATGTAGTGTTAGCACCCGGGCATGTATCTATTCCTGGTATCGATTCAATTCCAGTTTTTCAGGATGAATTGGTTTTGGTAACAAACTCAAACCACAGGTTGGCAACAAAAAAATTTGTTAACGCAACAGATTTAGTCGGTGAAGACTACCTGACCTATAGCAAATCAGCACAGCCGGGCTTTGAATATGAACGATTTATACGCCCCTCCGGCGTCGTTCCTCATCTGGTAACGGTTGTTGAGGTGACTGACGCCATTGTCGAGCTGATTGCCGCAGGATTTGGTGTGAGCATCCTTTCCAGGTGGGCAGTCCAGTCGGCCATTAAAAATGAAAGTATAGCGGTCGTCAGGTTGGGAGAAGCCAAACTTGATCTTGGTTGGTCAGCACTGATTCGAGAGTCAGAACCAACCTTGGCTGCGGCAAGAGTCGTGTCGCGCAGGCTGGCGGAATGGTTTCAGTCTTAGGTCGCCGACTTACTGATCTATCCAAGGGCCGTAGGCTGGGATGCAATCCCAGCAATCCTAATTAATGCCGGTGAGCCAGCAGGGAGGTCATCAGCGCGCGCAAGGCGGCGGGTTTGAGGGGCTTGTGTAGGATCTGGGCGCCGTAATCGAGTGCATCCTGCTGAACCGCTTCGGTACGGTCGGCCGTAATAACGATCGCAGGTATGGTCTTTGACCAGTGCGGCTGCAATGTTTTCAACGCAAGGATACCGGTGTGCGTCTCCCCCAGATGGTAATCGGCGAGGATGATGTCGGGTTCGGGATAGCGCTCGAACGCGTCAATGACGTAGCTTTCATGGCTGGCCGTATAGACCTCGCATGACCAGCCCTTAAGGAGTACTCGCATCCCCTGAAGGATGCTGGGTTCGTTATCGATGCAGAGCACCCTAATCCCTGCCAGGTTGCCGGCGCGGGTGCTGCCGCTGCCGCTACGTCTGATCTGCCTGACCTTCTCGGGATCACCCAGGGGAACTTCGATGCTGAACAGGGTGCCCCGGCCTGGCCAAGAGCGGACCTGCAGGGGGTGCTCGAGGACGCGGGCGATCCGGTCGGTGATCGCCAGCCCCAGCCCCAGCCCCTTAACCTGAGAGTGCCTGGGGTTGTCGATGCGCTTGAACTCTTCGAACACTTCACCGATCTTGTTGTCTGGAATGCCGACACCGGTGTCCCAGACCTCTATGCGTAGCTTTTGGTTATGCCGGCGACAGCCGAGCAAGATCTTACCCGACTGAGTGTAGCGGATCGCATTGGAGAGGAAGTTCTGCAGCACCCGTCGCAGCAGCTGTTGGTCGCTGTAGATGACCCTGTTGCAGCCAACGCTATGGAAGGCCAGTTGCTTCTCGCAGGCCATCACCGTGAACTGGGCCTTGAGGGTGGAGAATAAGCTGTCGAGACAGAAGTGGCTGGGCTTGGGTTCCAGTGCACCGGCATCGATCTTGGAGATATCCAGCAGGGTGACGAGCAGCTCTTCGGCGGCTCTTAGCGAGCCATCCAGGTTGTGTACCAGTTCGTCGGAGGTGTCGTCGTGGTTTTGTTGCGCCAGCGCGGAGGTGAACAGGCGGGCGGCGTTGAGCGGCTGCAGCAGGTCATGGCTGGCGGCCGCCAGAAATCGGGTCTTGCCGATGTTGGCGTCGTCGGCATCGGACTTGGCCTGGCGCAGCTCATCCTCGATCAGCGAGCGGATCGTGTTCTCTTTGCGGAGCTCCCGGTTAATGGCCGTAATCGCCTGGGTGCGTTCGTAGACGCGAAGCTCCAGATTTTCATTGGTCTCCTGCAAGGCGATCTCTGCAAGACGCCGTTCGCTGATGTCCTGATAGAGGGTGAAATAGCCGAGAACGTCGCCATACTCTCCGAGATGAGGAATATAGGTTACATCGGCAAAGCGCAGCTGTTCCGATCCTTGCGCGGGTAGCTTGGTCTCAAAGTTCTGCCGCTTGCCCTGGAGAACCTGGGCAATAAACGGGGTCCGGCTATCGTATTGCATCGGCGATAATACCTGGTAGCAGGGGGTTCCGGAGATGCTGTGGCGATCCTGAATGCCGAAGGTCTGGGCATAGGCCTTATTAACGAACAGGTAGCGGCGCTCTTTATCGAGGTAAGCGATCAGCACAGGGACGTTATCGGTGTAGAGGCGGATGCTCTGTTCACTCTCTCGCAGCGCCTCCTCGGTGCGTTTGTGCGCGGTAATGTCCAGGTAAGTGTTGACGTAGCCGCCGCCGGGCATGGGGTTGCCCTGGACTTCAAGCACGGAGCCATCCTTGCGATAGCGGATATAGGAGTTGGAGGTCCCCGACTGCAGCATCGCGACCCGCCTGGCGACATGAGAGTCGATGGTTCCGGGACCATATTCGCCCGCTTTGGCGTTATAGTTGAAAAGCTCGGTCACGGGTCGGCCGATGCAGACCAGGCCGGCCGGATAGTCGAACATCTCCAAATAACGACGGTTCCACGCGACCAGGCGCAGCTGCTGATCGACGACACTGATCCCCTGATTGATATTTTCGATCGTCGATTGCAGCAGTGCACGGTTGAATTTCAAGACCTTGCTTGCTTCATCGACAATGCTGACGACATCCCCGAGCTGCATGTCGCGGCCACGCAGGGTCGAGGCCATCAGGATGCGGGCCGAAGACGCCCCTATGACCCCTGACAGCAAGCGCTCGATATAGCCGACCAGCGCATTGGAGGCATGGTCACCGCTCAGGGGCGGGTCTTCGGCCCGCTGGACCGCGAAGGTGTTGAAGGCACTGCGGGCGCGGTTGACACCCAAGAAGCGTTCGGTGAGCAGCTGCAGATCACCCACAGTGGTGGTTCCGCTAAGGGTATGAGAGCTCTGGCCGCTGGACGGGCTCCGGCAGTCGACGTAATTGCTGGCCTGAATACGATCTATCAGGCGCTGGCTGGAGTGACGTGATACCACCACAAACAGCAGAATATTGATCGCCAGGCTCCAGAAGGTTCCGTGGGTCAGGTCATTGGGGAAACCGATGCCGAACAGCGCATTGGGGTGCAGCCAGGGATTCTCCCGAATGATGGCCTGGATGCTGTCGGGTATGAGTCCTACCCCCGACATGATCGGTAGCACCAGCGTGTAAAGCCAGATTAAAACCCCTGCGCTGATACCCGCTAGGGCACCCTGGCGGCTGCCCCGTTTCCAGATTACGGCACCAAGAATGGCGGGTGCAAATTGCGCCACGGCCACAAACGCCAGGAGTCCGAACGATGCCAAGCTGCCTGTGTCGCCAAAGATGCGGTAGTAGAAGTAGGACAGCAGCATCAGGCTGAAGATCGTCAGGCGGCGGACCCGGAGTAAAAAGGATCCCAGATCCTTCTTTTTGGAGAGTTTCAAGCGGGGCATGCGCAGCAGCATCGGCATGACAATATCGTTACAGACCATGGTGCTCAGGGTGATGGTAGCGACGATAACCATCGAGGTCGCTGCCGATAGGCCACCGATAAAGACCAGTATCGCCAGCGCATTCTGTTGGGCATGAAGGGGCAGGGTCAGGACAAAGGAATCGGCATCGACGCTGCCGTCGGGGAATATCATGTTTCCGGCTAGGGCGATGGGGATGACAAACAGACCGGAAAGAATCAGGTAGCCCGGGAAGACCCAGCGCGCCAAGTTTAGATCCTTAGGGTCGGCGTTCTCGACCACCGACACATGGAACATCCGTGGCAGGCAGATAAAGGCGGCGGCGGCCAGCAGAGTTTCGGTGATAAAGCTGTTTTCTATGAAATCGACTTTAAAATTCGGATCGTTCGAAAGTTCCTCGGCAGCAAGGGTCAACAGGTTGTCGACACCGTCAAAGAGGCCAAAAGTGACATACAGCCCAACGGCGACAAATGCTGAGAGCTTGATGATCGACTCGAAGGCGATTGCCAGTACGATCCCTTCGTGGTGTTCGGTGGCATCGATGTGCCGGGTCCCGAACAGAATGGAGAACAGCGCCATCAGCAGGGCGACAAAGAGCGCGGTGTCGCTGCCGCCGGTGGCATCTCCGGCGACGGTGGTAAGGGCATCGTAACTCATCGCTACCGCTTTAAGCTGGAGCGCGATATAGGGAACGATACCGAGCACGGCGATGCAGGTGATCAGGATCGCCAGACTCTGGCTCTTGCCATAGCGGGACGCGATAAAGTCGGAGATGGTGGTGATGTTCTGTTGTTTGCTGACCAGGACGATCTTGGTCAGCAGCTTCCACAGGAATATAAAGGTCAGGATGGGGCCGAGGTAGGTGGCCAGAAACTCCCAGCCACCGGAGCTAGCACGCCCCACAGCGCCATAGAAGGTCCAGGAGGTGGCGTAGACCGCCAGCGACAGGCTGTAGATCACCGGTCGGAAGCGGGAGTTAAAGATGCGTTTAGCATGGCGCTCGCCGAAGGATGCGATCGCGAATAGCACGCCCACATAGGTCAGCGAGATTAGGATGATAAACCAACCGTCTAACAGAGAGTCTTGCATAGGCCGCACCGCTGGTTTTACATGAAAATGTCGTATTTACGCTGAATACACAGACGTTAAGACCATCGTATAGCAGGGCTTACTGCAGGCCATGATAAACTCTTATCACCTTGTATAAATAGGTATTTATTTAATTCTACGGGGGCCGGATCCGGTGCTGACTGAGAGTAGAGACTAAAGTCGGGGATTTGTTTGTGACCGGGCTTTGGTAGATTGCACTCTGTACTTCTATATACCTGTTTTTTTTTACCTGTTTTTAATAGTGATTAGAATAGCTATTTTACTCTAAAGTTTAATAACAACAACAGAAGGAAAATGTCATGAGCATTACTAAAGAAGATGCCCAGGCGTATTGGAGTGAAAATATTAAAATTATTTTCACTTACCTTGCGGTTTGGTTTGTAGTCTCCTATGGGTGCGGAATCTTGTTTATCGAAGAGCTGAATGCTATTGATTTCTTTGGATTTCAGCTGGGATTCTGGTTCGCTCAGCAGGGCTCCATCTACGTTTTCTGCGGCCTGATCGTTGCCTATGCGGCAACAATGAACAAGCTGGATCAGAAATACGACGTACACGAATAAACGCAGCCATAAAAATAATCTGATAGGACGGTTTCTCTATGGAATCCCAAGACTTACTCAACTATGCGTTTATCGGTGCATCTTTTGTACTGTATATCGGCATCGCGTACTGGGCCCGCGCGGGCTCGACTAAAGAGTTCTATGTTGCAGGCGGTGGTGTTCACCCTATCGCAAACGGCATGGCTACCGCCGCTGACTGGATGTCAGCCGCATCATTCATCTCTCTGGCGGGGATTATCTCCTTTATGGGACGTGACGGCGCCGCCTACCTGATGGGTTGGACCGGTGGTTACGTAATGCTGGCATTGCTGCTGGCACCTTACCTGCGCAAGTTCGGTAAGTTCACCGTGCCTGACTTCGTTGGTGATCGTTATTACTCCAACTTTGCACGGGTTATCGCGGTTATCTGTACCATCATCATCTCCTTCACCTATGTGGCAGGTCAGATGCGTGGTGTGGGTATCGTATTCTCGCGCTTCCTGGGCGTGGGCATCAACGAAGGTGTGGTACTGGGTATGGCGATTGTTTTCGTCTACGCGGTATTGGGTGGTATGAAAGGTATTACCTACACCCAGGTGGCTCAGTATGTCGTACTGATCATCGCTTACACCGTTCCTGCTGTGTTCCTGTCATTCCAGATCACCGGTCATATCCTGCCACAAACAGGTTTGGGCGCTACACTGGCGGATGGTCAGTCGGTACTGGCAACGATCAACTCGCTCTCTACCGAGCTGGGTCTTAAAGAGTACACTGCCGGCAGCAAGTCTACGCTGGACATGTTCTTCGTAACTGCTGCGTTGATGTGCGGTACGGCGGGTCTGCCACACGTAATCGTACGTTTCTTCACCGTACCTAAGGTGAAAGATGCACGTACTTCTGCGGGCTGGGCATTGCTGTTCATCGCTCTTCTCTACACTGCGGTACCGGGTGTGGCGGCGTTTGGTAAACTTAACCTGATCCAGACGGTTAACGGCCCCGACAAGACCGGTGTTGCTTACACAGAGATTCCAGAGTGGTTCAAGAGCTGGGAGAAATCAGGTCTTATCGCCTGGACAGATCTTAACGGCGACGGCAAGGTGCAGTATGCGGCAGGCAACGCCTTTAAGGGCAAGCCTACTTTCGGTGAGGGTGTTGACGTGAATGGTTCACGTATGACGACCAACCCTGCTGATGGCAGCTTCGATGCTTCCAAGCAACCGTTCGCTAACGAGATCTATGTTGACCGTGACATCATGGTACTGGCTAACCCAGAGATCGCTCAGCTTCCGGGTTGGGTCATCGCCTTGATTGCAGCCGGTGCAGTTGCCGCGGCATTGTCTACCGCTGCGGGTCTGCTGCTGGTTATCTCTACCGCGATTGCGCATGACCTGGTGAAGAAAACCATTAATCCTGATATTACCGAGAAGCAGGAGCTGATGTTTGCGCGTCTGGCGGCTGTGGTGGCGATCTGTGTTGCAGGTTACTTCGGTATCAATCCTCCAGGATTTGTGGCGATCGTTGTGGCACTGGCCTTCGGCCTGGCAGCTTCTTCGTTCTTCCCTGTTATCATCATGGGTATCTTCTCCAAGCGGATGAACAGAGAAGGCGCCATCTCCGGTATGATCGTTGGTATCACCTCTACCATGGCCTACATCATCTACTTTAAGTTTATGGGTGGTACTAAGGACGAACTGTTCATGGGTATCTCGCCAGAAGGCTTCGGTACTGTAGGTATGATCCTGAACTTCATCGTGGCGTTCATTGTCTCTTCAATGACACCTCCGCCACCTGTTGAAATACAGGAGCTGGTTGAAAGCATCCGTATTCCACGCGGTGTAGGTGAAGCTCACGCTCACTAAGACAGCCAAGTGACTTAGTCACTGCTAGATCGAGGCACACCGGCAATAACCGTCGGTGTGCCTTTTTTATTTGTGCTCAAGTTGAACGTTGTGCAAAGGTTCTTCGCCTGTTCGTAGGCAGGGTGCTGTTTGCAGAGTATTTAATGGGAGTTAGGTTCGATGGCTCAGGAATTCAATACCAGTAATCTTCCCTTCAGCTTGCTTGAAAGCAGAGAACTGGCGCTGCTCAATAACAGTCTCGATATCGGTTATTTCCAGAAGGGTGAAAGCCTGATCACGGCCGGCGAAGCACCGGAGGGGCTGTTTATCATTCTCAAGGGTAGGGTGCGTGAAACCGATTCTAAAGGCGGTTCGGATGTGCATGTGTTCGTTCATTACGGTAATGAGGATTATTTTGGTGCCTGGTCGGCGCTGACGGGCAAGGCGATCCATAACTTCGTCGCAGAAGAGGAGACTATCGTCCACATCCTGCCGACCAAGGCACTGCTCGAGCTGGTTTACAGCAATCCAGGCTTTGGCGATTATTTCAGCCGTACGCTGGCGGCCAAGACCGAGATCCATGAGCAGCAGGGCGGTGATCAGGGGATGGCCGAGTTTATGCTTGCTCAGGTCGGCGGCGAGACGATGCGCGAGCCGTTGATCGTGTCGGCAGAGGCGACCATCAAGGAGACGACCGCACTGATCCGCGAACAGCATGTCGACTGTGTGCTGGTGAAAAAGGGCGGGCGTCACGGCATCGTCACAGGTACGGATTTGCTGAATGCGGTGGTGTTAAAGGAGCTGAGTCTGACCACGCCGGTGGCCGATATTGCCAGCTATCGTCTGATTACGGTCGAGGCGGGTGACTACCTGTTTAATGCCCTGATTCTGATGACTCTGCAGCACATAGAGCGTGTTGTGGTCATGGAGAAGGGGCAGCTCAAGGGCATCGTCGAGCTGACGGATGTGCTCAGTCACTTCTCCAGCCATTCGCATGTGATCGGCTTGCGGATTCAGCGTGCCTCCTCAATTGAGGGGTTGTCGCATGCAGCGCTGGGGCTTAATGACCTGATTCGCTCGCTGGCCTCGCAGGGTGTTAAGGCTCGGTTTGCGATGGATTTGGTGGCGGCGATGAATGAGCGGGTGATGTCCAAACTGTTTACCCTGCTGGTGCCCGATGATATTTTGCCGCATGTCTGTCTGGTCGTTATGGGTAGCGAGGGGCGCGGTGAGCAGATCATGAAGACCGATCAGGATAACGCCGTAATCATGCGCGATGGCCTGGATTGGCCGGATCGTGAGGCGATTCTGGAAAAATTTACCCGAACCCTGATCGAATTCGGTTATCCCGAATGCCCTGGCAATATCATGGTATCGAACCCCTACTGGGTTCAGCACCTGGGTGACTGGACGGATCGGATGAACCGCTGGGCAACGGATGCCGATGGTGAGGCGCTGATGAATTTGGCCATCGCTGTCGATGCCAAGCCGGTTGGGGGTAATCCAGCGCTCTTTAAGGCCGGTCGCAACTGGTTTTTCCGGCAGATGCATGACAATGAGCTGTTTTTCTCCCATTTTGCCAAGGCGTCGCTGGCCTTTGATACACCACTGACCTTCTTTGGCGGGATTAAGACCAAGGATAATGCGATCGATATTAAGAAAGGCGGAATTTTTCCTATAGTACATGGTGTGCGCACCCTGGCGTTGCAAAACAGGGTCATAGAAACGAACAGCTTTAAGCGCATTGACGCGCTGGTTGAAGCCGGGGTACTGCAGAAACAGCAGGGACGGGATCTGTCCGAGGCGCTGTCGATCTTTATTCAGATCCGGTTGTCGCAGCAGCTTAAACGCATGGATCAAGAAGACTTTAATGACTCGCCTAATCATATCCTTACCGATGATCTGAATCGGCTCGATAAGGATCTGCTGCGGGAGTCGCTGCAGGTGGTCAAAGAGTTTAAGAAGACGTTGACTCTGAGGTTTCATCTGGAGCGCTAGAGTAAAGCAGGCTGTCGGACTTAACACTGCTCTACTGCGGAAAAACTGCTTTCTTTGAGTTAAAGAGGGGCCATTTTACACTCTGTTTTTCGGCTAATAGAACCACTATTAACCTCAAAAAAGATCGAAAACTGTCTTAAAGCAGTCTTTCCCTCGCAACACAGCTCAAGTCCGACAGTCTGCTAGACGGAGAATTATATTGTTACGTAAATTTAGAATTTATAGAGAAAAGAAAAAGCATCGCGCCGGTCCCTATGGCTACCTGTTTGAGCCCTACCGTGGCGATGAGGTGGTCTCTCTGGACTGTGAGACGACCAGTCTCGATGTCAGCAAGGCGGAGATACTGTCGATCGGCGCGGTCAGAATCCAGGGTCGGCGCGTTAAGACCAGCGAGCGACTCGATATTAAGCTCAAGCCGCCTAAGAGCCTGACCGGCGACTCGATCAAGATCCATAAGCTCCGGGCAATGGACCTCTCCGACGGAGTCGAGCTCGAGGAGGCGCTGGCGCAGGTGCTGGCGTTCGTAGGTAACCGCCCTATCCTGGGCTATTACGTCAACTATGATCTGCGCATGCTGGATAAGTTTTTACGTCCGATCTACGGGTTTGGCCTGCCTAATAAGGCGATCGAGCTATCGCATGTGTATCACGATATTATCAAGTGGAAGTCGGTAGGAGGGGACACCGATCTGCGCTTCGATACCATCGCCAGTAAATTGAACCTGCCGATTCTGCAGCGCCATACGGCCCTGGGCGATGCGATCACCGTCGCGCTGATGTATATACGGCTCAAGCACGGTGTCTCTCCCTCTCCCTGAGAGCGCCAGTGGGTCGGTTTTTGTGGGTCGGCGTTTTGTGGGTAGAAAGTAGTCCGACAACTCGCGCTCTGCTGCAAGTAAACTGTCAAACCGAAGGCTAACCCACAAAAAAGCTATTTTCGGTATCGAAGATGTTGAGTTAGCGGATTACCATTGAGGAGGAATTCCTTGGCAATCAATAAAATGCGTCCTATCCACTCCAGCGAGATTCTGCGCGAGGAATACCTGCTCCCCTTGGAGATGTCCGCCAACGACCTGGCGACAGCCCTGCGAGTGCCTGCGGCTCGTATCAACGACATCGTCCGAGAAAGACGTATCGTAACGCCAGATACCGCCCTCCGCCTGGCACGTTACTTTGGCGGTGATGCCCAGTCCTGGCTCAATCTGCAAGCGACCTATGACCTCAAGCTCGCCGAGGCAGCGCGGGCGACGCGATCAAGCAGGGGATTCATCCTCGCGCTGCCTGATCCCTGTGGGTCGGCAGCAGCGCTGTTCCGCTGAGTGCTCCCCTCTCCTGACTCTCCTTCTCCCCACACGCGCTCTCTTTCTCCCCTCCCCCCTTATATAAAACATCAATCGCTGTAGCCAGGCGACAAAAAAACGTCTCTAAAGCCAGGGTATGGCCTGATTATTGCTTTGTTGTTGCTGTACGGTTGCTAGATTAAGCACCAGGCACGTGGTTTTTGTTAAATGCACGCAGGAGTGACATTTTATTGTCGTTTGGGCTGCAGAACTAATTATTTATAAAGAGTTGCGCCAGAATACTGGCACCTGATTGAGCGCTGGGGTGGAGGGGAGTCGAGATGATGGCTGAGCGAGTTGATATTCAGAATGTCCTGAGCCAGATGCGAGCCCTGAAATCTCAGGCTCAGCAGGGGGCGGGTGAATTAAGTGGCTTCGCGTCTGCCGCCGCGCCAGGAGAGGTCGGTGAGGTCAAAGCCGGCGGTTTTGGTGAGCTGCTCAAGCGTGCGGTCGATGGTGTTAATGAAACCCAGCAGAGCGCCAAAAAAATGTCGACTGCTTATGAGCGGGGCGATCCGAGCGTCGATCTCCCTCAGGTAATGATCGGGCTGCAGAAAGCCAGTATCTCGTTTGAGGCGATGACCCAGGTTCGTAACCGTCTGGTGGCGGCGTACGAAGATATTTCTAAGATGCCGATCTGATCAGGAGGCTGGCTAAGTGGCGGTAAATAACGCACCGGCAACGACGGGCTCTCTGGGGACTGGTTTAGGCGCAGCGGCAGGTTTTAACCGGCTGGGCGTTTTTCGCCAGATCGGGCTGATGGTTGGCTTGGCGGCCAGTGTGGCTATAGGGTTTGCGGTCGTGCTTTGGTCGCAAGAAACCACCTATCGGCCGCTGCTGGGTGACCTGAATAATCTCGATGCCAATGAGATTATCGATACCTTGCAGCGGAGCCAGATTCCCTATCGGATCGATAATTCGAGCGGAGCGTTGTTGGTGGCGGCCGATCAGATTCATCAGGCACGCCTGAAGCTGGCGGCAGAGGGGTTGGGGGGTGATAACACCGTTGGCTTCGAATTGCTGGATAAGGAGCAGTCGCTCGGTACCAGTCAGTTTATGGAGAAAACTCGTTTTCGGCGCGGCCTTGAGGGCGAGTTGGCGCGGACGATTTCGAGCCTGCAGGCGATAAAGTCGGCTCGAGTGCACCTGGCGCTGCCCAAGCGTTCGGTCTTTGTGCGTGATGCCCGTAAACCCACGGCGTCGGTATTTATTGAACGTTATGGGGGCCGTGAGCTGACGAAGATTCAGGTCGCCTCGATCGCCAATCTGGTGGCCTCCAGTATTCCTGAGTTACAGGTCGCCGATGTGACGGTTGTCGATCAGAAAGGCGCGCTGCTAAATAGTCGTAATATTGACGAAGATGTGGGCCTGGCTGCTAAACAGCTGGACTATATTCGCAAGGTCGAAGAGCGGCTTAGCGGACGCGTTCGCGGAATTCTGGGCCCGGTGGTCGGATCGGGGCGCTTCCGTGCAGAGGTTTCTGCGGATGTGGACTTTACCTCGGTAGAGCAAACCGATGAACTCTATAGCCCGGATCTGCCGGCGCTGCGTTCGGAGCAGACCATGACCGAAAGTAGTCAGGGTTCTGCAGCCGGCGGCGGGGTTCCGGGTGCATTGGCCAATCAGCCTCCGGGTGCTGCAATCGCGCCTGAGCAAGGTGCTGCAGCCGCGGTTGCCGGCTCGAGTAATGGCGAGAGTGGGCGCACTCAGGCTACGCGCAACTACGAACTGGATCGTACGATCAGCTATACCAAGCATCAGCAGGGCCGTATGCGACGGTTAACTGTCGCGGTTGCCGTCGATGACCTGGTTCGGCGTGATCCGGCCAGTGGAGAGGTCTCCCGGCGGCCCTGGAATGAGAACGACCTCAAGCGACTGACACTGTTGGTGCGTGATGCGGTCGGCTATTCGGCGGCGCGGGGTGACAGCGTCAACGTGATCAATACCCCCTTCGCCGAGCCAGACCCTGTCTCGGCGATGCCTGAGGTGGCTATCTGGGAGCAGGACTGGTTCTGGTCTCTGCTTAAGCAGGGCGGGGCGGTGTTGTTTGTGTTGGTGCTGGTGTTTGGAGTGTTGCGTCCGATCTTGAAAAACCTGGCAAGCTCCACTCCAGCGCCGGATCGGATCTCCGGCGGCGAGCTCGAGGGTATAACCGGGGGCGCAAGCGGGGGCTTTGGAGAGGAGTCTGAACTGGGGGTTTCGGGTGAGAGTCTGTTGCCTGGGCCTAATGATTCCTACCAGCGCCAGATCGATGCCGTGCGTACACTGGTGGCTGAGGATCCGGGCAGAGTGGCAAACGTTGTTAAGCAGTGGCTAGCCGATGAGCAGTAGTCGTAAGTTAAATGCGCTTGAGCGCTCGGCGGTCCTGTTGATGAGCATGGGCGAGAGCGATGCGGCCGAGGTGCTTAAGCACATGGGGCCCAAAGAGGTGCAGAGTATCGGCGGGGCAATGGCCGCGCTGGCGAATGTGCAGCAGGACCATGTCGAGATGGTAATGACCGACTTCCTTAACAGTGCCGGTAATCAGACCGGGCTGGGGGTGGGAGCCGATGGCTATATACGTTCGGTGCTGACTCAGGCGCTTGGTACCGACAAGGCGGCCGGTGTTATAGACCGGATTCTGGAAGGCGGAAATACCCGCGGACTCGATACGCTTAAATGGATGGAGGCGCGTCAGGTCGCCGATGTGATTCGCTACGAGCATCCCCAGATCCAGGCGATCGTGGTCTCGTATCTCGATAGCGATCAGGCCGCAGAGGTGATGAGCTACTTCGACGAGCGTGTGCGCCTGGATATTCTGATGCGCATCGCAGCCCTGGAAACGGTTCAGCCGAATGCCCTGAAGGAACTCAATGATATTCTGGAGCGTCAATTCTCGGGTGCGGGCTCCACTAAGACGACCAACATGGGCGGGATTAAGGTGGTGGCGGATATTATGAACTTTTTTGATACCTCGACCGAGTCCGCGGTGATGGAATCGATCAATGAGGTGGATGAGGATCTTGGCAACGAGATCAGGGATCTGATGTTTGTGTTTGCGAACCTCGCGGACGTCGATGATCGGGGTATCCAGGTCATCCTTCGCGAGATCTCGACGGACATCCTGATCCTGGCGCTGAAAGGGGCCGATACCGCGCTGCAGGAGAAGGTGTTCAAGAACATGTCCAAGCGGGCTGCAGAGTTATTGCGCGATGATCTGGAAGCGGCACCGCCGGTGAAGGTCAGTGATGTTGAAAAAGCGCAGAAAGAGATCCTGGTCGTGGCCCGACGGTTGGCCGATGAAGGCGAACTGGTGCTGGGTGGCGGCGGCGCTGCGATGGTCTGACCGGGCAGCACAGCCTCCAGGGACGCCGCCCGGGTTGTAGAAAGGTAGTCACGGTTCAGTACAGCTATTTTCGCTATTATATTAATTATGGAGTGTTTGTGGAAAGAGTCTCTTTGGCAAGGAAGCCAAAGCGAAGCCTACAGGGATCGGTCCATATATATATAAGCACGGCGTCTCTTGGAACAAATGCTCCATAATTTCATGTCGATGCATATGCTGAATAGTTATGAAATGTATTAGTAAGGCAGGTGGTTTTCAGCGGCCTGCCAGTGACTCTTCGGGGTCGAATCGAGGTAGTAGTGGGCAATAAAGACAAACCCGACGACTTGATATCCGCTCGCGATCTTCCGCCGCTGACCGCCTGGGCATTTCCTCAGGTTGCTGGCGCCCACGTGGTTCGCTCCCCTTTTAATGAGCAGCAGGATTCCCCCAAGGCTTCGCGCGCCAGTGTGCCGGTCAGTTCGGGGCCTATGACCGTGGCGCAGATGGATAAGCTTCGCGCCCAGGCCCAGCAGCAGGGGCGTACCCAGGGTCTGGCAGAAGGGCGCAGAGAGGGTCATCAGAAGGGGGCTGAAACGGGAAAGGCTGTGGGTTATAAGGCGGGCTACCAGCGAGGCGAAGCCGAAATCAATGAACTTAAGGCGCGTTTGCAGTCGATGCTGGAGGCGATGCAGAGTCCTCTGGAGCAGCAGATTGAGGGGCTCGAGCAGGCATTGCTGAGGCTGGTGGTCGATACTGCCGAGGCGGTCACTAAGCAGGAGCTGGCCACGCGTCCTGAGTTGTTGCGCCAGGCGCTGAAAGAGTCGCTGGATGCCTTACCGCAGCAGGCGCAGCAGCTGTGTTTTTTTGTACATGCCGATGATGAGGCCCTGTTACGAGAGCTTAGTCAGCAGGAGCGGGCCCCTTGGGAGATCGTGGTCGATCCGCTGCTCACACGCGGCGGAATACGGGTACGGGGGGAGTGCAGTTTCCTAGACTTCACCGTAGAAAAACGCTTTACCCAGGTAGTAGAGCAACTGCTGGTGGGGGCCAAAGATGCTGTCGCTGATTGAACTTCTACGGGTGCGGTGGGAGAGCAGTTTTCTCGACCCTCTCTTGGGAACTTTCTTGGGAACTTTCTTGGGAACTCTCTTGGGGCATACAGTAGAAAAACGCTTGCGCTTTACCCAGGTAGAGCAGGTGGTAGAGCAGCTGCTGGTGGGGAAAGAAGCTTTTAAAGGTGGGTCTGATGTTATCGCTGGTTGAGCGCCTGCAGAACCGCAGTCGTCTGCCACTGCGCTCGCCGTCACCGCAGGTTGAGGGGCGCATCACCCGACTGGTCGGCCTGACTCTGGAAGCGCGGGGTCTGAGGCTGGCGGTCGGCAGCTATTGTCGAATCGAGGTCGATGCCGATACCCAGGTCGAAGCCGAGGTTGTTGGTTTTGGCAATGATACGCTCTATCTGATGCCGCTGGTGCCGGTAGAGGGGCTTTATCCGGGAGCCAGGGTTGTGCCGATGAGCGGCAGCAGCAACGTGCCTGTAGGGCCGCAGTTGCTGGGTCGGGTGCTGAATGGCTCGGGCCAGCCGCTCGATGGTAAAGGGCCGCTGCTGACAGAGGCGGAAGTAGGGCTGCGAGGTCCGCAAATCAATCCTCTGTCACGTCAACCGATACACAAGACCCTGGATGTCGGCATCAAGGCGATCAATGCGCTGCTGACCGTCGGCCGAGGCCAGCGGATGGGCTTGTTTGCAGGCTCTGGCGTCGGCAAGAGTGTGCTGCTGGGAATGATGACCCGTTTTACCGAGGCCGATATCATTGTGGTCGGGCTGATCGGAGAGCGGGGTCGTGAGGTCAAGGAGTTTATCGATCATAGCCTGGGTAAGAAGGGCCTGGCCCGGGCTGTGGTGGTGGCGTCCCCGGCCGATGACTCGCCGTTGATGCGGTTGCGTGCCTCGGAGCTGGCATCGCGCATCGCCGAACACTTTCGCGATCAGGGTAAGAACGTGTTGTTGCTGATGGATTCGCTGACCCGTTACGCCCAGGCGCAGCGCGAGATCGCCCTGGCGGTAGGAGAGCCGCCGGCGACCAAGGGCTACCCGCCCTCGGTGTTTGCACGGCTGCCGAAACTGGTAGAGCGGGCCGGCAATGGTGCCGAGGGCAGCGGTTCTATTACCGCATTCTATACGGTGCTGACAGAGGGTGATGACCAGCAGGATCCGATTGCCGATGCGGCGCGAGCCATCCTGGATGGTCATGTCGTGCTGTCGCGACAGTTGGCAGAAGAGGGGCACTATCCGGCGATCGATGTCGAGGCCTCTATCAGTCGAGCGATGCCACAGGTGGTGTCGGCGCAGCATCTGGGGATGGCGCAACGGCTTAAGCAGATCTATTCCCGTTATTCGCAGAACCGCGACCTGATCAGTGTCGGAGCCTATCAGCCCGGCTCTGATCCTGAGATAGATCGAGCGATAGAGCGGGTGCCGCATTTCCGTGCCTTCCTGCAGCAGGGGCTCGATGAGAAGGTCAGCTTTGGCGATAGTGTGCAGAAGCTGCACCAGGTATTAAACCCGGTGGTCCCAGATCCCAAGCAGGCGAACCTCGCGCTCAAGCGTCCCCCCAAGTAGCGGATCCGGAGTAGCTGATGAAAAAATCTCGACGCTTGCAGCCGGTTCAGAGTCTGGCGGAGCAGCGCAAAAAACAGGCCGAGCTGCAGCTGGGTCAGGCGCAGCAGCAGCTACTGGCGGAGCAACAGAAGTTGCAGCAGTTGCAGGTGTATCTGCAGGAGTACCAGCACGATCTGCTGAAAACGGGCCAGGCAGGGGTGACTATCGAGAAGCTGCAGCGGCTGCAATCCTTCAAGCAGCGGCTGGTCGATGCGCTGGAGCAGCAACACAAACAGATAGAATTTTGTGAGCAGACGCTAACCTATACCAAGCAGGCCTGGCAGATGGCCCGTGGACGAGAACGCGCCCTGGAGTCCCTGGTTCAGCGCACCCGGCAGCAGGAGCAGCGGAAGGAAGATAAGCAGCTGCAGCGACAGATGGATGAACTGGCCCTGTTACGCCCCCGACGCGATTAAGTGCGGTGTCCCCTGGTCGTCAGGCTTGGCCCCGTCCTTGCAAGACCTCTGGATAGAACGTGTTGGATGAGTGTTAGATAAGTGTTAGAGAAGAAGGTTGGATAACTTCATTCAGGGTAGGCTTATTAGGAGAGTTAGATGGCTTCGATGTCGATGATGACGGCCGCAGCACCTCAAGCCGCAGCGCCCCAGGCCGCGCAGCGCTCCGGCGCCACAGGGCAGGCTGCCGGTGGAGAGGATCCGCTTTTTGAGCAGATCATGCAGCAATTACAGGCGCTGGTCGATAAGACTCAAGGTCAGGCAGACGGCCCCCTCTTGCCGCAAGACGGTGAGGCGTTGCCGCCGGAGCTGTTGGATGACCTGGTCGAATTTGCGGAGCAGCTGCAGGGCGAACTGACGCCTGCGGATCAGGCCGATGGGCCTGCAGCAGCCCTGTTGGAATTGATGCGCACTATCGGAGCTGTGGATCAGACAGAGCAGAGTGTCGATGCTGGCTCAGGCGAGGCGTTGCTGCAGCTGGCAGAAAAATTACGTAATCGATCCGGGGTTGCAAAGGAGGCTTTAGCCGCCAATGAGGCCGGTGCAGAGGAATCTCGGGTGGGTATCGACCCTGCTGTCGGGAGAGTCTCCCTGGAGCAGGCACGGATTGCAGCTGCCACAGTCAGCGCTCAGGCCAGAAAAGCGGTAGCGGCTGTGGAGCCATCGGGCGCCGGCAGTCGCAGTTCGGCGACCCAGGAGGCTCAGCCGGCAAGCAGGATTCTTACGGGCGCCGGAGCGGAGTCCGCTGCAGGACTGGATCCGCGCGGAGAGGCGGGTTCGCATCAGGAGGTCCGGGAACAGGGTTTGGCACGCTGGCAGGAGCTGCGCGACAGCGTTTTCGCACAGGGGCAGAAACTGGCGCAGAGCGAAGCAGCCGTAAAGGGGATGCTGAACTCACAGCGGGTCGCAGAACGGGGAGAGTCGACAGCACTCTCCGCGGCTAACCCGTCTGCCAGCTTGGCGCAGTTGCAACAGGCATATCAGGCAACAAGTGCGGCACCGAGCGTGGCTGCGGCGCAGCCTGGGTTCGGCCAGCGTTTTGGGAGCCAGGCCTGGACGCCTGCCGCCTCGGAACGGATCAGTATGATGGCGGGGCAAAATATCAGCACCGCGGAGTTGCGGCTCGATCCGCCGGAGCTGGGGAGTCTCAGGGTCAGGCTGACTCTTCAGGGTGATCAGACCAGTCTGAGCTTCGTCAGCCCCCATGCGCATGTGCGTGAGGTGCTGGAGCAGCAGATGCCAAGGTTGCGTGAGATGCTGGCCGAAGGCGGGCTGCAATTAGGTCAGACCGATGTATCGGATCAGTCCGGATCCCGGAGTGCCAACGATGAAAGCCAGGCGGATACCGGGATCGCAGGTGCCGAGTCAGATAGCAATGGTCAGCAGTCGGAAAGCCTGTCATTAGTGCAAAATTCCGTAGCCCTGGTCGATTATTACGCGTGACCCCTGCTGCTGGCGGATGCAGGTTTTATGCTATAGTTGCCGGTTTGCGAAGGTAGGCTGGAGTTCAAACAAGGTCTCTGTCAGAGGCATAGATGTAGGTTTGAGGATGTTATGGCTGAAGAGATAAACCCTGAAGAGGGGTCGGAAAAGAGTAAAAAAATATCGCCTAAATTATTGATCATTATCGGGGCCGTGGTCGTCTTGTTGGTAGGAGCGGCCGCTGCTGCCTGGTTTTTGTTTGGCGCGAACTCGGGGTCCGAAGGCTCGGAGCCGGTTGTGGAGGTTCGTCAGGAGGCGATCTACGTCAAACTGCGGACCCTGGGCGGCAAACCCTCTTTTATCGCTAACCTGCCGGAGAAGAGCGGTCGTCAGCGTTTCCTGCAGATCTATGCCGAAGCGATGACCCGTGAACAGAGCATTGCCGATGCGTTAGCCACGCATATGCCGCTGGTGATCCATGAGTTGTCGAGGCTCTATTCCAGCCAGAACTTTAGCGAACTCCAGACGGCCGCAGGCAAAGAGCGGCTGCGCCAGGAATCGGGGCAAACGATCCAGGAGATCTTGCAGCGGGAGATTCAGCGACCGGGTGTCGAAGAAGTCTTTTTCACTAATTTTGTGATGCAATAGGTTGCAGTAGCCATGAGCGTTCAAGACCTACTGTCACAAGATGAGATCGATGCGCTGCTACACGGCGTTGACGACGGCGATATCGAGACTGAGGCCGATGAAGAGGTCGAGGGCGCACGCCCCTATGACCTGACCAGTCAGGACAGGATCGTCCGGGGTCGCATGCCGACTCTGGAGATGATCAACGAGCGGTTTGCCCGATATACCCGCATCAGTCTGTTCAATCTGTTACGCCGTAGTGCTGATGTTTCCGTCAGCGGGGTGCAGATCCTTAAATTTGGCGAGTACGTCCATACCCTGTATGTTCCGACCAGTTTGAATCTGGTCAAGATCCGCCCGCTGCGCGGCACCAGCCTGTTTATTATGGATGCCAAGCTGGTCTTTAAACTGGTGGATAACTTCTTCGGTGGTGATGGACGTCACGCTAAGATCGAGGGGCGTGAATTTACACCGACCGAAAACCGTATTGTACGGATGATGTTAAACCAGATCTTTATCGACCTCCGCGAAGCCTGGAGCCCGGTGTTTAAGGTCGATTTTGAATACGTTAACTCCGAGGTCAACCCGTCCATGGCCAACATCGTGAGCCCCAGTGAAGTGGTGGTTGTCAGCAGCTTTCATATAGAGCTGGACGGCGGCGGCGGGGACTTTCATATCACGATCCCCTACTCGATGTTGGAGCCGATTAGAGAGGTCCTGGATGCGGGCACCCAGAGTGACTCCGAAGATAAAGATGATCGTTGGATCAACGCGTTACGTGAAGATATTATGGATGCCCAGGTAAACTTGGAGATGTGCGTCGCTAAACGACCGATCTCCCTGCGCGATGTGCTTAAGATGGATGTCGGTGATGTGATACCGGTCGAGGTCCCGGAGTTGTTAACCCTGACCGCGAATGGCGTGCCGACCTTCACGTGCAAGCTGGGTCTGTCGCGGCGTAATCTGGCCGCCAAGATCGTTGATCAGATTAAGCATAAAAGATAGCCGTCGTCGGTTGATGGCGGGTTCAGGTGGTTGGTTCAGGAGGCTGAATCAGGTGGCTAATTCAGGTAGTTTTCTTGAGAGTGCTGTGGCATGAGTGACAAGAAAGAGACGCCCAAGTCTGAAGAGCAGGCGATGGCGGATGAGTGGGCCTCCGCAATAGAGGACAAGGAAGCCTCAGGGGGCAGTGGTGAGGACGATGTCTGGGCGCAGGCGATGGCCGAGCAGGACGTCGCGCCTGGGGCCCAGGCGGTAGGTCTTAATGAACTGGTCGATGATTCACGACCGCAGTCAGGGAGTGATAATCCGGATCTGGATGTCATTCTCGATATCCCGGTCAGCCTGACGATGGAAGTGGGGAGTACCGAGATCGCTATCCGCAACCTGCTTCAGTTGAGTCAGGGCTCGGTGATCGAGCTGGACCGGCTGGCCGGCGAGCCGCTGGATGTGCGGGTTAACGGGACGCTGATCGCCCATGGCGAGGTGGTGGTGGTGAATGATCGCTTCGGGATACGCCTGACCGATGTGGTCAGTCCATCAGAACGGATCAGGAAACTGCGTTGATTCGATGCTGCGGAGTGTTTATCGCCGGGCTCTGGTCAAGCCCTGTCTTTAGCGCGGTTTCCGGTGCGGTCTCCAGTACTGTTTCTAGTGCTGTTTCCAGTGCTGCGGTTTCTGGTGCTGCTCTTTCTGATGCGGCTAAGAGCGTCGCGCTGGTCAGACCGGCGCCGGCCAGCCGGGTCGTCGAAGGCTTTGATTTTACAGTGCTGGGGCAGTTGCTCGCCGGCTTGGTGCTGGTATTACTCATCTTTATGGGGCTTGCCTGGCTGGTGCGGCGCACGGGGGTGGCGGGCGGTTTTTCGCAGCAGGGACTCAGGGTCGTTGCAACCCTGCCCCTGAGTACCCGTGAACGTGTGGTGCTGGTGCAGGCCGGTTCCCAGCAGTTACTGCTGGGGGTGGCGCCAGGGCGCGTGAATCTGCTGCAGAGCTTTGAAGAACCGCTGATTGAGGTGCCTGCGGCGACCCATCCTCCCTTCGCTCAGTGGTTGCAGCGCGCTAAGGCCAAGGCTAAGTCGTCGACCGGGGACTCGAGCGATGGCGCTGCCGATGTTTAAAAACGGGGTATTTGGGAGATTAATGATCAGGGGGGCGCTGGCTGTGCTTCTGGCGCTGCTATCTGCTGTGGCCCTGGCCGCGCCGGGTGGTATCGAGGCGGTGACGCTCACCACGGGTGCCGATGGTTCGCAAAACTACTCGGTAACGCTGCAGATTCTTATCCTGATGACGATGCTGACGTTCCTGCCGGCGATCATCATGATGATGACCTCCTTTACGCGCATCATCATCGTCTTCGCTATCCTGCGTCAGGCACTGGGGTTGCAGTCGACACCCTCGAACCAGATCATGGTCGGGCTGGCGCTGTTTCTGACGTTCTTTATTATGACGCCGGTGTTGGAGCGGGTGAATGCCGAGGCGGTACAGCCCTATCTGAATGAGGAGCTGACCACGCTCGAGACACTTGAGGCTGCGGTACAGCCTTTTCATAGTTTTATGCTCAGGCAGACGCGCGAGAACGATGTCGCCCTGTTTGTGCGGATCTCGGGACGAGGGCCCTTCCAGTCGCCTGAAGATCTGCCGCTGAGTATTCTGGTGCCCGCGTTTGTGACCAGTGAGCTGAAGACCGCGTTCCAGATCGGTTTTATGCTGTATATCCCGTTTTTGATTATCGATATGGTGGTCGCCAGTGTGTTGATGGCGATGGGGATGATGATGTTATCACCGGTCATTATCTCGTTGCCGTTTAAGATAATGCTGTTTGTGCTGGTCGATGGTTGGGCGATGGTTATCGGCACCCTGGCCGCCAGTTTCGGCACCTGAGGAGGCTGATATGACGCCCGAAGTGGTATTGGATCTGTATCGGGAAGCCTTCTTTCTGATCATCGTGATCGTCGCGGTGCTGATCGTGCCCAGTCTGCTATTGGGTTTGTTGATCGCAACCTTTCAGGCGGCCACGCAGATTAATGAGCAGACCCTGAGTTTTTTACCGCGCTTTCTGATGACCATCGCGACTCTGATGTGGACGGGGCCCTGGATCGTTTCCGAGATCACCGATTATTTCAATTTCCTCTTCTACAACATCCCCTTTCTGATCGGTTAGGGCAATGATTAAACCAGCTATCCCAGAGCGTCCAGCGTCACTGCCTCTCCCTGCTGATCGGCCGGGTTAGCGCATGCTTGAGCTGAGTATTCCCGAACTGGTGGAGTGGATGAATCGCTTTATGTGGCCGCTGTTTAGAATCACTAGCTTCTTTATGGCGGTGCCGGTATTGGGTACCCAGCTGGTGCCTGCACGGATTCGGTTGGGGCTGGCGGTGGTAGTCACTATGCTGGTCGCCCCCCTGCTGCCGCCGATGCCTGTCTATGAGGGGCTTTCCCCTGCGGCCTTTATGATCGTGGTGCAGCAGATGCTGATAGGGACTGCGCTGGGTTTTATCGTCCAGGTACTGTTTCAGGTGTTTATTGTCGCCGCCCAGCTGATCTCATCGCAGATGGGTTTAGGGTTCGCGTCTACCTCAGATCCGACGAACGGGGTCACGGTGGTGGTGCTATCGCAGCTGTATCTGATGTTGGTGATGATGCTGTTTCTGGCAATGGACGGTCATCTGGTGCTGATCGATGTGATCGTCGGTAGTTTTTATATGCTGCCGGTCGGAGAGACGTTGCCCGGTTCCGTGCTATGGCAGGTCGCATCGGCGGGCAGCTGGATGTTTGCCGGTGGGCTGCTGCTGGCCCTGCCAGCGGTGATCGCGCTGCTGATCGTCAATTTTGCCTTCGGCATCATGACCAAGGCCGCCCCCCAGCTGAATATCTTCGCCATCGGCTTTCCTTTTACCATGCTGTTCGGCCTGTTTATTACCTGGGTCAGCCTGGGAGGATTCCTGGGCCAGTACCAGCTCCTGTCAGAGCAGGTGCTGAGCTACGTCAGCCGTCTGTTGGTGGGAGCCTCCTAACATGGCTGAAGTAGAAAAAACGGATCAGGAAAAAACCGAGTTGATTCTATAGCATGGCTGAAGAAGAAACAGGTCAGGAAAAAACAGAAGAGCCCACGGCCAAGCGTCTTAAGGACGCGAAAGAAATGAAGAGCGGGATATTGCTCGCTCTAAAGAGCGGGCTACTTAGTTATGGCTGAAGAAGAAACAGGTCAGGAAAAAACAGAAGAGCCCACGGCCAAGCGTCTTAAGGACGCGAAAGACAAGGGCGATATAGCCCGCTCTAAGGAGCTGACCACCACCGTATTGCTGCTGGCGGCTGCGATTGGTTTGATGGTGTTTGGACCGCGGATCGGACTCGGTCTGGAGCGCGTGATGCGCAGAAATTTCGATCTTGATCGGCGCGATCTGTTTGATCCGGCGATGATGTTCGAGCATCTGGGAGCGGCGGTGACCGAGATGCTGTGGGCAGTTATGGCTTTTTATGCGGTGGTTTTTATCGCGGCTATTATCGGCCCTATAGCACTGGGCGGCTGGAACTTCAGTATGAAGGCGATGGCGCCCAAGGCCAGCCGGATGAATCCGCTGGCCGGACTCAAACGGATGTTTGCGCTTAAGGCGCTGATTGAATTGATTAAAGCCCTAGCGAAATTTCTGGTGGTAGGGTCGCTCTGTGTGGTGATTCTATTGATGCAGCAGCCGGACCTGCTCAGCATCGGCAATGAACAGATGGTACCGGCGATGCGCCATGGCCTGGATGTGCTGAGTTGGGCCATCCTGTGGATGTGCGCCACTATGATCCTGATCGCGGCGGTAGATATCCCCTTTCAACTACACGATCATAATAAAAAGCTCAAGATGACCCTGCAAGAGGTCAAGGATGAGATGAAAAACACCGAGGGTAAGCCCGAGGTCAAAGGGCGTATCCGGCAGTTGCAGTATGAGATGTCACAACGACGGATGATGAGCGAAGTGCCCAAGGCGGACGTCATTATCACCAACCCCGAGCACTATTCTGTCGCCCTGAAGTACAGTGAAGGGGGGGCAGGAGCCCCCATGCTGATCGCCAAGGGCGTCGATCAGACCGCGCTGAAAATCAGGGAAATCGCCGTGGCGCATGATATTCCGATGCTGATCGCTCCCCCCTTGGCGCGGGCGATCTACTTTAATACCAAGCTTGATGCCGAGATTCCCGAAGGCCTCTATATGGCGGTGGCGCAGGTGCTCGCCTACGTTTACCAGCTGCGCGAATACCGCGCGCGGCGTGCCCCCAAGCCGGGTCAGCCTGACGATTACGCGATTCCCGATGAGTTGAAGCACGATTGATTCGGCCTTTATTATAAGGCCCTGTAGCGCGGTAGGCTGGGATGGAATCCCGGCAATTATTGGTGCGAACCTGCACAAGCCAGCGCCCCCTTATTCTCTTATCATAAATAATATCAAATTATGAAAGCCTGACCCCATGTTGGACAGATCTCTATGCTCACCCTGATTAAAAATGTCGATCTTTATAGCCCTCAGCCACTTGGGATAAAGCACCTGCTTGTTGCCGGCGAACGCATTCTGGCCATTCTTGATCCGAAGGACAGGCTGCCCGTCGGGCCTTATCTCAACAGCTATGATGCGCAAGGCCTCATCGCCGTGCCGGGTTTTGTCGATAGTCTGGTGCATTTCTGCGGGGGAGGCGGTGAAGGCGGCTTTACCACTCGAACCCCAGAGTTGAACTTCGCAGAAGCGGCCTCCTCTGGAACCACGACGATGGTGGGTGCGTTGGGTACCGACGCGGTCACCCGGACGCTCTCTAATCTGCTCGCTAAATCCCGGGAACTCTCCGAACAAGGCTTGACGACCTATTTCTACACAGGGTCGTATCATTTTCCGGCAACGACGCTAACCGGAGCCATCAGCACAGACATTATTTATATCCCAGAAATTCTGGGTGTGGGTGAGATCGCCATCGCCGATCACCGTGGGTCTCAGTTAAGCGTGCATGAGCTGGCCCGAGTCACCTCTGAGGCGCGAGTCGCCGGAATGATCGCGGGCAAAAAAGGCATCGTGTATTGCCATCTTGGCGATGGTAAAGAACAGTTAAACCTGATTAATCGGGTGGTCGCGCAAACAGATCTGCCCATACAACAGTTTTACCCCACCCATATCAACCGGACTGAGTCCTTGCTTGAGGCCGGCTTTGACTTTATTCAGCGCGGTGGCATGATCGATTTTACGGCCAGCACTCCCCCTGAACTCCTTGCCCAGGGCTGGATTGCCTGTGCCGAGGCTCTGGACAGGGCCATCCACCGGGATCTACCGGTGTCTCAGATTAGCTTCAGCTCGGATGCCAACGCCAGCCTGCCAGAATTCGATGCCAAGGGTCGCCTGGTGGGCCTCAAAGCGGGTGAGATCTCCAGCCTCTTCAAAGTGCTTCGTCAGTCGGTAGTCGACCTGGGCATTCCTCTCGAGCAGGTACTTCCCTGTGTCACTGTCAATCCGGCCAGGATTCTCGATCTTTCTCAGAAAGGTCAGATTGCGGTGGGGAAAGATGCCGATATTGTATTGATTGATAAGGCGCGGTGGGCCGTTAACAGCGTCTGGTCTCGGGGTAGAAATATTTATCAGGAGATCCACTGATATAGGAGGCTGAGCCCCCCCCCAATTAACTGCCGCAACAACTAACGGGAACAGCACCTTTAAAATGCAAACTGTACGCTGATGGCGGCGGTGGCATCCGCGTCTTCCCCTCTAGTGGCGATAAAGCTGCTGGCGCTGATACGGCTGGTTGCTGTTAGTTGATAATTGACTTCGGCACCCAGGCGGCCCCAGTTCTGCTCAATAGCATTCCCTGCCTGGCTAAAACCTACGCCGGCGCCTAATGCATTGATGTTGCCACTAATACTGGCGGCGTTACTATCAAAGCGGTGCACGGCTTCCAGATGACCGAGCAGGGTGGTTTTATGATTGAACGGGTATTCGCCGGTGAAGCCTAGACGTAACTCTTGGCCGCGGTGGCTTTGGTCCTGGAAGTTGGCAGGCGCAGAGCCGCCTTGTTCTTGATAGCCGTCAATCTTGGTGTGCAGTACCGTATAGGCAATGCGAGGACTAACGCTCATCTGGCCTATGTTGAACGCGTCTTGCCAGTCGAGCCGGGTTCTAAGGGCATAGGCATTAATATCGGTTTCCCCTTTCGAGGTTGTCGTACCTGCGACCGCATAGCCCCGTGTCAGCTCTGCGTCCCACTGGCCATAACTGCCCAGCACAGACAAGAGCAGAGGACTGTCGGGCATTTGCCAATCGAGTTCAGCAACGGCGTACTGGCCTGCAAGTTTATTACGACCCTCGTTGGCCAGACGCAGATTAGCAAAGCTAACACCCACCCCGGCACCGATACGGATACCCTGTTCACTCAGATCACGACAAACGCCAACCTCGGCTAAGCCGGAAGCGCCCCGCTGTTGCCCCCAGTTAGCGCCCAGATCACCGCTCACCCAGGCGCAATTGCGGCCATTGCCCACCGCCATGTCGCTGAGGGTTCTATGGTGTGCGCCATTGAGCATGACGCCCGTTAAGCTTGCCATCTGGCTGCTGGTGGAATGCGCCTGGCTCATGCTCTGGCTTAGGTCTTCGAGCACTACAATCCCAGAAGCTTCGGGAGCGCCTGCTCTGGCTATAAAGGCTCCAGCACTCCCGGCATTACCCAGCAGGGTATAACCATCGTCACTCACTGCCGTTGCCCTGCTGATCCTAGGAAGTCCTGTGGTATCTATACTGGCGCTGTCCAACCAGTCGACGACGCTCACCATGCCGCCCTCGGGTGTCCAGCGAAAGGCCACTGAGCCATCGGTGGTATTATTGGTACCCACTACCACCGCGCCATCCGCACTCACATCCATGGCATAGCCTGATGTCGCTGTATCCAACATGCCTAAGCCGACCATGCCGTCCTCGGCGGTCCAGCGGAAGGCCTCGTTGCCATTGCCGTTGTCACTTTGACCCACCACCACCGTGCCATCCGCGCTGACAGCATTGGCGCTGCCACCGTAAGACCCGCCAGGTAATACCCCTAAGTGGACCATGCTGCCATCTTCTTTCCAGATGACGGCAGATGAAAAATAATAACTGCCACTGTTACCCACCACCACAGAGCCATCTGCACTGACGTCTGAGGCGCTGCTATAGTAATCTCCTGCAGCGAAGTAAACTAGATCGACCATGCCGTCTTTTGTCCAGCGGAAGGCTTGTGAGTTATCACTATAATCGTCATAGGAACCCACCACCACAGAGCCATCCGCACTGACAGCCTTGGCGGAGCTATTATACCCACCTAAGCCGACCATGCCGTCCTCGGCTGTCCAGCGGAAGGCTTCGCTGCCATTGCTGGTGCTGCCTTGACCCACCACCACCGCGCCATTCGCACTAACGCCATAGGCATAGCTAGAAAAATCCCCGCCCTCGAAATCCCCTAAACCGACGAAGCTGTCTTGTGTCCAGCGGAAGGCTTGTTGGTCTGAGTTGGTATAGCCAGAACCCACCACCACCGAGCCATCCGCGCTCATGCCATAGCCCTCGGTGTATTGCCAGTTTTCCTGAGGCTCTATGAAAGTGAGGCTATTTTCCGCATGGACGGTGCCGCTGGCAAAGAGGCCAACCAGTACGAGGGACGCAGGTTTAAGAGCTGACATGGTGCTTAAATCCTTTTTCAATGTTACTTTTTGAATGTTAATAGACTGATCATTGAATGATATGGGCAGAGGCTGATCGGCTAAGGCAAGTTTGGGGTGTTAAACGGAGTGAACTTTTCTTTAAATATGTACCACATTGAATTATATAATATATGTATCACTAATGTATCATTATGTCACGTTGTTAAAAGATGGGTGGATCTTGCGGGAATGGGGGCAGATATATTTTCACGCACAGAGGGCGCGGTAGGCGGGGATGCATCCCAGTCTTACGTCATGAAAGCCTGGCCCCGCTGAGAAGCCTGAGCCCGCCGACCGCTCGGCTAAGGGGTTGTGTACAGGGCCGGTCGTGTTAGGCTATTTTTGAGTCCGCTTTTGAAGTCCGTGCCCATCCATGAGTAGTCACCCCATGCCAAACACCGAAAAACCATGCCTTCCGCGTGCGCTGATCGTCGCAGTGCAATTAGACAATGTTAGCGATGTTGAATTCGAGTCATCGTTGGCCGAGTTGGCTGACCTGGCAAAGACCCTGGGGCTGGAGGTGGTCGGTCAGTTTACCCAAAAGCGTTCGTCTTTCGACCCGACGGCGTATATGGGCGTCGGCAAACGGGATGAGATACGACAGTTCATCGAAGACCAGCGAGCCGCCCCGGAACCATCGTCACAGGCTGATCCGATGGAGGCTACTGATTCAATCGAGTATATTCTGGTCGACCATGAGATCTCGCCGTCCCAGGCGCTCAATCTTGAAGTTGAAGTCGGTTGCGAGGTAATGGATCGCACGGTGGTCATCCTCGAGATTTTTCATCGCAACGCCAGCTCCCACGCAGCAAGGGTGCAGGTTGAGATTGCGCGGCTGACCTATATGGCGCCGCGGCTGCGTGAGGCGGCCAAGCGCGCCGGACCGACTGGACGGCAGCGCAGCGGCGCGGGTGGCCGCGGTACGGGACAGTCACGGAGCCAGATGGACAGTCGTAAGGTGCGTGATCGTATTGCCGAGCTGCAGAAAGAGATCGATGTCATGGAGGCGAATCGCGATACCCAGCGATCACAGCGCCAGGAGCAGGCGGGGCTGGCTCAGGTGGCGCTGGTCGGTTATACCAACGCCGGCAAATCGACCCTGATGCGCGCCTTGACGGGCAAGGAGGCGCTGGTAGCCAATAAACTGTTTGCCACGCTGGACACCAAGATACGCACCCTGCAACCGGAGACGGTGCCTAAGGTATTGGTGAGTGATACGGTTGGTTTTATCAAAAACCTGCCCCACGGATTGGTTGCCTCGTTCAAGTCAACATTGGACGAAGCTCTTAACGCCTCCTTGTTGCTGCATGTTATCGACGCGGGCGACCCCGGATTTGAGGCGCAGCTCGAAGTCACCGACAAAGTATTGGCCGAGATTGGTGCCGATACGGTGCCGCGCATTCGAGTGTTCAATAAGATCGACTATCTGAACGACGCCGTGTCACAAGAGGAGCGTACCGCGGAACTGCACGCCAAATACCCCGACTGTATTGTTCTTAGCGCCCGTAATACGGACGATATAGCCGCGTTGCATCAAGCGATAGTGCGGGTTGTTCAACAGGACCTGATTGAATCCGAGATTTTTTTACCCTGGTCGGCACAGGAGTTGCGCGGCGAGATCTTCGCCTTCTGCGACGTGCTTGAAGAGCGCGCAGATACGGCGGGTGCCTTCTTTCGTCTCCGCGCCGCACCCGATGTGGTCGCCAGACTGAGTAAGCTCACAGACGCTGCCCAGGGCTAAGTAAGCGCCTCAGTACCAGGGAAGAAGGGGCTAGCACCTTGCTAGCCTTGTCGAAATGAATTCCGACCCACAGCGGAAATGGGGACAAATCTGTTTTCCGCATTTCCTGAAGTTATAAAATCCTGACCCATAGGCCTGCGCCTGAGTCTGCGCGCGTCAAAAAACCCTCACATGGCAGGCTTTTTGCATTCTATTAGGATTACACGAGATCCGGCGTCATAAAAATGGCACCGGTCTGGATCGATGGTTCTAATAGGCGGGCGCACCCAGTTGCAACGAGCGGTACTGGTCAATAATTTACGAGTCCTAACCCAGGGTAATCTGGGGATTCCGCTGTTGCTGATGCTGGTGCTGGCAATGGTGACGTTGCCCATGCCGCCCTTTCTGCTCGATCTGCTGTTTACCTTTAATATCGCCCTGTCGCTCGTGGTGCTGCTGGTGGGTGTGTATAGCCTGCGGCCGCTCGATTTTGCGGTGTTTCCGACCATTCTGCTGGTAACGACGCTGCTGCGACTCTCGCTGAATGTGGCCTCCACTCGTGTCGTGCTGCTTGAGGGGCATAAAGGCGGAGATGCGGCGGGGAAGGTGATCGAGGCTTTTGGCGAGGTCGTGATCGGCGGTAACTATGTGGTCGGCCTGATCGTGTTTGCGATCCTGGTGATTATCAACTTCGTGGTGGTGACCAAGGGTGCCGGGCGGATCGCGGAGGTGAGTGCGCGCTTTACCCTGGATGCGATGCCGGGCAAGCAGATGGCGATCGATGCTGATCTGAATGCCGGGCTGATCGGACAGGAGGAAGCTAAGACGCGGCGTAGCGAGGTGACCCAGGAGGCCGATTTCTACGGCTCGATGGATGGTGCCAGCAAGTTCGTTCGCGGCGATGCGGTGGCAGGCATCATGATCCTGGTGATTAATATCTTCGGGGGTCTGGGTATAGGGATGGCGCAGCACGGTCTGGATTTCGAAACCGCGGTGCGCTTTTATTCCCTGCTGACTATCGGTGATGGCCTGGTTGCTCAGATCCCTTCGCTACTGTTATCGACCACGGCCGCCATCATGGTCACCCGGGTGAATACGTCCGAGGATATGGGGGGGCAGGTGCTTGAGCAGATGTTCTCGGCCCCCAAGGCGCTGGGCATATCGGCGGGGATTCTGATAGCGATGGGGCTGGTGCCCGGCATGCCGCATCTGGTGTTTCTCGGGCTGGGGAGTGCGGCGGCCGGGGGTTCTTACTGGATCATGCAGCGCAACCGGGAGCGCGACGCTCAGGCGTTGGTTGCGCCTGAGGTCAATGAGCCGGAGACAGAGCTTAATGCGGCACCTCAGGAGCTGGGTTGGGATGATGTGAGCCCGGTGGATATGGTAGGTCTGGAGGTCGGTTATCGCCTGATCCCTATGGTGGATAGGGCTCAGGGCGGTCAGTTGCTGGGGCGGATTCGCGGGGTGCGTAAGAAGCTGTCGCAGGATCTGGGTTTCCTGGTGCCCTCGGTTCATATTCGCGACAATCTGGATCTGATGCCCGGTGCGTACCGTATCACCCTGATGGGGGTAACCTCCGGCGAGGCGGAGGTCTACCCGGATCGGGAGCTGGCGATCAACCCGGGGCAGGTGTTCGGCAAGGTGAAGGGTATTGAGGGTAAAGACCCCGCGTTTGGGCTGGCGGCAGTCTGGATCGAGCCGAGTCAGAAAGAGCATGCGCAGACCCTGGGTTATACGGTCGTCGATGCCAGTACCGTCGTGGCGACCCATCTTAATCAGGTGATGTCGAGTCATTCGCACGAGTTGCTGGGGCATGAGGAGGTGCAGCGGCTGTTGGATCTGCTGGCCAAGAGTTCGCCAAAGCTTGCCGAAGAGTTACCCAATAAACTGTCCATCAGCAGCCTGCTAAAAGTGATGCAGGGGTTGTTGAAAGAGCAGGTCCCTATTCGTGATATACGTACCATCGCCGAGAATTTGACGGAGTCCTCCGCGCTCAGTCAAGATGTTGTCGCCCTGATCGCCTCCGTCCGAGTCGCGCTCTCGCGGCTGATGATTCAAGAGATCTACGGTAACGTCCAGGAGTTACCGGTGATGACGCTGGATCCTAAGTTGGAGCAGTTGTTGCTGCAGTCATTTCAGCAGAGTCAGCAGTCGGGGGTCAGCGAAGGTCTGGCGTTGGAACCGGGTATGGCAGAACGGTTACAGCGTACTCTGGAGGAGTCTGCCGCGCGCCTCGAGGCGGAGGGTAAGCCGGCGGTGCTGCTGGTAGCCGCACCGATAAGGCCGTTGATGGCCAAGTTTGTTCGTTACGGTACCCAGCCGGTGTCGGTGCTGTCGTACCAGGAAGTTCCGGAAAATAAGCAGGTCACGATAGTGGCGTCGGTCGGTGGTTAGGTGAACAGGTGATAACGATGATCCAAACCTACAGGGTTAAGGGGGCAAAATGAAAGTAAGGCGTTTTTTTGCTCCTGATATGAGCCAGGCGATGCGGATGGTACGTGAGGAGGTGGGGTCAGAGGCGATGATTCTGTCCAATACTCGCGTAGCAGGCGGCGTCGAGCTGGTCGTGGCGTTAGAGGCGGACGTCCTGGTTGCCCGGTCACGGCACTCAGACCCCCGGCCTTCTGTTGCTCCGCAAGCTGCGGTGCCGGTCGGACGGCAGCGCGATCAATCGCTGGATCAGTCACTGGCTCGTGCCCGCTCTGAGCTATCTCAGCGCCGGGCCGCCTCTGAAGAGGGCGTGGCCTCGTTGAAGGCGGTCAATAATCGACAGCTCAATAATATCGATGATCGGGCCTGGGATGATGTGCTGGCATCACTGCAAGCCGATCCGGCCGGTCCAGCCAGTCCAGCCGATCCCGACGGGCTGCAGCCGGCCGTTAGGCAGGCCCGGGCCGCACCCTCGCCGGGGCCGGATCCTGACGAGATGCTGGCGATGCGCGCCGAGATCGAAGGGTTGAAGCAGCTGTTGCGTCAGCAGCTGGGAGGACGCTCTGCAGGAGCTGCCGCTGTTGATCCGGTCTTGGCGCGGTTGCGCAGCCGGTTGGAGCGCATGGGTATCAGCGCCAGTCTGAGTGAGCGGTTGATGGGGGCGCTCGAACCGGGCGTCAGTCTGGAGCAGGCGTGGAAGATCTCGCTGGCGCGACTGGTTGAGGCGCTGCCGATCGCAGGAGAGGATGTGGTCGACCGCGGTGGGATTCTGGCCTTTGTCGGTGCGACAGGTGTGGGTAAGACGACCACCATCGGCAAGTTGGCGGCGCAGTATGTGCTCAAACATGGCAGCTCTGGCGTAGCGTTGATCACCACCGATAGTTACCGGATTGCCGCACATGAGCAGCTGCGGACCTTTGGCCGTATTCTCGATATCACGGTGCGGGTCGTGGATGAAAACAACAGCCTCGACGAGGCGCTGCGCTCGTTACGGGATCGTCGGGTGGTGCTTATAGACACGGCGGGTATTGGCGGCTCTGAACAGCAGAGTGAAGAGCAGTCGCAGATGTTTGCTCAGTCGGGCTGTCGAATTAAAAAGTATCTGGTGCTGCCCTGTACCGCTCAGGAGCAGGTACTGCAAGCGGCCTGCGACTATTTCAAGCCACTCGGGTTGAATGGGGTCGTGCTGAGTAAGATTGACGAATCCCTGAGTCTGGGAGAGGTGATCAGCACCCTTGTCGAACAAAGATTACCGGTCGCCTATCTGGCAGACGGCCAGAAAATTCCCGATAACATCGAGGTTGCTAAGGCAAAATCCCTGGTGAGTCGCGCGGTGGTGTTGGCGAGTGGCAGGGCTGCCCGCCGTGAGACGGTGGTGTTGCGTCCGCAACGCCATGGCGCCCTGTGAGGCCGCTATGACGACGGTGCATCAGGCGCAGGTGATCGCGGTCACCGGCGGTAAAGGGGGAGTTGGCAAAACCAATGTCTCGGTGAATCTGGCGGCGGCTCTGGCCCAGTCGGGTCGCCGGGTCGTCTTGATGGATGCAGATCTGGGTCTGGCCAATGTAGACGTGTTGCTCGGGCTGCGTCCCAATAAAAGTATCAAAGATCTGTTGTCAGGCGACTGTGGTCTGAGTGAGATCCTGGTGTCTGCCGGGGAGCGTTTTAAGATCGTGCCAGCATCCTCAGGCACCCAGTCTCTGGTGGGGCTGAGCGCGCATGAACATGCCGAGCTGATTCATGCGTTTGCCGAGATCGCAGACGATATCGATGTCTTGATTGTGGATACGGCGGCAGGTATCTCAGAGTCGGTGATCAGTTTTGTGCGCGCAGCGCAGGAGGCGTTAGTTGTCGTCTGTGATGAGCCGACCTCGATAACCGATGCCTATGCCTTGATTAAACTGTTAAACAGAGACAGTGCGTTGAGTCGCTTCAGGGTGTTGGCCAATATGGTCCGCTCCGAGCAGGAGGGGCGTAACGTCTTCGCCAAGCTGACGACGGTGACAGACCGCTTTCTCGACGTCACACTTCAATATGTGGGGTCGATACCCTATGATGAGTCGGTTCGTAAAGCAGTGCAAAAACAACAGCCTGTGTTTCGAGCCTTTCCGCGCAGTCCGTCGTCACTGGCGTTTGCACAGTTAGCGACCAAGGTATCCGGTTGGCCGGTGTTATCCGTACCCAGAGGGCATCTGGAGTTTTTCGTTGAACGCTTGGTTCGCGGAACGAACCAGCGCTGATCGGTTAAGGGGTCGCATGTATAATTTACAAGGGGCTGAGAATATCGCGAAACTGGTGGAGCGGCATGCCCCCCTGGTTAAACGCATAGCGCTGCATCTCCTGGCGCGCCTGCCGTCCAGTGTGCTGGCCAATGACCTTATTCAGTCAGGGATGATCGGCCTGCTTGAGGCGGCGCGAAAATATGATCCTAGTAAGGGGGCGAGTTTCGAGACCTATGCCGGAATTCGTATTCGTGGCGCGATCATCGATGAGGTGCGTAAAGGCGATTGGACCCCAAGATCCGTGCATCGCAATAGCCGTCGTGTTGCGGAGGGTATTAAAGCAGTAGAGTCACGTACCGGCAGGGATGCGCAGGATACCGATGTCGCCCAGGAGCTGGGGGTGAGTGTGGAGGGCTACCACGCGTTGCTTAACGATACGGCAGGCAGCCGTTTATTTAGTTTTGACGAGTTACTCGAAAATACCGATTATGGTGCGGGTGAAGAGATCCCCAGTGGTGAGGCTCATCCGGGGGAATTGCATGAAGCCGGGGCGTTTAAAAAAGCCCTGGCTGAGGCGATAGGCTTGCTGTCTGAGCGGGAGCAGCTGGTCTTTGGGCTCTACTACGACGAGGAACTGAACCTCAAAGAGATTGGTCAGGTGTTGGGCGTCAGTGAGTCCAGAGTCAGTCAGATTCACTCGCAGGCAGCATTACGGCTAAGGGCGAGATTGAGCGGTTGGCATCAGGTCCAGTGATGATCTGAAGAGAGTGCCGAATAGCCGAATCAAGTACGGAATAGAGTGTTGAGTTAATCATTTTCATTTCGCCTGAAAATATACGCAGGCAAAGCTCACCGAGCTGAGTAAGACGGAGGTCTCCTTGGATAAAAATTTAAAGATTCTTATTGTCGATGACTTCTCTACAATGAGGAGAATTATCAAGAACCTATTAAGGGATCTCGGGTTTAACAACACGGTCGAAGCGGACGATGGCATCACCGCGTTGCCGGTACTGAAGTCCGGCGGGATCGATTTTTTAGTAACCGATTGGAATATGCCCGGTATGTCCGGCTTGGAGCTGCTGGAAAAAGTACGCTCTGATCCTGCGTTGGCCAAGCTTCCGGTGTTGATGGTCACCGCAGAGGCTAAGCGTGAGCAGATCATTCTGGCGGCCCAGGCTGGCGTAAACGGCTATGTAGTTAAACCGTTTACGGCAGCGGTTCTTAAAGAGAAGATCGAAAAGATTTTCGAACGCATCTAGGGAACCCAAGCCATGTCGGGCAAAGTAGAAGTAACAGATCTCAAGAGTTTCGAAGAGACACTTCATAATAAAGCACAGGACCTGCTCCGTCTGTCGGATGAGGGCGACCTGGCCGGTGCGATGACCGTGCTGGCCGAGCTAAGTGATGCGCGTAACAGTATGCTCTATACAGAGGTGGGGCGACTCACCCGGGGTCTGCATGAGGCGATCAAAGAGTTTAACCTGGATGTGGAAAAGACGGCAGAATCCGCGACGCCGACTGAAGAGGGCTCAACCCAGAATAAGGTCTCCAGCGCCCAGGGCCGTCTGGATTATGTCTTGGAGCTGACTGAGAGTGCGGCCAATAAGACCATGGATATGATTGAAGCCAGTATGCCTGTCGCCGCAGAGATGGGAGAGCAGGCAGGGCTATTACGCCAGGATTGGAAAGCGATGGCTGATCAACCGAGTACGATGCCGCAGCTCAAAGACCTGGGTCGGACTACCGAGGCGTTTTTGCAGGAGATAGAGCGGGGTTCGGCGAGTCTGCAGAGTAACTTCAGCGAGATTTTTCTGGCCCAGGGGTTTCAGGATATTACCGGCCAGCTGATCAAACGGGTTAACGGTCTGGTCCAGGATGTCGAAAAGAGCCTGATCACCCTGGTGGCGGTGGCTGGTAAGGTCGACCGTATTGCCGGCACCACGCAGGAGGAGCACGCGCAATCTGCTCAGGATGCGGCCTATAAGAAAGAACAGCAGAACGTTAAAGGGCATGGTCCTCTCGTGCTCAAAGAGGAGTCAGCTGGTGTCGTCACGGGGCAGGACGATGTCGATGATCTCCTGTCAAGTCTCGGGTTCTAAGGGGTTGAGGGTATGAGTCTGGAAGTAGATGAAGAGATCCTGCAAGACTTTCTGGTCGAAGCGGGCGAGATTCTGGAACTGCTCTCCGAGCAGCTGGTCGATCTGGAACACCGTCCAGACGATACCGAACTGCTGAATGCCATCTTTCGCGGTTTTCATACCGTTAAAGGCGGTGCCGGGTTTATGCAGCTCGATGCGCTGGTTTCCTGCTGCCATGAAGCCGAGAATGTGTTTGATAAGCTGCGTAATCAGGATATTCAGATCAGTACGCAGTTGATGGATGTGGTGTTACAGGCACTGGATACCATTAATGAACAGTTTGCTGATGTCCGCGCCGGTGAGACGCCGGTCGCTGCGGCGCCAGAGTTGCTGGCGGCAATGAGTGCGTTGACGCGTGGTGAACAACCCCAGGGTAGTACGGTGGTCGCCGCCTCACCCGCGACACCGTCTCCCGAGGCGGGCTCTGAACCCCAGGCTGTGATCGATGCGGACGCCGAGTTTGAACAGCTGCTGGAGGCGATCAGTGACCAGGATGCTCCTGCGGCGGTTGCGACCAGCAGTGATGAGATCACCGACGACGAATTTGAAGCCCTTCTGGACGAGCTGCACGGCAAGGGCAAGCATACAGGTGTTGTCGAGGCCTCGCCCGAGGCGGTAGCCGCCTCGCCTGCTGCTGCGCCCATCGCCGATGGCGGGGATGATACGATCACGGAAGTCGAGTTCGAGGCGCTTCTCGACGAACTTCAAGCCCAGGGCAAGGGTGCTTTTGCACCGGCGACCTCCAGCCCGGTCGCCGCGACGCCCGTCGTCGCAGCGGACAAAGATGAGATGATCACGGACGATGAGTTTGAGGCGCTGCTGGACGAACTTCAGGCCCAGGGTAAGGGCGCTTTTGCGGCCTCGTCTATTCCTGATTCGGCAGCTGCCGCGGCAGAGCCTGTTCCTGCTCCTGTTTCTGTTCTGGCCGCGATCCCGCCCGCGGCGGCAGAGCCTGCTCCTGCGTCTTCTCCTGCTCCAGCTCCAGCTCCAAAGGCTGCCTCTACGCCTCCTCCTGCTGTCCCTGCGCCAAGGGCGGAGAGGGCGGCCGTCGCCGAGACGACCGTGCGCGTGGATACGCAGCGCCTTGACGAGATTATGAACATGGTCGGCGAGCTGGTGCTGGTGCGTAATCGGCTGGTCCGGCTCGGAGCGACTATTCCGGATGAAGAGGTTGGCAAGGCGGTCGCAAGCCTAGATATGGTGACCGGAGACCTGCAGACCTCGGTGATGAAAACCCGAATGCAGCCGATCAAAAAGGTGTTCGGGCGCTTCCCACGGGTGGTGCGTGATCTGGCCCGCACCTTGAAAAAAGAGATCCGGCTGGAACTCATTGGTGAAGAGACCGATCTGGATAAAAATCTGGTCGAAGCCCTGGCGGATCCTCTGGTCCACCTGGTGCGCAATGCGGTCGATCACGGGATAGAAACACCCGACGAACGAGAAGCGGCGGGCAAGCCTAGGGAGGGTGTGGTCATACTCTCGGCGGAGCAGGAGGGTGACCATATCCTATTGTCCATCTCCGATGATGGCGCGGGCATGAATGCCGACAGACTGCGGGGGATTGCGGTCGAAAAGGGGATGATGGACCAGGATGCTGCCGAGCGCCTGAGCGACAACGAAGCCTTTAACCTGATCTTTTCGGCGGGGTTCTCCACTAAGAAAGAGATCTCCGATGTCTCCGGGCGTGGTGTGGGGATGGATGTGGTCAAAACCAAGATCACTCAGCTTAACGGCAGCCTGGGTATCGACTCGGTCCCAGGACAGGGGTCCCGGATCGAGATCAAGGTCCCGCTGACGCTGGCTATCATGCCGACGTTGATGGTGATGCTGAACAATCAGGCGTTCGCACTGCCGTTGGTGAGCGTTAATGAGATCTTTCATCTCAATCTCACCCAGATCAATGTTGTCGATGGTCAGGAGGTGGTGGTGGTTCGCGAGAAAGCGTTGCCGCTGTTCCATCTCAAGCGCTGGCTGGTCGGTGGTTGTCTGGGTGAGGCGTTGCCGGATACCGGGCATGTGGTTATCGTCACCGTGGGTACCCAGCGTGTCGGTTTCATAGTCGATCAATTGGTCGGCCAGGAAGAGGTCGTTATTAAGCCGCTGGGTAAGATGTTACTGGGTACGCCAGGGATGTCCGGGGCCACGATCACCGGTGATGGACGTATCGCTCTGATTCTGGATGTTCCAAGCCTGCTGAAAAATTACAGCCCTCATTGACGTTAAAGAGCTGATCGGGTCTTCGATGCCCGGCTGCCGTAGGAGTAATAGATGCCTGTCAACGTCCTCGTTGTAGATGATTCTGCATTCTTCAGGCAGCGAGCCAGTGCGATTCTTAATGCTGATCCGCGGGTCAGGGTGGTAGGCATCGCCGAAAACGGCAAGGTGGCGATAGAGCAGACCCTGCTGCTGAAACCCGATGTGATCACGATGGACTACGAGATGCCGGTGATGAATGGCATCGCGGCGCTCACCGAGATCATGCGCCGGCGTCCGACGCCGGTGCTGATGTTTTCGTCGCTCACCTATGAAGGGGCGCGGATCACCCTGGAGTCGCTGGAAGCCGGTGCTGTTGACTACCTGCCTAAAAGCTATGACCGTATGGCGAATGGCAGCGCGGGCCTGGAGCAGGTGCTGGTCGAACGCGTACTGGCGGTGGCCCGCAGTCGTGTGGGCAGGAACTCCGGACTCTCTACGCCCAGGCCATCGCCTTCTTCTTCGGTGCTCTGCAAGTCCTCTAAGCCCCTTCCCGGAGATGCGGCTAAGCAGGCTGCGGCAGCCTCTCCTGCACCCAAGGCGGGTAGTCTCGCCAGGCAGTGTAAGCTGGTTATTATAGGGACATCGACCGGAGGGCCGGTCGCGATTCAAAAAGTGTTAACCCAATTGCCGGCCAATTTCCCCTTACCAATATTGATCGTGCAGCATATGCCTAAGACCTTCACCGGTGCCTTTGCAGAGCGCTTAAATCAGCAGTGCCAGATCAGGGTGCGGGAAGCCTGTGATGGTGACCGGTTAGAGCCGGGTCTGGCGCTGTTGGCCCCGGGCGGTCAACAGATGCTGGTGGATGGGCGTCAGGGCGGTCGGGTGCGGATTATGGCCGGCGATGAGCGTCTCAATTACAGACCCAGCGTCGACATCACCTTTGGTTCTGCGGCCAAGGCCTATGCGAATCAGGTCTTGGCGATCGTCCTCACCGGTATGGGTGCCGATGGCCGTGACGGGGCGCGCATGCTTAAGAGCAGCGGTTCGGTTGTCTGGTCTCAGAGCGAACAAAGCTGTGTTATTTATGGCATGCCCCATGCCATTGCGCAGGCGAACCTTTCGGATCTTGTGGTCGATCTGGACAGCGTCAGCACACACCTGCTCAGCGTTTTGGGTCGCTGATGGATCGCCTTAGCCTGCTGGGCGTATTACTGGCTCTGGGGGCCGTTTTTGGTGGCCAGCTGCTGGGGGGCGGTCAGCTCGATACTCTCCTCAATGGTGCTGCGGCCCTTATCGTGTTCGGCGGTACGCTGGGCGCCGGGTTGCTGCAGTTTTCTGTGTCTGAGGGGCACAGGGCGTTGAGCATGCTCAGCTGGGTGTTCACCCCTCCCGTGCTTAACTTTGCCGCAGGCACCGAGAAGGTAGTCAGCTGGAGCACGCAAACACGGCGTTTTGGTTTGATCGGACTGGAAAAACAGGCGGAGCAGGAAAAAGATGCCTTCCTGCGCAAAGGGCTGCAACTGATCGCAGATGGTAACGATAAAGAGTCTATTCGCGACATTATGGAGATGGAATTGAATATTCGTGAGCAGCGCGATCTGCAAGCGGCCCGGGTGTATGAAAGCATGGGGGGCTACGCCCCGACCATCGGCATTATCGGTGCGGTGATGGGGTTGATCCATGTGATGAGCAATCTTGCAGCCCCTGAAGCCTTGGGCGCCGGTATAGCAACGGCCTTTGTCGCAACCGTCTACGGCGTGGGTCTGGCTAACCTGGTGTTGCTGCCGATTGCGGGCAAGTTGAGATCCGTTATCCATCAACGTTACCAGTACCATGAGATGATGCTCGAAGGCTTCCTGTCGATCGTCCAGGGGCATAATCCACTCGCCATTCGGTTGCGACTGGAAAGTTACCTCCGCTGATGGGGCACTAAATGGCCAGACGCTATCACGCACGTGAACCTCAGGTGGGCAGTGAGCGCTGGGTGGTCTCCTATGCGGACTTTATCACCCTGCTGCTGGCGTTTTTTGTGGTGATGTACTCCATATCGTCGGTTAATGAAGGTAAATACAGGGCGCTGTCTACCTCGCTCTCGGGTATCTTTATGGGTGCCGAACGCAGTGCGAATCTCCCTGTGGGTGATTACCGGCTGCGCGAGCCTGATCTCGATATCGGGCTTATCGATCAGCAGGCGGCGTCAGTGGCAGGAAGGGCTGAACAGGTGCCTGAGGATGCGCAGTCCCAGGTGCTGACCCAGATTCAGGCCGATGTTAAGGCCGGTTTTCAGGAGCTTATTGCGGATGGCCAGCTCTCGATAACGGCCAACAATTTATGGCTTGAGATCGAGATTGGCTCCGGCGTACTTTTTGCGAGCGGCAGGGCTGTACCAAACCTGAGTGCCGATCCGATGTTAGAGGCGTTGGCGATCCTGTTAGCGCCCTATGCTAACCCTATCCATGTTGAGGGCCATACCGACAATCAGCCGATGCAGAGTGACCTGTTTCCCTCTAATTGGGAGCTGTCGGCGGCGCGCGCCGCCGGAGTGGTCAGGATGCTGGCGCACTTCGGGGTTGATCCTGCGCGTATGGCCGCGGCGGGCTATGCGCAGTATCAACCCAAGGTCAGCAACCTGAATGCCAGCGGCAGGAGCAAGAATCGACGGGTGGTGATTATTGTTTCACGCGATGAGAGCGTGCGGCGTGCGCTCTCAGGTTATGGCAGTGGCACCCTCGACGAGGATGCGGTGGAGACTATCTTGCAACAGCGGATCGATCTGGCCGAGCCTGTGGCTCCCGTCGCTGAGGTGCAGCGTTTGGAAACCGAATCCGGCGGGGTACTCTTTACCAGTGACGAATCACAGCTGCCAAATTAAGAGCAGCAGTTAAGGGGGAGCAGCAGGTGCATATCTGGGCAGTAGCGAATCAGAAGGGCGGCGTGGGTAAAACCACAACAGTGGTCACCTTGGCCGGTTTATTGGCCGATCAGGGCCTGGACGTGTTGTTGCTGGATCTGGATCCGCACGGATCCCTGACCAGTTATTTCAGGTACGATCCGGATACGTTGGAGCAGTCGGCCTACGATTTGTTTGACAAGCCGGTAACCTCGGCAGAGCAGGTCGAGCGGTTGCTGCACGAGACCAGTCATGATCGTATCACCCTTATTCCCGCCTCGACCGCGATGGCGACCCTCGAGCGTAAGTCGTTGGGGAGCGGGGGAATGGGGTTGAAGGTGTCCCGGGCGCTGGTCCCTTTGTGGGACAGGTTCGATTATGTGCTGATCGACAGCCCACCGGTACTCGGGGTGTTGATGGTGAATGCGCTGGCCGCCTGCCGGCGATTGATCGTACCGGTGCAGACCGAGTTTCTGGCGATCAAAGGGCTGGAGCGAATGGTGCGAACGCTGTCCATGATCAACCAGGCCCGTACTGAGAAACTCCAGTACCATATCCTGCCGACATTTTTTGATCGTCGCACCCAGGCATCGGTACAGAGCTTAAGGGTGATTAAGCAGCTTTATCCGGAGCAGGTTGCGCCAGCGGTGATCCCGGTGGATACCAAGCTGCGTAATGCCAGCGCCGTTGGTGTGGTGCCCTCTGCGCTGGATGCCAGTACACATGGCGTGCGGGCCTATCATATGCTGCTGCGGTGGCTACAGCAGCAGCAGGATCAGTTACAGCCGCCGCAGAGCCCAGGCAAGAGGTTATCGTGATTAAATCGACCCCTGTACAGCAGGTGGCTGACAGCCCCGTTGTCGAGACACAGACGATCGCACCGCAACGTGCGGTGCAGGAGTACCTGAACGCCTTGCTTGAGGATGCGACCTCAGTCGCCTTGTCCGAAGATCTGCCGGTTGTCGACGCCATCGCGCGGGTCGCGCCCCTGTCTGAGTCTTTCCCTGTGGAAGCAGCCGTGGAAGACGCAGTGGAAGCAGCAGTGGAAGAGCCGGTGGCCGCGCCTGAGACGGCGGTGGTTCCAGTGGTGGCTCCAGCGGTGCGGCCGCTCGAGAGCTGGAGCGGGGAGCGCCCCTCCTGGGCGCAGCAGCGTTTTGAGTGTTTATTGTTTAAAGTCGCGGGCCTGACCTTAGCTGTACCTCTGGTAGAGCTGGGGAGCGTGTTAGAGATAGAGGCGCCGCTGCGGCCACTGTTCGGGCAACCGGACTGGTATCTGGGCTTGCTGCCGTCAAAAACCGCGGGTACGATCAAGTCGATAGATACCGCGCGTTGGGTGATGCCGGAAAAATGCTCTCTCAGTGGCAGTGAATCTTATAAATATCTCATTTTAATTGGGAGTAGTGAGTGGGGTCTTGCATGCCACAGCGTCGAAGATGCGATCACCCTGGAGCCTGAACAGGTTCGCTGGAGAGGCGATCGCAGCCACCGTCCCTGGCTCGCAGGGACGGTCATCGAGCACATGTGCGCCATTGTAGACGTCAGCGCGTTGCTGCGGCTGCTTGAGAGCCAGAACGAGTCAATTGAGCCTGGTGCTAATCCCAAGTTAAACTAATCCCAGGTTAAGCTCATCGATAGGCATTCAGGTGCAGGTCGGATAAAAGGAACAGGGTATGAGTAGTAATAAAGCCTCCAAAGGTACTGTTGATCCGGTACTGCAGTTCGTAACGTTCATGCTGCAGGATGAGAGTTATGGCATCAACGTCATGCAGGTCCAAGAGGTGTTGCGCTATAGCGAGGTGGCTCCTGTACCTGGAGCGCCCTCATACGTATTGGGTATCATCAATCTGCGCGGCAACGTAGTGACGGTTATAGATACGCGCCAGTGTTTCGGTTTAGCCTCGCAAGAGGTTACGGATCATAGCCGTATCGTCATTATCGAAGTCGATAAACAGGTCATCGGTGTGTTGGTAGACGCGGTGTCTGAAGTGGTTTATCTGAACCAGTCGGAGATTGAGAAAGCCCCTCAGGTCGGCACCGAAGACAGCACCAGGTTTATTCAGGGTGTTTGCCATAAGGATGGCCGGTTACTGATTCTGGTCGAGCTGGACAAGATGATGAGTGACGATGAATGGTCCGAAGTCACCATGATATAAGGCGAAACTGATGTTTTCATGGTTATGGATAGTCGTTGCGTTGTTGGCGATAGGGTTGTTATCGGTCTTGTTCGGGCTGCTAAGGTTGCAGCACAGACTCCGGTTGCAGCAACGAAGCTTTCAGGCGCTGTTAAATATATTGCGCAATGAGATTCGCATTACCAATAGTGGTGCTATGGGTATGGGGCGGCGTCTGAAGCAGGTTGAGCAGCGACTCAATCTGACCGCCGAGAAACAGCTGGAGATGGAGAATCGCGACCCCGGGGCGATGGCGTATAACCAGGCCGCTAAACTGATGGAGATGGGGGCCGATGTCGACGATCTGATCGGCTCCTGTGGTCTGGCCCGGCCTGAGGCCGAGTTGATGGCGCTGCTACATCGGGAAATTAAAGGCGTGGCCACTCTTAAGTCGGATCACTGAGACCAGCAACGATACGAACCAGCACCGATGTTGAGGTGCATCCCAGCCTACGAACCTGTGGGTCGGAATTTATTCCGACGATAGCTACGCCTTGCCAGCTTTCATCACAATAAAGCCCTGCCCGCGTGAATAAACACTTAATTTTCTAGAGCTATAAACCAAAATTATGACGAAAAAAACATTATCTTTGAAGGTAAAAAAACCCATAGATTCAAAAACAACAGAGGCAGTGGTCAAGGATGTTCATGCCGATCCGCGGCAGCGGTTTTTAAATGGTATCGCCATCCATCCTGCGCCGTGCATCCGCCTGGAGTCCGGCTCCCAGCAGCACAGCACCCGAGCGATGGATCTGATCACGCCAATCGGAATGGGGCAGCGAGGTTTGATTGTAGCGCCCCCCGGCTGCGGGAAAACGACGCTGTTAAAACATATATGTCAGGCGGTGGGCACGGCTTATCCCGAGATAAAGCTTTATGCGTTACTGATTGATGAGCGGCCGGAAGAGGTGACCGATTTTAAGCGCAGCGTGTCGGCACAGGTCCACGCCTCCTCCTCGGATGAGACCTATGCTCATCACGTCCGTGTGGCCAATAACCTGCTTGATACCGCCCGTAAGGAAGCCGGGGAAGGACACGATGTCATGATAGTTATAGATTCATTGACCCGGCTGGCACGCGTACATAATGCAGAGCAAAAGAGCAGCGGCCGTACCCTGTCGGGTGGGCTTGATGCCAGAGCCATGGAGATACCTCGCAAATTGTTTGGCGCAGCCAGAAATATTGAGGATGGCGGATCGCTTACGATTCTGGCGACCATACTCGCCGATACAGGAAGCCAGATGGATCAGGTGATCTTTGAGGAGTTCAAAGGCACCGGGAATATGGAGATCGTATTATCACGAGAGATAGCGGGCCAGCGGATATTCCCCGCGCTGGATATTGCTAAAAGTAGCACGCGCCATGAGGAACTTCTTCTGAATTCGAAAGATATCCAAAACGTAACAAGGTTGCGCAGGGAACTCATCAATCTTAAGCCTGTAGAAGGTGCCAGGAGACTCGCCGAGTTACTGGAAGAATTCCCAAATAATGCAGCGCTGCTGGGCCGTTACTAATCCAACCAAGGTCAGATCATGGAGTATTTGTTCCAAGAGACGCCGTGCTTATATATATGGACAGATCCATGTAGGCTTCGTTTTGGCTTCCTTGCCAAAGAGACTCTTTCCACAAACACTCCATAATCAATCACAAAGAACATGCATCCCAGCCTACGGTCCTATTCATATCTACAGTCCCGACAAAATCAAACCTCTGGTGGCTTTGACCGCAGATCGTTGAGAGGGTCGTCGCCGCGCAGGCTATAGGCGAAGGCGATAACTTCGGCGATCGCCTTGTAGAGTGATTCGGGGATATCCTGGCCGAGTTGCAGCAGTGACAGCATCTCTACCAGCGCAGGATCTTCATAAATCAAGATGCCCTGTTCTGCGGCGATACGTATAATCTCTTCGGCGATCAGACCTTTGCCCTTGGCAGACAGGTAGGGTGCGCGCAGCTTGTCATAGGTCAGCGCGATAGCACTACGCGGCTTATTCGTATTGTCCGCATTATCCTTCATGTTTTAATATCTATTAGCTGGTTACGAGGTGGCTTGGGGCCGCTGCCGGTCTCTGGCAGCTGCTCGCGTACACCCAGGGTCTTGACCTGCAGTCCGATTGATTCCAGGCGCTGCCGGAGTTGATCTAAATGCGCGTCGATCTGCAGCCTTAGATCGGGGTCTCCAGACCAAAGGATGCTGATCTGGTCAGCCTCCAGCGTTAACTCGGCTTCGAGCAGACGGTGTTCGTCCACATCGAAATTGAGCCGAACCTGCCAGCGATACTGCATCGTCGCCGTTGCCTTATCCTCACCCTGAGGCTCGCGCTGTATCTTAAGCTGCAAGTTTTCGGTTTTATCGTGCCAGGCGATGGGAATATCTAGCACCAGGGTACGATTTTGTTCGTTAGCGGCATCAGGGGTTTGGGTGCCGAGGCTGGTGATCTGATTAACTAGCACGCGGCTAAGCGCCTGCTGGGTCAGCGCGCTGATGCGCTCGCTCAGTGCAGCAGGCAGTTCCTTTTGTTGGCCGGACTGGGCGAGGCTGTGGGTCACTTTTAATAGTATCGCCTTGAGATCCAGCTTGAGGTCTTGGGTGTTGTTCTGGGCCAGTTTGCTTTCCAGCAGCGTGCCGCTGTTCTGCACCTGCTGCTTGACGCTGGCGGCATCGGCTTGCCGGGGGCGGGTCAGGGAACGCCCCAGCAGGATCTGAAACAGGTTCAGAAGCAGCGGCTTGGCCTGTTGCAGCTGGCCACTGGCCTGGGCGTCGGAGAGCAGGTTTAACAGGGCTGAAGGTGGCTGCTGCTGGGGCAGATGCTCACGCAGTGCCTGCTCGATCGCGCGGGTTTGGGCGGTCGGTAGTTCTGCCCAGAGCGTGCCTGAGGGGGCGCGCACCAGCTGAATCTGCGTTCCGGCAGGCAGCGGGCGGGGGCTGATCAGTTCAAAGGTACCGCCCTGCGGCAGGGCGATGCGAATCTGATAACCACCCGCGTCTGTTTGGGGCGCAGCGGCTGGCGCCGATAGGGCCAGGCTTGCCGCGAGAGAGGGCGATGCCGTTGCCGCTGTCGATGAAGGTAATGTTGCGGAGTTGATTCGAGTGCTGATAACCTCGGCATTGAGTCGTTCTCCCGGGCCCATGCGGACCAGCACGGCCGTCGACGCCGCTGTCGATGCAGGCACAGCGACGCGCTCGATGCGGGTGTTGGGCGCTGCGGCTGTACTGCCGGCCTGTTGGGTCGTCGGTGTCGTTGAGGGTTGGCTGGCTGAGGGTTGGATCAGGACTTTCTGATCAGCACCACGGCTGATCTGGACGCTGCTGCCAGGCTCGAGTGCCCGGGCGGTCAGTAGTTCGTACAGCCGTCCCTCCAGCCGGATCTGTACTTTATAGACCTCGGCCTGGGTTACTGGGAGGCTGGTAGGATTCGCCGCTGGCGCAGCGCCTGTAGCCGAAGGCGCGACACCCTGGCCTGCTGCGGGGGTTGTGGCCAGGAGCGTGGCCGCTGGGTTGGAAGCTGCAGGGCTGGCCGGGAGCTGCAGGTTACTCTGCACCACCGTCGCCGTGCGTGGCAGCCCGGAGGCCAGTAAGGGATCCAGTCGTTGCAGAGTAGAGAGCGCTTCGATCGGGGGCTGCGACCGGGAGGGATTGAGATGATCGACCAAAACGCCTCCTAATGGTTGTCGCAAGGCTCTGACTGCGGTGGTTTTTCGTATATAATGCGCCCCTTTACCTAGTTAATAAAGAAAGTCAGGGTTTAGAAAGAAAGGCCGGAGTTCATAAAGAAAGCTGCGGTTAATAACGGTCAGCCTCTTAGCACTCTTAAGCTCTTAATATAAGTAGCACTCCAATACACATATTCTCACTATAAGGTTATGTCGATCTTGACTCCCCCCCTGCTAGAGGTGAAAGATCTATTCTGCGAACGTGATGAGCGGGTGCTGTTCGAGGGGCTCTGCTTCGCGCTTAATCCAGGCGAGATTATCCAGATCGAAGGTGCCAACGGCAGTGGTAAGACCACCTTGCTGCGTATCCTCAGTGGTCTTTACCAGGCGTTCGAGGGTGCGTTGTTGCTCAGCGGCCGGCCGATCGACGCGGTGCGGGATGAGTTTTTAGCCTCGTTGCTCTATTTTGGCCATCTGCCCGGCGTTAAAGCGACCCTGACCCCAGAGGAAAACCTGCGTTGGTATTGTGCGCTGCACCCGCATACCCGTATCGAAGGGATCGCAGCGGCTCTGGCTAATGTCGGTCTGTCTGGCTATGAGGATGTCCTCTGTCACGCCTTGTCAGCCGGCCAGAATAGACGTGTGAGTCTGGCCCGGTTATATCTCAGCAGTGCGCCGCTATGGATACTGGACGAGCCCTTTACAGCGATCGATAAGCGCGGTGTGGCGCGCAAGGAAGCCCTGATCGCCGCGCATGCAGAACAGGGAGGGAGTGTGATTCTGACGACGCACCACCTGTTGGGTATCAGTGACAATGTACGCCAGGTATCCCTGGACTCTGGAGCGGGACGCTGATGCATACCGATGAACCCCTGAGCCTGTCTCTGAGCCGAATGTTCTGGATCACGCTAAAACGAGACCTGATGCTGGCCTACCGACGGCGCAATGATCTGGTCAGTCCGCTGATGTTTTTTCTGATGGTCGCGACCCTGTTTCCGCTGGGGGTGAGCCCTGAACCACAGTTTTTATCTCAGGCTGCTGCCGGAATTGTCTGGGTAGCGGCATTGTTGGCAACTTTATTGTCCATGGATAGTCTATTTAGGTCTGACTTCGACGATGGCTCACTCGAACAGATGCTGCTTAGTCCTCAGCCGCTCGCTCTGTTAGTCTTCGCCAAGATCTGCGCCCATTGGATGATCAGCGGCCTGCCGTTGACGTTGATGGCGCCCTTGCTCGGGGTGATGCTATTTCTGCCGGAACAGGGTATGTCGGCGATGGTACTCAGCCTGCTGCTTGGCACGCCGACACTGAGTCTGATCGGGGCGATCGGGGCGGGTTTGACGGTGGGGCTGCGCAAGGGTGGGGTGTTGATCTCGTTGCTGGTGCTGCCGCTCTATATACCGGTGCTGATCTTTGGAACAGGGGCGGTTCAGGCCGCGTCAGCAGGGCTGCCGGTGGGCGGCTATCTCGCTATTCTGGGCGCTATCTTAGCGCTGGGTATCGTATTGGCACCCCTGGCGGTAGCGGCCAGTTTACGCATTAGCGTTAGTGATTAATTGATGATTAAGTGAGAGTGTAGCGATGGCCAATACATGGAAGATGCCCACCTGGTTTTACCGTCTTGGATCTCCGCGCTGGAGTTTTGAGATCCTGGGCAAGCTGCTACCCTGGTTTGCGGTGGCCGCAGTGGCGTTGCTGGCCTGCGGGGTCGTCTGGGGGCTGGCTTTTGCGCCGGCAGACTACCAGCAGGGCAATAGCTTCAGGATTATCTATATCCATGTTCCGGCCGCCATACTCGCCCAGTCATGCTATCTGCTGATGGCTGTTGCCGGGGCTGTCAGCCTGATCTGGAAGATGAAAGTGGCCGATATGGTCGCCAAAAGCTGCGCCCCCATAGGCGCCAGTTTGGCGGTGCTGGCTCTAGCGACGGGTGCGATCTGGGGTAAGCCAACCTGGGGTACTTGGTGGGTATGGGATGCACGCCTGACCGCCATGCTGATCCTGCTGTTTCTGTACATGGGTGTGTATACCCTGCACAGCGCAATAGAAAATGAGATTAACGCAGGCAAGGCGGGCGCCGTGCTGGCGCTGGTGGGGTTGGTTAATATCCCGATCATTAAATATTCGGTGGAGTGGTGGAATACGCTCCACCAGGGCTCGACCTTTAGCATCACCGAGAGCCCCAAGATGGCGCCGGAGATGTGGATTCCGCTACTGATCATGGTGATCGGCTTCTATTGCTTCTTTTCGGTGGTGCTGATATTACGGACCCGGATGGAGATCCTGCAGCGTGAGAAGCGAACGGGCTGGGTCAAAGAACTGATGGAGGCGCACTGATGTATTTTGACAGCTTCAGCGATTTTATCGCGATGGGTGGCCACGGGCTCTATGTCTGGTTAGCCTATTCGATCGCCCTGGTCATTATTGTCTTCAATGTGCTCAGCCCGCTACTCGGTCAAAAAAAGTTTAGGGCGGCGTATAAGCGTCGGCTCAAACGCGAGCAGCGGAACCCCCGCCAGGAGTCTACTCAGTGATGCGGCTAAAGAGTAAGATGAGAACGCTGATGCGCCCCATGATGCAACGAATAACGGGACCTATGATGCAACGAATGATGCAACGAATGATGCAACGAATGATGCAACGAATGATGCAACGAATGATGCAACCTAGCCTGCGGGCCGTGTTGCTGGGGTTACTGCTGCTGCCCTTGCCGGCTCAGGCAGCCATCGATGCCTACGCGTTTACGACTGAGCAGCAGCACCAGCAATACCAGGTATTGACGCAACAACTGCGCTGCCCAAAATGCCAGAATCAAAATCTGGCGGGTTCAAATTCGCCCATTGCCGAAGATATGCGGCGCAAGATCCATCACATGCTGACGGAGGGGCAGACGAACCAGCAGGTGGTGGATTTTATGGTGGCACGCTATGGCGATTTTGTTAACTACCGCCCGCGTCGAGATTCGAGCACTCTGGTGCTCTGGTATGGCCCTATAGGGATGTTGCTGATCGGTGCGCTGGTGGTATTTCTGATAAGCAGGCGCAAAGGCGAGGATGCTAAGGCCCCAACTAAACCGACAGATACCGCAGCTCAAGAGAGGCTACAGCGGCTGCTAAACAACAAGGATGTCCGCTGAGAGGCGCCACTATGGCTAACAGGCTGAACTATGAGTATTCGTGAAGGGTTGATTACTGCCGGGATCGTCATCCTGGTCATCGTGCTGGGGGACTTGATTCGACGCTATCTCCAGCGGAATAAATTACGTATGGCGATTGATAAGCAGTTCAAAGACTTTCCGGAGGCTGATCTGAGTTCAGAACTCCCTAATGGGGGTGCCAGGGCCAGGGAGATCGGCGAACAGCTTCCCTGGCAGACGGCTGCTCGCGGCGTTAAGCCGTCTCGAAAAGAGGCCAAGGCGTCCCGAAAAGAGGCCAAGGCCGGGAAAACAGAGACCTGCGCTGAGGCCTGGGTGATCGATCCTCAGCTGAGCGGCACCCGTGAGCCGGACGCAGAGGTCGATCTGTTATTAGAACTTGAGTTTAAAGGCTTAGGCCAGGGCGCGAGTCGCTGGATGAGTCAGACCGGCGCCGAGCCTAGCAACAGAAAGCCGGATGCCGCCGATAGCGCGGCTGTCGAAGCGGCAGGCCGTACTGAACCGAAGGCTGCAGAGGCTGAACAGATCGATCTGGAACGGCCGGTGCACGAGTTGTTGCAGGCCCGACAGCAGGCCACGGCATCGTCTGATGTGGATACTCAGACGCCACCCGGAACGGTTGGCGCTGTGCCAGAGCATAGGGAAGAGCAGGGGGCCGTAAAGGTCCAGAAACAGGCTCATAGCAGCGATTCGGACGCCGTTGCTGGCGCTGAGGCGGCGAGCAGCACGCCAGCCGAGAAGCCGTTTGATCTCTGTGATTCAGGCCCTGATCCGGATGTTGCACTGTCCGCTGCTGATTCAACATCACGGAAGCGGAGCAAGAAAGCACCGCAGCCGAATGCCGCGCCAAGTGTGGCTCAAGCCCCGGCTGAAACCCCGTTTGAAGATGAGGTCTTGATTATTAATGTGCAAGCCAAGCGGATGCCCTTCGCCGGAGCCCCGCTGTTTAAGCTGGTTGAAGCTTGCGGTATGGAGTTTGGCGAGCGGGGTATCTACCATCGTTATGAACAGTCCAATGGACGGGGCGCGATGCAGTTCAGTATGGCTAACGCGGTGCAGCCCGGCAGCTTCGACCCAGACGCGTCATCTCCCTGGTCAACGCCTGCGGTAACCTTCTTTTTATGTCTGGCCGATCCGATCGAACGGATGAATGCCCTGGAGTGTATGTTGGCCACGGCCAAATGCGTTGCCGATAATCTTGGCGGTGACCTCAAGGATGAACACCGCAGCAGCCTGCGCACCCAGACCATCGAACACTACCGGCAGAAAGTCCGCGAATTTGAGCGTAAGGCCTTAACACGCGGCCGCTGACTTTTTGTCTAGCATAGCGATCCATTGATGACCGACCTTCCTGTTGAACAGCAACTTGCAACCCTGCGTCGCGAGATCGACGCGCATAATTTTCGTTATTACGCCGAGGACGCAGCGGTCATTCCCGATGCCGACTATGACCGACTGTTTCGGCAGTTGCTTGAGCTTGAACTTGAGCATCCTGATCTCGTCCGTGATGATTCCCCCAGCCAGCGGGTGGGGGCGGCCCCTCTCGCCTCTTTCTCCCAGGTTCAGCATCAGGTGCCGATGCTGTCGCTGGGCAATGCGTTTAGCGATCAGGATCTGCTCGACTTCGACCGCCGCGTCCATGAACGCCTGAATCTCCCGGACGATCAACCGCTTGACTACGGTGCCGAACCCAAGCTCGATGGTATCGCCGTCAGCCTGATGTATGAGGCCGGGGTGCTGGTGCGTAGCGCCACCCGTGGGGATGGCGAAACCGGCGAGGATATCAGCCTCAATGTCCGCACTATCGATGCGGTTCCGCTGCAGCTTCGCGGCGACGGCTGGCCGCGCAGACTGGAGGTTCGGGGTGAGATCTTTATGCCTAAAGCGGGTTTTGAAGCACTCAATGCGCGGATGCAGGCGGCAGGCCAGAAGCCCTTCGTCAACCCCCGTAATGCCACCGGCGGCAGCCTGAGGCAGCTGGACTCGGCTGTTACGGCGACCCGCCCTTTAACCTTCTGTGCTTACGGGTTTGGGGTGCTGGAGGGCGGCGAGCTGCCGGGGCAGCACACCGAGTTGTTGCAGCAGTTTAAGCGCTGGGGCCTGCCGATTAACCCGGAGATGCGTAGCCTCGAGGGTATCGATGCCTGTCTGAGCTATTACCAGCAGCTGGCGCAAAAGCGCGAGCAACTCGGTTATGACATCGACGGTATCGTCTTTAAGGTTAATCAGCGTGCCCTACAGCAGCGGCTGGGTTTCGTCGCCCGCGCGCCACGCTGGGCGATAGCGCGCAAGTTTCCGGCCCAGGAAGCGCTGACGCAGCTTTTGGGGGTCGGTTTTCAGGTGGGCCGTACGGGTGCCGTAACGCCGGTGGCACGACTGGCACCGGTGTTTGTGGGTGGGGTGACGGTCAGTAATGCGACCCTGCACAATATGGATGAGATCGAACGCCTGGATGTGCGGGTCGGTGACTGGGTGGTGGTATGCCGCGCCGGTGATGTGATTCCCAAGGTATCGCGGGTCGTGCACGAGCGGCGTCCGGCCGATACGCAGGCGATCAGTCTGCCAGCGAACTGCCCGGTCTGCGGCGCTCAGGTGGAGCGGGCCGCCGATGAGGCGGCGGCGCGTTGCAGCGGCGGGGTCAGTTGCTCGGCGCAACGCAAGCAGGCGCTCAAACACTTCGCATCGCGCAAGGCGATGGATATCGATGGCCTGGGTGACAAGTTTGTGGACCTGCTGGTGGATCGGGGGCTGGTAGAGCAATTGGCAGACCTCTATCGCCTGGATCGCAATCGAGTGGCGGGCCTTGGCGGCAAGGGCGACAAATCTGCCGATAACCTGCTCGCGGGGATCGAAAAGAGCAAGCAGACCACGCTGCCGCGCTTTCTCTATAGTCTGGGCATCCGCGAAGTCGGCGAAGCGACAGCCGCCTCGCTGGCCAGGCACTTCCAGTCGCTGGATGCGATCCGCGTTGCCGATGTCGAGGCCCTGCAGGAGGTCCCGGATGTCGGCCCCGTGGTGGCGGAGCATCTGGCACTGTTTCTGCGCCAGCCACACAACCTCGAAACGATTGATGCCCTGCTGGCGGCAGGCGTTCATTGGCCGGCCATCGCCGCACCTTCGGCCGAGTCGCAGCCCCTCCAGGGCCGGTCTTTCGCCATCACCGGGAAATTTGAGCTCCTGGGTCGGGCCGAGGCCAAGGCCCGGCTCGAAGCCCTGGGGGCTAAGGTCACCACCGGTGCGCCTACGGCGAAGACCGATGCCCTGATTGCCGGCGCGAATGCCGGATCCAAACTGGCCAAAGCCGAGGCCCTGGGGGTCGAGGTGTGGGATGAGGCGCGCTTAATACAGCTACTGGAGCAGGAGCTTTTTTTACCACAGCAGGAGCAACAGCAGGAGCAGGAACCATGAAAATTCCGCACGAGCAACTGAGCACCGAGGCCTTGCAGGGGTTGCTGGAAGAGTTCGTCTGCCGCGAAGGCACCGACTACGGCGATCAGGACTATACGCTCCAGGACAAGATCGAACAGGTGCAGCAGCAGTTGCAGCGGGGCCAGGTGGTGATCTGCTTCGACGCCTACCTGCAGAGTTTCAGCATCGTGACTGAGCAGGATTACCGCAGTTCCAGCGAGCTGCAGTCATAACCAGCCAGGAGCGGCTATCGTCAGGCTGAAGCCCGACCCACAAGGACGTGGGAAGTGCGCTAAGCCCGTCGGGAGCGGGCAGCGCCGATCCACAAAAGCAACACAGCCCCTGAGGTCACCATGGATAACCTAGATCAGATTATCGCCACGATCGCGCTCACGATGGGCGTCGGCTGGGCTAGCGGTATTAACCTCTATGCAACCCTGCTGATGCTTGGGCTGTTGTCGAATATGGGTCATATAGAACTGCCTCCTGAATTGGCGGTGGTCGGCGACCCCCTGGTGCTGATGGCGGCGGCGCTGATGTATGCGGTGGAGTTTGTCGCCGACAAGATTCCGGGGGTGGATACCGGCTGGGATACCCTGCATACCTTTGTTCGAATACCGGCAGGTGCGGCTCTAGCGGCGGGGGCCGTGGGTGATGTTAACAGCGCGGTCGTGGTTGCCGCAGCCCTGGTGGGCGGAGGCCTGGCGACCGGGAGCCATGCCCTCAAGGCCGGCAGCCGGGTGATGATCAACACGTCCCCCGAACCCTTCAGTAACTGGGGGGCCTCGGTGACCGAAGATGCGGTCGTCATCGGGGGTGTCTGGACCGCGCTGAACCACCCCTACTGGTTCCTTGGTTGGCTAGTGCTGTTTCTGGTACTGCTGGCCTGGCTGCTACCCAAGATAATGCGCGGCATCGCCAGGGTCTTCAGGTTTCTGCTGCGCCTGTTCGGACGGCAACCGACAGAGCCTCCCGCCGGTCCTGTCTCTTAAATCAATCGTCTTGAAATTTAAGCCCAGCGCTCACGAGAGGCCTCGTTGGCTACCATATGCACCAGATCGGTAAGCGTGACGATCCCGACCAGCTGCCCCTGATCATCGATAACCGGCATATTGCTGAGGCGGCGCTTGAGCAGGGTGACGGCGATCTGGTGAATAGGGGTGTCGGGCGTCGCTGAGATCAGCAGGGTCGGATAGGCCCCTTCGATCGTCAGGTCGGCCCGGGTGGGGCCCTGCTGATTGAACAGGCTGCCGCGTCTGAGTAGGGTGTATTCCGAGACGACGCCATGGCACTGTTCATGCTCATCGACCACCGCAAGATGGTGCACCTGATGGATATGAAATTGCTCGAAGGCCTCCTCTACACTCGCGCCAACCGCCAGGGTAAACACCGGTGCGGTCATAATCTGAGATACCAGTGTGGGTCTTTGCTGGACATCCTGGTCGCGCCGGTTAAGGCGCTGGGTGGTCTGGTAGGCCTGTTTGGCTTTACCGGAATAACTCTGCTTACTGGGGGTCTGCTGTTTAAGGGGAGTCGCAGGTGACTGGGTGCGGTCTTCGGATGAGGGTAGTTCGCGCGAGCGGCTCGGCTCTGTGGTCGCTTCGACACCACGAGGCGCGAGCAGTGAGGACACCGGGGTCTGAATCCGTACGCCTGAGTCGTAGATCACCAATGCCATAGCGCTAATCTCCTGGTCGTTTGCCGTAGTCTGGTTTAACCCTTAGCAAGTATAGCGACCCTTTCCGCAACTTCTTGACCCTAAAAGCAGTGAGAGAGCGACTCAAAAAATCCTTATAAAGATGACCCTGTGATAAAATTGCCTGCTGAATTTATAACCTCCAGGCTCTGAGGCGCTTTTTAATGACACAAACGTTGATTGGGAAAGTGGGGGTCGAGCGGCCTCGCCGTCGCTCTCGTGTTCGTGAAGCTCATGAAGCTAAGATATTAAGTGTGGCCGAATATGTCTTTGCCCAATTTGGGTATAGCGGCACTGCTATCGAGGCGATTGCCGAACGTGCCGGCATGTCGAAACAGAACCTGCTGTATTACTTCCCTTCCAAAGAAATCCTCTACCTCCGGGTACTGGCTACTATTCTAGACCTCTGGTTGGAGAAGATGGTGTTGCTGGATCAGGATGGGGATGACCCGGCTACGATGCTGGAGAACTACATTCGAGGCAAAATTGAGCTGTCACGCGTCCATCCCAGCGGCTCCAAAGTGTTCGCTAACGAGATCATTAACGGTGCCCCTTATCTCAAAAGCCACCTGGTCACTCAGCTGGTTCCTCTTCTCGATGCGGATGTGAGTCTGGTGCGGAGTTGGATTGCTGAGGGTAAGATGGACTCGATTGATCCTTACCATCTGTTTTTTGTGATTTGGTCCTCGACTCAAACCTATGCAGATTTCTCCACCCAGATTCAATTATCGTTAAAGAAAGAGCAGTTAGATATTGAGGACTTCCAGGGGGCCAGTGATTTTCTTACGCATATGATCCTCAAAGGGATAGGTCTCAAATAATCCTATGAATAGTCCGGGAGGTGGCTCAGTCCACCTCCTTTTTTTTGTCTTTTTTTTGTCCGTCTTTGTCCGTCTTTGTTAATGGTGTCCTGACAGGACAACATTTTTTGTCGCTGGGGTCCCGTTTAAATCAGCTTAGACTCGCATAATTTACGTTCTTTCACGTCGAAATAACCTCGCATCGTTCTACGTTATTTATTATTAATTATTGTATTTATTGGTTTTTTAAAATATTCCCCGGGCACCCTGGCGGTGGCCGTATTCTGTTTCTAAAAACATCTTGACCAGATGGTCAAAACAAAGCTAGGATAAGTTTACCAAGAGGTAAAACTTTTGCTGTTGGATCACTTGGCGCTATAACCGCGCCGACCTCCGGCAGAGACAGTCAATAAAAATAACAATGGAGGCCTGGCTGCGATGTTGTCACGCTCACAAGCACTGGAATTAGGCACCGCTACAGGTGTCGAGTTGGAAAGTCTGCAACAACAGGCCTCGGCTGTACGGGACCTGCACTGGGGTACCCGAGTGACCTACTCACGTAAGGTCTTCGTCCCTCTGACCAATATGTGTCGAGATGACTGTGGTTACTGCACCTTTGTGCAAAAGCCCGGCTCTGCGAACGCACGTGTTATGACCCCGGAACAGGTGATGGAGGTGGTGCGCGAAGGTGAGGCCATGGGATGCAAGGAGGTGCTTTTCAGTCTCGGAGAAAAACCTGAGCTGCGTTACGCTCAGGCAAAAGATGCCCTGGCCGCACTCGGTTATGAGTCGATGACCGATTACCTGAAGGCGATGTGCGAACTCGTTATCGAAGAAACCAGCCTGTTGCCGCACGTCAACGCCGGAACCCTGACGGAAGATGAAATTATCGCGCTCAAGCCGGTTAGCGCCAGCATGGGCATGATGCTGGAAAACGTCAGTCGCCGGCTCCTGGTGAAAGGCGAAGCGCACTATGCCTGTCCTGACAAGGTCCCGCTGCTGCGACTGCGCACCCTTGAGCGTGCCGGCTACCATGCGGTGCCTTTCACCACCGGTATTCTGATCGGGATCGGCGAAACCTGGGAAGAGCGTGTCGACAGCCTGTTGGCGATCAACGAGCTGCACCTCCAGCATGGTCATATACAAGAAGTGATCGTGCAGAATTTCTGTGCCAAGCCCGGTACGGCGATGGCCAATCATCCCGAGCCGGATCTCGAGGACATGCTGCGCACCCTGGTGGTGGCGCGGTTGCTGCTCGACCCCAGCATCAGCCTGCAAGCACCGCCAAATCTGCAGCAACGTTACGTCCAGTATATCGAATCTGGTATCAACGACTGGGGTGGTATCTCCCCGCTGACGCTGGACCATATCAATCCTGAACGGGCCTGGCCGCAGATCGAACATCTGCAGCGTGCGACCGACGCTTGCGGTTACCGGCTGACAGAGCGTCTGGCAGTGTATCCCCCTTATCAGAGCCGTCCGAGTGTCTACTTTTCTCCGCTGATTGCCGATCGTGTTGCTGCTATCGCCCGGCCAGATGGCCTGGCAGCGCTGCAGGTCGTCTGATCGAGCCGCGGTTCTCGAGAAAAATTGCCGCGGCTTCCCGAGAAAAAATGGCGTAGCTTCCCGAGAAAAAATAGGGAAGATTCCTGAGAAAAAAGAGGAGACCCATCATGAATAGTTTCACCCGTGCACCCCTCACTGTAGCGACTCAGCAACCGGCGATCAGCGGTTCGCTGCTATCCGCCCTGGCGGCAGCCGACCGGCGGACGCATCAGATTCTGTTAGAGGTGATCCAGGGTCAGGAGCTGAGTGAGCCCGATGCCATCCAGCTGTTCGATGCCGAGGGCCCCGAGCTCGATGCCCTGGTCGCCACAGCGGATTACCTGCGTCAGCAGGCGGTCGGCAACCGCGCCAGCTTCGTGATTACCCGCAATATTAATTTCACTAATATCTGTTACATGGGCTGTAAATTCTGTGGCTTCGCCAAGCGCAAGGACGATCCTGAGGCGGAGTTGTTGTCGATGGACGAGATCGCTGACCGGGCGCAGGAGGCCTGGGATCGAGGGGCGACCGAGGTCTGTATTCAGGGTGGGCTGCATCCCAACATTGAAGGCGATCATTACCGCAATATCCTGATTGCGATCAAGCAGCGCTTACCATCGATGCATATCCATGCCTTTTCACCGTTTGAGATCTGGTTCGGTGCGCTTAAGAGCAAGATGACCACGGCCGAATTTATTCAGGATCTGATGGATCATGGGCTGGGTTCGATGCCTGGCACCGCCGCCGAGATTCTCGATGTCGAGATCCGTCAGCAACTGACTAAAGACAAGCTGACCACCGAACAGTGGGTCGATATCATCAAGACCGCTCATAAGCTCGGTCTGCCGACGACTTCCACCATAATGTACGGCCATATCGATGAACCCCGCCATTGGGCTGCACATCTGGGGCTGCTGCGCGAGATCCAGAAGGAGACCGGCGGCTTTACCGAGTTTGTGCCTCTGGGGTTTGTGCACTATGAGTCCCCCCTCTATCTCAAGAACAAGGATGTTCGCCCGGGGCCGACCGTGCAGGAGAATATCCGTATGCATGCGATTTCCCGGTTGATGCTCCACGGCTGGATCGACAATATCCAAGCATCCTGGGTCAAACTGGGGCCCGAGTATGCGCAGCAGATGCTCAAATCCGGGGCCAATGACCTGGGGGGGACGCTGATGAACGAAAGCATTACGCGTTCGTCCGGGGGTAAACACGGCCAGGAAATTCTACCTCAGGACATGGTCCGGATGATTCGTCAGGCGGGCCGGGATCCTGTGCGGCGTAGCACGCTGTACCAGACGCTGGATACCTTTGCGGCGACCTCTACCGCGACCCCTGAAGTGACCTGTCTCGAGCACCAGCACTTGGTTCAGGCGCCATCGGCCAACGACCAGAGCCCACGGCTGATAGCGACCAGCGCCGCAGGTGCGCTATGAGTACCCCTGTCGATAAACCTCTACGTATTACGGTGCTGGCCGGAGGAGTGGGAGGGGCCAAAATGGCCGAAGGGCTGGCCTTCAGCCGCTATGGCGAGCAGCTGAGCATTATCGGTAATGTCGCCGATGATCAGCAGTTTCATGGCCTCTGGGTCTCCCCGGATATAGATACCCTGACCTATACCCTGGCGGGCCTGATCGACCCTGATAAAGGCTGGGGGCTGGCGGATGAGAGCAACCGCACCCTGGATGCCCTGAACCGCCTGGGCGCCGATACCTGGATGTATCTGGGTGATCAGGATTTCGCCACCCATATCTATCGCACCGAACAGCGCAACCGGGGTGTGCGGCCGTCCGAGATCGCGTCCCATATCGCCCGTCGTCTGGGGGTTACGGCCAACATCATCCTGCCCACCGATGATTGTATTCAGACCCGGGTTAAGACCGATCAGGGCTGGCTCGATTTTCAAGACTATTTTGTCCGTGAACAGTGTCGCCCGCAGGTAGAGCAGATTGCTATCGAGGGTATAGAGCAGGCTACCGCTACCACCGAGACGCTGCAGGCGATAGCCGAGGCCGACCTGATCGTCTTTGCGCCCAGCAATCCGATCGTCAGTATCGGCGCTATCCTAGACATTCCCGGTATTCGTCAGGCGCTGGTGAGTTCAGGTGCTTTTAAGGTCGCGGTCTCGCCACTGATTAACGGCCAAACCGTCAAAGGTCCTGCCGGCAAGATGCTGACCTCCGCCGGCTATAGCTGCGACCACCAGGGTGTTGCCGACTGCTATCAGGGGTTGATCGATGCGCTAGTGATCGATACCTCTGACCGTGATGCCGCAGCAGGGCTGAGGGCTACCGGGCTCGCGGTACTGAACATTCCGACGCTGATGACGACCAGGCGGCATAAGATCGATCTGGCAGAAGCCCTAGTTGAATTCTTTGCCAGCAACCAGGCCGCCGATGACAGGGCACTCGATTGCGAAGTACTGATGCCTAAGGCGAGCTCAGGAGGCTAGGTGATGAAGACGCTGATAGTGATACCTATGAAAGACCCCCGGCAATCCAAGCAACGCCTGTCCGGCGTGCTCAGTGCGCACCATCGGCAGCAGTTAGCGCTGTCGCTGTTCGAACAGACGCTGATTTTTTTTCGCGATCGCTTTGGCGATTACCCGGTGCTGGTGGTGACCAGTTCCGAGCGGATTCGAGCTATGGCAGGGCGTTATGGCGCCAGGGTGCTGCTGGAGACCCCCGCTACCGGGCTGAATGGCGCGGCCGGCCTGGCGGCACAATGGAGCTGCGCGCAGGGCTACGATGCTCAGTTACTGATCCCGGCAGATATCGCGGTGCTGGACGAGCAGGAGATCGGCCAGCTGCTTGAGCAGCGCCGAGAGTCACCCTGGGTCTCCATCTGTCCAGCCCACGATGGCGGCACCAACGCCTTGATGACATCGCCGCCGGATGCGGTGCCGTTCCGCTTCGGCGTTGATTCCAGTGAGGTGCATCGGGCCGCCGCACGGCAGCGCGGTGTGCAGGCGGTGATGCTGAAGCTAAAAAATCTGGCTTTTGACGTCGATAACCCCGTCGATCTGCAACAGCTGGCCGGCGCTCCCCATCGAATACTCAATCGAATTCAGACCCAGGAGATAGTAAACGCATGCGCCTTTCACTGAACCCCAGCGACAAACCGGCCGTAGAGGCTGGAGTAAGCATCCAGGCAGTTCTCGGCCTGCCGGACATTCAGCCCGGAGATGATCTGGTTGAGCTGTTGTTGGCCTCGATGGACCTCCAGCAGATCAGCCTCGAGGATGGCGACATCCTGGTAATCGCTCATAAGGTCGTTTCCAAAGCTGAAGGTCGTATCGTGCGGCTGGAAGATGTGAAGCCCTCGGCTCAAGCGCTGGAGCTGGCGCAGACCCTCAACAAAAACCCGCGGAAAATAGAGGTCATCCTGGGCGAATCCAAGCGGGTGATGCGGGCAGTTAAAAGGCCGGAGCAGGAAGAGGGCATTCTGATCGCCGAGCATCGGTTGGGTTTTATCTGCGCCAACGCGGCCGTGGATGAATCCAACGTCGGTACTCCCGGTAGTGTGATTTTGCTCCCCGAGGATCCTGATAAAAGTGCCATGGACCTATGCCTGGGACTGGAGAAGGCTACCGGTAAGACGCTGGGGGTCGTGATCACCGACACCTTCGGACGGCCCTGGCGGATGGGCCTGGTGAATGTGGCGATCGGCCTGGCCCGGGTGCCCAGTATGGTCGATATGGCGGGTGAAAAGGATGCTTATGGCCGTGAACTGTCGGTCACCGTGCCGGCTCTGGCCGACGAACTGGCTGCCGCGTCGGGACTGCTGATGAGCAAAGAAGGCAAAAAACCCGCACTGATTTTTAAAGGCGTCGAGTGGACCCCGGGCAACAGCTCGGCACTCGACCTGATACGACCCCAACAGGAGGATCTTTTCCGATGAAAATTGCAATTTTAGGTGGTACTGGCCCCCAGGGTAAGGGCTTAGCGTTGCGTTTCGCGCTGGCGGGTATTGAGGTGGTGCTCGGTTCGCGTGATGCGGATCGTGCAGCGCAGATAGCCGTCGATTTGAATCAGCAGCTGACAGGTCCCCATGCCGACATCAGCGGTCTGGATAATATCGCAGCGGTGAACGCGGCCGAGGATATCGTCATTCTGGCAGTTCCCTATGCCGCGCACGACGTCACCCTGGCTGCCATCAAGCCGGTTCTTAGCGGCAAAATACTGGTCGATATAGTGGTACCGCTGGCCGATGGCGATCCCAAGGCGGTGTCGATGCCGGTAGAAGGCTCTGCCACTGAGGCTGCCCAGGCACTGTTGGGCGCGGATATCCCGGTGGTTGGCGCGCTGCACAATGTCTCAGCCGTGACCCTGAACAAGCTGGATCAGCCGATCAATTGCGACATTCTGGTCTGCGGCAACGATCTGGACGCTAAAAACAGCGTCATCGAACTGATTCAGCATTTAGGCGTCCAGGCCTATAACGTCGGACCTGCTGTGAATGCCCGCTGTGTTGAGGCGATCACACCGATACTGATCCGTTTGAATATCTCTAAGAAGGTGCCGTTCTCCCATGCCGGGATCAAGATCTGTCCGCCCGGAACCTGACCTCAGGTTTACCCGAATAAATATATGATTATGAATAACAATAACTGCGAATAAATCGGAGAAAAACTATGAAATTTGGTATTACTTTTAAAGGCTTTGTAAGCCCGGAGCGGGCGCGTAAGTTGGCCAAGCAAGCTGAGGATGCGGGTTTTACGCACTGCTGGTTCTACGATTCACACATCCTCTGGCGTGAATGTTATCCGGCCATAGCCATGTGTATGGAGCATACCTCCAAGATCAGTTTTGGTCCCTGTGTCACCAACCCCAACTCGCGTGACTGGTCTCTGGCCGCTAGCCTGTTTGGTTCCTTGGCGCTGCAGAGCAACGGGCGCTTCCATGTGGGTCTTGGTCGCGGTGACAGTGCCGTCCGGGTGATGGGTAAAAAGCCTGCCAACCTGGCACGCGTCGCGGAGTTCACCGAGAAAGTCAAAGCGATGGTGCGTGGCGAAGAGGTCATCTATGGGGAGTGTCCGGAACCGGTCAAGCTGCCCTGGGCGAACGGTTACGAACTGCCGATCTATATAGGTGCCTATGGACCTAAGGCGCTGCAGACAGCCGGTGAAGTCGGCGATGGGGTGATACTGCAGATTGGCGAGCCGACGATCGTCAAATGGCTAGCCGATCAGGCGATTGCCGCCGGTGTGGCTGCGGGTCGTGATATGAGCAATTTTGAAGTGATCACCTCGGCACCGGCCTTTACCGGTGACAAGGCCGCGGGTATCGAGGCGACCAAGTGGTTCCCGGCGATGGTGGGTAACCATGTTGCGGATATCGTCGAGAAGTACGGTTCCACCAGCGGCGTTGTGCCTGAGAGCCTGACGGCCTATATCCAGGACCGTAAGGGTTACGACTATTCCAAGCATGGGCAGAGTGATAACCCTTATCTGGATTTCATTACGCCTGACATTGTAGAAAGCTTCTGTGTTCTGGGTGATATCGATGCCCATATTGCCAAACTCAAGGAGCTTGAAGAGGCCGGCACCACCCAGTTCAATATTTACCTGGATAGCGGTGATGAAGAGCGAATCATCGCCGACTATGCCGAAGCCATCATTCCTAAATTTCAAGACTAGGTCTGCCACCTTTTAGCCGGTCACCTTGTAACCGATAGTTGATCGAGTTCAACAGGCCTCAGCCGTCAGGGTTGAGGCCCAAAGGAGCGAGTTAACAATGAAGACTATAACAACAAATCAACAGCGCCTGTGGGACAGCCTCATGCAGATGGGCGAGATCGGAGGCACAGAAAAAGGCGGTTGTTGCCGACTGGCGCTGACCGACCTGGACCGGCAGGCGCGAGACCTGTTTGTCACCTGGTGTAAAGAGGCCGGCTGTACGGTACGGGTCGACAAAATGGGCAATATCTTCGCCCGACGGGCAGGGCGCGATAATAGCTTGCCGCCCGTGGTTATGGGCAGTCATATAGATACCCAGCCGACGGGTGGTAAGTTCGATGGTGTTTATGGGGTGCTGGCCGGGCTTGAGGTCATCCGCACGCTCAATGAGCAGGGTATCGAGACCGATGCCCCTATAGAAGCCTCCGTCTGGACCAATGAAGAAGGGTCCAGGTTTGCGCCGGCCATGGTAGCCTCCGGTATTTTTGCCGGCGTGTTCGACCTGGAATATGGCCTCACACGTGCCGATCTGGATGGTAAGACCATGGGCGAAGAGCTCGAGCGTATCGGTTATGCGGGCGCGGAGGAGGTCGGCGGCTTTCCTATTAAAGCCTTCTTCGAGACCCATATTGAACAGGGTCCTATCCTCGAAGATGAAGATACGACCATCGGTGTGGTTACCGGTGCCCAGGGTCAGCGCTGGTATGAGATTACCCTGACCGGACAGGAGTCTCATGCCGGGCCCACGCCCATGCCACTGCGTAAGGATGCCCTGGTCGGTGCCGCGCAGATCGTCAATGAAGTTAACCAGATCGGCCTGGCCAATAAGCCCCTGGCGTGCTCTACCGTGGGGCTGATGCGGGTGTTCCCTAATTCTCGTAATGTCATTCCTGGTGAGGTGTTCTTTACCGTAGATCTGCGCCATCCGGATGATGCGACACTGTCGCAGATGGACCAGCGGTTGCGCGAAATGAGCGCGCGTATCGCCGACGAGCAGGGTCTGGAGATGCAGTTCGAACAGATCTGGTACTCGCCACCGGTGCCGTTTAACAAAGACTGCGTCGACTCGGTGCGCAACGCCGCCGAGGCTGCAGGTTATAGCCACAGGGATATCGTCAGTGGTGCCGGGCATGATGCCTGTTATATCGCCCGGGTCGCCCCCACCGCGATGGTGTTCGTGCCCTGCGAGGACGGTATCAGCCACAACGAATCCGAAAATGCCAAGCCGGAGCACCTTGCTGCCGGCTGTAATGTGTTACTCCAGGCCGTGCTGAATCAAGCCGGCCGTTAGTCTGTTAGTCCGCTAGTCGCACCTCCTAAGGCCTGGTCAGCTTAATAGCTGACACGGCCTGTTACCCAAGCCAGGTTCTCAGCGTGTTGTTATTCAACGCGCGGTGAACTCCTGTGCCCAACTTTGGGCAAAGACGTCACGGGAGAAGAATAATGATAATAGGCATCCCCAAAGAAACCCTAGCCGGTGAAGATCGGGTCGCGATGACCCCGAGCAATGTCGAACAACTCTGCGGCCGTGGCTGCCAGGTTTTAATCCAGTCCGGCGCAGGCAGGGCCGCTAATTACACCGATCGAAACTATCGGAAAGCAGGCGCCGAAGTCCTGCTCGATCGTGATGATATTTTTGCCAGAGCAGAGATCATCACCCAGGTAAACGTCATCACCGATGAATCGGAGAATGCCTCAACTCAGCTGCGACGAGGTCAGGTGGTCATAGGGTTGATGGACCCCCTGGGAAACCCGAAGCAGGCACTGTCTTTGGCCGCTCGCAATATCACCAGCATCGCGATGGAGCTGGTTCCCCGCATAAGCCGCGCTCAAAGCATGGATGCTTTGTCATCAATGGCGACTCTTGCCGGATATAAGGCGGTACTGCTGGGCGCAGATGCATCGGCAAGGATCTTTCCGATGTTGATGACCGCAGCGGGTACGCTCACCCCAGCCAGGGTGTTTATCATGGGTGTAGGCGTTGCCGGGTTGCAGGCGGCAGCAACCGCCAAACGCCTGGGTGCCGTCGTGGAAGCCTACGATGTACGTCCCGCTGCGCGTGAGCAGATCCTCTCGGTCGGCGCTAAACCCATCGAGCTGGATCTGGAAACGGATGCGACTGAAGGCACGGGTGGTTATGCCAAGGCGCAGGGCGAGGACTTTCTAAGGCGCCAGCGCGAGCAGATGACCGAGGTCCTGGCGCAGCAGGATATTGTGATCACCACCGCGGCGATTCCGGGTGCTAAATCACCCATCCTGATCACCAAAGAGATGGTCGCGGGTATGAAACCCGGTGCGGTCATCATCGATCTGGCCGCCGAGCGTGGCGGTAACTGTGAGCTGACCCGCTGCGGAGAAACGGTCGTCGAGCAGGGTGTCATTATTATCGGCCCTGACAACATCGCGGCCACCGTGCCGACGCATGCCAGTCAGATGTACGGCAAAAACATCGAGAACCTGCTCAATCATCTTATCGATGCGTCGGGGATGCTCAATCTGGATTTTGATGACGAAATTATCCAGCAAACGGTGATGACCCATGAGGGCATCGTCTGTCATGAGCGGATTCGTGGACTGTTGGCGCTGCCCACGTTGGCCCTTTCCACATCGGACTTTCTCGAGTTAGAGAGTACGGACAAGATTCAGGAGGTGGCGTGATGGAACTCTTTGTCTTACAGCTGTCGCTGTTCGCCCTGGCGGTATTTCTGGGTGTGGAACTGATTACCAAGGTGCCGCCGACGCTGCACACCCCGCTGATGTCGGGCAGTAATGCCATTTCGGGTATCAGCATCGTCGGTGCGCTGGCCGCGGCCGGCTCCGGTGATACCTCGGGACTACTGGTACCCAGCCTGGGCTTTATCGCGATAGTGCTGGCGACCATCAATGTTATCGCCGGGTTTCTGGTGACCCATCGCATGCTTAGCCTGTTTAAGCGGAGGAACTAGGCCATGAATATTATGATTGTCGATATTTTTTATCTGTTGGCCGCGTTGTTGTTCGTGGTGGGTATTAAAGGACTGACCCGGCCTCGTACCGCGGTTCGCGGTAATGCCCTGGCTGCCGCTGGCATGTTGATCGCGGTGGTGGTGACGCTACTCGACCAAAGCATTATAGGTTACGGGCTGATTGCCGCCGGTATGAGCCTGGGGGTCCTGATCGGGTGGCTGCTGGCTCGCAGGGTACAGATGACCGGTATGCCGCAGCTGGTGGCGTTGTTAAACGGTTTTGGCGGTGGTGCCTCGTTGGGTGTAGCCGCCGCGAGTTACTTCTCCCTCAGTGCGCTCGGCGTGGAAGCCTGGGGTGCCGAACAGTTGGTGGCGCTGGTGGCGATGCTGCTGGCGGCGTTGATCGGCGCGGTGACCCTGTCCGGCAGCGCCGTAGCCTTTGCCAAACTGCAGGAGTTGATCTCCGGCCAGCCGCTGGGCTTCAGCGGGATGAAATACCTCAACCTGGCGCTGCTGTTGGCGGCCTTGGCACTCGGTTCGAGCCTGGTGGCGAGCGAGGGTGCAGGGACACTGAGCTTTGTCGCGCTAATCGGTCTGGCATTGCTGCTGGGGGTGACTCTGGTGATGCCGATAGGCGGTGCTGATATGCCGGTGGTTATTGCCTTGCTGAACGCTTACTCGGGCATCGCGGCGGCGGCTGCCGGATTTATTATGGGTAATACGGTGTTAATCGTTTCCGGTGCGCTGGTCGGTGCCTCAGGGATTATTCTGACTCAGATCATGTGCGTGGCAATGAACCGCTCATTGGTAAATGTGTTGTTCGGTACCCTGGCCCCCAGCAGCGGTGAAGTGGTCGATGCCGATGAGGTCTATGCAGGTAAGGTAACGTCGTCGTCGCCTGATGAGATCGCCATGCTACTGGAGGATGCTCAGCGGGTGGTGATCGTTCCCGGTTTTGGTCTGGCTATGGCGCAGGCCCAGCATGCGGTGCGTGAGCTGGCCGATACGCTCGAAGGCCGCGGTGTGGAGGTGGAGTACGCCATTCACCCGGTCGCGGGTCGAATGCCCGGGCACATGAATGTGTTGTTGGCCGAAGCCGAAGTGAATTACGAGCAGATGAAGACGATGGAGCAGGCCAATCCTCGATTCCCCAAGACCGATGTGGTGATTGTGATCGGTGCCAATGATGTGACGAATCCGATGGCCCGGGACGACAAGGGCAGCCCCATCTACGGGATGCCTATCCTCAATGTCGACCATGCTAAAAATGTCGTTGTCGTTAAACGCAGCCTGAGTCCGGGTTTTGCAGGCCTGCCTAACCCACTCTTTGCCAACGATAATACCTTTATGCTGTTTGGCGACGGCAAGAAAGCGATCATGGATCTGACGGCGGCGCTGCACGAGGCGGCCTGATTCCGGTTTCGACCCACAGGGACGTGGGAAGTGCCGCTGTTGCAGGAGCCTTCAGCGGCCGACCCACAGGGACGTGGGAAGTGCCGCTGTTGCAGGAGCCTTCAGCGGCCGACCCACAGGGACGTGGGAAGTGCCGCTGTTGCAGGAGCCTTCAGCGGCCGACCCACAGGGACCTATTCTTTAGGACCGGCCATCAACAACAGGCTGGTCTTTTTATTGGAAACCTATACAGTATTTCTGCACTATCAATCTCTTAAGGACAGGCGCTGCCTGGAGGAGTGCCAATCCTGGCCACTCTATAAGCCAACTCCTCTTCAGAGGATGAGAATGAACGCTGTTTTAATGTTTATCTGGTCAATTTAATTCTTTGCCGGATCTCTTATCGATCGTTCGTTCGGGCACAACGTATTCTTTAGATGTCATGAATTACAGGTTTATTGCTGCAACCTAGAAGGCGATGTCTGGTTGTATATTTCTGTTCCAAGGATAAAAACATGAGATTGAAGTCAGTCTTGCCCGTGTTAGCCATCACCCTAAGCGTATACTCATTGAATACGGCCCAGGCATTCGCTGCAACGCCACAAGCGGAGATGCTCGCCGCTCATAACAAATACCGTGCCCTGGTCGCTGTGCCTGCGCTTACAGCGTCATCCGCACTTGCAGCAACCGCGCAAGCCTATGCGGACACCTTGAAAACGACTCAAGGCTGCAAGTCCACACATAGCCATGCCGCAGGACTTGGCGAAAACCTGTATTGGGCCAGTGCTCTGGTCTATTCCAACGGCACCCGCAAACCTCAAAAAGTTACACCGATTCAAGTGACTGATGCCTGGGGCTCTGAAAAAGACCATTACTCCTATGCCAGCAACAGCTGCGTTGCCGGCGAGATCTGCGGCCACTACACTCAGGTTGTCTGGAACACCACGACGCAGATGGGCTGTGGTCATGCGACCTGTAGCGATCATTCCCAAGTTTGGGTATGCAACTACTTCCCCGCAGGTAATTGGGTCGGTAAAAAACCCTATTAGCCAGATGGATTCTTACATGCGTAAAACTGATAAAAAATTGGATAATCAAATCAGGAAGATTCTAACCGATATTTGCGAAACTCGATTAAAAGATGTTATCGGGTTTCAGTGGATAACTCATGTCGTTAATTATTCTGATTTTCCTGAAAGTTTAAAGATAATCTGTGTCTTCGATACTAAGGATAATATCCACGGTTTTATGGCTACGGCGGGACCCTGTGAATTAAGCACTCTGCTTCAGGAAAAACTTTGTAATATTAATAATATCGCCAAGCATATTTCATACACTACCGAATAAAATCGGAATAAGCATACTCGGAGTGAGCCCTGAAATAACAGCAAGTGCAGGGAGGATCACGTTGATCCTTCCTGCGCCTGGTCGGCTTAGTTGCCCTGAATGGCGACCCTGCCGATCGCCTGTGACTGTTGACGGGCCGCGACCCAGTAGATCAGGCCACCCAGGAGTGAGCCGGTAAACCAGCCGTACTGATAGAACCAGCTCAGCGATCCGGTGGTGATGGCAAACAGGGTAAGGGCGACGGGGATCGCAAAGGCGATCAGTCCGGCCGGGTTAAAACCGGCGTAGATGCCCTCGGTCTTGTACAGCTCCGGCAGGTCGAGCACCTGACGTTTGATCAGGAAGTAATCGACGATCATGATGCCGGCGATTGGTCCTAGCAGGCTGGAGTACCCCAGCAGCCAGCCGGTGTACATCGCCTCTACACTAACGTCAGATTCGATCACTCCCAGTTTTTTCAACAGCTCCCAGCTCATCAGGACGACACCCAGCAGGCCGGTTAGCAATACACCACGGGTCTGGTTAATCTTCTTGGGGGCGATATTCTGGAAGTCGTTGGTCGGGGAGACGATATTGGCCGCCGTATTGGTGGACAGGGTGGCGATAATAATCATCAGCATAGCGACCACCACCCAGAAGGGGCTGTCGATCTTGCCGATCAGGTTGACCGGATCGGAGATGGTTTCACCGACCAGGGTGCTCGATGCGGCCGTGAGGATGACCCCCAGGGACGCGAAGAAGAACATGGTCAGCGGCAGGCCGATGATCTGGCCGGTGATCTGGTCCTTCTGTGATTTTGCATAGCGGCTGAAGTCCGGGATGTTCAGCGACAGGGTCGCCCAGAAGCCGACCATTGCCGTTAAGCCTGCGAAGAAATACCCCCAGAAAGAGGCCTCTTCCGGACGGTTGGCCGGGGTGGCCAGCAGTTCGGTGATGGAGATCTGCGGCGTTGCCCACATCATCAGGCCGATACTGACGGCAAGCAGCAGCGGTGCCGAGAGCGTTTCCAGGATCTTGATCGATTCGGCGCCCTTGATCACGATCATCAGGTTCATGACCAAAAACATAAAGAAGCCGACCACCTCACCGCTGCTGCCCATGTTTTCCCAACCGGGTATCAAGGCCGAGAACAGGATATGGATAGCCACGCCGCCAAACATCGTCTGGATGCCGAACCAGCCGCAGGCCACCAGTGCCCGAATCAGGCAGGGAATATTGGATCCCAGAATGCCGAATGAGGAGCGCAGCAGCACCGGGAAAGGGATGCCGTATTTAGTACCGGGAAAGGCGTTCAGTGTCAGCGGGATCAGGACGATAATGTTGGCTACCAGGATGGTGATCAGCGCTTCGGCTACCGATAAGCCAAAGTAGGCGGTCAGTACCCCGCCCAGGGTATAGGTGGGCACACAGATCGCCATGCCGACCCACAGGGCCGCGACATTCCAGGTGGACCAGGTTCGCTCCTTCATCTGGGTTGGGGCGATGTCCTCGTTATAGTGCTGGCTGTTTCTGACATCGTCGCCAGTCTGCAGCTCGTAGAATTCACCCGTCTTAACGGCGGATGATGTGTGTGAATGAGTCATAGGTAATCCTCTTGTACCACGAAAGGGGGCATCGCTTCAGGTTGCATGATGCCGCTGACTCAGGTGTTGCAGGTATGATGCCATCTTTTTACCAGTTGGAAAAATGATGGGTATAGGGCTGTAAAGCGGCCCGGTTGTCGTTAAAGGCCCCTATGTGTGCGTGTTGGCGGACGGCTGTGGTGTCGCCCTTGGATACGTCTTGCAGATTTCTGACGTTAACCTGCCTTGTCCTGGTGCTGCGTGCCTGATAAGAGTGCGCCCGCGAGCTGTTAAATATTAAAACTTGCGTACTAGGATCACCCCTGCCGCGATAAACAGGACGCCCGCCAGACGTCCCAGGCTGATCTGATGACTGTTAAAGCCGACCATTCCGTAATGATCGAGAACCAGCGCTGTGGTCATCTGACCGGTAATTACCAGTGCCATAAACGTCGTGGCACCGAGTCTCGGGGCAAATATCACCATGGAGGTCACAAAAAAAGCACCCATCAGCCCGCCGCTCCAGGCCCAGATAGGCGCCTCCTTCAGCTGAGCGATGCCAGGCCAGGGATGCCTGAGGCCGATATAGAGGGCAATCAGTGCCAGAGATCCCAGCAGGAAAGAGGCCCCGGATGCCCAGAGTGCGTGGCCGCTATTACGTGCCAGCTGTGCATTGACACCGGCCTGCAGTGGCAGCACGGCACCCGCCAGGAGCACGATAAAAAAATTGAACCAGATCATGACATTCTCCGTATTTAGTAATGTGGTCTAGCGTTTTTCGGACGAAAAAAAGGGGCGCGAACGCCCCTGAAAAGAAAGTACGGGTGACACTCTGGCCATTGGTTAGCCGCGCTTGACCGCTTGTGGTTTGTGATGCTCCGCCTGCTTGGACAGCGCATCGAACATCGGGGTGAAGGCCGGACGATGGATATAGCGTCCGGCACCTTTAACCGCTCGCAGATCACCATCGACCCAGACAAGATTCCCCTGGCTGATCGTATGGGAGGGGATGCCCTTTACCGTGCGACCCTCGAGAATATTGAAGTCTATGTTCTGATGATGGGTCTTGGCGGAGATCGTGCGGCTGCCTTCTGGATCCCAGACCACCAGATCGGCATCGGCGCCCACACTGATGCTGCCTTTGCGGGGGTAGACGTTGAAGATCTTGGCAGCATTGGTGGAGGTGACGGCGACGAACTCATTCATGGTCAGGCGACCGCTGTTAACCCCGGCATCCCAGAGGACCGCCATCCGGTCCTCGACCCCGGCCGTACCGTTAGGGATCTTGGTGAAATCGTCCTTGCCGGCGGCTTTCTGGTCGGCGCAGAAGCAGCAGTGATCGGTAGCTGTGGTCTGCAGGTTACCGCCCTGCAGGCCTTTCCAGAGCGCAGCCTGGTGATCTTCTGAGCGAAACGGCGGACTCATCACGTGGGCGGCTGCAAACTCGAAATCCGGGTGACGGTAGACGCTGTCATCCACCACCAGGTGTCCGGCCAGACACTCGCCGAAGACCCGCTGGCCTTCGCTGCGAGCACGGGTGATCGCCTCAAGGGATTCTTTGCAGGAGACATGGACGATATAGAGCGGCGTATTCATCACCTGAGCGATACGGATCGCCCTGTTGGCAGCCTCGGCCTCTACGGCCGGGGGGCGGGACAGCGGATGTGCTTCGGGTCCGGTCATGCCCTGGGCCAGTAATTCCTGCTGCAGTTGAAAGACCAGTTCACCGTTTTCGGCATGTACGGTCGGCATGGCACCCAGCTCCATGCAGCGCTTAAAGCTCTTCACTAGGGTTTCGTCGTCGGCCATGATGGCGTTTTTATACGCCATAAAGTGCTTGAAACTGTTAACGCCATGCTCGCGGACCAGAGTGCCCATATCTTCGCGTACGGACTCGTCCCACCAGGTGATCGCCACATGGAAACTATAATCGGCGGCTGACTTTTCGCCCCAGTCCCGCCACTGATGGTACGCATCCATCAGTGGTTGCTGGGGGGCGGGGATCACGAAATCGATAATACTGGTATTGCCGCCGGCAAGTCCTGCGGCGGTCCCGGTATAGAAATCTTCACTGGCTACCGTGCCCATAAAGGGAAGTTGCATATGGGTATGGGGGTCGATGCCGCCGGGCATGACGTACTGCCCGGTGGCATCGATGATTTGAGCGCCGGAGGGGACATCGAGATTTTCACCGATGGCCGCTATCTTGCCGTTTTCGCAATAGACGTCGGCGACTAAGGTCTGGTCGGCGGTTACTAGGGTACCGCCACGAATCACGAGGGACATAAGATTATCCTTTTAAGAGTGAGGGATGCCGGGCGTCCATCGAAGGATCAGCACTGGCAGTGTTGACTGTTCCCGAGTCGATTGTTGTGGGAATCGGTGTCCGAGCTTTATTCCATAAAGCAGGTAGCGGCAGGAGGTTCTCCCTCCCGCCGCGAGCGTCGACTAGCTGCCCTGAACGGCGACCTTGCCGATCGCCTGTGACTGCTTTCTGGCCGCGACCCAGTAGATCAGGCCACCCAGGAGTGAGCCGGTAAACCAGCCGTACTGATAGAACCAGCTCAGCGATCCGGTGGTGATGGCAAATACGGTCAGGGCGACGGGGATCGCAAAGGCGATCAGTCCGGCCGGGTTAAAGCCCGCGTAGAGGCCATCCGTCTTGTACAGCTCCGGCAGGTCGAGCTCCTGGCGTTTGATCAGGAAGTAATCGACGATCATGATGCCGGCGATCGGTCCTAGCAGGCTGGAATAGCCTAGCAGCCAGCCGGTGTACATGGCCTCGAGACTGACGTCAGATTCGATTAGCCCCAGTTTTTTCAACAGCTCCCAAGCCATCAGCACGATACCGAACAGGCCGGTTAGCAGCGCGCCACGGGTCTGGTTGATCCTCTTGGGGGCGATGTTCTGGAAGTCGTTGGTCGGGGAGACGATGTTGGCCGCCGTGTTGGTGGACAGGGTGGCGATAATGATCATCACCATGGCGATGACGACCCAGAACGGACTGTCGATCTTGCCGATCAGGTTGACCGGATCGGAGATGGTTTCACCGACCAGGGTGCTCGATGCGGCCGTGAGGATGACCCCCAGGGACGCGAAGAAGAACATGGTCAGCGGCAGGCCGATGATCTGGCCGGTGATCTGGTCCTTCTGTGATTTTGCATAGCGGCTGAAGTCCGGGATGTTCAGCGACAGGGTCGCCCAGAAGCCGACCATTGCCGTTAAGCCTGCGAAGAAATACCCCCAGAAAGAGGCCTCTTCCGGACGGTTGGCCGGGGTGGCCAGCAGTTCGGTGATGGAGATCTGCGGCGTTGCCCACATCATCAGGCCGATACTGACGGCAAGCAGCAGCGGTGCCGAGAGCGTTTCCAGGATCTTGATCGATTCGGCGCCCTTGATCACGATCATCAGGTTCATGACCAAAAACATAAAGAAGCCGACCACCTCACCGCTGCTGCCCATGTTTTCCCAACCGGGTATCAAGGCCGAGAACAGGATATGGATAGCCACGCCGCCAAACATCGTCTGGATGCCGAACCAGCCGCAGGCCACCAGTGCCCGAATCAGGCAGGGAATATTGGATCCCAGAATGCCGAATGAGGAGCGCAGCAGCACCGGGAAAGGGATGCCGTATTTAGTACCGGGAAAGGCGTTCAGTGTCAGCGGGATCAGGACGATAATGTTGGCTACCAGGATGGTGATCAGCGCTTCGGCTACCGATAAGCCAAAGTAGGCGGTCAGTACCCCGCCCAGGGTATAGGTGGGCACACAGATCGCCATGCCGACCCACAGGGCCGCGACATTCCAGGTGGACCAGGTTCGCTCCTTCATCTGGGTTGGGGCGATGTCCTCGTTATAGTGCTGGCTGTTTCTGACATCATCGCCAGTCTGCAGCTCGTAGAACTCACCCACCTTAACGGCGGTTGAGGTGCTGGAAGTGTTAGTTCGCATTATTGATCCTCATTTTTTATTGTATTGGGCTTTGAGAGCCGGTGACGCTTATCGGCTAGCGGGGGCAGAATTACAAAGAGATAAGTCTGCGTTGCTACTTTTCATGGCCATCGTCCTTGATGACGTTGATTAGAAAAATTGCTCGGTATTCTCAGCGCATCGCCGGTATTCGGCAGGCAGAACCGGCCGTTGAATGGGCGAGCACCTCTGACCAGATTTGCTGATATTCGGGATGAAAGAGGTCGGTAACTGCTGCGAGTAAAGGCATGAGAGATGGCGTGAGAGTCGGCTTGAGACTAGGTGTTGAAGAGAGTGCAGGGCGCTTGTCGATGGAACGGCGGAGTGAATGTCCGGATGTGCCTGGGGGTGCATGACATTCATATTAATAGCCTCCGTTATGACCCTGTTGCTATACCCGCAAAGCACTCTTGTCGGTGCTTTCCCAGGCTAGCTGTTCGCCACACCCCTAGTATCGGGATCGCTGGCGCCTCGGTAGTTTTGTTGAAACTAGCCGAGCTAGGGGTTGGTTGGATCCCATGCGTGGGATTCTTGTTTTTACCTTTTGGTAAATACTATGCTGGGGGAAAAGCATTGGCAAGTATTTTTTACAACAGGTAAAAAACCAACCCGGATAATCTTGTTTTATAGTCGGAATCTGTTTTTATATGTTTTTATCTGTTTGAAATAAAAACATAAATATTTATTGATGCTCTGTAGTCTAGGCTGGTGTTCTGGTGGCATGACGATTTAGGTGTCTGATCTTGCCATGAATTTGAGATGTCAATTGCTGGGGGTAGCTTTTTAAGACCAAGTTAGAGCAGGCTCCCTACGAGTAATGGCGGCCTATTCGGTGGCATAGTGCAGCTGATTGGGCAGCAAGGCTCACTCTCGTATCCAGCGTTTGGCGAAATGAACCGGCAAGTAGCCGAGGCCAAGCCCTCAGGATACCTTTAAGCCATAGGGGAACCTCGGTGGTGTCTGCTGCCATTGATCTGTACATTATCCCCCGCTGTCACTTATTACTTATCACCGAGGAAGTTAACAATGTTCAGTCATATCATGGTTGGTGCAAACGACGTTCAGCAGTCGAAAGTTTTTTACGATGCGATCCTGGCGACTCTGGGTTACGGACCGGGCGTTATCGACCCCAAGGGTCGTTGTTTTTACGTTAACAAAAGTGGCGTCTTTGCGCTCACTAAGCCCATAAATGCAGAGCCGGCCGGTCATGGCAATGGCGGTACGATCGGATTTGCAGCGAAGAACACCGCCGAGGCTGATGCCTGGCATGCGGCTGGCCTCGCGAGCGGCGGCACAGCCTGCGAAGAGGCTCCCGGGGTGCGTGAAAGCCCGATGGGCGATCTCTACCTTGCTTATCTGCTGGACCCCTCGGGTAATAAGATCTGCGCTCTTCATCGGATGGGTTAACGCACTTCGGGGTCAGGTATTTCCGCAGCACTTTTGCGTGTGCCCGTGTTGCGGAGATGCCCCTTAACCAAAACGATGAATGGCGTAAAGTGTCAAATGTAAGGCCTGACCCCTTCACGTAAGGCCTGACCCCTTCACGTGTGACCCCTTCACGTAATCGAATGGGTTGAGGTCGGTCGTGGCTTAATACCCGGTTTTCACACTCTCACCTGCAGGCTCAAACCGTCTGCTTTATGATCTTCTTGATCATAAAGCGTGCGGGATTGAGGGCCTGAAGCAGTTCGCGCTCTATCGCCGCAGGCTCATCGAGAATCAGATCGGCCAGCAGTGCACCCGCCAGTGGTGCGGTGATCAATCCCTTAGACCCGTGCCCTAGGCTGACAAACAGCCCGGGAAGGTGGGTCGGCGGGATCTCGATGTTGGCTTTGGCGTTGCGGCTAAGCGGAGCATAGTCACGCCTAAAAGCGCCGGGGTCGGGAGCCGGACCGACGAGAGGGAGGTAGTCGGGAGCCGCGCAGCGAAAGCCGACCCGTCCTTCTGCGGTGGGCAGTTGCGGTTCGAGTTGTTGCGCCAGAGACGGGCTTAATTCCTCGACAAGCCGCAAATTGTGCAGGTGGTCGCTGTCCCTGATCCGGGTATCGGGGTCGTTGATATCAAAGCTGGCCCCGAAGCAGTATGCCTGCTGCTTGGCGGGTGATATATAGCCGTTGCCGCAGAGTACAGTCTTTAGCGGGGTCGATGCGGTCTTGACGGTGCTGGTCTGTCCGCGGATGGCTTTGAGCGGCAGCTCCGCCAGCGCCGGGAAGAGCTTGGCCTCGTGGGCCGTGGCGACGATCAGGGTAGCGGCCTGGTTGATCAGCGCCCCCTTGGGGTCCCGTAGCTGCCACTGCTGCTGCTCGGCATCAAAATGGATCGCCTCGATCTGTTGGTTAAAGTGGCAGCTGATATTGGGGTGGCTGAGCAGTTGGCTGCACAGTGCGGCGGGACTGACCCAGCCGGCCTGTGGAAACAGCAGCCCCCCTGCCGTCAGCGGCACGCCGGCCCGGGTGCTGGCCTGAGCCTTTGTCAGCGGCTGCACCAACGCCGGCGGATAATGACCAGAGGAGAGTAGCTTCTGCTGTTTATCGGCTTCTTTGGCGTTCAGTGCCAGTTGGATCACCCCGCAGGGAGACCAGTGCTCCCCTTGCGGCAGTTGCCGTTGCAGTAGGCGCAGGCTATAGAGGTAGCCATTGAGATGAATCCGGCTGCTGAACGTGGGCACGGCCGGGAGCTTGGCGTAGAGCGCCCCCTGTGGAGCGCCGGAGGCGCCGCAGCCGGGATGGGCGCCGCGTTCGAAGAGCTCGACCTTGCAGCCGCGTTCGGCCAGCGCAAAAGCGCTGCAGGCCCCCGCCAGCCCCGCGCCTATGATGCTGATCTGAGTGCCGTCGAGAGTTCCGTCGAGAGTGCTGTCAGAGCTGACTTGTTGCCTGGACTGGGGCGTGGGGCGGTCGAACCAGGGCTGAGCAGACAGGGGTCTGGCGGCACCCTGGTATCGGCCATAGAGCAGCTCGCGTTTCTTGCCGAAGCCCGGGGCGATGCTGACCGCAAAGCCTGCGGCCTCGAGTCCGCGGCGCACATTGGCCGCGGCGGTAAAGGTGCTGAAGCTGGTCTGTGGATGGCTGCGGCGCGCTAATGCACTAAAGAGTTCGGGACGCCACATCTGCGGATTTTTGGCGGGCGAGAAGCCATCCAGAAACCAGGCATCGATGCCTTTGTCGAATTGGCTGGACTGATCGAGCAGTTCGAAGGCGCGGCAGGCATCCTCGAAGATCAGGGTCAGCTGGACCCGTCCCTCGTCAAACTGCAGCCGGTGGAAGCCGGCGCATGCCGGCGGGTATTGGGCGATCAGGGCCTCAGATAGCTCAGTCAGCTCTGGCCAGAGTGCCAGGGCCAGGCGCAGATCCTCGCGGCTGAGCGGATGCAGTTCGGCAGAGACGAAATGCAGCCGGGCATCGGCCGGAGCATGCTGACGCCAGCGGTGCCAGCAGCTGAGGAAGTTAAGTCCGGTGCCGAAGCCGGTCTCGCCGATGCTAAACGCCTGCCCCGGCCGCAGTGTCTGCCAGCGTTGCGGCAGCTGATTGTGTTGCAGATATACATACTCGGTCTCAGCGGCGCCATCGCTGTGGGAAAAATAGAAGTCCTGAAAACGGCTCGACAGCGGCCGTCCCTCGGAATCCCAGCAGAGGGGGTCGATACCGGACGGAAAGGGTGGCGAGACCGGTTTCAACTAGCGGCTCCTTTCTTGGAGCTATTCCCTTTCTCAGTGCTCCCTTCTTTCTTAGTGCTTTCTTCTTTCTCAGCCCGATGGCGCCAAAGCACCTCCTGGCCGCCATCGCGTCGTGCCAGCACCCGTGCGGCGACAAACAGCAGGTCGGATAAACGGTTCAGATAGCTCTGCCCCGGCGCCCTGATCTCCGCGTTGCGCGCCAGGGTTACCAGGCGACGCTCGGCGCGGCGACAGACGCTGCGCGCTAAATGGCAGAAGGATGCCGCGCTGTTGCCGCCGGGCAGGATAAAGTCTGTTAACGGCGGCAGATCCGCGTTGAGGCGGTCGAGGAGCTGCTCGAGCCCGAGGATATGATCTTCGGTTATCAGCGCGTAACCTGGCACTGCCAGTTCGCCACCGAGGTTGAACAGGTTTTGCTGCACCTCGTAGAGATCAGCCTGCAGAGGATCGCTGCTCGCCAGCTCGCAGCAGAGCAGGCCGATGCAGCTGTTGAGCTCGTCGATATCGCCGATCGCTTCGATTCGGGCCGCGTCTTTATCGATACGCGAGCCATCGCCGAGGCCGGTGGTGCCGGTGTCGCCGGTACGGGTGTAAATCTTGGAGAGGCGGTTGCCCATGCTCGGTTTCCTATGTTTTGTGGGTTATGGATTATGGATAGTGGCGTGCGGATGATGGCTGCTGATATGGTCGACCAGCGCCTGGTTGCAGGGCGTGTCGATACCCAGCCGCTCAGCCTGACGGCAGATATAGCCGTTGATATACTTGATTTCGGTAGGGCGGCGATTGCGCACATCCTGCAGCATCGATGAGTAGTTGTCGGCGGTGGCGGTGGCGACCTCTACGGCGACCTCCAGCAGCGGACGGTCAAAGAGTGGCTGCTGTAGGGCTATGGCAAGCTGCTCTACCTCGCCGCAGAGCTGGCGCATCTGCTCGCGGTAATCCGGGTTGAGGGCCAGCTGGCCGTTCTGGCAATTATGGATCGCGGTAAGACCGTTGATGAGGGCGTTGATGGCAAGCTTGTGCCATAGCCGATTCTGAATCTTGTCGTCATAGCCGGTGGTCAGCGACAGCCGCAGCAGACTGTCCAGCACCGTGCTGCCCCGATCGGCGGCGCGGGCATTGATCGGCCCCAGCCAGCTTGCGCCGCGACCGGCATGCACCAGCTGTTGCTGTTGCCCCGTGCTCTTTAGATAGGCGCCTTCGGTGGTCGTGCCGGCATAGATCGCCAGATCGGGAAAACGCTCGGCCAATTGCTGTTGCTGGCCCATGCCATTCTGGAGCAACACGATAACACTGGCAGAGCCGAGCCGATGCCGGACCGACTCGACGGCGGAGAGCGCATCGTAGCTCTTGGTCGTCAGCAGCAGGCGTTGGATCGGCAGGTTGCTGTCGGCGAGTTCTGCGCTCAGTAAGATCTCCTGCCGGGTGTCTGCATCACAGAGCAGGAGGGTGCCATTAAAGCGCTGCAGCGCCGCGTTGCGCAGAATCAGTCGTGGCTGCCGGCCACTGAGTTGCAGATAACAGGCCCAGAGGCTGCCGATGGCACCGGCGCCGAGGATATGCCACTGCTCGGGTGGGGGCGTTATTGTCGGTATCTCTGCGGCCTGGGTGTAATGCATGAGGGAGTGGTATAAAATCGTCCGATTGTTTGCGGCGGTATATAGCGAGGCTATTGTGCCATCACTGCCCAACGACACCAACACATCTAAGGAGTATTCATGCCGACATTTGACGTGATATCTGAGCTGGACATGCACGAAGTCACCAATGCGGTCGATAAGGCCAATAAAGTGACCACCGGCCGTTATGATTTTAAAGGGGTGGAAGCGACCTTTGAGTTGACCGATACCGAGATCACCCTGATCGCCGAGGGCGATTTCCAGTTGCAGCAGATGCGCGATATCTTACTCGGCGCCATGATATCCCGTAAGCTCGATGCTAAATCCTTGGATTTTCAGCCGTTTGAAAAAACGGGCATGAAGGTCAAGCAGCAGGTGCTGTTGCGCCAGGGTCTAGATCAGCCGACCGCCAAGAAGATCGTTAAGCTGATCAAAGATAAGAAGCTTAAGGTTCAGGCCTCCATTCAGGGCGAAAAAGTACGGGTGACGGGCAAGAAGCGCGATGACCTGCAGCAGGCGATGGCGGTGATGCGTGCCGAAGAGCTCGATGTGCCGCTACAGTTTGATAACTTTCGCGACTAATAAAAAGTCGGGTCTTGCTGACTGACCCTCTCGCCCTCTTACCCTCTCTTTGACCGGGAGCTACTCCCTTGACTGATACGCTGTGGCGGACAATCCTTAATCGCAGGATGCTGGTTTGCATCTTTATCGGTTTCTCCTCGGGTCTGCCGCTGTATATTCTCTATCAGCTGATCCCCGCCTGGTTGCGTGAGCAGGGCGTCAGTCTGGAAACGATCGGGCTGTTCTCGCTGGTCGCCTTCCCCTATACCTGGAAGTTCCTCTGGTCGCCGGCGCTGGACCGCTATGTGCCGCCGCTGTTTGGGCGCCGCCGGGGCTGGATGCTGCTGACCCAGCTGGCGCTGCTGCTATCGATAGCGGCGTTTTCGCTGTTTAATCCGACCGATTCGATCGCCTCTATCGCCTACGTGGTCTTTGCGGTGGCGTTCTTCAGTGCGACCCAGGATATAGTGCTTGATGCCTACCGCCGTGAGATTCTCTCGGATGAGGAACTGGGGCTGGGCAACTCGCTGTTCGTCAACGCCTATCGTTTCTCCAGTCTGGTGCCCGGCTCGCTGGCGCTGATCCTGGCCGATCAACTGCCCTGGGAGACCGTTCATCTGGTGGTCGCCGGCTTTATGTTGATCGGGCTGATCACCAGCCTGTGCGTGGCGGAGCCCGAGGGCTGCGTTGCGCCCCTGACGCTGCGCGAAGCGGTCGTCGAGCCGTTTCGCGAGTTTTTCTCCCGTAGTTCCGTGCGCACGGCGGTCGCAGCATTGGTGTTTATCCTGCTGTACAAGCTCGGCGACAGCATGGCGACCGCACTCTCGACCCCCTTCTATCTTGACCTGGGCTTTAGCATGACCGAGATAGGGACGATTGCTAAGTCGGCCTCGCTCGGTGCCTCTATCGTGGGTGGCCTGGTCGGCGGGGTGGCGATGTTCAAGCTGGGCATCAACCGCTCGCTATGGATCTTTGGCGTGGTGCAGGTGATCTCTATCCTCGGTTTCGCGGTCCTGGCCGAGATCGGCCATGACCGGACGGCGCTGTTTATCGTCGTGGCGTTTGAATATTTCGGTGTAGGTCTGGGAACGGCGGCCTTTGTCGCCTTTATGGCGCGACTATCGGACAAGCGTTTTACCGCGACCCAGCTGGCACTCTTTACCAGTCTGGCGAGCATTCCGCGCACCTTCGCCAATGCCAGTACCGGTTTTCTGATCGAGTCGGTCGGCTATACCCAATTCTTCCTGCTCTGCGCGCTGATCGCGCTGCCGGGGATGCTGATGCTGTATTGGGTCGCGCCCTGGGGAGGGACTCCCGTTAAGGCAGCTGTTAAGACGCCCGCTAAGGATGAGAAGCCGAGATCGATTATCTAGTGCAAATGAGAATCAATTGCATTAAGTATGAGGCTAAGATACCCTGCGTTGAGATTCAACTATTGATATTCAACAGCAGGAGATCGTTATGACCTATATCGTTAATGCATGGCTCGAGCGTGACCAACCCTGGCTTAAAGTCAGTGATCGCCGGACCGGGAGTCTTATTATGGAGTGGAGTAGTGAGCAGCTTCGGGCGCTGTTCGCCAGCGGCGAGCTCTGTCTGGAGGACCTGCAGGGCAGCGAAACACGCTTGCATGAGACCGTTAAGGAGCTGTTTTTGCGCTCATACTGCCCGAAAAAAGCCTGATTTGAGCCCTCAAGGCTGCCAGCGATAGCGCTTCAGGGGGATCCGCTGGTTGTTAAAGACCACCCCCTCGGACTGCAGGCGCAGCTTCTGCTCTCGGTATTTAGGGCTATCTTCGGGAAAGCTGAGCCTTCCCGCCGCATTCACTACTCGATGCCAGGGCAGGGTGCTGCCCTCAGGCAATTTTCTTAGGGTCGTGCCGACAAAGCGGGCATAGCCCGGTAAGCCTGCCAATTCAGCCAACAGACCGTAACTCACCAACTTGCCAGAGGGGATCAGGCCCAGCACCTGCCAAATCTGCTGTGCTTTGGATGCTGTTTCTGGGGTTGAGGGTGGGGTCGGGTTTGAGGTTGAAGTGTGCATGTGCGGACTTTAGCAGCGCTGTCCTGTTTGAGCCAGGTCTATTGGCGGGTTGTGGCCTGGCTGGCAAGGCGCGGCCATTATCGGGTCAGCCATGGCAACATTAGAATAATTCACTTGGCTTGGTTGCTACTAAGGCAGTACATTGACGGGCATGACCCTCGTTTTTTTTATAATTTTTTCTATGTAAATATTATATATAGTGGAGGCGGGGGTTTTTCTTTGGCCTTGCGTCTCAATTTACAAGTATATATCGCTAGGCTTGTAAGATGTAGGTCTATGTTTTTATAGAATTAAGAGTCTCATGGCGGATTTTTGTTATGGCCGGTAAGTTGTTAATGCAGGCAAAGTTGTTGCTTGTGCCCCTGTTGGTGCTAACCATTAGTTTGCTGATCACCTATGCGTTATTTTATTTCACTCAGGTGTCTGCTAATAAAAACAATCAAGATTATTTAGATTTTAGAGCGAGAGAGGCAGTCCAAATAATTAAAAATCGGATGGCTGATTATGAAACCATACTGCGCGGTGCAGGAGGCCTGTTCCAAGCATCAGAGAACGTTACGAGAGAAGAATTTAAACGTTACATCTCATCGTTGCGTTTGGCAGATAATTACCCCGGTATTCAAGGAGTCGGGTTTTCTGTTTTTATTCCATCGAAAGAGAAAGATAATCATATAAGAACGATACGCGCCGAAGGTTTTCCTTCATATTCTCTTTATCCTGAGGGTGAGCGTGAGGCATACTCATCTATTATCTATCTTGAACCCTTCTCCGGCCGAAATTTACGTGCGTTTGGCTATGATATGTTCTCTGAATCAATCCGTCATGCGGCCATGCAAAAGGCTGTTGATAATGACAGTATATCAGTATCAGGAAAAGTCAGGCTGGTTCAGGAATCGGGTAATGATGAGCAGGCTGGATTTTTGATGTACTATCCAATTTACAAAAATGACAAGCCACATACGTTAATTTCTGAGCGTCGAGAGAATCTAATCGGCTGGGTGTATTCGGTTTTTAGAATGAATGATTTTATGAGAGGCTTGTATGGTGAGCATGCCGGTGACCTGGCTGTCGTCATCTTCGATGGTGATGTCATGTCATACGAAACATTCATGTTTGATTCTGAGGGGTCGTCTCCGTTAGGAGCTCTATTGAAATATGAAAGTGCAAAGACTGAGGTTATCACTGTAGTAGATCATGCCTGGACAGTGAGTATTCGACCATTGCCTATGCTGGAATTGCGTACCAATAATAACAGACCCTTCCTGGTTGCCGTGATTGGTGTTTTTTCAAGTCTCATATTAACATTGATTTTTTACTTACGAGAGCGAAATTTTATCGCTGAAAAACAAACTAATATAACGCTGGCTAACCAAAAGTTGCGATTGAGTAGTATTATAGAGGGAACTCATGCCGGAACCTGGGAATGGGACATCCAGAGTGGTAAAACAGTTTACAACGATTACTGGGCACAAATCATAGGTTATACAGCCAGTGAGCTTAAACCGACCTCAGTCGATACCTGGATAAAATATACGCATCCCGATGATGTGAATAGGTCCAATGAGTTTTTGGAAAAGCATCTTTCCGGCGAATTGTCTTATTATGAGTCCGAAGTTCGTATGCGACATAAAAATGGAGGATGGGTGTGGGTATTGGATCGTGGAAAGGTGGCGTCCTGGACCGCTGAGGGTAAGCCGTTATTGATGTTCGGAACCCATCAAGACATCAGCAACCAAAAGATGTCTGAGATAAAACTATTGCATAAATCAGAACATGATCCTCTGACCGATCTGCCGAACAGGGTGCTACTATCAGATCGCTTACATCAGGCGCTATTAATCGCATTACGAGACAATAAAAATCTGGCAGTAATATTTATTGACTTAGACGAATTTAAAATTATTAACGATACGTTGGGGCATGATGTCGGTGATCTGGTATTAATCGAGGTTGCGAAACGTATTAAGGGTTGTCTGCGTGAGTCTGATACAGTGGCGCGTTTTGGTGGCGATGAATTTGTTGTCTTGTTGCCCGCAGTCGAAGCTAAGCAATATGTATATGCAGTCGCTGAAAAGATTCGTAATGTACTTACTCTGACTTTCGAAGTGGCCGGGCATCGCTTGAATATCTCCTCTAGTATAGGTGTTGCTATCTATCCAGAGCATGGTGATAAGGAAGATCTTCTTCTTAAAAATGCGGATACAGCCATGTATGCAGCAAAGAATGGTGGCCGTAACAATGTGCATGTTTATAACGATAACATAAAAAGTAACGCTGACCTCGTCTAGTTCATGCATAGCCAAAAAAGGGCTCTGTACCAATCTGTTGTTGCGAAGATGCTTGGGATTTTTTATTACCATCAACTAATGGGTGGCCATTATCATACGACAGGATTGCAGGCAGACACATTCTCCATTGTTAACCGATTAAATCCAGCCTGAAAAAGGCCCGCAGGGTCGAGCCATTGCCGTTGTCAGTTCCCGACAACAACGGCATACCTGCGTCCTTGCAGGCAATGGCCAGGAGCGGCCTTTGCTTCGCTTTTTTTGTCGCGCACAAAGAAATGAAGCCGCCGGCAGGCGAAACCTCCCTTGATTACAAAGACAATAGTTCAGAATTAACTTTTGCAACAACAGAGTGGGATATAACTAAAAAAAGGCTATGTCGCCGTTAAGTATTGCGTCGCTGTCATCGTCAGGCTGAAGCCTAACCTACAAAAGAAACACAGCCCCTGTGGGTCGGCTTTTTGTAGGTAGAAAGTATTCCGACAAAGCGAGCAAGCAGGCATCGCCGCAACAACTCAGGGGTGCCTGGCCACAAAAAAGCCGATGCAAAGGCATCGGCTTTTTTGTGTCTGACAGGGCACCAGGTGCCCGGTACCAGAAATTACAGACGCAAGGCGCCGTCTACTTCGATGACCCGGCCACTGAAATATTCGTTTTCGAGGATAAAGGCCGCGGTTGCCGCGATTTCGTCGGGGGTACCCAGGCGCTTGGCAGGGATCATCTTGGCCAGGTTGTCCAGGGCTTCCGGCTTCATGCTCAGTACCATGTCGGTGCCGATAAATCCGGGAGCGATGGCACCGGTACGGATACCGAAACGTGCCAGCTCTTTGGCCCAGGTCACGGTCAGTGCAACGACGGCGGCCTTGGCGGCACTGTAATTAGTCTGGCCGATGTTGCCGGCGCGGGAGATGCTGGAGATGTTGATAATGACGCCGGGCTTGCCCGCTTCGATCATCTTGGTAGCCGCTTCCCGGCCGCACAGGAAGACACCGGTCAGATTGACATCGATAACCTGCTGCCAGCTGCTCAGTGACATCCGTTTGACGATTTCGCCATCTTTGGCTTTGATAAACATGCCATCGCGGGTGATGCCGGCATTGTTGATGAGGCCATCGATGGAACCGCATTCTTCGACAATTTTCGTAAAGACAGTCTCGACTTCGTCTTCATTGGCGATATTGGCGACATAGGCGCGCGCCGGAATCCCTTTTTCCATACACAGGCCAACAGTCTCCTTGAGTGCCTCGGGGTTCATGTCGATCAGTGCGGGGATGGCGCCCTTTGCGGCCAAATAGAGTGCCATGGCGCGGCCCAGTCCCTGTCCGCCTCCAGTGATTACAATGATTTTGTCTTGCAGGTTCATAATACGACCTCAACAGTCGTCCGCTGGAAAACGGACATTTGGTTTATCCCTAGGCGTAGAGTCTGCAGCTAGCAAACTGAAGGCACTGTGTCTAAGCGCTGCATAAGTGTCATAATGTTGCAGCGCAGCAGGCATCATATGATTATTCAGTGGCGGATTCAACTACGTTTTGTTGCACCGCGTCATTGCACTGAAGTGCTATTTTGCTAAAGTTTAAAGCTTGGAGTCTGTTTTTTAGATAGTATTCAAGTTTTTTATTTTGTCCTGAGGTCGTAAATGCGTTTTTTGTTCCTGCTTTTTGTGATTATTCCGATCGTTGAAATCACTCTGTTGATTAATGTCGGCCAGGCGATAGGTGCCTGGTACACCATCGCCTTGGTGCTGGTGTCGGCCTTCGTTGGCGTTAATATGCTGCGCCACCAGGGGTTGGCCACGCTAACGCGGGCGCGATCACGCATGGATAGCGGTGAGTTGCCTGCGCAGGAGATGGTCGAGGGTCTGGTTCTGGCAGTCGGTGGGGCTCTGCTGATAACCCCGGGATTTGTGACCGATGTGATGGGTTTCTGCTGTCTGATCCCGCTGACTCGGCGTGCGTTGGTGAAGCCCCTGTTGAGCCGGTTTGCAGTGACAGCGGCCCGCCAGGCTGGGGCTACCTTTACCCAGAACGCCTCGTCCGCGTCAGATCCTTCTGCCGTCGAGGCGGGCCAGACAGAACGCGCTTTTAAGTCTGATCAGGCGCGTCGCCCTGATGGATCCAAGGGAGGGCAGATCATCGAGGGTGAATACCGTCAGGATGACTAGGGCTGCATCCTGGCTCGGCTGTCTCGTCCAGGCATCGCCTGCTGGCGGGCTCCGCCTGTCGAGGGCGGTAACAAATTTCCCCGGCAACAGTTGAATTCGTTTTTTAAGGCCCCATTTATCTCTTCATCGTTAGTGAGGGCTCGCCCTCTTATACGCCGCCCAAGTCGATATCGACTTTTTTATTTTTAAATCAGGAGACTAGCGCAAATGAGCATTCGTCCACTTCACGATCGCGTAGTAGTTCGTCGCAAAGAAGAAGAGACCACATCAGCAGGCGGCATCGTCCTGCCAGGTTCTGCGGCCGAGAAACCGACTCAGGGTGAAATTGTCGCTGTCGGTAAGGGCCGAGTCCTCCAGAGCGGAGACGTTCAGCCGATGGATGTTAAGGTCGGTGATCAGATTCTGTTCGGTCAGTACGCCGGTAACACCGTTAAAATTGACGGTGAAGAGCTGCTGATCATGAGCGAGAGCGACATCATGGGTGTGCTTGCATAAGCCAGCCCGGATTCGATCGCGCTAACACTGAAACGATTTAGAGATAGGAACTTATAAGAATGGCTTCTAAAGACGTACTATTTGGAAATTCTGCCCGCACCAAGATGCTGGCTGGCGTAAATATTCTTGCTGACGCTGTTAAGACGACGCTGGGGCCTAAGGGTCGTAACGTAGTTCTGGACAAGTCCTTCGGTGCACCGACCATCACCAAAGATGGTGTGTCCGTTGCTAAAGAGATCGAGCTGAAAGACAAGTTTGAAAACATGGGCGCACAGATGGTCAAGGAAGTCGCTTCCCAGGCCAACGATGTGGCTGGCGATGGCACGACTACCGCCACCGTTCTGGCTCAGGCGATCGTTAGCGAAGGTCTGAAGTCGGTTGCTGCCGGCATGAACCCTATGGATCTTAAGCGCGGCATCGATAAGGCGGCTGCAGCCGTTGTTAAAGAGATCGAAAAGCTGGCGACCCCTTGCACCGATGCTAAGGCGATCGCTCAGGTTGCTACTATCTCCGCAAACAGCGACACCGCTGTTGGCGATATCATCGCCGAGGCGATGGGAAAAGTAGGTAAAGAGGGTGTCATCACCGTCGAAGAAGGTACCGGCCTAGAAAACGAGCTGGAAGTGGTTGAAGGGATGCAGTTCGATCGCGGCTACCTCTCTCCCTACTTCGTGAACAAGCCCGAAAATATGTCTATCGAGCTGGAAACTCCCTATATCCTGCTGGTCGATAAGAAGATCTCCAATATTCGTGAACTGCTGCCGACCCTCGAAGAGGTAGCTAAGTCTTCACGTCCGTTGCTGATCGTGGCCGAAGATGTCGAAGGCGAAGCGCTGGCGACTCTGGTTGTTAACAACATGCGTGGCATCGTTAAGGTAGCTGCGGTTAAGGCACCTGGCTTCGGCGACCGTCGTAAGGCGATGCTCGAAGATCTCGCCATCCTGACCGGCGCGACTGTGATCTCTGAAGAAGTCGGCCTGAGCCTGGAAAAAACGACTCTGGAACATCTGGGTCAAGCCAAAAAAGTCCAGGTTACTAAGGAAATTACCGTTATTGTTGATGGTATCGGTGAGCATACTGCGATCGAAGCCCGCGTGGCTCAGATCCGCTCTCAGATCGCTGAGACCTCCTCTGATTACGATAAAGAGAAATTGCAGGAACGCGTTGCCAAGCTGGCTGGCGGTGTTGCGGTTATCAAGGTTGGAGCCGGCTCTGAAGTTGAGATGAAAGAGAAGAAGCATCGCGTCGAAGACGCCCTGCACTCTACTCGCGCTGCTGTCGAAGAGGGTGTTGTTGCCGGTGGCGGCGTCGCCCTGGTTCGCGCGCTCCAGAACGTCGAAGGCCTGGAAGGTGCTAACCATGATCAGACGGTCGGCATCAAGCTGGCCTTGCGCGCCATGGAATCCCCTCTGCGTCAGATCGTGAAAAACGCCGGTGAAGAAGATTCTGTCGTGTTAGCCAAGGTTAAGACCGGTGCTGGCAATTATGGCTACAATGCCTCGACCGGCGAGTACGGTGATATGCTGGAGATGGGTATCCTGGATCCTGCCAAGGTGACGCGTTCTGCGCTTCAGGCCGCGGCATCGATCGCCGGTCTGATGATCACTACCGAAGCGATGATCGCTGACCACCCTGAAGACGCTGCTGCTGCCGGTGGTGCGCCTGATATGGGCGGCATGGGTGGAATGGGCGGTATGGGCGGCATGGGCGGCATGATGTGATAAGCCTCTAAGTCGTTAGTCTTAAAACCCCGGCATGTCCGGGGTTTTTTTTGCTTTAGTGCATAGTGCAGGGCCTCGGTGTCGTGCAGAATAGCGGTTGAGCATTTGCATCCAGATGTTTATGCTGAACGCTCTAATTTGAAGGAGAGTACTCTGATGAACGGACAATTCGCAGTGAATACCATTGCTGAGTTAGAACTGCTGGCGCGCTTTGATCTGGATTCATTACAGGCCGGTCTGAAGATTCACCAGGAGGCCCCGGCGACGGTTGCCGCCGCCGCCCAGCGCCTGTTTGATAAAGGGCTGATCAGCCAGTTTGATGGGGGTTATCTGACCGACCGGGGGCATGAGGCTGCAGAATCCTTGCAGCGTGTACTGAACACGATCGAGTAACCTGCGATGCCTGTTTTCCCGATCTATCCTGGATCTATTCTGGAGCTGCATAGCCTGTGACGCGCGACGACGAGTTTTCTCATATTCCCGAGCTGGGTCCGGCTCGTGATACTCTTGACCAACCGGTTATTCCTGCTTCTTTAAGAAGAGCCCCTGAAACAGTGGCTCCCGCTTCTGCCGCGCCTGATAAGACCTCGGCTAGCGGGAGTGGGCTGATGCCCTGGTTGCTGCTGCTGTTGATGCTGATTATGGGCGCAGGGGGGTATTGGGGCATGGAACAGACCAATCTGCTCCAGAAGCAGTTGCTCGAGTCCAACAGGCGCTTAGCCTCTCTGGAAGGGTTGATCGATGCCACCGATGAGAGTGCTAGTCGATCGGGTGCAGCCCTACAGGCACAGATAAAGGCATCGTTTGTCGAGGGTGAGAAACGGCTCAAGCACGTAGATTCTGAGCTGGCCAAGCTCTGGACCGTTTCCTATCAGCGTAATAAGCCCAAGATTGCTGAGATGGATCAGACCCTAGCCAGCCTGGATATGCGGTCGGTCGAGCTGAAGGCTCAGTCAGCAGCATTGGCCGTCCAGTTAAAGCAGGCTCAGGACGGTCTGGGCAGGGCGACGACCGATCTACAGCATTCCGATCTGCAGCAGCAGGCGTTGCAGGCGAAATTGAGCGGACTGGAGACGGCATTGCAGGCAGGCTTGACCGATCTTAGTGGCCGTTTGCAGTTACGTGACCAGACTAACCAGGAGCTGGATTCGATGCAGGATACCCAGTTGCAACAGGTTGAGCGGCGCATAAAAACGCTGGAACAAGATCCGCAGGTCCTTGAGGCTCTAACGCAGATGGTTAAAGACCATCAGCGGGCTATCGCAGCGATCAACAGCTTCCGTCAGCAGGCAAACTCAGAGTTTCAGCGCATAGGTCATCAGATTGAGCTGCTGCAAGTAAAGACAAGGTGACAGGTTCGACAGGCGGCTTGGTATTTAGTGTGAAGCTACAGGCTTAAGAGTGTTTTAAACCGGTTCAATATTGATGTTGTTCATTTTGCGACACTGTTTTCGTAACGGCCCGTTCCCCGTGCCGACATGACTATCCGTTCTTTTCTTGCGGTACCGCTCAAGAGTGCGGCGGTGCGGCGTCTGGCTAATTATGCCGATACGCTCTGCGGTTTGGATACCCGGGGTCAGGTACGCTGGTCGGATTCGAACAGCTATCATCTGACACTCTGTTTTTTGGGTGAGATAACGCTGGAGCAGATCGCGCGCTTAGAGTCCCAGTTGCGCCTGAATCTGGAGTCGCACAGCTCGTTTCAGCTCCATCTAGATAGAGTCGGTTATCTGCAGGTTAATCCGGAATTAGCGATGCTGGCGGCCCTGTCTGCTTCATCGTTTCAATTGAAGGGCCTGCAGCAGCAGATCGCGGAGATCGCGGTTAAGCTGCGGTTGCCGTTGGATCAGAGCTATTACCAGCCGCATGTCACCCTGGGGCGCTTGGCTGTCGGGCCTGCGACGCAGTCCCCCCAATCCTGGCCGCCGCTGGATCAAGCATCGCTGGTTGATTCGGTGGTGTTGTACCAGAGCCGGCCCGGCGCGACAGGGTCTGTCTATACCCCGCTGTTCGATATTGCTCTATCAGCCGAAGGCCTTTATAGGCAGGACTCCGTTGCTGAGCCTGTAGGTATGCGGCAGCCCTGAGGGGCTCGCCTTTCATTAAAAAACCAGTCATAGATTATTAATTGAGACGTTTGATGTTTATTCCAGAACTATTGTCGCCGGCCGGCACCCTTAAAAATATGCGTTATGCCTTCGCCTATGGCGCCGATGCGGTGTACGCGGGTCAGCCCCGCTACAGTCTACGGGTGCGCAATAATGAATTTAAGCTCGAGCAGTTGGAAACCGGCATCAATATCGCCCATGCGCAGGGTAAAAAGTTTTACGTCGCCAGCAATATATCGCCCCACAATTCCAAGCTTAAAAGCTATATGGCCGATATGGAGCCGGTGGTGGCGATGCGTCCCGATGCCCTGATTATGTCTGATCCCGGATTGATTATGATGGTGCGTGAGCGCTGGCCGGAAGTGCCGATCCATCTGTCGGTGCAGGCCAATGCGATGAACTGGGCGGCAGTTAAATTCTGGCACAGCGTCGGGGTAGAGCGGGTTATCCTCTCGCGGGAGCTGTCGCTGGATGAGATCGAAGAGATTCGCCAGCGCTGCCCGGAGATGGAGCTGGAGGTCTTCGTTCATGGTGCACTCTGTATGGCCTATTCGGGTCGCTGTTTGCTGTCGGGCTATATCAATCACCGCGATCCCAACCAGGGTGCCTGCACCAACGCCTGTCGCTGGAAGTACGATGTCCATGAGGGCAAAGAGGATGAGTCGGGCGACATCGTGCCGGTGCAGACCTTTGATCCTAATGCCACACAGGCATCTGCAGAGCCTGAACCGCAGCTGGGGGTCGGAAAGCCTTCGGACAAGATAGTGCTCCTGCAGGAAGCGTCCCGGCCAGGCGAGTATATGCCCGCGTTCGAGGATGAACACGGCACCTATATTATGAACTCCAAGGATCTGCGGGCGATCCAGCATGTGCAACGCCTGACCGAGATGGGGGTGCATTCACTCAAGATCGAAGGCCGTACCAAGTCGCACTATTATGTCGGCCGTACCGCGCAGGCATACCGCCAGGCGATCGATGATGCGGCAGCGGCAAAACCCTTCGACAGAGGTCTGATGGATGTGCTGGAAAATCTCGCTAACCGTGGCTATACGGAGGGGTTTTACCGCCGCCATGTGCATGATGAATACCAGAACTATGAGACCGGCAACTCTATAGGCGTCCATCAGCAGTTTGTCGGCGAGGTCATGCGGCGCGATGGCGGGATGCTGGAGATCGACGTTAAGAATCGTTTCGAGCTGGGCGATAGCCTCGAGCTGATGACGCCGCAGGGCAATGTGCGCTTTAAGCTCGAGCAGCTGGAAAATCGCAACGCTGAGCAGGTCAATGCGGCGCCCGGCAACGGTCATATTGTCCGTATCCCTGCCCCCCTAGACACGGATATGGAGTACGCGCTGCTGATGCGCGACCTGGCGAATGCCCCGGCCCGATAGTCTCGATTTGATGACGATATCGCCCCCGGCACTACTCAAATCATTAAGGCCCTTCTCGCTGGTGGTGGCTCTGGTATCCTGCGGTCTGGGTGTCGCCCTGGCACTGCTGGCCGGGAAGGGGAGTGGTATGCGTGCCCTAGTTATCGTGTCGACTGGGCTGCTGCTGCAGGCGGGTGTTAACCTGATCAACGATCAGAGTGACCTGCCGTGGCTACAGGGGGAGGCATATCGGCACAGGCGGGAGCGGATAAGGCGCCATACCTCCTGGGGGTTGCTCTGTATCGGCCTGAGTGCGCTGATCGGCGGGGCGCTGGCGCTGGATGTTGGCTGGACGCTGCTGGGGATTATGTTGCTGGGGCTGCTGGGTGCGCTAGGTTACACCTGCGAACCTGTCCACTATAAGCGCCGGGGTCTGGGTGTGCCACTGGTGTTCTGGTTGATGGGGGTGCTGATGATCGTCGGTGCATTCCACGCCATGGGCACGCCTCTGTCCTGGACCATCGTCTGGCTCTCTTTCCCGGTCAGCCTGCTTGTGGCGCTGTTGCTGTTGAGCAATGAGCTGCGCGACTGGGAGGCCGATTCCAGGCAGGGAGTGCAGACTCTGGCGGTCCGGCTCGGTTTTGCGCGCGGCTGCAAACTCTATCTGCTGATACTAGCCGCAAGCTATCTGCTGGCGCTGTTGCTGTGGCAGCAGGGGTTGTTGCTGCGATTATGGCCGCTGCTGCCCAGCCTGCTGCTGCTGCCGGAGTTGATTAGCTTACTTGGTGTCCCTGCCGGGCAGCGGATTCCACTGACACCGAAAACGGGTCGCCTGCTGCTGGTGTTTGGCGCACTGTTCGGCAGCTGTCTGCTCCCGCTCTAAGAGGCTGATGTCATGAACAAAGACGGTCTTATTGGTCAGATTCAGGCGCTGATGACGCTGGAACTCAAGACCCTGCTGAACGCCAGTGATCAGGCACACCGATCGGCCACCCACAGGGAGAGTAAAGCCGAGAGCAAGTACGATACCCTCGGGCTGGAAGCGGCCTATCTTGCCCATGGCCTGTCGGTACGGGCACAGGAGTTGCAGCAGACGATCGCCGCGTTTCAGCAGTGGCAGCCACCGGTCTTTACGGCCGATGATACGATTGCGTTGGGGGCGGTAGTCACGCTTGAGAGCGAGTCCGGCAGCGAGCGTTTGGTGCTGCTGGCAGCCTGCGGTGGCGGGCTTAAGGCGTATTGCGGGGATGTCGAGGTGACAGTGGTGACGACGGCGGCGCCGTTGGGAAAGGCCCTGTTAGGCCAGCGGTTCGACGCGGAGGTAGTGTTGGATATCGGCGGTGTTATCACCCGCTATTGCGTGGTTAATCTGGCCTAGGAAACCGCCGCGTAAGCCATGACTTTGCAGGGCATCTCTTCGCGCGCAAGTCCCGCTACGCTCATCGTCTCAGGTTGGGCTAGGGTGGCTGAAAATACTCGGCGTATACTTGAAGTTCTCCATCGTCTGGCGAGCCTGAACGTCGATGCCACCGTCGACCATCTTACTTCATGCTAGTACTCAGCCGGGGTTGTTAATCGGGGTTGTTAATCGGGATGGTTAATCGGGGATGGTTAATCGGGGATGGTTAAAAAAAGGGAGCGCTATCAAACGCTCCCTCGGGACAGTTAGTCGCTTATAATTCCCTGTTCTTTGGCCATCTTGATGGCGATCTGGGGTGCGGTCCACAACGACGGCAGCAGCACCAGCGACACCGGCACGGCGGTTATCACGATAAAGGATTGCAGGGCCGAGATACCCCCAGAACCTATGGAGATCAGCAGCGCGGCGACGACCCCCATCATCACGCCCCAGAATACCCGGATGGCAGGTTTTGGGTCGTCGGTGCCGGTCATTACCATGGAGACTGCATAGGTCATGGAGTCACCGGTCGTGGCTACGAAGATGGTTGTCAGGATCAGGAACAGCACCGAGATAAGGAATCCCATAGGCAGCTGCTCGGTGATCGCCATCAGTGCGGCAGGCAGGTTGAAGCCGGTGAAGGGTTCGGAGATCACCCCTGGATTGGCCAGTTCGAAGGCCATGCCACTGCCGCCGACGATGGTGAACCAGAAGCAGGTGATGATCGGCGCGACGACGGAGATCAGCAGGATCATCTCGCGGATCGTCCGCCCCCGGGAGATGCGCGCGACAAACATCGCCATCAACGGACCATAGCCCAGGAACCAGCCCCAGAAAAACACCGTCCACCAGTCCAGCCAGCCCGGATTGGCTCGAAAGGTCGCCATGGGGATGAATTTGTCCAGGTACAGGCCGAATCCGTGAATGTAGCCGTCGATGATAAACGCCGTTGGACCGAATATCAGGATGAACGCCATCAGCGCGACGGCAAGAATGACGTTGGCACGACTGAGTATCTGGATACCCCTGGTCACACCGCTGACCGCAGACAGGGTGTAGATACCGATCAAGCCGATCAGGATGGACACCTGAGTGGCGTAGGTATTGGGGATGCCGAACAGTTTTTCCAGGCCGAAACTGACCTGCAGGCCGAGAAAACCGATAGGTCCCACCGTGCCCGCGACAACGGCCAGCACGCAGCAGGAATCGACAATAGTACCCAGCGGACCGGTCATCACCTTATCGCCGAATACCGGGTACAGCAGCGTACGCGGTTTCAACGGCAGGCCTTTCTCATAGTGCAGGTACATATAGACGATACCGGTCAGGCTACCAAGAATCGCCCATGCCAGAAAACCCCAGTGCATAAAGCTCTGTGCCAGGGCGTTGTAGGCGGCCTGTGCGGTGCCGGTTTCACTCCCGGGCATGCCCGAAAACAGTGGTGGCGGTGAGATGAAATGGGCCATCGGCTCCGCCGCCGCCCAGAACACGCCGCCACCGGCAAGCAGGGTACACATGATGATCGAGATCCACTTGAAGGTGGAAATCTCCGGGGTCTTGATCCCACCGAGTACGACCGCGCCGGTACGACTGACGGCCAGTGCTATCCCGATAAGAAAAGTCAGCAGCAGCAGTATCTGCCAATAAGCGCCGAAAAGTTTGGTCGAGGTTGCAAAGCCGGTATTGACCCATCCAGACATCATCTCGATGTCATACAGGGCCAGCACCGCAAACAGCACCAAGGCTCCGCCACTGATTATAAATACTGGCAGGTCGACACCTTCCAGCCAAGCGGTTTTTGGCGTAGTGGTCTTATGTGAGGACATCGTCGCCTCAGGGTCAGGCGTGGATGCCTGGATTGAACTCGTCATGCGGGTCTCCTGATGAATCTATTATAGTTGTTATTTTATCAGGGAGTTACGTGACAACCTAGGGGTCTGTTAAACTTAAGTATAACCTGTTGCGAAAAAGCCGACGTTGGTCATTTTTACCCTGTTTTTCGTTAAATAGAGCCACTCTTCACTACCGTGCACTCCCAGAGCTCTGAGTATGGCGTCGGACTTGTTGCGCTTGGCGCGCGAGATCACGACTAATGCGACTAATGCGGACAGATCTATTTTCTGTGCCGCAAGGCCTGGGATGGGTAAGAGCAAGAGCGGCCTGCTATAACCGCAGTCCAGCTGGACAGACTCTTTCGGTATTAGACCTTTGTCTCCTATCGCGTAGAATATCGCGCCCCTGGTCAGGGCTCCTTAGAGGGGTGTCCAGGCTTTACAAGAACACTATTTCTGTTAACTGGTGCCTAAGGCACCACCTAGGAGTTATCTATGCGGGCCAACCCTGTCGCACTGTTGCCTTTGCTGCTGTTTCTGGCGATTTTTATAGGCAGCGGCCTGTACTACCAATCTCAGGAGGTGGCCTTCGCGTTCTATCAGGTGCAGGCGCCGGTGGCGATTCTGCCGGCTATCGTGCTGGCTCTGGTGCTGGCCCGGGGCTCGCTTAACGCGCGGATCGAGACCTTTATCCGTGGCGTCGGTGATTCCACCATCATCACCATGTGTTTGATCTACTTGCTGGCCGGTGCCTTCGCGGCGGTAGCCAAGGCGGTGGGCGGAGTCGATTCGACCGTCAATCTGGGCCTCAGCCTGATACCGGGGCCGCTGGTGCTGCCGGGACTGTTTGTGATTACCGCCTTTATCGCCACGGCCATGGGCTCCTCCATGGGTACCATCGCGGCACTGGCGCCGATCGCTGTGGGGATCGCCGATGCCAGCGGGCTGTCGCTACCGCTGTGCGTGGGCACCGTGATCGGCGGGGCTATGCTGGGCGATAACCTGTCGATCATCTCCGATACCACCATCGCCGCGACCCGCACCCAGGGCTGTGAGATGCGCGATAAATTCCGCATGAACCTGCTGATCGCGCTGCCGGCGGCGCTGTTGACGCTGCTGTGGTTGTTCCTGCAGGGCGAGAGCGGTGCCATCGCGCCTCCAGGCGACTATCAGTTGCTTCAGGTGTTGCCCTATGTGGTGGTGCTGCTGTTGGCGCTGGCGGGGCTGAACGTGATGCTGGTGCTGTTGAGCGGCCTGGTGCTGGCGGGCGTGGTGGGGTTGACGGGTGTCGAGACCTACAGCTTGGCGCAGCTGAGTCAGGATATTTACGCGGGATACACGAGTATGCAAGAGATCCTGCTGCTGTCGTTGCTTATCGGCGGCCTGGGTGCGCTGATGGCGTCCGAGGGCGGGCTGGCGTTTCTGGCCCGCTGCATTGATCGCCTGACCCGGGGGCTGCAGCGCCGCGGGCAGCAACGGCTGGCGGGGGAGCTGGGCATCAGCGCATCGGTGGCGCTGATCAATCTGTGCACCGCCAATAATACGGTGGCGATCCTGATCAGCGGCCCCCTGGCGCGTGATATCGCCGAGCGTCAGGGTGTAGATGCGAAGCGTTCCGCCAGCTTGCTGGATATCTTCTCCTGCGTGGTGCAGGGGATGCTGCCCTACGGTGCCCAGGTACTGCTGGCATCCTCCATTGCCGGACTCTCGCCACTGCTGCTGATCGGCCAGATTCACTACACCTGGATGCTGGGGTTGGCGGCGCTGGTGACGATCTTGCTGGGTCCTGTTGGTTTGCTTAAGCCGCGTCTAGCCTAGCCAAAGAGAGGCCAAAAGCGGGGTCAGGTCTTTCCGTATCACAGCAGCCCCCTTGAAATGTGATTCTGAAAGACCTGACCTCTTGGGCGCCGTCTAAGACCAAAAGTGAGATCTTAAGCGGTAGCCTAATTGTGTATACTTAGCCGCGCATTTATTTTGCCCCGAATTTTGGCCGGCCTGGCCCCCAGGCTTCCTCGCTGACTAACCATTCTTACGGCCTGCGATCCCTTGATACGGGTTCGTGCCGACAGGAGATGACCCTAGCATGACTGTGATTCGCCAAGACGATCTGATCGATAGCGTTGCCGATGCGCTGCAATTTATCTCCTACTACCACCCGCTGGATTTTATTAATGCCGTGCATGAGGCCTATCTGAGGGAAGAATCGCAGGCGGCCAAGGATGCGATGGCACAGATCCTGATCAACTCGCGGATGAGTGCCGAGGGCCATCGGCCGCTGTGCCAGGACACCGGTATCGTCACCGTGTTTATCAAGATCGGCATGGATATCCAGTGGGACAGCGAGCTGAGCGTCGAGGAGATGATCAACGAGGGGGTACGCCGCGCCTATCTCAATCCTGATAACCTGCTGCGGGCGTCTATCTTGTCTGACCCCGCCGGTGCGCGGATCAACACCAAGGACAATACCCCGGCGGTGATCCATATGACCGTGGTGCCCGGTAATGAGATAGATGTCCAGATCGCGGCCAAGGGCGGCGGTTCCGAGAACAAATCCAAGATGGTGATGCTCAACCCGTCCGACAGCATCGTCGATTGGGTACTCAAGACCGTACCGACGATGGGTGCTGGCTGGTGTCCGCCCGGGATGCTGGGCCTGGGGATCGGCGGTACCGCCGAAAAGGCCGCAGTACTGGCCAAAGAATCGTTGATGGAGTCGATCGATATCCATGAGCTGCAGGCGCGCGGCGCGCAGAACCGGGTCGAGGAGCTACGTCTGGAGCTGTTCGAGAAAGTGAACCAGCTGGGGATCGGCGCTCAGGGTCTGGGCGGCCTGACCACCGTGCTGGATATCAAAATCAAGGATTATCCGACCCATGCGGCCTCGCTGCCGGTCTGCATGATCCCCAACTGCGCGGCCACGCGTCACGCACACTTTACCCTCACCGGTAAGGGTCCGGCGCTGCAGACGCCGCCATCGCTGGCCGATTGGCCGGAAGTCACCTTCGAGGTGGGTGCGACCACCCGCCGGGTGAATCTTAATAGCGTTACCCAGGCCGATATCGAAACCTGGAATACCGGCGATACCATCCTGCTCAGCGGTAAGATGCTTACCGGGCGCGATGCGGTGCATAAGCGACTCTGTGGCATGCTCGATGCCGGAGAGCCGCTGCCGGTTGACCTTAAAGGCCGCTTTATCTACTACGTCGGTCCGGTCGATCCGGTGCGTGATGAGGTGGTGGGTCCGGCAGGCCCGACCACGGCGACCCGGATGGATAAATTCACCCGCCAGATTCTCGAGAGCACCGGCCTGATGGGGATGATCGGCAAGGCTGAGCGGGGACCGCTGGCGATTGAGGCGATCAAGGATAACAAGTCAGTCTATCTGATGGCGGTCGGCGGGGCGGCCTATCTGGTGTCCAAGGCGATCAAGGCATCCAAGGTGATCGCCTTTCCAGAACTGGGCATGGAGGCGATCTATGAGTTCGACGTGGTCGATATGCCGGTAACCGTGGCGGTCGATTCGCGGGGCGAGTCGGCACATATCACCGGACCTGCTAAATGGCAGAAGAAGATCGCCGAGGCTCAGGTGCTGGAGCTTAAGTAAGCGGGTCGGACTGTAGGGCGGACTTCAGTCCGACAGAGGCCGCTCCTTGCTAGCATTGTCGGAATACATTCTGCCCACAAGATGCTGACCCACAGGATGAAGGCACCCTATGTTCGAGATCGATCTGACCCTGGTGGTCAATGTCATGGGGCTCAGTGCCTCGGCGGTGTTCGCCGCATCCGGGGCGCTGGATGCGGCGCGCCAGAAGATGGATATCCTCGGATTTATGCTGATCGGTTGTGCCACCGGAATCGGTGGCGGAACGTTACGCGATCTGCTGCTGGGTAATACGCCGGTGTTCTGGATCCGCCAACCGGAGTGGATCAGTATCTGTCTGGTCGCTGCGGTAGTCACCTATCTGCTTGCGCCCCGTCTGGCCTCCAGAACCCGGGCACTGCTGTGGATGGATGCCATAGGTCTGGCGCTGTTTAGCGTTGTCGGCACTCGGATCGGTCTGGATGCCGGCGTGTCGCCACTGATCGCGGTGTGCATGGGGGTGGTGACCGCCACGTTCGGCGGGGTCACTCGAGATGTGCTCTGCGGTAGTTCGCTGGTGCTCAGTGGTGCCGAGCTCTATGTCACCGCCTCGCTGGCGGGCGCGATCTCTTATCTGGGGCTTAGCAGTCTGGGGCTGCCCGAGAGTTACGATCTGATCGGCGCCTTTCTGGTCGCCTTTATCCTGCGCGCGCTGGCCATCCAGTTTCATCTCAAGCTGCCCAACCGATATAGGGACTAGGGGAGGAGGCTGAGCAGTCTGGTGCTGTCCACCCGTTACTCGAGAGTTACGATCTGATCGGCGCCTTTCTGGTCGCCTTTATCCTGCGCGCGCTGGCCATCCAGTTTCATCTCAAGCTGCCCAACCGATATAGGGACTAGGGGAGGAGGCTGAGCAGTCTGGTGCTGTCCACCCGTTACTCGAGAGTTACGATCTGATCGGCGCCTTTCTGGTCGCCTTTATCCTGCGCGCGCTGGCCATCCAGTTTCATCTCAAGCTGCCCAACCGCTATAGGGACCGCTGATCTCAGGCCGCTTTATTCGAACTCGTACAGGCGAGTCACATCCCTGATGATGATCTCCCGTCCTTTTACCTCTATGACGCCGCGCTGTACCAGCGTCGACATGATGCGGGAGAAGGTCTCAGGTTTGACCGATAGCCGTGAGGCGATCACCTGTTTGGGTGAGCGGAGATGGAGCGAACAGCCATCCTGGGCTTCGGGCTGCAGCTGCGAGGCCAAAAAGCGTACTACCCGGTAGGTGGCATTCTGCTGGGTCAGGTTGACCACATCATTAAGGCGTGCATGCAGGCGCATGCTCAGGTCACCCATGATTCGCATGCAGGCATCCGTATTATGGTGCAGCAACTCGACATAAGTTGCGCCATCGATGCCGTAGACCCGCGATGGATTCAAGGCCTGCGCACTGACCGGGAACGCCGAGCGGCGCATAAAGATCACCGCCTCGGCGATGGTCTCGCCGGGCGAGATGATCTCCACTACTTTTTCATTGCCATCGGCCGCGATGCGGAACAGTTTTATCAGGCCATCGGCCAACAGGTAGAATTGGCTGCTAGGCTGATCCTGAGAGAACAGGGTCTGCTCAGAGGCCAAGTCATAGAGTCTGACCGACGCTAGTAACTGGCCTAGCTCCGCTTCTGAAAAGCTGGCAAACAGGTAGTGACGACGGATGGCGGCGAGCGCCAGTTGGTGCTGATGTATATCCATAAAACCTGGGCCAGTTACGATCTGAGACCGCTAAGAATGTAGAGTTACCCGTACGCAAAACCGCGAGGAGGTATTTTATTGATACTCGGCGCAGGATACAGCCTTTGCCGAGTAATTATCTATACAGATCAGTATCGAAGGGAAGGGGCGCTCATTAAAATTTCTACACCAGGGTGCGGATCACCTTTTTATCTATCTTGCCGACGCTGGTCTTAGGCAGGGCGGTGACAAATTCGATTCGCTCCGGTATCACCCATTTCGCAATGCTGCCCGCCGCCACAAACTGCAGCAGATACTCTTTAATATCCTGCGCCTGCACCTGTTTATCAGAATCGGCACCGGCAACCCGCACCAGCATCGCCAGCGGCCGCTCTCCCCAGCGCTCGTCCGGTACGCCGACGACAGCGACCTCGGCGACGGCCGAGTGTTGGCTGATCAGGTTTTCCAGTTCGATGGTCGACACCCACTCACCGCCGGTCTTGATCACATCCTTGATCCGGTCTTTGAGCTGCAGCACTCCTTGGGAGTCGATCGATCCGACATCGCCGGTGTGCAGCCAGCCTCCATTCCACAGCTCAGAGCCCTTCTCCGGCTCCTTGTAGTAGCTCTGGGTCAGCCAGGGCGCACGCGCCACCACCTCACCCATAGCGACGCCATCATGGACCACATCGAGTCCGGCCGGATCGACGATCCGCAGATCGACCAGCGGGATGGGGACGCCGGTGCGTATCCTGGCATCGGTCTGCTCGCCGAGAGGAAGGGCGCGTTCCTCATCCGTCAGGCTAACCAGAGTCAGTATCGGGCAGGTCTCGGACATCCCGTAGGCGGTTATAAAGATGATGCCACGATCCGCCATCTGCTTTGACAAAGCCGCCGTCGGGGCCGAGCCGCCGGTAATCATCTTCCAGCCGGCCAGATCGGCGCTTTTGGCCGCCTCACAGTTGATCACCATCTGCAGTACTGTCGGCACCCCGTGGGAGCAGGTCACCCCCTCGCGCTGATACAGCTCGACCAGCTTGTTGGGCTCATACCGGCCCGGGTAGACCTGCTTGACCCCCAGCATCGTCGCTATATAGGGGACCCCCCAGGCATGCACATGAAACATCGGCGTCATCGGCATATAGACATCGTCTGAGCGCAGCATCGGCTGGCCGTCGAAGCAGCCCAGTGCGGTCGCCATCCCCAGGGTGTGCAGCACCAGCTGACGGTGACTGAAGAACACGCCCTTGGGGTTGCCGGTGGTGCCGGTGGTGTAGAAGGTGGTGGCGATGGAGTTTTCGTCGAAATCGGGAAAGTCGTAATGGGGATTGGCGGCGGCCAGCAGCGCCTCGTACTCGCCGACTACATTCAACGCGCTGACGGGCTTGATATTGGCTTCGGTGAGCTGAATATAGCCTTTAACCGTTTTGATCTCAGGACCAATCTGCTCCAACAGCGGCAGGAAGTCGTCATGTACCAGCACCAGATCATCGGCGGCATGCTTCATGGTGTAGAGGATCTGCTCGGGACTCAGGCGGATATTCACATGATGCAGCACCGCCCCGATCATAGGGACCGCAAAGTAGGCTTCCAGATAACGATGGCTATCCCAGTCCATCACCGCTACCGTATCGCCCGCGCCTATGCCTGCTGCAGTTAAGACATTAGCCAGCCGACAGATCCGCTCATTCAGGGTGATGTAGTCATAGCGACAGGCGTCGCTGTAGACGATTTCGTTATGCGGTTTATAGCGTTTGCCAGACAGCAGCAGGCTTTTGATCAGCAGCGGGTAGGCATAAGCATCGGGGGCCGATTCAAGAATTCGGGTTTTCATCCAGGGGTGTCTCCATGACTGTTATTTTTATGAGTAGGGGGTAGCGGGGCCGAGACTCTATCCTCCGTTATCTGTATCCACTAAGCCGCTGCGGCCATAGACGTCATCCAGACGGATGATATCGTCTTCGCCCAGATAAGCACCGGTTTGCACCTCGATCAGATCCAAGGGTATCTTGCCAGGATTCTCCAGCCGATGTAGCTCGCCAATAGGAATATAGGTCGACTGGTTCTCAGTCACCAGGAACACCCGCTCGCCGCAGGTGACCCTGGCGGTACCCTTCACCAGTATCCAGTGTTCAGCCCGGTGATGGTGTTTTTGCAGCGATAGCCGCTCGCCGGGATTAACCCGGATATGCTTGACCTGAAACCGTTCACCCCGATCGATCGCCTCGTAGCTTCCCCAGGGGCGGAATACGCGCCGCTGGTCGGTCGCCTCGGGGCGCTTTGCGGCTTTCAGCTGGGCAACGATTGTCTTAACCTCCTGGATCCGGTCCTTGGCGGCCACCAGTACCGCATCTGCCGTTTCGACTACCACCAGGTTATCGACCCCGACCGCCGCCAGCAGGCGGTTCGAGCTGCTGAGGTAGCTGTTATTTACATCGCTGATCAGCACATCCCCCTTGAGCGCATTACCCGCCGCATCCTTGGGAGACAGCTCCCACAGCGCCGACCAAGAACCCAGATCGCTCCATCCGGCGTCCAGAGGGACCATCAGTGCCCGCTCGGTCTTCTCCATGACCGCATAGTCGATAGAGTCGGCAGGGCAGGCTCGGAACGCCTCTTCATCCAGGCGGATAAAATCCAGATCGGCATACTCCGCGTCCAGCGCCCGGGAGCAGGCCGCCAGGATTTCAGGGTTAAAGCGCGCCAGCTCCTCGAGGTAGCGCGAGGCCTGGAGCAGGAACATACCGCTGTTCCAGAAGTATTCCCCTGACTCGACATAGGCCTGTGCGCTGGCCAGATCGGGCTTCTCAACAAAGGCATCGACCGCCAGGCAGCCCTCGATAGCCGAGGTTCCAGACGCTGCGCGGATGTAGCCGTAGCCAGTCTCTGCCTGTGTCGGGACGATGCCGAAGGTCACCAGGGCACCCGTTTTGGCTGCAGCACGGGCTGTCGCTATGGCTGCATGAAGCGCCGCCCTATCGAGAATGACATGATCGGCAGCCAGCACCAGCAGCAGCGGATCCTGACCGTTACGCCGCGCATGCAGTGCGGCCAGGGCCAGGGCTGGCGCGGTATTGCGACCCATAGGTTCGAGGATGATGCCGCTGTGCGACTGGCCGAGCTCCCGAAACTGTTCTGCGACCAAAAACCGGTGCGCCTCATTGCAGATCACCAGGGGTGGGGCCAGATCGGGCAAACCCTCCAGCCTGAGTACCGTGTCCTGAATCAGGCTGCTGCCGTTCACCAGCGGCAGGAATTGTTTGGGACAGTGGCTGCGCGACGCCGGCCAGAGCCTGGTGCCAGAGCCCCCGGACAGAATGACGGGTATGAGTTGCGGTCGATCCTTGCTCACAATGTGCTCCTTGAAAGAGGCGGCACTGGGTCTCAGCAAAAACTGCCGAGTCTCAGTGCGTAGCTAGAGTCTGTTTTATAGAGAAAGCTGAGGTAAATGACCAGTTTTATGAGCCAAAAAATGAAAAACATACATGGCTGCAGGCTTTTTTTGGCGATGTACCCGTTAAGTGTTGCAGGAGTTAATTCTGAATTATTGTCTTTTTAATCATACTCCGGTTCCGTCTCCCGGCGGCTGCAATTCTTTGTAGCGACAAAGCAAGCGCTCCCTGCTAAACCGCCCTGCGGGTACGCGCCTTCGGCGCTATGAAATCCAGCCTGAGGCTGACAGATTCGAATTCACTCGGCACGTCCCTGTACCTCACCCTCCGGGCAGCCTGCGGCTGTGCAAATCGACAAATCGGCAATCCTGCCGATTTGTCTGCCTCAGCTGCCAGTCTCGCCATTGCCTGCAGGGACGCAAGTATGCCGTTGTTGTCGGAAACTGACAGCGGCCAGTGGCTCGATCCTGCGGGCCTTTTTCAGTCTGTTTTTTATCGGTTTAGAAAGGGGGTTTGGCGCCATTTTGATTGTGTGATTGCCGTTCCAGGCCTTTCAAAAAGCGTCAGTATTACTCACAAAACTCAGCCTTAGCACCGTGGGAACCTGCCTACAGGCGATCTTTTGGTTAGCACCCGCTGCCGGTCGCAACACTTAACTAGGACATAGGCTTTTTTTAATGCATGGCTGGCGTACAAGCAGCTAAAGCAGCCTGCCTGCAGGCGATCCCTTCGACCACAAATCCCCGTCTTAGCCGACTATGCTTCTAGCTAACGTCGTATTAATCAAAGCAAGGATCGGACGTCATGCTTACCTATGAAGATTGTTGTGATTTTTACGAGCTCTCCCGCGGAGGGGTCGGTGCGGTTGCGGAGCATGAGCACCTTCCGCGGATTCAAGCCCTGGGCAGGGCTGTCTATCTGGTTCGCAGCGAAGGGGGTGAGCGGATGATCCGGCGGATGATTATTGACGACATCCGCTATGCGCGCGCCACTCAGAATTTTCAGCATGAAGAGGAGTTGAAGCAGGTGTTGCTGTACTTTATTCAGACACACCCCAATCATGCTTGCAAAGCGAAGGGTTCGCAAACAGAGCTAGACGGCTTGGAGATAGAGGAGGCTTAGAGATAGGTGCGCTAGCTACGACAATGCCAGGCGGAGTGTAAAGCAAAGAAGCCGCCTTGATGGCGGCTTCTTCAGTTGATTCCTTTATGGCTACCCACTGATTCCCTCTAGTGGCACATCCTGTGTCCCTGTAGCTGCGATCTATCTTATGTGAATTCTTAATCAGCAGCTCTAGGTATTATTCCTATATTGTAGTGTCTTTTATCGACATTAAGTCGCATTGCGCAGTCTCCCAGCGGCAATGCTTTCCAGACCATTTTGGAAGAGAGATCCGGTGCAAATGAGGGGCCGTTGGCGGGCTGAATTGGTGAGGCTTATACCCTGGGGTGGAGAAACGGCGGCGCTTTCTGTATAATTCATTTGATGTCTAAGCATTTGCCTGTAGGGGATAAGCCTCATATAGATCATAAGCAAATGTTAAATAGGGCATTTTTAAAGAATAAGCCAATATCTTTCTTGCTTCTCTCTATATAAAGATTAGAGATATAACTTATGGAGGTCTTTTGAGTTTATCAACTATAGATCTATCCGTTCCACTCTCGACCGATGGGCACGCTGTCCATCAGCTGATTGCCAGTTGCCCGCCTCTGGATCAAAATTCCATGTACTGCAACCTGTTGCAGGCAGCTCATTTTTCCTCGACCTCTGTCAGCGCTAAGCGCGATGGTGAGTTGGTGGGATTTATCTCCGGCTATGCGCTACCCGAGCGCCCCGACACCCTGTTTATCTGGCAGGTCGCTGTCGATGAAAGCGCTCGCGGATGTGGTCTGGCCCTATCGATGTTGCAGCATATCCTGCAGCGACCGCACTGCTCGGCAATCCATGCTCTGGAGACGTCCATTACGGCGTCTAACCAAGCCTCATGGGCGCTGTTCCGCCGACTGGCCAGTAACCTCAATGCCCAAGTCGAAGAGTCGATCCTGTTTGACCATGTCGACCACTTCAAGGGCATCCACGATACCGAAGCGCTGGTGCACATCGGCCCCTTCTAGCCCCGTGGCTCAACCTATTTATTCATAACTTAGTTCGCCGGCGACGGCGATACGGAGATTTTTAATGAAAATTTTTGAAGAGATCGAATCTGAAGTACAAAGCTATGCGCGCTCTTTTCCACGCCTGTTCAATAAGGCCCAGGGCGAGTATCTGTATGATGAAGATGGCACCCAGTACCTGGACTTCCTAGCGGGCGCCGGAACGCTGAACTACGGCCATAACAACCCCATCTTCAAAGAAAAATTGCTGCAATACATTAATGATGATGGCATCACCCATGGCCTGGATCTGCACACCAAGGCCAAAGGCGAGTTTCTAGAGACCTTTAATGAAAAGATTTTGAAGCCCCGTAATCTGGACTATGTGATGCAGTTTACCGGTCCCACCGGCACCAATGCGGTCGAAGCCGCCTTGAAGCTGGCACGTAATGTTAAAGGCCGTGAAAACATCATCAGCTTTACCAACGGTTTCCACGGCGTCAGCCTCGGGGCATTGGCGACTACCGGTAACTCCCACCACCGAGGCGCTGCGGGCGTTGGTCTTAGCGGCGTCAGTCGTATGCCTTTCGACGGCTACCTGGGCGATGGCATCGATACGACTGCTTACCTCGACAAGGTGCTGTGCGATTCCAGCAGCGGTGTCGACTTGCCTGCGGCCGTGATCGTCGAAACCGTTCAGGGCGAGGGTGGTATCAACGCCGCCAGCGTCGAATGGTTGCGTAATCTTGACGCCGTGTGCAAGAAGCACGATGTGTTACTGATCGTCGACGACGTCCAGGCGGGTTGCGGACGCACCGGTACCTACTTCAGCTTTGAAGAGGCTGGCATCTACCCCGATATGGTTACTATGTCCAAATCGCTGGGCGGTTACGGGCTACCCTTCGCGGTCGTACTGTTCCGTCCCGAGCTGGACCAGTGGAAGCCGGGCGAACACAACGGTACCTTCCGCGGCAACAACTTTGCCTTTGTCACCGCCAAGGCCGCTATCGATCATTACTGGAGCGATGATAAGTTCTCCCGCGCCACGTTGGCAAAAGGTGAGTACGTCTCCAAGCGCCTTGCCGACATCGCCGATAAATATGGCGAAGGCAACTTCAGCAGCCGCGGACGCGGCATGTTCCAGGGGATCAGCTGTGTGAATGGCGAACTGGCCGGCAAGATCACCCGTAAGGCGTTCGCACAGGGGCTGATGATCGAAACCAGCGGTGCTGATGATCAGGTCGTTAAATTCCTGTGTCCGCTGGTGATCAGCGATGAAAACCTCAAGCGCGGGATCGATATTGTCGAGCAGGCGATTCGCGAGGTGTGCGCCAAGGAAGATAGCATCCCTGAAGAGCATGACTTCTTCGATCAGTAGAATCTGCACGCTAGACTAGATAGGGGAGCGCTACCCGCTCCCCATCACCGTATGAGGTACATTATGATTGTTCGTAATCTAGACCAAGCCGAAAAAACGGATCGCCGCATCGAGTCACCCGATGGCAATTGGGACAGTACCCGCATGTTGCTCAAGAGTGACAATATGGGGTTCTCCTTTCATATCACCACGATCTATGCCGGTGCCGATTTTGATATGCACTACCAGAACCATCTGGAATCGGTCTACTGCATCAGTGGCGAAGGCGAGGTCGAGACCCATGCCGACGGCAAAAAGTATCCGATCCGCCCCGGTACTCTCTATATTCTGGATAAGCACGACAAGCACAGCCTGCGTGCCGTCAAGGAGATGAAGATGGCCTGTGTCTTTAATCCGCCGCTCCACGGTACCGAGGTCCACAATGCTGAGGGAGCCTACGAGCTCGACGCCAAGACGATCGATAGCTGAGCGACGTAGCCGCACGGGTTGACCAACGCCTATAAGCTGCCGACACCGGCACAACCGAACACGCGATACCCCTTCCGAGAGGAGCGCTGCGGTATCGCCCTGCTGCCGACGACGGTAGCAAAAAGTCAGGATCCACTATGACCCAACACGAGCTGGAGCAGCTTAAAACGCTGATTCTAAAACGGATAAGCGAGCTGCGTGAGTTGTTTTCTCACCGCAGTGAGCCGTCCGATCAATACCAGCAGCAGAGCGATGACCAGTCCGCAAGCCTGGATATCAATATCAGTGCCGCCGTAGAAACGCAGCTGACCGACAGCAGCAAGCGCGAACTGAAGCTTCTTAACGCCACCCTGGAGTGGCTGGAGAGCGAGGATGCCGGTTATTGTATGAACTGTGACTGTGAAATTCCGCTGGCACGCCTCAAGGCCGTCCCCGCCAGTCATCTGTGCGTCGTCTGTGCTGAACAGAAGGGAAACTAAATCTAATGAATGACCATAGCGTCGAGAAGATCGGCGGTACCTCAATGAACGACTACGCCGCGGTGCGCGATAACATCATCCATAAACCCCAGCGTAGGGATGACCTCTACCAGCGGGTGTTTGTGGTCTCGGCTTACGGCGGCATCACCGACCGACTGCTGGAGCACAAGAAGAGTGGCCAGCCCGGCATCTTCGCCCTGTTTGCCAACGGTACCGAGGCGTCGAGCTGGCGTAAGGCGCTCAATGACCTGCGTGAAGCGATGTTTGGCATTAACGCCGAGCTCTTTCCAGAGCCGGAGCTACTGGCCGAAGCCAACGCCTTTATCGGCGAGCGGCTGGATAGCGCCGAACACTGCCTGGATGATCTGCAGAGCCTGTGCCTGCACGGTCACTTCTCTCTGGAGGGGCATCTGGCCACCGTCCGTGAGATGCTGGCCAGCATCGGCGAGGCTCACAGCGCCTGGAACAGCGCCCGGCTACTGCAACGCGATGGCGTCAACGCCCGCTTTATCGATCTCACCGGCTGGCAGGCCAAAGAGCATACCTCGCTGGATGCGCGTATTCAGACCGCCTTTGCCGGCCTGGAACTCTCCAGCGTACTGCCCATCGTAACCGGTTATGCCCACAGCCAGGATGGGTTGATGCGCAGCTTCGACCGCGGCTATAGCGAGATGATATTCAGCCGCATCGCGGTGTTGACCGAGGCCGCTGAGGCGATCATCCACAAGGAGTTTCACCTCTCCAGTGCCGACCCGCGTCTGGTGGGCGAAGCCAAATCAGTGCCCATCGGTCGTACCAACTACGACGTTGCCGACCAGCTGGCTAACCTGGGCATGGAGGCGATCCACCCGCGGGCGGCCAAGGGGTTGCGCCAGAGTAACATCCCGCTGCGGGTGAAGAACACCTTCGAGCCCGAGCATAACGGCACCCTGATCACCGGTGATTATGTCAGCGATACCCCTTGCGTGGAGATCATCGCCGGTACCAAGGGCGTCTATGCCATCGAGGTATTCGACCAGGATATGGCGGGTAATATCAGCCACTTCGATACTGAGATTATGGCGGTTATCCGCCGTTTCAAGGGTCATGTGATCTCCAAGGATATCAACGCCAACACCATCACCCATTATCTGTCGACCAATCTGAAGACGGTCAGGCGGATCAGCAGCGACCTGCAGGCTCGCTTTCCCGATGTCGAAATCGCGCAGAAAAAGGTCGCGATCGTTTCGGCGATCGGCAGCGATATGAAGATCACCGGCATGCTGGCCAAGGCGGTAACGGCGCTTGCGGAACAGAAAATCAACGTACTGGCCATGCACCAGTCGATGCGGCAGGTCGATATGCAGTTTATGATTGAGGAAGAGAGCTACGATTTGGCGATACGTGCGCTGCACCGCTGCCTAGTCGAAGTTCACGACCATGGTGAGGCGATCTGTCTGGCCTCTTAGAGGCTGACCTTACCCCGTCGCCAACGGCTTAAGTCGATCGGCGGCGGGGTCTCGGGTCGACCCACAGGGGCCTGGATTCTCAGGTTATTCGGGCTCGTTAACCGACGGCAGCGGCTGTCGTTGAGCCTCTTTAGCCGATTGTTTTTTCTGTTTGTTCTTATTAAACGTCAGCGTGGCCTCGGCACCCATATGCGTGCTGCCTCTGCGTGAGGCCAGCTCCATCTGCTTTTGGCGTTCCGAAAAGCGGTTTTTTTGGGTCTGTGACTTGGTGTCGAAGCAATGGTGGCAGCTGACGCCTTTGACATACTCAACCAGGGTTTTTTCCTGCTCGGTGATCGGCTTACGGCAGGCATGACACTGATCGTATACCCCCTTTTGTAGCTGATGATCAACCGACACCCGGTCATCAAACACAAAGCAGTCACCCTGCCACAATGACTCCTGTGCGGGCACCTCTTCTAGGTATTTGAGGATGCCGCCCTGCAGGTGAAAGACCTCGTCGAAGCCCTGCTCTTTAAGATAGGCCGTGGATTTTTCACAGCGAATACCGCCGGTGCAAAACATCGCGACTTTCTTATGCAGATTCTTGTCCAGAGTATCCGCCACGAAGGCCGGAAACTCGCGGAAGGTTTCGGTCTTGGGGTTGATCGCGTTGGCGAAGGTGCCGATGGTCACTTCGTAGTCGTTACGGGTATCTATAACCAGTACGTCGGGATCGCTGATCAGGGCATTCCAGTCGGTCGGTTTAACATAGGTACCCACCACACGATCCGGATCTATGCCTTCGACGCCGAGGGTGACGATCTCTTTTTTCAGTTTGACCTTACAGCGCTTGAACGGCAGTTGGGTCGCGTAGGACTCCTTGTGATCCAGGGTGGCCAGACGCGGGTCGCTTCTAAGCCAGTCCAGCAGGGTATCTATCTGTTCGCGGCTACCGGCAACCGTGCCGTTGATCCCTTCGCGTGCAAGCAGCAGGGTGCCGCGAATGTTGTTGGCCTCCATCACGGCAAGCAGCGGCGCACGCAGCTGCTCAAAATGGTCGAGAGTGACGAACTTATAGAGCGCAGTAACAACAAATTGTGACATGATTTTCCTGATTGCTGGCTGGAGCGATACTTACCATATGAGCTAACCACATGAGCCAGTGCATTAAATAGCAGAGTATTTTATCAAATACTGACCTGTAGCACTGACTTTTTTTGATTTCGGTGAAAGAGAAAACCTGGCGCATGAATAGTCCACTAAGGTCGGCCTCAATACGGGACTGTTAAGCGTGGTGGTCCAGGATGGGATCGTACAGCTCTGGGGGCTTATCGAGACCGATCAGGAGAAACAGGCCGCTCAAATTGCAGCCGCCCCCCCGGAAGTGCTGGTCGTTGAAAATAATCTAGCCAAGGACCCACTGCGGATCTACTAAGGTTAATTACCCCACCTTGAAGGTTAGCCGATCGCGACTACGGAGTTGAAATTAAATCAATTTAACATTGAATGATTAATTAAATTTTCAGTGTTGTTAAGTTCTTATTTAAAAGTTTATAAATCAAATAAATATAATAATATGCGAATATAACAAATTGAAAAATATAGGTATATATAGGTTATATATCAGACCTTGATGTTGCTTTGCTCATCTATACTCAGCAATGGATATAGATAAATAATACAAGGAAAATTATCATGAATATAGAAAGATTATCACCATCCAACTGGTTCAAGAAGGAGGAGGGGCGTCACGGTGCAGGTGCGCTGAGCACACTGGCGGATGTAGAAAGAACGTTCCCTTTAAGTCGGCTACATAAGGATATCGACAGGATGTTTGATGAGGCGCTACAGGGATTCGGCGGCAGCGGCTGGTTTCAACACAATTCTCTCTCAGAACGGCAGATGGCATTCAGGCCTAACTTGGATGTTCATGAAAGCGATGATAAATACTCTGTCTGCGTCGAAGTACCTGGCATCGAAGAGAAAGATATCAAGATTCGTCTCCAGGGCGATTCTTTATTGATCAGTGGCGAAAAGGTGAAAGAGGCTGAAGATCAGAGTGGCACCTTTCATCGTGTGGAACGCTGTTACGGTAAGTTCCAGCGGGTGTTGTCGCTACCGATGGATGCGGATAAAGAGAAGATCAGCGCTGATTTTAGTAATGGCTTGCTCAGCATTGCTATCGCAAAAAATCCTAAAAAAAAGGAGGAGATTAAAGAGATAAAAGTCACCCATGATCTGCATTGATAGGGTGGTTAGGGGTTAACATCCTGACGCCGTTTTTTGTAGGTTAGGCTTCAGCCTGACGATGTTTTTTGTAGGTTAGGCTTCAGCCTGACGGGGTGAAAGGGTCAGGCCGCATCGCAACAACTAACGGTTACAGAGCCAATTAATAACCCCAAGGAATACACTGAACATTGTGGTCTGATCAAATCAGATGAAATGATGTACTAGCCCTCGCGCTATCCTTCCTCACACTAAAAGTCCGGCGCTTTCGCGCATTTCTGTCAGTTATTTGCAATCCCTGTAGCCGAGCAGCCTGTCGGAGAATAGACTGACCCACGCGGCAACCCTCTACGATCACTTTCCAAGTGATTGTGTTTTTTGTCCATCTTTTATTTTTATCTTATATTTTTTGGTCCGAGGTCCGTCCGGCTGAAAAATGTCAGCTCCCTCGAACAACATTGACAGCCTCCTAGAGCTTCCTGGAAATTTTAATGCAGCACCCCAAAAACCCTGTTAGCAATAAAGAATTTATCTTCCTGATGGCTCTGCTTATGTCGCTGGTAGCGTTGGCAATAGATGTCATGTTACCGGCTCTGGACCAGATTGGCTCCAGTCTGGGGGTGATAGACCCCAATAATAATCAGCTGGTTATTTCTACCATCTTCCTGGGTATGGCTTTTGGATTGATGCTCTATGGGCCTGTCTCGGACTCCTTTGGCAGGAAGAAGGCGATCTACCTGGGGATCGGTATTTTCCTGATAGGCGACCTGATATCGCTGTATTCCGGAAATTTTACCTTTATGCTCATCGGTCGCCTGTGCCAGGGATTCGGCGCTGCCGCCTGTCGGGTGGTCACCCTGGCCATGATCAGGGACAAATTCTCAGGCAGGGAGATGGGCCGGGTGATGTCACTTATCATGGTTTTTTTCGTGTTGGTACCCGCACTCGCTCCTACCCTGGGACAGGCTGTGCTGCTGTTTTCCGACTGGAGAGGTATTTTTTGGCTGCTCTTAGCCGCAGGACTTACGGGCGTTCTGTGGCTGCACTTTCGTCAACCTGAGACGCTGGTAAAAGAAAAACGCCTGAAATTTTCATGTTCGACCATCGTGGCCGGTATCAAGGAAACCCTGGCCAATAAGGTCGCCCGTTTTTACATGTTTGCCGCAGGCATTATCTTCGGGTCGTTCATTGGTTATTTGAGTTCTGCCCAGCAGATTTTTCAAAACGAGTACCAGCTGGGCGAAGCCTTTCCCCTGTACTTCGGAGCGTTGGCGTTGGCTATCGGACTCTCATCGTTGGTGAACTCATCCCTGGTGATGCGCTTTCCTATGGAAACTCTATGCTTTGCCGCCCTGGGTTGCCTGTCCGTCTCGTCTATCGGGTTCTTCTTTTATGCGCAAGGCGCCGCGGGGTACCCGCCACTATTCATGTTGATGGCTTATCTTGCGGTTACTTTTTTCTGTTTTGGTCTTCTGTTCGGTAATTTGAACACCCTGGCGATACAACCCTTGGGCCACATCGCGGGTGTCGCCACCTCGGTGATCAGCTCGGTGCAAACCCTGATGTCAGTCGCCGTCGGCACACTCATCGGCCAGGCCTTCGATGGTACGGTGCTACCCCTGGTGTTCGGCTTCCTGGCGTGTAGCCTGTGCGCCCTGGGGATCTTGATCTATGTCCGAAAATCGGCGATGGCACCCGAGCTGCCGGAGTCTGCTGTTGAGTCTGACTACAGATGAGTATAAGGCCTCTGAACATGGCATGCGCATCATCCCACGCCATCCGAGTCTACGCTAAAACAGTTTCTGAGCCTGGTAGATAAAGACCCGCATGCCTGTTTTCGGGGGGTAATTGCTGCCGCCTTGACGGGCAGCAATCACAACCCCATCCCCGCTATACCATCAGCGACAAACTGGATGGCGAGTGCTGCCAGGATGACCCCGAGAAAGCGTCGCAGGATCTCATCGCCGGTTCGGCCTATGATTACCTTCACGTATCTGGAAAGCAGCATCAGCACCAGGGTTGTCAGGGTAATGCTCAGAATCGCCGCCAGTACCGACAGTTGGTTGGTGGTTGAGCCCGTCTTAGAAAACAACAGGATTACCAGCGTGAGAGACCCGGGACCCGCCATCATCGGGATCGACAGCGGGAAGACCGACACATCCTTGCGGACCGTAGACTGTGAATAGCTGGTATCTTTGGTGATCATATTAAAGGCGGTAAAAAACAGCAGCAAGCCACCCGATATCCGCAGCGCTGCAATGCTGATGCCCAGGCTGTGTAGCAGTGGCTCTCCATAGTTACCAAAGATAAACAGCAGCAGTGACGAGATCAGGGTTGCCTTCGCCGCCATCACGAACCGGTGACGATTGTCTCCGAGAGGTACCAGCGAGTGGAAGATCAACGCGGCCCCCACCGGATCGATGATAATAAACAGGGCGGTAACAGCATTTAGATAGGTGGCAAGATCCATAAAATTCCAGTCGGTCTGAGGTGTTATCCCGGCCAGTCCGGTCGCAGGAGATTCGTAACCTGCGGGAACCGCTGCTATAGAGTTACGCGAGGATTGCGCCGATCGATTATGGAGGGTTCAGGCTGACCGAGCCAGGGCTTACAACAGATTTCGGTATATTGAAGTGCGAATTGGCTATTCTGCCTCAGCTGTCTGCCTCAGTCAGACACAAAAAAGGCCCCCACCATTGCTGGTGGGGGCCTTTTTAAAAACCGCTTAATTTATGCTGCGTTTTTAGCAGGTGCTTTAATACTTTCTGCCTTAGGTGCCGCTGCTTTAGCCACTTCTGCTTTAGCGACGGTATCTTTGCTCTCAGTCAGGATAGCCTGAACTTCAGCAAAGTAAGCTTTGGCGCTTTCAGAAGCAACCTGAGCATCGGTCTTGAGTGTTTCAAAGCTGGCCTTGGCTTCTTCAGACTTCAGAGTAACAAAAGAGGTCAGCGCGTTAGCGTCTTTGATTTCAGAAAAGATTTTGAAATCAGCTTGAGACTGAGCAACTTGCTTCTCGATAGCCGCTTTCTGAAGTTCGAAAGCCTTTTTCATTGTTGCAGTGTTCAGCTCGATAAGCTTCTGAACAGGCGCGCCAAAAGCTGCGAAGTCAGCAGTAGGAAGATTCTTGAACATAATGTGTACCCCTGTTTAAAAGTAGTTATGGTTGATAGTGGTTGTTGTAGGAATGGTATATCGGCCTATGTTGCAGCGCAACAACTATTTTTATGTATAGAGAGGGGTTTCGGTCAAGTCATTAAAATATATTAAAAACATGTATAAAAATATTTTGTGCAATTGCGTAATGAAGTCTCTAGGGACTGCGGGAGAACGCTTATAAGGTAAATGGTATGGGTGAGGGTACGCTGTCGCCCCTCATCCATCAGATGATTAGGGTGGGGGTGGTGCTACTACTGGCTCGTCTTCAATGTCGGCACTACTAGTGCCAGCACCCGCACCTGCACCCAAGTTCCACGCACCCTTCTGGTAGTCATACCCCGCATTCAGGTCACCGTAGACGCTATCACCCAGGTAACCAACGCCAACGTTCGGACGCCACGCACCGGTGCCCAGCATGTAATCCAGGCCAGCAGAACCGACTGCTTGGTCTTCTTTATCATTCGTGAACACCTTCAGGCCTACGGCAACACCCTGACCGAAGACGTACGTCATACCCGCACCCACACCGGCGTCAGCCTGTGCCATCGGGGTCATCAGAGAGGCGGCTACAATAGCCGCCAGGGAAAGCTTCTTTAAGGACATGCGTTACTCATATGTAGGTTAAGGTTATCGGTTTTGTGCTGACGCTACTGGCTTGTCTTCACTGTCAGCGGCACCCGCACCCATACCCAAGTTCCACGTACCCTTCTGGTAGTCATACCCCGCATTCAGATCACCGTAGACGCTATCACCTAGGTAACCAACGCCAACGTTAGGACGCCACGCACCGGCACCCAGCATGTAATCCAGGCCAGCAGAACCGACTGCGTGGTCTTCTTTATCGTTCGTGAACACCTTTAGGCTTACAGCAACGCCCTGACCGAAGACGTAAGTAACACCCGCACCCACACCGGCGTCGGCCTGTGCTGTAGGGGTAATCAGAGAGGCGGCTGCAATAGCAGCCAAGGAAAGTTTCTTTAAAGACATGCGTTATTCCTATGTAAAGTAAGGTTATATTTATTTTTGTTGTACTGGTGCTGCTGGTTTGTCTTCAGCATCAGTACTACCCGTACCAGCACTCACACCCAAGTTCCACGTACCCTTCTGGTAGTCATACCCAGCGTTCAGATCACCGTAGACGTTATCACCCAGGTAGCCAACGCCAACGTTCGGACGCCACGCACCTGTGCCCAGCATGTAATCCAGGCCAGCAGAACCGACTGCGTGGTCTTCTTTATCGTTCGTGAACACCTTCATGCCCACGGCAACGCCCTGACCGAAAACGTACGTCATACCCGCACCCACACCGGCGTCACCCTGTGCCATAGGGGTCATCAGAGAGGCGGCTGCAATAGTCGCCAAGGAAAGCTTCTTTAAAGACATGCGATACTCCATGCATAGATTAAAAACACTGTTTTTCATAGTACCGTTTGGTCATGAATTTGCTAGGGGGCAGACATCGGCTCTATAGATAACTCTGTCGCGCTGTTGATGAATCCGCAGATAGCAGGAGCCAGTGCGATGTCTGTTCTGTTTGCTTAGCGGCATTCAACGCGGTGGACGGTTTCGGTATCGGTCCGAAAAGGGGTCGGAGTGATTTTTATACGATTTGAGGACCACTAAAGCTCCTGTGTCGCCAGTTTTTAGCGTTGCTGGGCCGGGCTATAGAGACAGTAAAAAAATCACTTTTAATCACTCCGACCCCTTTACGGGTCCCTTTTTTTCCGTATGCCGATTTACCGGAAGTTCAGTGCCCCTATTCGTGACGTCACCCCTGTAATGCCGACATCAATACAGAAACTGTTCAGCATGCAGGGCGGCACTTGGGTAGTGATATGCACTATAAAATTACCTTGCACAGCATACCAGTGGTATAAAGGTGCGTCTCCTCGTTGTCTTGGTTAGGCAAACCTGTTGCCAGGTCCGATATGTTTTCTGCGGGGTATTAATTGCAGGTGCGTGAAAGAGCTCCCTGATAAAGGCTAGCGCTTTTAAAGGGGCCTGCTAACGTAAAGTGTCCCGCACTCAAGGGCGGTGCGCCGGCCCTCATAATAACTATTTTTCCGTTAAATAAAGGATTTGTAGAATGAAAATAATCCGCATGCTCTTACCCAACCAGCAGGCAGTCGATTACAGCCTGGATACGATGCTGCATCTGCACGCCGTGCAGGGCGCCACCTATTCCGTGGTTGACCTGGAATCAGGCATTATTGTTGAGCAGGCGGTGCTGACGCGACAGGCCGATACCCTAATGATCGAGATCGAGGGTGAGCAGGTCGCCACCGTAGAGCAGTTTTATACGGAGGGGATGGTCGCCAGCGTCGACATGGGCTCCCAGGCCCAACAGGTGGCAGCGAATGATGCCGTTGCAGAAAGCGTCGGTCTGGTGTGGGAACTTGCCGCGGATGCAGGTGCGGTGGCCGATGGGGGATTCTTCTCCGCACCGCTGCTCCTCTTTGGTGGGATAGCGGCAGGCGGTCTCTATAGCGTCAATAAAGACGATGCCGCCGCCATTACTGATGTGACAGACCTTACAATCGTGGTCTTTGATCTGGTGGAAGGCGTCTCCTCGTCCCACAGCGACCGCACGTTCGATCCCAACGTCGAATACACGATCTATATCCGGGTGCTATCGGATAGCGCGGATCTGAGTATCGACGGAGCCAATGCGGGAAACGCCGCGTTAGACGAAAGCGACGGATGGGACACGTGGTTGGGCGCGGCGAACCTCGGTAGCGATGACACGATAATATTGGTGGGAGATGGCGGTGGTAACCTCTCGGGCGGTAGTGGGTCTGGGGTAGTGATAAGTTTCCAGGTGTCGCAGGGGTCGCAGGACATCGCATGGCGGACTAATCTGATGGGTCAGTATGCCGAGGTGGGGAGTTGGACCGAGGGTGGATGGTTTATCCGGAGGGGGACGTCGAGCGGGGTGGATTCGGCCCAATTGTTTGTTGGAGGGGATTGGGGATCCGCACCAGGGCAACAAGCAACCACGCCTGCGGAAGCCACCGGTTTTAACGCACTGAATACGATGCCTGCGGGGATACTGACATCGCAGGGATTGGCGTAGCCACCAGGGTCGCTCGGGCAGGTACGCCTGAGCGCAACCATCGTTTCCAGTGTGTCATGTGATCCATCATCCGTTGCTGAACGTCGCGTTGCCTGAGGTTCAGCCGACAGACCTGCTAGATCAAAAATTGCTCCTGCATTTTTGAAGTACCCTCCCTTCTTGGAGGGCAAAAGCTGGGCAACGGGGCAACGGGGTCAGGTCTTTGATTTATGACTTTTAATAATGCCTCTCACCGTTGAAAAAGGTAAACCCGAACCGCTCTCATAAGCCTTAATAAGGCATCGGCAGACTCCAATCGCGATGGTCTGGCCATTGACCATCTCCTTTCTCCTAGAAAGTCCTATCCTGGATCATAAATCAAAGACCTGACCCTACTGCTTGCAGATCCCTTCCGCAAGGGAGTCAGTCCTTAAGCTTTGCATGTCAAATGTAGGCGTGACCCCGGTATCGACCCCGGTATCTCTCCGCACCTGTATGGCCACGTATTTGCTAAGCGTAGAACACTCAATGAACAGCTAAACCAGGCCGAGAAGGGCAGCAAAAAGCGTTACCAGATCGGGCGCACCTTGGAAAAAGTAAGGAATACGCTCAATAGCCTGCCAGCAGTGGTTTCAACATATCAGATTACGTTCAAGGCCAAAGAGAGCTTAATGACCTTTCTGAATTGGGTCTGTGACGAGACGGGTGCAAAGATGGCCGCATGGCTCCCGGTTAAGGTCCTGGGAGAGAGTTGGAGCGATGATCCAGCCGACAAAAGCCGGACCCTATACGGGCATAAGTTATCGGCCTATCTGGAAAACCAACGGCTAAGGCGCTGCGAACGGTGGCGTGGTGGGGATTGCTGGTGGGCGGCGGTGATGGATGAGGCACGCAGGTTTGAGGTGGTGCCTGAGTATGAGGATGAAGGCGCTGGGAACGGCAGAACTGGGGTTTTTGCTAGTCATAGGTATTGGCTAAAACGGTTGGTAAAGGCAGAAGTAAGCCAGAAGCAGGCATAACTATATGCCTACAGATCCTGTTAATTGACTCCGACCCCTTTCGTTGAAAGATACGGCCATTCGATGGCGCGTCGCAGATGCCCATGCTTGACCGGATTGTAGGCTGGGATGCAATCCCAGCAAGAATAAAAGGGTAGCGTCCCCTTTCTTTTGTGGTATAAAATCGGTCTTTGCTCTTTGTTTTAATTAGGAAAAGCTGTTATTAGGTCCCGTCTTTTCTCTGCGAGGTAGCAATGCCTAGGTATACGAGGAATCGCGCCCGTCCTCAGGGGCTGCTCACCGCCCCTCTAATGTTTGTTCTACTGTTAAAAAAGGATTTACAGAATGAAAATACTTCGCATGCTGTTACCGAACCAGCAATCAGTTGACTATACCCTGGATGCGATGCTGCATCTGAACGCCGTACAAGGCGCCGCTTATTCGGTGGTTGATCTGGAATCGGGGCTTGTGGTTGAGCAGGCGGTACTGACGCGAGAGGCCGACACTCTGTTGATCGAGATCGACGGTGAGCAGATCGCCACCGTAGAGCAGTTTTATGCGCAAGGGATGGCCGCCAGCGTCGACACGGGCTCCCAGGCCCAACAGGTGGCAGCGAATGATGCCGTTGCAGAAAGTGCCGATCTGGTGTGGGAACTTGCCGCGGATGCGGGTGCGCTGGCCGATGGTGGCATCCTCACCGCACCCCTGATGTTTGCGGGTGCAGTGGTCGCGGGTGGCCTCTATGTGGCGACGAACAACGATGATGATGCCGCTGTCATTCCACAGGTAACCGTGGTCTTTGATCTGGTGGAAGGCGTCTCCTCGTCCCACAGCGACCGCACGTTCGATCCCGACGTCGAATACACCATCTATATCCGAATACAGACGGGTAGCACGGCATTGAGTACCGACGGACCCACAGAGGGTAGCGCCGCCGAAGCTGCTGGGGCAACTTGGGGCATGTGGGACGGGGGGGCTAATTTGGGGGCCGATGACACGATAATATTGGTGGGCGATGACGCAGGGGTCGGCGTTTCCGTGATTCCGGGCATGGAGGTGTTTCAGCTCAGGCCGTTAGGGTACGCGGTCATGTGGGATGCCCCCCCCGTGTCGGGATCGCCCAGTAGGACGTATGACGTGGCCGCTGGGATGCACTATGAAGGGTGGTTCTGGTTGACCGGGGCGGGATCGGACCGTGGTCAAACGTATTTGTGGGAAGGGGAATGGGGGTCCGCACCAGGTCGTCAGGCAACCACGCCTGCCGAAGCCACCGGTTTTAACGCACTGAATACGATGCCCGCGGGGATATTGACATCGCAGGGATTGGCGTAGCCACCAGGGTCGCTCGGGCAGGTACGCCTGAGCGCAACCATCGTTTCCAGGGTGTCATGTAAACCATCATCCGTTGCTGAACGTCGCGTTGCCTGCGGTTCAGCCGACAGACCTGCTAGATCAAAAATTGCTCCTGCATTTTTGAAGTACCCTCCCTTCTTGGAGGGCAAAAGCTGGGCAACGGGGTCAGGTCTTTGATTTATGACTTTTAATAATGCCTCTCACCGTTGAAAAAGGTAAACCCGCACCGCTCTCATAAGCCTTAATAAGGCATCGGCAGACTCCAATCGCGATGGTCTGGCCATTGACCATCTCCTTTCTCCTAGAAAGTCCTATCCTGGATCATAAATCAAAGACCTGACCCTACTGCTTTACAAAGCCACGGCTGGCTAACTCGCAGCGGTGTAGCAACATTGGGCTATATTTCCAGCTGAACATCCAAGGAGATGGCCAGCATGCTTACATTAAGTCGTCGTGATAACGAAGCCATCAAAAGAATGAACGGGGTGGTGTCTTACACTTCGCATGTCAGATGTAAGGCCTACCCCGGCCTCTGCGTTATTGAGGCGTTATCTCAGAAGCTCGCACGTGCGCGCTGCTTCCTTAGAAACTATAGCCTTTGCCGATAGCTATGATATCCATCTGATCAATAGCGATGCCCTTGAGTCGTTACTGAGAGGTCGCCGCAAAGAGGTCGTTGAGATTGCGCCGGTACTGTCCACTTTAGTCGCACCCGTCCGACCCAAGTACACTGCTGTGATGCTTAAGCGGATCGTCAACCGAGGAACGGATGCCGGTAACGGCTTCAAGGGCTATTCGCGCTACCCAAACTGCCGTGGCAGCAGAAATTTATTACAGAAAATAAAAAACTTTCAGAGGGTGTTTTAGCGCCTACACGGGGGGTCTTGTGGAATGGCTGGCTGGGGGTTGTGTTCCGTTTTTGTAGGTATCTTTATGAAAGATAACACTAAAAATGGTGGGCCTTGCCAGACTTGAACTGGCGACCGATCGATTATGAGTCGAGTGCTCTAACCAACTGAGCTAAAGGCCCCCACGGACCAACTTTTCTTGCGTACTATCTGGGTGACTCAGCTTAAGAATCACGCGCCCTAAGCTGTTGAGCTACAGGCCTCCTTTTAAAGGAGGCGCGATTATAGCGGGGTGCAGGTAACAATCCAAGCCCTCTGTGCAGACGGATGCTAATCCTTCCATTTTAGCGGGGTCTGCTCTATGCGCTGAGGCGCGCGTACAGAACGTCCAAGCGGGGCCTGATCGAAGGCATCCTCGCCAAAAAGGCTGCTTTACTGGGCTAGGCCGGTATTGCCGAGATCAAGATGCTGGCGCTATCGAAGGCGTTGGGCGGGCGAGGCGCTTTGGCTATCTTGTTGAACAACAATTCGAATAAATAGCATTTGGGATAGGGTGATCATCAAGAATTTAGCGATTTTTCGTATCCTCAGCGACCCTTGATTAAAATTACTGCAAAAGAGTATCTCGACCTGTAGTCTTTCAACACAGTCTCTCTTTGCAGAAACCAGCCCATTGAAAATAAAGCCTATCATCGCCAGCATCAGCCTGTTGTTGTTAAGTGCCTGTAGCTCGACGGGACTGTTCCTGTTGAACTCTACACTGAAGCTAAATTCCCAGCATAGCGTCAGCAAGGACATCGCATTCGGTCAAGCCGAGTGGCAAAAATTAGATATCTATACGCCCAACAACAACGCCCAACACGCCAAGCCTGTGCTGGTGTTTTTTTATGGTGGGAGTTGGGATTCGGGCACAAAAGAGATGTATTTCTTTGTCGCCGATGCCTTTACCCGACTCGGCTATGTGGTCATTATTCCTGACTATGCAAAATATCCGGCCGCACGTTTTCCGGTCTTTATGGAAGATGGTGCCGCCGCCATTGCCTGGACCAAGCAACACGTTGCCAACTACGGTGGCGATCCGCAAAAGCTCTTTATCGCAGGACATTCTGCCGGTGCTCATCTCGGCGGCCTATTGCTGACTGACGCACGCTACCTCAAGAAACACGCGCTCAGTCCGCTGGACGTGCAGGGCTTCTCGGGTTTGGCTGGGCCGTATAACTTTACGCCTATTCGCCCTAGCCTGATGGACGTTTTCGGCCCACCCGAGAACTACCCTAATATGCAGGCAATGAATTTTGTTAATGGCGATGAACCCCCGATGCTGCTCTTGCATGGCGCCGAAGATGACACTGTGGGCGTCCGTAACCAGGAACTTTTGATCGAAAAATTATCCGCTGTAGGCAACCCGTCAACGTCCATTTTGTACCCTGGACTCACTCATACCAGTATTCTAACCAGCCTGACTCCGGTACTGAAAAAGAACAGCAGCACTCTAGACGATATGGATAAGTTTTTTAAAAGTTTACTCTAACTTCAGTACGCACAGTCATTGCCGGAATGAAATACCGAGATTAAAAATTTTCAGGCCGGTTACAATGTTCTTTTATAGAGACTTTAGTCTCTATATCAATCCCAATCCCAACCTCGGTTCAAGGATGAATTACGAAGTTAACCCTCCACATATTTCGAGGATTAGGTATGAAATCCAGTGACACCCAAGCATCATCCGCGATAAAAGTCGGTGAGTTTTATGAATTGGATGTCGGTCGCGATGTGGCTGACAGCAACCATTACAACGAGGATATCGCCCCGACCAGAGTGTCACAGCGAACCTGGGGCACCTGGAATGTCGCGGCGCTCTGGGTAGGGATGGCGGTCTGCGTACCCACCTATACCCTGGGTGGTGTGTTAACCGCCTATTTCGGACTGTCGGTAGGCGAGGCCCTGTGGACGATCTTGATCGCCAACCTGGTGGTGCTGATTCCGCTGACGTTCAATGCCTTCGCGGGCACTAAATACGGCATTCCCTTTCCCGTGCTGCTGCGTTCATCCTTTGGCGTCTATGGCTCCAATATCCCCTGTCTGATCCGGGCGCTGGTGGCCTGTGGCTGGTTTGGGATACAGACGCTGTTCGGCGGCGTCGCCATCCATCTGCTGATGTCGGCCCTCTGGGATGGCTGGGCAGCGATGGGAAGTAAGGGGGAGGTGATCGGCTTCTTTATCTTCCTGGTGATGAACCTGGCTATCGTGATTCGCGGTGCCGAGTCGATTAAATGGTTAGAGACCCTGTCGGCCCCACTGCTGTTGGCGGTAGGGGGCGGGCTGATGTACTGGGCGATGCCGCAGATCTCGATCACCGAGCTGCTGGCCGTGCCTGCTAATCGTCCGGCAGACGCGGACTTTTTCGGTTATTTTATGGCGGGCCTGACCGCGATGGTGGGCTTTTGGGCCACGCTGTCGTTGAATATCCCCGATTTTAGCCGTTATGTTAAATCCCAAAAAGACCAGGTAGTAGGGCAGATCATCGGCCTGCCGTTAACCATGTTTTTCTTTGCCTCGCTGGGTGTGGTCCTGACGGCGGCATCCTCCAGCTTGGTCGGTGAAACGATCTCTGATCCGATTAACCTGATCGGCAAGATCGACAGCCCGTTCTGGGTGATTGTCGCCATGGTGATGATCATCATCGCTACCCTGTCTACCAATACGGCGGCCAATATCGTCTCGCCCACCAATGACTTCCAGAATGTGGCACCCAAGCTGATCGGTCAGACCCGCGGCGTGCTGCTGACGGGGGCCTTTGGGGTGTTGTTGATGGGCTGGGAACTCTTAAAAAGACTGGGCTGGATCGAGTCAGACGTTAGCATCGAGAGCCTGTACTCCAACTGGCTGCTGGGCTATTCGAGCCTGCTGGGGCCTATTGCCGGCATCATGATCGTTGACTACTTTATTATTAAGAAGCAGCAGTTGAATCTGGTCGAGCTTTATAAGACCGAAGGTCTGTACCGGGGGTTTAATACCGCCGGCATGCTGGCGTTCTTTATCCCGGTGGCCCTGACGCTGTTCTCACTGATGACCGGGAATCTGAGCTGGTTCTACCAATATGGCTGGTTCACAGGTTCCATCGCGGGCGGCCTTATCTATTTCCTCGTCGCCGCGAGGGAGCAGGTCGTTGTAGGGACGGAGTAAGAGCAGCTGGCATAGTCATTTAATTAACAGTCGCCTAGGGCAGAGGGCAGAGGGCAGGGCGCTGGAACGCGTCTCTCGATGAGCCGGTTTTGGGTATTCGAGGTCGGATGGGTAAAAAGGGCAAAATTCTGTGTTGCGCTGCAACATAGAATTCGATAAGCTCAGCCTGTCACTACTGAGCCTAAAAGGACTTTTGCTATGTTTAAGACTATCCCTGCTGTCGATCTCTCCGCCTTCTCTGCGCCTGTTCAGAAACTTGTTGAACTGAACACCGCCGTGATCACCAAAGCTGTTGAAGCGCAGAAAGCTGGCCTTGAAAGCCAGACTGCACAGTTCCAGGCGCGTGTTCAAGCGGCTATGAACATCAAGGATGCGGCTGGTTTCAGCGAATTCATCACTGAGCAGACTGAGCTTGCTAAGAGCAGCGTTACCGAGCTGACTGAAAACTCGAAAGTAGCCACTGAGCAGGTTCAGGCTTACTTCGCCGAAGTACAGGCACTGCTGAGCGAGACTCAGGTTGCCGCCGGTAACAAAGCGTAGGCTAAAACCGCTAAACTCCAGCGTGGTTCGATCGAAGCCCCCGTCAGCAATGGCGGGGGCTTTTATGTACAGGATGTACGGTATGCCGCGGGCGCATGGATGCGCAGGAGCGGCGATGTACAGGATGTACGGTATGCCGCGGGCGCATGGATGCGCAGGAGCGGCGATGTACAGGGCCGTTGTCAGTTCCCGACAACAACGGCATACCTGCGTCCCTGCAGGCAAAGCTTCCGCGTCCTGCTCACGCCCCTTACCTACGTCCCTGCAGGCAATGCGCAGGAGCGGCGATGTATAGGGCCGTTGTAGGTTAGGCTTCAGCCTGACGGTTTTAGTCAACCAGCCGACTGCTTTGGATTTGCGCCGTACTCATTCTGCTCTTGTTGGGTATCTGTCGCATAGAACACGATTAGCACGAGGGCACCGACGAGCGGAATCAGCATAATCAGTTGCCACCAACCCGTTCGATTTATATCGTGCAGGCGACGCGAACCCAGCGCTATAGCCGGGATGATCATCGCCAGGGTGTAGAGCCCGCCTAAGAGTCCCATCCCGGATTGCGGATTAAAGGTTCCGCTCACCCCGTCTATAAAGCTAAGGCCGATTGAAACCAGGATATTAAATAGGATGAAGAACCAGTATTCACGACGCCGTGTCCGGCCGCTAAAGCTCGCATAGTTTTTCCAGGCCTTTAGATAGCAACCAAAGGGAGAAAGTCTCTCGGACGAAGCGGCTAATACTTGAGGTGCAGTGGGCTCATTCAACATCGAACCGCAATGCTTGCACTTAATGGCGCCCTCCTGAATCTCTTCCTTGCAGTACTTACATTCCATAGAAAATTCTCTCTTGAGTTGAGGGTATAACAATACCAGTTATTTCGGAGCTAAGACGCGAAAACCCAATGCTGACCAGGACGCGGACAAGCGCGAGGGCAGCAGGGGCAATAGGGATACTCAGGGAAGACCGGCATGGCGCGAGGAAAAGTACTGAGCGGTTCTGCCGATGTTATGTAAGCAGTTGTTTTATAGAATAAAATAAGAATGGAGCGGATGATGGGAATCGAACCCACGTGTGCAGCTTGGGAAGCTGCCGTTCTACCATTGAACTACATCCGCTTAGGCGGTGTAGTTCAGCATAAGCTGGGGCTATCGGCAAATGTATTTTGTTTCTCTATAGTCTTGATGGGCTAGGCCTTAGGCTCACTCCAGCACCCTTGCTGATCCAATACCTCTAGGGACTGGTTCCAGTCTTCCAGTTGCAGGCCCTGCTGCTGACACCAATCCGGATTATGGTAGGTATCCAGGTAGCGCTCGCCGCTGTCGCAGATCAGGGTGATCAGGCTGCCCTGTTCGCCGTTGTCTCGCATCTGCTGAGCCAGACGTACGACCCCGATAAAATTGGTGCCGGTGGAGGCGCCGACCCTGCGTCCCAGTTTGCGACTCAGGTAGTTCATCGCGGCGAGACTGGCGGGGTCGGGCACCTGCATCAGTGTATCTATCACGGTGGGGATAAACGAGGGTTCGACCCGGGGACGGCCGATCCCTTCGATCCGGGAGCTACGGTTTAGGGTAGGGCTGCCGCCATGATGGTAGTAGTCATAAAACACCGAGTTTTCCGGATCGACCACGCAGAGACGACAGCCCTGGCCCCATAAGCCGCTGTAGCGCAGGTAGCGACCGATAGTGGCAGAGGTGCCGCCGGTGCCGGCGCTCATCACCACCCAGTGGGGAAGGGGGTGGCGTTCCAGCTTAAGCTGCTCGAAGATCGATTCGGCGATATTGTTGTTGCCCCGCCAGTCGGTGGCGCGCTCGGCGTAGGTAAACTGATCCATATAGTGGCCGTTTAACTCAGTCGCTAGCTGCTGCGCGTGGGCATAGATCTCCGCTGCCGGTACCCGGTGACATTGGCCGCCGTAGAATTCGATCTGGGACAGCTTTTTGGAGGCGGTGGTTTCGGGCACCACGGCGATAAAGGGCAGTCCGAGCAATCGGGCGAAGTAGGCCTCAGAGATCGCGGTGCTGCCGGAGCTGGATTCGATGATCGGCGTGCCCTGCCTGATCCAGCCATTACAGAGGCCATACAGAAACAGTGACCGGGCCAGCCGGTGTTTGAGGCTGCCGGTGGGGTGAGTCGATTCATCCTTGAGATAGATATCGATCCCCTCCAGAGCCGGCAGATCCAGCTTGATCAGGTGCGTATCGGCGGAGCGATTCTGATCGGCATCGATCTTCTGAATGGCTTGAGCGATCCAGGAGCTTTCAGGTGTGTGCTGGCAATGAGGCATACGAAGGTCCAGGCAGATGAGAGGCGCTGTTGGTTAGGGAGTAGTTATAACGGATTACAGAGTATTTTGATTGCTGCTATGTCACATTTCCATAAATGCGTTGCATCAATCCACCTGCTCCCGGGTTTCCTAATCGACACGTTTCCAGGCTTCGGGGTTTATTTTCAGGGCGGAGAGTGACCGCTCCCCGCTTAGATATTATCTGATCACGAATGGATTGCTCATCGGTTCTGAGGAGGTGTTAATCCAGGTGGTCTTGGTCCTGACGTAATCCAGCACTGCCTGCACGCCGGCTTCACGGCCATAGCCGGATTGGTTGACGCCGCCAAAGGGGGCGATGGGTGAGGTTACCCTGTAGGTGTTTACCCAACAGATCCCCGACTTTATTTTGCTCGATACGCGATGGGCTCGAGCAATGTTTTGAGTAAAGACGCCGGAGCCCAGGCCGTAAACACTGTCATTCGCCATCGCGATGGCCTCTTCTTCGGTATCAAAAGCCACAATCGACATGACCGGTCCAAACATCTCAACCTTGAGCGTTTCAATCTGATCATTGGGACACTCAACCAGCGTCGGTTCAAAGTAGTTTTGTGAGCCACAGTGCGGCGCGCGTTTGCCGCCAAAGCGAATCGTCGCACCCTGTTCCAACGCTTTAGACAGGGTCTCTTCGATGCACTCAACCTGAGCCAGGGTACAGAGGGGGCCTATATGAGTGCTGCTCGATTGAGGATCACCCATAATTATATGGCTTGCTTTTTCGGCTATTTTTTTCGTCAGCTCTTCTAGAATAGAGCGTTGAATAAAGGCACGCGACCCGGCGACGCAAGATTGACCCGAGGCCCCAAAGTTTCCTGCGATTAAACCATTGGCGGCGCTTTCTAAGTCGGCATCATCAAAGACGATAATAGGCGACTTGCCGCCTAATTCTAACGATGTCACCGCAAAGTTTTCCGCTGTGTTGCGGATCACATGCTTAGCGGTTTCAGGACCGCCGGTGAACGCTAGGCGGTCGATATCCGGATGTGACGTCAACGGGATTGCGCAATTAACCGCATCACCGGTGATAATAGAGACGACTCCGTCGGGGATGCCCGCTTCTTTAATGAGCCGGCCGAACTCAAGCAGAGGAGCAGGGGCTAGCTCAGACGCTTTAATGACCAGGGTACAGCCTGCGGCTAACGCCGGGCCCAGCTTGGTCGCCGTCAGAAACATCTGGGCGTTCCAAGGAACCACCGCGGCAACGACACCGATGGGCACCGGTGTGGTAAAGACATGCATGTCAGGTTTATCAATCGGTAAGGTAGCGCCTTCGATCTTGTCGGCCAAGCCTGCATAGTAACGATAGTAGCTAGCCACATAGCTAGACTGACTCACCGTCTCGGCGGCAAGTTTGCCGCTATCGGTCGTCTCAACTTCGCCTAAGGTTTGAGCATTCTGCTCGATCAGGTCCGCTAAGCGATACAGTAATGCACCCCGTTGGGTGGCATTCATCGTAGCCCAGGGGCCGGAATTCAGATTACGTCTGGCGGCTTTTACCGCACGGTCTACATCCTCGTGACTGGCACAAGCAAAGGTTGCCCATACTTGCCCGTTTGCAGGATTGCTACTGCGCATGACCTGGTTGTCTGAGCCTTCGACCCAGGCACCGTCAATCAATAAATTATAATGAGGTAAATTGTTATTTTTCATTAATTCTATTCCAATAATTCAGCTGAATGCAGGCATTACATCATCGATAAAGCGGGCCAGGGATGTTTTTTTCTGCTCGTTACTCATTCCGGAATCAGACCAGTAAGAAAACTCGTCATAGCCTAGATCCTGATAATGCTTTAAGCGGTCTATGATCTGCTTCGACGTCCCTATCATCAGGTCTTTACGTATCTTGTCAGCCGAATAAAAAGGATGCGCATCGATTTCTTGCTGACTCAAACGTTTGATCATCCCCTGGTCGATAGGACGCTCATTTTTGAACCAGGCGCCAAAGTAACAATAAAATTCATTTAACTGCTTGGCGGCACGGGCCAGTTCTGCTTCGTCTTTACCTACGTAAGCGTGCTGTAAGATCATTATCTTAGGTCGCTTGTTATGCGTTTCACAGGCTTGGTTGAATTTACTGATCAGGCTCTCGACTTCATCCAGACCTTGCCATAAGGGCGTGACCTGCACATTGCAGTCGTTTTCAACCGCGAATTCATGGCTGTTAATATCTCTTGCCGCAACCCAGATGGGCGGGCCTTGTTCCGTCAGAGGTTTAGGCGATGCGGTGGTCTTAGGGAAGTTATAATACTTACCTTCCTGGGTATGGTTGCCCGCCCACAAGCCCCTGAGTGCCGGTATCATTTCCCGCAACCTTTCGCCTGCTTCCCAGGCATCCATGCCGCCTTGCATCATGCGCTCATACTCAAATGAGTAGGCCCCGCGAGCAATGCCAAGCTCCAGGCGTCCTTGAGTGAGGATGTCGGTCATCGCGGCTTCGCCCGCAAGCTTAATGGGGTTCCAGTAGGGCGCAACCACCGTGCCGGTACCCAGGCGGACGTTTTTAGTCCGGCGAGCTAAATCGACCAGATTCAGGAACGGATTAGGCGCGATGGTAAAGTCCATGCCATGGTGTTCCCCTGTCCAGATGGTGCACATGCCACCGTTATCTGCCATCTCGCACAGAGAAAGAAACTCTTCGTATAATTGGCTTTGAGTCTGCCCTTCGCTAACTCTTTCCATATGAGAGAACATAGAAAACTTCATCAGCTGCCTCCTTGTTTAATTAGTGGATGTCGCCGGTTATATCGTCACCGACATATAAGCGAAAGACGCCATTTCTCTTTTCAAAGACAAAACGCTGCAGCATGCTTTTAATGTCGGATGAAACAAAATCAAGCTCTTCTATTTTGTCTATATCTATATATTCGCCCAGGTCCCCCGTTGCATCATCGTTGGCGTTGGCTCGGTAAAACGTTGTAAATGTCTGAGCCCTGGGGTTTTCGTAAACAGAGTAGACGGAGCCTATCTCGCAATTGAGTCCCCGGTTCTCCAGATGCTGACGAATGGCTTCCTGTGAGCCCTGCTCGGTGCGGGTAGCCACGAGTGGCAGGGTATAACCCTGTTCCGTAGGGGTGAGTAATAGCTTGTTATCGAGTTCGATAATGCCGCCGACGATGCCATCAAGCGTATGGGTAAGTTCTTCGGCGCGGTGCTCCATGCCCAGGCTAAAGTAGCCGCCTTTGGCATAACCCAGTCCCAGTTTTTCATTGGCCGCAAACTGCTCGACCTGTCCGACCAGCAGAATATGGTCACCTGCAGGGATCTTGTTGTAAGAAGAACAAGAGAAGTGCGCCACCGTACCCTCGATGATGGGGCAGCCATTGGCATCGCTGTGCCAGCGAATACTCTCAAAGCGGTCGCCTTTGGCGCTGGCAAAGGTATTAGAAATATCCTGCTGATCTTCAGCAAGAATGTTTACTGCAAAGTGTTTGCAGGTGTTAAAAATATCAAAGCTCGACAAGTTATTTGATGGGCATACCAACAATAACGGTGGGTCGACAGAAACAGAGGTAAAGGAATTAGCCGTGAAGCCAACCTTTTCACCCGACTCGCTGATCGCCGTGACGACGGTGACCCCCGTCAAGAAGGATCCGAACGCGTTGCGCAGCTCTCGGGTATCAATCGTGGTCATTTTTTGCTCCTTGTTAGTGCGCCGCATTGCTGTATAAAGTCGGCTAAGAGGGGGTTAACGTCTTCAGGATGGGTCATAGGCAGCATATGACGCGAGTCTGCAATAACGGCATAGCGTCCATAGGGACAAAGTGCAGCCATGCGCTCCGACATCTGTCCGGATGAATTGCTATCGCATTCGCCGGTGATAAAGATGATGGGTATCTTCAGGGCTGTTAACGCGGCGTCTTGGGGGCCGTCGTTGCGACTGAAAATCTGATAGGCACGGGCATACCCCGTCGTAGGCGCCGTTAATAACCACCCGGCGCAAAGCTCCGCCATCTGTTTTTCTACCCCCTGGGGATCTTGTCTGAACCAGCGCAATACGGGTGTAGTCACCTGGTCAAACTCCGGGATTTTAAGCATATCTCTGGCACGTTGTTGTACCGCCTGCGCAGCCTCAGGGGTTCTGCGATAAACTGAATTGAGCGCAGCAACCCCCGCGCAGAGAGCCGGGTAACGCATAGCAAGATTAAGGGCGATCATCGATCCCATCGAGTGACCGATCATGATGACGGGTTCCCTTATCTCTGTTGTTATCCAGGCGGCTATCGCATCAACGTATTCATCTAGACCTGCGTCTTCCTGATCAAGCAGATCACTGTTGCCATGCCCCGGCATGTCGATGGCATACACGCTGTGTTGTTGGCTTAGCAGCGGGACTTGATTAAGCCAGGCTTCTGCCCGCAACCCCACACCGTGAACCAGTACGAGCGGTGCGCCTGAACCGGTCTGGATATACGCCAGCCCGTTAGCCGATTTATACCGCCGCTGGGTTGTTAACGTCATGACCCAACTCCTTTAATTCCTGATATCTGTCACCGATCCTATGATGGGGTCGGCCCCCCGTCGCAGCCCCTAATACAATGACGACCTCATCAGGGCCCGGCGCATCAGAGATGTTGAATTGCAGGGTCAGGTAATGGGAGCGGCGGCCAGCATCATTCTTGTCCATCATCGGAACCGAGATAGGCGCATTCGCAGGGCCGCGAGTATTGGTGAACGATAAGAAGGACTTCGCCTGTACTGCTTCCCGAAAGATATTACCGAAATGAAGGGTATGGATTAACGCCGAAGCGTGTTCTATCTCGCCATTCAAACCCACCACGGCCGCCTTGCCGAAGGCCTCAATGTTAGCCGCACTCCCTGCCATGACACTGATTTTATCAGTCAGGATTTGTCCCAAAACTGGGCCGTAAGCGAGTATTTCGGGGCGTAAATTCTCTACATAGCGACCCGCCCAGGGGTTCTTGATCACTGCAGCAACAGCAAACATGCGTAGCGGCGTCGGCGTTACTTTAAAACCTTCTATTAGGATTTCTTCTTCGTAGCTGACAATTTTTCTAATTTCAGGCTTCATTCAGGGTCACTCGTAGGGTTACTCGAAGAATAAATATCGACAATTGTATTATGGTATACAATCATATAATCTCAGCGCATGCAACGAAGTGTTCGCAAATAGCGTAATCTGCGTTTCTTAGAACGCCTCTCCACATCTAGCGAAAAATTGCCTATTTAAATAATGGAATCATGGACAAAATATTAAAGGTAGATAGACCCAAAACGTTGAAAGCTAATGCTCTAGAATCATTGCGTGATGCCATCACCGGTGGTGTGTTCCAGCCCGGTGAACGCCTGGTAGAGCGTAGCCTCTGTGAAAGCCTGGGCGTTAGCCGCACGGTAGTACGTGAATGCATCAGGCACTTAGAAAGTGAGCGTCTTATTCTCGGTATCCCTAATGCCGGCTTTGTGGTCGCGACTATTAGTGCTGATGAGATTAAAGAGATTTATGACATTCGCATTATGCTCGAGTGTTCGGCCGTGCGTAGTTGCGCATTGAATGCGAATGACGCGGTCATCGCCGAGCTGCGTCGGCTGTGTGAAGAGATTGCCACTTGCCTGCAGCAAGAGGAGGTGATGCAGGCGCTAAAACTGGCGACTGCATTCTACCGGCTCATCTTTACCACCGGCGGTAAGCATGTCGCCTGGGATCTGGTTGAACGCTTGAATGCTCGCATTTCCAGATTACGGGCGCTGACACTCAGTTCGGCAGGGCGTAAGACCCAAGGCCCTGAGAATTTAACCCACATTATTGATGCGGTCGAACGGCAGGATACGGAGCGGGCTGAAGCCCTCTGTATGAAGCATCTTACGGAAGCCGCTGACATCGCCGCTAAACTGATATAAGGGACGCAATACAATGGATAATACTTTGTTTGAACTAGGTTTAAGTAAGCGTAAGGCCACCCTGGGTGATGAATATGTCACTCAGAATCTGGCTAAGGCAGATGCGTTTAACTTACCCTTCCAAGAGGCGATGACCGAATGGTGTTGGGGATTTGGTTGGGGCGACGACAGCATCGATATGAAAACGCGCTCACTGATGAATCTCACCATGATTGCGGCTCTGGGTAAGATGCACGAATGGGAACTCCATCTTCGGGGCGCTATCACCAACGGTGTCTCTGTCGAAGAAATTAGAGCCGCTATTCATGCCATCGCTATTTACTGTGGCGTACCTCAGGGCGTTGAGTGTTTCAGAATCGCTAGAAGCGTTCTGGAAGAACTCGAGCTTTTGTAATGGCTAAAAGCTCTTACTCTCGGCTGCTACTCCTGAACACCTGTCATATGGCCGGTCAACGTTATCAAGTTTTGTTGGCGCCATAGACCCCTACCGTCAGCCTGCTATCATAGCGGCCATTATTGAGAGGGTGTTGTAGAAGATGGCTAAAAAAAGTAAAACCGCGCCGGGCGTGGCCGAGAAGATGCGTCTGGATCGTTTCCTGGCGCTGGCCAGCGATCTCAGCCGTGCCCGAGTGCGGCCGCTGATTATGTGCGGCGCGGTGCAGGTCGACGGTGTCCGGGTGCGTGATCTGGCCTTCAAGGTCAGTAGCGATCAGGAGGTATTATTATCGGGTATGCCGGTCGCGCCGCGTGGGCCGGTCTATCTGATGCTTAATAAGCCCGAGGGGGTGGTCTGTGCCACCACCGATGCTGAGCACGAGACCGTGATCGATCTACTCCCGGAAGCGCTGCGCGCTGGCGTACATCCTGCCGGGCGGCTGGACCGGGATACCACCGGGATGGTGCTGCTGACCGATGATGGCCAGTGGAGTCATCGGGTGACCTCTCCCAAGCATCTGTGTAGCAAGCGCTATAGGGTCGAGCTGGCCGAACCGCTCTCGGCCGCCGAGTGCGAGGCGGCCCGGGAGCAGTTTAGCCAGGGCATCATGCTGCGCGGTGAGACCAAACCGACCCTGCCTGCAGAGTTGATCGTCGATTCCTCGACCCGAATGCAGTTGCTGGTGACCGAAGGCCGTTATCATCAGGTCAAACGGATGTTCGCCGCCCTAGGTAATAAGGTGGAGCGTCTGCATCGTGAGCAAATAGGCGCGCTGGTGCTGGATACCGATCTTGAGGTCGGCCAGTATCGAGTGCTGAGCGCGCAAGAGATTGCCCAGTTTTAAGCGCCAGTCTTAAACCCTCGTCTCCTTTGATGGCCAGGCCGCCCTTAATCTGAGAATTCCGAAAATACCGAAAACCCCGAGAAGCCCATGGATCTGATCGAACAGTCTTTGCAGCAGCACCTCCGCCAGCACCCCGCCACACTTGAGGGGCTCTGGGCGGTGGATGAAAACCTGCCGGCGTTGAGCGAGATAGCCCCGCAAGCGGGACTCTCTTTGTTGACCAATCGTGTTGACCTGCAGACCAGGGGAGAGGCGCTGGGGTGGACGATTCGCTGCAGTGATTTCGATTTCAGTCCCTGGGCGGATGCCAGCCTGGACCGCGTCTACTACCGGATCTCTAAAGAGAAGGCGGTGGTGCATCATATTATTAATCAAGCCTGGCGGGTGCTTAAGCCCGGTGGCGAGTTACTGCTGCTGGGTGCCCGGCAGGAGGGCACCAAGACCTATTACGATAAAGCGCGCAAGCTCTTCGGTCAGGGCGAGCTGGATAAACTCGGCAAGGGCGACTTTGCCGGCATCCTGACCCGCGGCACTCAGGCCACGGACGATCCGAGCCTGCGGCTGGATGATCGGGACTACTCGCAGCTGCGGCCGATCGCAGACGATTTTATCAGCAAACCCGGGCTGTTCGGCTGGGATAAGCTGGATCAGGGCAGTGCGTTCCTGGCCGATCATTTAGCCGAACTCTGGCCACGCCTGAGTACCCCCCAGCCCCGGGTGCTGGATCTGGGCTGCGGTTATGGCTATCTTGCCGCCAGGGCCCACGAGCAGGGCGCGGCATCGGTGGTCGCCACCGATAACAATGCCGCGGCGCTCCTTGCCTGCCAGGCAAACTTCGACCGGCTCGGGATCAGCGGTCAGGTGCTGGCCGATAACTGTGGTGCCAGCCTGGACGAGCGTTTCGATCTGCTGCTCTGTAATCCGCCCTTTCATCAGGGCTTCGCGCTGGAGGGGGAGCTGACCGAACGTTTTGTCAGCACGGCGGCACGGCTGACGGCTTTTGATGGCGTCGCCCTGTTTGTGGTTAACCAGTTTATCCCGCTGGAACGCAAGGCGCAGGGGCTGTTCGCCGAGATCGATACCTTCGCCGATAACGGCAGCTTCAAGCTGGTCCGCCTGGCCCGGCCCAAGGGCGACAAGCCAATCAGATCGCGTGCCCGGCGCAGATAGTAGAGAGTAGGCGGCCGCTTCATGTGGGCACTACCTGAGTCAGGAGCCTGCCCCGTGGGCGCCTATCCTGTGAGAGTCTGCCCTGTGGGAGCCTGCCTGCAGGCGATCTTTTGAACCGCATGACAAGACTTAAAAGAATGAATAGATCGCCGGAAAATCTGCGATCTCAAGATCCTGGCTGATCTTGCAGTCCGACGGCCTCCTGGCGCAAGAAACGGGTGGTTTGCGCCGTTACTCCTGCCTATAGTGGGTTGTATGCGTTGGCCCGGCTCTGATTACAGGCCTTGATTACAGGCCTGACGCGGTTTCCCCCTTGTTGTAGAGAGCGCGATCGCCTATGAATACGGCCCGTCTCATCTGTCTGTTCAGGACTCGAGTGACTACGCATGTCTAAAACCTCTACCTCTACTTCTCCCCCTACTCCTTCTACCCCGACCCCTGAAGCTGGAGCGGACTATAAGCGTATCGCGCAGGCGATCCAGTTTCTGCGCGAGCAGGTCCAGCAGCAGCCCTCACTGGCGACGGTGGCCAGCGAACTGGGGTTGAGTGAGTACCATTTTCAGCGGCTGTTCAGTCGTTGGGCAGGCGTATCCCCCAAACGCTTTCTGCAGTACCTGACCAAGGAGCGCGCCAAGCAGGCCTTGCAGCGTTCGTTGCCGCTGCTGGATGCCAGCTTCGAAGCAGGGCTCTCCAGCCCCGGGCGGCTGCATGATCTGATGGTCAGCTGTGAGGCGATGACCCCCGGCGAGGTCAAGACTCGGGGTGCCGACGTTGCGATCCGCTATGGCTGCGTGGGGACGCCTTTCGGCCCGGTGCTGCTTGGCTGGACCCTGAGGGGTGTCTGTCATCTGGCGTTTGGCGCGGTCTGCCTGCAGCCCGAAACTGAGCTGCGTCAGGCCTGGCCTGAGGCCCGGTTAAGTCGTGATGATGCCGGTGCTGAACAGCGGGCAGGGCAGATGTTTCCCGCAGGTGCGGGTTCTGGTCCCACCTCCGGATCGCTGCATCTGCTGCTGCGCGGGACTAATTTTCAGTTGAAAGTCTGGGAAGCGTTGCTGCGGGTCGGTCCCGGTGAACTGGTCTCCTATTCGCAACTGGCGGTCCTGGCGGGTTCTCCCAGGGCGTCGCGAGCGGTCGGTTCGGCCCTGGCGGCTAACCGGATCGGCTACCTGATCCCCTGTCATCGAGTGATTCGTGAAAGCGGTGAGGTCGGTGCCTTTCGCTGGGGCAGCGAGCGCAAGGCGGCGATGCAGGGCTGGGAGGCCTCCCAGCAAGCGCTGCCAGGACCGGGTGAGGGACCGCTAAACACGTCAGGCTGAAGCCTAACCAACAAAAGTACTCCCCTGTAGGTTGGACTTTAGTCCGGCAATGCTAGCAAGGCGCGCCCTGCGTCGGACTAAAGTCCGACCCACAAAAGAAACACAGCCCCCTTGTGGGTCGGTGTTTTTTTGGGTTGAGTGTAGTCCGTCCAGGCTGGTGCCTCAGCGCTTGCGAAGGCAGATCCCCTTATGGAATCCGGGTTGTAGGTCGCAGCGGTAGTCGCTGTCGCAATTGACATCGTAGCTGCAGGTTTTGCTGGCGAACTCATGAGACTCCATAATGATCTGCCACCGGTGCTGCGGGTCATTATGGTCGTGGGGGATATAGGTGGAGGGTGGTGCCCTTCCTGTTTTCGCCTCTGTTTTCGACTCTGTTTTCACTTCTGTTTTCGCTTCTGGATGTTGGTCGTGGTCGTCACAATCGATTTCCAGCAGGCAGGTGCTGGCGAAGGCAGTGGCGGGGAGAAGCAGGGCCTGGAGTGCGAGTAGTCGTATAAGGCTCATGAAAGTTATCAGCGTTAGAATGACACAAGCCCTGAGTGAGGGCGCTGGAGGCCGACCGAGAATAACTACCTGATGCGGTTCGTGCCTCTAGCATCCTACAGGAGACCTCACAGACTCAGTCTGGTTCAGCCTCTGCAGGTTTGCCAATGCGTGTGCCAATAAATCACCCTCTGCCCTGCGGGGTCTTGGCTTACAGCGTGCTGTCTGGCAGGAGCTTGTTCGAATGGGTGATCCTGGGCCAGTAGTTCTCGACACGGAACGCCGGGCTGTGTTCTCGAGTATGACACTGGGCACAGATCTGTTCGGTGGCCAGGGCGTGATTGGGGGTGGCGACCTGGCCTCCGCTAGAGGCGTGCTCACGGCCTGCGCCGTGACAGTTTTCACACTGCACTGCGGCCAGGTTGGGAGTCAGTTCCTGGTCCAGATAGCCGCCGGGCTGCTGGAAGCCGACGCTATGACAGCTGACGCAGCTGCTGTCGAAGGCCTTGCCGACCTCGACCAGATCGTCGTAGGCCTTGGCATGTTCACTCTGACTCCAGACCTCGTGTTGCTGGGTATGGCAAAGCTGGCACTGCTGGGCGCCCAGATAGGGTGATTCACCGCTCTCGAGTGCTTTACGCGTCTCGACCCGCTGCAGGTAATCTTGGCGTAGTGCTTCATTGTAATCGGCGTACCAGCTGTCGAGCACAGGCGCTGAGGCGACCGTATCGGGTAGCTCGATCACCCTGTGCGTCCAGCTGGCGATCCGTTGCTGGTCGTTTAGCTCCAGGTTGAGGAGGCCCAGCCGTTGACCGCGAGAGCCGGGCTGCAGCACCAGGGTATTACCCAGCTGTTGCGGTTCTGCGTACACCTCGTAGGCGGCTTTGATAATCAGGATGTCGATATCGCTTAGATCGAACAGCTGCTGTGCCGCATCGAGTTCGAGCGTGGTCGCCAGCACGCTGAGCTTGCCCTGTTGTTTGGCGTGCTGCATCGCGTCCTGCAGGGGCTGGGTGTCGCTGCGGATCGGCGAGAGCGCTTGCATGGTGGAGAAGGTAGAGGTGAGGGGGTCGAGCCATTGGCTAAAGAACAGCTTGCCCTCGGCATGGCGTGAGTGGCGGCCAGGGGCCAGCTGTTCCGATTTCCAGTTGCCGACGGCGAACGGCAGCTTCGAGTCGATCAGCAGCTTTTGGCCATGGACCAGATCGGCCCACTGGACGCCGATAGCATCGTAATCGAGCTGCGCCATTCCAGTAAGAATAAAGGTATTTTTGATCAGGTCGTTGCCCATCTCCGCTGAAAAGAGTCCACCGGCAGAGACCAGCAGCAGCTCCGGATTTTCGCTGCGCAGTTGCTCAATCAGGGTGGCGCGCCTCTGTAAGCCGCCATAGTCAGACTCTAGCGAGCAACCACAGGGCTCCAGTTCGCCATCCAGATTTCCGGAATAGAGCAGTTGCAGTGTTTGCCCTGCATGCACAGGCAACATAAAGGTGAGTAACAGCAGCAGGGTTAGGCGCATAGTCAGTTCCAATTAATTAAATCCCAATAGAGTCATTCGGGCAGGTGGGAAAGATAGCGGCTGTCGCGCTGCGGCTCAAGGGATTGTTTGCAGATTGCTTCGCAGGTTCCCTGGCACTTAAGAATATTCGACCCTGGGCAGGCCTAAAGGTTCTGCTGATTAGCGATAAAGCGGAGGGGGGGGTGGTGGGGGAGGGGTTGTAGGTCGGAATGACTCCCGACCTACAAAAAGCCGACCCTTAAGGAAGGGCGCGCCTTGCGAGTTCTGTCGGACTACTGTCTACCTACAAAACGCCGACCTACAGATTTTTTTTGTAGGTCGGAATGAACCCTTACATCTGTAGTGCTTAGCTGACCTTTTCCACCTGTGGCGACGGGCTAGGCGCATCGGAAGGCGTGTCCAGATAGGCTTCCATCGAATCATCCATGGCGGTGAGCCAGGGCGTGTGATGGGGTGGTGCCAGAGTGCCGGTCATCAGCGAGCGGTAAGAGTGATCGCGGAAGGTCATAATGTTGTCGTGTTTATGCTGCTCCCACTGCATAAAGGTTTGGTTAACGCCTTCGATATCGAAGCTGGGGTAGTCGGTCTGCTCGATCAGCGACTTGATATAGTCGCCCTGGAAACGAATCATATGCTCATCGGTTTCCAGCAGGGCTTCGCGTTTGCTCCAGGCCTGAATGTCGGCCTCCATCGCAGGTTTTTCCGGCAGCTCAATGCGGCCCAAAATCACGTCGCGCACATACCAGGCCTGGGCATCGAACATATTGAAGGTGTACCACTGATCCTGCATGCCCAGGTAGAACAGCTTGCTGTTGTCGACCCATGTCACGCCCTCATGCAGACCCAGTGGGCAGAGACGATTGTCAGTTTTCAGGCACAGCTCGGGCGCCATAAAGGGGAAGTGATGTAGGTAGCCGGTGCAGAGAATAATGGCATCGACGCGTTTTGAGCTGCCGTCGACAAAATAGGCGATGTCGCCATCGACGCGGGTCAGCAGCGGTTTTTCTTCCCAGTTCGCCGGCCAGTCGAAGCCCATAGGCCGGGTGCGATAGCTGGTGGTAACGGTGCGGGCACCATATTTGTAGCATTGCGACCCTATATCTTCGGCGGAATAGCTGCTACCGATCAGCAGGATGTTCTTGTCCTTGAACTCCAGCGCATCACGAAAATCATGGGCATGCAGGATGCGGCCGTTAAATTGTTCAAATCCTTCAAAAAAAGGCACGTTTGGGGTCGAAAAATGCCCGGAAGCCACGATCACATTGTCGTAGGTTTCGGTGCTGGTCGTGTCGTTGGTACAGTCGTAGGCGGTTACCCTGAACAGCTGGCTCTGCTCATCATAGTTGATGTGCCGAACCGGGCTATTGAAGCGAACATACTGACGCACATCGGCTTTTTCGACGCGGCCCTTGATGTAATCCCAGAGTACCGCGCGCGGTGGGTAAGAGGCGATAGGCTGGTCGAAGTGTTCATCGAAGGTGTAATCGGCAAACTCGAGGCATTCCTTGGGGCCGTTCGACCAGAGGTAGCGGTACATGCTGCTGTGAACAGGCTCGCCATTCTTATCCAGGCCGGTGCGCCAGGTGTAATTCCACAATCCGCCCCAGTCAGCCTGTTTTTCATAACAGACCAGCTCGGGGATTTCGACGCCCTGTTCCTGGGCGGCCTGAAAGGCGCGAAGTTGTGCAAGACCGCTGGGGCCGGCACCAATAATAGCTACTCGAGTTGCGATAAATATCTCCGTGGGTAGTAAGGAATCCTGCTGATTACCAATAAATAATAAAAGACTTGCTTGGCGCCAAAATAGCAATAGCAGCCATGAATTTAAAACTCATGAAGTCGATAAGTATAAAAATGAGCCGCAATCATACACGGTTTGTAGGGTTTCGTCTGTTTTAGTGATCGGAGAGGGTTTTGCGGATATTTAACGCATGTGCAGGGCGTTATTTTAAATTGCAAGGTTATTTTTTTTGAGAGTCCTGAAATGTATCGTTTAGCAAAGAATATAGGCAGCTAGTCTGACATCGTAAAAGCATTTTCAAAGCGCCGTAAATAATCTTTAAATATAGTGGTGTTATTTCACTTTTAGGTTATAGATTAACGCATATTAATCAGTATCTTATAGTGATGGCGTGGCTGCCTTTAATCGGTCGATTAGTTTGTCTAAGATTCAGAATAGAGACGAATTTTAGCCATTAAATAATGGACTTTAAAAACGTCGCCAAACCTGTGTAAAAAATTTTTTATAAGCGTAAGTTGTTGGCAAGTTAATGGCAGTAGCTGGAAAATTGTTCGTTAATTAATCATATAGTTTATAGGTGGAGAGGTGGTTAATTATTAATTGTTTGACGAATTTGCCACTTAACATGTTAAAGTCGCCGCCCGCCAAACGACGCGCTCCTTGAAAAATAGAACACCAGACCATGTTTTTTGGATTTTAAGTCGTCGTGGCCATTGGCCGCTATTGGCCGCTATTGACCGCTATTGACCATAAGTACGGTATTAGTTGCTGTGTTAGTTGCGGCATTAGTTGCGGCATTAGTTACGAAAATGAATACCTTGCTTTATAGAACAGGAGCAATAAGCAGGCGCGCCATTCAAACCTTTATATCTGGCGATCGGCGTGTCCTTTATTATAATTTTGCAGGAGCATTGCATGACACAAACAAGCCTGAGTCAGGCTCGAACACGTTTTACGGCGAGTAGTATCCGCTGGGGTTTTATGTGGGCACTCTGGTGCGCAGTATTGTGGGGCGCCTGGTATGTGCCAGGATCGGCGGTCTGGTTTGAAGCGCCCTATATCAATCTGGCCTATGAGACCAACGCAGAGTTTTTGCTGGCCGCGGCCGTGCTGACCACCTTCAATGCCGTTGCGGTGCTGTTTTTCCTGTTCGTCTGGAACGGGGTGCTGGGTAAATGGGGTGAATACGGTCGGACCATTCGGCAGATGCGTACTATTTCCAAGTGGTTCTTTATTGGTGCCATCTTCGGCGGACCCATGGCGATCTTCGGTTCATATCTGGCAATGGGTTATATCGGCGGTGCCTTTGCGGCCATCTCCGCACTGATGTACCCGATTATCGGCGCTACTTTGGCCCGACTCTGGTACCAGGAAAAGATCACCAAACGTGCGGCCGTCGGCATCTTTATTATCCTGGCCGGGGGTGTGACCGTCTATGCGCCGGGTATTATCGGTGAGCTGACCGGTACCGGCGAGAGTGGCTGGCTGGGTTATATGGGCGGGGCTATGGCAGCGCTGGGCTGGGGTATCGAGGGGGCGATCGCCGGTCGTGGCCTGGATGTCGCCGACCCGGACGTGGGTATCACCGTGCGCTTTACCGCCGAGGTGATCTACTGGATCGCGCTGATTCTGCCGGGTATCTACCTGTTCACCGATCAACCGGTCGTGGAGCTGGTCCTGGCGACCTTCAACTGGGCGGCTATGGGCTGGCTGACGTTGGCCGGTGTTACCTTCGCCTTCTGCTATGTGTCCTGGTACAAGTCTTTTCCTCTGATCGGCGTCGGTCGTGGCCAGGCGATAGCCGCGCTGTACGGCCTGTTTGCGGTGATCTTTCTGGCCGCCTTTACTCTCGACTTTCCCCAGTGGAACTTCCTGGCCGGGCTGGCGTTGTTCGTTATCGGCGGTTTTGTGATGTACACCGAAAACGACGAGGTGTTGGAGGTGGTTCGAGCTGTCTCTACCCATAAAACTGATGCGACGACCGCGGAGGTCAGCTCATGAGAAAGTTACATATGAAAGGGCGTATCCTGCAGTTGATCAATGATCAGAGCGAGGTCGGTCTGTGGGACTGGCAGGTATCGGATATTATTCAGCGTGAGTATGCTGTTTCCGGTGCCTATTGGCGCGGTACCACCCGCGTGACGATGACCGATCTGTACTCCAGCGGCATCATCGAAAGCGTCGAAGAGACGCTGGATGATCAGGGCTACTTCGGTCTCGGCAAGGTGCTGTTCAAGTTTCGCCTCAACGATTTCGGTCGCCAGCGTATGCGCGATACCGAGCTTGTCTGAGCCGTTTGTCTGAGCCCTCTATCTGAGCCCTCTGTCTGAACAACAGCCATGCGGCCCTAATCTACCAATAAGGAGAACATATGTCTGATTTTTGGGGTTATCCCGGCGCCGATACTCTCGCCGTAGCCGTCATCATCGTCCTGAGCTGCCTGGCCCTGTACCAGGCCCGCACCTTCGTTACCAAGATCTGACGGTGAGCGTATAACTCAGCGGTAATCACGATCCAGGCCGGCCGTAGCGCCGGCCTTTTTATGTCAGCTTATAATGCAGAATTAACTGCTCACCCTAACAAACTGGCTCAGAGCTGTTTAAAGATCTCGGTTAAGTGCGGGTCATGCAGGCCCAGTGCATCCAGGTGAGTGATGGTCTGGCACAGATAGTCGCGACTACTGCCACTGATACCCACCGAGTGGCGCACATGCGTCGCGGCGATTGCGGCGCTGACGCGGCCCGCATACTGGGGGCTGTTGCGATCTACCACAAAGGTCAGGGCATTGACCCGCTCTCCGTGCGCGAGCCTGATCGGATGGATCACGCCTCTGTACAGGGGTGTGGGCATCTCGCGGGCGAAGAGGTAGTGGGCGACCGCTGTTTTTTCCGAGGCGGTAATCCGGTAGGCACAGCCGCAGCAGGAGCCGCCGCGATCCAGACCCAGGACCATGCCGGGTTGCGCGCAGGTACCGCGATGGGTATGGGACCAGGCACAGAGCGAGCGGTGGTAACCGAACAGTCGGGCAGGCAGGCGCTGCAGATGCTCGAAACCGGGTCGCCATAACAGTGAGCCGTAGGCAAATACCCACAGATCGCCTTCAGGAAGCGGAGGGCAGACGGCATCAGGGTGAACCTGCAGGCTGGCTTCGGAATTCATCGGCGGAGTCGATTGTTAGGCGTATACGTCATGGGTTAACTACTTTAAAATTTCATGGCTGTAAAAAGCCGAACGCTGGGCCAATTTAGCCCCCAGATCGGTAGATGCTAGTCTGACAGATTAAAGAGGAATATATACCGGATGTCTTGGGTGATTGAAGCGTGGGAGTGGTGGTTGCTGGCCGGGATGGTGCTGCTGGCGCTGGAGATGTTGGGGCTGGCCTTCGTAGCGCTGGCGATAGGTCTCTCCTGTGTGGCGGGTGCGGTGACGGCCTGGGCCGGCGGCTCCCTGACCCTGCAGATCGGCAGCACCGTGCTGGCCGCCATGATCCTGACGCCGGTATTGGTGCGCCTGTTCAGGCAGCGCCGCCCTAGTGACGACAGCATCGTGCTGGCCGGTGAAGCGGACAGTACCGGACAAGTCTATACTCTGGAATCGCAGCAGGGTCGTCTGGGTATCCGTATTAAGGGCGATTTTTTTCCGGTTGAAAACACCCAGGGTGAGGTGCTCGTTGCTGGTCAGCGGGTGATCGTGCAAGGCTTTAGCGGTATCACTGCGCTGGTGACGGATGCGCTGGTAACAGACGCCACATCAACTCTGACCCATAAGGATTGAGATCATGATTGAGTTAACCCCTTCGATGCTACTGCTGCTGGTCTTTGCGGCCGCCGTGGTGATCTTTTTTGTCAGAGGACTGGTCATCGTGCAGCAGAGCGAGGCGATGGTGATCGAACGTCTAGGTCAGTATTCACGCACTCTGGATCAGGGACTGCATCTGCTGATCCCCTTTGTCGACCGGCCGCGGGCGATCAAGATGCGCAGCTACCAGACGATCGAGGGGCAGCAGCTCCAGATGACGAAGAACACGATTCGCATCGATCGGCGGGAGGTGGTTGCGGATTTCCCCAAGATTCCGGTGATCACCAAGGATAACGTGACCGTGTTGGTGGATGCCGCGCTGTACTTCCAGATTATCACCCCTAGAGATGCGGTGCTGGCGGTCGAGAATCTGGTTCAGGCGATCGAGACGCTGACCCAGACCTCGCTGCGTTCCAAGGTCGGTGAGATGGAGCTGGATAAGCTGCTCGAGAGCCGTGCCGATATCAATATCGGGCTGACCATGATCCTGGATGAGGCCGGTAACAAGTGGGGGACCAAGATCAACCGGGTCGAGGTGCAGAACATTATCGTCCCCGAAGAGGTAGAGCAGGCGATGCGCAAGCAGATGACCGCCGAGCGTGAACGCCGCGCGACTGTCACCACGGCCCAGGGCCAAAAAGAGGCCCAGATTGCGGTGGCGGAAGGGGAGAAGCAGGCGGCTATCTTACGTGCCGAAGGGCAGCGTAAGGCGATACAGACGCTGATGGAGGCTGCCGGCTCGAGTATCAAGGAAGAACAGATCCTGAGCTATCTGATCGCGCTCGAATATATGAAAACCCTGCCCGATATCGCCAAGAATGGCGAGCGTGTCTTCGTGCCCTACGAAGCGACCGCGCTGCTCGGATCCATCGGCTCGATCAAGGATCTGATCCCGTCGCTTAAATAATTCCCGGGCCGAGATGCGGGTGCCATCTACCGGCGCCTGCATCGCGGCCTGGACCCGGTTCTGTACCTGTCTGCGTACGGATGCCGGATCCCCTATAAGATGTGTTTTGGAGTTAGAGATGCTCAGTTATCGTCATGCCTTTCATGCGGGCAACTACGCCGATGTCCTCAAGCACCTGGTGCTGAGTCGGACCCTCGATTATATGGCGCAAAAGCCCGGGCCAATCTGTTATATCGACACCCATGCCGGTGCCGGAGGTTACAGTCTGCTCTGTAGCGAGGCGAAAAAAACCGATGAGTTTTCTAAGGGCATAGGGCTGCTGTGGGGGCAGAAGGGCTTGCCGTCGGCTCTGGCAGACTACCGGGCCCTGATCGCGGGCTTTAATGAGGGCCGAGCCCTGCGTAACTACCCCGGATCGCCCTGGATCGCCCGGCAGTTGCTGCGGCCTCAGGATCGGCTGGAACTCTGTGAACTGCACCCCAAAGACCATCCGCAGTTGGCGCGGTTGTTTAAGAGTGAGCGGCGGGTCAACTGCCATTTCGGCGACGGCTTTAAACGCTCACTGGCGTTGGTGCCGCCGGTCGAGCGCCGCGGGCTGGTGCTGATCGACCCCTCCTATGAGATCAAGAGCGATTACACGCTGGTGGTTAACCATATTAAAGAGCTGCACAAACGCTTCGCCACGGGCACCTATGCGCTCTGGTATCCGCAGGTGGATGAGCAGCGCGTGCGTGCCCTGGAGAAGGCGTTTATCCGCAGCGGGATGCGCAATATCGAACTCTATCAGCTGGATCTGACCACCGATCACAGCCAACCAGGGATGACGGGGAGCGGCATGATCGTCGTTAACCCCCCCTGGACCCTGAAAAAGGATGTGCGTGAGGCGCTGGAGTGGCTCGGACCCCGAGTCAGCGACAGCGGCCAGCCACTTTATCGCATAGAGGTGCTGGTACCCGAATAGCCAGCCACTGCTCTTTAGCGTTGCATAGAGGTGCTGGTACCCGAATAGCCAGCCACTGCTCTTTAGCGTTGCATAGAGGTGCTGGTGCCCGAGTAGCCGGCTGCTGCTTTATTTTGAGTTGTATAGAGGTGCTGGTGCCCGAGTAGCCGGCTGCTGCTTTATTTTGAGTTGTATAGAGGTGCTGGTGCCAGAGTAGCCGGCTGCTACTCTTCTTTAGCGTTGTATAGAAGTGCTGATGCCCGAATAGTCATTTAAATCGACAAGGAATCCCCCGATGCTAGTCACTTTTAAAACGAATAACTACGCGAGTATCACCTTCTTTGGTGATATCGCCCTCAGGTTCCTGAGAATATTAGGGCATAGCCATAGCGTCCCCGGCGCGATCCTGGCGGCCGATGTGCCTGAGGCGCTCAGGCGTCTGACGGCCACGATTGAAACAGAAACCCTTACGGAGTCTGCGCCGGCCAACAATCAGGATGAGGATGCCGGGCAGGTGCCGGTGAGTATAAGGAGCCGGGCGCTGCCGCTGATTGAGCTGCTCACTGCCGCCGCCAACGCCGACTCGGATGTGATCTGGGAGTAGCGCGTCTGGCATTGGTCAGCCTCCGTTCAGCAAACTGGTAAGACCCTGCTGGTCGAAGAGCTGGCGCTCACGCTGGATAAGCCGCTGTGACGCGAGACTATCAAATCAACTACCTGTTCTGACCTGTGTTTTAACGGTCGTTTCATGTATATAATGTCAGTTGCGACATTGATGGGTGCGCAAGAACTGACAACAGAGGTCGCCAATGAAGAATTATCCTCTCACCACCGGAGAGATCGCCAAGTACTGTGGTGTAAATTTTCGCACGGTTATCCGGTGGATAGAAAAAGACTATCTGATTTCGTTTAAACTCCCTGGACGTGGTGACAACAGGGTGACGCCAGAGAATTTCGTTTCCTTCCTGATGCGTAATGACATGCCCGTTCCCAGAGGCTTTAGCAGTTATGTCAAGAAGGTCCTGGTCGTTGACGATGACCCTGGCATGAGCGGTATGATTCAACGCATACTCATACGTAACGATTATGAGGTTAGGGTTGCAGACAATGGTTTTCAGGCTGGCTCGCTCATGACCGAGTTTAGGCCTGCGTTGGTGATTCTGGACTTACAGATGCCCGGGCTTAGTGGTTTTCAGGTGCTCAAGCATATTCGTGATAGCGAAGAACTGGCCGCCACCCGGGTGCTGGTTATCTCCGGTCTAGGAGATGCAGGTCTGAACCTGGCCTTAGAGGCAGGTGCCGATGATGTTCTATCTAAACCCTTTGATGGCACTGAACTCTGGGCGCGCGTACAAACATTGTTACCGCAGCAGCACTCCGACTAAGAAGTGCGGCAGATCAAGAAAGTTTTAGGTGTCGACCGTACTTCACCGGCTGACAACACAAGCGAGTAAGCGCCATGAACATACTAATTATTGATGACGAGCCCGCGATACTTCGGTCTATCAAGCGAATGTTGCGCAGTGAACTCGGTAAGCACCAATTGGATCTGGTGGATGATCCGTATAAGGCTACCGAGCTGATTAAGAGCAAACATTACGACCTGGTTATTTCAGACATGCGTATGCCCGGTAAAGATGGTTGCCAGGTATTGGCCGAGGTCGCACACTACAGCCCGAAGTCGATCAGAGCTATACTTTCAGGCTACAGCGATAAAGAGCAGTCGGTAAAAGCGGCTGAGCATGCCCATCTTTACTTGGTAAAACCCTTTAAGCAATCGACCATCACTGACCTGTTGCACCGGGCCGACGTGCTTAACAGCATGCCGTTATCCGATCAACTGCGTGCCGGCCTCGGTAAACTCAATGCGCTAGCACCGGTGCCTAAGCTGTTTCTCACCCTGACCAATACGCTTAATAACCCGGAGGACAGGAGCACCTCTAAGGATGTTGCCGACATCCTTATGCAGGATATGGCGATGGCAGCCAAAGTTCTGCAGCTGACGAACAGTGCATTCTTTGGTGGTTCCAATCCGATTCAGGATCTTCACAAGGCGGTCACGTTACTGGGCACAGAAATTATCAAGGGGCTGGTGCTGCATCAGCATCTGTTTGATCTGAATAAAGACCAACCCAGGCTGCAGCAGTGGCGGGAACAGCTTATGATTAAAAATCAGCGTACTGCGCAGCTGTCCAGGCTGATAGGGGTGCACCAAAAAGCCCCTAGAGAACAGTTGGAGTCTATTGCTCTTGCCGGGCTGCTTCAGGATATTGGTCGACTGGCGCTGATCCAGCAGCCGGGTGCTTCGGTTTATACCGACCAACTTTGCACTGAACTGACTAATCTGTCTCTGTGTCAGAAAGAGGAGCAGTTGTTCGGCACCCATCACGGCTGGACCGGGGCTTATCTGCTTAAGCTCTGGGGTTTCCTTGATCCGGTGATTGACGCGGTTGCTCTGCATCATCATCCATCACAATCAGGGCATAACCACTTCACCCCGTTAACCGCTGTGCATGCCGCGTCAGCCCTGCTAGACGACTCGGCGGAGGTTGATGAAGAGTATCTAGAAAAGGTCAATTGCCTGCACGCCCTCGACGACTGGAAAGCGCTAGCCCAAACCGTTTAACGCCTGAGCCCGGGGAGGGGGTCGAGGCGGTGGATTCTCTCCTTGCCTTTTAAGTCAGGGTGCAGCCGCCAGGCATTAGGTAATAGCAACCGTAATCTGGTACTGGTTACGATCCATTTTTTCCATCTGTATGATTCTATGGATGATCTTCTGACTGAGGATCGAGCCTTCGGTAAGTAACAAGGCTCCGGCCTTGCTCATCAGGTTTCTATGCAGAACCATTCCCGGCTCAAGGTCTTGTGAATCCAAGACCCTGAGCAGGCTTGATTCAGCCAGGGTCTTGTTATCCGTGCCAACAGCCATCAGCAAGTCATTATCGCGAATACATGAGCAGAAAGAGTCCCATAAGGTAGGATCGTAGCGCTGACCAACAAACGTCGCCATTAACGTCAACACGACCTCAGTCGAGGTCTCGCTAGCATGGCTGTCGGAGAGGTCTACAAATTGCTGCGCCAGCAGGCATATGCGCGCCCCCTGCGGGATCTTGAGGCCAGCCAGGCTATCCGGCCACCCAGAGCCGTCGTAGTACTCGTGATGGGAGCGAACCAGGCCAGACACCTCCTGCATAACAGGAATGCTGGATAACAGCGTTTCCCCCATGATGGGGTGTTTTTGCCACTCCGCATGTTGCTCTCCCGTCAAATCCGCTTCTGGCGTAGTCAGAAGTTCGTCGGCACAGCCAATTAGCCCGATATTCTGTAACAGCGCGGCGGTTTCAATAGTGTCCACCTCCGACTTCTGAAGACCGAGAGTGGTAGCAAAACATTTGGCAATAGTCGCCACCCGACGGGTTTGACCGCGTATAGACACTGGCATCGTCAGATGAGAAAAATGGGAAAGCAATCTGACCACTCCCTGATAGCTATACTTCATATCGGTCATCGCCTGGCGTAGCTTTTTCTGGGTGGACATCAGCTGTTCGGTTCGCTCCAAGACCCTGCTCTCTAAACGATTGTTGGCTGCCTGCAACGCTAGGCTCTGATTCTCTGTGAGTTGCTTGAGATGGCGCTGTTCGGCGGCGTTGGAGACCTTGAGCTTCAGATCCGGTTCATCCCAGGGCTTTTTAACATAGCTGAAAATTTTCGCATCGTTAATGACACTCATGACGCTTTGGGGGTCCGCGTAGCCGCTCAGCACGATTCGTGGTACGTCCGGATAAAGTGATTCGGCTTGTTTTAACAAATTCAGGCCGCTGATGCCCGGCATCTGCATATCGGAGATGATGACATCAATGTTCTGCTCTGCGAGCAGATCCAGCGCCTGGGCGCCACTCTCTGCACAATAGATCTCATAAGCATCCTGGCGAAACAGTCGCGTCAGCGAACGCAGAATCGCCGGTTCATCATCGACACATAACAAATTAATTTTCTTAGTTGCTGTCAGCTGGTCAGCCATGGGGCACCTCTATCCTTCGCTTTTTCATTACGTTGGCTATTGTCAGAATGCAATCTGCGTAGCAGGCCAGCTAACTGTCCTTGTTGTAAACCTCGCTGGCAGGTATCTATGGGTCTCTATTCTGGCGGTCCTGCGATGGTCCGTATCAGCGCAGGAATAACATCACGAACACAAAAATAGTGTCCAGAGGCCAAATGTCGTAATAGTCTTGTTTGACAGGATATCCATTATATGAATAATATGAACTTATGCAATACGGCTGTCACTAAGATCCTGCCTGTATCCTGAGGCTCTCATCAAACCCTAGCCACTAACAGTCAGCCATCTTCGCGAACAGTTCAGAGAAATTGCCAACTTCCACCGCGATCTCGCACAGCAAACACAGGGATGACCCGTATCAGCAGTACCGGACTAAAGGTTTTATCTGTAGGCGTTGCCTGCAAGGTTTTATAGCCTCAAGACTACATGGTCTTAATCCCAAAGGCCGAACCAACAAGCCTCGGGCTTACCAATAAAGGATGGCAGCATGAAAAAGATTCTGATTCTAATTTTATCCCTTATCGGCGTAGGGCTGCCCTCGGGCGCTTCCGCAAGCGCCGAGACCATCAGTATTCTGAGCTATCACAACCACGCGCCCTTTGTTACTAGTCCAGGTCGCGGGCTGACCTTTGATCTGGCTCAGATGCTTAACCGTCAAGCGGCGGGGCGCTACCTGTTCCAAGTTAAAATAATTCCCCGCAGCCGCCTAAACGACAGTCTTAAAGACTGGATTGCGGGCACCTGCCCCGGTAAAGGCTGCAGCCAGGATTGGATCGTTCCCTGGGTTAATCCCAAATGGGGATTCATCAAAGGCGACCATGACAATTACCAATGGAAGACCCTGTTTAAAGATTCTAACAGCATAGTGTCACACTCAGAAGACAGCTTTACCTACGCGACTCCGGACTCCCTGGCGGGGAAGGTCTTTGCCGGCATGCGCGGCCATCACTATGTCGGTATCGATGAGTTGGTGACTGCAGGACAGATAACCCGTATCGACGGCAATCGTGAGCGGGATAACCTGCTGAAGGTTCTCCGTAACCGCGTAACCGCTACGCTGATGCCGACCTCAACCCTGGATTACCTGCTGCAGCAAGACAGTGTGCTTAAGGAGCAGGCAGAAAGGTTCCATGTTTCTGTTACCAAACATCAGATCTATACACGCTACCTGATGCTTCCAGAAACGCGTCTGGACCTGTTTGAGTTCGTGAACGCGTTACCGGAACACGAGCTGGAATCTGTTACCCCGCAGCAGAAATCGCTGTAGCCTAACAAAAACATGCCTGAAAAAGACATGCCTGAAAAAGACTGCCAGGGCCCTATTATGGAGATTTCACCGGATCAAATGACCGATAACGCACAGCTCCCGTTGGCGCAAAGCATCGGCCATCAACTACTGAAAAAGATCTTTGGCGTCTACTGTGTAGCCGCCGTCATCGTCACTCTGATTCAGGGTTGGGCGGAATATGATCTGACCCGTGACCGGGTCTACAAGGATATGACAGACTTTCGGCCTCTGGTCGAAGAGAGTCTGGCAAACGCGCTCTGGCATCTTGATCTACCACTATTGGAAGACATGGCTAACGGCATCTTGACCCAGAACAGTATTGTCGGCATCCGCATTTATGATGACTACAAGCAGTTGCTGTTGCAGGGTGGCGACATCGCAACCATCGGCAACAGCGTGTCGGCAGACGCGACCTCCCAAAGCGCCTATCGGTATGGCTTTTCGTTGTTTGACCCCACAGGGTTTTCCAGCGATAACATTGGCCAAGTGGAGTTCTTTTCCAGTCGGGATGTCGTCATTGAAAATGTTATACCGACACTCACCGCGTTGCTCAGCGCGGCGGTCGTGAAAACCTCCCTGCTTTGGTTGATCTTTATCTATTTCAGCCGAGAGCTGCTGAGTCGTCCTCTGAGTAAACTGATATCGACTGTTCGGCGCATTTCCCTCGAGGAGGACCTCTCAGGCCACAGCCAGGATCGGCATCAAAACCAATTAAACGAACTGGGACTGCTCAGTCATGTCATCGAGGTTATGGAGCGAAAGTTGGAACAAACCCTTTTTAGTCTGAGGGCCGCCTTGGGTGCACTTGAAGAAACAAATTCCGATCTCCAGCAGGCGATAGAACAAAGCCACACACTCTCCATCCTGTTTAACAACGAAGGTCGGATTCTTCAACACACCCAGGGCTTGACTCTGCTTGCCGGTGGCGACGAAGGTGCTGACGGCGGCGCGGCTCAGCTCTTTTTTAACAACTACTTCTTTAGCGCCATACCCTGGGACTCAATACAACACAAGCAGGGGCAAGGAGAACTATCCACCGGGTTGGAACTCTGGAGCGGTGAAATTCACATTATCGACCACACCGGAGCCCCTTGCTGCTTGGTTGTAACACTGTCACCGGCCAGAAGCCGTAAAACCGGGGCTACAAATTTCCTGTGCACTTCCAGTGATATCACTAAGATCAAACAGATGGAGAAGCAACTGGTCGTCAAAAACGCTGAACAACAGGCGACCATCCGCAAACTGGAGCAGACCAAGCAGCAGCTGATCCAGTCCGAGAAGATGGCAACACTAGGCCAGTTGGCTGCCGGGGTTGCTCATGAGATAAACAACCCTATGGGGTTTATTGCGGGTAATATCGCTACGTTAAAGCAGTATGTTGAAGCTCTACGCCCCCTGCTGAATCTTTATACGCAGCTGGAAAATATCACCGATGACAGGGGAAGTGGGCAGCCCGGCGAGAAAAACGTCAATTCTAACGGCAAGCAGATAACAACGCTGCTAAAACAGATCGCCGAGTCACGTAAAGAGGCCGATCTTGACTACATTCTTGAAGACATTCCGGGTCTTATCGCCGACACTCAGGAGGGCACCGAACGAGTAAAGACTATCGTTCAGGGGATGAGCGCCTTCGGCAGAGTAGACACGGGTGAGATGGCCTACTGCGATATTAACCAGGGAATAGAAGCTACGCTAAAAATGGTTGCGAATGAGCTTAAATACCGCTGTACGCTCACTACCTCCCTGGGCGACTTGCCGAAGATTCGTTGCAATCTAAACCAGCTTAATCAAGTCTTTACCAATCTCCTGGTCAATGCGGCCCAGGCTTTAGACGGTCAGGGGGAGATCTGTATCAGCTCGAAACGGGTCGATGACAAGATTGAGATCAGCGTAGCCGACACCGGCAGGGGGATCGAAAAGGAGCACCTTGATCAGCTGTTTACCCCCTTCTTTACTACCAAGCCGATTGGTCAGGGAACCGGGCTTGGGCTTTATATAAGCTACGAAATTGTTCAGCAGCATGGAGGCTCAATAGAGGTACAGAGCGAGATGGCTAAAGGCACCACCTTCACTCTGCGTCTGCCGTTGGCGGAAGTGAGCGCTCCAATAAAGGTTAGAATTGGTGAATAGAGTAGGGGCAGAGACTTAATAGCCTACATCAATTATATTTATTATATGGCCGTACTACAGTCTCGCGGAGACAATAGATGCATAAAAATAACAGGATCTCAACGTTGGAGTCAGCACTTCAGGCCTCTCCTAGTGCCCTGCTTTCATCTCAGGCTAGGGTGGGCATGGAGCAGGATGATCAGCATCCAGGTGCAGAATATTCTCGGGTGTTGATCCTCGATAACGACTCCAGTAATCGCGCTGTTCTCAGGCAAGAACTCGATGTCAGCTACAGGCTGATCGAGGCGGAGAATGCACAGGAGTGCCTGGACCTACTTGAGCAGCAGCCTGTGGATCTGCTACTGCTTGACGTGATGTTGCCTGGGGCATCTGGCGTGGATATGCTGAAACTGATGCAATCCCAACCCGAAAAAAACTACCCACGAGTGATCGTTTTGTCGACACCGATGGACAGTAAGACCCTCTCACGTATATTTGAGCTTGGCGCGGCCGATTATCTCTGTAAACCCTTTAACCGGGATGAACTCCGGAGCAGGGTGAAGTCCCAGATAGCGCTGGCTCACTATGAAAAGCAGCTAAAAAAGCACCAAGCCAGGCTGCAGGGCGAGCGACAACAGGAGCCAACCTTCAGCCAGTTGCTGCAGTCAGAGAAGATGGCCTCCATCGGCCAGCTAGCCGCAGGAGTCGCCCATGAGATCAACAACCCTGTAGGCTTCGTGTACGGCAACCTCAATATATTACAGGAGTATTTTGAAGCCATCGGCCCACTGTTGAGCCTCTATCGGCAGCTGGAACGCGTCGCCGAAGGGCCGAACGATGAGACCCAGAAACGGCTGATTGCAGAGATAGTCGCCCAAAGAGAAGCACAGGGACTCGAGTTTATTCTCGAAGATATCCCTGGTCTGATGGCCGATGCTCTAGAGGGAACCGAGCGCATAAAGACCATCGTACAGGGAATGAACGCCTTTACCCGAGCAGATGACGGCGAGATGTGCGCTTGCGATATCAACAAGGGTATTGAAGCCACGCTGAAAATGGTCTGGAATGAATTGAAATACCGCTGCAGGGTCGAGAAAACTCTGAATGCTATACCACCGGTATACGGCAACCTAAGTCAGCTTAATCAAGTCTTTACCAACCTATTGATCAACGCAGCCCATTCGATCAAGGAGTATGGCGAGATCAGCATTGTCACCGAACATTCCGACAAGGAGGTCGTCATCAGGATAGCCGACACCGGTTGCGGTATTCCGCCGGAACACCTTGAACGACTCTTTAAGCCGTTTTTTACCACCAAACCAGTCGGTCAGGGAACGGGACTCGGGCTTTATCTCAGTTATGAGATTATCCTCCAGCACCAGGGCACGATAGCGGTGTACAGCACCGAGGGGGAAGGCTCCGAATTTGTGATACGCCTGCCCGCCGCTTAGCAGGACATGAGCGGGAGGCCGAGACGGCTGTGACAGATGTGGGCTGATCGCAAACATTATTTTTATGTGCGGCCGCGGCTGTTGATGTCTCTGAGATAGCTCGGGCAGCATCCTTTTCAATATATAAGAGGGTTTAGCCTGAAGGCGCTGCTCGTTCTTATTGTTGTTGTTATGATGTTCTTCAGGCGGCTTAGTAAGCCTACAGGGGTCGTAATAGGGTCGGTTACACTCGCTGTTAGCAGTTCTGCTAGCTCTTCTGTAAACTACGGGTTTTCCATTACTTCCGAGCTTGTGGAGCCGTTATATGCGTTTTGAAGGCACTGATGACTACGTCGCCACCGACGACCTGAGGATGGCGGTAAACGCCGCTATCACCCTGCAGCGCCCGCTGCTGGTTAAAGGGGAGCCGGGCACCGGCAAGACCATGCTGGCCGAGGAGCTGGCGCTAGCGCTGGATAAACCCCTGCTGCGCTGGCATATCAAGTCGACCACCAAGGCGCAGCAGGGCCTCTACGATTATGATGCGGTATCACGGCTGCGTGACTCTCAGCTCGGCGATGAGCGGGTTCACGACATTAATAATTACATCCGCAAAGGGTTGCTGTGGCAGGCGTTTACGGCGGATGAGCAGGTAGTCTTACTGATCGATGAGATCGATAAGGCCGATATCGAATTTCCTAACGACCTGCTGGTCGAACTCGATAAAATGGAGTTCTACGTTTACGAGACCGGTGAGCGGGTACAGGCTAAGCATCGGCCGATTATCATCATCACCTCAAACAATGAAAAAGAGTTGCCGGATGCCTTCCTGCGCCGCTGCTTTTTCCACTATATCCAGTTTCCGGATAAGGCCACGATGCAGAAGATCGTCGAGGTTCACTACCCTGATATTCAGCGCAAGTTAGTCGAGGAAGCGATGGCGCTGTTTTTCCAGGTACGTGAGGTGGCCGGCCTGAAGAAGAAGCCCTCGACCTCCGAGCTGATCGACTGGCTGAAGCTGCTGATGGCCGACAATATCTCTCCCGAGGCGCTGGCGAACCGCGATCCGAGCAAAGCCATACCGCCCCTGTATGGCGCGCTGCTGAAAAACGAGCAGGATGTGCACCGGCTCGAGCGGCTGGCGTTTATGGCCCGGCGTGAAACGCGTTAAGCAGGGGCCTTAGTTATGCTGATCGATTTTTTTAGTGCACTGCGCAAAGAGCGGGTGCCGGTCACTCTGAAAGAGTTGCTGACCCTGATCGAGGCGCTCGAGCAGGGGTTCGCGTTCGCGGATATGGAGCAGTTTTATCTGCTGGCACGCCTGTGTATGGTCAAGGATGAGAAGTATTTCGATCGTTTCGATCAGGCGTTCGGCCGCTACTTTAATGGCCTGGCCCAACTCGAGGGTGAAGGACTGGTCGAGGCGCTGATCCCCGAGGAGTGGCTCAGAGCCGATTTTCTCAAGCAGCTGAGCGCGGAGGAGAAGGCGCAGATCGAAGCGCTCGGCGGTCTGGATAAACTGCTGGAGACGCTCAAGGAGCGTCTAGATGAGCAAAAGGGGCGCCATGCCGGCGGCAGCAAGTGGATAGGTACCGGCGGTACCTCGCCGTTCGGGCATGGCGGTTATAACCCCGAAGGGGTGCGTATCGGTGGCGCGAGCAAGCATAAGCGGGCGGTGAAAGTCTGGGAAAAACGGCTGTTTCGCGACCTTGATGATAATGTCGAGTTGGGTACCCGCACGATCAAGGTGGCGTTGCGTAAGCTGCGCCAGTTCGCCCGCAGCGGCGCTGCCGAAGAGCTGGACCTGGACGATACCATTCGTGCTACCGCCAGCAATGCCGGCTATCTCGATCTGAAGATGGTGCCCGAGCGCCATAATGCCGCCAAGCTGCTGCTGTTCTTCGATGTCGGCGGCTCGATGGATCCCTATATCCGCCAGTGCGAGCAGCTGTTCTCGGCGGCCCGCAGCGAGTTCAAGCATCTGGAGTACTTCTACTTCCATAACTGCCTGTACGAGAAGGTATGGAAGGATAATTCGCGGCGCTTCAGCGAGTCGATTTCGACCCAGGATCTACTTCATACCTACGGCTCGGACTACCGGGTGATCTTTATTGGCGATGCCTCGATGTCACCCTACGAGGTTGCCTACCCCCACGGCAGCGTCGAGCACTACAATGAGGAGCCGGGGCAACTGTGGTTACAGAGGGTGCTCGATCATTGGCCCAAGACTCTATGGCTCAACCCAGTCGCGGAACCCCACTGGGGCTATACCCAGTCGATAGCGATGATCCATAAGCAGTTTGATGGCCATATGTATCCGCTGACCCTGGAGGGCATGGAGCGCGGCATCCGCTATCTGTCACGCTGAAAAGGGGTCGGAGTGATGTATGCTGTTTTGCTATGTAACAATCACTCCGACCCCTTTGCCTACTTTATCTAGACCCCATTACCTACCGTTGCCTAAAACAATCCCATCTGGGTGCCTGTCAGGCTGTCGAAGGACAGGCCTACGAAGGGCAATATCGCATCGGCGATAGGCCGGATCTGCTTGTCGATATAGTGCTCGTAATCGATAGGACTCAGCAGATACTCCAGGGGCTCGGGGCCCTGGCTCGTTATCAGATAGGCGATCGTTCCCCGGTGCTGATATTTTAACGGCTTGCCCTGACGTTCGTTGTGCGCATCGGCCAGTCGTGCGGCACGCACCTGGGGTGGGATGTTTTTGACATACAGGTCCAGGTTACGGCGCAGGCGTTTGCGGTATACCAGCTGCGAATCTCTCTGGCCATCGCGGGTCTCAGTCACGATTCTGCAGATATAGGCCGAGGGATCCTGATCATGAAAGATCAGCCGGTAAAGCTCATTCTGAAAGATCTTGGCCAGCTCGGTCCAGTCGCTACGAATCGCTTCCAGGCCTTTAAAAATAAGCTGCTCCCCGCCAGATGCTCGAATCAGTCCGGCATAGCGTTTCTTGCTGCCGGTGTCGCTGCCGCGAATAGTGGGCATCAGGAACCGCTCGAAGTGCGTTTCATACTCCAGTTCAAGATGCGATCTTATCCCATGCTGTTCCTGGAGCTGGGCATGCCAGCGCTGGTTGATGCTGGCGATCAGCTCTTGCCCCAGATCATCGGCCTCCTGATTGCTGGGTTGTCCGTGAAGATGGACGAACAGGGAGTCGGTATCGCCATAGATCACCTTCAGGCCGCGCTCCTCGATCCAGTGCGTGGTCTGTTTGAGGATGTCATGGCCGCGCAGGGTGATGGAGCTGGCCAGGCGGGTGTCATAGAAACGGCAGCCTCCCGATCCCAGCACGCCGTAAAAGGAGTTCATCAGAATCTTTAATGCCTGAGATCGGCTGTGATCGGCGGATATTTTTGCCTGGTCCCGTTGCTCCCACAGTGCGGTAATAATACCCGGGAGTAGGTGTTCTGTACGCGAGAAGCAGGCACCGCGATAGCCTTCGATGGCATCCTCAGGCCGTGCTAAGCCTTCTACGAGCCCCAGGGGATCGATCTTGAAAGTGCGGATGATGGAGGGATAGAGGCTCTTGAAGTCAAACACCAGAATATGCTGATACAGGCCCGGTGCTGAATCCAGCACATAGCCACCGGGACTCGCCAGTCCGCCGCCTTCAGGCAGATTTGGGGCGATATAACCAGCGCGGTGTAGTCTAGGCAAGTAGAGGTTGCTAAAGGCGGCCACAGAGCCGCCACTGCGATCGAGTTCCAGCCCGGTGAGTTGGGCACGAAAGACTAAAAATGGCAGGATTTTAGTGTGCTGGAAAATATCCCAAACGAGCCGGCAGTCCTCCAGGTTATAGGCAGCAAGCCGGGGTTTGTTGTGGATAAAATCTAGGCTGATGCTGGCCAGGCGCGTCACCTGGCCGGGGTTATCAGCCTCCTCGGAGAGTTTGCCGCGCTCGAGCAGTTCCCTGGCAACAGCGTCCAGGCTGAAACTGAAGAACTGATAGGTGGCCGTTTTCAGTGCGGCGATACCGTCGATCACCATGCGCCCTGGCAGGGTGACAAACCCGGTGTTGGACTCATCTCTGGCATCCCGCCAGCTGGCATAGTGGTCACCGCGTCCTAGGCGCAGGCGAATTCCCTGAATCTCAGCGCGCCGGAGCAGTAACCGAAAATCAAAATTAACCAGATTCCAGCCGATGATCAGATCCGGATCCAGTGCGCTCAGGTTGTGTTCAAAGGCATGCAGCAAGGCCTTCTCGTCGGCGACCCAGGTGATCTCGCCGTGCCCGGATTGCCACTCTCCGATCATCAGTACCTGTTCTACCCCCTCGGCGTAGAGCGCGATGCTATAGAGTTCACCGTCGGGGGCGCATTCCAGATCGATCGAGACGACCTTGAAATGAGGTTGGTAATCGGTGCCCCTGAGCTTGACCTCCCGCACCTGAGTAAAGCCCTGGTGTTGCAGGATCTGGCCCTGAAATTCGATAGCGCCCAGTGCGGAGCGCTCCATCAGGTAGCGTTCGTGCAGGCGGATATCGCCTTCAAACAGCGCTATCTGTCGGTTCTTCAGCAGTTCCTGAGCCCGGTAAAAACTTCTCAGGGTCAGGAAGTACAGCGCCGCCACCGGCTGTTGCTGGAAGGTCCTGAGGCTCAGGATGCGCAGCTCGAACACCAGGCCCGCTGCCGTCATCACCTCGGCTACCCGCTGCTGATCCTCCTGACACACAAAAAATAGCGGTCGCTCACCGGTAATCAGCAGTTGTACCGGTCCTTCGGAAGAACTCAGCCAAAGGGAAATCTCCGTCTGATTGCCGCGGTCACAGCTGTGTTTAGTGAGCAAGAATCCTTGTTTCATGCAGGGTGGGTAATCCAACGGCTTATCGAGGATTGAGTATGACATCAGTTGGTCTCCCCGCAGAGAGATGATCGTGCCCTCAGCCATTGTCTGACCTGATCTGGCTGAGAGTAGAGTCTGCCGCAACTGCCTGATCTGGCTTAATCTGGTTTGATATGAGAGGCTTCAGCGTCATCGCTTTACCTACTGGGGTGCCTCTGCGTATTTATGAAAGGCCTGATAAAAACCAACAGTTTTATTTTTATAACCTACCTGCTCAGTGCCGGGCTAGGGTCGTTGCTGGCGTTCTCGTCTGAACAGGTCTTTGCGGTCTGGCCTGCGGCGGGTGTCGCACTGGCGGGAGTGTTGTTGTATGGCTATGGCGCCGCTGTCGCCATATTTATGGCCAGGGTTTTGTTTGATGTAAGTATGGGAGTGCACTGGGATGTGGCGCTGCTGTTAGGTCTGAGCGCTACGCTTCAGGCCGTGGCGGGTGCCTATCTGCTGCGACAGCTAGCGGGGTTTCCCAATCCGTTGCTGCGCTTAGCCGAGGTGTTGAGTTTTCTGTTTTGGGGTTGCCTGGTTGGCACGCTGATCAGCGCCAGCTGGGGTATTGCGACCCTGTGGTTTGCGGGTCATATCAGTACGGAGCAGCTGTTGTTCAGCTGGACCACCTGGTGGGCGGGTGACGCCATCGGCGTCCTGTTCATCACCCCGATACTGCTAGCCTGGCTGTCACCCGCGGTACGCGAATGGCGGCAACGGCGTTGGCCGCTGACGCTCTCTTTATCCTTGGTGCTGTTAGTGTTGGTGGGCTGCGTCGGTGCTATCCGTTACTGGGAGGGTCTGCGTATTAACGACCAGTTTGCCCATGAGGGGGAGGTGCAGCAACGTCAGTTAACAGATCTTCGGGATGAGCAGGTCAGCGTGCTCCGTAGTCTGAGCAGTTTATTTAAGGCATCGCTGGAGGTCTCCCGCGACAGTTTCCGGGTCTATGTGGGGCCGCTTTTAGCACAGCATCCGGAGCTTCAGGCGTTGTCATGGAGTCCCCTGGTGACCGAGTCGGGGCGCGTTCAGTTTGAAACCCGAATGCAGCAGCAAGGATTTGCGGGTTACCAAATTACCGAGCGTGGTAAGCAGGGCGCGGTCAGGATCGCGGCAAGGCGTGCCGAGTATGCGCCGGTGGCCTTTATAGAACCGATGTCTAATAACCTGCGCGCGCTGGGCTATGACCTGTGTTCCAGCCCGGCACACAAACGGGTGCTGACGTTGGCACAGGAAACCGGCAAGATTTCTGCTGGCGCTGTTATCACCCTGGCAGAGGATGAGCGAGCAGGGCTGGTGTTGAGTCTGCCGGTGGAGACCCGAACGATGGAGGGGTTAGAGGCCGATCGGCAGGGAGGCTTTGTGGTGAGCGTATTGCGGTTAGGGTATGCGCTGGAGCAGATCCTGGATGCGCAGATCACAGCGGGGATCCACTATCGCTTGCTGGATGTGACCGATCCGGATCAGGTGGTCATGATTCGTGCATCAGGCTCTGCTCCGCAGAGCTCCTACCCGTTGCATCAAGGGCTGGCACAACAGATTGTTAATCCTGTGCTTGATCAGCGCCTTGAAGTTGAGTTCGCAGGACGCGCCTGGATCCTGGAACGGGTGGCTGATGGTCGTTTCCTGGCTGCCAAGCGCCAGAGTTTGGGCTGGATGCTGCTGTTTAGCGGCCAGGCGGTGGCTGGGCTGGTGGGGCTGATCGTTTTTCTGATGATCGGGCGTCATGAGAAAACGCGTGTATTGCTGGCGGGCGAGGCCGTTGCCATACACCAGCGTGAAGACCGGCTAAGCCTAGCTCAGTTCGCGCTCGATCATATGGCGATGGGGGTGTATCTGATCGATAAGCAGGGGCGCTTCGTGTACGTTAATCGGGCCGCCTGCGCCGCGCTGGACTACTCGGCAGATGAGATGCTGGGTCTGTCTCTGGGTGATATCGATCCCGGTGTCATCGAGGAACGGCTGCCGGTCTATTGGGCACGGCTGAAGCAGGAGACCCTGTTGAAATTCCAGACCACGCACCTGTCCAAGCATGGACATCCGCTTAGGGTGGATGTGGTAACGAACTATGTAGAAAGCTCAGAGGGCGGTTTAAACCTGGCCTTTATGTGCGATATCAGCCAGCGTAACGCGCAGGAAAGTCAGTTGCGAAAATTAGCGGCGGCGATAGAGCAGGTTCCGGTCTCGGTGCTGATTACCGACCTGGATGGCACTATAGAGTATGTTAATTCCGTCCTGTTGCGGACCAGCGGCTATGTTCGCGAGGAGGTGCTTGGGCACAACTCCCGCCTGTTCCGCAGTAACCAGACTGGAGCGTCGGTCTTTACGGCGATGTGGCGAGTACTGAGTTCGGGAGGGGTCTGGTATGGCGAGCTTTGCAGCAGGTGTAAAGATGGCTCCCTTATCTGGGAGTCTGTGTCTATCACGCCGATTCTGGATGACGGTGTTGTGCCGAGTCACTATCTGGCGGTGAAAGAGAATATCACCGCCAGTCGGGGTATCAGGAAGCGTCTGGATCAGAGTGAAAAACGGCTTAATCATGCCCAGCGTCTGGCGCATGTCGGTAGCTGGGAGCTGGACTTCGGCACCAGCAGCCTTAGCTGGTCGAATGAAACCTGTCGTATCTTTGGGCTGGCGGCAGGCAGTTCGTTGGATTATCAGCAATATCTGGGCTTTGTTCATCCCAATGATCAGGAACGGTTGGACGAGGCCTGGTTGTCTGCGCTGGAGGGGGGTATCTACGACATCGAACATCGAATTATCGTCAACAAAACGATCAAGAGCATACGCCAGCGGGCGACATTTGAGGTTGATGCACAGGGTAAGGTGTTACGTGGCATCGGCACGATTCAGGATGTGACCGAGCTTGCGCGGGCCAGTGCCCGGTTGTTAGAAAGTGAAAACCGCTACCGATCTCTGGTGATGTCCCTGTCCGTAGGGGTGCTGTTGCGTGATGCCAGTGGCCGCATCGATATGCATAATCCTGCCGCGACTCAGATCCTCGGCGAAGTGCTGCAGGTGATGCAGAGGCAAGGGCCGGGGCAGGGCGGCGTGCATGTCTATGCAGAGAACGGGGAGCCGTTGCTGGCGAGCCAGTACCCGTCGATACTCACCCTCACCAACGGCGAGCCGCGCCGGAATCAGGTGGTGGGCGTGGATCGGTTAGAGGGGGGGAGAGTCTGGCTGAACGTTAATACAGAACCGCTCAGTCATGATGATCAGCGTCTGCCCCACGCCGTGATTATCTCATTTGAGGATATTACCCGGCGGAGCCAGGCTGAGCATGATCTGAAACTGCTCAGATCGACCGAGACGGTTACTCACAAAGTTTAGACATGATGGGGGCCGCAGAGATCGAGGCTGATATGCAGGGAAGAGACACCTGTATCTGTCTGTTCCTGGGGTCTGTTCCCGGTCAGCCTCCTAGGAAAATGACCGGGAATCAAGATGGTAACCGGATTATTGACAACTCCTTGGCATGGCCCAGGGATTCTTGGTTAGGCAACAGGATTTTAACGAATGGCATATGATATTGATAACCGTCTGGTAGTCGGACTTGCCTCCAGTGCGCTGTTTGATCTGGAGCAATCTGACGCGGTGTTTAAGGAGAAGGGTGAGCGTGCTTACCGGGCCTATCAGCGCGAGCATCAGGACCGGCCGCTCCAGCCGGGTGTCGCCTATTCCTTTGTACGCCGCCTGTTGGCGTTAAATCAATTGAATCCGGCTAATCCGCCCGTTGAGGTGGTGTTGCTGTCGCATAATGATCCGGATACGGGCCTGCGGGTCTTTAAGTCAATTGAGCACTATGGCCTGGAGATCACCCGCGCGGTATTTCAGCAGGGGAGATCGCCCTATATCTTTATCCCAGCATTCAATATCAGCCTGTTTCTGAGCGCTAACGAAGAGGATGTAAAGCAGGCGATGGCGTTGGGGTTTCCGGCAGGGTTGGTGCTTAACTCTGATGCCAAAGATGATACCGATGATGAGGAGTTACGCCTGGCGTTTGACTTTGATGGGGTACTTGCCGATGACGAGTCAGAAGCTGTCTATCAACAGGGTGACCTGGAGCAGTTTAAACGGCATGAGGTCGAGCATGTGGATGTTCCTCACAATCCAGGACCGCTGCAGGTGTTCTTGTCTAGGATCGCCCAGATTCAGAAGCAGGAGCAGGTTCGAGCGGAGCAAGACCCTGAGTATAAGCCCAGGCTCCGTCTGGCGATCGTGACGGCGCGCAGTGCGCCTGCTCATGAGCGGGTGATCAATACTATGCGCAGCTGGGGTCTGATGGTCAATGATGCCTTTTTCCTGGGCGGCGTGGAGAAGCGCAGGGTCCTGGATATCTGGGCACCACATATCTTCTTCGATGATCAGCGCGGTCATCTCGATGCCGCCGCCTCAGTGTCACCTTCGGTGCATATCCCCTTCGGAGTCGCTAATCGCTGAGCTGGGTGCCCACAAAAAACCAAACCCACAAACAACACTCCTTGTAGGTCGGCTTTTTGTGGGTAGAAAGTAGTCCGGCAAGGCCAGCAAAATGCCGCCATCGTCAAAAAGCCGTCAGGCTGAAGCCTAGCCTACAAAAGAACAATGCAGGCGATCTTTTGAATTGCAGGCCAAAAAAAACCGGCTGTAAAAGCCGGTTTTTTCGTAACCCTGAATACGCCTCAGACTGAAGAGTGCTTCAGAAGAAGCCGGTGCTGCACGTTACTCGTCGAGGAAGCTGCGCAGGTGGTCTGAGCGGGACGGGTGGCGTAGCTTGCGCAGCGCCTTGGCCTCGATCTGACGAATTCGCTCGCGGGTCACATCAAACTGTTTACCGACCTCTTCGAGGGTGTGGTCGGTATTCATATCGATGCCGAAGCGCATCCGCAGAACCTTGGCTTCACGTCCGGTCAGGCCTGAGAGGATGTCGCGTGTGGCTTCGCACAGGCCTTCGCCGGTGGCGCTGTCGATAGGGGAGTGAGCCATAGCATCTTCGATAAAATCGCCCAGACTGGAGTCTTCGTCATCACCGATGGGAGTTTCCATCGAGATAGGCTCTTTGGCAATTTTAAGGACCTTGCGCACCTTATCTTCAGGCATCTCCATCCGCTCGGCGAGCTCTTCAGGGGTGGCGTCGCGGCCCATCTCCTGCAACATCTGGCGGGAGATGCGGTTGAGCTTGTTGATCGTTTCGATCATATGCACCGGAATACGGATGGTGCGCGCCTGGTCAGCGATGGAGCGGGTGATCGCCTGACGAATCCACCAGGTCGCATAGGTCGAGAACTTGTAACCGCGGCGGTATTCAAACTTATCCACCGCCTTCATCAGGCCGATGTTGCCTTCCTGGATCAGGTCGAGGAACTGCAGGCCGCGGTTGGTGTATTTCTTGGCAATCGAGATCACTAGGCGGAGGTTCGCTTCGACCATCTCTTTCTTGGCGCGGCGTGCACCCGCTTCGCCGATCGACATACGGCGGTTAACTTCTTTAATCTGGATCAGGGTCAGCCCTGACTGGGTCTCCAGCTGTCCAAGTTTGCGTTGCGAGCGCAGCAGTTCAACCTTGCTGGTGAGCAGCTTGCGACCGCAGGGGCCGTCTGGCGTGCAGAGTGATTCTACCCAGGCATTGTTCAGTTCGTTGCCAGGAAAAGATTTGATGAAATCTTTACGTGTCATGCGTCCGCGCTGGGTGCAGATCTTCATGATGTTGCGCTCTTCGGTGCGCAGTTGTCCGACAACCGAACGGGCAGAGACAACCAGACGATCGAACAAGCGGGGGATCAGCTTGAGCGGTGCGAAGATCTCGGCCACGGCGGCGATCTCTTTCTGCGCCTGCTTGCTGTCACGACCGTGCGCACTGATCGCTTTTTCGGATTTCAGATACTGAGCGCTCAGCAGGTCAAAACGGCGTTGGACCTCTTCGGGATCGGGTCCGGTAGGGCCTTCTTCCTCTTCTTCATCGTCATCGGCCTTGGGTGCAGTCTTGATCACCGGTGGTGGCAGAGGCGTGCCGTCATCTGGATCGATAAAGCCGTTGAGGACGTCGCTAAGGCGGCCCTCCTCTTCCAGGGAGGCTGCGTAGGTCGCGAGTACGGTAGGTACGGCGCTGGGGTATGAGGCGAGAGCCGACATGACACCGCGAATGCCCTCTTCGATCCGCTTGGCCAGAATGATCTCGCCTTCACGGGTCAGGAGTTCGACCGTGCCCATTTCGCGCATGTACATGCGCACGGGATCCGTAGTGCGACCGACTTCGCTTTCTACCGCCGCTAACGCCGCGGCGGCTTCTTCTGCCGCGCTTTCGTCAGTGCTGTTGCCATCGGCCGTCATCTCGTCCGCATCAGGCGCTGTTTCCGATACGGTGATGCCCATATCGTTAATCATGCGAATGATCTCTTCGACCTGTTCGGGATCTGAGATGTCTTCTGGAAGGTGGTCGTTGACCTCTGCGAAAGTCAGGTAACCCTGCTCTTTCCCCCGTGCAATTAGCTCTTTAAGTCGAGACTGCTGCTTAGACTTATCTGACATGGAAGCGTTTACCCAAGTTCGAAAGTTCAAAAAATAGCCGCATACTATAGCGGTATAGAGTCGATAACGCTACAACCCGCTTATAGACAGCGTAGATTAGTTTCGCTGGTTACGACGGTCGCGTTGTTTTAAAAATGCCATTTTTTTCAGGGCACTCTGTTTCTTCTGCTCAGCAGTTAATGGGGGCTGATGGCCGGATTGCAAGCCCAGCCGGGTCTCTTCTACCTGCGCGGCTATCTGTTGCAGGTGGCCACTAAATTCTTGTTCCAATTGTTCGCCGGGTTGAATGAGCAGCTCGTCCCGGGCTAGTTGCTGCAGCAGCGGGCTGTAGCTACTGTCACGCCACTGGGTCAGGAGCACGGCTGTTGGAAGATTGGGGGCGTTGCGCAGCTGTTCGATAAGTGCCTTGAATAGGCGAAATTCGGGTTCAGCCAGGATGTCCAACGCATCGCTGGTTTCCAGGTCGACCCTGAGTGCAAGCTTCGGGTGATGCAGCAGCAGCTTCAGTGCCTTGGTGCAGGCGGTGGTGGTCTTGGGTGCGCTCTGTGATCTGTTCTGGCGGGTGGGTTGCGAGGAGGGTGGGCGGCGGCTGCCGTGATCCCCGAAGCGCTCCGCAGGTGAATCCGGGTACCCAGAATGGCCGGTGGCGCTGTAGTTGTAGCTGCTCTCGTAGCTACTGCCGTAATGGGTGGCGGCGGGTGACGATTGCTGCGGTTCTGGTTTGGGGATGAAAAACTGCTGCTCCAGTCCGCTCAGTGTTGATAGCTGTTGGCGCATCAGCTGCTGCAATACCTGTCCGGGGATCTTATTGATCTGGGGGATCGCAAGCGCGCTGAGACGGGCGCGGCCTTCACCGCTGCTCAGGTCGATCCCTTCGGACAGGCTGTCAAACAGGAACTCTGATAGTGGGTGTGAGGATTCGATGCGCTCCTTGAAGGCCTCTGCGCCCTCGTTGCGCACCATGCTGTCGGGGTCTTCGCCGTCGGGCAGAAACAGAAACCGAGCCTGGCGCCCATCTTCCATCAGGGGCAGGGCGTTATCCAGCGCCCGGAGCGCGGCTTTACGGCCTGCATTGTCGCCATCGAAACAGAACACCACCTCCGGCATCAGTTTAAACAGGCGTCGGAGGTGATGCTCGCTGGTGGCGGTGCCCAGGGTGGCGACAGCATTACTGATGCCAAACTGTGCCAGCGCGACAACGTCCATATAACCTTCGACAATCAGAACCCGTTTAAGCTCGCGGTTGCTCTGGCGCGCCTGATAGAGGCCGTAGAGCTCTTCGTGTTTCTTGAAGGTGTGGGTTTCCGGAGAGTTCAGGTATTTGGGTTTTTCATCGGAGAGCACCCGCCCGCCGAAGGCGATCACGCGGCCACGCATATCGACAATAGGGAACATGATCCGGTCGCGAAAACGATCGTAGCATCTCTTTTCGTCGGGTTTCTGTATGACCAAGCCCGCTTCATCGAGGGCGTTTTGCTGCTCGTTGCCGATCTTTTTAAGGAGGTTGTCCCAGCCAGGCGGGGCGTAGCCGAGGCCGAACTGCTTGGCGATAGTGCCGTTCAGCCCGCGCTGCTTAAGATAGTCCACCGCCTTGCTGCGCTCGGGGTGGTTACGAAGCTGTTCCTGATAGAAGTCGTTGGCGCGTTGAAGTAGTTCATAGCTGCGCTGGCGCTGTTTGTCGAGCTGACTGTTTTCATTGGCCTGGGCGGGGATCTCGAGGCCATGCCGTTTGGCCAGAGTCTCTATCGCTTCGCGAAACTCGAGTCGGTCATGCTCCATAATAAAGCCGAGAGCGTTGCCGCCGGCACCGCAGCCGAAGCAGTAAAAAAATTGCTTCTCGGGATTGACGCTGAAAGAGGGTGATTTTTCTTTATGGAAAGGGCAGAGGCCTGAATAGTTGCGTCCGGTACGTTTGAGCTGTACACGCTCTTCGACCACGTCGACGATGTCGGTTCGGTGGAGCAGGTCGTCGATAAAATCTTGAGGGATGCGTCCGGCCATCGGGCTCTCGGTGGTATGTTTAGGTTGTATAGCAGCCAGTAGCTGGCTATAGAATCTGACAAGGCGTCAGTTTCAGGGCAAGACTCGAGTGCTGTTGGGGGTACTGTTAGTCTAGTTAAAGTATAGACTGGCTGGAGCGACTCGGTGGTTTGAGCTTAGCCTAGTTTCCCTTTAATGAGCTTGCTGACCTGCGCCATATCGGCACGGCCCTGCATCTGGGGCTTTAAGACCCCGACTATTTGCCCCATCTCTTTCATCGAGCTGGAACCGGTGCTTCTGATCGCTTGGTCGATCAACTGATTAATCTCAGTGTCTGATAGCTGGGCAGGAAGAAACTGTTTAATCACCTCCAGTTCATTCTTCTCCACCGCAGATAAATCATCACGTCCCGCCGCGTCAAACTGACTGATTGAATCGCGTCGCTGTTTCTGCATTCTATCCAGAATAACAAGGACTCGAGCATCATCCAGATCGATTCGTTCGTTGACTTCAACATCTTTTATGGCTGCCAGGATACCGCGTACCGTCGTCAGGCGAACCTTATCTTTGGCTCGCATGGCATCTTTCTGAGCTTGCTTTAATTCAAGCTTAATTGCGCAGTCGGTCATAGTGCTGTGCCTGGTTAGCCGATGTCTAAGGCTGGCGTGATCTTAAGTCTGCTAGATCTAGGTCTGTCTGCTCTAATTAGAAGCCAATTAGAAAGCAATTAGAGGCTAGTACAGGCGAACGCGACGGATGTTCTCGCGAGAGACCTTTTTAGCATGGCGTTTGACGGCTGCTGCGGCCTGACGCTTGCGAACGGTTGTTGGCTTTTCGTAGGCTTCACGGCTACGTACTTCGGCCAATACACCGGCTTTCTCGCAGGCGCGCTTGAAACGGCGTAGAGCTATATCAAACGGTTCGCTATCACGGACTTTTACACTTGGCATTATTTTACCTTGGTTAACGATATTAGCGTTATCTGCCCATGCAGCGATGAGTCGCTACGTCCCACAGATACCCTTCCCTGAAAAAATTCAGGGGCACGTATTCTAAGCGGGACTGGGATCTGATGTAAAGCACGACGGTTGATTTTGATGGTATCCAGATGCGAGGCTGGTATCATGCGGCGCAAATTGAAGCCAACATTGAAGCTAATAGTAAAAACATCCGAAAATAACCGAAAAGACTGCCGTGCTCTGCTAAGGCGCAGTCAGGCCAGAGAATCCAGATGCGTGTATTAGGAATCGAGACCTCCTGCGATGAGACCGGCGTCGCGCTCTATGACAGCGACCGGGGTCTGTTGAGTGATGCGCTCTACAGTCAGGTGGAGATGCACGCCGAATATGGCGGGGTGGTACCTGAGCTGGCCTCACGGGATCATATCCTCAAACTGGTGCCGCTGATCCGCCAGGTGCTAGCCGAGGCTGATTGCAGTAGCGCCGAGATCGATGCGATCGCCTATACCGCAGGCCCCGGCTTGATCGGCGCCCTGATGACCGGCGCTTCGCTGGCTAATGCGCTGGCGATGGCCTGGGAGGTGCCGGTGCTGGGTGTGCATCATATGGAGGGTCACCTGCTTGCGCCCATGCTGGAAGAGACGCCCCCTGCGTTTCCCTTTCTGGCGCTGCTGGTCTCGGGTGGCCATACCCAGTTGCTGCAGGTAAAGACCCTGGGCGACTATCAGTTACTGGGAGAGTCGCTGGACGACGCGGCCGGTGAAGCCTTCGATAAGGCGGCCAAGATGCTGGGGCTGGCCTATCCGGGAGGCCCCCTGATCGCGGCTCGTGCCGAGCAGGGCACGCCCGGTCGCTTCCGGTTTCCGCGGCCAATGACCGATCGTCCCGGACTGGATATGAGTTTTAGCGGCCTGAAAACCTTTACCCTTAATACCACCGAGAAGCTACGGCACAGCGATGCGGGGCTCAGTGAGCAGGATATCAGTGATATCGCCCTGGCCTTTCAGGAGGCGGTGGTCGATACCCTGGCGATCAAGTGTCGCCGCGCGCTGCAACAGACCGGGATGAAGACCCTGGTGATCGCAGGAGGCGTCAGTGCTAATAAAAGCTTGCAGCTAAAGCTTGGGGACATCGCCGCCAAGCAGGGCGCGACCCTGTTCTACGCGCGCCCTGAGTTCTGTACCGATAACGGTGCCATGATCGCCTATGCCGGTTGCCAGCGTCTGCTGGCGGGGCAGCGGGATGATCTCCGGATTCAGGCGCGGCCGCGCTGGCCGATGGTGGAGTTGCCGGGCGTCGAGTCCTGACTGCAATATCGGGCAGAGATGGGCAGATTGATGGCCATTTTATGTTCAATGCAGAATGAAGATGCATTAACATCAGGCTCTTTAATTCAAGTTCTAAACCAAGTAAGTCTGTAAACCGCTAACCGCCTAGGAGCACCCCGATGGATATTGTTTATATCAAGGAGTTGGAAGTTGAAACCGTCATCGGTATTTATGACTGGGAGCGTAAAATAAGACAGCGGGTCAATTTGGATCTGGAGATGGGTACCGATATTCGTAAGGCGGCGGCCAGCGAGGATATCGACAGTACCCTTAACTATAAATCGGTCAGTAAGCGGTTGATCGACTTTATAGGCGAGAGTGAGTTCTTGCTGGTCGAGACGATGGCTGAAGAGATAGCGACCCTCATTTTGCATGAGTTTCCGGTGCCCTGGTTGCGGCTACGTCTGGGTAAGCCCGGCGCCGTCACGGGGGCCAAGGACGTAGGGGTGATTATCGAGCGCGGAGTGCGCTGCTGATGGCTCGGATCTATCTGAGCATCGGCAGTAATATTGATCGTGAACGTTATGTGTGCGGCGGTCTCGATGCGTTGGCTGCGGCCTATGGGCCCCTGTGTATCTCGAGTATCTATGAGAGTGAAGCGGTCGGGTTTGACGGTGACCTTTTTTATAACTTGGTGGTTGGTCTCGATACCGAGCAGAGCCTGCCCCGGCTGTTTGTAACGTTGCGGCAGATCGAACATGATCATCAGCGCCAGCGGGATGCGACTAAGTTCAGCGCCCGAACCCTGGATATCGATATTCTCAGTTATGACGATTATGTGGGCGAATTTCGCCTCGATGATGGCAGCGGGGGTACCTTGCCGCGGGATGAGATCACCAAGAACGCCTTTGTGTTGCAGCCTCTGGCTGAGATTGCCTCTGAATGTCAGCATCCCAGTTTAAATCTTAGCTATCTAAGGCTCTGGCAGCAGTTTGATAACCCGGGGCAGCGGCTCTGGCCGGTCTCGTTTATCTGGCGTGGCCGGCAACTGTCCCGCCACCTTCTGCCTTAGGAGGCTGTCTAGACGTCTGCAGGCCTGTTTGGAACCCGGGGGATGGAGACTCTGAAGGTCGTGCCGACCCCCGGCGTTGACTCGGCATCAAGCGTCCCCGCGTGTTTTTCAATAATGCCGTAGGACACCGATAATCCCAGACCGGTTCCTTTGCCGACAGCCTTGGTCGTGAAGAAGGGGTCGAATATGTTGGGGAGTATTTCCGGCGCTATTCCTTTACCGTTATCGGTGATTTCGATCCAGACGTTGTCGCTGTCGGCAAAGGTACGAATGCTGATAACACCCTGGTCTTCGATCGCTTGCGAGGCGTTGATCAGCAGGTTCATGATGACCTGATTCAGCTCCAGGCGCAGGCATTCAACGATAGGTATCTCGCCGTAGTGTTTGTCTATCGTGCAGTGATATTTGAGCTCATTCCTGACCAGATTGAGGGTGCTGTCGATCTCTGCGGTGAGATCGGTTTTTTCCCAGCCGCCCTCGCTGGCACGTGCGAAGCCCTGGAGGTCGGACACGATTTTATGAATCCTGTCCGCGCCCTCTCTGGTTTCTACGATGATATCCAGCAGGTCGGTTCTAAGGTAGTCGAAATCAAATTTGTCCTCTGCCGTGGCAATTATTTGCAGAAAATTGCTGCTGGAGGGCGAGTCGGCAGTCTGCTGCTTGATCTGCTTAAACATCTCCGTGAGTTGGTCGATGTGATCTTTCAGGCTGTTGATATTGCTGCTGATAAACCCTACAGGGTTGTTGATCTCATGGGCAACGCCGGCCGATAGCTGGCCGATCGCCGCCAGCTTCTCTGATTGCAACAACTGCTGTTGAGTGGTTTTTAATTGCGAGATAAGTTGCTGTTGTTGTTCTGATGTCTGTATCAGCTCCTGTTTCGCCCGTTTGCGCTTACTGATGTCTCTGATAATGCCGAGCAGTTGCCGCGACTGATCGATCAGCACGCGGCTGACCGAGAGCTCGATAGGGAATAGCTGTCCCGATTTACGCCGCGCCATCAGTTCGGTATTTCTACTTTGCTTCGTATTCAAAGAGGCGTTTAGCAGCTGGTTAAATAGGGTTCGGAGTTTGTCCTGCTCGGACTCCACCCCTATATAGGGGATGATATCCTTGCCGATCACCTCATTGGCGCTGAAGCCAAAGGTTCGTTCTGCGGCTGCATTCCAGTAGACCAGTTGAGCATCTGCATTAATAAGAATAATTGCATCCTGCGCCGCTTCCGTCATGCCGCGAAACAGGGCTTCGCTGTCTTCGAGTTTATGCCTGTCGACCAGTGCCTGGTCTCTACTGACGACGATCTCGGTATTCGCCTGTTGCAGCAGCTCCGTCCGCTCGGCCACTTGCTGTTCCAGTTGAGTATGTGAGTCTTTGATAACATCGAGCGCTTGCTTCTGGAAAGCGGATTCCCTGCTGATGATCAGAATGCCGGTAAAGACCAGTAAGATGGATCCGGCCGATATAGTGCCGAGGAAACGAGCGCTGCTTAAAAAGGCCAGCTCAATATCGTCGACGTACACCCCGGTGCCGATGATCCAGCCCCAGGGACTGAATCCTTTCACATAGGAGATCTTCGCGACGGGCTCCTCCTGGTTCGGCTTGGGCCACAGGTAGTCGACACTTCCTTCGCCCTGGGCATCGACGATCGCAACAAACGCATTGAACAGGTACTTGCCGTTCTGATCTTTGATATCGGAGAGGTTTCGACCCACCAGATGGCCCTGATAAGGGTGCATGATGAGTGTGGGCACATGGTTGTTTACCCAGAAATAGCTGTTGTTGTCATAGCGCAGTACCCTAAGTGCTTCAAGGGCCTGGGTCTTGGCATTCGCTTCTGAGAGTGTTCCGGAGATACTTTGACGGTGGAAGAGTTCGACCAGGGTGTAGGCGCTTTGCACCAGGTGCTGTGACTGCAGCCGTTTTTGCTCAAAAAGAGAGTTTTTAAGCCCATTGATGGAGAGGCTGGTAACGAGTGCAAAGCCAATAAAGACGATGGCCAGTACAGTAAGAAGACGTGCATTTAGGGTGATGGAATTCATTAAAAATCGCTCCTGACGCATTCTTGTAACTGTTGATGTTATAAACGTCCGTGGCAGAGTAATTTGCTGATCTTTACTCTGAGTATTTTTGTATCTATACCGATTGATAGTCCGAGGTGTTTTTTATATGAGCATGACCAGGTTCTTTCTGCGTTGGGTCTCAGCCTGTTAACGCGGGTGAATCAGGTGTCGGCCGACACATGCGCAGCGTGGCTGCAATGATGAGGGTGAGGGCTCAGGCTGACGTTGCGGCGACCGTTATAGAAAAAGCCTCTGTTTAAGAAGATACGTTTTAATACGTGACGCAGAAGATAGTACCTAAGCCCGAGGATGTTTTCTATCGCTGATAATCTATACAGGTGTTAGTATCAATGATATCAATAAGATAAATTACATGTATAAGACTTTAGGCCGCAGTGTTATCGATAGGCTGCAGAGGTTGTTGGCTGCGTTGCATCAATGTTTTCGCGGATCTCATAGGCTAAGGTTCCACATATCAAAGTAGGCTTCAGGGGAACCGTTACCGTTTCACCTGCGGGGCTTTGTTGCGGGGATCTCTTTAGGAGATACTGATGGATGAATTAAGGTCACAGGTGTTGCTGCTGGTGGATGACGAAGAAAATATTCTTCGCTCACTGAAGCGACTGTTTCGCCGGGATGGCTACCGTATTTTGACTGCGACGAGTGGTGCACAGGGGTTAGAAGTGCTGAAGCAGGAGAGGGTGGGGGTTATTATCTCCGACCATCGTATGCCCGGCATGACAGGAACCGACTTTCTGCAGCAGGTTAAGGCGATCTATCCTGATACGGTCAGGATTATTCTCAGTGGTTATACCGATCTGGAATCGGTGACGGATTCGATCAATAGAGGCGCCATCTATAAGTTTTTGACCAAACCCTGGGATGACGATCTGTTGAGCCAGAATGTGCGCGAGGCGTTTCGAATATCGGAACTGAATGCCCAGAACCTGTATCTGTCAGAGGCGTTGAAACGGGCCAATCAGGAACTGGAAGCAAGGGTTGCGCTGAAAACCAAGCAGCTGCGCTTCAATATTAGTGCGTTAAAAATTTCGCATGATATTCTTGAAGAGTTACCCATCGTGGTAATGGGTATCAGCGAGGGACAGGTCATCGTCGCTAACCGCTGTTCCCGTCAATGTTTCGATCAGCTGCCCCTGTTGCTAGGGCAGCGGGTCGATGAGGTATTCCCGGACGATATCGTCAGTCTGTACCGGGAGGCCGAGAAGGGCACCGGCTTGGCGACAGGAGATGTGATGTTAAAAGGCGAAGTTTTTCGTTGTCGTTGTCAAAAAAACACCAGTGTCGGGACTCATAAGGGCTTTATTATGACCCTGCGGCAGCGGCATCTAGTATGAGGGTTGGGTCAATCGTATTGATCCTCGGAGAGATCAGTGAGCCCGGACAGCTGTTGGCGCAGGATGTGCTGACTGCGGGAGGGCAGGTGCTGCTGCGCCAGGGTACACCTCTGACGGCCAAGCTTCATAAGCTGTTAATAGAGCGTGGCTATACCCAGGTTGGCGTCCAGGCAACAGTGCCCGTGATGACGGCGCTGGAGGTCGGTACACGCCTGGATCTGATGTTTGAATGCAATGAGTCGACCCCCTGTATGCGTGAGCTCAGGGGGATGTTTGAACGCTACCATCAGTCTCCCGGGGAGGGTCAGGGTGAGTAAGGCGCTAGTTGAAAAGCTCAGTAGCCATCTCGGGTCTGTCGCACCGTTCTCCCTGTCGGTGCAGACCGCGTTGACCGAGATGAGTAGAGAGCAGGTCGATCTGCCCCGGGTGTGTTCTCTGTTAGAGACCGATTCGGTGTTGATCGGATCGATTCTGCGGCTGGCTAACTCCCCTTTTTACGGTTTTGCTCGTGAGATAGGGACGGTCAGCGATGCGGCGGTGTTGCTGGGGGTGCATAGCCTTAAGCAGCTGGTGATCTCCTACTCCCTGATCAAGACCTTTTCTCAGGCGGGTAAAGGCTGTTTGGATCGTAAGGCCTTGTGGCGCAATGCTATAGCGGTGGCCGTGGCCGCTAACGTGCTGGCCAGAGAAACCGGACAGGATCCGGATATGGCTTTCGTTGGCGGAATTCTTAGCGATATAGGTCTGGTGGTGATGGAGCAGTGTCTCGTTGAGGATTATCAATCCGTGCTTGCGTATCGGGATCAGCAGCATTGTGCGCTGGTCGTTGCCGAACAGGCGGTCTTGGGCGTCGATCATGGCCGGGTGGGGGCTGTCGCCATCAGCAGCTGGGGGTTACCTGACATCTACGCGGAGATCGCGATACAGTGCGATCAGCGTCTGGACGAGCCGCCCGGATCGCCGCTCGTCGATGTGGTGCATCTGGCCAGTCTGCTGGTCAAAGGGATCTGGATCGATGCTGCTGTCGATACGGCGATGATAGACCTTGCGCCTGAGACTCTGGACCGCTTAGGGCTCGATTGGAGCCGATTAGAGGCGTTGCTGCCGGAGATTGCCGCGTCGAGTAAAGACGTTATCGACCGTTTGTTGCCTTAGGAGTCCGCAATAAAATGACCGAACAGAGTATTAATCCGCAAGCAGGCTCGGAGATTCAGGGGCGAGATGAGGCGCTGGAAAGCCTGCTTTTTGTCGATGATGAGCCCAATATCCTCTCCTCATTAAGACGTTTATTTCGATCTTTGGGCTACAACATCTTTGTCGCTGAGAGTGGCAGGGAGGGGCTTGAGATCCTCAGGCAGCATCCGATAGATCTGGTGATCTCTGATATGCGGATGCCAGAGATGGATGGTGCCAAGTTTTTAGAGCAGGTAGCCAACGGTTATCCGGACACAGTGCGGATTTTGCTGACCGGGTTTTCTGATATAGGCTCGACGGTCGAGGCGATCAATAAGGGCAGTATCTACCGCTATATCAGTAAGCCCTGGAACGACTCTGAAATCACCCTGACCGTTCGCCAGGCATTGAAAACCAAGAGTCTGGAGCGTGACAAACGTCAACTGACCGCGCAGGTCGAACATCAATACGCGGAGCTTCAGAATCTTAACAGCACGCTCGAGCAGCGGGTCAGGTCTCGTACCGAGGAGTTGCAGCAGGTTGCGGATATGCTTGATCTGGCTTATCAGCAACTCGCCGACAGTTATCAGGGCACTATTCAGGTCTTTTCCGGCCTGATCAGCATGCGTGAGGCACTCTCAGGACGCTATGCGCAGAAGGTGGCTGAGCTGGCGAAAACCATGGCAAAGGCGCTTGGTCTGACGGATGAGGAGACCCGACATATCTACTTTGCCGGGCTGTTGCATGAGCTGGGCAAGCTGGGCTTACCCGATAATCTGCTGGGGCAGCCGATTTATAGTTTGAATCCCGAAGATCTGAAAAAATATCGCTACCACCCTGTTGACGGTCAGGCAGCATTGATGGCGGTAGAGGAGCTGCAGTTGACGGCGACGCTGATAGGTACATACGAAGAGTATTATGATGGTACAGGTTTTCCGAAGGGGTTGAAGGGCAGAGATATTCCGATTGGGGCACGAATTCTGTCGATTGCTAAGGATTACTACGGTTATAAGACCGGCAAGTTGCTGCCCCGTCCGTTATCCACCAGGGCCGCTCTTGGAGAGATTCAGCGCCACAGCCATAAGCTGTATGATCCCGCGCTGGTCGATCTGCTCGGTGTGTTGGTGGAGCGTCGTCTTGCTGCCGCTGAGACGCTTCAGGAGGTGAAGCTCGGCACCAAGGAGCTGGTAGCGGGCATGAAGCTGGCGCGCAACCTTTATAATATCAGTGACATGCTGTTGTTGACCAAGGGGCGGGTGTTGAACGAGATGTTGATTCGCAAACTGGTCCAGCTAGAGAAACATGAGGGTCATGGTTATGAGGTCTATGTCCTGGAGGAGGTCTCAGAGTGACAGGGTGGCCATCCCTGCTGATCAGCCGCGCTGACCCTTAATAAGCGTCCTCCTGGACGGAGGCCGCAGGACTGCTCCAGAGCGTATTTGGGTGCTCTGAGGTCTCGCTGCCTCTTACCCCTTTTAATGCCCCGCTAGACCGGTATAATGCGCGACTTTCAACGGAAAACAGGTCGGATCCGTTGGCGGGTATTCTGGTTTTCATGCAGCCGTTTTGTTATCCAGTGTTTTTCGATTCTGTGGGGGTGTTGGCTTGATAGCCGCTCCGCTGCTGTTTTTATGTGTGCTTCTTATTCTTCATTCGTAGGTTATCTGTGGTTGTTTTTAAGATCCTTAGCAAGGTTAGTGGTCAGAATTATATCGGTTCGTGTCGTAGTGATATTGATGAGCGTTGGCAGCTGTATCTCCGCGCAGCCGAGGCAGGGCTGGATTTTCCGCTCTATAAAGAGATTCGCGAGCATGGAGAAGAGCAATTTATTGTCGAAGAGCTTGATTATGCCGATGATATTGCAGAGTTAAAGGAGATGGAGCTGCTGCATACGGTGGAGCTGTCCGCACGCTCGCTGCGCAGCTATAAATTCGGTATTACGGATGCCTTGGTGAAGCGGATTCGGCAGGGGGATCATGAGCGTGCCTGGATGAAGGATCTGCCCGAAGAACCACTCAGGGCCAAAATTCCCGCGGCCCCCGCGGCTAAGCCTAAACCTAGGGCCAAAGCGACCAAGCCCAGGGTCCAGGTGGCATCCTCGGTTGCCCCTAAGCCCAGGGTCGTCAGCAGTAAGCCTGAGCCGGCGGGCAACGCACAGGGCGGGCTCTCAGGATCCAGGCCTGAGACCGATGCTCCCAGCGTCAAGGCGGGCCCCGTTGATCATTCGGCAGAGTTAGATAAGGCCCTGTTCGCTGAAGGTATAGGTTTGCTGGTGAGGGCAGTGGCAGAGGTTGATCAGCTGAGCAGTGGCCAGCAGCAGGCAAGAGACGAGGCGCAGTCGTTAACACGCGCCCTGGCGGACTCAGACCGAGTATTGCAGCAGCTGCAGGCACAGCAGGAGGAGGTCGCGTTAAAAGCGCGTCTGGCGATGGAGGCGGTCGAGGCGTCCCAGTCCGCTAATGCCACCCTTATAGAGGTGCATCGTCAGACCCGAGAGCGTTCCCTTTCGGCGTTGAAGGCTCTTGAGAGCAGTGGCGATAGGTCGATTCAGGCAGCGCAGCTCCAGCAGGAGTTAAGCCGATTACTGCTGCGGATCAAGGTGGGTGCCGCAGGATCTAAGACGGCAGCAGTCCCTGCTGCCGCCCCTGCAGCAATCACTGCAGCAATCACTGCAGCAACCACGGCAGAGTCAGCGTCCGCGGTGGTTGCATCTGAGCCTGCTGCGCCATCCATTAGCGCTGTGCCTGTGCCACGGCTGACGGACACTCCCGCCGCCGAAGCGACGTTGCAGGTGGAGGCACAAGAAGCGAAAATGGTTAATCAGCTAAAGCAGCTGGATCAGATGTTAACCCAGGAGCAACCTGAAGTTGCTGTTGAGACGGCTTCTAAACAAACTGGTGCGGATACCGCGAGTCCGTCAGCAGGGAGCCCGCTGGAGGTCAATTCTCCCGCCCGGGCCTGGGTCGGGACTATCGCCGACGATGCGGATTCAGCGCTAGTGCTGGTCAAGGATGCGGCTCCGGCGACTGTCGTGCTCCGGCGTCCTAAAGTGACCAGGCCGGTCGGGGGTAGTTCGGCGGGTATGAGTGCGGCTGCGGATAAGGTGCGTAAAACCCTGAGTATTAAGGCACGCTAGCAGCAGATGGCGTCTGCCAGCTGTCGATCCGAACGGTTTTGGGTTCGCCGCTTGCGGCGCTGTGCTGATAAATTCAAGCACTTACCTTCCAGTGTCGGTTTTCTATGCGGGGTCTCCAGGCTGGCCGTGTAAATTTATCGGCTAGAGATGAAAATATCTCTGCAGGGTGTTTTTTTATAAGTGATTATAAAATATGAATTATATTTTATAATCACGACGTTATATGAATTCCGGGTGATTTCAATGGAACTTTTTTTACAATAAAGGGGCTAGATTGAACAAAGGGTGAGCAATATAGGTACGTTTACCTTTATAATACCGGATTAAAATCTAGAGGCTGAACGAAAATCCATCTCAGCTAGATGAAGCAAACCCAAGTAGGTATTACGTCCACACATGTCTCAATTGAAATTATCCTCTATCAAAACCACACAAAACTCCGCTGCCGATCTTGAAAAAGCCCAAGGTCAGCTCGATGAGCTAACCCGGCTGCTGTCTGCAGAGAGGCAAGCCTCTAAGTCATTAGCGCTCAAACTTGGCGAAGCACGTGCTCATAGTGATGACCGTCTGGCATCAGAGAATGAAGAGTTGTATCGCGAGATTGAGAAATTAAACACGGCTCAGCAGATTCTTCGGCTTGAGGGTGTTGTTGGTCAGGATGTCAAAGCCCGCAAACTGGCAGAGCAGCTAAAAGAGCGCTCGATAGAACTCAGTGATGCTAAGAAATTGCTTAAGGAGTTCCAGGTTTTTGATCCTGAACGTCAGAAGCGTCAGCTGGCCGATCAGAAAAAACGGATTGCAGAGCAGACCACGCTATCTAAAGATCTGAATACCAAACTCAAGGTCACAAAACGAGAAGTCTCTGAGCTTAAGAGAGAACTTACTGAGCTTAAGAAGGGTTTGGAAAGCGATCTTCCAGTATCTGACTCCGAGCCTGCCGCCGCTACCGAGGCGTAACGCACGGCAGCTTAAAGCTGCCGTCGGACTCGAAGAGACTTCTACCGATACTCTAAATCAGAGCGAACTTTACGCGCTGATTTAGGGTCTTGTCTTAGGGTGTCTCCACCTCCCGCTATTTTCTATGTCTATCCTGCCCTTATCTGACTATCGCTATACCTTGCCAGCATTGCTGGGCTACTTTCTACCCAGAAAACGCCGACCCACAGGAGGGCGTTTCTTTTGTAGGTTAGGCTTTAGCCTGACGAAGTTCCCTTATTTAACCATCAAGACCTTGTTGCTGTTGGTGCCGTATTCGGGGGCGTAATCATCGCCGTGGGTAAGCAAGACGATATCTCCGGTGTTCAGACCGTGTTGCTGCTTGAGCTGGACGATCGCCTGTTCGGCGACCTTGGCAATATCGCCATCCCAGTAGGTAAAGTGAATAGGTGTGACGCCCCGGTAGAGGCTGACTCGACGGAGGGTATCCAGGTTGCGGGACAGGGCGAAGATGGGTAATCCAGAGCTTATCCGTGAGAGCAACAGCGGGGTCTTGCCCGATTCGGTCAGGCTGATGATCGCCTTGACGCCCTGCAGGTGATTGGCGGCATACATGGTAGCCATCGCCGCGGCTTCATTGATATCGGTAAAGACCTTGTCTAACCGGTGTTTGGAGACATTCACACTGGGGTGTTTCTCAGCGCCAAGGCACACCTCGGCCATGGAGCGCACGGTCTCGACCGGGAACTCGCCCATCGCCGTTTCGCCGGACAGCATCACCGCATCGGTACCGTCGAGTACGGCATTGGCGACATCCATCACCTCGGCTCGGGTGGGCAGGGGGCTGTAGATCATCGACTCCATCATCTGGGTCGCGGTGATTACCACCCGATTGAGTTGGCGAGCGCGGCGGATCAGACTTTTTTGCACCCCGACCAGTTCGGCATCGCCGATCTCGACACCCAGATCACCGCGGGCAACCATCACCACGTCTGAAGCGAGGATAATCTCGTCCATCGCTTGGGGAGTGCTGACGGACTCGGCCCGCTCGACTTTGGCGACGATATGGGTGTTCAGGCCGGCGGCCAGCGCTAGTTTTCGCGCATACTCAATATCGGCACCAGTGCGGGGAAAGGAGACCGCCAGATAATCTACACCGATCTTCGCGGCAGTCAGGATATCGGCCTTGTCTTTGTCGGTCAGAGCCGCAGCCGACAGCCCGCCGCCCTTCTTATTGATCCCTTTGTTGTCGGAGAGCGTGCCGCCGATCGTGACTCGGGTCCTGATCTGGCTGCCCTCGATGGACTCGACCTGAAGTTGGATCCGACCATCATCGAGCAGTAGCAGATCCTGGGGCTTGAGGTCTTGCGGCAGTGCCTTGTAGTCCAGCCCGACCGCCGTCTTATCGCCCTGTCCGGCAGCCAGGGCACTATCGAGGATAAACAGATCGCCGATCACCAGCTTGATACTGCCGGCTGCAAACGTCGAGATGCGGATCTTAGGGCCCTGCAGGTCGCCCAGAATGGCAACCTGGGTATCGAGTCGCAGGGCGATTTCGCGCACTCTGTGCGCGCGCTCGAGGTGATCCTCGGCTTTGCCGTGCGAGAAGTTAAGACGCATTACAGTGGCGCCTTCCAGAATGATGCGCTCAAGGATGCCGTCTTTATCGGTGGCAGGGCCCAGGGTGGTAACGATCTTAGTTCGACGGAACATGCTGCGGACTCGAAGAAAAGGGAGGCTTTGAGTCTACGCCGTTAATCGTGACATTATTAGTGTCGGTCTGAGAGTTGACTCAAAAGAAGGCTGGGGTCAAAAGAAGGCTGGGGTCAGGCCTCAAGCTTTGCATGTCAAATGTAAGGCCTGACCCCGGTTTGTGCATGTCAAATGTAAGGCCTGACCCCGGTTTGTGTGACCCCGGTTTGTGACCCCGGTTTGGGTCAACTGTCAGCCTGACAGCTTATATTCAGCCAGCCTCAGCTGTTACAGCGCAAAGAACAGGATCAGGGGGATGATCACCAGGGATCCCAGATTGCCCAGAAGGACGATCGAGGCGACCTGGTGGGGTTCCTGCTGATAGCGTTCGGCCATCATGTAGTTGAGGACTGCGGGGGGCAGGGCGCCGAACACCAGCAGGATGGCAAATTGTTGTTCGGAGAGTCCTAGCCAGGGTTGCAGAGCTAGTACGATCAGGACGCCGGACAGTGGGCATAGGATCGCTCCCAGCACGCCCTGATGCCAGTTTTTGAGACCCACTTCGACGATGCGGATACCGAGGGTGAACAGCATCAACGGAATCGATATCTGACCCAGCATCTGCACCGGCAGTGCGATCGCCTGGGGGAGTACCCAGCCACTCAGGCTCCAGCCGATACCGGCGATAGTGGCCAGGATCATCGGCATCTTGAGTAGCTGCAGCAGACGGGTCTGGCGGTTGAGCATCAGTGCCCCGACGCTCATATGCAGGCTGTTCTCGACGATAAACAAGATGACCGCCGCCGGGAGCGCCTGTTCGCCAAAGGCCAGCACGATCAGCGGAATGCCCATATTGCCGGAGTTGTTGAACATCATCGGCGGCAGGAAGGTCTTGAGGTTCAGTTTGAGCAGCCGTGCCACGGGGTAGAGCAGCAGGCCGGAGCCAAGAACTACGACCACGGCGCCGAGTGCCAGCTGTTGATACTGGATCAGCGGAAAGGTCTGGGTGGCCATCGAGTGAAAAATAAGCGCCGGTATGAACAGATCCATATTGGCGTGATTGGCAAATTCGATATCGGGGCGGTGACGGCGGCCATAGAGGTAGCCGCACAGCACGATCACGAACAGCGGAAAGACCGTCAGGAAGATGCGCTCAGTGAGCGCTAGTGTTGTCTCGGTCATTGCGCTGTCCGTCCTTGGAAATGATTAGTGCTTTGGTTTTACGCGTGTTGGGATCACCAGTACCGGACGTCCGGCGTACTTGATCACTGCACGGGTGGTGCTACTGGAGCGACCGAGGCTGTTGTGGGAACCCATAATGATCAGGTCGGCATCGACGCTGTTGGCGGTATCGACGATCGCATCGGAGCGGTTGCCCTCACCGACCTGCTGTTCGATATCCAGCCCGGGTTGAACGTCCATCTTCTCCATCTCCTCTTCATAGAACTTGATCACCCGCTCTTTCATGCTGGCCTTAATCTTTTCCAGACCCTCATCGTGCATGGTCTTGATGAGGTCTTGGGGCAGGTAGTTCTGAATCAGCGCCTGACCAGTTTCACCGATCGGTTCGACGACATGCAGCATAACAATCCTGGCGTTTAAGACACTTGCCATCTTGACGGCCTGGCGAAATACTGGCCGGCTGTGTTTCCCTAGGGAGGTGGTGTACAGGATGGTTTTAATCTCTGGCAGTGACATGGTGGTGCTCCTTAGATGCGGACGAGGTAATACGTAAAATAAAGCTGATATTAGGTTACGGCACGGTAGGTCTATTTATAAACTCTGATAATAACCGCTCAGCACAAGCATCGACTTGAATTATGGAATATTTGTTCTATGAGACGCCGTTAATACATCCATGTAGGCTTCGCTTTGGCTTCCTTGCCAAAGAGGATCTCTCCAAAAATACTACATAATCAATTACATAGTGAAGATAAATGTACTGAGTAGTTACCTCTAATAAATAGCAACACTATTGAATGTGCCGTGCCGCCGTACTGAATTACAGGTGCTAACGAGGGTTGGAGCAGCGCTCAACCAGATAGACAATGGACTTATACTCTATGCCGCTATGCTCTGACAAACCGATTTCGCAGGTTCGGCTGGTCGAAAAGCCCTCATGGCAGTTATCCGGTAGAGAATCTTTGAGGGTGCGCAGTGCCGAGGCATTGAGTTCCGGGGTGGAAAAGCCCTTGTCACCGGCAAAACCGCAGCAGGTGATCTGATCGGGAATAATCACCTCATTGGCGCAGATTTTTGCAAGTTTGACCAGGCCATCCTCTAACCCCATGCGCGCGCTGCTGCAGGTGATATGCAGGGCGATGGGTTCGGAAACTGGCGTGATTTCCAGGTGCTCCAGCAGGTGCTTATGGATAAATTGTACCGGCTCGAAGATCTGCAGCCGCGTATCGGCGGTTTCCTGCATCTGTAGCGTGCAGGGGCTGGTATCCGAGTAGATGGGATACTCGCCGTTATTCGAGGCGCTTAACAGTGCCGCTTCAGTCTGCTGGGCTTTGCTTTTGGCCGCGTCAAACATCCCTTTGCTCTGGAACGGCATGCCGCAGCACAGATCATCCAGATGCTCGGGGTAGATTACTTCGAAGCCTGCTTTGTTCAACAGGGCAACGGTGACCTCCGCCAGGGATTGATGCTCGGTGCTGCCGCGTTGTAGGCCCATCGTGCGGCTGGCGCAGCTGGGCAGATAGACGACCTTGCGGTCACTCTTAAAGTCAGAGGCCCGGCTGTCTGCAAGTGGCTTTATCTTGGGTGCGGCGGTGGGCATCGACGGTGACCACTGCTGTACTGCGCCGCCGCTGACTTTTCGGGCCGCACCAGTAACCGCAGTCATCGCCCGAGTGCCGATCACCGCATGGGTGATATCGGCCAGTTTAAAGACCGTCCGGCTGGCACTGCTGACGCCTTCAAAATGGTCGGCCAGCCACTGCGCCTTACCCGCATGCCTGGCGTTAGCGTCATGGCGCATCGCGCGGGTTAGGTCGCCGGTGTTGATGTCGACCGGGCAGGCCATCGAACAGAGTCCGCAGGCGGCGCAGGTCTCCAGCCCTTGATAGGCATAATCGGTGCGCATCAGCTCCAGGCGTTCGGACTCGATGCTGCTAGGTTGAACGATAGCGTCGAGCCGTGCTATTTCGCGGCGGATAACGATCCGTTGGCGCGGACTCAGGGTTAGTGCGCGCGAGGGGCAGCTTGGTTCACAGAAACCGCATTCGATGCATTTATCAATCAGGGGATCGGCGGGCGGCAGTGGCTTCAGGTTTTGCAGATGCACCTGCTTATCGGCGTTCAGCAGCACGCCGGGATTGATCAGGTTTTCAGGGTCAAACAGGGCCTTGATCTGCCACATCAGGGCGTAGGCCTCAGGCCCCCACTCTTGCTCGACATAAGGTGCCATATTGCGTCCGGTGCCATGCTCGGCCTTCAGTGAACCGTCATACTTGCCGACCACTAGGTCCGCGACCCTGTCCATCAGTTTCTCATAGCGATCGATCTCGGCCTGGTTGTCGAACGCCTGAGTAAAGACGAAGTGCAGATTACCCTCCAGCGCATGGCCAAAAATCAGCGCCTCATCGTAGCCCAGGTCGTTAAAGATAAGATGCAGATCGTGTACCGCCTCGGCCAGCTGCTCAACCGGAAAGGCGACATCTTCGATGATGACCGTCGTGCCGGTCTTGCGCAACGCGCCGACGGCGGGGAACAACCCTTTACGGATTGCCCAGAACGGGGTGTATTCGGCGGGATCATCGGTAAATCTGAGCGGTTGCAGGGTGTCGAATGGTTCAAGCACCGCTCTGATCGCCATGACCTCAGCCTGCATCTCCTGCTTGGATGCCCCGCGGGTTTCGACCAGCAGGGCGGCGGCATTCTGGCCAAGCTCCTTGATAAAGGCCGGCATGCCGGGTTTGTTTTCAACCGAACGCAGGCCGGCACGGTCGATCAGCTCCACTGCGGATACGGGGGTCGTTTTTAGTGCGGCGACCGCACGACAGGTGGTTTCGATATCGGCAAAGAAGATCATCGCTGAGGCTTTATGCGGATCTTCTGCAACGGTGCGGTAGGTGATCTCGGAAATAAAGCCCAGGGTGCCCTCAGAGCCTATCATCAGGTGCTGTAGGATCTCGAAGGGATCCTCGAAATCAACCAGCGAGTTAAGTGCATAACCGGTGGTGTTTTTGAGTCGGTATTTATGCCGGATGCGATCGGCAAGCGGCGTGTTGGTCCGGGTCTGTTCGCCCAGCAATCGGAGTTGTTCAAGCAGTTCCGCATGGCTATTGCGGAAGGCGTTGCGGCTGGCGGGGTCGGCGGTATTCAGTGCGCTGCCATCGGCCAGAATCAGCTGCATGCTGTCGAGGGTGCGATAGCTGTTTTGCGCGGTACCACAGCACATGCCGCTGGCATTGTTGGCGGCGATACCACCGATCATGGCGGCATTAATAGAGGCCGGATCTGGACCAATCTTCTTATTGAAGGGTGCAAGATACTTGTTGGCGTGACCGCCGATCACCCCCGGTTGAAGGCTGATTCGCGAGGCGTCAGCCTCGATCTTGTAGCCCTTCCAGCCATCACCAAGTTGGATCAGGACCGAGTCGGTGATCGCCTGACCCGACAGGCTGGTGCCGGCTGCGCGGAAGGTGACCGCTATCTTGGCAGGCCTTGCCAGGCGTAGGATCTGAGCGACCTCGTCGGGCGTTTCAACCCGCACCACCAGCTGCGGAATCAAGCGGTAGAAGCTGGCATCGGTACCGTATGCCAGGGTGCGCAACGGATCGCTGATCAGGCGTGCTTGAGGAATAAATTCGGAGAGTTCGGTCTGGAATTGTTGATAGTTCGGTTGCATAGCGACGTCCTGCAGAGGTGGCGGGGGTGTCAACATCAGCGGATGTTAGCCAGTACTGCCTAGGTGGTTGTTCGTCTTAAGAAGCAGCATGCAACCAAGGGGGCTGCATGCTGCTGTGCAGTGGTAATGGTTTAAAGGGTTAGCCGTAAGCGACCGCCGGTAACCAGACCACAAGTTCAGGCCAGAGCACCAGGATCACCAGGGCGATCAGCTGCAGGCCGATAAAGGGCAACACCCCCTTGTAGATATCTGACAACTTGATATCGGGTGGGCAGACCCCCTTGAGATAGAAGAGCGCAAAGCCCACCGGGGGGGTCAGGAACGAGGTCTGCAAGGCCATCGCCACCAACATCACGAACCACACCAGTTCAGGATTATCGACCACCCCGTAGCCATCGATCTCAAAGCCCAGTGCGGTGATGACCGGGGCCAGCAGCGGCAGGATGATCAGGGTGATCTCGATCCAGTCCAGGAAAAACCCGAGCAGGAAGATGATAAACAGTATAAAGGCGATGATGCCGTACTTGCCGAATGGCAGTCCGGTCAGGAACGATTCGATCAGCTCGTCACCGCCCAGTTCGCGCAGTACCAGAGCAAAGCAGGTGGCACCGATAAAAATCATAAAAATATAGGCGGTAGTATTGTAGGTCCCGCGCATAACATCCTTAAGGACCGGGATGCTGAAACGACGATTGTACAGTGCCAGCAGGGTCGCACCCAGCGCACCGACACCTGAGGCCTCTGTGGGGGTGGCGATACCGCCGAAGATCGAGCCCAACACCGCGAAGATCAGCGCCAGGGTCGGCAGCATCGCTTTCATCAGGCCTTTAAAGGCGTGCCAGCTGACACGCTTGGCATCGGCCGGAACCGGCGCCGATTTGGGACTAAAATATCCCACCATCAGGATGTAGATAATATACATGCTGCCCAGCATCAGGCCGGGAATTACTGCGCCCATAAACAGATCGCCCACCGACAGCCCTAGCTGGTCGGCCATGATTACCAGCATGATGCTCGGTGGAATCAGGATGCCCAGGGTGCCGGCCGAGGCGATAGTGCCGAGTGCCAGCGGCTTGGAGTAGCCCTGTTTGAGCATCGCTGGCAGCGACATCACCGCCAGCAGCACCACCGAGGCACCGATGATGCCGGTAGAGGCTGCCAGGATAATGCCGATCGCGGTCACGGTGATTGCAAGACCCCCGCGGACCTTGCCGAACAGCTCCTGCATCGACTCCATCAGCTCTTCGGCCACCCCGGATTTATCCAGCATGATCCCCATAAAGATAAACATCGGCAGCGCGACCAGGATCCAGTTATCCATGATCTTGTAGAGCCGGTTTACCACCAGCCCCAGGGTCAGGAAGTCCAGTCCGGTCATGGTATCCAGGTAGATATCGGCCAGGAAGCCGATGCCGGCGAACGCCACGCCGATGCCGCCTAGGACGTAGGCGACCGGGATGCCGGTAAAGAGCAGCGCGATAAAGGACACGAACATCGCGATAACAAGAATCTCATTAACTTCCATGCTTATACTCCTCGGCTCAGCAGGACAACGTCACGAATCAACCGCGACACGACGGCCAATCCCAGCAGGCCAAAGCTGACCGGCATCACGCCCTTGATCGCCCAGCGCCAGGGCAGGCCGGATGGCGATTGTGATGACTCGTTGATACGCCAGGATGCGGCGACAAAATCGAGGCTGTGCACAAAAATCACGGTAATAAAGGGCAGTACCAGGAACAGGATGCCGAGAATATCGACGATCCGCTTGTTCTTGATACGCATGCTGCCATAGAGAATATCGACCCGCACATGGGCATCATTGACCTGGGCGTAGGCGAGGCCAAACATCACCCCGATGGCATAGAGATGCCACTGCAGTTCTTCAAGCATGATCTGACCGTTGGCGAATCCCTTGCGCAGTATTACCTGAAGAATGATCACCAGCATCAGTGCCACGTAGGTCCAGGCGATCAGGTGGCCAAGCTTACGGATAGCAGAATCGATGCCGTCGGAAATAGGGACGGGGTGGTGTCGTGTAGTCACGATGCATACCTCTTGGGGGCTGCTGTTAGGCGTGGCGAACAGCAGAATAGAGAGAATTCGGTAAAGCAGGCCGGGGAGCAAGCTCCCCGACCAGGACCTGGAGGTCCTTAATATTTATACAGTGTTATGCAGTTTTATTACAGGTTGGGCTTGGCGCGAGGCAGGAAGGCATAAGCTTCCCAAAGATCGTAGCCGTCACGGAAACCGGAGAGGTCGCTATAGACTTTATTGAAGAACGCATCCTGATTCTTCTCGATCACGACCTCGTCCCACTTGCTCTTGAATGCCGTCAGCATCTCGTCGCTCCAGTAGCGGATCTCGACACCGTCCTTCTTGGCGTTGGCCATCACGTCGAACTGCATGGATTCACCTTCGGCGATCGAGTTGGTCATCGAAGCCTTACAGGTGTTCTCCAGGATCGCCTGATTGGCGGGGCTCATGTCAGCCCAGGCGTCTTTGTTGACCAGCAACTCAAACACGGTGGACTGCTGATGCCAGCCAGGGAAGTAGTTGTACTTGGCGATCTTATGCAGACCCAGGCGCTGATCGATCGCAGGCTGGGAGAATTCGGTCGCATCGATCGCGCCCTTCTCCAGTGCGCCAAAGATCTCGCCACCGGGCAGTTGCGAGGTGCTGACACCCATCTTCTCCATAACGCTGGCACCCAGGCCGAAGAAACGCATGTTCAAACCCTTAAGATCCTCAGGCGTGTCGATCGGCTTCTTGAACCAGCCCGAAGTTTCGGGGGAGATGATCGCGCAGGGGAGTACCTTAACGTTGTAGCCGCCGTTATCGTACATCTCCTGATACAGGCTAAGACCGTTACCGTAGTACATCCACGCCAGATATTCACCGGCTTCGGGGCCGAAGGGCACGGCAGAAAACAGTGCGGCTGCAGGCATCTTGCCCTGCCAGTAACCGGCGGTGGCGTAACCTGAGTTAACCTTGCCGCTGGAGACCGCGCCCAGAATTTCACCCGGTGCGACCAGCTTGCCCGGCTCATAGATCTTCATTCGGAGCTTATTTTCACTCATGATCGGCAGCTGCTCTGAAACCCACTTGATAGGGGTGCCCAGTGCCGGCAGGTGGGAGCCGAACGCGATCGGTGTTTTAAGCAGAGTTTTTTCGGCGGCGTTTGCGGGTAAGGTTGCTGAGACAGCAGCGGTCAGGGCTACGGCGCTCACGGCAGTGCGGGCAAACTTTCTCATGTTGAGTCCTCGAGGGTGCGATTTATTATATGTTTTTAGTGCTTGGCCTGAGCAAATTGGTAAAGTGGTAATACCAATTTATTCCTACCCCTGCTATCGTAAGTACGGAGGTGTCTGCTGTCAAGTAGACTTGGGGATAATTGTTTGATATTTGATCATTATTGTTCCTATCTATTTGAATAACCATGTGGATAGCGGTTCAAGTAGTCGTGTAAATAATAATCAACGAACGGCGAGCTGTTCGTTGATGCCCGGGCTTTTGAGTTGCAATTATTTTATCTCATGGTATAAATGCAAGTATTTAAAAAGTGGTAATACCAGTTTACGGAATGATAGATGACGTATAAACGTGTCAAACAGCCCAAGATTTCCGATGTTATCGTGGATGACTTGGAAAGCATGATCTTAGAGGGTAGTTTAAAGCCGGGGCAAAAGTTGCCTTCCGAGCGCGCGCTCGCGTTGCAGTTTGAGGTGTCGCGCCCCTCTTTGCGTGAGGCGGTGCAAAAGCTGGTCGCCAGAGGGTTGCTTAACAGCCGCCAGGGTGGCGGAACCTATGTCTCGGAGACGCTGGATGGGGGTTATGTCGATCCGCTGTTAACCCTGTTTTCAACGCACCCGGAAGCTCAGGGGGATCTGTTGGAGTTTCGTCAGGCCCTGGAAGGTGTTGCTGCCTATTATGCGGCCCTGCGCAGTACCGAGGCCGATCGAAAATCTATCCGCAAAGTTTATGATGAGCTGGAGCGCCATCACGAGGCTAAGTCCTTTACTGAAGAGGTGAGGGCGGATGTGGAGTTTCATCTGCGGATCGCAGAGGCTTCGCATAATGTCGTGTTGCTGCATACGATGCGTGCGCTGCTGGGTCTGGTCGAGAAAAACATTATGAACAATCTTGAGCATGTGTATCCACAACGAGGTCATCGTTCTAAGATTCACGGTCAGCATAAAGTGTTGATGGAGGCGATCTTCGACGGTAATCCTCTGCTTGCGCGTCAGGCCGCGCATGCGCATCTTGCTTATGTCGAAGAGGTTGTGTCTGACTATGGTAAGGAGGCCGCCCGGCAGGAGAGGTCGCTCAGGAGGTCAGGTTTGAGTAAGTGATTTCATGTAGTTTTATTACTTAGAAGGCTTTTTTTCTCAATTTTTGATTGTTTTATAGACAATTTTTTATTGTTTTTGTAGTATAGCTACACTTTTTATCAACACAGTAAGTGCTGCACGGCGGCGTGCTTGATATTCCGTGTTTATCTTGTCTTAACGACTGAATTCGTTAAGTGAAAACAAAAAAGGCGCTTTATGGAGCTCACGATGGTGCAGAACGACGATATCGATCCTATTGAAACTCAGGAGTGGCTCGACGCCCTTGCTTCGGTAGCTAGCTCGGAGGGCTCGGAGCGAGCTAAATATTTACTGGCAATGTTAGGTGAAAAGGCACGTTACCTTGGCGCTGAGATCGAGAATTCGATTACCACGCCGTACTGCAATACCATCAATCCTAAAGATGAGAGCCCGCTACCGGGCGATCTGTTTATGGAGCGCCGGATCCGTTCGTTGATCCGCTGGAATGCGATGGCGATGGTGATGCGTGCCAACGATAATGATGAGGGTCTGGGTGGTCACATCTCCAGTTTCTCCTCCTCGGCCACGCTCTATGATATCGGCTTTAACTATTTTTTCCGCGGTTCCGAAGGGGAGCAAGAGGGTGACCTGATCTTCTTCCAAGGCCATATCTCTCCCGGCATCTATGCGCGTGCCTATCTGGAAGGCCGGCTGACCGAAGAGCAGCTCGACAACTATCGTCGCGAAGTCGACGGTAAGGGGTTGTCTTCGTATCCGCACCCTTGGCTGATGCCCGATTTCTGGCAGTTTCCGACCGTTTCCATGGGGCTGGGGCCGATTCAGGCGATCTATCAGGCGCACGTGATGCGCTATCTTTCCGCCCGCGATCTGATCGATCGTGGCGATCGTAAGGTCTGGGCCTTCCTGGGTGACGGCGAGTGTGATGAGCCGGAATCTCTGGGTGCCATCTCGCTGGCCGGTCGTGAAAATCTGGAAAACCTGATCTTCGTGGTCAACTGCAACCTGCAGCGTCTGGATGGCCCGGTACGCGGTAACGGCAAGATCGTGCAGGAGCTCGAAGGTGAGTTCCGCGGTGCCGGCTGGAACGTCATCAAGGTGCTCTGGGGCCGGCATTGGGATCCATTGTTCGCAAAAGACACAAAGGGCTTATTGATCAAACGGATGAACGAAGTCTGTGATGGTGAGTTGCAGAACTGCAAGGCTAACGGAGGCGCTTACACCCGCGAGAACTTCTTCGGTAGCAGTCCTGAACTGCTGGAGCTGGTCAAGGATATGTCCGATGATGATATCCTGAACCTCAACCGCGGTGGCCATGATCCCTACAAGGTGTATGCGGCCTTTAACCAGGCTGTCAACCACAAGGGGCAGCCCACCGTGATCCTGGCGCAGACCGTCAAGGGTTACGGCACCGGCAAGTCCGGCGAAGCCAAGAACGATACTCACTCGCTGAAGAAGTTGGCGATGGATGATCTGGTCGACTTCCGTGACCGTTACAGCATCCCGCTGGACGATGAGCAGCTCAAGTCGGTGCCCTATTACCGTCCGGCACCCGACAGCCCCGAACTCAAGTACATGATGGGGCGTCGCGAGAAACTGGGCGGCAGCTGTCCCAAGCGGCGCAGTGATTTCGAGGCGCTGCAGATCCCGCCTCTGGAAGATCTGAGCAGCCAGCTGAAGGACAGCGGCAAGCGCGAAATCTCCACCACCATGTCCTTCGTACGCACCCTGTCGACCCTGGCCAAGGACAAGAATATAGGTGCCAGAATCGTACCTATCGTACCTGACGAGGCCCGTACCTTCGGTATGGAAGGGATGTTCCGCCAGCTAGGAATTTACACCTCTGAGGGTCAGAACTATCTGCCCCACGATCGCGATCAGATCATGTGGTACAAGGAGTCCAAGACGGGTCAGATCCTGGAAGAGGGAATCAACGAATCCGGTTCCATGTCGGCCTGGATCGCGGCGGCGACCTCCTACAGCAACAACAACTGCACCCTGATCCCGTTCTATATCACTTACTCGATGTTCGGTTTTCAGCGCACCATGGATCTGGCCTGGGCGGCTGCTGACAGCCAGGCGCGCGGCTTCCTGATCGGTGCCACTGCCGGCCGGACCACGCTGAATGGTGAGGGTCTGCAGCACGAAGATGGTCACAGCCTACTGCTGGCGGCGATGATCCCCAACTGTGTCTCCTACGATGCCACCTACGGCTACGAGTTGGCGGTGATTATCCAGAACGGCATGAAGCGGATGTATGAAGACAAGGAGAACAAGTTCTATTACCTGACGGTGATGAACGAGAATTACCATCAGCCCGCGCTGCCGGCCGGTTCCGAGGCAGGCATTATCAAGGGTCTGTACAAGCTGGAAGAGGGCAAGGCCGGCGCCAAGAAGCGAGTCCAGCTGCTGGGCAGCGGCACGATCCTGCGTGAAGTGCGTGCGGCGGCTGATATTCTGCGTGCCGACTACGGTGTCGAGTCCGATGTCTGGAGCGCGACCAGCTTTAACGAATTGCGTCGTGACGCGCTCGATTGTTCGCGCTGGAATATGCTGCATCCGGAAGATCAGCCACGAGTGCCCTACGTGACTCAGTGCCTGAATGATGCCGAGGGGCCCGTTATTGCCTCGACCGATTACATTAAATCCTACCCTGATCAGATCCGCGAGTTCGTCCCGGGCCTTTACCGAGTGCTGGGTACCGATGGCTTCGGTCGTAGTGATACTCGTGCCAAGCTGCGGGAATTCTTCGAGGTGAATCGCTACTACGTCGTTGTGGCAGCGCTTAAAGCCTTGGCCGATGAGGGCACGATTAAGCCTGCTGACGTCAGTGCGGCGATCAAGAAATATAATATCAATCCTGAAAAGCCGAATCCGACGACCGTGTAACGGCCAGCGATTGAACACGAGATTACCAGAGGGATAACACAGTGAGCGTGACAAACATCAGTGTTCCGGATATTGGCAGCGATGATGCCGTCGATGTTATTGAGGTTTGCGTCAAGGTTGGCGATACGATTAAAGAGGGTGACTCTTTGATTGTATTGGAAACCGACAAGGCTTCGATGGAAGTACCCGCCTCCGAGGGCGGTGTCATCACCAAAATATTGATCAAAGAAGGCGATACCTGCAAAGAGGGTGACGTGATTGTCGAGCTGGAGACCGGCGCGGCTGCGGCGGCTCCTGCGGCTGCAGCACCCGCACCGGCATCTGCTGCGGCGGCTCCTGCGGCTGCTGCACCCACACCGGCATCTGCTGCGGCGCCTGCAGCTACGGCAGCGGGCAGTGTGGAAGCGGTGACAGTGCCGGATATCGGCGGCGGTGAAAATGTCGACGTGATCGAGGTTTGCGTCAAAGTGGGCGATACCATCGCGGAAGGCGATTCGCTGATCGTGCTGGAGACCGACAAGGCTTCGATGGAAGTCCCGGCGCCTAAGGGTGGGGTGGTCAAGTCCATCAGTGTCACCGAGGGCGGTACCGTCAGCGAAGGGGATCTGATCCTTGAGCTTGAGGTTGCCGGTGGTGCGGCTGCACCTGCTCCAGTGGCTGCGGCACCTGTCACTGCGGCACCTGCTGCTGCGGCTCCTGTCGCTGCAGCCCCTGTCGCAGGTGGCGTAGAGCCGGTGACGGTGCCCGATATCGGCGGCAGTGAAAATGTCGACGTAATCGAGGTCTGCGTCAAAGCAGGCGATACCATCGCGGAAGGCGATTCAGTGATCGTGCTGGAAACTGACAAGGCCTCGATGGAAGTGCCGGCCCCCAAGGGCGGTGTTGTTAAATCGGTCAAGATTAAAGAGGGTGACACCGTCAGCGAAGGGGATCTGATCCTGGAGCTGGAAGTTGCCGGTGGCGCAGTTGCTTCGGCTCCTGCGGCCGCGGCACCTGCTCCTGTTGCTGCGGCAGCTCCCGCGGCTGCTAGTGCGCCAGCAGCCAAGGCCCCGTCTAAGGACCTGGCCAAGCTCGAACAGGCAAACAAGAATGTGCATGCCGGTCCTGCGGTGCGCGCGATTGCGCGTCAATTCGGCGTTGATCTGGCCTTAGTCAAAGGCAGTGGTCCCAAAGCACGGATTCTCAAGGAGGACGTTCAGGCTTACGTGAAACAGGCGTTAGCAGGTGCGGCCAAGCCTCAGGCTGCTGCAACTGCTGCTCTTTCCGGCGGTTCTGGTATTCCGGCGATCCCAGCGATTGATTTTTCCAAGTTCGGCGAGATCGAGCTGGAGAAGATGTCCAAGATCAAGAAGCTCACCGCAGCCAACATGACCCGTTGCTGGCTGAATATTCCCCATGTAACGCAGTTCGATGATATCGATATCACCGAGCTGGAGAAGTTCCGAGGGGATATTAAGGCCGATGCAGAGAAGGCGGGTGTGCGGGTAACACCGCTGCCATTCCTGCTTAAGGCTGTCGCGGCCGCCTTGAAGGCGCATCCTAACTTCAACGTATCGATGCATTCTGACGGTGAACATATCGTTCATAAGAAGTTCATCAATATCGGGGTGGCGATGGATACGCCGGCGGGGCTGATGGTACCGGTCATCAAGGATGTGGATAAGAAGTCTATCTACCAGCTGGCGGCAGAAGCGGCTGAGTTGGGTGCTAAGGCGAAAGCGCGTAAGTTGACGCCCGCCGAGATGCAGGGTGGCTGCTTTACGATCTCCAGCCTGGGTAATATCGGCGGCACCGGCTTTACGCCGATCGTATCGGCCCCTGAAGTTGGAATTCTGGGCGTCTCGCGTGCAGACATCAAGCCGGTCTGGAATGGCAAAGAGTTTGTACCGCGTAAGATGCTGCCTCTGGCGCTCTCCTATGATCACCGTGCCATCAATGGTGTTGATGCCGGCATGTTTATGACCACGCTGGGTAAACTGCTGAGCGATGTGCGCCGCCTGGTTCTGTAGCCTCGGTTAGCCTATAAAACGCCCGCGCTGGAAACAGCGCGGGCGTTTTTATTTGCGGGCCTCAATCCTCTAACGTTAAGGATCTCATGTTAAACATTCTTCTTTTTATACAGCGCCACTGGCTCCCCATAACGCTTTTCAATCTGCTGGTGATCAGCGTGCTGTCATTATGGCCCGCCGAGTCCCTTCCCTCGGTACCCGGCAGTGACAAGACGCACCATTTGCTGGCCTATGCGTCGTTGATGTTTCCCAGTGCGTTGCGTAACCCCAGGCACTTGTTGCTGCTGGGTCTGCTGTTGTTCGGTTGGAGTGGCGCGATAGAATTGATCCAGCCCCACGTCAATCGTTACGGCGAATGGCTGGATCTGGCCGCTAACGGCTTGGGGGTCTGTCTGGGTTATGCCGTGGCACGCCTGGCGGCCAGGAGTATTGTGGGTCGGCATTTTGTGGGTAGAAAGTAGCCTGATCCAGGCTGCACTGCTTCAGACGAGCTGGGTTTTAGTGACACGCGGCGGGCAGTGCTCGGACTTAATTAGCTCAGTATCGCGCATCGATTCGAGATGCACATCAAACCGCCATAACCGGTGCAGATGTTTGAGCATCTCGGTGGTACTGTCGCCAAGTGGACGCTCATTGTGTTGAAAGTGGCGTAAGGTCAGGGAGCGATCGCCCCGGACATTGACATCCCATACCTGGATATTGGGCTCACGAGAGCCGAGGTTGTACTGTTCAGCCAGGTCCCGGCGAATTTGGTGATAACCCTCCCGATTATGGATCGCGGCTACCCGCAGGTGCTTGTTTTTTTCGTTATCGACGATGCTGAACAGGTGCAGGTCGCGCATCAGTTTTGGGGAGAGAAACTGCTGGATAAAGCTCTCATCCTTATAGTTACGCATCGCATCGTCGAGCGTCTGTTGCCAGTCGGAGCCGGCGATCTCCGGAAACCATTCCCTGTCCTCTTCGCTGGGGTGCTCGCAGATGCGGCGGATATCCTGCATCATGCTGTAGCCCAACGTATAGGGATTAATACCGTTAAAATGGGGGCTGTCGAACGCCGGTTGATAGACGACGCTGGAGTGCGAATGTAAAAACTCCATCATGAAGCCGTCGTTGACCAGCCCCTGATCATAGAGATCGTGCAGCAAGGTGTAGTGCCAGAAACAGGCCCAGCCTTCGTTCATTACCTGAGTCTGTTTTTGTGGATAAAAATATTGGGCAATCTTGCGCACGATGCGGATAATTTCACGCTGCCAGGATTCTAGCAAGGGCGCGTTTTTCTCTAAAAAATAGAGGATGTTCTCTTCCGGTTCCTTAGGGAAACGGCGGTGTTGTTTTCTTCTATCCTTGCCGTCTGCTGGTTTTGGAATTGTGTCCCAGAGTTTATTGACCTGCTGCTGGAGGATGTCCGAGCGGGTTTGCTGGCGTTTGTTCTCCTCCTCGGCGGAGATCGGACTGGGGCGTTTATAGCGGTTAACCCCGTAATTCATCAGCGCATGGCAGGAGTCAAGTAGGGTCTCTACCTCTTCGATACCGTGGCGCTCCTCACACTCGGCAATGTACCGTTTTGCAAATAACAGATAGTCGATGATAGCGCTGGCGTTGGTCCAGGTCCGGAACAGATAATTTCCTTTAAAGAATGAGTTATGTCCGTAGCAGGCGTGGGCGATGACCAGGGCCTGCATGCAGATGGTGTTCTCCTCCATCAGATAAGCGATGGCGGGCGAGGAGTTGATAACGATTTCGTAGGCCAGCCCCATATGCCCGCGCTGGTAGTTCTGTTGGGTGCTCAAAAATTGTTTGCCGAATGACCAGTGGTTGTAGTTGAGCGGCATCCCCACCGAGGCATAGGCATCCATCATCTGTTCGGAGGAAATTACCTCGATCTGATTGGGATAGGTGTCAAGGCCAAATTTTTGCGCCGACTTGGCGATCTCCTGGTCGTACTGCCGCAGCAGGTCAAAGGTCCATTCAGAACCGGTCGATATAGGTTTTTTAGCATTCATATCGGCCTCGCAATGTAGATATAGGAAGGTAAAGCTTGGGAGTGATAATCGGGCGTCTGTGGGTTGGTCGTTCCCTCTAGAGGAGAGTAGTTGACCTATACCTCACGGCGCGCGAATAGCTGACGAAATACCGGATAGATATCGGCGGTGTCCTCGATCTTTGCCATCGCGAAATAGTCAGGATGAGCTGCACGTATCTTCTCGTATTGTAGCCAAAGGTTCTGGTGCTCGCCGGTGGTGATTTCGACGTAGGCAAAATACTGTACCAGCGGCATTATCCTGTTAAGTAAGAGCTCGCGGCAGGCCTCTGAATCACCATCCCAGTTATCCCCATCTGAAGCCTGGGCGATGTAGATGTTCCATTGCGAGGCGGGATAGCGTTCGGCGATGATGTCAGCGGTCATGGATATAGCGCTGGAAACGATAGTGCCGCCGGTTTCCCGGGAGTAAAAGAACTCCTCCTCGTCGACCTCCTTGGCCTGGGTGTGGTGGCGGATAAAGATCACATCGATCTGTTTATAGGAGCGTTTCAAAAACAGGTACAGCAGCAGAAAGAAACGTTTGGCGACATCCTTGACCGACTGGGTCATAGAGCCGGAAACATCCATCACGCAAAACATCACCGCCTTGGAGCTAGGCACAGGGATACGGATCAGATTGTTGTATTTCAGGTCAAACGTATCGAGAAAGGGGAGCTTGCTGAGCCTGGCACGCAGGCTGATCAGTTCCTGTTCGATCTCTGTCAGGCGCAGAGTGCGGGGAGCGGATTCAGGTTCGAGTTGCAGCGTCTGCTGTTCTTTAAGCAGCTCGCGTATCAACCGTCGGCTGCTTCCCGAGAGGGCGATACGACGGGCGTGTGCGCTGCGTAGTGAGCGTACTATATTGAGCCGTTCGGGATTTCCCTGGTTGGTGAAGCCCGCCTGGGTCAGTCTGTAGTCGCCCCCCTCATGGAGCTGTTTCTTGACCATATTGGGAAGCTCCAGGTCCTCGAACAGATACTCCATAAACTCGTCGCGGTTGAGCTGGAAACTGAATTCATCGTCCCCCTCTCCGGAGTTGCTGGCGCCGCTGCCAGAGCCGCTTGCGCCCCCCTGAGGACGTTCGATCTGATCGCCAGGGACAAAGTCTCTGTTGCCGGGATATACCTGGGTGTTGATGCCGCCACTGCCGTGGTGAAATAAGGGCTCAGAGATATCTCCCTTGGGGATCGTAATCTCCGAGCCACTATCAAGGTCTGTAATGGAGCGCTGCTTGACCGAATCCTGCACCGCCTTGCGGATATGTTTCTGGTAGCGGCGCAGGAATCGTTGCCGGTTGACCGAACTCTTGTTTTTGCCGTTCAGGCGACGGTCGATAATATAGCTCATACCCTTCCTCAGCTGCGCAGGTGGTTACTGTGATTTACGCACGCGGATATACCATTCGGACAGCAGGCGTACCTGTTTCTCGGTATAACCGCGATCGATCATCCGCTTGACGAATTCGGCATGCTTGTTGTGATCATCAGAGGAGGCTTTGGCGTTAAAGGAGATCACCGGCAGTAGATCTTCGGTGTTGCTGAACATCTTCTTCTCGATCACTGCGCGCATCTTCTCGTAACTGAGCCAGCTGGGATTCTTGCCTTTATTGCTGGCTCTGGCCCGGAGCACGAAATTGACGATCTCATGGCGGAAATCTTTGGGATTACTGATTCCGGCGGGTTTTTCGATCTTCTCCAGTTCTTCGTTGATCGCCTCGCGGTTGAGGATATCTCCGGTTTCGGGATCACGGTATTCCTGATCTTGAATCCAGAAGTCGGCGTAGGTGACGTAACGATCAAAGATGTTCTGTCCATATTCTGAATAAGATTCCAGATACGCGGTCTGAATCTCCTTGCCCAGGGACTCGATATATTTAGGGGCCAGGAACTCTTTAATATAGCCGATGTAGCGCTCCTGGATCTCCTGCGGGAACTGCTGTTGCGCAACCTCTTTTTCCAGGACATAGAGAAGGTGCACGGGGTTGGCGGCAATCTCGCTCGAATCGAAGTTGAACACCTTGGACAGGATCTTGAACGCGAAACGGGTCGAGAGACCCTCCATGCCCTCATTTACGCCGGCATTATCGTGGTATTCTTGGATGGATTTAGCCTTGGGATCGGTGTCCTTGAGATTCTCGCCATCGTAGACCCGCATCTTGGAGAAGACATTAGAGTTTTCCGGAACGATGATGCGTGACAGTACCGTGAACTGGGCCAGCATCCTGAGGGTGTCCGGAGCGCAGGGTGCTTTATTTAATGAACTGTTCTCCAGCAGCTTTTCGTAGATGTGGATCTCTTCAGAAACCCTGGTGCAATAGGGCACCTTGACGATATAGACCCGGTCTATAAAGGCCTCGTTGGTCTTACTGTTCTTAAACGTCTGCCACTCGGACTCGTTGGAGTGGGCCAGGATGATGCCTTCAAACGGGATAGACCCCATCCCCTCGGTGCCGTTGTAATTACCCTCCTGGGTGGCGGTCAGCAGCGGATGGAGTACCTTGATGGGCGCTTTAAACATCTCTACAAACTCCATGATGCCCTGGTTAGCCTTGCACAGGCCGCCGGAAAAGCTGTATGCATCGGGATCGTGCTGGGCAAACTCCTCGAGCATCCGGATATCGACCTTGCCGACCAGGGCAGAGATGTCCTGGTTGTTCTCATCGCCAGGCTCGGTCTTGGAGATCGCGATCTGATTGGGGATCGAGGGGTAGAGTTTAACCACCCTGAACAGGGTGGGATCACCGCCATACTCATGCAGCCGTTTAACCACCCAGGGTGACATCGCCCCTTTGAGATAGCGGCGCGGGATGCCGTACTCCTCCTCAAGAATAGAACCGTCCTCTGCGGGATTAAACAACCCCAGCGGTGATTCGTTAATAGGCGAGCCTTTGATCGCGTAAAAAGGGATTCTCTGTATCAGCTCTTTGAGGCGCTCGGCTAGGGATGACTTGCCGCCTCCCACAGGTCCGAGGAGGTACAGGATCTGTTTTTTCTCCTCCAGGCCTTGAGCGGCGTGCGTGAAGTAGGAGACGATCTGCTCGATCGCCTCCTCCATGCCATAAAATTCCTCGCTGAACGAGGGGTAACGCTTGATGAGTTTATTGGAGAATATCCGGCTCAAGCGCTGATCGCGACCGGTATCAACCAGCTCTGGTTCGCCGATCGCTTTAAGGATACGCTCGGAGGCGCTGGCGTATGCGTCGGGGTTCTGCTTACAGAGGTCGAGGTAATGCTGGAGTGACATCTCCTCTCGCTGGGTTGCTTCATACCGGGTCTTAAAATTCGCAAATATACTCATGTCACGTACCTTTTATCGCAGTCGGCCGAGTTACATAACATGCCCCGGTGACCTGTTTCATGGGATAGTGCTCAGTGTCTCGGTTATCGTTAAGGCGGGTTACAGTTAAGTATAGTTGCTGATAGAAGGTTAAGAGGTGGCGCAGCTGTTCTGAAACTACGACGGCGAAGCAGGGCCGGGGGTTTGTGATGACGAAAGTTATGAAAATATTACAGTGCGCGGATGAGAGCGTGTAGGTAAATAGGCGCCTGTCGAAGCAGGTTTCTAATACGCAGGGATCGCCGTCACTGCGGGCTCCGCACACAGGTTCAAAGGCGTTGCATGGATGCTGGGAAAATTAATATCTATTTTAATTTAAGGGCAGCATTAAGCTGCCGATAGCATTAATGAAGGTTTTTTTTAATAAAATCAGTCATAGTGCTTTGTAATTAATATTTTAAAATGTGATCGGTTGTAAGTATAACGTTGGATTGTTGTTTTGCTGTGCTTTAGGATTGGTTGCTTAAGGCTGAAGCAATCGTGAAATACGTTATTTATTGTTAATGGGGCTGTGTGAAACAGGATGCTTAACACCGAGAACGCGATGATCGTCGCCCTGGATATAGGCACCTCCAAAGTGGTAGCGCTGGTAGCTGAGGTAGACCCTGGCGGCACTATCAGGGTGGTTGGCATCGGTTCGCACCCCTCGCGAGGAATGAAAAAAGGTGTGGTGGTTAATATCGAATCCACCGTGCTCTCGATTCAGCGCGCCGTGGAGGAGGCCGAGTTGATGGCCGGCTGTAAAATTCACTCAGTCACTGTGGGTATCTCTGGCAGCCATATTAATTCCCTGAATTCGCACGGCATCGTCGCTATCCATGACCGGGAGGTGATCGAGCAGGATCTCGATCGGGTAATCGATGCCGCACGCGCCGTAGCGATTCCGGCGGATCACAAGATCCTGCATATCCTGCCACAGGAGTACGTGATCGATAATGAAGAGGGGATCAAAGAGCCGCTGGGGATGTCTGGGGTACGCCTGGAAGCCAAGGTGCATCTGGTTACCTGCGCCAGTAATGCCGCCCAGAATATCGACAAGTGCGTTCAGCGTTGTGGGTTGGAGGTTGATTCGATGGTATTGGAGCAGGTTGCCTCCAGCTATGCGGTGCTGACCGACGATGAAAAAGAGCTGGGCGTGTGCATGGTGGATATCGGTGGCGGAACGACCGATATCGCCATCTTCACCGGAGGAGCCATTTGTCATACCGCCGTTATTCCGATCGCCGGCGATCAGGTGACCAGCGATATAGCGATGGCGCTGCGCACGCCCACCGCCCATGCCGAAGAGCTGAAGATTAAATATGCCTGTGCCCTGGCGCAGCTGGCGAGTGCCGAAGATATCGTTAAGGTCCCCAGTATCGGCGATCGTCCGCCCCGGGACCTGAGTTGTCAGGCGCTGGCGGAGGTGGTGGAGCCACGCTACGATGAGCTGTTCAGCTTGGTGCAGGCCGAACTGCGCCGCAGTGGCTTCGAGGATCTGGTGGCTGCCGGGCTGGTGTTGACGGGAGGTACCTCGCGGATAGAGGGTGCGGTGGAACTGGCCGAAGAGATTTTTCATATGCCGGTCAGGCTGGCCAAGCCTCAGGGTGTTAAGGGGCTGGAGGATATTCTGCATAGCTCCATCTATGCCACCGGTGTCGGACTGCTGCTGTTTGCCGAGAAGGAGTTGCCCACGAATGGCGGCAGGCAGCACGGTATCCGCCCCCGGGTTCAGGTCCCGGAAGGACCGGGCGTGTTCGTCAGAATGAAAGGTTGGTTGCAGAATAATTTTTAAATGCATGCGCAATAGAAAAGGCGAGGTCGTGGCGACCGCTTCGTAATAAAGGATGCATATAAGGTCAGGTAAGACCCTGCTAAAATAGCGCCAATGCAAGCCAAGCACAATTTTGAAAGGGGAGAGGGTTATGTTTGAAATGGCTGATCATGTGCCACTGAATGCGGTAATTAAAGTCATAGGGATCGGTGGTGGTGGCGGTAATGCCGTGCAGCACATGCTGACGAGCGATATCGAAGGCGTCGACTTTATCTGTGCCAATACGGATGCACAGGCGTTACAACGGTTGACGCAGGCTCGCGTGCTACATATAGGTAATGCACTGACTAAGGGGCTGGGAGCGGGTGCCTGTCCTGATATAGGTCGTCAGGCGGCGCTGGAAGATCGCGAGCGGATCGCCGAGATGCTGAGTGGCGCTGATATGGTCTTTATCACCGCAGGCATGGGTGGTGGTACAGGAACGGGTGGCGCGCCTATCGTGGCGGAGATCGCCAAGGAGATGGGTGTCCTGACCGTTGCGGTGGTCACTAAGCCCTTCCCGTTCGAAGGCAAGCGGCGCATGGCGATCGCGGACGAAGGCTTGAAGGCTCTGGCCGAAAATGTCGACTCGTTAATTATCATTCCCAATGAAAAGCTGCTTAAGGTGCTGGGCCCAGGGGCGAGCTTAGTCAGCGCCTTTAAAGAAGCCAATAATGTGCTGCAAGGGGCTGTTCAGGGGATCGCTGATCTGATCATCCGCCCCGGTATGATCAACGTCGACTTTGCGGATGTAAAGACAGTGATGTCTGAAATGGGCATGGCGATGATGGGCACAGGCGTGGGTCGCGGTGAAGACCGGGCACGGGATGCCGCCGAGGCCGCTATTAATTGTCCGTTGTTGGAAGATATAGATCTGCGGGGCGCCAAAGGGATTCTGGTTAACATCACGGCAGGTCTGGATCTGAGTCTGGGTGAGTTCAGTGAAGTCGGCGATATTATCGAAGAGTTTGCCTCTGACAATGCCACGGTCGTTATAGGCACGGTTATCGACCCGGAGATGGTGGACGAGCTGCGAGTCACCGTCGTCGCCACCGGACTCGGAGATCACCAGGCGGTGCCTATGGAGGTGGTTTCAAGCAGGCCGCGTATGACCAAGAGTGACGGCTCCCTCGATCTTGATCAGCTTGATCTGCCCACGGTAAATCGAGATAAGGGCCGAGTATCCCGCAGCGTGACTGACAAGGCTAAAGTGCCGGTTCAGACGTCGATGGAACTTGGCAGGGCCGCTGCTGACGATGATCTGGACTACTTAGATATTCCGGCATTTCTTCGCCGCCAGGCGGACTAAGAAGAGGGCTTAGGTCTGGGGGCGATCTCTTCCCGGCGCCCGGACTTTTCTGCCTAAGTGTGATGCGTTGCGCTTTGTTTAATATATTAATCGCAGAACCGCCTATCGGGTTTGCGTTTTAGGCAGCATTCCTTTAAATTACGCGCTCCCGGAAAGTGGGTGTCCGCTTTGACAGCAACGGCGGAAACAAGAGGCTCAAGCTTTTTGTTTGAAGTTCGCAAGAACAAGCGGCATATAGCTAAGTTACCGAGTGGCCAGCTCGGAAGCGACGCTATATATGAGGTCGTCGTTTACAACGACTTAACGAGCGCCCTATGTGTACTCGTTAAAAGCCTGAAAGGGCAGTGTAAGCAAGGTTTTGGTGGGGTGTCCGAGTGGCCGAAGGAGCACGCCTGGAAAGTGTGTATACCGCAAGGTATCGAGGGTTCGAATCCCTCCCCCACCGCCATTATTTAAGATCTCTTTAATATTCATCGTTTAAAGAGATTCTGGAAGGTCGATGTTGACGTGGATGTCGGCGTCGGTTTTTTCCCAGAGTTCCTGCCTTTTCTTAGTATCCTCTCTCTGTATCTAAATATCTCTTTGCGCTCGGCTGCTAATATGTACTGTACTGTACCATGCCGTGTCTGCCTCTCCTGATTCTCTCCAATAGCCACAAGAGCCCTGTAGTGCTTGCCCCTGAGTACCTAGGCTCACTAAAAAGCACAGCCTAAAGAGGCATGACAGAAAGTATCAGGTCAGCCACGTCCGTTAATTCGTCCTGGGTCGCACCATTATTAGCCTGGATAGACATACCCTGAATCACCGTTCCCAAGTAACGCGCTAAAGTATCCACCTTAGTCGTAGCCGGGATATCCCCCTCGGCCTGAGCGCGTGTTAAGCGCTCACGCAGCCGTTGCTCGCCCTTTTGGCGGATGGTCATAAGCGCCTCTTTCACGGCATCGGCTGTTTTGCTGCAAGACAGGGCTCCCTGAATAATGATGCAGCCTTGCGGGTGGCTCTTGTCTGAAAAGCTGGCGGCGGCTCCATACAGCAATTTTTCTACCACCAGCAAGGCGGTTGGTTCATCGAGTGCAGGCTGAAAAAAAGCACAGGGGCGATTTTCATACCTCTCGATCGCTTTTAAAAATAGCTGATCTTTATTGCCAAACGTAGAATATAAGCTCGGCTTGTTGATGCCCATCGCTTCCGTCAGGTCTGCTAGCGAGGTGCCGTCGTAACCTTTACGCCAAAAGACTTCCAGGGCCTGCTCTAGCGCTACTTCGGGATCAAAAGCACGGGGTCTGCCGACCGAAGCTGTACAGCGTGATGCCGACATAACTTTTCTCCTCATAATATTTATTTAGTCAGGCTCAGCAGCCTGCACCACTTCGCTATGCAGTAACACCGCCGAAAAGCCGCTGAGTTAGCGGCTAGCGGTTGGTCTTGCCCCTATTTCACGGGCAGTCAGTCCGGGCTCAGCGCGATAATATCCTTAGTTAACAGAGGGCTAATATGTCGCACAGAGTGCAATCACCAGAAGCTCTGTTCGATAAATATTGTACCAATCAGTATGAAATAGATTGTGTATCGTATTTCCTTATTATATTCTTACCGCTCGGTATAAAAATAGTGCAGTTATCAAGTAAATATCACTTTTATGCAATCGCTGTGCTCAGGCACAGGCTTTAAACCGGTCTTATTAAAAATCACTTGGCTTAGGAGACTAACGCTATGAGTACCCCACAAATGATCAGAAACTTTACGCTTGCCAGTATTGCCGCCGTAGCGCTAGCCGCTTGTGGTGGTAAAGAAGTCGCCGCACCTGACGCGGCGGCTGATGCTAAGCCTCTGACGGAAGTCAGCGTTGCGCAAGTCATTCACGAACGTATTACCGAATGGGATGAGTTCACCGGCCGCTTACAAGCCCCGCAGACCGTGAGTCTCGTGCCTCGTGTTTCTGGTTATATTGAAAAAGTTATGTTCCGGGAAGGCGCGCTGGTTAAAAAAGGCGATGTGCTCTTCAGGATAGATTCACAACCGTTCGATATCGAAGTAAAGCGCTTAACCGCCGATCTGAGTAACGCTAAAGCGGCGGCACAACTGGCCACCAATGATTACGATCGAGCAAAAAAACTGGGCAAACAACGTGCTATCTCTAACGAGGCCGTAGATAACCGCCTCGCACAGCAACAGCAAACCGCCGCTCAGGTGGTCTCTGTACAGGCCGCATTAACAAGAGCGCAATTAGATGTGTCCTATACCCGGGTAACGGCCCCGATCGATGGCCGCGCATCCTATGCGCTGGTGACCGAAGGTAATTTTGTGAATGCAGGCCAGAGTGAGCTAACCAGCCTAGTCTCTACCGCGACCATGTACGCCTATTTTGATCTGGATGAACAAACGTATCTGAAATACGGCGAGCTGGCTAATGCCGGAAAGCGTGCCGATACGCGGGATACCCATACCGATAATCCTGTTTATATGGGGCTTGCTAACGATGCTGGCTACCCTCATATCGGCCATGTCGACTTCGTCGACAACCGCATGAACCAGCAAACCGGCACCATTCGGGTGCGTGCCCGCTTTGCGAATCAAGAGAACAACTTGATTCCTGGTTTATTTGCACGGCTCAAACTCATCGGCAGCGAGACCTACGAAGGTATTCTGGTCGACAATAAAGCCATAGGTACAGACCTCAATAACAAGTTTGTCCTGGTTGTTAATGCAGAGAATACCCTGGAATACCGCCCCGTTACCCTGGGTGAAACCATCAACGGTTTACGTATAGTGACCAAAGGATTATCGCCGGAGGATGTCATTGTTGTTAATGGCTTGCAGCGCGTTCGCCCCAGCATGCAGATCAAACCCAAGCCCGTTGCCATGGCAGACGACGAAACCCTGGCTGCGCTCCTTGCCGAGCAACAAACCTTAGACAGAGCCAGTGCAGTCCTTAGCAGTGCTGCAAAGCCCACAGAAAATCGCGGTTAAGCCCAAGGTCCAGGTTTAGGTTTAGGTTCAGAAAGGAGCCATTATGTTGTCCCAGTTTTTTATCAAGCGACCGATTTTCGCGGCCGTGCTCTCTTTGTTATTTTTTATTGGTGGCGCCATAGCGGTATGGCAATTACCCATTACCGAATACCCCAACGTTGTACCGCCAACGATAGTCGTCACGGCTAACTACCCGGGTGCCAACCCAAAAGTGATTGCTGAAACGGTCGCGTCGCCCCTAGAGCAGGAGATCAACGGTGTAGAAGATATGCTGTATATGTCGTCTCAGGCGACATCCGACGGGCGCATGACGCTGACTCTCACCTTTGCGATAGGTACCGATATAGACCTGGCTCAAACTCAGGTGCAAAGCCGTGTAGAGCGCGCTAAGCCTCGCTTGCCCCAAGAAGTGCAGCGTCTGGGTGTGGTCACAGAAAAGTCATCACCCAATCTCACCATGGTGGTGCATTTAACATCACCCGATGACCGATACGACATGCTCTATATTTCAAACTATGCGGCACTCAACGTTAAAGATGAGTTGGCCCGTATCGAAGGTGTGGGTGCCGTGCGTTTATTTGGTGCCGGCGAATACAGCATGCGTGTCTGGCTCGATCCCAATAAAGTCGCGGCTCGGGGCTTATCACCCACAGACGTTATTGCGGCTATTCGCGAACAAAACCAGCAGGCTGCTGCCGGTAGTCTGGGTGCCCAGCCCAGTGGTGATGCAGACTTCCAGTTACTGATTAATGTAAAAGGCCGTCTTTCAACAGTAGAAGAATTTGAAGATATCATCGTTAATGTAGGTCCCGAGGGAGAGATCACCCGCCTGCAAGATATCTCAAGGGTCGAACTCGGCTCCTCGAACTATGCCCTGCGCTCTTTATTAGATAATAAAGACGCTGTAGCGATTCCGGTCTTCCAGGCGTCAGGCTCGAATGCCATCCAGATCTCTGATGATGTGCGCGCTAAAATGGCGGCGCTGGCTCAAACCTTTCCGGAAGGCCTGAGCTACGAGATCGTCTACGATCCCACCGTGTTTGTACGGGGATCGATCGAAGCGGTGGTTAAAACCTTGCTCGAAGCCCTCCTGCTGGTGGTCGTCGTCGTGGTGCTCTTCCTGCAAACATGGCGCGCGTCTATCATTCCCCTGGTCGCGGTTCCCGTATCCCTGGTGGGTACCTTTGCTTTCATGCATGTGCTGGGCTTTTCATTAAACGCACTCTCGTTGTTCGGCTTAGTCTTAGCGATAGGTATCGTCGTGGACGATGCCATCGTCGTGGTTGAAAACGTCGAGCGTAATATCGCAGAGGGTTTATCGTCTATAGCGGCCACACAAAAGGCGATGAAGGAAGTCACCGGCCCCATCGTGGCGACCACCCTGGTGTTGGCTGCGGTCTTTATTCCTACCGCCTTTATGTCGGGTTTGACGGGCCAGTTCTATAAGCAGTTTGCCCTCACGATTACTATCTCGACCTTTATTTCTGCGATCAATTCGCTAACCCTCAGTCCGGCCCTGTGTGCCTTACTGCTTAAGGGTAAGCACGAAAAAAAGGATTGGTTAACACGCGCTATGGACGGGTTGTTCGGTGGCTGGGTGTTTAAGCCGTTTAATCTGTTTTTTGCAAAGCTATCTGAGGGTTACGGGTGGCTGATTAAAAAAGTAATACGTTTTGGCGCGCTGGTTGGCATACTCTACATCGGCTTGATTGGCGTAACCGGTTTCCTGTTTGAGACGACCCCCACAGGCTATGTGCCGGGTCAGGATAAGCAATATCTTATTGCCTTTGCGCAATTACCCGATGCAGCATCACTCGACCGTACCGAGGCCGTTATCAAAGAGATGTCGCGCATTGCCCTGGAGCAACCTGGTGTCTCTCACTCGGTGGCGTTTCCGGGCCTTAGCATCAATGGTTTCACCAACAGCCCGAACAGTGGTGTGGTATTCACCCCCTTGACGGACTTTGATCAGCGCACCGACCCTTCGCTGTCAGCGAAAGCGATAGCGGGCGCCCTCAACCAAAAGTTTGCGGGGATCGAGGACGCCTTTATCGCAATTTTTCCGCCACCCCCTGTTATGGGTTTGGGCACCATCGGTGGATTTCGTCTGCAGATTCAAGATCGGGGAAATTACGGGTATAACGAACTCTACAGAGTCACGATGCAGGTCATGCAAAAAGCCTGGGCGACACCCGAGCTGGCAGGTGTGTTCTCAAGCTACCAGGTTAAAGTTCCTCAGTTAGATTTGGATATAGACCGGACTAAGGCTAAGCAGCAATTCGTCTCATTAGATGAATTGTTCGATACCCTGCAGGCCTATATGGGTTCTGCCTATGTCAATGACTTCAACCAGTTTGGCCGCACCTACCAGGTCAACGTCCAGGCCGATGAGCAATTCAGGCAAACACCCTCGCAAATTAACCAGTTAAAAGTCCGCAATCAAAACGGTGAGATGATCCCGCTGGGCTCCTTTATTAACGTGACCCATACCGCAGGCCCGGACCGTGTTATGCACTATAACGGCTTTACCACCGCCGAATTAAATGGTGGTCCGGCCCCTGGTTTTAGTAGCGGTGAAGCGCAAGCGGCTATCGAGAAGATTCTTGCAGAAACATTGCCTAACGGCATGACCTATGAGTGGACGGAACTCACCTATCAGAAGATTCTGGCAGGTAACTCCGGCATGTTTATCTACCCCCTGATCATCTTGTTGGTGTTCATGGTCTTGGCCGCTCAGTACGAAAGTTTGAGCTTGCCGGTGGCTATCATTCTGATTATTCCAATGACGCTGTTATCGGCACTCGCCGGGGTACTTATTTACGGAGGGGATAATAATATCTTCACCCAGATAGGGCTGGTGGTGTTGGTAGGCTTAGCGACAAAGAATGCGATCTTGATTGTTGAGTTCGCACGAGAGTTGCAAGATCACGGCATGAATCGATTCGATGCCATTCTAGAAGCGGGGCGCTTGCGTTTGCGTCCTATCTTGATGACCTCTATCGCCTTCATTATGGGTGTCGTGCCGATGGTTTTCTCCAGCGGTGCGGGCTCTGAAATGCGCCAGGCGATGGGGGTTGCGGTGTTCTCAGGCATGATTGGGGTCACGATTTTTGGCCTTATATTAACGCCACTGTTCTATTACGCGCTGGCAAAGCGTGATCCAAAATCCAGCGCTATCACCGACCAGTCTGAGCTCAAGGAAGGAGTATAAACAATGAAAATACCCTTTAAAGCCCCCTTTAAAACACTGTTTAAAACAATGGCCTTGGCCTTGATGGTCGGCACGCTCACCGCCTGTGCTGTGGGGCCGGATTACCTGGCCCCTCAACAGGTAAAAGACGTGTCTCTTCGCAGTCCTCTACAGCCCTCGAGTCAGGCGCTGAACTGGTGGCAAGCCTTCGATGATCAGGTGCTGAACCAACTGATCGACAAGGCGTTAGAAGAAAACCGCAGCATCGCTCAAGCACGCGCTAATGTGGGCCGCGCTTATGCGGTCTTCCGCGATGCGGATACTGATGGCGTGCCAACGGGCACCCTGGATTCCGGCTATCAGGCCTATAAGAACAGCACTCTGGCCGCGAGTGATGACGACGTCATCACTCGCGGTTACAGTACCGGCGCCAGCCTGTCCTGGGATATCGATCTGTTTGGCAAGATCCAACGAGCGGGCGAGGCGGCCCGCGCCAATGCACAGCAAGCGGATATTTTATGGCGTGATGCGAAATTGCAGATCATCAGTCAGGTAGCCGTCAGCTACGGTGACTATCGAGGGGCTCAGCTGCGCTTACAGGTCGCCCAGGAGAACCTTGATAACCTCGAGCAGAGCCGGGCCATCGTTCTTGCTCGTCTGGATGCCGGTATGGCATCAGCGCTTGAGCTGGCACGCATGGATGCCCAGCTTTACAGTGTAAAGGTAAGCATTCCTGCCTATGAGAGCCAGCTGCAAACGGCCGATGCGACACTCTCCTCGTTGCTCGCGCAACGCCCTGGTCAGCTTGCTTTAAATGAGTTTTCTTTAGATAAACTTTCTTTAGGTAAGCACTCCACCTCAGAGCCACTAAAGCGGCTGCCGCAATTACAGAAACCAGTCGCGATTGTGGAGGGTGAAAACTACCTCCGTTACCGTGCAGACGTTGCCAGTAGTGAGCGTGCGCTTGCTGCCAGTACCGCTCAGATAGGCGTTGCGACAGCAGACCTGTACCCCAGTTTATCCATTGGCGGCTTTCTGGGTTTCTTGTCTGGCCCGGGGTATTCGTTTAACAGCGGCTCCCAAAGCTGGTCGGTCGCGCCGACGCTGAGTTGGCAGGTGGCTGATTTAGCTTCGGTAAGAGCACGCATCAATGCGGCCGAAGCCAGCTCACGCATGGCCCTGGCTGACTTTGAACAGAGTGTCTTTACCGCGCTCAATGAGATGTCGCTGGCACTTAAAAACTACAACCTGAGCCGCCAGCAAGAAATAATGACGGCACTGCAGCGTGAAGCCAGCCAGAAAGCCGTGAGTATCGCGCGCCAACGCTACAATGCAGGCAGTGGCGAGTTTCTCGACCTGTTAGATGCCGAGCGCGAGCTGCTAAGCAGCCGAGATCAGCAGGCGCAGCTGGAGCAACAAACCTTTACCCGCCTGGTGAGTGTTTATCAGGCATTCGGGGGAGGTATCAAGGTCCTTTGAAGTGATGACTATCGCCTAGAAAAATCGTCATCCCTCTATGTCAGGATAGGTGTGATGAAAATACCTCCCTTAAACACCCGGTTGCAGATGCGCTCACCAGACATGAGCATGATGGCTAGCGTTTACCCTGCGCCGGGTAAACCCTGAGGATTACGACGATGCTGCTTGATACCCCTGTGTGTGACTTCGGCTGGACAGCCCCCGATTTCACCTTGAAAAACGCCTACGGCGAGCCCTTCACCCTGGGTGATTACCTAGGAGGTAAAGAGCTAGGAGGTAAAGAGCTAGGAGGTAAAGAGCTAGGAGATAAAGGCCTGGTGATCGTCTTTATCTGTAACCACTGTCCTTACGTGCAGCGCATTGGTCAGCGGCTGGTAGAGGATGCGAGGTTGCTGATGGCTGAGGGTATCAACGTCTTGGCCATTATGTCGAACGACTATCAGCAGGTAGAAGCCGACTCGCCCGCCAACATGAAGCAATTTGCCAAAGACTATGGCTTTACCTTTCCCTACCTGGTCGATGAGGATCAGGCGGTTGGCAAACAATATGGCGCCATTTGCACGCCGGATTTTTTCGGGTTTAACCGGCAGGGAGAACTACAGTATCGCGGCAGGCTTGATGATGCCGGTATGGGGAATGCCGCGAACAGGGTGCCTGAGCTGATTAATGCCATGCGCCAGATCGCGGCAACGGGCCAGGGGCCCCAAACGCAATTGCCAAGCATCGGCTGCTCGATAAAATGGCGCGCCTGAGGCGGGATTAATACGCACAGCAAGAGGCAACACAGCGTGGGATTAGGCGCTCGTCGACAAACTCAGCGGATCACGCACCAGCACCACTTCGAGCGGCTGATAACGGCCACGCAACGGTAGTTCCTGAATCTCATCGGTAATGGGCAGCCGGGCATGCTCAAAGGTTTGTTTAGAAACCAGCAGCGGGATCCGGGTGGGTTTGCATTGTGATTCCAAGCGAGCCGTCGTGTTGACCGTATCCCCCAGCGCCGAGAGTATGGGTGAGCTGGGAGGCCCCATTGAGCCGACAATCGCCTCACCGCAGTGAATGCCCACACCGATGCGCAGCGGCTGTTCCAGCTCCAGCTGGAGGCGCAGATTGAGCCGTTCAACGCGTTCAAACATGGATCGAGCGCCGTTAAGGGCTTGGCGGCAGGCGCTCTTCAGATCGCTGTTGAGTCCGTAAATGGCCATCAGACCGTCACCGTTGAACTGCGCGTAATGGCCATCGGTCTCCTCCAGTGCGGCCGACATCTCGGCAAAAAATTGATTGAGTACAAAAACCACGTCGTAAGGCAGACGCTGTTCGCCCAGGCGGGTGGAGTCGCGCAGATCAACGAACAGTATCGCCAGCTGCTGTTCTTTCCCTTCGATGCCACCCGGGCGGCGTACATAGTCCAAGCCATGGCCAGGAGGAATTAGTGGCACGACCGCGATATCGGCACACAGGTGCAATTGGCATGCGAGTCGAGTAGAGGGATCAGCGCGGATGCCTTCAAGGGCCTGGCGCTCTGCCACTTCCGGTGGCATTAATTTATCCAGTCCACGCGTCACCCGGACTCTACAGGTGGTGCAGCGGGCGCGTCCGCCGCACACCGACGAGTGGTCGACGCCTGCAGACCTCAACGCATCCAGCAGGGTCGATCCGAGCGGGGCGCTAATCACCCCCCGAACCGGATGTTCGACCATGATCGAGCCGAAATTGATCCGGTAGACCGCGCGCACGTAGCGCGCCAGGATAACCAGCGCCAGAGCCCCCCAGTAGATCGTTAAGCCTCGCGTTTCGAGGGTGCCGATAAATGCCATCATCGCCGGGTCCTTGGCCACCAATTCTGCCTTGCGTAGCGCCATATCGACAGTGCCCAGCTCCCATCCCATTCGATAAAAACCCAACAGCGCCAGCAACGGCACCAGAGTCGCTATGATCTGCCACAGCCATTGGCTGTCACGATAACCCTGCTTGAGCCGCAACCAGTAGTGCAGGCCCAGTAACAAATGGCCCCACACCACCAGAATCAACAGCGTCTGCCACTCAACCGCATTGGGAAAGCTCCACAGGGCGGTGATCACGTGCCGGTACTGGACGTCAATCTCCATCAGCTGCATGGTGACCCGCGTTCCGATCAGATGCACCAGCAGCAAGGGTAGAATCGACAGTCCCAGCAGCAGTTGGGCTGCTTCCCAGAGTGGCATGCGCAAGGTTGTGCGTTGGTAGAGGGAGTGGAACGCCAGCAGCATATGGGTTAGCAGCGAGCCGTACAGGAGGAACCGCATCGGCCCGGAGCCCCAGAAGGGCACCAGCACTTCACGCACGGCTTCCATCGCATCTAGCGAGGCCAATCCGAGGGCGTGATTAAGCAAATGCAAGCTGATAAAGCTAGCCAGCACCAGGCCGGTGCAGAGTCGCAAGTTTCTAAGCATAAGATGCCATCGTCATCAATCCTAATAGGGGGGGCTTTGAATCGATCAACCAGAAAGTCCAGCATAGCTCTGAGCGAGTCCAGGAGATACTCCCTAGCTGAAAGAGGCTGAAAGAGGCTGAAAGAGGCTGAAAGGGGCTTAAAGGGGGTCAAAGGGTGAAGAGGCTGAAAGGGCTGAAAGGGGGTCATGAAAGGGGGTCAGGCCTTACATTTGACATTTTTACAGCGATACGCAAATGCCGCCTTTACTCACACAGGACGCGTCGATACCCGAACGAGTGCGGCATCACTGGGCGAGCGATCGTTGCTGCAATTTACGCAGGGTGATAATCGCCTCGGCCGCGCAGTCCAACGCTACGAAGATGTGATCGTGGTAAGCCCCTGCGACCACATTGCAACTGATGCCGGCATCGCCTAATGCCGTTGCGAAGGCGGCGGTTAACCCCACAGCCTCAAGGTCAGAATGGACGGTCAGCGTGATCCATGCCGCGCGAAACATCACCGGCAGCTTGAGTTCCTGGGCTCGCGCTTCCGTGACAATAACGGACAGCCCTTCAGGTTCTATGATGCTGGCCACAACATCCGTCAGCGCGAGGCCTGCGCACTCTTTGAGGCTTGCGAAAACGTAAACGCCATCATGCAATACCGGCTCCATCGTGCCGAGTAGCGTGCTCAGGTTCGAAATAGCGGTGCTCATGGGCTGTCCTCCGATTGATGTTGAACAGAGGTTAGCAATCCGGTTCTGATTAATAAAGCTAAATCCTCTTAAGCACTTTTAGAAGATTTAACCACTCAAGCTTGATAAGGCACAACTGCCGTCGTCATCACGTTCTCACTAACCTCAGGGCTTATTCCACTCAGGTTCGTCAGCGGGGACAAAGCAGCGACTGCTATCCATAAAGTCGTGAGAATGAATCACAATCTGGTCCGGCTCAAGCAGGGCGATGGCATAGGCCGGAGGCTCATGGTTGATCTGCACAGCCTGATCATTGTCCATATCCAGGACGGTCTGATGGTTCATGCCACGCAGTGTGGAGAAGCCCATTCCAGCCCAGGTTCCCGTGATAGGACGGTGGTAATGGCCGAAGAACAGGTGACGTACTCGGCCATGGGCCTCGATTAACCGCTTTAGGGCGATGCGGTCATCAGGATCCATGCCGATCTGATCCATCGCTTTTAAGCCGGTCTTGAAGGGCGCGTGGTGCATAAATAAGAATATATCGCCCTGTGCCTGCTCTAGCTGTTCGGCCAGCCACTGCTGGCGCTGTTCGCAATAGGCGCCGGCATGGGTGCCGGCTTTAACGGTATCCATCAGTAGCAGGGTGCCTGCTGCGCACTGATGGGCTGACTGCATAAAATCGTTGGCATCGCGCTCAATGGTCGGGAACTGCTCTGCCAGCAGGTCGCGGTCGTCATGATTGCCGATTACCAGCTGATAGGGCACGCGCAGGCGCGACAGGGCGTCATCTAGCTGCTGGTAGGCGGCGGGTTCGCCGCGATGGGCCAGGTCACCGGTGATAATGCAGAGGTCGGCATCGTTGTGTTCGCTGTTGATCGAGTCGATGCAGGTGTTAAGGCGTTCCAGGGGCGAGGTGCCGTAGAGGGTCTGGCCTGGCAGGCAGAGGTGGGTATCGGTGAAATGGATCAGTTTCATCGTCATTACGTATTCTCCTCAACAAAGACCGGGACGTTCAGGCCCCGGTCAGGGCAGGTTGATTGGCAGGATCGGTCGGGGACTCTTTCAGGCTATACCGATAATTTAACGCGGCAGCAATTTCTGTACGTCTTTGGTCATCTCTGCGAGCACCGCATCCGGTTCTCCAGCACGTTCGCCACTGGCGATCGACTGCAGGTGGTTAAAGATGACCCGGGTGATCTTCAGACCGTTCTTCCCTGGGAAGGAATACCAGTCAGTCATCAACGGCAGCTGGGAAACCGCCACTTGGTTGTTTGGATGGGAGGCGTAGAAGTCCTGGAGGTAGAGTTCGTTGGCCTTCTTATTGGGGGGCATGTAGCCGGTAGTCTTCGCGACTATAGCGGCGCCTTCACCGGAGGTGGCAAACTTAATGAACTTCCAGGCGGCCTGCTGCTTATCGGCATCTTTGGTCAGCATTATTGCCGCGTTACCGCCGGCCGGCAGCATTCCGCCCGCCTTAATACCCGGGAATTGATGGGTCTTCATCTCAAATTTATCACCTATCATCTCTTCTGCATTGGTGACGTTGGAGGTCGACCAGACCCAGATGCCTGCATTGCCGGAGTAGAAGGCTTGCTTGCTTCCAGACAGGGAATAGTTCCTCATCCCGCCTTCGGTGACAAAGCGGGCTAAGGTGTCGATAGCCCACCGACCGGCTTCGCCGTCAAAGGCGACTGTCTTTTCATCCTTGGTTAGCATGCTGCCCCCCTGAGAGAATACCGGTGCCTGCCACAGCCAGTTACCCGTGATCTGCCAGCCGTAGCTCAGGCCGGTGGTATCCTCGCCCAGGGCATCAATTTTTTGCGACAGCGCGATCACCTGATCCCAGGTTGTCGGCAGCTGGTCCTCATCCCAGCCTGCTGCGCGTACCAGATCCATATTGTAATAGGCTATCGGCAGGGAGACAGCAAAGGGCAGGCCGTAGACCTCTTTGTTGTAAGTACCTATATCCAACATCGCCTTGTGATAGCCGTTTTTATCGAACTCGGCTTCAGCCGCGATAAATGTCTCCAGAGAAACCGCAATATTACGATCGACCAGTGGGCGCACTCGATTCAGGCCCTGAAAGGAGACATCGGGCAGCTGCTGGATGATCGATTCGCGCATGACCTTCTGGCTGGCATCTTCGTAGTTCTCGTAAGGGGCTCGGAACTTGAGTTTGATGTCCGGGTTGGCGCGTTCAAACTTTTCCTGGATCTGGCTGAAGGTGTCTTTGAAGCTACCCCCATAGGGGTACTGAATCACCAGTTCAGTCGCGGCAAAGGCTCCGCTGGAGATTGTCAGAGTGCAAACAGCGGCGAGCTGTTTCAGTGACTTCAGATTCATGGACTTCAGTTTCAGTGACTTCAGTTTCATAGGTAGCTCCTGAGAGTAGGTTAGGTGGTTAGAATGTCGGTTTATTTCATTCCCGAGAGCGTAATACCCTCGATAAAGCGTTTCTGTGCCAGCAGGAAAGCGATCACCAGTGGCGCGATAATAATCGTGGCAGCGGCCATCAGCGGACCGTAGTCATTGCCCTGATCGCCATTACGGAACGCCACCAAACCCAGCGGAGGCGTGTAGTAATCGGGCGAATTCAATACGATCAGGGGCCAGAAGTAATCGTTCCAGTGCGCCACGATGGAGAAGATGGCAAAGGAGATCAGCGCGGGTATCGAGGCGGGCAGCATCACCCGCCAGATGATCGCCAGTTCGCTGAAGCCATCCATGCGGGCGGCGTGGATCAGGTCATCCGGCACGGTCATAAAGAACTGGCGCATCAGGAAGATGCCGAAAACCGAGATGGTGAACGGAGCGATCAGCGCCATATAGCTATCCAGCCAGCCAAACTGATACATCAGCAGATACCAGGGAATCGACACCGCCTGTGGCGGGATCAGAAGGCAGAGCAGAATGGCAGCAAACAGCACCTTACGACCTTTAAAGCGCAGTTTGGCCAGGGCATAAGCGGCGGGAACCGCCACAGCAACCTGACAGAGTAAGATCGCCACGGTGACCACTACACCGTTGATCAAAAATTGCAGCAAAGGAACCCGGCTGAAGGCCTCTCGGTAGTTTTCCAGCAGTGCCCAGTTTTGCGGCAGCAGCCGCAGTTCATTGCTAAAGATTTCTTCCGGCGGTTTGAACGACGTCAACAGCATCCAGATAAACGGTGCCAGCATGATCAGCGCACCGCTCATCAGCAGCAAGTGACGAAAAAGACGGAATGCAATGGAGCGGGAGCTATTCATGAGTAGTGCACCTTAGACTCCATAAAGCGGGCGTTAATTAACGTCAGCAGCAAGATGAAACACAGGAACACCACGGTGACTGCCGCCGCGTAACTGGTACGAAAGAACTCAAAGGCTTCGCTGTACATCGTGTAGAGCAGTACCTCGGAGGCGTGGTTAGGGCCCCCTTTGGTCAGTACCTGCACGGTATCAAATACTTGAAATGACTTGATCGAGCTGATCACCACCACAAACAGGGTGACCGGTCCCAGCATCGGCCAGGTGACTAGGCGGAAACGGCCCCAGGCGGAGCTGACACCATCCATCTCCGCTGCCTCATAGAGGTGGTGGGGGATAGCCAGCAGGCCAGAGAGAAACAGCACCAGATTGAAACCGAGCAACTGCCAGATACCGATGCCACTGAGGACATAGAGCACCAGGCTGCGGTCCTGCAGCCAGTTAGCACCGCTGATACCGAACTCCTTTAAGGTAAGGTTTAGCAGTCCGAAATCCGGATGCAATATGACCTGCCAGACGATCGACATCGCGATCAGGGTGGCCATCACCGGCAGGAAGTAAACAGCGCGGTAGAAGGCTTTACCGTGTTGCCCCGCCTCGATCAGCATGGCAGCCCCGAGACCCAGAAACACCGAACCAGGCACCACGATCAGCACATAGACAAAGGTATTCTTAAGCGATATCCAGAAGGTCTTGTCATTGAACAGTTCGCGATAGTTTTCCAACCAGACCCAATCGAAACTTGCCATCCCCAGCTGCCAGTCGGTCAGGGACAGCAGCACGACAGCCATTAAAGGGCCGATCAAAAACAACAGCATCAGGGAGATCGCCGGTGTCGATAACAGTACCCCTGCGAGCATTTCGAACGCTTCCGGGCCTCTGAAACGTCGCGTCTTTACCGCCTCTTCAGGCAGACATGCGTTCAGATTGCTCATCTGCGGACTCCTGCTTGAACTTACGTGAAGGAATGCGCTTTCCCTGCTGGTCAAACAGCAAGGCATGTTTTGGCTTGATACGGATGCCGACACGACTGTCCAGCTGCAGCTGGTGGCCCTGCTCTACATCACAACGTACCAGCAATGGCTTGCTCAGCTGCGGTACGCTGATGTGGGCAAAGAACTCGGCGCCCATGTTTTCCAGGTAGCTCAGAGTGCCCGTCAGATCGCCCTGTTCAGTCGTACAGACCAGCGCATTTTCGGGGCGGACTCCGATGGTCACCAGGCTGTCGACAGGGGCATCGGTTGCGATCCGCAGTTCGCGGTCACAGACACGGACAAGCCCCTGTTGTGTCACGGTGCCGGGCAGCAGATTGATCTTCGGGCTGCCGATAAATTCAGCCACCCGCAGATCTTGCGGATTACGGTAGATCTCTTCCGGAGTGGCGACCTGCAGCAGCTCACCATCCATCATCAGTGCGATGCGGTCGGACATGGTCATCGCTTCGGCCTGGTCGTGGGTGACATAGATAAAGGTCGTACCGAGCCGACGATGCAGTTGGGCGATCTCGGTGCGCATATGGACGCGGAGTTTGGCATCGAGATTAGACAGCGGCTCATCCATCAGGAAAGCCGCCGGGCTGCGTACCATCGCCCGGCCCAGTGCGACGCGTTGGCGCTGCCCTCCAGAAAGCTGGCCGGGCTTGCGTTGCAGCAGGTGTTCGATCTGCAAGAGTTCAGCGGCCTGGCAGGTTTGCTGGTGAATCTGAGCATCGATCTTGCGGCTGCCCGGCAGGTATGGGCCGATCAGTGGTAGCCGTTGCCAGACGCTCTTTTCCCGCATCCATAAAGGCGTGGCGATATTGTCGTAGACACTCAGGTGGGGATAGAGGGCATAGGACTGGAATACCATCGCCAGATTGCGATCACGCGGACGCAGCTCGTCGACGACTTTTCCGCCGATCTTCAGGTGGCCGCCGCTCTGGCTTTCCAGTCCGGCGATAATGCGCAGCAGGGTGGACTTACCGCAGCCGGAAGGACCGACCAGCGTCATAAACTCACCCTCTTTTATATCCAGGTCGATATTCTTCAGGACCGACGTGTTGCCAAAGGATTTATTCAGGGTGTTAATCGTGATCTGTGCCAAAGCAAAGGCCTCTGAATGTGCTGGTGACTTAACAAGCGCACAGGCTATAGCGGGGGTGTTACGCGGAGGTTACATCTAGGCTACCAAGGGATGACATCTAGACAAATTCAGACGGTCATGAAAAGCCGGTTATACGCATGATGGAAGCTGGGGGGGCCAGGCTGGCACCAAAAAAGGCAGGCTCGCGCTACTAGATGAGCCTGCCTGTATTCAGGTGAGACAGGTCTCACTCAGAGACTGTTGGTTTTAATCATCAGCATCGTTCTCTAGCAGGAACCGCGGCAGCTTGATCCACATGTTGAGAAGGCAGAGTGCACTCATGCTGACGACCGCGCCGATCTCTAAGGTGCCGGCGACTGCGATCAGGTAGGTAAACGGGTCAGCAAACTTCGCCAGCCACCAGGCTGAAATATCCAGCCACAAGGCAACCCAGCCGACGGAAATCAGCAGCGTCTTAAGCGCTCCGGCATAGGAGCTGAAGGCCATAGCCAGAGATACAATCACCAGAAACACCGAGATTCCAAACAGATGGATATGCGCGGTCTTGGCCATATGGATCCAGCTGTAACCTTTTCCGGTGTACTTGAGTAAGTCGTCATAGTCACTAAAGGGCATTGAGGTGATTGCCCCAGACATCTCCGAGGATCTGCTGTGACACTTCAGGCAGTCGGCCTCGATGATAGTCATCACCTCCTCGAAGGCACTATCCTCTTTGGCCCCTTCGTTAATCCATTTGGCCACGGTGTCGATATCGGCATCTACAGTCACATGCTTATACATCGAGGTCTTCATGGCACCGACCAGCATCGAATCAGAATACTTAGCCTTTACCTTGTCCATCTCTGGAATATGGAAACCGGAATCGTACTGGGAGTAGACCAGGCCGATCAGCGTCGCCGCACTGAGTGCACCCAGGATCAGGGTGATCAGAAAGCCGGAGAGCCCGAGTCTGGCCTGAAAGTTGAGTGTGTGTAAGCGCATATTAATCTCTTAAATAAAAGCAAGCGTGACAAAAACGCCCGCCTGCATAATAGCCGCTGGGCGTATATAGCCAGTCGGCCTACTTGAAACTGAACTTCAGCGAGCCTTCGTGATAGAGGTGGTTGATCTGAGAATTGTCGAACACCGATACCCCGAAGTGGTAAGTCTTCTTCAGGTCATCGAACTGTACATCCTGGCGTTCGGCCTGGTCTCCGTTGGTGACCAGGCGTCGCTTGATCTCGATCGTCCACTGGCCATCGTTCCAGACACCATTGGCCCAGATGTCACCGCGTGAACCGGTGAAGGGCGTCGACAGGATGCCGGGGACTAGGTCGCCGGGTTTGAAGGTATCGATAAACGCGGTCTGCTGCGATGGCGTCACGGTGTAGTCGTTAAAACCATCCTGAGTGCGGTTCATAAAGGCCGGACCCGTCTTGGCGTCGTTAATATTATTGACGTAGCCACCGCCGGTCTTGGCATCACCGTGACGCCCCCAATTCGAGTTGATCAACGGGTCGTTAATATGATCCACAAACTGATCATCGATCAGTCCCAGAGGGTTCATTCGCACACTCTTCCAATGCCACATATCGATAGTCTCGCCCTCTTTGCGGGTGTACTTTCGACCGGGCGCCTTGTCCTTCTGATCGATGCCGTTGATCTTGCCGGCGTCATCCTGCATATGGCAGGCGATATCACAGCCTTTCTTCGCAAATCCGGGGGCGTTGATCTCCCAGAAGATGCCCAGCTTGTCTTCGTAATAAACGTTGTCGTGCCCGGTACTGTCTTTGTCTTCCAGTTGCTTCCAGCGACCGTTGGCCTGCTTCGACCAGGGGAAGCGTTTGAGACTCTTGGTGGGGTCGGCGTACTGCAGCAGGAAATAGACATACTGATCGTCGTACAGGGATTTGATCGTGACGCGGGTCTCTTTTATACCCTGGTAATTAGCAGGCTTGTAAGGCAGGTTATTCAGTTTAACCGTCAGGGTCGTGGCCTTATCCCAGGCCGCCTCAGGCGATCCGTCGAGGGTGATGCTGCTGTCAGTCCGGTAACTGCCCAGTTGATCGTTAGCCGCCTGGGTAATGGCCGTGTGCATGCTGCCAATAACCAAACTACCGCAGATGAGCACACGCTTAGTCTTTGTAGATTTAGGCATCAGTTTCATCCTTTGTTATATTTCTATCGGCTGCCGAGCTAAAGCAGTCGCTCAGCACTTTAAATGCGTCATTAGTATTCTTTACAAGTATAGGTTGGTGAATCTGGCGTATAGGAGCGGCAGCCGGGATTTATCCGGATAGTTACAAACCAGGAGTTAACGGATGGATGCAGCGTTCAGAGATTATAAATAGCGAGGTCAGCGAATCAGGCTTTAATTTGAGACACCGGCATTTGAGACTCTGCAGCGGTGTTGATTTCAGACAGCAGGAAGGGGAAGGGGCTGTCGCGTTTGTGCGTTTAATAGACGACTTGTTGTCAATATCGCGTGAGTATTCCACAATTGAGCCTGACTAAATGTTACTGTATGGCAGAATCACTACCTTAGTCGCAACCTAAACCTGAGGTTTTTCTAAGGATATCCCACTAATTACGCTGTAAAAGAGAGCTAAATGAGTGAACAAAAAGACAAATATAGTATAGAGAGTACGGACTATACGGTAGGTCAGGACAACGTCCAGAAATGGGGGTTTGATATTCATAATCCTGTCTTTGGCATCAGTGCGGGTCTGATTATCATATTTTTGATAGCCATCCTGCTAACCGATCCAGCCACGGCAAAGGGATTTCTTGACGGCATTAAGTGGGACATCATAGGTTCCTTTGATGCGCTCTTTATGTGGTCGGCAAATTTCTTTGTGGTTTTCTGCCTGTTTCTGATTGTGTCTCCCTGGGGGAAAATTCGTTTAGGGGGCGATGAGGCTAAGGCAGAATACTCAACGATCTCCTGGCTGGCGATGCTGTTCGCAGCGGGCATGGGCATTGGCCTGATGTTCTGGGGCGTTGCAGAACCTGTTGCATACTTTACCGGCTGGTATGAGACGCCCCTGGGTGTCGAGGCAAATACGCCTGAAGCTGCCCGCATGGCATTGGGTGCGACGATGTACCACTGGGGTCTACACCCCTGGGCTATTTATGGCGTTGTTGCAGTATCCCTCGCCTTTTTCACCTATAACAAGGGCTTGCCACTCTCCATCCGCTCCATCTTTTACCCACTATTAGGTGATAAAGCCTGGGGATGGCCTGGTCATATCATCGATATACTCGCTGTATTGGCCACGCTCTTTGGTCTGGCAACGTCTCTGGGCCTCGGCGCTCAGCAAGCGGCTGCCGGTATCCATCATGTGTTTGGTATTGAAGCAGGCATCGGCCTGCAAATTATGGTGATTATTGGCGTGACTCTGCTAGCGATCATTTCGGTGATCCGCGGTATCGAAGGTGGCGTTAAACTGCTCAGTAACGTCAATATGATTATCGCCTTTGTGCTGCTGGTCTTCGTGGCTCTTACGTCACTGGCTGTCTCACTGGGTACGATTCCACAGACACTCGGTGCTTACCTGGAAAATATCATTCCATTAAGTAACCCGCATGGACGTCCAGACGAAGCCTGGTTCCAGGGCTGGACTGTCTTCTACTGGGCGTGGTGGATCTCCTGGTCTCCTTTTGTCGGTATGTTTATTGCCCGTGTCTCTAAAGGCCGTACCATCCGCGAATTTATGATCGCCGTACTGCTAGTGCCAACCAGCGTAACCGTAATCTGGATGTCGGTGTATGGTGGCATTGCGATCGATCAGGTAATGAACAAGGTGGGTGCACTGGGGGCCGATGGCCTGACAGACGTACCGCTAGCCATGTTCCAGATGTTCGATGCCTTACCCTGGGGTAGTGTCCTGTCTGTGCTGGCGATCGTGCTGGTCATGGTGTTCTTTATCACCTCGTCTGACTCAGGTTCACTGGTTATCGACAGTATTACCTCGGGTGGTAAGATCGATGCGCCTGTACCTCAGCGGATCTTCTGGGCAACCACCGAGGGTGCAATAGCCGCTGTGCTGCTCTGGGTGGGTGGCACAGAATCGATTGAGGCATTGCAAGCCGGCGCTATCTCTACAGGCCTGCCGTTCACCATCGTCCTGTTGTTGATGTGTGTGAGTCTGGTCTTAGGCTTGAGATCAGAAAAGCAATTACAGGCAGCTGCGGCACCGGTGGCCTAATCTGATAGCGTTTCTTAACGTTAAGAAACGCTATCGGAGCGGATCAAAGGTTCGCTCACTGTTTGCATGCAATTAGTTTCTTAAAAAGTTGATTAACAAAAGCCCGGTTCGCCGGGCTTTTTTGTGTCTGGCTATTTATACCCAGGCACGCTTAACAGGCATCTCCGGATTCAGGTGATGCGCAATCTGCGCCTGTAATAGCTCAGCCGTGGCCACCGCATCCGTGAGCGCGTTATGGGCATCATAATGGGGAAGGTTGTAGCGTCTGCGACTCTGCCCCAAGCGAATGGGTGCAAGTGGCTTATTCAGGAGCTTATCCAAGAATCCCTGCTGCCCCTTGAGGACATCGGACTCTATCTCCATCGTATCCAGCATCGGGAACAGCAGAGGTTCATGCAACAGCGTCATCAGCGCCTTATCAAAGAACTCCCGTTCTATATAACGATAATGGACGACGACCAGCTTACCCTTGATAGCCTCTAATACCTGGCCAAGAATGTTTTCCAACGGTGGTGCCGCTTCCACATCCGAATGGGTAATCCCATGGAACACGATGGATGCCTCGGTAATATCCTGTTCCGGCTTTACGATCCAATGTCGGGATTGAGCACAATAAATCCTTTTGGTATCAAAAGGCACCAGGCCGATGCTGACAATCTCGGCATCCTCTGCAGACAGACCGGTGGTTTCAAAGTCCATCGCTACCATGGGTACCTGGCCAAGCGGGGCCTCGGGGTCTACCACCCCCTGGCGATAGAAGTCAGCGACTCTCTGGCTCCTGGCAGAGTTAGAGCGCTGCCGGTAATACTCAACCCAATCACGGGGAAGCAGGCGTCCTGGATTCATTTTATTACTGCCTTGGTGGTTTTAACCTTAGTGGCATTAACCTTGGTGGAACTAACCTTGCTAGTGCTGGCCATCGTTGTATTGGCGGTGTAGCGGTATTTAAGGAAATTCTGCGCCGCACTCAGCACCTGAAAGGCCTCTTTCAAGTTGCGTCTCTCAAAGCGAGATAGATTATCGGGTTCTATATTGTTATCCGGTGCCAGCTTCTGAGTGACGTCCTTCGCCTGATGTTTAACCCTGACAATAGACAGGTACTCCAGCGCATCTTTCAGATCCCGGGCACTGCCATCAGGCAGCAGCTTCGTGTCGATAATATCCTCGAGACGCTCGAACGAATTACGTGCTCGGGATCCTACGGCCAGTGCATGGACCCGAATGACATCGGTCAGCGGTGCCGTACCCCTGCGTTTAAGATTGATGGAATTGTTATGCCGGCCGTCTTTCTCCATCACAAATTCTTTAAAGAACCCCAGTGGCGGTGTACGGGACAGCGCATTTCTGGCCAGGGCTGCCAGGAATTTACGATTGTCTTTTGCCTGGGTGGCAATATGCTGGCGTAGTTCGGCAGCCCATTGCTCCTTGCCCCAGACGGCATCCAGGTCGAAGAACACGGAGCAGTGTAATAGGGCTTCAGGATCGGGATCGGTTATCCATTGGCTGAACAGTGCCTTCCACTGGCTCAGTGTCAGCTGCCATCTGGGGTTGGTCGCCATAATGTCGCCGGTGCAATAGGTATAACCGCAGGCATCCAGGCCATCACACACAAAGTGAGTTAGAGCAGAGAAGTATTCACCGTGGAGATTGGCATCATAGCTGTCATCAAAAATAATGGCATTATCCTGATCCGTTACCAATAGTTGCTCGTCCCTGGCCATAGATCCCAGCGCAAGAAAGCAGTAGGGGATGGGCGGTTTACCTAGGCTCTCCTCGGCCAGTTCCAGCAGGCGCTGTTTGAAGCTGCGGCCTATGACCGACATCGCCGAGCCAATCATATGAGAATTAGCATCCTCATTGACCATGCGCACGAACGCTTCAGGTACCCACTGAGCATAGCTGGCGAGCTCTGCGACGGTCTGCTGTGCAAAGATGCCTCTGACTAAGAACAGGCTGCTCTGGGATTCATGACGAACGATATCCGCCAGGGTGACGACGCCGATCGGCTTCTTCTTCTTCAGAATAGGCACGTGATGCACATTAAAGCGCAGCATCGCCAGCATCACTTCATAGACATAAGCATTTTCATCCAGCATCACCATGTCGGTGGACATCACCGCACTGATCGGCGTCTGCGGGTCCAACTCCTGGCTGATGACCCGAGTAATAAAATCGCGATCTGTAATAATGCCGACCGCCTGTCCATCATCATCTTCAGGATCGCTTTGTATCGGTTTATCGGGATCGGTGATCAGTAGCGATGAAACCTGCTCCTGCGTCATCAGCAAGGCGGCTTTGCTGATCGGTGTCTCTCGGGTCACCGTCACCACACCGCGCTTGAGCAGGCATTTTGCCTTATCCGTGGTCAGGTCATTTTTGCTGGTCTGATCGACCACAGACTGGTGTAGCAGAGCGGCGTTATCGACCTCAAAATAGTTGGAGAAGTTCTCATGCTTATCGCAGTATTCAATAAACAGGTCGACGGGGATGCAGTACATCAGGGTATCTTCCAGCGCCCTGGCGGGAAAGCGTGTCCGGCCGCGCATCATCAATCCCATCTGACCAAAAACGCCCCCGGCATCCAGGCGGTTGTAGAGCTCGCCATTGCGCCGAAACGTCTCAACAACACCGCTGCGTACCACAAACAGATCGCTAACCGGCTCACCGTAATTGACGATATGGCTACCGGCGACATGGTAGGCAATCTCGACCTGTTTCGCCAAATGCATTAACGCCTCCGCCGGCAGGTCATCGAACGGCGGAAAACGTTGCAAAAAGTGCTGAATCTCTAGCTGTTCTGGCTGCACATAAACCTCTGCAAAAAAACCATAAAGTGTCTACTAAAGTAACATAAGCTATGAAGAACCGGGTCATATGTTTGCAGGGATGGAGTGGTTGCAGCGGAAGCGGTTGTAGGGAAAAGTAGAGGGCGTTTCAGCGCTGCGGGTGAAACTTAGTTGTGTGAGCGTTTGGTCGTTAAAAGATCCGTGCGTCGCCATACCTGTCGCTGCAAGGGAAGGGGCGGCGTCCCCAGGCTAATGCTGGCGGCCAGAGCAGTGCGCAGAATCACGCGGTGTTGGTACGCTCTGTCTGACCGCCTGCGCTGATCTCTGTCGAACTAGGCTTTTTTTATTACACGGATTATAAACAGTAAAATCACAGCACCGACCGTCGCTGTAATAATGGAACCCAGTAAGCCACCGGCTATGATGCCCAGAAACTGGAAGACAAAGCCACCGACGACAGCGCCCACAATACCCACCAGCATATTACCGATAAGGCCAAAGCTTCGGCGTTTCATCAAGTTACCTGCCAGCCATCCCGCGAGTGCGCCTATGGCTAAGAATATGATTAAACTGGATATATCCATTATAAATCTCCCTGTTGATTGCTAGATTAAAGTATAGCCCGTTGGTTGAGGCTGACGGCAGACGTCATTAAGCGGTTATGAGCCTGTTGAACTCTGTCATCGCCCGCCCCAGCCAGGCTGGGTTCATGCACCCTTAGACTACAAGAGAGAACCTCTCCAGACAAAAAAAAGGCTATGTCCCAATCTGTTGTTGTGACTAGCCCTTTCATTCTGTTCAAAAGATCGCCTGCAGGCAGGTTCCCACGGTGCTAAGGGAGAGTTTTGTAGGTGATCTTGTAGCTTTTTGAAAGGCTTGAAACGGCAATGGCACCATCAGAATGGCGCCAAATTCCCTTTCTAAACCGATGAAATACAAACTGAAAAAGGCCCGCAGGGTCGAGCCATGGGCCGTTGTCAGTTCCCGACAACAACGGCATACCTGCGTCCCTGCAGGCAATGGCGAGATTGGCAGCTGAGGCAGGATGCCGAATCTGTCAGCCTCAGGCTGGATTTCATAGCGCCGCAGGCGCGTACCCGCAGGGCGGTTTAGTAGGGGGCGCTTTCTTTGCTTCGCTTTCTTTGTCGCTACAAAGAAATGAAGCCGCCGGGAGGCGGAACCGGAGTTTGATAAAAAAGACAATAATGCAGAATAAGCTGCCGCAACAACAGATTGGGAGTTGAATTCGCGCATAGCCAAAAAAAAGGACCCTATAGGGTCCTTTTTAATTATGGTGCTGTTAGAGCGGGGACAACCGGTTCATCCGGTTGTGTCACCGTGTTCTGTTCCAGAGTAACCGCAGTCTGGGATAACAACCTGCCGTTAACTGATGTGCTTGTCTTCACCGCAATCAGATTTTTGCTGAGGAGAACCCCCTTGAAGTGAGCGCCAGTTCCCAGGGTCACATTTTCGCCAGCAACCTGCCAGAAGATATTTTGGGGCAAGGGTGCCGTCTGCCCCTCACTCAGCACCAGATTGACGCTTTTTCCATTGGCCAGGGTGAGATTTCCTGCTATCTGAAATATCCAGACATCATTAGGACCCCCTTGCAGAGTGACATCCGTTGAGATCAGCACGCCGGAGCTCCATTTATAAAGCCCGGGAGCCAGTGTATCTCCGCCAATTTCGCCTGCACCCCGTTCAGTTACATCAGGATCCGATCTGCCTGCCGCATCGTTATAGGCGATTTGCATATCCAGCACTGCATCGGCGACCTTATTATTGGCGCTTACATCACCCGAAAAGCAGTCCCCACCCTTGGAATATCCTACATCGGCACCGTAGATTTTCGACCCGCTCTGCATTTCTTGACAGGTAACATGAATCGCCGCAGAGGTGATAGGGCTGGAACCGATGTGACCGGTAATCGGGGATGGAGAGACGTCGGTGATACCGGTCTTTGATAAGATAGCGAAGTTTACCGCCGACCGAAGATTGACTGGGGCCGGACCCAAAGGCTGGGCATCGCTGGTCGTAAAGGTCCACTCATAATCTGAACCCAGCGCATTGCCAGATAGGTCCGTAATGGCCGTTGTCAGCGTAGCGGTATAAGTATTACTAAATTGCAGGTCGTCAGTCGAATTAAAGGTCGCTATCTTATTGATGTAGCTGACATCTCCTGTAACTGCGATTGAGCCTTCATTTTGTACATCCGTCAACGTGAAGGACGTATCGTCAACAGTGCTTGGATCCAAGCCTTCATTAAAAATAGCCGACAGGTTGTGATTTCTTAGATGAGTATCAGTGCCGTCTATCGGGTCCGTAGACGTTACCGTTGGGGGGGTAGTGTCAGGATCCTCTGCGGTGCTAAAACTCCAGGTATAGGCTTTGTTCAATGGAATACCCTGGGCGTTTGTCACCTCAGTCGTCAGCGTGGCTGTGTGGAGTGTGGAACCTGTAAAGTCTTCGGAAGGTTCAAAAGTAACGGATTGATATTCAGTGTCATAAGACACATCACCAATAAATGTGTAGCCGATCGCATCAATCAGGGTAAACGTATCGTCGTTCAATGTAGTGATATCCATCGCTTCATCGAAGTACGCTATTATTGTTCTGTTAGTCCCCACATCCTCCTCACCGTCTTCCGGGCTCGTATAGAGGATCTTCGTATTGAATATTACCTCGCCATCGCCATCGCCAGCACCACTGCCACCACAGCCTGCCACAAGAGAGGTCAATATCAGCCCGGCCAGCCATAGGCACGGGCCAGTAAGTTTTCTTTTTATAATCATGATATATCTCCACTGGATACCTATGCCCAGGGTATAGGTATCCAGATGTTCAGTTGGCAGAATTCTCTGCAGGCTATAAAGCGCTCAGGTGCCCTAGCATGGATTTTATGATCAAAATGGCTGGTCAATAATTAAATAGGTCAGCGGATCTCCTCAGTTGGAAACCCTGCTACTGTCCTGTACAGGTTCTTGTAATTGCTAATATAAAATCACAAGGCTCTATTTTTTAATATAAGAGGTTAAAAAAAATTGTTCTGTATGCTACAACACCGTAATAGGGTTATTTCTAGTTAATGAGCCGGTGATGTCAGTCCCATTGAATTTCTGTATGGCCTGATCTGTGCAAAATTCTGGGGCTGACCGGGGACCGTGATCGTAGCGAGCGTGTTGGAGTCGAGAGAAGCGATGTGGAATCACATAAATATGTTTGCCTGGCATGACGGCATGCTTTCTATCGCGGTTTACAGTCTGGCCGTGGGGGTTATGCTGCTGCGTTACAACGCACCCGGTAAAAAAGCGGTGCTGATCACGCTGGGAGTCTTACTGCTCTCTTTTCTGGGCATGCTGCTCAGTGGTGTGCTCTCTTTTTTCGAGCTAGCATCATCCGGAGTATGGCTGCTTGAACTGTCCCTGTTTGTCGAAGGGATGGCGCTGATCAGACTAAGTATGATGCTGATACTTAGAATAATTTTGCCAAGACTCCGGCTTAATGTGCCCCGCATTCTGGAAGATATTATCGTTTTTATCGGTTACCTCGGTTGGATCATGGTGCAGTTGCATGATGCCGGTCTGGAGCTTTCCAGCATCGTTACTACCTCCACGGTCATCACCGCCATGGTGGCGTTTTCGATGCAGGATACCCTGGGTAATCTGCTGGCCGGACTGGCGCTGCAGTTGGATAATTCGGTAGATGTAGGGGACTGGATCCAGCTTGATGAAATCAGTGGCAGGGTGGTGCAGATCCGTTGGCGGCACACGGCGGTGCAAACCCGTAACTGGGAGACGGTGATCGTGCCCAACAGCCAGATGATGAAGGGTAAGTTTCTGGTGCTGGGACGTCATGGCGACGACCCGGTGCAGTGGCGACGCTGGATCTGGTTTAACGTCGGGTATCAAGAACGTCCGCCGCGGGTGATCGAGGTGATCGAAACCGCCATACGTCGTCTGGATATTCCCAATGTCGCTAAAGATCCGCAACCCTCCTGTGTGCTGATGGGGTTTGAGGAGAGTTACGGACGCTACGCGCTGCGGTACTGGCTGACCGACCTGCAACCCGATGATCCGACTGATTCTATAGTGCGCACCCATATCTTCTCGGCGATGCAGCGTGAAGGGATGCGCCTGGCCTATCCAGAGCAGCATATACGGATGACCAAGGAGACCGATAAGCGTGATGAGATGAAGATCAGCCGGCAGGTGGCGGATCTGGTCAATATGCTGCGCGGTATGACGTTATTTAATCGCTTTCCCGATGAGGAGTTGCGGGAGATCGCACAACGACTCAAGTATGCCCCCTTTGCCAGGGACGATATCATTACCCGCCAGGGCGCCCGCGCTAACTGGCTCTATTTCTTGATTGAGGGCCAAGCGGAGAGCTATATCGAGCTAGAGGGCCAACCTCGCAGGCGGCTGTCAACACTCAAGCCTGGCAGTTATTTTGGCGAGATGGGATTGCTCACCGGAACCCCTCGAATCGCCTCGGTAAGGGCGTTGGAAGATTGTCGCTGCTACCGCATGGAGAAAAACCTGTTTCAAGAGGTGATGCGCAACCATCCGGAACTGGCCGCTGAGCTGTCGACCCATATCAATTCCCGAGAGACGGGCCTGGACAGCCAGCAGACCAGCGAGACCATCGATCTGGTCGTCACTCAGGCGAAACCTGTGGAAGATCGGGGCTGGGTTGGTAAACTGCGCTCTTTTCTTCGAGTCTAGCGCTATTTTACGGGTATGGCGCGATCGCAGAATACGTTGAGGTGCGAACCGCCTCTTTTATTTTTGTAACTACTCAGCCTAGCTGTTTTCGCTATGTGATGGGTTATGGAGTGTTTGTGGAAAGAGTTTTTTTGGCAGGGAAGCCAAAGCGAAGCCTACAGGGATGTATGCATGGCGTCTCTTGGAACAAATACTTCATAATTCAAGTCGATGCATGTGCTGAATTGTTACTTATTTTTATACAGGCTAACAGGCTTCCGGATTTATGAGTAAACGATTGATTGTGGGGATGAGCGGTGCGAGTGGTGTGATCTACGGCATACGTCTGTTGCAGTTGCTGCGCGATATTCCTGAGATAGAGACGCATCTGGTGATGAGCAGCTATGCGCGCATGAATATCGAGATCGAAACCGAGCTGAGCGCAAAATATGTCGAGGGGCTGGCCGATGAGGTACATAATTATCGTAATCAGGCGGCAAGCATCGCCAGTGGTTCGTTCAAGACCGCCGGGATGATCGTGACGCCCTGCTCGATGAAGACCCTCTCGGCCATCGTCCATTCATACGCCGACAGCCTGTTGGTGCGGGCTGCCGATGTCACCCTCAAAGAGCAGCGCCGCCTGGTGTTGATGCCGCGCGAAACCCCGTTGCATCAGGGGCATTGTAAGTTGCTGTATGAGGCATCAGTCATGGGTGCGGTTATCGCACCGCCCATGCCAGCGTTCTATACCGAACCGCAGACGATCGATGATCTGGTGACCCACTCTGTCGCTCGGGTGCTGGATCTGTTTGATATAGAAACGGATCAGATCAGACGCTGGCAGGGCCGTGTGCCGGGAGCTGGCAATCAGTAGCTCCGAGGCTGAGTTGCGCTCAGAGATTACCGGGTTGTTGCACGCCAGCCAGACGCTGACCTTGGCGACGCTGAGCGCGCCGGCAGAGGACTGCGGGGTCCTTGAACCCTGGGCTGCCGAGCTATTTTTTGTCAGCGATGAGGATCTGGCCCTGTATTTTGTCTCCAGCCCGAGGTCGCGTCATAGCCTGAACCTGCTTCAGAATCCGCAGGTGGCGGCGACGATCAGCAGCAAAGTCAGCGACTGGTTCTGCGTTAAGGGGTTGCAGGTTAGCGGACAGGCCGCGGAGGTTCCTGAATCGCAGCGTGCCGCGGTACTGGCGCTCTATCTGCAGAAATCACCCCAGCTGCAGGCGTTGTATCTGCAACCTGCCAATGCGGGCGAAGAGGCCATTCGCGAGCGTCTTATCAAGAGCTGTTTCTATGCCATTCGGCCAGACTGGATTCGGCTGATCGATAACAGTATCAAATTTGCCTCCAAGCGTGAGCTGTGGCTTTAGGGGCCGACAATGTTGTCGGGACCCGGCGCCTGCCAAACCCAACCTGTAGCACCGTGGGAGCCTGCCTGCAGGCGATCTTTTGAAGCAATGACAGCCAATCTGCCGCTGAGAACCTGGCTCCAGGCTCCTACAACCCCCCCCCTCCGCAGACGCTCTATACCAAAACCCGCCTCAGACGCTTCTTGCCAAAAAGCCGTCGCAGGCGCTACCTCAGGCGCTAAATACCTACGCCTAAGGTACTGGTTGTTACGCTCTAAAGTACCCTTTTGTGTCTGAGTATCGATCGGTAATCTGAAAGGGAAATCTGTGTTGCTCTGCTCTCGATCAGCCCCTAGGCCGCAGAGAGAGGTGCTGCCGGACTTATCGATAAACAAGGGTCGGCAGAACCGGCAACGCGACCCAATACAACAAAAAGGTACCGCTATGATCTACGCAAATCCAGGCTCAGAAGGAGCCCTCGTCTCTTTCAAATCGCGCTATGGCAACTACATCGGCGGCGAGTTTGTTGCCCCTGTCGAAGGCCGTTATTTTACTAACACCTCGCCGGTTACCGGTGAAGTGATCGCCGAGATTCCCCGCTCCTGCGCGGCCGATGTTGAAAAAGCGCTGGATGCGGCCCATGCCGCTAAAGAGGCCTGGGGCAAGCGCTCGGTTACCGAGCGCTCCAATGTCCTGCTTAAGATCGCCGATCGGATCGAAGCTAACCTGGAGATGCTGGCGGTGACCGAAGCCTGGGATAACGGTAAGTCGATACGTGAAACGCTGGCCGCCGATGTCCCGCTGGCCGCCGATCATTTCCGTTACTACGCAGGCTGCATCCGTGCTCAGGAAGGCGGAGTGTCCGAGATCGATGAGCATACCGTGGCTTACCATTTCCACGAGCCTCTGGGTGTGGTTGCGCAGATCATTCCCTGGAACTTTCCACTACTGATGGCCGCCTGGAAGCTGGCGCCGGCACTGGTTGCCGGCAACTGTGTGATTATGAAGCCTGCCGAGCAGACGCCGATGTCGATCATGGTGCTGATGGAGCTGATTGGTGACCTACTGCCACCGGGTGTGCTGAATATTATCCAGGGTTACGGTGAAGAGGCGGGTCAGGCGTTGGCGACCAGCACCCGTATCGATAAGATCGCCTTTACAGGGTCAACCCCGATCGGCAGCCATATCCTCAAGTGTGCCGCTGAGAACATCATTCCCTCTACGGTAGAGCTGGGAGGCAAGTCGCCTAATATCTTCTTTGAAGATGTCATGGATCAGGAAGAGGATTACATCAGCAAATGTGTCGAAGGGGCGGTGCTTGGGTTCTTTAACCAGGGCGAGGTCTGCACCAGTCCGTCACGGCTGCTGATTCAGGAATCGATCTACGAGACGTTTATGGCTCGGGTGATCGAACGTATCAAATTGATCAAGCGTGGCAATCCTCTGGATACCGAGACCATGGTGGGTGCCCAGGCCTCACAAGAGCAGTTTGAACGGATCCTGGGCTACTTGGATATCGGTAAGCAGGAGGGTGCCCAGGTGCTGATCGGCGGCAAGGTCGCGGCGGTGGGTGCAGAGTTTGGCGGTGGCTATTATGTCGAGCCGACCCTCCTCAAGGGCGAAAACTCGATGCGGGTATTCCAGGAAGAGATCTTTGGTCCTGTGATCAGTGTGACCACCTTTAAGGATGAGGCCGAGGCGCTGTATATCGCCAACGACACCGAATTTGGCCTGGGTGCCGGTCTCTGGACTCGTGATATGAACCGTTCCTACCGTATGGGTCGTGCAATCAAGGCGGGGCGGGTATGGACCAACTGCTACCATGCCTATCCTGCACATGCGGCGTTCGGCGGTTATAAGAAGTCCGGTATCGGCCGTGAAAACCACAAGATGATGCTCGATCATTACCAGCAGACCAAGAACCTGTTGGTCAGCTACAGTACCAGCCCGCTCGGATTCTTCTAAGCGGCACCTCCCACTCTCCCCAAAAAATCAAAAAAAGCCGCACCCTCGAATGCGGCTTCGTAACACGCTTTCCGTCTATTGGTGGATACTGCCACACCCTGGCCCTCTATGAGCGTCGGGGTTTTTATGTGATCTGTAGGTTAGGCTTTAGTCTGACGCTGCCTGCGGCTCAGGCTTTAGCCTGACAATGTTAGCTGGATTAGCGCCTGAGAATACCGCATGATCAGGGCGTGATTTTAATGATCTCGTTAGGGTTGGGCGTTGTGCCCCTTCCTCTCCTCTACTCAGGCAGGACTCTGTTTTCATGAACTTAGATAAATCCAGGAAGCTGATAGCCAAGAAAGCCAAGCGCGGATTTCAGGGTTACCCGTTGATCAGTATTGCCTATTATGGTCCGCACGATCAGTTGGCCACCCAGGTTGTTCTCAGCTTTGTCGCCGAGGAAGATGCGCCCGCGCAGTTGGAAAAATTCAGTACCCAGACCGATGCGCGTGAGGATGCGACGGTGCAATCGACCATCGTCAAAATCATCGAGCGCTCAGGCGCTAAGACCCTCCGTCTGGAGTCCCTTGTTCTGGAATCTTCATAGCCGATTATGAGCGGTTATACCTGTTTTATACCTGTTTTATACCTACAGGGTGGGGGAGGGGGGGGGGGTCGACAGGCTGCAAGGATTGATGTAATGCGGGGTTGGCTGTTAAACCCCACTTAAACAGTTGTTTTATACTGCTTGTCCGTAGAGATTTGTAGTGGTAATCTGCCGTTCTTTACTGTTCAAAAGGTTAGTTAGCGTAGGCAGATCTATCGCCCGCTTAGATCTGTTGTGAGGTCCAGGGATAGAATTCGCTTCATCGGCATGACAGCGCGCCCAGTGCGCACTTCGGCGGTCATGGTTTAGCTGTTTGAACTGGATATCTGCTATGGCACGCCCCAATAATAATATGCAGTGGCTTAAGGGTTTTCTTCTGGCACTGGTTTGTTTAGAGGCCCTGGCGGCTCCCGTCGTTGCAGCCGAAGTTACGGCCGAACCTCCTTTAATCCTGGGAGTATTTCCGCGTCGTGGTGCGGCCCTGACCACCGATCTCTTTACGCCGATGGCCGCCTATCTTAGCCAGCAGCTGGAGCGGGACGTGCAGCTGGTAACGGCCAAAGACTTTCCCTCCTTCTGGCGCGGTGTTACCGAGCAGAGCTACGATATCGTCCACTACAATCAGTACCACTACATCATTTCCGCTGATTCTTATCAGGTCATCGCGCATAACAAGGAGTTCGGTCGCAGCGATGTGGCGGGTGCTCTGTATGTGCGTAAAGATAGTGGTATTACCCAGGTGAGCCAGCTGCGAGGGAGGCGAGTTGTCTTTGGTGGTGGTAAGGATGCAATGATGAGTTATATCGTCCCTCGATTTCTGCTGTTAGAGGCGGGGCTCGCTAAGGGTTCGTACGAGGCCCGGTTTGCCAACAGTCCCCCCAATGCGCTGATGGCGCTCTACTTCGATCAGGCCGATGCCAGTGGTGCCGGGGATATCCTGATTGACTTGCCGGTGGTGAAAAAAAACATAGATACCTCCACAGTAACCCACCTGGCGAAAACCCAGCCGTTGCTGCACCTGCCCTGGGCGGTTAATCGGACTATGGCAGCACCCCTGCGTGACCGGATTCAACGGGCGTTGGTGGCGCTGGAGACCACCGTGCAGGGGTTGAAAATCCTGAAGCAGGCGAAGATGACCGGCATGGGTGCGGCTAAGGATCAGGACTATGATCCGCATCGGCAAATTGTCGCCAAGGTTCTCGGCCCTCTAAGAGTGGCTCGGTAACGATGGGTTTACGTCTGGGGGCAAAATTCATCCTGCTGGTGGTGGGTATACTCTCGATCACCCTGGCGGCCAACACCCTGCAGTTTCTGCGTTCGCAGAACAGCTTGCTGGAAGAGCAGCTGGTCGAGCAAGGCAAGGCCTTGGGGCATTTCGTTGCCCTGGTGAGCCCAACCGCGATTCTGGGGTACGATTTTCTGCTGCTTAATGAGTATGCCCGCGAGATCTCGCATCGGCGTGATGTCGTGTATGGGGTGGTGGTTGATCCCGAGGGGCGGCCGTTGACCAATTTCATCAATCGCGATGATCCTTTATTAAGCAGCCTGATTAGCATCGATGCGCCGGTGAAGATATCTGAGCTGTTACTTCAGCTGCAAGCGATCGATGAGGTGATAGCGCTGGAGTTTAATATTGTCCATGATGCGGAGGTTCTGGGTTCGTTCAGGATGGGACTGAGTCGCATTCGGCTGAGTCAGCAGATCCGGCAGCAGCTGTGGATTCAATCAGGGACTTACGGGCTGATTATCCTGTTTCTAAGTGGTGCTATCTATCTGGTATTCCGGTTTAACGTGTTGTTTCCTGTGCGGCGGCTTATCCAGGCCTCGGGCCGGATAGAGAAGGGCGAATATCCCCAGGTAAAGGTACGGTCGCAGGATGAGATGGGTGTGTTGACGCATGCCTTCAACTCGATGGTGGGGGGGATTCGTCAGGAGCGGGCCAAGCTGCATCATCAGGCCAATTATGATGTGCTGACCGGGCTGCCCAACCGGATGATGGCGATAGAACAGCTCCGGTATGAGATCAGTCGTTCCCGTCGAGTGCAGCAGCGTCTGGCGGTACTCTTTATCGACCTGGATGATTTTAAAGTCGTCAATGACACCTTGGGGCATGCCACCGGTGATCAATTGCTGGTCGAAATCGGGGTGCGGCTTAAATCAGAGCTACGCGATACCGATATGATCGCCCGCCTGGGGGGCGATGAGTTTCTGTTGCTGTTGCCTCTGACAGGGGGGGAAAGTGAGGTCGATCAAATTACGTCCCGGTTGATTACTGCTGTATCGGAACCCATGCGCCTCAAATCCAGAGAGGTGAAGCCGCATTGCAGCATCGGTGTGGCGCTTTTTCCCTTCGATGGTGAGACCGCGGATCTGCTGATGGCGAACGCCGATAACGCCATGTATCAGGCTAAGGCTAAGGCGCTGCCGAGTTCCTCCGTCTGCTTCTTTACTGCGGCGATGAATGAACGGGTTCAGGAACGATTGCAGATGGAGCTGGATCTGAATTTAGCGCTGGATCGCAGTGAATTGCAGCTTTATTTTCAGCCGCTGATTGATGCGAAAACAGGGTGCCATAGTGGTGCCGAAGTGCTGCTGCGCTGGCTGCATCCGCAGAAGGGCATGATCAGCCCGGCAGTCTTTATTCCGGTGGCGGAAACGACCGGGCAGATTGTCGCAATTGGCGAGTGGGTGATTCGCGAAGCCGCTCAGCAGTGGTCACTATGGCATCAGAGCGGTATCACCTGTGAGCATTTAGCGATTAATGTGTCGCGGGTGCAGTTCGGAGATCGCCTCTCGTTGGTGCTGGGTGAGGTCGTGGCTAAGTACCGTTTGCCACCAGGCGTGTTACAGCTGGAGGTCACCGAGGGGGTGTTGCTGGATGACCATGAGACGGTTTCAAGCGCGCTTAATCAGTTTCATGCCCTGGGGATTAAGCTGGCGATGGATGATTTTGGTACCGGTTATTCATCGCTGAGTTATTTGAAGCGGTTCCGTTTCGATATCCTCAAGATTGATCAGAGTTTTGTCTCGGGTCTGCCCGATAACAGGGAAGATGTCTCGCTGGTCAAGGCGATCGTCGTCATGGCACACAGCATGGATCTGAAGGTCGTGGCCGAGGGTGTTGAAACCCAGGCTCAGCATAATTTTCTGTGCGGCATCGGCTGTGATTACAGTCAGGGGTACCTGTTTGCCAGGCCTATGCCGTGCCCTGACTACACAAACTATCTGCAGAATACTAAGAGTTTTGGTGAGGGGGGGGCGTCGGCTCCGGCACGGCGTGCCCATTCCGTCGGCGATTAGCGTTTGGAGCAACGATTGGAACAACCCTTGGAGCACCCTTCGGATCCCCGGCGCGGACTCGATAACAAAAAATACCGCTTACTAACGCCCTATCTGATCACCCCGGTCCTGGTGCTGTTGGTGATCTGGGCGCACCTGTGGAGCGGTAATCAGGTGTTTCACTCTCAGATCAGGCAGGAGCCAGGTTGGGCGCAGTTTAAGCAGGATTATGCTGTCTCAGAGTTCGGTGAGGATGGCTATTTCGTGCGTGCCGTGCAGAACGGTTACAATCTTTTTTATAATACGCCGCGTTACGGCTGGCGCTTTACCCGCAGCGAATTTGGGGGTGCTGAGCCCAGCTGTGGCAGTTGTCACACGCCGGAAGATATCGCTTACGGCTTCGTGAGTGCAGACCGGTTTGATCCGCTGTTGGAGCGGCGGGTCTCCTTCGAGGAGCGCCTGATGCGTTGCTACTCCAGCCCCTCACGACTGAACGGCTTTGTACCCACCCTCTATGATCCGGCGATTCGAGACCTGCGTATCTTAGCGCGGCTGGTGGCGCATCATCTGCAGCTCAGCGAAGGCGCCTTGAGAGAGAGGGGTGGTCTCTTAAAAGAGACCGTCAGTGAAGATGCGTTGAGAGAGGCAGAATGAGCCGCCTTGTGAAACTAGTGCAGCATCGCGGATTCAGGTTGAGCGTTGTGTTATTGCTGCTGGCATCGCTCTCGCTACTGGTGCAGTACAAGCATCAACAGCGCGAGCAGCTGCGTCTGGTCGATACTTCGTTGACGCCTAACTGCGCGGAAAAGCTAGAGGACTACGGCTTGCGGCCCGGGGTGAGCTATCGTTCGCCCTATATCGACGCACTCACAGGAGCTGCTGCACCCGCTCTGCAGGGGTATAGCGCCGAGGATGTTCGTGCGATTCAGCGCGGCTGCAATATTATTGATGATCTTCAGGGCGAGCAAGCACTCTCCGGGGCTGAGCGCTGGAATGCGACCCGCTTTGTACGGGGTAATCAGACCAGCTGTGATCACTGCCATCAGGGGGTGGGTGATAAACAGAATGCCCGGGGTGAGCGCCAGCCGGGTTCGCTAAGTCTCGGGGCATCCTGGGTGATGGCAGATATGTACGATCGTTTTACCGGGCTGTTGTTACCCTTCGAGTTACGCCAGATGCAGTGCTTTATCAACTCCTCTAACGGTTTTAAACCCAATATCGCCGATGATCTGATCCGGGATGTGACCGCGTACAGCAGGTTCCTAGCGGCGGCGCTGGATCTGAAAATGGGCCAGCGCTATCCCGAGCAGGGGATCGATGAGTTGCCCGCCTCTGACACCCTTAAACGTGGGGATGATTATGTCCGTGGTGGGGCGCTCTACCAGAAAAAATGTGCCCACTGCCATGGTGACCGGGGGTTGGGTCGGGTGGCAGAGGGGAAGGTGCTGTTTCCCGCAGTGGCGGGGCCGAATGCGTTTAACCTGCAGTCGCGTAACAATTTCTCGTTTGTTTCCACTATTCTGCCCGGTTTTATCTGTCGCAATATGCCCAAAGGAGAGGAGGGCACTCTAGAGCCGCAGGCGTGTCGGGATATCGCTTTCTTTATCAGTAATCTGCCGCGTCCTGCGGGTGACAAGCAGGGGCCGTTGGCTGCCGTCTGGCAGCAGCTGATGATGCGAGGCATGCCCGTATTGGTCACCACCGTGACCGCACTGCAACCCGCGCCGACGGAGCCTCAGCCATGAACCGGTTTGCGGGCCAGACCCCGATTACACTCAGGCAGCTGGGTAATGATCTCCTGATTGGCCTGACCCTGGCGGTGGTGGTGTTGCCGCAAGCGATAGCATTCTCCACCACGCTGGCCGGTGTGCCGCCGCATTTTGGTATCTATGCGGCGATCTGGGGTGCGCTGTTCACCGCCCTGCTGAACCCGTCAAAGGTGTTTCACGGTGGGCCTAACAGCGGTATGGCGGCGCTGATCGGGGTGGTGTTACTGCCTGTGGCACCGCAGTTTGGGGCCACTTACATGGGTTATGCCTTGACGTTGGTGTTGCTTGCCGGGCTGATACAACTGCTGTTTGTGTTGATCGGGCCGTTGCGGCGGCTGCTGGACTTTATCAGCGAACCGGTCATCAATGGCATGATCTGCGGTATAGGTTTGTTTCTTATTTTCAAATCTATTCCCGGGTTTTCCGGATTGCCGATCAATACAGAGGTGGAGTGGCCGCTGTGGATTACCTGGCAGACCTTTAATGCGGCGCTGGAGGTCGGCAATCTTTACGCCATCAGGGTGGCTATGACCACGCTGGTGGTAATCCTGTTAGTTCGGCAGCTGCCCAGGTTTAAAAACTGGGCGATTCTCTGCGGTATCGTTGCAGGCACTTGTTATTCGGAATACCTCAGCAGTCGCTACGGCCTGGAGAATACCCTGATTGAGCAGACCGCCAGCCTGTCGCATCTGGGGGCGGTCTTTCCATCAGTACCGCTGTTCAGCAACGAGGCGATTCCTGACATTATTCGAATTTTGCCGGGAGCGGTGTCACTGGCACTGCTGGGGTTGTTCCAGACGGTCACGGCGATGCGGCGGATGAATCGTAAGAAGGGGATCTTTGTTGACAGTAGTCAGGGTGTTTACGCGGATGGGGTGAGTAACTGTCTGCTGCCATTTCTGTCGGCGCTGCCGACCTGTGCCTCCTTTAACCGGATGTGGTTGATGCACAGCATGGGGGCGGTAACACGGCTGGCGGCCATCTCTTCGGCGTTTATCTTGCTGGGGTTGGTGCTGTTCTTCTCCGATCTGATCGCGATAATTCCCATTCCGGCGATGGCTGCGGTGATTATGGTGGTGGGGGCCAATATGATCAACTGGCAAGAGATTAAGCCACACTTTAATAACCTGCCCGAAGGCATTGTCTTCGGCGCGTCCTTTGCTTCAGTGCATATCTTCGGGCTGTTCGGTGCGGTGCTGGTGGGTGCGCTACTGGCGTTAGCACACCTTAAGTGGGTCAACGCCCATCCGTGGCTCAGTCTTAGAGATACCATGCTGGTCATTAAGGGCAATATCTATTACGGCTCGCTGCCGGTGATTGAATCGCTGTACCACCAGGCTCTCACAGAGCACGGCAGTGTGGTCGTCGATATTCGAGCCGTTGGCTATATTGACCCCGAGGGGCTGCGCTGGCTGACAGCGGTGAATATGCATAAGACGGTCAGCCTGCTTGATCGGCGTGGCGGCGGCGAGCCGCGAACGTCGAAGCGGACCGGTGATCGCCGTCAACGCGACATCCTGTAGCAGAGGCTCCTGCCCCCTTATCCTTTTAAACCCCGCCGCTCTGCCCTAGTTCTGCTGTTCATCCCAAAGAGCTACGACTTCCGACCCCCCTAAAATGCTCCAAGGTTCTCTGTGTTGCGCGCTGTCATTTGGGCATTCTGTGTTGAGGCAAGGGAAGGCTCTAGCTCCTAGCTCCTAGTCAACAACAACCAACAACACGAGGGTTTCATCATGTGGACTAAGCCGGCATTTATCGATCTGCGCATCGGTTTTGAAGTAACCATGTATTTCAGTCACCGCTAAACCGTTAAAAGTCGCGCCTTAGGGCGCGTTTTTCATTTTTAAGGTGATCGCTTGCGGGAGTCAACAGATGAAGATACGAGTCTTAGGTGCGGCCGCTGGCGGTGGCTTTCCGCAGTGGAACTGTAACTGCCACAACTGTAGGGGCTTGAGAGACGGCACGGTCAATGCCAGGGCGCGGACACAGTCGTCGATCTGCATCAGCAGCGATGACGAACACTGGCTGCTGGTCAACGCCTCCCCGGATATCCGTGCCCAGCTGGCCTCCTTTGCCCCCCTGCAGCCTGGGCGGCAACTGCGTGATACCGGCATAGAGGCGATCCTGCTAATGGACGCCCAGATCGATCATACCAGCGGACTGTTGATGCTGCGCGAAGGCTGCCCGCTGGATGTGTACTGTACCGATCCGGTTTTTGAGGATCTGAGTCAGGGCTTCCCGGTTTTTCCGATGCTTGATTTCAAGACCTGGAACGGCGGTTTCAGGCGTCAGCCGGTGTCATTAAACACCGAACAGGGGTTCGAGATTCCGGGGATCAATAACCTGCGCATTCATGCTCTACCGCTGACCAGTAAGGCTCCCCCCTATTCGCCTCACAGGGCTAGCCCGGTAAGCGGTGACAATATCGGTATCTTTGTCGAGGATCTGCGGACCGGCGGCACGCTTTTTTATGCGCCAGGTCTGGGCGAGATAGAGCCTCACCTGCGGCCTTGGATGGAGCGCGCCGACTGCCTGCTGGTCGATGGCACGCTGTGGACGGATGACGAGATGGTTCGTCAGGAGGTCGGCGTGCAGCTCGGCACCACCATGGGCCATCTGCCTCAGAGCGGTCCCGGTGGCATGCTGGAGGTGCTGAGTTCGCTGCCCGCTAGCCGCAAGGTGCTGATCCATATTAATAATACCAATCCTATCCTGGATGAAAATTCCCCCCAGCGTGCCGAGCTTAAACGCCAGGGCGTGGATGTCGCCTGGGATGGCATGGAGATCCGGCTGTGACCGCACAAGATGCCGTAGGTCGTCTTAAGCCGCTACGTAACTATTCAGCATAGGCATCGGCTTGAATATGGAGTATTTGTGGAAAGAGTCTCTTTGGCAGCTAAGCCTACATGGATCGGTCCATATATAAGCACGGCGCCTATTGGAACAAACACTTCATAATCAATTGCATAGCGAAAATATCTGTTCTGAATATCTACCCCGCCAAGGTTAATAACAATAATGAGGCCAGCTATGACCCCTACTAATCTCCAACCCCAGCTCCTCACCGAGAGTCAGGCAAACGGCACGGATCCCCGCACCCCCTGGTCGCGGGCAGAATTCGAGCGTCGGCTGTATGCCAAGGGCGATTACTACCATAGTCATCATCCCTATCACCTGGCGATGCATGAGGGGCGTTGCACCCAGGAGCAGATCCGTGGCTGGGTGGCTAACCGTTTCTATTACCAGCTCAATATCCCGGTCAAAGACGCCAATGTACTGGCCAACTGCAAGGACCGCGAGGCACGCAGGCTCTGGGTGCAGCGGATCTTGGATCATGATGGTTACGAGGGCACCGAGGGCGGGATCGAAGCCTGGCTGCGCCTGGGTGAGGCCTGTGGGTTGAGTCGTGAGGAGGTGCAATCACAGCGGCAGGTGCTGCCGGGGGTGCGCTTCGCGGTCGATGCCTATGTTAACTTCGCCCGTCATGCTAGCTGGCAGGAGGCCGCCTGCTCGTCACTGACGGAGCTGTTTGCCCCCGGTATTCACCAGTCGCGGCTGGATACCTGGCCCACTAACTACCCCTGGGTCGATAGTGAAGGCTACCAGTATTTCCGTACCCGGCTGTCCGAAGCACGCCGGGATGTGGAGCATGGCCTGAGAGTCACCCTGGACCACTTTGTGACCCGCGAACAGCAAGAGCAGGCGCTGGATATCCTGCAGTTTAAGCTTGATGTGCTCTGGAGCATGCTCGATGCGATGAGCATGGCCTATGAACTCCAGCGGGCGCCTTATCACAATATCGGCCAGCCAACAAAACCGGGAGCCTGCTGATGTTCACCCCCGAAAAGATCCCCTCCATCTGCCGTCATTTCCGCTTTCAATGGGAGGAGGCCCAGCAGGCCTATGTGCTGCTCTATCCCGAGGGGATGGTCAAACTCAATGGCGGTGCCGGAGAGATCCTCGCCTGCTGCGATGGCCAGAATTCGGTCGCGACTATTATCAAGCAGCTCGATGCCAAGTTTCCCGAGGCGGGAGGCCTGAGCGCCGATGTTCAAGAATTTCTAGGAGTCGCCCATGAACAACAATGGCTCAGTTTCAGTTAAGCCTGTTTCTAATTTGAGTGCTAACTCAAGTGCTAACCCTGGTGCTAATCCCGATGCATTGCAGGCCAGCGCCACTGAGGCGCTCCCCGCCGGGATCGGCCAACCCTTCTGGCTGCTCGCCGAGCTGACCTACCGCTGCCCGTTGCAATGTAGCTATTGCGCCAATCCGGTCGATCTCAAGTCGGGCGGTGACGAGCTGACCACCGAGCAGTGGATCTCGGTGTTTAAGCAGGGGCGCAAGATGGGTGCCGCGCAACTAGGATTCTCCGGCGGCGAACCGCTGCTGCGCAAGGATCTGGAAGTGCTGATCTATGAAGCCCGACAGCTGGGCTATTACACCAATCTGATCACCTCGGGGATGGGGATGGATGCCCAGCGGGTGGCCGATTTTAAGAAGGCCGGGCTGGACCATATTCAAATCAGCTTTCAGGCCAGCAGTGAAGAGCTCAATAACCGCCTGGCGGGCAGCGACAAGGCCTTTGCCCATAAGGTGGCGATGGCCAGAGAGGTCAAGGCGCAGGGCTACCCGATGGTGCTCAACTTCGTTATCCACCGCGACAATATCGATCAGATCGACGACATTATCGCGCTGTCGATCGAGCTGGAGGCCGATTATGTCGAGCTGGCAACCGCCCAGTACTACGGCTGGGCGCTGGCCAATCGCGACGAGTTGCTACCCACCCAGACGCAGCTGACGCAGGCCGAGGCGACAACCAACCGCTATCGCGATCAGCTTGATGGCAGCGGTCCCAAGCTAATCTTCGTGATGCCCGATTATTACGAGGAGCGTCCCAAGGATTGCATGAACGGCTGGGGCAAAATCTTCCTGACCATCACCCCGGATGGTACCGCGCTGCCCTGTCACAGCGCGCGGGAATTGCCGATCGACTTTCCCAATGTGCGGCACAGTTCGCTACCCGATATCTGGTATCGCTCCACCGGCTTTAACCATTTTCGCGGTTTCGACTGGATGAAGGAGCCGTGCCGCTCCTGCGACGAGAAGGAGAAGGATTTCGGCGGTTGCCGCTGTCAGGCGTTTAAGCTGACCGGGGACGCCGCCAATGCTGATCCGGTGTGTGCCAAGTCCCCCCAGCATCATCTGATCGAATCCGCCCGTGAGCGCGCCGAAACCGTCACCGGTGGCAGCGCACTGCTACGCAATAACCGCAATACCGCGGCGGCGCAGCAGCAGTTGCATAACCTGATCGCCAGAGGCTGAGGATGACTGCTGCGATGGCGTCTCCCCTCAGCGCTACTCAGGCGGCGCAACAGGGCAAACAGTGGGCAGAGCTTCAGAGTTCGAGCGAGCGGCTCTGTTGGCTGGAGTTCGATCCTGATCGAGGGGAGACCCGAATCCGCTGCCGTCAGGGCGCAGCCGACTCCATGCTACTGACGCCTGCCGGCTACAGTGTCCGCAGTCGGGTGCACGAGTATGGCGGCGGCAGTTATCGGCTGCTCGTCGACGGGCTGGTGTTCGTCAATGAGGCGGATCAGGGGCTCTACTGGCAGGGCTTCGACGATCCAGAGCGGGTGAGTCTGTTATACCAGGCCGAGGGGTTTCGCTACGGCGATCTGCAGTTTGATCCGCGTCTTCAACGGATTCTGGCGGTGGAGGAGGAGCACGCGGAGCAAGGGGTGCCGGGATCGGTGCAGGGCTCGGTGAACAACCGCCTGGTCGCGATCGGCCTGCAGGATACGCCGGGTGGCACGGCTGGACTGAGAAGGGTGTTGGTCGAGGGCCATGATTTCTACAGTGCGCCGCGGCTTTACAGTTTGGGAAGCAACCAAGGCGATCGGCTGGCCTGGATCAGCTGGGATCATCCTCACCAACCCTGGACCTCGACCCAGTTGTGGCTGGCGGAATTGGATCCTGAAGGAGCGGTACTAGAGAGCCAGGCGATCACCTGCGGCCAGTTCGGCGGTCAGGATGAGTCCGTACTCCAGCCGGAGTTTGGTGCCGATGGCGCGCTGTTCTTTATATCCGACCGCAATAACTGGTGGAATCTGTACCGCTATGTCGAGGGTGTCACCGAAGCGCTGTTACCGCTTGAGGCTGAGTTTGGCCGCGCGCCCTGGCAGCTCGGGCAGCAGGCCTATCGGCTGCTGGGTGAGGACTATCTGGGGTGCAGCTGGTGGCGCGAGGGCAGGGGATCGCTGGGCATATTGCACCTGCCCAGCCGCCAGCTGCATCCACTGGGAGAGTGGGCGGCGGTGCACAGCCTCGCCACACATCAGGGGCAACTGGTGGCGATCGCCGAACCGACGACCCGGCCGGGGCAGCTGCTCGGTTGCTCGGCTGTTGGTGAGAATGGCTCCGCATCAAGCCCTCAGGTTATCGAACAGCTGGCCCTGCCGGACAGCCTGGGTATGGTAGTTGAACCGCAGCATCTGCAGATCGATGCCTCAGCGACCTCAGACACGCGCTTAACCTCAACTTTGGACCCGCACTTAATCTCAACGACCCTCTATGGTCTGCTCTACCGCCCCCCGCACACCAGTGGTCAGCGGCTGCCGCTGATTATCCAGCTCCACGGCGGCCCCACCGCGCAGGCCGATGGCCGTTTTGATCCACTCAAACAGTTCTGGCTGCAACGCGGCTTTGCCCTGCTGGATCTCAACTACCGGGGCAGCAGCGGTTATGGCCGTCACTATCGGCAGGAGTTAAAGGGCCAGTGGGGCGTGACGGATGTCGAAGATGTGATCACCGCCACGCGTTTTCTTATCGCTCAGGGTTGGGTCGATCCCGAGCAGGTGTTGGTGCGCGGCAACAGTGCCGGGGGCTATACGGTGCTGCAGGTATTAAGCTTGCAGGCGGGACAGCAGTGCGTGCGTGCCGGTGCCAGCCACTACGGCATCAGCGACCTGGAGCGTCTGGCGGGCCAGACCCACAAGTTTGAATCCCAATATCTGAACTGGCTGATCGGCGACCTGCAACAGCAGCGCGACCGGTATCGACTCCGTTCACCGATCCATCGCGTTGCGGATTTCAGCCGACCGCTGATCTTTTTTCAGGGAGGGCTGGATAACGTCGTGCCCGCCACCCAGACCTACCGGCTCTATAACCAGCTACAAGGCCGGGGCGTACCGGTCGATTATCTGGCGTTTGCCGATGAGCGACATGGCTTCAGGCAGGCTAAAAACCGGGCCCGGGTACTCGAGCGCGAACTGGGCTTTTATTGTGAGCAGCTGGGGTTGGCGCGGCCTATGTCGGACTGAAGTCCGACCCACAAAAAGAGATTGTATTCCAGCCTACCTCGCTACAATGCGCCAATAGAAGGTAGTAGAGGAGATGTGGAAAGAGGGCCGTTTAAAAGTCGTACAGACGAGCAGGGTTATGGACCAGGATCTGCTCACGCAGCGTAGTATCCGGCACCCAGTCGGCCAGCATATTCAGCAGTGCTCCGTAGTTAAGCATGGGAACCTGGACGTGGGGCCAGTCGAAGCCCCACAGCATACGCTCATGCGCTTGCGCGTCTAAGGCACGCGCGAATGGAAGGACATCGCCATAGGGCGTGTCGGTTTCGGTGGTGATGCGGTAGGCACCGGAGAGTTTGACCCAGCAATGTCCGTATCCAGTAATTTTAGCAAAGCCTGGAAACCGGTATGGTTGAGCCCTTTGTCAGTACTCATATGGCCCTGATAATCAATCACGACATCGACCGGTAGCGAGTCGGGTCGCTGGTAAAGGTTGTTAAATTCGGAGACATCGAGCAGTGCCTGAATATGCCAGCCTAAGGGTTGAATACGATAAGCTAGGGCCTCCACAGCGGTGAAGGAGATTCCCCCCTTAAAGAGCCGGTTTACTCGCACCCCGCGAACACCTGCCCGGTGCAGCTCAGCATCAGCATCATCGACATCGACATCGACATCGACATCGACATAGACATCGACATCGGGATCCGCTACCGCGATACCTCTATAGCGACCTTCGAGCAGCTCGAGGGCATCAACCAGCGCTTGATTGACTGTGCCATAGACGCTGGGTTGAACCAGTACGCCGCGCTCGATGCCTAATTTGCGGTGCAGTGCCAGATACTGATCCAGCAAGGCATCGGGCGGTGTATAGCTGCGGTCGGCTGTGTAGGCGTAGCGATGTTGCGGACCAAGTGCATGGGCGTGAGAGTCGCAGGCCAGCGCCGGCATGCAGAAGTCCGGTTGGTGGACGCCAGGGTCTGCCGCCTGACAGTTGGGAATCTGTTACTCGTTCATGGGTACGTTCCGCAATCAGTGTCTGAGGGTGTCCAGGTATTGGGCTAGCGTGCTGTCGTTCTCGAGGAGAAATCGAGTCGCATCCATCACCCGCTGTGCTTTCTCCTCACCCCAGACGGGGTGGGTCAGTGAGGCATATTTTGCCTCAAGGCGGCCCGCGGTCAGGGGGTTATCCGGATCACCCACCGCAGTATGGGGCTCTGAGGTCAGCAGACTGCCATCTTTCAGCGCGATGGTCACATGGGCCCAGCGCTCGGCAGGAAATACCCTGTTATAGGCTTCGTGTTCGACCAGACTGATCCGGCTGCACATCGCCAGGGTAGCGGGATCGGTAAGACCTAAGCCGTCTATCTGGGCCACGTCAACCTTGCCGTGCACCAGGGCAGCAGCAATGGGGAACGCGGTGGCGTACTGGGCCTGCTCAGTATTAGCGGGTATGCCCTGGTTAAGACGGGTTGCCTCGTGGAACGTATGTACCTGGATCGCGTCGATCTGATCCGGATCGATAGCGCGCCCTCGCGTGACCGACAGGGTGGCATCAATCCCTGGATGCACCCAGCGGCAGCAGGGGTAGGGCTTGAAGTACTGCTCCAGGATCCGCCAGTTTGCACCCAGGTCCGCCCAGATCGTTTCGACTTTCGAATCGGTAACGGTGAGCGCCGGTGCGCCGGTGAAACCGTCCATCGCCAGGAAAGCCGCGGACACGCCCGCCATGGCACCCCATCCCGAACCATCCTTGAGCATGGTCGGGTGGTCGACGCCTCGCATCATCTGGCTGCGTGGGCCCTGGTACTCGGCGATGCCGATGGCGTGCGCAAACTGCTCCTCACTGGCCCCCATCAGGTGAGCACCGAGGGCGGCACAGTTGACCGCGCTCCAGGCGCCTGACGTATGGTAGTCGGGTGCGGTGGCGTGCAGGGCGATACCCGCCCGGGTGCCGATCTCGTAGCCGGCGACTAGCAGGGTGATAAATTCAGTGCCCGACAGCTGCTTTCCCGTCGCCTCGATCAGCGCGACCAGACCGGGCAGCAGGGCACAGCCCACATGTCCCTTGGTCAATCGGTGGCCGTCGTGTGCATCGATCGCATCGATCATCATGCCCCCGGCCAGGGCCGCACCGCTGGCACTGACCGGGTTGCCGCCCAGCAGGGGAGGCGCGCCAGGTCCTTGAGCCGGTGCTGCAAACTGCTGCTGAACATGGCGGTGGATAATGCGGGAGAGTTGAGTCTCGGAGCCGGCCGCCGCAGTGGCGACCAGGTCGTAGAGGCAGCGTACCGCCTGGTCCCGCACTAATAGAGGTACGTCGTCATAGTGGAGTTCTTCGAGGAAGCGCTGGATCGAATTCATAATGTCACCGTTACTTTTTGCTCGATCATTGTCGGGTCCTTGAACGTGTTCTGTTGAATGCGATGAGTGGGTTGCTGCCGTTATGATGTAGTGATGCTGTAGTTATGGTGCGGTTTTGTTGCTAGCATAAATAAAACAAATCCGACAAATACTCCCTCAATAGCGACTATTCCCGGAGGTCCAGACAATGACTGACGCTCTGCCGCATCAAGAACGACAGGATAAAAAAAGCACGACCTCTGTTTCCGTTGAGAGGATCGGGTTTTTTCTGGCCCCGGAGTTTGCGATGCTATCGTTTGCGGCGACGGTGGAGCCGCTGCGAATGGCTAATCGAATGAGCGGTGAGCACCTTTATGAGTGGTATCTGTTCACCGCCGACAACGCGCCTGTTTGCGCCAGTAATGGGATGGATTTCACGCCCTCTCGTACTCTGGATCAATGGCAGGATATAGGGACTATGATCGTGGTGGCTGGAATCGACGCCCACCTCTATAACAGCCCTGAGATTAAATCCTGGTTTCGACGGTTGGCGGCCCAAGGGGTCAACCTCGGCGCCACCGCCACGGGCAGCCTGCTGTTGGCCCGATTTGGTCTGCTTAAGGATCATACCTGTACCATCCATTGGGAAAATATCGATAGTTTTCGGGAGGAGTTTCCGCGGTTAACTATCACCGGTGAACTTTACGAGATCGATGGCAAGTACCTGACCTGCTCGGGGGGACTGGCTGGACTCGACATGATGCTGTCGCTGATCGGCAATCGCCACGGTCAGAGCCTGGTAAAGGCTGTTGCCGAGCAGTGTGTTCACCCGGATATCCGTAAGGCCCATGAAAATCAGCGAATGTCTTTACAGTCAAAGTTTCACATTAACAACCCGCGTCTGATTAAGGCGATCGAGGTGATGCTGGATAATCTGGACGAGCAGATCAGCTGTCAGGAGATCGCCGAGGCCGCCAGTCTTTCTACGCGCCAGTTGGAGAGGCTGTTCAAGGAGCACCTGGACACGACTCCGAACCGATTCTATCTTGATCAGCGCCTGGACCGGGCTCGCATCTTGTTGGTGCAGTCGAGCCTCTCTATTGTCGAGATCGCCAGTATCTGCGGCTTCGGGTCTACCTCCTATTTCGCCAAATGTTATCGGGCCCGGTTTGACCATCTTCCTCGAGAGGAGCGGGGCCGGATAGATCCTCTGTAGCGCCACTGAGGCCGCAGGCTTAACAGCAGGGTAGGCGGGTAATGACTGGGAATCAGAGCAATGACTTAATCAGGGGTGTGTTGGCGTCGCGGATGGTAGGCAGCTCGAAGCGGGCCTGGCCGATGGCGTCAAGTGACAGGTCGGCCCAGATCAGTTGCTCAGCGGCTTCGGCCTGAGCCAGAGTCTCGCCCCGTGGCCCGAGTATCCGGCTGCCGCCCCAGAAACGGGCGTTTAGTTCGGTATCGCAACGGTTGGCCATGACCAGCGGCGTACCGTAGGCCATGGCATAGAACTGCAGATTCAGCGCCCAGCCGTCGGGGTTAGAGAAGGCGTCGCTGACCACCCCCTCGGCGGAGTTGATCGGGGCCAGCAGCAGGCTGGGGCGTTTGAGCATTGCCGCGTGTACCAGGCCCGGATTCCAGAGGTCGGCGCAGATCAGCGTCGCGGTGGGCCAGCCCGGCTTGGGCTCCTGGAGTTCCAATCGTTCGGCGGCGGTAAACAGCTTGCCTTCGGACAAGCCGCCGTAGGTGGGCAGGTTGAGCTTGCGGTGCACGAAGCAGACCTCGCCTGCGTATAGCCAAGCCGTGGCGTTGTAGAACTCACCGGGGGATGCCTGCTCGACAAAGCCGCAAACGACCCACATCTCGGGGCATTCTCTGGCCAGTGTCAGCAGCCGCTCGTCGGTTCGGGCCATCGCCAGCTCGGGAACCCGGTTCTCCAGTTGGTAGCCGGTCAGAGAGAGCTCCGGAAAGAGCAATACCTCGGTACCGAGCTGTTCTGCTTGCCGGATCAGGCGCTGGTGGGTCTGGATGTTGGTGTCGATATCGGCCAGCTGGACCGCTATCTGTGCTGCGCTAACGCGGATGTTTGTCATCGGCAGGCCTGTTGTTATAGATGATACGTTATAGATGATACGTTGTAGGTGATCCAGAGTGCAGCCCGGGGCGGTCGGTGACCGGCCCGGGCCGGGCCTTAGATTAGATCCTGGGACTTCAGGAATCCCCGGGCAACGTCGGGCGGGGTTAGTCTAGTAAATCATCGCTGTAGGGATAGCGCGACATCTTGGCGATGCCGGTCTCAGTGATCAGGACTTGTTCTTCCAGCTTTACGCCGTCCATCGCACCTTCCTCACCGATATAGCTTTCGACAGATACGACCATGCCCGGTTCCAGCACACCGTCCTTGGAATACCTGTCAAAATCGCCCCGGTGCGCGACCAGCGGTGTCTCGCCGTGCAACCCAACGCCGTGGATGATCGATGGATAGCGCAGGTTGTAGTAACGCTCAGGGATCTCCCAGGCTTGTTCGGCCAATTCGCGGTAGGTCAGGCCGGGGCGCAGCAGATCCATGTTGTGATGAATCTGATCATAGGCCATCCGGTACAGCCCTTTTTGATAGGCACTGGGGCGACCCGGCCCGACATGGAATGTCCGCGAGAAATCGCAGTAATACCCATGGCAACCGATGGTGTCCGTATCGAGCGCCACCAATTCGCCCGGTCTGAGAGGGCGTTGGCTGGCCTCATTGAACCAAGGGTTCGTGCGCGGGCCAGAACTGAGGAGACGGGTTTCGATAAATTCGCCACCCTGTCGAATAACATTGCCGTAAAGAACGGCAAACAGTTCATTTTCAGTCACGCCAGGCTTGATCGCCTGTTCGACCTCATAGACCGCCGCCTCGGTCCCCGCAGCGGACTGCGCGAGGCAGGCGATTTCTTCGGGGGTCTTGATGCGGCGACAATGCAGCGTGTCCTGCATGCAATCGACCGCATTCATGCCCTGTGCTTCCAGCGACCGAATGTGGTTTACGCCCGCCCGATCCAGCCCGACCTTGGTGTTGCCGCCACAGTGTTCGCGCACGAGGTCGGCAATTTCGGCCCCGAATGGATCGGCCGACAGGTTGTCGCGTTGGTTGACCGCCGACCAGACCACATTGGAAATGCGATGCTCATCGATCGTCTCGAGCCAGGTCGAGATATGCGCACTGCCGGGGTATTCAAATAGGATGACCGGCCCCTGTGCCGGCACAAAGATATAGCGCGAGGAATTGCGCAGGAAATACCCGAACATGTTGCGCGATCCGGTGGCATAACGCTGGTTATTGGGATCGAACAGTACCAATGCGCCATAGCCTTCATCGGCCATCATCTGTCTTAGGCGCGCCAAACGACCGGCACGCAGCCGCTTGGGATCAAACGCCTGGGGGATTGAGTCTGTGTTGCCTGTGGGCGCGGACGGCACGATGGGAATGGCATCGGGTTCGCGGTCGGTCAGGGCTGCGGTTTCAATTATACTCATGGTGTTCTCCAGTTGCCTTGCGCGCCATTTGGCGCAAACGAGGACAAGTGTTGGGTTTTTCGGTGTGACATGCCGGCTTTGGTGTAGGCGCGCGTGTAGGTGGCACAACGATCGCTGCATCACCTTCGGTGGTGGTGCGCGCCGAGGAGGCTGACCTACTGCGAAACCCTCATTTCGGCCATATTCCCCGCTCATTTTTGGTAAATAAAACCACTATTCTTCGCAAATGACCGGAAAATCTGACTCGAAATGAGTATCTCTCGCTACGATCGCTATTCTCGGTCAGCCACCTAGGTGACGGGGAGCTTAATTTGAAGTGCTGTCGGCAATTGCCTTTTCCTTGCGCAGGATATCCATGTGGACCGGTGCCATGCGGCCAAAGATCGCGCGGGCACGTTCGGGCCGTCCGATAAAACCGGGTGTGCGGGCATAGGCAAAGATTACCGCGTGCCGTTCGCGGGTGCCCTCGACCGGGGTAACGCGGTGTAATGCATTGCGCCCAAAGAAAATCTGCAAATCGCCCGGCGTAATCTCGAGCGATTTTAGTGGGGTGTGATCGCCATCAAGTATCCGCTGAACCCCGTCAAAGTTCTCGTCCTGCGCGCTGCGGATTCCGGGGGCATACTGGAACACGCCACCGCCAAGGGGTTTTCGTGTCTGCATCGTGACAATGAAGTCGTTGCTGTCAAAATGCCAAGGATGCTGTCGGCCTTCGGTAAGCACATTGACCACGAGATCGGCAAGTGGGTCGGCAAACTCGTGGATTTCGGTCTCGCCCAGCACCAGTGCGATAAAGCTCTTGAACGTGGGGTCGTGATAGATTGTGCGCAGAATTGTGTCCGTCGCGATCCGATCACCCGCGACGAAACCGTTGGTACGGTCGTCGAAACGGTTTTGTGGATGTGTCGGCGGCAACGCGGGATTGGCGCTTGAATTGTAGGGGTTCGTTTGGTTCTCGTTCATGTGCGCCTCTGGCGATAGGCGTTCGGTCTCGGCTTCTAGGCGCTTGAGCATGGGCGGGCGCACGAAGTTCTTGAGAACCACGCAGCCATCATCCGCAAGCTGTTTTTGGCAGGTATCGATAAGCGCCCGCCCGTCGGTATCGTCGAGACGGTCAATCGGGTAATGCCCAAAGTCGATGTAATCTTCGAGATTGAAGGCGGCGGTATCTGTGGCGGTCATCGGAACTATTTCCCTGTTTTTGATGTGAGTAACACCATAAATGACGTGCATATCATAAATGGTAATTATGTAAATATTGATCCAGAGTACAGCCTGGGCCGGTCGGTGACCGGCCCGGATCCGGATCGGGTCTTAGATTAGATCTTGGGACTTCAGGAATCCTTGGGCAACGTCTTCGATTGTCTGTCTTTCAACATCTACCTTGGCGTTAAGCCGTGACATCACCTGGTCGTCGAGACGGCTGGAGAGGTCGTTGAGGAGCGCTTCCAGCGCAGGGTTGTTCTTCAGGGTATCGGCGCGAATCACCGGGGTCATGGCGTAGTCTGGGAAATAGTTGCGGTCATCTTCGAGAGTGACGAAATCGAAGGCGGGGATGCGTCCGTCAGTGGCGAATACCAGAGCGACATCCACCTGCCTCTCCTTCAGTGCCAGATAGGTCAGGCCAGAATCCATACGCTTGAGATGAGCGCGATCGAATTCGAAACCGTAGGCCTCCTGCAGGGGCTTGAGACCGTCGGCGCGTGCCGCGAATTCGGCATTGCAGGCCAGCAGCAGCTCGGGGTCAGTGCTCATCACCTTGCTCAGGTCGCTCAGGGTCTTGATCCCCTTGGCCTTGGCTTCGTCGCGCTGCATCGCCAGGGCGTAGGTGTTGTTGGCTTTGGAGGGGTTGAGCCACACCAGACCAATTTTGGCATCCAACTTCTTAACCTCCAGGTATCCCTCTGCGGCGCTCATACGTTCTTCGATCTTGTTGAAGTTGATCAGTGCGGTTCCCGTGTACTCCCAGTACAGGTCGACCTGACCGTTTTCCTGGGCCTTGCGCAGCACCCCGGTCCCCATGCCGGCACGCTTGTCTACCTCAAAGCCCTTGGCCTGGAGATACTGGCTGGTCATGGCCGTCATAATCTGTTGTTCGGTAAAGTTCTTGCCGCCGACGACGATCTCGTCAGCGGATGCCTGGGTTGTGACACACAACAGCAGGGCAGCAGTAACGGATTTCAGAATTTTTGTTAGTTGCATTTATATAGCCTCTTAGGGGTCAGTCTCTTAGGGGTCAGAGTAGATTTTATCGGTTGTTTTTCAGGGGGTTGATAGCCTCTTAGGGGTCAAGCCTCTTAGGGTTCAGATCAGTTGTTATCGGGAATATTTTATCGGGAGTTCCTCAGAGGGTTGACCCCTTTTGAGACCAGCGCATACGCGGTGCCACCGACACAGGCGTCCACCAGTATCGCCAGCAGCGCGGTGGGGATGGCACCGGCCAGCAGCATGGGCATCTCGTCCAGCGCGATGCCGGTAAAGATCAGTTCACCCAAGCCACCGCCGCCGATCAGGAAGGCCAGGGGCACGGTGCCGACATTGATGGTCAGGGCCGTACGGATACCGGCAAACATCACAAACAGGGCGTTGGGGATCTCCACCCGAAACAGGATCTGGATGGCGGTCATGCCCATGCCGTTGGCAGCCTCCTTCAGGTAGGCAGGCACATCCAGCAGACCTACATAGGTGTTGCGTACGATCGGCAGCAGCGTGGCGATGCAGAGCGCAAACACGGCCGGTGTGGCGCCGATCCCGAGGAGACTCATCGACAGTGCCAGTAACGCCAATGTAGGTACCGTGGTGCCTATGTTAAGAACCTGCATCGCGCCTTCGGCGATATGGCGGTTTTGCGGGCGGCTCAGCCAGATGCCCAGGGGCAGCCCGATCAGGATCGCCAGCCCGCCGGAGATGGCCGACAAGACTAGGTGCTGCTGGATCAGATAAACGACGTCTCCTGAGTAATAGAACAGGTCTTCGATGAAGCCGCTGCCCTGGCTGGCAGCACCGAGGGCAAACATGCCTGCCAGTGCTGTGAGCCAGAACAGAGTTGATTTGGATTTATCCATGATGCGTATCCTGGTCCTGGTTGGCTTCATGGCTCGCCGTGCCACTATCACGATAGGTCGCACTCAGGTAGTGGGTGATCCCCCGCTGGGTGATCTCGCCGCAGAACACTCCCCGGTCGTTCACACAGGGCATCCAGGTCGTGTCGTAACTGAACATACAGGAGGCCACTGCCCGCAGGTCATCATCGATATTAGCAATGGCGTGCAGACCCTGGTGGTGTTCACCGCAGGTGCCCTGTTTGGTCTGGGCCAATGACAGGTGTACGGTGCCTATGGGGTGGTTGTTAGTATCCACCATCGTAACGGCGATGTGGTCAAGGCTCTCCATCAGCCGCAGCGCGTGCTTGAGGCTATCCTCCGGGCGTACGGACGCTACCTGAGTGACAATCACATCCGCAACTTTTACCAGGCGCAACCGTTTAAGGGTCCGGTCGGTGCCCACAAAGTCTTTAACAAAATCGTTGCGGGGATGGGCCAGGGTGCGATCGGGTGAATCGAACTGAATCAGTTTGCCGGTGCTGAAAATGGCGATCTTGTCGGCCATCTTCACCGCTTCATCGATGTCGTGACTGACAAAGATAACGGTCTTCTTGAGTTCCTGCTGCATCTTCAGAAACTCGTCCTGAATGATCACCCGGTTGATGGGATCGATGGCACCGAAAGGCTCGTCCATCAGCATCACGGGCGGATCACCGGCCAGAGCCCGGATCACACCGATCCGTTGCTGCTGGCCACCGGAGAGTTCATTGGGGTAGCGTTTGAGGAAGGCGTTCGGATCCATGGCGACCATATCCAGCAGCTCGGCGGCTCGCGCCAGGTAACGCGCCTTGTTCCACCCCAGCAGCTTGGGCACTACGCTGATGTTCTCCTCGATGGTCATATTAGGGAACAGACCGATCTGCTGGATCACATAACCGATGTTACGTCGCAACGTGATGGTATCTAGATCTGTGGTGTCCTCGCCGTTGATAAGCACTCGGCCGGAGGTGGACGGAACGATTCGGTTGATCATCTTCAGCGTCGTGGTCTTGCCGCATCCGGAAGGGCCGAGCAGCACGCAAATTTCACCTTCCGGGACCCGCATATCGATATGATCGGCAGCGGTCACGAGCCCTTGCGGGGTCTCAAAAACTTTAGTTAAACTCTCGAGCTGTATCATCAGTAGTCTCTCTTACCAGCGCTCAATAAATGCGGATGTTTTTAAAAGGACGCGGGATTATGCGCAGGATCTGTCAGATCCCCCTGGGGGTGAGCTTGCGCTGGCAGTAGAGCAGCGCGTAATCAGCAACGACCGCCAGTACGCTGACAGCTAATGCGCCCGCGATCAGTTGACGGGGATCGGTTTGGGAGATGCCGCGACTGATTAACGTGCCCAGGCCACCGGCGCCGATATAGGCCGCGATCGCCATAACGCCGATATTCATGACGACAGCAGTACGTATGCCCGCCATGATGACCGGAATGGCCAGCGGGATTTCCACCATATTCAGGCGCTGAATCGGAGTCATGCCGAGGCCTCGGGCCGCTTCTCGCAAAGCCGGATCGACGTTGTTGATCGCCGTGTAGGTGTTGCGGATAATCGGTAGCTGGGAGTAGAGCAGTACCGCAATCACTGCCGGTACATAGCCTATCCCGTGCCCGAACAGGGATAGCAGTGGGATCATCAGCCCAAAAAGGGCGATAGAGGGGATGGTAATAAGAATTGATGCGCAGTAAAGCACAGCACTGGCTGCTCGTTCATTTTGAGTAATCGCAATACCTATAGGTACTCCGGTAATGATTGCCAGTCCTACGGCCACTCCGACCAGGGCGATATGCTCCAGGGTGAGGCCACCAATCATTCCCAGGTTCTCGAAAATAAAGCTAATGGTTTCCAAAACCCTTCCTCTTTTTATTGATGATTAGATGTATGGATGGGAGCGCTGCACCCTGTGATGCAGGTGCCTGCGTCTTGGCGTTAATAAAGTTACGCGTAAGGAGGCCCGCGTAGTGCGAATATAGCGACAAGTAACAACAGAATACCGACGCTGAGTCGGTAAGCTAAGGGCGAGTGCATTACTCCAGGTATCCAAAACGGATAGCGTACGCTGGTTTCATGCGCACGGATGTCAGCGATCAGGATTCGGAGGTATATTATAAAGCTATTGAAAAGCAGGTCTTTATTGCACCAGATTCTGGTGATTAGAGCGCGTTATGATATTCGCAGGTGATGAGTGACCGTATGGTAATAGCTGATATCCATCCTGTCGCGGCCATCCTAAGTCCTGGCGTTCTCAGATACTAGCCCCCGAACATTCAGGCGCTGGTCTGGCGGATGAGTTGGCCGGCGTTTTGTGGTCGGACCCTTTTGTGGGTCGGCGTTTTGGGGGTAGAAAGTAGTCCGGCAATGCCAGTATGGTGCCCGCTTTGGATCGATATTTTGTGGGTGGAATGTAGTCCGACAGTACTAGCAAGATGCAGCGATGTCAGGCTGAAACCTAACCCACAAAAGAAACACCCAGACTGAGCCTTATCAGAATCAGGATTGACTAAGGATCAGGTTTGCTTCGGCCCGTTGGCTGCGTTTGGCCTGCTGCAGAGAATCGACGCACTTGCCGGGATCCTGAAGGATTACCACACACTCCAGACACTGGATGCATTCGTCATAATCGATCGCCCCGTCGGGTTTGATCGCATCGATACCGCAGCTGTGTTTACAGCGCTGGCAGGGGTTGCCGCAGAGTTCGATCCTATCCAGCCAGCTAAAGCGACGTAGCTTGCCGATAATCGCTAGTGCCGCGCCCAGGGGGCAGAGATAGCGGCAATAGAATTTATGAATAAACATCCCCAGGCCCAGCAGTAACAGAGCGTAGAAGACGAAGGGCCAGTGGCGGACGAAGACCAGGGTCATGCTGGTCTTGAAGGGTTCGATCTCGGCCAGCTGTTCGGCCAGCGTCAGCGACACGAAGGAGGTGGCGACCAGGCCGACCAGGATCGGGTATTTGAGCAGCCGCAGCCGCCGGTGCCAGTGCTCTGCGACGCGCCACTGTTTGATCCCCAGCCGCAGCGCCACCCAGCCCAACAGCTCCTGGAGCGCACCGAAAGGGCAGAGCCAACCGCAGTAGAGCCCGCGACCCCAGAGAAACAGGCTGATAAAGGTGTAGCACCAGAGGATAAAGATGAGGGGATCGAGCAGGAACAGACGGATGTCGAAACCATCGACGATGGCTAGCAGCAAGGTATAGATGTTCACCACCGACAGCTGCCCCTGGGCGTAGATGCCGATATAGAACAGGGTGAAGCCCAGGAAGCAGTAGCGGAACCCGGTGAGCAGTGGTCCTCGGTGGCTGAGGCGGCGCTGCAGCACGAACACCACGCTGAGCAGGATCAGCGCGCCAACCAGGATAGCGATCTGCGGCAGTTTCTGCTGCCAGATCCGCAGCCAGAGCGGCGCCCTGTATTCTGGTACGATCTCGGCCCAGTCGAACAGCGCGGCGTCGAGTTGATAGCTATGGCTGAAGCGGGCCTGATCCCGGATCAGCGGGTTGCGTGCCAGGTCGACGTTGAGTGTTAAGGCGGTCTGGGCACCCGGATTGAACCCCGCATGGCCTCGGATGCGAAAAAGATGCGCCCGCTCGAAACGGGGCATGCCGCCGACGGCGAAGGGCAACTTCTGGATCCTGGCTTCATCGAGCTGATTCAGGTCACGCAGCTCGATCGAGAGCCCCTGCTGTTGCAGCGACAGACGACGCGGTACGCTGCCGGGTGTAAAAGTCTCGGGCACATGCCCGAAGGGCCCCCGGGAAAAGACCGCCAGCACCTGATCATCGGCCCTGAGCGTGTCGAGTAGCTGCTGATAGCGGGTATCACCGAGCAGGTTGCGACCGATAATGGGGGCGCTAAGGTAGGCGAAGTAGAGTTCGCTAAAGAGCGCCTTGTCATCGCTTTGCGTCAGGCCGGGTGCCAGCGAGGGGTAGCTGTCCAGCGACTGCCCCAGTGCGTCTTCGGCCTCTTCGCGGCTGATGCGCCAGTGTTGCAGATAGCCGCGTTCAAGCAGCTGCGCGCTGTTCAGGAGTTCAAACAGCGCAGGTTTGGGGGTGGCTGAGACCTGTTGAGCGAACCCCTCGAGCTTGGCGCGCGCCACCTGCAGCGACGCCGACAAGACCGTATCGTTGATAATCACCACCGACACCGTGGCCTTGGTCACGCCATCGATGATGACAGGCCCGTCCTCAGAGGTCGTATTGCTGTTTCCTGCGCCTATCACGATGGGATCTCTGAGCGAGAGGCCCTGATACTGTTTTACAAAATCGAACAGCGGCTGCTCACCCAGGCCGTGCAGAAACACCGGTTCATGGTGATCCAGGACCCTGACCCCGCTGAAACGCCCCTCGGCACCCAGGCCTATCATCAGCTTGATCGGCTTTCCGGAGAAGCCGACCAGGTCGTACAGGTCGTTGGATTCGTAGGCGTAGCCCAGCAGCTGCTGCAGTTGATAGACGGGGTAGACCGGGAACGCTTCGAGTTTGGGCTCGATCCGGGTCGCCTTCGGAAACAACGTCTGAATCAGGCTCTGATAGGCTCCCGCACCTTCCTGTTCTCCGGCTGTGGTCGTGGCGGCTTGTAGTTGAGGACCTAGTTGAGGGCCTAGCAATGCGCTCAGCACTATGCTGAGCAGCGGGCCCAGCAGCAGCCGGGGTGCTAAGCGTTTGAGGTTCGGTAGATTGAGGGTCGGAAGGTTCAGGTTCGATAGGTTGAAAGTCGGCAGGTTAATAATGTACTCCCAGCACAGATAATCAGGGTGTCTCAATGATGCTGCCTGACTAAGATCCTTAACAATGCGACTTCGGCGCTGTCTGGACAGCACTTAAGCAGCATTCTTGTCAGCGAAAACCTGGCGGTATCCTTTACGCTACCTCTGCTCTCGAATAGGGTGGCTCACCGGGCACGGTATTGCTGGGGTTGCTGGGATTGCTGGGATTGCATCCCATTCCAGCCTACGGAATCAGGGTTTAAATAGGCCCTAAGTACCATGTTGAAACGCCCGTCTTAGACTTAAGATAATGGCGATGAAATGGATCTGTGAGGTGTCGCGTGTTAATTAGTCAGCCAGTCTCTTCAAAAGCCACCGTGCTCACCAGCGTCAGTCATAACCCGGATGTCAGGGCGGTCGCCGAACAGCTGTATCAGGAGCTGGGGGTTCAGCCCCTGAGCCTGGTGCTGTTCTTCTGCGGTACTCAGTATGACCTGGAGGCCTTGTCGAAGGCATTGCAACTGCGTTTTGGGGAGATCCCGCTGGTCGGTTGCACCAGCGCCGGAGAGATCAGCTCCCAGGGGTATACCCAGGGGAGTGTCACCGCGATCGGCTTCAGCGCGGAACACTTCGCGATCGAGGCGTCGCTGTTCAACAACCTGGCAGACTTTAGTTTTTCAGATGCCCAGACCCTGGTGCATGGCATGCTCGAGAGGTGCCGTCAGAAACAGGTGGCACCGATCATGGGTCACTCCTTCGCGCTGGCGCTGCTCGATGGCCTATCGGTTCGCGAAGAGCAGCTGTTGAATGTGCTCAGCGCCCATCTGGGCAGTATTCCGTTGCTGGGTGGCTCGGCCGGTGATGATTTGCACTTTCGTGATACCCAGGTTTATTATCAGGGTCAGTTCCACTCCGATGCGGCGATCTTGATTCTGGTTAACAGTCGCAGTCGTTTCGAGGTGTTCAGTATCGATCACCTGATCGATACTGATGAAAAGCTGGTGGTCACCGAGGCCGACAGCAGCCAGAGACGGGTTATCGAATTCAATGCTGCACCGGCGGCCGAGGAGTACGCCCGGGCGCTGAATCTGTCGGTGGCGCAGCTGGATCCGCATGTCTTTGCGATGAACCCGCTGTCGGTGCGGATTGGCGAACGCTATTACCCCCGGGCCATTCAGAAGGCCAACGATGACCTGAGCCTGACCTTTTACTGCGCCGTTGAAACCGGCATCGTACTGACCCGCTCCCGCTGTGGTGATATGGCCGAGGGGCTCGAAGAGCTGTTCGCGGGTATCAAACGCAAGATAGGTCCGCCGCAACTGGTGATCGGTTACGACTGTATCTTCCGCCGTCTGGAGTCCGAGCAGCGTTCACTTAACGACAGGATCTCAGGGGTGCTGAGTGCTAACCGGGTGATCGGTTTTAATACCTATGGCGAGCAGTTTAACGGCATGCATCTCAATCATACCTTTACCGGTGTCGCACTCGGGGAGCCAGAGAGTGGCTGCTAACCCCGCGGCGCCTCAGCACCCTCTACAGCCTCAGCCCTGTCTGCAACTAAAGTTGCAACAAGAACTGGATCAGGCGCGGGCCGAGAATATCAAGCTCGGCAAGATCAACCGCGCGCTGATGCAGCGGGTCGAATCCGGACCCGGTCAGCATGACGGGGCCTATGGCAACTTCGAACACGCGGTATTTCTGGCCGAACAGGTGCGCGAACAGACCCTCGCCCTGAATATCGCGCTGGAGGATATCAAACACAGCAATCAGGCGCTCAAGCAGGCCAACAGCGAAGCCCGGACCGCACATGGCAATCTCCAGGATGCGATCGAGAGTATCTCCGATGCCTTCGTGCTTTATGACAAAGACCGGCGCCTGCTGCTGGCTAACTCCAAATTCAAGGCGTTCTGGCAAGCCTCGGGGATCGAGATTCGTCCCGGGGTCCATTACGAAGAGATTATGGGACTGGCCAAGAAAGGCCGTTTAATCGAGCGCCATTATGGCTCGGGTGCCGATTTTGTACCCCAGGCACCCTCGCTGGGCGATAGTAAGGTGTTTCGAATGCGTGGCGGCGGCTGGGTTCAGGTCAGCCAGCGCAAGACCGGCGATGGCGGCCTGGTGGTGCTCTATAAAGATATCACCGCCCTGATCGAAAACGAGCGGGCGTTGCGCGAGCGGGCGCTGGCGAACAAATCCCGGGTGCTACAACACACCCTGGACAACCTCTCCCAGAGCGTGGTGCTGGTCAATGCGGATAACCAGTTGGAGACCTGGAATCAGCGCTTCTGTGAGCTGATTGGTAGATCGACAGCGACCCTCAGACGGGGTGATTCCTTTACCCTGCTGATGGCCGGTAGTCAGGTCTCTGATCTCAACCCCTGCAGTCGGGACAGGCAGGGTCGGCCCTGTCTGCGGCTGGAACAGAAGCTTATTGATGGCCGGATTTTAGAGATCTGCAGTCATCCGCTGCCGAGTGGCGAGTTCGTCAATACCTATACCGATATTACCGAACGCAGCCGAAGCGCCGAAGCCCTGGCCCAGGCCTACCAACATATGGAGTCCCGGGTCGAGGCGCGCACCGTCGAGCTGACGAAGGTGAATCAGCAGCTGCTGCGGGAGATCGATGAACGTCGGCTGATCGGCAACCGCCTGCTGGAGGCGACCAAAGAGGCCGAGCAGGCCAACCAGTCTAAGACCCGGTTTCTGGCCGCCGCCAGCCACGATTTGCTGCAGCCGATGAATGCGGCACGGCTGTTTTCCGCCTCCCTGCTGGAGCGTCCGCTGGAGGATAAGGCCCGGGCGCTGGTGCAGTCCCTGAATTATTCGCTCGAAGATGTCGAGAGCCTGCTGGCCGCGCTGGTGGATATCTCCAAGCTTGATGCCGGGGTCGTTAAACCCGATATCACCGCCTTTAGCGCTGATCAGCTGCTGGGCAATCTGGCCAATGAGTTTCAGACCCTGGCCGCCCAGAGCCGGCTCGCGTTTAACTGGATCCCCTCCAGTGCCGTGATTGCCACCGACAGTCAGCTATTGGCGCGGATTCTGCGAAACTTCCTCAGTAATGCGCTGCGTTATACCACCGAGGGCAGGGTTGTGCTCGGTTGCCGGCGGACGGCGCAGGGCGTCTCTATCCAGGTGTGGGATACCGGCATCGGCATCGCAGCGGATAAACAGCAGGAGATCTTTGAGGAGTTTAATCGTGTTCAGCACGACAATTCGTTCCGGGATAATTCGGCCCGCGATAAAGGTCTGGGGTTGGGGTTGGCGATCGTCGATAAGATGTCCGGTATCCTCGGTCATCAAGTATCGGTGCAGTCGACTCCGGGTGTCGGATCCTGCTTCTCGGTGCTGGTGCCCTTCGGTGAACTGGACCTGTACCAGCAGCAGGCGGATTCTGCCCGGGCCGGGATCGATCAGCCACCTGCCGAGGCGCAGTTGCGAGGGCGGCGGGTGCTAGTGCTCGATAACGAGCGCAGTATCTGTGAGGCGATGCAGCTATTGCTCGAGGGTTGGGGCTGCGAGGTGCTGACCGCACTTAGTTATGAGGGCATCAGCGAGCGCTCTGGCGAGTTACCGGGTCTGGAGCTGATCATCGCCGATTACCATCTCGATAACCGGCAGACCGGCCTGGATGCGGTACAGAGGATGGCGGCAGAGCTGGGTATAGAGGCACCTGTGCTGATGATCACCGCGAACTACAGCAATGATCTGAAGCAGCAGATCCGCGCGCTCGGCCATCAGCTGATGAACAAGCCGGTGCGTCCGGCCAAGCTCAAGGCGGTGATGCTCCATCTACTCAGCCGGGCTTGATTAGCGTTTAAGATATTGATTAAAGTCTATATTACCCGCCGATAGCACCGCCTGAATCCGGTTATGGACATTAAGCTTGCGCAGTACCGCAGAGACATGGGCTTTGACCGTGGTTTCGGCGATACACAGGGTGTAGGCGATCTGCTTGTTGGATTCGCCGTTGGCCATCCGCTCCAACACCAACAGCTGGCGCCGGGTCAGGCTGTTGAGCATCTCGGGGGCGATCGCATGTTCATCGATGCGCCGCCGGCTGCGGCTGCTGTCCTGGGTCGAGCGAATCACATCGGCAGGCAGATACACCTGTCCGGCCAGTACCTGCTCCAGCGCCTGGGTCATCTTCTCGCGTGGCAGGGATTTGATAATAAAGCCGACCGCGCCGTAGGTCATCGCTTGAAGCACGATGCTCTTGTCCTCTTCAGCGGAAATAATCACCACTGGGATGCCGGGCGATTCGTTGCGCAGCTGCATCAGGCCGTTAAGGCCATGCATACCGGGCATATTCAGGTCGAGCAGGATCAGGTCCAGATCGTCATGTTGCGCGGCCAGTGCCGCCGCGTCCTCAAGATTCTCGCACTGCAGAATCTCGGCATCCGGATAACGCCCGCCGATCACATCGGCGATGGCCTCACGAAACAGCGGATGATCGTCGGCTATCAGTAGTTTGTACAAGGGTGGCTCCTGCCGGAGTGCCACAGCACCCATCAGTCACAGGCGTGTGGCAGCATTTATTTTTATCTTGCACCATTAGAGCGCAAATGGACTAGAGCCGGAATACGACCATAGATCTTAACAAAGGGGTCGAAAGTACCATGTTTGGCGGAGAATGTTTGGCAGAGAGTGGGCGCAGCTCCAGGAAGCTGGAGTCGATGCCCACTATTGAGGTTGCCGTTGCTCGCTATGTTTTTATTAAATAACTGTTTCAGAAATACCAAGGCGAGTTGTACAGGGATGCTGCTCTTGCTCTTTGCGACCCTGGCGTCAGCGGCACCCCTGGGCGAGATCCGGGTTGCGGCGCTTAAATTCGGAACCCTCAACTGGGAGCTGGAGACGATCCGGCAGCAAAAGCTGGACAGCCGCGAAGGCTTCGAACTGAAGGTGATCGAACTGGCCGGGATGAGTGCGACCCGCACCGCGCTGATGAGTGGCAGCGCGGATGTGATCGTGGGCGACTGGATCTGGGTCAGCCGTCAGCGAGCCCTGGGAGAGCCCTTGCAGTTCGTGCCATTCTCCACCTCGATCGGCGAGCTGCTGTTGGCACCCGACTCCCAGATTCGAACGTTGCAGCAACTGCAGGGTAAGCGTATCGGTATCGCGGGTGGGCCTGCCAGCAAAGGCTGGCTGCTGTTGCAGGCACGGGCATTGCAGCTGGGGTTTGATCTTAAAGCCCAGAGTGAGCAGCAATACGGTGCGCCACCGCTGCTCAGCGCCGCGCTGGAACAGGGGCGTCTGGATGCGGTGATCACCTTCTGGCACTATGCTGCGCGACTCAGGGCGCAGGGCTATCCGTCGCTGTTGGATCTTAAACAGGTCAGCCGCGAGCTGGGACTCAAGGGCGATCTGCCGATGCTGGGATACGTGTTCCGGCAATCCTGGGCAGAGCAGTATCCCCAACGGCTCGAGGCGCTGCAGCGTGCGTCAACGGCTGCCAAAGGCTATCTGCACGATAATGATTCCGGCTGGGATAGCTTGCGTGGGCTGATGCAGGCACCGAAGGAGGCAACCTTTGCTGCACTCAAAGCGGGCTACCTAGAGGGCACCCCCGGACCGCTGACGCGGGCCCAGATCGATGCTGCCGAGACGATGTATACGCTGCTTTACCAGGTTGGGGGTGAAGCCCTGCTGGGTGATGCACCCCAACTGGATAGGGACAGTTTCAGGCTCGCGCCCTGAAGGCCTACCGGAGAGCCCTGCCACAGCTGCTGACGCTGCTGCTGTTGGTCGGGGTTTGGCAACTGCTGGCGATGCAGCTGCAGCTGCGCCTGCTGCCGGCACCTGGACAGGTATTGGATACCCTGTGGCAGCACTGGCAGAGCGGTGAGCTGAGCCTGCACCTGGGGGCGACACTGGCGCGGGTGGGGGTGAGCTTTAGTCTCTCGCTGCTGCTGGGTGCGTTGATCGGCATCGCGATGGGCTGCTATCCGACCCTGGATCGCTGGCTGGATCCGCTGCTGTTGTTGCTACTCAACATGCCTGCGCTGGTGACTATAATTCTGCTCTATATCTGGTTGGGAATGAATGAGCTGTCGGCGCTGCTGGCGGTGGTCCTCAACAAGGTGCCCAATGTGGTGGTGACCCTGCGGGAGGGGGCGCGCTGTCTGGATCGGCAGTTTATAGAGCTGGCGCAGGTGTATCGGGTGCCCCGGCTACGACGGCTGCGTGAGCTGATCCTGCCGCAGCTGATCCCCTATTTTCTTATCGCGGCACGCTCTGGCCTAGCGCTGGTGTGGAAGATCGTGCTGGTGGTGGAGCTGCTGGGACGCAGTAATGGGGTGGGGTTTCAGCTGCATCTGGCGTTTCAAATGTTTGATGTGCCGGTAATTCTGGCCTATAGCCTGGCGTTTATCGGCATCGTTCAGAGCGTCGAATGGCTGCTGTTGCAGCCCTGGGAGCGCCGGCAGCGACGCTGGCGTGAGGCGGAGTCCTGATGATTCATTTAGGGATCGACCTCAAGGCTTACGCTGGCAAGCCCCTGTTTAAAGACTTTGAACTGAGCCTGGCGCCCGGTGAGTTGCTCTGCCTGCTGGGAGCATCGGGCTGCGGTAAGACCAGCCTGCTGCAGCTGATCGCCGGGCTGGATACCGAGTTCAGCGGTCGGCTATCGCGGCCGGAATCGGTCAGTTATATGTTCCAGCAGCCGCGACTGCTGCCCTGGCGCACAGTACGCCAGAATTTGGCGCTGGTGCTCAGTCAGGATCAGCTGCCACGGATCGAGCCCCTGCTAGAGCAGATGGGATTATCCGGCAGTTCCGAGCTCTATCCCCGCAGCCTATCGCTGGGGATGGCGCGGCGAGTGGCACTGGCGCGCGCGTTGATCGTGGAACCTGAACTGATCCTGATGGATGAACCCTTCGTCTCGCTCGATCCGCCCACGGCGGCGGAGATGCGCCAGCTAATCTGCCAGCTGCGGCAACTGCGACCGCAAACCTCGATCCTGCTGGTAACCCATGATCTGCGCGAAGCGGTGGCCCTGGCCGATCGCATCCTGCTGCTGGGCGGTCAACCGACCCGGATCCAGCATCGCTGGCAGAGTTCGCTGGCGCAGGAATCGCGTGATCACCGCTACCTAGCCGAGCAAGAACTTGAACTCCTAGGTAAATACGACCCACAGGGAAGTGGGAAGTGGGAAGTGCAGTAAGTCCGTCGGGAACAGACGCTGCCGACCTACAGGGAAGTGGTGGTAAGTGCGCTAAGCCCGTAGGGAACGGGTAGCGCCGACCCACAGGGGGATCTGGTGTCTTTTGTGGGTTGGGCTTTAGCCCGACGATGGCTACGCCTTGCCAGGATTGGTCGACCGTACGTAAAGAACAGTAAAAGGGGACGGGAAAGGGCTTTTATTCTTGCTACACCCAATGACGCTAGGGCGACGAAAGCGGGCGCAGGATAGCCATCAGCGCCCGCGACCATCAATGCATTGCTGAAGCCGCCGTAGAAACCTGCTGGCGTGGCTGACTCAAGCGATCCAGCATTTCCTTGACTGCTGCCATCTGCGGCGCTTGCTTGCTGTAGAAATTGGGCTCGAACGGGTTGGGGCTGGAGTAACCCCAGAAATCCCAGCATCCCTCGGGATTGAGGGGGATCAGCTTGCTAGCCTGGACCTGCGGATACAACACGATGATGTTGTTGGTATCGGCCATTTCATTGTAGCCGGTGGTCGTGTAGAACTGATTGCCGATCTTGGCGGCACCCTGTTCGCATCCGTGGAATGCGACATGCACCCTGCACGTCTCGGTGTCGCAGGATTTTGGCACAAAGGCGTAAGCGGCATCACTCATGCTGGTGATCGGTGAGCGTTCGAATTCATTCTGATCGAACTGAATGATTTTCCCGCTCAGCACTTTCGCCGGCGGATTCAGCGGGCCGTAGATGTGCTCCAGGATCACCTGGGACTGGGTGATGTCGCAATCATTGATGTACGGCGCTGCCGTCACATCGCAGGCAACATCCTGGTTGTTGTTGGTAATGATCGCATGGCCGGCATTGATATCGGTCTCGTATTTGATGTTCTTTGCCGGGAGCCCCGCCAGCCTGTAAAAAGCGGCAGTCTGATCCACGACGGCGGTAGTCACCGTGTGGTCGCTCTTGCCGCTGAACAGATAGGCCTTTTGCTCTTTCAGGTTCTCGGTATCGTCTATCAAGTCCGCTTGCGCAAAGATCTTCGCCGCCGACAGCAATTTTGACGCATCCGGCGGTTCCACGCCTACCTTCTGTGGATTCATGCAGACCGTGGTGGCAGTGAGCATCGGGGCTATGAACGGGTACGAGCCTGCACAATAGAAAGGGCCACCGGCGATGATGCCTGCACCCACCGTGATGTTGGAAAACGCGACCTGGAATTGCGCGGCCATAAAGGCGCCCGATGACAGACCGGATACCGAGGTCTGGGTCAGATCTGTTTGATAGGATGGCAGCTTGACCGTCTGTGCCTGTGCAACAGAAAAAATGCCCAGTAAGGCAAGCAGCGCGATGCGCTTGCCTAATAAGGCGATGATGGAGTTTTCAATCAGAATTTTCCCTGACAGTATTAAAAACAAAGTGGAACTTTTTTCAAGCAGTTTATTACAAATCGATTTACCCATTCCATGAGTTTCATCCGTGATTAATGCTGATATAATCATATGTATTCCCTATAATATGGCTTAAATTTAAAAAACACTGCGCAAACTCGGGTAGATATAGGTAATGTAAAATTTACACTGCAGAAATACGACATTCACCGTCTCTGCTGTATTTATATATAATCAATATGGGTTTAAAATCGACATTTCCAATCAGTGTCGACTAATAATAATGTGGATTAAAATAGATGCTAAGTCGATTACTGTGGATCTTTAAAAATTTGCTAGCCCCTATAATAAGGTAGTCTAAAATTATTAGGTGTGATGAAAACACAACGATTAATAAAAAATAAATCAAGTCTGTCTCTGGTGATCCGGCGATCATTGTTGTAAGGGGACTGTAAAAGGGGGCATATATATTTTAAGCTAAGTCCTTTATTTTATAACGTGTACGCACAGGGAGAACACATGATAGATGTTTACCTTTTTGACTGGGGTGATACGCTGATGGTCGACTTTCCCGGTGCCTCTGGAAAGATGTGCGACTGGGAAACCGTTGCTGCGGTGGAGGGTGCAAGAGAAGCCCTCGAACACCTGTCCCCAAGGGCCAGGATCTACATTGCTACGGGTGCCGCCAACTCCTCAGAGCCAGACATTAAAAAAGCATTTGAACGGGTAGGTTTAAGCCAATTTATATCCGGTTATTTTTGTGAGGCTAACGTGGGTATATCCAAAGGCACTCCTGAGTTTCTTCCGGCAGTTCTTAGCAAAATTGAGGCGCCCATTGAGCGTGTTGCTATGGTAGGTGATAGCCTGATCAAAGACATAGAGCCAGCGACAGCCGTTGGCATCAAGCCAATATGGCTTTCAAATTCCAGCGATCTGAGCGTGCCAATCAATACCCGAATTATCGCTAGCCTGCGTGATCTGTGCCTAGATTAAACAGCACAAGTGAGAATTGTGACGTTATGCCCCCCGTGTTCCCTGTTCACCGACAAAAAAAGGAGTCTGCATGAACGAGTACCCTGTTTCCCGCTTTACAACTTTGGTTGCCATCCTGTGGCTATTGAGCAGCTCCTCAGTATTCGCCCAGACCACCCAAGAACACGTGCATCAGATGGCGCATAGCGTCATGCCCTTTGAGATGTCAAAGACCGTCCATATCTTCGAGATGACCGAGTCGGGAGGCGTGCAAAAGGTTATTGCGAAAGATGCAGGCGGCACCGATCAGATTGCTTTGATTCAGCAGCACCTCGAACACGAGGCTGAGAAATTTCAACGCGGCGACTACTCGGACCCAGCAACGCTGCATGGCGCAAAAATGGCTGGGCTCAAGGATCTAGGAATAGGGGCATCGGGCATCAAGGTCATGTACCGAGATCTCCCTTTGGGCGCTGAGATCAGGTTTGAGACGTCGGATCTTCACTTGTTAACAGCAATCCATCGGTGGTTCGGGGCTCAGTTATCTGAGCACGGTACCGATGCTAGGGCAGAGTGAGCACCTGGCCTAGCGAGGCTGGGATGCAGTCCCAGCAATGCCCCGTCTTAAATCCTGATCCCGGCTTTACTCGCTACGGCTAGCAAGGGGTGTATTGGTTACATTGTGCGATCAATAGACTGATAGTCACCTTGGGTGCTCAAAAATATCGTCACCTCATGTTCTGCACGATTACGCCAGTACCATCCATGATTGCCATCAAATGCAGCAACGAGCTCTCCCTTGTCCCCAGCAACCTGGCGACCTTTACCATAGCCGTGGTAATCAATGGATGGGGAGTCCCCATGCGTATCAAAGTTGACTTTTCCGACGTTAACCTTCCATTGATACGTCACCAAGGAACCCTTTTTCATGACCAATTTAATCTCTGTTGCTTCTCCAGGCTGCAGAGTGATGCTTTTAAGATCGGATGCTAATGGTCGGCTGCTCAGTTGTTTTTCCGGTTTGGCGGAAATGGCGGTTTCCTCCATCAGGGCTGGCGCAGAATTGACTGATGAAAGGGTCGGTGCTGTTTGCTGCTTCAGGACCGACTTGTTATTAGCGGGTGCCTCTTGTGCGGCCTCCTCTGCCGCCAGTGAAACCTTAATTTCGCCCATTTTGGTTAGCCCTAAATAGCTGCCAACCCCAATGGGGTCTATTCCATATTCTGCTGGGAGTACGGTGGTTATCAGTAACAAAATAGCGGCTGCAGCAGCTATTAGAGTGGAGCGTACTAGCTGCTTGCTGGACGGTAGCTCGGCGCGAGCAGGTATGTCGGTGTTGTACATATAAACCTCAATCGTAATCTTTGAATTCAAGTGGCCATTTAATTAAGCAACGAAGTAACCGGTGACCTGATAGCCAGCCAGCATAAAACCGGCCCCCATCAGAACGACATTCGCCGTATAGGCATGCTTGAAAAATCCGGCATGACGTCGCCAAAAACCCATTAGAATCAAAATAAAGCTCAGGGCTAATAGCTGACCTATCTCAACACCAACATTAAAAGCGATGAGATTGGCCAGAAGTCCGTCAGAAGACATGTCGAACTCCTGGATTTTAGTTGCTAGACCAAAACCGTGAAAGAAACCGAACACGAGCGTCGCTATTCTAGTGTCAGGTTGATACTCGAACCATCGCTGGAATGCTCCTAGGTTATCGAGTGCCTTATAGGCCACCGAAAGGCCGATAATCGCATCAATCACGTAAGCATTGGCAGGGATGTTGAAGTAAACCCCAATCAACAACGTCGTCGAATGACCAATGGCAAACAGACTGACGTAGATTGCGATATGGGGCAGCCGATAGAGAAAGAAGATCACCCCAAAAAGGAACAGCAAGTGATCATATCCGGTGACCATATGCTTGGCACCCAAGTAGGTAAACGGCAACAGATTAATGCCGGTTATTTCCTGGATGTAGCCCTGGTCTCCCGATGCCACCCCATGCGCTAGTGCACCCTCTTGAAATAATACTACACACAGCAGCCCCACAAGGGCGGCCCAGAATCGTCGCTGCCAAATAGGTGACAGCAAGCCTCCTGTATTTACAGGTATTTTCATAACTCAACTCGTTCAGTTCTTAATAAAAACCATGCCGCAGGTAGCGGCCTATTCAAGAAGCCTGAATGAACCTGGGGGGGCGAAGCCAGAGGATGGGAATAGTAGACAAATGAGTGCGATTATAGTCGGATAACCAGATACTATTATTGAGGTCTATCGTAGGTTTTTCTGAAGAGGTATCAGCAGAATAATGATTGTGATCACCGGCATTGTGACCATGCTGATGATCTAAGTTCGCTTCTTCGAAAGTGCCGTTTTCATGGATGTGCTGAGAGTGACCAAGAGCCTGAGACTCAAGCACTGCATGACGCTCAATGCTCGCCTCAAGGGAAGCTACAGGATTAATCGAGGCTAAATGCATCTTAGGAAGAACCATGGCAATCGACACAAGCATGCCGATAATGATGAGCCTTCTGCTTCCGAGTGCTTTAAAAAATAGCATTATTCAAAGAGACCTGTCGCCAATAGCTATTACCCATAAATACAAGCTGCATCGCTTATCCAAGACTACATCAATCTGAAGTAGTTGTCAGTGGACAGTAAAAAAGGACCGTAGGCTGGGATACAATCCCAGCAATACCCCTATCTCAAATTCGACCATTCCAATGGTATTCCGCCATATTCACCCGCGGGTACGCATACACCTGTGTAGGTTCGCACAGGGCACTGATCGCTGGGATTGCATCCCAGCCTACCTCGAGCATCCTGGCCGCTCTACTAGCCGCCCTTCCCGGCACCGCCGCGGACGATACCGCGCTGCGGGTTGAAGGCCAGGATCGCCAGGATGGCGAATCCCAGGGTGCAGCCGCTGACCACCGCCAGGGCTTGCCCGTTAAGCTGGCCGTAGAGGGCGAAGCGGATCAGTTCCACGCAGTAGGTAAAGGGGTTGTAGCTGCAGAGGAAGTAGAGCAATTTGCCGGCTTCCTGCATCTTCCAGAGCGGGTAGAGGGCCGAGGAGATAAAGAACATCGGGAAGATCACAAAATTCATGACCCCGGCGAAGTTCTCCAACTGGCTGATAAAACTAGACATAAACAGGCCGAGCGCGCCGAGCAGCAGGGCGCTGAGCAGCAGCGCCGGCAGCAGCCAGATAAATCCCAATAGCGGCGGTTCGACCCCGAACAACCAGGCTACCGCCAGGAAGGCGTACACCTGCGGAACCGCCACTAGGGCGCTGGCCAGCAGTTTACACAGCAGCAGATAGCTGCGCGGCAGCGGGCTCATCAGCAGCACCCGCATGCCGCCCATCTCCCGATCGTAGACCATCGACAGCGAGCTCTGCATCGCATTGAACAGCAGCACCATGGCGATCAATCCCGGGGTGATATAAACCTCGTAGGTGATATAGGTCTGGTAGGGGGGGATGATCGAGATCCCCAGCGTGGCGCGAAAGCCGGCGGCGAACACCGCCAGCCACACCAGCGGGCGCACCAGGGCGCTGAAAAAGCGGCTGCGCTGATAGAAGAAGCGTTGCAGCTCCCGATAGAGGATGCCGCCGAAGGCGTGAGCATAGGCACTGGCGTTCATGACTCGAGCCTCTGACTGTTCTGACTTTCCTGATAGAGAGGGTGCGTGTCGGCAGCGGGGTTGGTCAGGGCTTCAAAGGCCTCGACCAGGGTCTCTTTGCCGCTCTGCGTGCACAGCTGGGCGGCGCTGGCGTTGGCGAGCAGCCGGCCCTGATGGAGCAGGGTCACGCTGTCATCCCTCTGGATCTCCTCGATCAGGTGGGTGGCCCAGAGCACTCCGACTCCCTGATCACGGCAGAGCTGTCGGACATGGCGGTTGATCTCGCCGCGGGCGCGGTTGTCGAGCCCGACAGTGGCCTCATCGAGCAGCAATAGCTGCGGTTCATGCAGCAGCGCGCGGGCGATCTCGATCCGGCGCCGGTGGCCGCCATTGAGTTGGCGTACTTTGGTGCGCCTCTGGGACGTGAGTTCCACCCGTTCCAGCTCGGTTGCGATCCGCAGCCTGCGGGTATTGCGGGCGATACCGTGGAGGCAGGCGTGGTAGTTGAGATTGTCCTCGACACTCAGGTCCAGGTCCAGGGTGCTCTGCTGGAACACCATGCCGATCTGCTGGAGCACGCGGGAGGGCGCCTTCTTCAGGCTGCTGCCGTTGAGCGCTATATCGCCCTGCTGGATCTGCAGCAGGCGGCTGATCAGCGCAAACAGGGTGCTCTTGCCCGCACCATTGGGGCCGAGCAGGGCGTGAAAACGACCGGCTCGAAGCTCAAAATTGATCCCCTTCAGGGCCTCGCAGCGACCGTAGTTAAAGTCCAGCTGGCTGACCTCCAGCAGCGGGGGCGTTATGGGTTGCGTTATCGGCTGCGTTATCGGTTGCAGAAGGGTCATGGTTTCACCGCCACGCCCCAGGGGTAGCGACCGACGCGGATCGATTTGAGCACCTTGAGGCGCTCGACATCGATGACAGAGACATCGCCGCTGATGCCATTGGTGCTCAGTAGCAGCTTCTGATCCGGGCTGAACGCCAGGTGCCAGACGCGGCGGCCGACCAGCAGATAGTCGAGTATCTCAAAACTCTGAGCATCGACCACGGCGATATGGTTGGCCGGCCCCAGGGCCACAAAGGCGTAGCGGCCGTCCGCGCTGAGTTTGACGCCCACCGGCTGGATCTTATCCTGATAGATGCCGGGGATCTTGAAACGCAACTTGTGGATGATCTCGCGGCTGGCGACATCGATCACCGCGACGCTGCCACCAACCTCGGAGCTGGCCCAGAAGCGGCTGCCATCCGCGCTGAATTCGACATGGCGGGGGCGCTGATCGACCCGGGTGTTGTGCACCAGCGTCTGGGTGCGGGTATCTATCCAGTGCAGCATGCTGGTGGTCTCGGAGGTGCTGATCGCCAGGGTGCCGTCGGGGCTGATCGCCATCCCCTCGGGCTCCACCCCAACCTCGATCTGTGCCAGCACCCGGTGGCTGGGGATATCCACGATGGTGACCTGGGCATCCTCCTCGTTGGAGATATACAGCTGGGTGCCATCGGGGTGCAGCGCGAACTGCTCGGGGTCTTCTCCGGAGGGCAGGGTGTCGATAATCTTCTGCGTGGCGGTGTCCAGCACCTGTACGCGGTCATCGTCGCTGGCGCAGATATACAGGTGGGTAAAATCCTTATTGAAGGTGATGCCACGCGGACGCCGCCCGACAGGAATCGTCTGGATCACCTCCATGCTCTGTAGATCGATCAGCGACAGGCTGTTGTCCTTCTCGTTGGAAACGTAGGCAGTCGCCGCCAGCACCGTGCCACAGGTTACGGTCAGCCAGGTAAACGCCAGTATTCTGGCCACAAAGGGTGGCTTGCTAAGGGTCATCGTACGGCTCCACTAATGAGGTTCTGGCTCTGGCTCTCTGGTTGTTTGTTACTGGATAGCAGCCGAAGGTATCGAGATCGCGATTGTGGAGTGGAGGTCATCCTACGGCTCCACTAATGCGGTTCTGGCACTGGCTCTCTGGCTGTTTGTTACTGGATAGCAGCCGAGGGTATCGAGATCGCGATTGTGGAGTGGAGGTCATCGTACGGCTCCACTAATGAGGTTCTGGCACTGGCTCTCTGGCTGATCGAAACCGAGCGTATCCAGGTCGTTATTAGGATGAAGAAACCCCGGCTGCGGGGATTGGGAGACCAGGGCCCGCGGATGGATCAGCGGTATCGGCCGGCGCAGTTGACCGTTCCAGGTTCTGTAGCTGAGTTTGCGCCCTAGATAACCGGCCAGCTGAAACTGCTCGCTGAGCAGCTGCTGGCGCAGACGCCGGGGATGGGGGTCGTTAATAGCCGCGATCCCCTCGCCGATACTGCGCAGCGCTATCCAGCCGGCGTAATCGCTGCCGTTCATCCAACGCCCGGCGCTTTGTTCGAAACGACTCTGCAGCTGGGCGGCGCCCCACTGCTCGACCACCCGATGCCAGCCTGTGGCTGTCAGTCCCTGAGTGCCGACGACCGGCCGCGGCAGCCAGCCGTTGTAGAGCAGGTACTCACCAAAATCGCCCAGCTCGTCGGCGACGACCAACACATCGTAGTCCGGCCCCTGGGTAAAGAGCGGGACCTCGGTCTGCGCACTGCGGCGCAGATCGGTGTCGAAGCTCCAGGTTCTGCTTTCGAGGATACGGCCGCCGAAACGCCTGGCCGAGCGGTGCAGGGAGGCGGCATAGGCGAGATCAGCGGGGCGTTGGCCCTGTATCAACAGCCAGTCGTTAAGTTTTTTACCGACCAGCCATTGCGCCAGCGCATCGGTCAGCATCGCGCGACTGGGAAGGCTGTGTAGGCTGTTGCTCAGGCAGGCACCGGTACGCAGGGCGTTATCAGGGGCCCCTATATTGAACAGCAGTATCTCATCGGCGCCGAACAGGGCGCTCAGTTTCCGTAGTGGCTCGGCGGGCAGATTGACGATCAACAACCCTATCCCCTGATCATTCCATTGTCGGGCCTGTTCGAGCAGCTTGGGGAGTTCGGTACTGCGGCTCTCCAGCAGCTGGAAGTGCTGGTCGATAAAGCGGCCGCCGGCGTTGTTGTCCTCGATGCCCAGCCGGGCACCCTGCAGTCCAGAGTCTTCAGGCTCCGGGAGCACATTGGAGAGCAGCGGAGGGCGCTCCTGGAGCAGCTCCAGATAGCCGATCTTGACGTTCAGTGTGGCGCTATCTTCCTTGGCTGCAAGGGTCTTGGCTGATGTAGTTGTCGCCGCCGTAGCCGGGAGGCTGACAGCGGCGCTCAGCAGGCAGGCCAGCAGCAGGGCCAGTGTTTGGAGTCGTGGACGATCACCACAGCACAGATGCATCGTTGAGCCTCATTAGGGTTATAGCTACATTCTGGAACGGCCCGGGGTGCGGTTAAATATGTCAAAAGTAGCGTTAATTTACTCCTCTGGTACTACGCCATCCCCTCCTTGGAACGCCTTGGAAAAGACCCGCCAGCCAGGACAGGCCGCTGTTCTATACAGATAGACGTAGCCCTAGGCGTACGACTAAGGAACCGGTCTGCGGACACCAAAGTGCTCTGGGAGGACGCGGTAAAGATCCTTAGGATGCCGTATCAACATTGTTAACTTAATAAGAAAAATGGGTGACTGTTATGAGAAAACGCGTATCTGTCTTTAGTAGCGTGCTGGCGGCGGCGGCTCTCGTCTGTGCCGGTCAGCTGTGGGCGCACGGGGATGTGACCCCTCAGAGCGTCGATATAACCGGGTTGGAACTCCTGGGTGAGGAGTGGGTGGAGGAGAATCCCTATACGGGGAATAAACTGGCGATCGAGATTGGTGAGTCGGCTTATACCCAGAACTGTGCCCGCTGCCATGGGTTGCAGGGGATCTCTGGCGGTATAGCGCCGGATCTGCGCATGCTCGAACCGGGCTGGGATGGTGATGAGTGGTACGCCTATAGAGTGCGCAATGGCGCGGTGCGTAACGGGGTTCCCTATATGCCGAAGATGGCCGACTTCCTGAGCCAGGAAGCGCTCTGGTCGATCCGTGCCTGGCTGGAAACCAAGTATGTGGAGTAGTGTCCTGAACAGTGTCCTGAACAGGATTCCGAGCGTGGGGCTGCTGAGGCTGCTGATCGGACTGCTGTTCGCCGGGCTGCCGGTGAGTGCTCAGGCTCTTAGCTACGACGAGCTGCTGGCCGAGGGCACTCTGAGGGTTGCGATCTACCGGAATTTTCCGCCGTACTCTTATCAAGAGGAGGGGCAGGCTAAAGGGGTAGATGTGGATCTGGCGCAGGCGATAGCCTCAGGACTGGGGCTCAAGCTACAGTTGCACTGGATGACCGCCGATGAAACGCTGGACGATGATCTGCGCAACCATCTGTGGAAAGGGCACTATCTGGCGCGCGATGAATCGGGTCCGATGCTCAAACGTGAGGTGGCTGATCTGATGCTGCGGGTTCCCTACGACCGCGACTTCGCCTTTAAGGTGGATTCCGATGGTCGGCTGGTTAACGATCTGGTGCACTTCTTTGGTCCCTATCAGCACGAGAGCTGGGCACTGGTTTACGATACTGAGCAGCTGGAAGCGATCGAGAATCTGGCGATCTTTCAATATGCTCAGGTGGGTGTCGAGATCGATACGCTGCCCGATTTCTACCTTAGCAGCGCCTTTCGGGGGCGGCTGCTGGGCAATGTGAAACATTTCGACAGCATCCCGCTGGCGCTGCAGGCGATCGCGACCGGCGAGGTCGCCGCCGTAATGGGCACCCAGTCGCAGTTGCAGTGGGGAGTCCGGCAGTTGCAGCAATCTAAGCAACTGCGGCCGGCCGATATCCCCTTTCCCAACCTGGTCCGGCGCAGCTGGGATCTTGGGATGGCGGTCAGGGATGATCAGCGTGAGCTGGGGTATGCGGTAGAGGATATCGTCGGTGTGCTGGTCAAATCAGGCCAGTTTGAGCGCATCTACCGCCGCTATAACGTTCAATATATTAAGCCAGAACGCTACCGGTTGCCCGAGGGCTAAAGGCGCGGGACTCCCAACGCTGCTGTGGGTCGGAATTTATTCCGACAACTCGCGCTCTGCTGTAAATAAGCTGTCGGACTGAAGCCAGACCTACAAAAGAAGCGATTCCCTATGGGTTGGCCGTCAAACGCTCCTGCATGAACGGCACGCCCCACGTCCCTATGGGTTGGAATTTGTTCTAACAAAAAAAACATGCCTAAACGGCGGTTATCACAGTACTACTACCAAGAGAGTAGGAAACCGCCTCCCAAGTCGGATTGTCGATTTTTGACCCAAAAACAACAATAGTATGCATCATCAGGCCCTTGCGTGGGTGCAGGCTGGCCGGGGTGATTGCTCTTATCCGAATAAGAACATCCTCAATGGAGAACGCGATGAAATATCAAAGTTATGGTCTCAAGGGACTGGCGCTGACCTCATTGGTCGTCGCCATGTCAATGACCGGCCTGGCTCAGGCCGGGGTGACCGACCAGGATATCCTGAACGATCAGGCGACGACTCAGGATGTCGTGACCAACGGCATGGGGCTGCGTGGACAGAGGTTCAGTTCTCTGGACAAGGTCAATGGCGATACGGTTCAGGATTTGCGTCCGGTCTGGGGGTTCTCCTTTGGCGGCGAAAAGCAGCGGGGTCAGGAGTCTCAGCCGATGGTTAAGGATGGGGTGATGTATGTCACTGGCTCCTACTCGAGGGTGTTCGCGATCGACGTCAATAGCGGCGATGAGCTGTGGCAGTACGATGCCCGCCTGCCTGAAAATATCATGCCCTGCTGTGATGTAATTAACCGTGGAGTGGCGCTGTACGGTGATCTGGTGATCTTCGGGACCCTGGATGCGAAGCTGGTGGCTCTCGATAAAGACACCGGAAAGACGGTATGGAAGAAGAGAGTGGCGGACTATAAGGCCGGTTACTCTATTACTGCCGCGCCTATCGTGGTCGAGGGCAAGATCATTACCGGCGTCGCCGGGGGTGAATTTGGGGTTGTCGGTAAGGTCGTTGCTTACGATGCTATGACCGGTGAGCAGGTCTGGACCCGGCCTACGGTCGAGGGGCATATGGGCTACCTCGATGGCAAGGAAAACGGCATCACCGGTGGTGAGGCGGGTAAGACCTGGCCGGGCGATCTGTGGAAGTCGGGTGGCGCGGCACCCTGGCTGGGCGGATCCTATGACGCGGATACGGGGCTGATGTTCTTCGGCACTGGTAACCCGGCACCCTGGAATTCGCATCTGCGTCCCGGGGATAACCTCTACAGCTCCTCACGTCTGGCGATCGATCCGGATACCGGCAAGATCGTCTGGCACTTCCAGACCACGCCGCACGATGGCTGGGATTATGACGGGGTGAATGAGCTGATCTCGTTCGACTACCAGGAGGATGGCAAGACCGTTAAGGCGGCGGCTACCGCCGACCGTAACGGCTTTTTCTATGTGCTTAACCGTACCAACGGTGATTTTATCCGCGGCTTCCCGTTCGTCGATAAGATCAGCTGGGCCAAGGGATTGGATGACAACGGTCGGCCGATCTATGACGAGGCTTCCCGTCCCGGAAATCCGTCAGCCGCAGAGGATGGCAAGAAGGGCACCTCGGTGATCGCGGCACCCGCCTTCCTGGGTGGCAAGAACTGGATGCCGATGGCGTACTCCCAGGACACCGGCTACTTTTATGTGCCCTCCAACGAGTGGGAGATGGATATCTGGAACGAGCCGACCGCCTATAAGAAAGGCGCGGCTTATCTGGGTGCGGGCTTTACCATCAAGCCGATTAACGAAGAGTATATAGGCGTGCTGCGGGCGATCGACCCTAAGACCGGCGAAGAGGTCTGGCGCTATAACAATTACTCGCCGCTGTGGGGCGGTGTGTTGGCCACGGCCGGTGGACTGGTCTTCACCGGTAATCCTGAGGGTTACTTGATGGCGTTTGATGCTAAGACTGGCGAGATGAAGTATCGCTTCAATACCGGTTCCGGGATTGTCGGTTCGCCGATCACCTGGGAGCAGGATGGCGAGCAGTATATCGCCATCGTCTCCGGCTGGGGCGGCGCGGTGCCTCTCTGGGGTGGTCGGGTCGCTAAGCGGATTAAAAACCTGAACCAGGGTGGCACGGTGTGGACGTTCAAACTACCTAAGAAGGATGAGGTCGCGGCACGCTGAATCTCTGAGTACCGCAGAGCATGACTCTGCATCTTAGATTGTAACCGGGCCCTGGCCCGGTTTTTTTTCGTTCAGGGGCTGGTAACGCCGCGGCTCGATAGTCGGGAACGCTTAGGCAGAGCAGCGCTGCATCTATTATTGATAGAAATCAACAGATGCGGTGTTGATCTGCAATTTTGGTGGCATGGCCGGCTAAATACAGTAAAATCACTTGTTAATGTTTTTGTGATTGGATGGTCCGCATCAGGCCCGTTCTATTGTGTTGTACAAAATGCATGCCGAGGTAATCCTTTATGCTGTCTAAACTCACCATCGCCCAGCGCGTCTGGCTGCTGGCTATCCTCTCGATGACGCTCTTCGCATCGACCTATATGTTCCAGACCTTCCAGAAGCGTGATGATCTGCTGGATGCCAGGAAGGACCGTCTAGTACGGCTGGTCGAGACCGCGCATAGCGTGATGGTAGGCTTTAATCAGCGGGCCGAGGAGGCAGAACTTTCCGTTCAGCAGGCGCAGGCGGGCGCGATTGCGGTGATTCGCACGCTGCGCTATGACAGTGGGCAGTATTTCTGGCTTAACGACATGGCCCCCAGGATCCTTATGCACCCGCTCAAGCCGGACCTAGATGGCCAGGAGGTAGGCGGTCTGAAGGATAAGAAGGGCAAGCGACTCTTTAGTGAGTTTGTCCGGGTGGTGCGTGACAGCGGCGCAGGCTTTGTCGATTATTACTGGACCAAGCCCAGCAGCGAAGTTTCAGCCCCCAAGCTCTCCTACGTCAAAGGCTTCAAACCCTGGGGTTGGGTCGTGGGCACCGGGGTCTATATCGATGATATCGACGTGCAATTCAAGCAGGAACTGACGAGTCACGCACTCATCTTGGTGGTCGTGCTGGCACTGCTGATCTCCCTGTCCTGGTTGATCAGCCGCAGTATCATTATCCCGCTACGCGCCACCGCGGCCGCGATGCATGAGATTGCCGCCGGTGAAGGTGATCTGACCCTGCGTATGAGTACCGAGGGCAATGATGAGCTGGCCGACCTGGCCGTGGGTTTCAATGGCTTTGTCGAAAAAGTTCAGAACACCGTTCTGAGAATGCGGGTGTTCGGCGAGCAGCTGAGCCGCTCCGCGTATACGATGGAGCAGGTGACCACGCAGGCTAATCAATCGCTTGGCACCCATCAGGAGGAGACTCACCAGGTGGCGGCAGCCGTACATGAACTCAGTGCCACCGTTCAGGAGGTGGCGCAGAACGCTGCCGAAGCGGCGCGTTCGGTGCAGGCCGTTCGCGAGCAGGCGCTGGATGGACAGAATGTGGTTCAGCAGAGTGTCTCCTCTATTAATCTACTGGCAGATTCCGTGAATCAGGCTGCCAGTAATATCCAGGTGCTTGAAGCCGAGGTGCAGAATATCGGAGGGATCCTGGATGTGATCCGTTCGATCGCCGATCAGACGAATCTACTGGCTCTGAATGCCGCCATCGAAGCGGCTCGGGCGGGTGATCAGGGGCGCGGTTTCGCCGTCGTTGCCGATGAGGTGCGTTCGCTGGCCAAGCGCACCCAGGAGTCCACTGAACAGATTCAGGGGATGATCGAGCAGTTGCAGCAGGGTGCCAATACGGCGGTAAAGACTATCGGTAACGGCAGTGAGCAGGCGCAGGTGAGTGTGGGTCATGCCCAGCGAGCCGGTGATTCACTGGCCCAGATTACCCAGGATGTGCTCAGGGTCTCTGATATGAATATGCAGATCGCCTCGGCCACGGAGGAGCAGAGCGCGACCGTCGAGATGATCAATCAGAACGTCAGCAACATCAATCATGCCTTTATTGAGACTGCCAGTGGCGCCAAGCAGATTGCACAGTCGGGGGTTCAGCTCAAGAGCCTAGCCGAGGAGTTGAATCAGCTGCTGCAGCAATTTAAAGCCTGATCAACCTTAGATGCTGAGGTTGCTAGAACAAGGGCGTCAGCTTTTTTCGACCGGGTGTCAGCGGCTCGCTTGATTAGAATCGGCTGCCCCTGTTTGTCTGCGCTAGATAGCGCTGCGTGTAGATGCAATGCTATCTTGTAACGAATTACTATAAAAATGAGTCGGATATGAGCCTCTACCGCAGTATCGAGAGAAGTCTGTTTTTTTCCCTGACCCGTAAGATTGTCGGCAATATTGGCTTTCTTCTGCTGATGCAGCTGCTGACATTGTGGCTGTTTTACGATGCCCACCAAGCGATCTATGCCGCCATGGCAGAGTCGCCGACCGATAATGCCCTCGTTCAGCAGGTTGCATCGATTCTTACCGAGAGCCAGGTGTATATCGTTCTCGTCACGGTGATCAGCGTTCTGGCAGGGCTGTTTCTGGTGCTCTTTATGCGCCACCTGTTTCTTCGTCCGATCAGGTCAATTACCGATATTCTGCTGGCTATCAGCGATAAAGACGGCGATATCTCCCGCACCCTGCCGGTTTATACTCAGGATGAGATCGCAGATCTCTCGAACAGCTACAACAGTTTCGCCGTTAATCTACGTACCGTTATCGCTAAGATCCGGCGTCGCAGCGTGAATGTCGCGCTGGCAGCGACCCAGCTCCGTCAGGTGATCCAGCACGCCCACAAGAATGTGACCGAACAGCAAAACCATGCCACCCAGGTCTTTGAATCCAGCTCGCAGGCGACTCAGGCGATCGATGAAATTGCCCGCAACACCAGCAATATCGCGACCCATAACAGTCAGAACCTGGATGAGGCTAAGACCTCCAGCCAGGAGCTGGTTAAAGTCGTTGCGCAGATGCACCAGGTCACCACGTTGGTGGCCAGCTTTAATGAGACCGTCAACCAGCTCAGCAACAACTCGGACAACATCAGTAAGATCGTCGGTATGGTTCAGGAGTTTTCCGAGCAGACCAATCTGCTGGCCCTGAACGCGGCGATCGAGGCGGCACGCGCCGGTGAGCATGGGCGAGGTTTTGCGGTGGTGGCCGATGAGGTCAGGTCGCTGTCGCAAAAGGTGAACCGGGCTACCGAAGAGATCGGTATTAATATCAAACAGATGACAGCTCTGGTAACGACGACCAAACAGGGCACCCAGGAGATCCAGAAGTACACCCAGAATGCCCAGGGGGTCATCGAAACGACCTCTACCCAGTTTCACGATATGGTCGGTGATTTTGAATCGGTCAACAGCCAGTTGACCGATATCAGCGCGGCCATCGAAGAGCTGTCGAGTACCAATAAAGAATCGCATCAGCATGTGACTCAGATTTCCGCGCTGAGCCAGCAGGTGAGTGGTGATATCGATCGCTCGAAGGCCTTTTCGGATGAACTCGAGATCGCTACCGAACAAACCCAGGAGCTGCTATCGCGGTTTATCATCGGTTACGGCGGGTTCGAGAGTATGGTCCAGACCGGCAGAGGTTGGGCTACTGAAGTGCAGCAGGTGATCGATACGCTTGCCGGGCAGGGGTTGAACCTGTTCGATACCCAGTATCAGCAGATCCCCAATACCCACCCGGAAAAGTACCAGGTCAGTTATGGGCAGCAGTTTGAGCGCGCACTGCAGCCTCTGTTCGATCGTTTTGTAAAGCAGCGCCCCGAGTTTATCTACGCGGTCGCGGTCGACAAGAACGGTTATCTGCCGGCGCATCACAGTCACCTGTCAAAGCCGCTGACCGGCAATTATCAGACCGATATTCTCCATAGCCGGCATCAAAAGATCTACAACAGCAACCGCGCCGAGCAGCGTCGTGCCGCCAACACGGAGCCCTTCCTGTTGCAGACCTATATCCGCGATACCGGTGAGATACTTAACGACCTGTCGCTGCCTATCTATGTTAATGGCAAGCATTGGGGTGGTCTGATTATGGGCTTTAAACCTGATTGCTTAATGGACAAGGGTGATCAGTGAATTCAGTCCGGTCGCCCGAAGGCGGGCGCTAAACCGTTAATAGTCTCATAAGCCATCAGGCCAGGTTTCTATAGTCTGTACTTATCCCATTATTATTCACATGAATATCAGCGATCTGCATCACCATGAGCAAAGAGATTATTAGAGAGCTTACGCTGTTGCAGTCGGTGATCAATGCCATACCTACCCCTCTATTCTTTAAGGATTCAGAAGGTGTCTATCTGGGCTGCAACCAGGCCTTTGAAGAGTTCGTCGGTAAAACGCGGGATCAGCTGATCGGCAGGGGCGTGTTCGAGCTCTGGGAAACCTCCTTGGCGCAGATCTACTTTGATGCTGACGCTGCCCTGATTCAGTCGGGTGGCAAGCAGGTTTACGAGGCTCAGGTCAAATACGCCGATGGCATACTCCGTGATGTGCTATTCCATAAATCGGTGTTTTATGCCCAAACCGAAAATATTAGTGGTCTGGTCGGCGTCCTTGTTGATGTTACGGAGCGTAAACGCGCTGAGGAAAAGCTGGAAAAGCTGGCCACAACCGACGCCTTAACCGGGCTGTATAACAGACATCATCTCTATGAAGCGCTGGATGCCGCCTGTAAAAGAGCAAAAAGGTATGGCTCTCATCTGGCGGTCCTGTTCCTGGATTTGGACGGTTTTAAAGCGATCAATGATGCCCAGGGGCATGCGGTGGGCGATCTGTTACTGATAGAGGTCGCTAGGGTGCTGCGCGAATCGGTTCGCGAAATGGATCTGGTTGCCCGGTTTGGTGGTGATGAGTTCGTGATCGTGACTGAGAGCAGGGACATAGGCAAGGAACAGCCTGAACCGAGTGAGCTGATCGCGCAAAAGATTATCGACAGGCTTGGTCAGCCGTTTCAGATCCAGGGTGAGACCCTGACTATAGGCGCCAGCATAGGCATCGCCCGGTATTCGCTCAACGGAGGCGACCCCCAGAGTCTGATCAAACATGCGGACTTGGGCCTTTATGAAGCCAAGGCAAGGGGCAAGGGGCAGTATTGCAACGCGACGCGAGAGACTCAGTAACGCCAGGCTATCTCAGCCATCAGGGTTCACGGGCTGAGCCGACCGGGCCTGATTGCGGCCATTCTGCTTGGCCTGATAGAGTGCCTTGTCAGCCGCCCTCAGCAGACTGTGAGCATCTCTGTACGTGTTAGGGGTCAGGGTGGCAATACCGCCACTGAGTGTCAGGACATGTAGGGGTGATTGCTGATGCGGTATCTTAAGCTGTGCAATCGATACACACAGGCTGTCGGCCAGGCGCTGCGCGGTGACCGCATCGGTATCGGGCAGGATAAGCAGGAACTCCTCACCGCCATAGCGGGCGACTAGGTCATTGGCTCGCTGCGCGCCCTCCAGCAGGACCTGAGCCACGTTTCTAAGACACTCATCACCGCTCTGATGGCCATAAAGATCATTGTATTTCTTGAAAAAGTCGACGTCCAACATGACCAGCGTCAAGGGCCCTCCATGGCGATCGGCTCTTGCCCACTCCCTACTGAGGGTCTCATCTATACAGCGCCTGTTGGCAAGCCCCGTGAGTTGATCCTGGACCGCGAGCAGCCGACTCCTGTCTTCCAAGCGCTCCTTGCTCATAATTAGCAGGCCTATGGCAACCAGTAGGGTGGCTACAATAGAGGTCAGGAAATACATCGCCTGGAGTTGAGTGGGTGCCGAAATCAGCACCGTATCCGCCAGACCCGTTGCGGCCAGAAAACTGCGAAAGGCGAATACAGGAATGACCAGTGCAAGTCCGACGGCGATAAAAAACTGGCCGCGACCTACCGTTGACCGTCGACCCTGGTGCAGCACGATGAGGATCAGCAGAGCCTGAGCGCAAAAAATAGCACTGACGACGCTGATCCGTAGCGGGATATGATCCAGGAAAAGTAAAAATACAGTCGGAATAAGGAGTACCGGCAGCCAGATCAAGCCGCGTGGGGCCGGTCGCTGCTGGAACTGAAATAACCCTTCTGCAAACATGGACCAGGATGCGGAAAGTGTGGTGGCAGCGATCAGGAGTAAGACGATATCTTCGGCGTCATCACGCAGGCCTAAAAGCACAAAGGCCAGGGTATGCAGGGCCAGTGCGATGCTCCAAAGCCGGAGGCCATCTCTATGGGAGGCCGATCCACCTGCCGCCAATGCCAGGGTCAGCGTCACGTTGACTGCGACTATCACCAGAAAAATAGTAGGTGCATGTACTTCTATCATCACAAGAGACGTCCCTCGTCTGCTTAACATCGATGTTGATTTTTGAGCCGCAGCCATTCGACTACGCCTTGTCAGCGGGCTGATCATTGAGCCTGGATAAGCCTGCTCCCAGACTATGTTGATGCCGCTTAGATAGCCAGTTGTAAATAAAATGCGTCTATGGGATAGCCGGGTTGCAAGCCACTCTTAGGCATACAAAGAGGCAGTCTGCTATCTCGCCTTCCAGATATGCAGGTGCCTGTTCGCAGGTATCCTTTAAACGTTCAGGGGTTTAAGGGGGAGGTCCTGCGGAGGCTCGCCGGGGTACCCTTTTTGTCGGTTTGCAAAGGCGATAGCTGCTGCAGGGGCGAGCGGCTGGCTGAATAGATAGCCTTGGATCATATCGATCCCCTCCCGGTTTAAAAACTGCAGGTCAGTCTCGAGTTCAACCCCCTCTGCGATCACTTTAAGGCGCAGGGCATGGGCCATGGTGATAATGGCCGATAAGACAACACTGTTATTATCCTCACCGAGGCCCTGAATAAAACTCCTGTCTATTTTAAGCGCATCGATGGGCAGGTTACGCAGGTAACTCAGTGAGGAGTACCCCGTGCCGAAGTCGTCTAACGCGATCTGGATACCCTGGGCGCGCAGCAGGTTAAGATTTTCGATGACTCGCTTCTTGCCTTTGATGATGGAGGTTTCGGTCAGTTCGATATAGATGCTGGTAGGGTCCAGGCCGTGGCGTTGCAGACATTGATTAACCTCTGCAGCAGTGCCCGTTTGGCTCAGATGGATGCCGGACAGATTGATGCCCACCCGTACGCCGGTATAGCCCTCATCGATCCATTTACGGACCTGAAGGCAGGCCTCATTGAGTACCCAGCGGCCGATCGGAATGATCAGGCCATTTTCTTCAGCAAGCGGAATAAATCGATCGGGTGGCACTCGGCCCAGGGTCTGGTCATCCCAGCGGATCAGTGCTTCAAACGAGAGGGTCAGGAGCGTGTGAGCGTCCATAATGGGCTGGTAGTTCAGTGAGAAATCGTCCATCTCTATGGCCCTGCGCAGCCGCTGCACGATTCTGGACTGATCCTTAGCGAGCTTGCCGATACTCTGAGAAAAGTACTGGTAGTTGTTTTTCCCCAGCTTTTTTGCCTGGCACATTGCCAGATCGGCGTGAGTTATCAGGTGCTCCGCGCTTAAGCAATCATCGGGCCAGAATGCGATGCCGATACTGACCCCGATATAAAGCTTGTGCTGGCCGATCTGAAACGGCTCAGACATCAAGGCGATAATCCGCTCGGCAACGATCCCCGCTTTATGGGGCGCATCGAGTTGAGGCAGTAAAATTGTAAACTCATCGCCCCCCAGGCGTGAAAAATTGGCGTCCTGATTCTGGTTGTTGATTAGCCCGGCCTGGTCATCGTCCCGGAGATTTTTCTGCAGCCGTTGCGCGACTTGCTGTAACAGAAGATCACCAACCGGATGGCCCATCGTATCGTTAACCTGCTTGAAATTATCTACATCCAGGAACAGCAGCGCCAGTAGCATGCCGTTTCGGTCAGCACTGGACATCGCCTGTTTGAGGTTACGATCAAGCAACAAACGATTGGGCAGGCCGGTCAGTACATCGAGAAGCGCCAGGCTGCGGATCTTCTTATTCGATTCATGCAAGTCGAGGCTCATTCGGTTGAATGAACTCACCAGGTCTCCGATCTCATCATTTGATCTCTGGGTTATCTGATAACCCTCCTGCCGACGGCTCAGGGTGGTCAGCGCGTGGTTTAAGGCGGCTATGGGGGTCAGAACCTGATAGCGTAGCAGCCATAGCAGCAGTGGTATGGAGACCGCTAAGGCGATGCCTATGATCATAAGTACCATTAATCCGATCTTATGGCTGGCGGCAAGTACCGAGCGCTCGGGTAGCAGCGTATGCAGGAGCAGCTGATTATTCAGCGGCAGGCTTAGATGCAGTACCTGGGTGCCTTTGACGACCTCTTTATGCCAGAGGTCGCTGGAGGGCTGGTGCTGCTCCAGTTGTTCGAGTTGATCCTGTAGTAAGCTTGAAAGAGGCGCTGAAAGTGGGGCGCCCTCCGATACTGATGCCAGCAGGTTTCCATGAATATCGCTGACGAGCAGCAGCCCCTCCTCCCAGGGAGAGGGCAGCGCGGTGGCGATGATCTTATCGATAGTCTGGGTGATGCTGAGAAAACCACGCAGCGTTCGGGGCGCTGTAAACGCCTCAGTGGCGCTATTGCGGTACCAGAGCGGCAGGGTAACGAACAGCACCTGCAGCCCGGTGTCCGGGTTGGTGCCAACCCATTCGCTGTGGTTGATCGAGGCAGGGAGGATAGACGTGAAGAAGGGGCTGTTGGCCTCCTGGTCGGTCATATTAAGGGTGTTACGACGGATCATTCGCAGTTCTTCGAAACCATCGGGTCGTAGCAGACGGATCTCCTGAAAATCCGGATTAGCCGTCTGAATGCTGGCGAACTTGCTCAGCATAGGCCGCTGCATGAGCGCGTAGCGGTCCTCAGGATCCTCGGTCAGCAGGTAGTCTGTAACCAGGTCATCATTGGCAAGGCTCTTGAGCGCTAAATGGGCGCTGCGTACCTTGGCTTTATAGAGCTCGGCACGCTGTGCCAGATAGGCTCGAACCTGAATCCGGCTCTGCTCCTCGCTGCTGTGCCAGAGTTCCAGATAGGCGAGGATGCCCATCGAGATTAATGGCAGGGCAATCAATGGGATGGCCGCCAGGGCTATTTTGCTCTTAAGTCGCATCACACAACCTTAACGCAGGATACGGGCGCTGATCGCATTTCTGCGCCTCAGGGCGCGCGGCCTTAAGGGTTGATAGAACTCGGAACGCTCGAGCGTCGCCGTTGGGGGGGTAGATAGTCTGATTAGCCAGGAATTCGGCGGGCAGATATTTTTCTGCGGCCTTGTTAGGCGTTGCATAATACACATACTGCACCATCTCCGCGGCGTTCTCGGGCTCGTTGATAAAATTCAGAAACGCACTGGCCAGCGCAGGTTCGCGTGCCTTGGCGCCGAGAACAAAATAGTCGACCCACAGATTAGTGCCCTCTTCGGGAACCTGATAGCGCAGCTTGGCGTTATGCTCCTGAACCATCAGGGCATCACCGGAATAGATCATTGACGCCCAAATCTCGCCGGAGATGATCTCGGAATCGGTGTCCAGGTTCAGACAGTCATAGGACCTCACATGGGACTGCTGCGCCACCACCAGGGCCTCGACCGCATCAAGCTCGATATTATCGACGCTATCAAGCGGGTAGTTGAGCGCCTTAAGTGCCATCCCAACCCGTTCACGACCATCGGCGATCATGCCGATCCGGCCCTGCAGCTCCGCGGCCGGTTGATACAGCTGCAGCCAGTGGCTGATTGGCTCCAGGACCAGGTCGCTGCGGTAGAGGATCCCCACCGTGCCCCAGAAAAAAGGTAAGCCATAGGCGTGGATATCTTGGAATGCGTTGCGCCAGATGGCGGCGATATGTCTGAGATTGGGTATGGCGTCGGGATTCAGCGGCCTGAGCCAGCCCCTCTTGGCATAAAAAGCCAGATCGATGCCGGATGTCAGGATCAGGTCGTATCCGACCGCACTGTTGTTGACCAGCATCTGGGTCCGCTGCTCGTCGGACGGGTAATAGATCTCCGTGACATTGGCATCAAAACGGCTCTCGAATTTTGTTACCAGTGTGGGCGACAGATAATTAACCCAGTTAATAATCACCTGCTCTTTGGACGCCGCCAGGGCCGTGGTTGTGGGCAGTGCGTAAAGGCAGAGTGACAACAGCAACGTCCAGGTCGTATACATCCTCATAAGTGGCTATCCATAGCAACTAGGACAGCTATAATGCAGCGCAGCAACGATACCCGTCTATAGGCAGGAGTCTTAGTTTGTGGCGTTTAACGTGACGCCTAGCGTTCGACCAGTCTGAGCCTGGCCTTGCTGTAGCCGATTTCAGGCAGCGGCTGCAGGTTGAGCGTGTCGAGGGCGACGCCCTGCTGTGAAAGTTGATCGATCAGCGTTAGTAAAGCGTTAAATTCAACCCGATCCATCCAGAGTTGCAATGCCTGTTCATTGCCGCTCTGCAGTCGGGTCAGGCTGATCGCTAAGGCTGTCGCGGTACGAGTGACGCGCTGCTGTAATGAGGCTGAGGCCTCGGTAAGGGTGCTTTTTTGACGGTAGATAGCGATCAGTTGGGCGGTGTTCTGCATCTCGGACAGCTGCAGGGTTTTACTGTCGATAACGCCCTCGAGTTGCTGAATGTGACTGGTTAGGGGGCGCCAGATGAGGATTGCCAGCAGTAGGCCGAGGGTGACACCGCCGCCGAGGGTAGCGAAGATTTTTTCGCGGTCATTGAGGCTCAGATACCAGCGTTTAAACATCAGTTTTCTCCTTTGATACTAAACTGAGAGCGGCGCTTAGCTGCCCGTTCTGCTGAATAGGGGGGGTAAGGCTCAGAGGCCAGCGTTTAAGCATCAGTGTTCTCCTTTGATGCTGAGCTGGGCACTGACCTGTCCGTCCCGTTGCCGGGAGCGCAGTATCTGAGCCGATAAACGCTGCTGCGCCAACTTGGCGGCGAAACCTTCCAGCGTGCCCTGGTTGCTTGCTTCCAGCTCCAGGATGATCGTTTGGGTCTGGGCCTGATACCCCAAATCTCGGACCTTTACAGGATTACTGCTCTTGAACGCGGGCAGGGCCTGTTGTAGTACCTGCAGAAAATCACTGCCCTGGCTACGTAGTCGCAGCTGTTTAAGCTCGGTATCGAACTGCGCCCCGGGATTGACCCGGCGGCTTCCCGGCAGGGTAGTCTTAAAGAGGTCGTCGATCTGTTGCTCGAGTTGCTGCTGCTGTTGATTCAGTTGCTGCACCTGCCACAAGAGTTGCCCTCCTCCCAGCAGCAATATCAGGCCCAGTAGGACAGCCGGGAGCTTCAAAGCGCGTAGTAGTTGTTTGACTGGATCCTTGAGCTGGTAGTTGCCCTGCAGCAGATTGATGGCGTTATCGGGAGCGAAGCAGGCCGCCAGGGCAGCCAGGCCCTGGGTATTACTGGGCTCGCAGGTGTTAAATGCCTTTTCAGAGCGGTGGTCCTGCAGGTTTTCAGCCCGCGATAGCCATTGCTCGGCTTGAACGCTCGGAAATGAAAAGCTCTGGCCTTCCGCGTCCTGGATAAGGGTCTGATCCAGTAGCGGGATCGCCCTGGGTTGTCCGGCCTGGAATGCGATCGTCTGAGCATCCGCGAGCAATGCCTGGATCGGAATGCCTGCCTCTACCAGGCCCTGTCGCCAGAGATTCATCAGCGTTTTAGCGACCACCAGGACCGGGTACTGACCGGGCGCAGTCGCGGCGCCTGTGGCGAAGTGCAAGTTCTCGATCTCTTCGCAGAGCTGTTCTTCGAGCTGGTAGGGGATAGCTTCTTTCGCGGCACGACTGTCGTTGGGCAGCTGGACCTGGGTGCTGAGTACAGTCGCCTGTGAGACCAGAGCATAACAGGGAGTAAGCATCGCCAGCGGGCTGAGTTGACTGAGCTGGGAAAGGTTGTCCAGCTGGCCCTCATCGAGCACCTGCTGCAGATATTTATCCCAATGCAACCAATAGACCGGTTGCTCGGCAGTGGTCCCTAGTCTCACTAGCAGGAGTTTACTCATAATCTGCCCTCGTAAGGCTCTGAGTAGTAGGGGTGTATTTATTCATTCGTTCGGACCCCTTAGCGGCGCTGCAAGATAATAGTAGGCTGGTGGCGGTCATTCGTTAGGGCCCCCGTAACGGCGCTGGTAGGTAGTCGGCTGGTTGGCGGTCGCCTTTATGTAGCTGTATAGAATCAAGTAGGCATCGTAATACTTCACCTGAATCCTCGCCAGGAAATACTCGGAGGTCACCGCCAGGGAGGCCTTGAGGCTTGGGTCGAGCGGCGGTTGTCCGTCGGCGGGCAGGGGTAACTGGTTCCAGAACTCGTCGATATCGACATAGCCCTTAGTAGGACGGTTCTGCAGCACCTCTTTGATATCCTGGGAGCGGATTTTAGCTTCCGAGAGTGCAGCCAGTAGGAGTGCCTGCTCCGGCGGCAAGGTGTTGATGTTGACGACCAGTGCATCGCTCGGCAGGGTGCAGAGATAGGGGCGCAGCTGCTCAAGAAATTCAAGGGGTTGAGGATCGGTGGGGAGAAACCCCTGGATCAGCCTTAACTCACTGATATCGCTGAGCCTGCCGTTTGCGGGCAGGTAGGGAGGGCTGAGCGCACTGTAGTGGAGATCTTCGACACCCTGATAGCCCGTGGGCAGGGTATCGCTGTCGAGCCAGTCGAGCAACGGCTCGATCAGTTGTTGGATCTGATAGGGATCCGCATCCAGCACGGCCAGCAGCTGGGTTAGCTGGCGTTGCAGCAACGGCGGTTCGGTTCGGCTGACCTCAGGGGTATTAAGCGTCGTGAGACTATTGAGGTTAAAGCAATGCTGCTGGTCGCTGATCTGAATCGACATCGTCCCGCCTTCGATCGGATAGCTAAGGAAGGCGTCGGCCCAGGCTTGATCCAGATGTACCGTCGGATCATTTTTTGCGGTCTGGATTAAGCCTCTGGCCAGACGCTCGGCTCCCAACGCATACCAGTAGCTTTGCTGATATTGCTGACGATTTTGCGCCTTCTGGATCTCAAACTGAATCCGGCTGCTGGTCTGGGTCGCGACGATGCTGACCACGGCGACGATCAGCAGCACCATGATCAGGGCGATACCCTGTTGCCCGGATTGGTCGGTCGTTGGTTGTGGAGGAGGTCGTCGGGTCATCAACGGCCTCCGGGGATTAAAATAAGTTGAGTTACCCTGTCAAAGCGCGGCGTCTGCCATTGGATCTCGATGGCGGCTGGAATCAGGCCGTTGGCTTCCTTGACGTTCAATGGTGGCCATTGGGTATACCATTTTTGCAGGTGGAAAAAACGTAACCGGATCTGGCTAACATCCTTCGAGAGCACGCCTGAGCGCCAGGGTGTGCTGCCGAAGGGGTCTAGCAGGGTCGTGGTCTCTCGAATCAATTGCTGATCTTCGATGCGGTAGCGTACCTGTTCCAGACCGGAGCTGGCAGCGGTTTGCCGCAAGATTCGGTGTCCGGTCTTAAAGAACTGCAAGATAAGGCCGTTGTTACTGGTGTCCGGCTGTGCAAAGGCGATCAACTCGAGACTCAGATCAGTGCCTAGCAGATCCCGGCTTGGGCGTAGCACGAGTTGCTCCAGATCACGGCTGAGCAGCCGCTGGCTGCGCTGGAGCTGTTCGAGTGCATCCTGCTGGGCGCCGATAATAGTCTGACTGCGCAACGCGCTGTTGAGTGCCAGCGCCGAAGCGAGGCCCAGCAGGGCTAGCAGGCTGACCGCGACCAGCATCTCGATCAGGGTGAAGCCTCGCTGGCGGGTTGGACGGCGCATCAGGGTGTAGGCCCCATAAACGCCTGCAGTTCGGCCAGCGGCTGGAGGTTGGTATCCAGGATGCTAGCGCTGAGTATTACCTTGCGAATCAGATCGTTGTCGGTCTCTTCGACGGCGCGGGTGAGGTTGAAACGCCGCCCGGCAAGATCGACCTCTTGGCTGTGTTTACCTAGATCGGGCCACTGGGGTTGTAGTTGAAGCTCGATCAGGGCGTTGTTAGCCGCCAGCTGGGCAAAAAAGCGCAGTTCCAGCTGTTGGGTATGACGGCTGTTTTCGCCGATAACCTTGAACAGAGCACCGGCGGCGACCGCGAAGATAAACACCGCGACCAGTAACTCAAGCAATGACATGCCCCTTTGTAAGCGGCTTCTGTCAGTGAAAGAAGCAGGGCGGGAGGCCGGCCATTGACTGCGTACTGTTACGATCATGTCGACGGACCGGATTCGGTGAGCAGGGTCTGGCCGTTTAGGTCACCGCGCAAGCTAAAGCGGTTGCCCTGGTCTTTGCTGAGCAGGCTGAGTCGGAAGCTGCTCATCTGGCCGTCACTTAAGAACAGTATCTGGGGCTTCTTGGGGTCCTCTATGTTGATCAGTTGGCCGTCCAGACTCAGTTCGAAAGAGGTCCCTGGTGGCAGCGAACGAGATGAAAACCGGGACTGGGGTTCGAGCAGGGTCCAGTGATCGCCCTCAAACTGATAAAAATCGTAGCTGAGGCGGCTGATCTTTAAGCCGATATCCTTGTTTTTAAATACGCTTGTCTGGCTGGCCAGGTTGACCTGTGCATGCAGTCGTGAGGCCTGTTTTTGCAACTCTTGGGCTTTTGAGTCTGGGAGTGCCAGGCTTACCGTGCCCACCATCAGGCCGATGATGAGGATCACCAGCATCAGCTCTAGCAGGGTGAAGCCGCGTTGTGAAAGACGGCATCCTGGCAGTGATCTCATGGGGGTCTCTGGACACTGAGCGCTTAACCCACCGTGGCCAACATCGGCTTCAGTCCCAGTTCTCAATATCGGCGGCCGGCGACTCGCCTCTCCGCTCGCCATAGACACAGACGTAGAAGGCATCAACCGACTTATGCACCCCGGACTGTAGGCGTTGGCCAGCACCTGCCTCAGTCCCAGTTCCCAATATCGGCGGCCAGGGATTCACCTCCTAGTTCGCCGTCGGCACCGACGGAGAAGATATCGGTCGGATTATGCACGCCGGGCTGTAGATATCGATAGGGGTTGCCCCAGGGATCCTTGGGTAGGCGCTTGATGTAGCCGTTGCTGTTGTAGCGCTTGGGCTCAGGATTGCCACTGGGTTTGCTGACCAGGGCTTCCAGGCCCTGATCGGTGCTGGGGTAGCTGAAATTATCCAACTTATACAGATCCAGCGCCTGCTCCAGGATGGCGATGTCGGCGCGGGTTTTTTGCACCATCGCCTTATCTTGATTTTGCAGCACATTGGGAGCGACGACCGCGACCAGCAGGCCGAGAATCACGATCACCACCATGATCTCCAGCAGGGTGAAACCCTGCTGCCGGACGCCGGGAATCGAGCATTGGGGTCGTAGGTTGGGATGCATTTCCAGCATGTCAGGCTCCGTTGTAGTGCGCTGTAATTAGGGGTGGTAGTTATGGACTGTAGTTATGGACTGTAGTTATGGACTGTAGTTATTAGTGGTAGTTATTAGTGGTAGTTAGTAGAGGTAGTTATGGGCGGTGTTATGGGCTGTCACTATAAATTATAGCGCGGTCAGGTTATTCATTTGCAGGATGGGTAGCAGGATCGCCAGTACAATCGCCAGCACCACGCAGCCCATTACCAGGATCAACGCCGGCTCAAACAGCCCCACCAACCAGGCGACGCGGGTTTCAAATTCGGCCTGCTGATTCTCGGCCGCGCGTGCCAGCATTTGCTCCAGCTGACCGCTCTGCTCGCCGCTGGCGATCATATAGACCAGCATCGGCGGGAAAGATCCCGATTGTTCCAGGGCCTGGGCTAAGGAACTGCCCTCGCGAACCCGTTCGGTGGCATCGATCACCGCCTGTTTTAAGAACAGGTTGGTCACCGGGGCGGTGGCGACCTTCAGGCTCTGCATCAGATCCAGGCCGCTGCCGACCAGTATCGCCAGAGTACGGGCGAATTGCAGCGATTGCTGGGTCAGGATAAAGCGTCGGATCAGCGGCAGCCGCAGTTGCAGACGGTGCCATGCCAGTCGCTGGGCCGGCTTGCCGAGCAGCCAGCGAACCAGCAGCACCAGGGCGATACTGAGGCCGAGCAGGTGCAGGCCGTAAGCCTGCAGGCCATTACTCAGGGCGATGACGATACGGGTCAGCTGAGGCAGGGTCTGATCCATATGTTCGAACTGCGCCACCACCTTGGGCACCACATAGGTCATCAGCAGCATGATGACGCCGGTGGCGACCGTGGTCAGGGCGGCAGGGTAGATCAGTGCGACCTGAATCTTGCTGCGCACCTGCTGCTGGCTCTCGCTGTACTCGGCCAGGCGCATCAGCACCTGCCCCAGGCTGCCGGAGTGCTCCCCGGCTGCGACCATCGCCCGGTAGAGATCGCTGAAGCTGCGCGGATACTGCGCCAGGGCATCGGCGAGCGTGTGGCCCTCCAGGATCCGGGTGCGGATTGCCAGGACGGTGCTCCTAAGCCTCTTGTTGTCGGTCTGGCGGGTGATCGCATGCAGGGATTCTTCCAGCGGGATGCTGGACTCGACCAGCGTCGACAGCTGGCGGGTGAAGAGTGCGACATCGTCGCTTGAGAGCGAACGCTCCAGCCGGAAGCCGCTGCTGTGCTGCTGTTCGGTCTGCAGGCTGACCGGCTCGACCTGAGTCGGCAGCAGGCCTAGATCACGCAGCTGCTGGCGTGCCTGGCGTTCGGAATCCGCTTCCAGAGTACCTTTCTTTGAGCTGCCGTTAGCGTCGAGGGCGCGATAGTTGAAAGCACTCATCGCGCTAATCGCTGCGGATCGAGCGGGAGACTTCGGCGACCGAGGTGGTTCCCTGGGCAACTAGCGCGCGGGCTTCATGTTGTAGCGTACCCAGTTGTTTGCGCAGATAGCGATAGAGTTCGGTTTCGCTGGCCTGGGCATGAATCAGTTCTGAGAGTGGCTCGTCGATCAGCAGGAGCTCGTAAACACCGATCCGGCCGCGATAACCGGTGTAGTTACAGGCGCTGCAACCCACGGATTTGAAGGCGCTGGTGCCGGTTAACTGGCTATCACCCAGCTGCGCCGCCTCCTGTTCTTCCAGAGGATGGGGTTGTTTGCAGTGCGTGCAGAGGCGGCGTACCAGTCGCTGTGCCAGCACCCCCTTAACGCTGGTGGCGATCAGGTAGGAACCCACACCGATATCCTGCAAGCGGGTGATGGCACCGACGGCGTTGTTGGTGTGCAGGGTGGAGAGCACCAGGTGACCGGTGAGGCTGGCCTGGACCGCGATCTCGGCGGTTTCCAGGTCGCGGATCTCGCCGACCATCAGTATATCCGGGTCCTGGCGCAGCATGGCGCGCAGGCTCTTGGCAAAGGTCATACCCGCCTTGGGATTGATCTGTGTCTGGCCGATGCCGTCGAGGGTGTATTCGATCGGGTCTTCCGCGGTGAGGATGTTGCGATCGCGGGTGTTAAGCATCCCCAGGCCGGCGTACAGCGTGGTGGTCTTGCCTGAACCGGTCGGGCCAGTGACCAGGATGATGCCATTAGGCTGAAGTAGTAGCTTTTTGAACTGTGTCAGGGTCTCTGGCTGCATCCCCAAGTGGGTCATATCTAGCACGGCGGCTTGTTTGTCGAGCAGACGCATCACCACTCGCTCGCCGTTATGTGCAGGTAGGGTGGAGACGCGGACGTCGAGCGCTCTTCCTGCAATCCTCAGAGATACTCGGCCATCCTGAGGCACCCGTTTCTCGGCGATATCGAGCTTGGCCATGACCTTGATCCGCGAGATCAGTAGCGCTGCCAGTTTGTAGTTGGGCGACAGCACTTCGCGCATCACCCCATCGACACGCAGGCGGATAGACAGGCGCTTTTCGTAGGGTTCGATATGGATGTCGGACGCGCCCTCTTTGATCGCTTCGGCCAGCAGCGCGTTGATCAGTTTGATGATAGGTGCATCATCCTCGGCTGCCAGCAGGTCATCGTTTTCGGGTAGTTCCTGCGCCAGCTTGAACAGATCCACCTCGTCGCCGATCTGTTCCATCAGTTGCATATTAGCCTGACTGCTCTGCTGATAGTCCTCGCTGAGTAACCTAGCGAAGGCTTCGGCATCCAGGCAGTGTAGCTGCAGCGGTTTTTGCAAAGGCTGAATCAGGCGCTGCACTTCCAGAAGTGCGGTCAGCGGGGTGGACTCGGTATGCATAAGGGTCGCGATGGCCCCTGACTGATCCCAGCTCAATGCCACGCTAAAACGGCTAGCGAAACTGAACGGCAGGCGTGGCAGATTCTGGGTGCTGCGATCCTGTTGTGGGGCGTCAAGAGGCAGGGTGTCGCCAGCGGGGGTGGAGAGAGCTGTCATTGAAGGCGAGAACATCAAACCGGCTACTCGGGCGCTACGAGGTTGGAACGCGCGGGATTCATCCCTGTCCACTCGGGCAGCACGCGGGAGGCATCTTCGGGAAACAGCTTAATACCCTGGTTCTCCTGCAGCAGCTGCTGGGCGCGGATATAACCGTATTTACTGGTGCTGATCGCGGCCATGGCGCTCTGGTCGCGGATAATCGTGGGGCGGATAAATACCATCAAATTGCGCCGTACCACCTTGGTGGAGTCTGAGCGAAACAGCCTCCCCAGATAGGGGATATCACCGAGCAGCGGTACCTTGGAGCTGCTCTCCTGGACATCGTCGTCGATCAGTCCGCCGAGGACGATAGTGGCGCCGTCATCGATCAATACCGTGGTCTTGATTTCACGCTTATTGGTGACGATATCAGCCAGGACTGTACCGCTAATCGAGGACACTTCCTGTTCGATCTTCAACTGGACTGCGCTGCCATCGTTGACCTGGGGGGTTATCTTGAGCTTAATTCCCACCTCCTGGCGAGAAATGGTCTGGAAGGGATTGCTGTTGTTGTCACCGGCTGTGGCTCCGGTGATCACTGGAACCTCCTGGCCGACCAGGATTGAGGCCTCGACGTTATCCATGGTCATCAGGCTGGGGGTAGAGAGGATGTTGGAATCGGTATCGCTTTGCAGGGCATTGATCAGTGCTGCAAAGTTAAATCCAGCGTTCTTGAAACGCCCCAGTCCCAGCGAGAGTCCCTCGACACCCGACATCAGGGTTGCCAGATCCGCGCTCCCTGAGAGAGCCGCAGCCCCCAGACTGTTGATGCCTGGGCCTGCGGTGCTGAAGTTGGTGCCGGCGACGGGCGTGATGCTGCTGCCCTCTTTGCTACCGAACAGCCACTGCACACCAAGCTCCTTGGCCCGGGTTTCGGACATCTCGACGATGATCGCCTCGACATGCACCTGGGCGCGGCGGATATCGAGTTTATAGATCACGCTGTCGAGTTGCTTGATCAGGCTAGGGGTGCCCGACAACACGATGCTGTTGGTGGGCTCGTGGGCCTTGATGTTGATGCTGGCTTGATTCTGTAACGGTCCTTTGCCCTCCGCTCCCGAGTCGGTGGAGGTGATCGAGCTGCCGATGCTTTCCAGAACAGGTACCAGATCGGTCGCCTTGGCATATTTGAGATAGCGGACCCGGGTGTTGGTATCGGTCGTGATCTCGGAGTCGAGTTTGTTGATCACTTTTTTCAGGTAAGCACGGCTGCTCTTGTCGCCGCGGATCAACAGGCTGTTGCTGCGCTCGTCGGCGGTGATCATCGGCATCTGCTTTGAGCTTGCAGGGGCCTTAGGCTGTTCGTTCATAAGACGAGTGAGGGTTTGCCCCATCTCCTGGGCAGAGGCATTGTGCAGTTTGATAATTTCGGTATCGACGCTGTCGGCCTTGTCGACCTGAATGATAATCTGCAGCAGCCGCCTGACATTGGATTCGCGATCGGTGATCAGGATAACATTGGATGCCGGGTAGGGAGCGATGATCCCGATCTTGTTGTCGACGAGAGGACGAAGGATAGGCACCAGTGCGTTGACATCGACATTGCTCACCCGGACGACACGGGTGACCACTTTTTCGCTCGAACTCGGCAGGGCATCGTCGTCAGCCTGGACTTCGATCCCTTCGAGCTTGGCACCCTGCGCGGGGATCACCTTGAGAATATTGTTGCCCAGATCGACCACCGTGAAACCGCTGACGCCTAGTTGCACCAGAAAAATATCGTAGAGTTCGGTCTCGCTCAGGGCACGCGGGCTGCGGATATTGATCTTACCCTTAACCCGATCATCGATAATAATGGTCTTGTTGGTCAGCTTGCCGATGGTCGCGATAAACTCCTTGATATCGGTATCGCGCATATCGATGTTGAAATCTTCAGCCAGAGCCGGGGAAGAGAGACCGAGCACTAAAACAAACGATAGCAGTACGCAGGTCTGTTTCATGAAGCGCATAAAGACCCCGGCCATGCATAAAAGCGAGGTGTCGCTGGCTGTTTTTGTCGCCGGGGTGGAGCTGACGTAAAGCAGGTTGGTCGATATCATGGGCTTTACTACGATCCCTGAGAGCGTTGCACAATTTCAAGATAATAACCTCTTTTTATCCGGGTCGCTAGGCCGCTTTCGTTCAGGGTTCAGGATAAAAACCCATTTTTTCATACGCTTTGGTAAATGCTGGACAATGTTTGGGAGTCGTCATGACAGTCTTGATAGTGCTAATATCCCAGCGATAACGAAGCTGCCTGTGAAGGGACTATGAATCTGCAACGATATTTAATAAGCAGTTTAGTGTTGGTGCTGGCGTATCAGGCTGCCGATCTGAGTTGGAAGTTGATCGCAGCCCCCGCGCCTGCATCACGGCCAGCGGCGTCAGTTTCGCATGCCCTGACCCCTGCCGGAGCCGAGCCCCGTTTGGATCTGCTTATTGCGGCTAATCTGCTCGGTGCTGTGCAGGCTACGCCTGCCGCTGCCATCGTTGCCAGCGCGCCCATTCAGGCTATTAAGACCCGGCATGCACTCAAACTAGTCGGTATCCTGCACAGCCCTGTCGCCGCACATTCGGTGGCGATCTTGGTGATCAATAGTCAGCAGGCGGCCTATATGCCCGGAGACAGTCTGAAGATGGGCTCGGTCTCCCGCTTGCTGCAGGTGCAGCAGGATCGCGTGGTGATCGAGGTCGACGGCCAACGAGAATATATCGAATTGCTGGCTGAATCAGGTGATGCCACGCGTAGCAGCATAGTGCGTCGTGCCCCTGCCAGCGGGTCCCTGCCCACCCGTATCGACCTTAAGGGGGCGAAGTTGGAGGCTATCGTCGGTGATTACAGGCACAAGATTCTCACCGATCCGCTCTCCTTCGGCCGCTTTGTGCAGATCCGTCCGCAAGTAGAGGGCAGCAGGATCGTCGGCTATCGGCTGAATGCTGGCAGAGACGGGCGGCTGTTTAAGACCCTGGGATTACAGCCGGGTGATCTGGTGACCCATGTCAATCATCTGGATCTGTCCAAGCCGGAAAACATCAGTACCTTGATCGCTTTGGTGACTGCCGGGGGCTCTGCATCCGTCGGTATCAGGCGTGGCAATGAAGAGGTGGATATCGATGTTGAGCTCTGAGGGTCGCCCGGAGGCCCCTCAGAACGATTGTCGCCGGCTGGGGCTGGGTTTCGTTGCGGTCTATCTGTTATTGATGCTGTTGTGGGTACCGGCAGGCTGGATTTATCAGCAACCGCTCCCCAGCGCGCAATCGCAGTACTCGCTTCCGGTTATTAAACGTTTAAGCGGCACCCTTTGGCGCGGTACGGCTGAGGGAATCATGCTGCCCCTAGCGTTGCGGTCGCTTTCTTGGCAGTGGGATCCGCAGGCTTTGTTGAGCGCGTCCTGGGGCTACCAGTTAACCCTGGATTCGGCGCAGGACAGGGCCCGGGTAGCGGTGTCCTGGGACCAGGCCAGGATAAGAGATCTGCAGCTCAGTGGTCGCCTGAGTGCTTGGGTGTCGACATTTCAGGGGCAGCCGTTGCCTCTGGATGTTGAGATTAGCGCCAGCCTGACCGATGCCTGGATCGGACCTCTGGGCTGTACGACGCTCCGGGAAGGGCAGGTTTCGCTGCAAAAATGGCAGGGGCTGCTGTCCGTGTCCTTGAATCGTCTCGGGAAGATTGATGCCGGACTGAGTTGCGTCAACGGAGCTCTGCAGGTGGATTTTAAAGGCTCAGAAGAGACGATGCGGCTATCCGGTCGCTTGTTGTTGAATCCCGATCTCAGCTATCGGTTAACCGTCGAGGCGCATCCTCAGGCCCCCGAGATTAAAGATAGACTGAGTGCCGTTGGCTTTGTCGAACGCGCCGCAGGTGCCTGGCTATTCAGACGACAGGGGCGGCTGTAGGCTTCGGGGTCGCCAGGACCGTAGGCTGGGATGCAATCCCAGCATTAACTCATTACGACGAAAGCACAGTGACCGCAGGCAGCTGAAGGCTCCTGCAACAGCTGCACGCCCCACATCCCTGTGGGTTGGGCTCCCGGCGATGTTTTCACGCTGTTCAAAAGACCGTCTGCAGGCAGGCTCCTACAATCGAATATCCAGTTATGAAAGCCTGACCCCGTTTCAGCCGGATGCATCGGCTTCAAGTGTCAGCGCTTTATGGTCTTTGCAATGGTTATGTTCTTGTAGCGCAGCCAATATTTTGCAGCTTTCTACTTTGTCGCCCTGACATTGAGCAATCATACTGTTGAGTTCATCAGCAAGGTTTTGCAGCCGGTCTAAGCGTTGTTGAACCAGCATCAGTTGATGCTTGGCAATAGCGTCAACGTCTGCACAACTCATCTCCCGATGGTTATTAAGCTGTAGTAGTTCTTTGATCGCATCCGTACTAAAACCCAGTGCTCGTGCATGGCGGATAAACTGGAGCCGTTCTATATCACGCGTGCGATAAGCACGTTGATTGCCCGCATTGCGAGCGGCTTCTTGAATAAGGCCAATTTTCTCGTAATAGCGAATGGTTTGTACTTTGCAGCCACTGGCTTTAGCTACTTTTCCAATTGACAGCATTTTCCTCTTGAACCTCTAGTGGGTGTAGCTAATAGACTGCCATTAACCGTCAGATGATGCCAGCAAGGGGATAGCGATGAGTGATGGATGTTGTAGCGGTAATGTTAAATTTGATGGTGTAAGTGCAGGTTTTAAGCGGGCGCTTTGGTACGTTATTGCGATTAACGCGACGATGTTTGCCGTTGAGATTTTCGGTGGCGCGCTGGTAGGTTCACAAGCATTAAAGGCCGATGCATTGGATTTCCTGGCCGATGCAGCCACCTATGGCTTAAGCCTTTGGGCTATTGGTCGCCCCGTTAATGTGCGTGCCAATGCTGCCCTTTTGAAAGGTATTAGCTTGTTATTGATGGGGGCTTGGGTGTTTTGCTCGTCGATATACCAGGTGCTCATACTGCAGGTGCCTGCCGCACCCCTGATGGGGCTGATCGGATTGATGGCATTCGCAGCCAACATGGTCAGTGTTCTTATCTTGGTCCGTTATAAAGATGGAGACGCGAATGTTCGCTCAGTGTGGCTGTGCAGCCGTAACGATGCCATCAGCAACCTGGCTGTTATTGCTGCCGCCGGTGTGGTCTGGCTCACTCAGAGTGCCTGGCCAGATTTGGTCGTCGCCCTCTTTATGGCTGGACTGTTCACCACCTCGGCGATACAGATCCTTCAACAGGCATGGGCTGAGCGACGGTAGGCTGGGATGCAATCCCAGCTTACCTCACTTCGGTTTCGGTTTCGGCATCGCCGGGGCTGGTGGTAGGTATGGCTGCAGCGGCTTCTGTGCCCGCATCTATCATCGTCTGGTCGTTTTGAACTGTTTCTGTTTCTGTTTCTGTTTGGTCGTTGACCTTAACCGGGTCAGGAATATCCGTCTGTATCTGCACCAGACTGTAACAGGGGTGGTCGGGGTCAGTATCACCCCACCAGTCGGCGTTCCAGTCTTCCAGGTTATTGATCCGGATCATCGCCTGCAGCTCTTCGACGTAATGCCCGGCCCGAGCTGAATAGTTCTCCAGACCCGCAGCCAGGGCGCGGCCGGTGAAAGGCTGTTGATGGGCCTGCAAGCAGCGGCGGATCTGGCGCAAGCCAGCATAGCTTCGATTGCCATTTAAATTAACAAAATAGCTGCGTAACCCTGCCGCGACCGAAGGAAAGGCTTGTACCTCATGCGTATCCATGGGGCTGCGTTGCAGGGGCGTGATGCCGCAGCCGGGGCTAAAGCACCACTGGCCGAACAGATTGTTGGCTTTACGCGCGAAGCGCGAGGTGCCCCAGGCTGACTCGTTAGCCGCTTGCGCTTTCACCAGCGATGCTGGGATGCGACCCAGCTTGGCATTAAGCAACTCTATCTGCTTAGCCGGGGCCTGTGCATCGATACGATAGAGTTTGGAGACCCGGTTTAGCCAGCCGGCATCGGCGGAAGGCAGTTGTCCCTGTTCTTTGAGCCGCACCTGCAGGAGGGCGATGTGCGCTTTCAGTCTGCCTGTGTGTTCGTTTTCCCGTTCGATCTGCGGCTGCAGATAATTAAAGAAGGCGGTTTTTTTGGTCTTAACATTGTCGATCTCCGCGAAGGCTTCCAGAGCCGGCCCGGTCTTAGGCGGCTCGAGACTCGGAGCCTGTTCGACAGGGCTTATGCTGCGGGCAGCGGACGAATCCTCGGCGCTGTCTTGTTGACAACCACTCAGCGATAGCAGTAATCCAGCCATAAGCATGCAGGCGGTTCGGTCAGTAGGGGGCATAGCGGGCTCGCAGGTGAGTGTTTAGGGCGGCATAGCCCTGATTCTATCGGCAGGAAGCGCTCGGACTTAACGCTGATCTGCCCTTGAAATCGAGCGGATGATGCAACGTCTTACCAGGCCATCAGGACATCGTCTTGCTGGATGTTGAGCTCGACGGCATCCGTATCCATATTGGCGACTGAAAAGCGTGGCTGAACCTCGTTGACCACCACCCGGGTCCCTGTATCCTCGAGCTTGATATGGGCTTGATCGAGGTTGTTGTAAAATATGGATTTGCGTAGCAGCCGAAATTGATCGCCCGGCTGAATCCCGACCACGGAGCCGGCATTAACGGTCAGTTTGTTGGCTTGAGTGCGGATAATACGGGCGCGAAAGGGTTCACATTGCAGTTGCTGGTTGAGCTCCCGGCTGACCTGTCCCAGCAGGGTTCTGACATTCTGGCCGTAGTCGGTCTTCAAGAAGGCGGGCGTGAAGAAGCCTAGCTGCTGGTTATCGTCGGCATCCCAGAAACCTGCGGTACGGTAGTTGCGGCTGAACACCAGGGTGCCGGTGAAACCGTCGTGGATAAAGACGTCGATCCCGAAATTACGCAGGCGCTGCCGGCCGCGAAAATCAAACTTATCGTAGAGAACCTTCAGGATTTCCTGCTCGTCGTGACGGCTGGGGTCGTAAGGGCTCAGGTCGCGGATCACACCGGAGACAATAAACTGCACATCGAGCTCTCTGAAGTTCTGCAGCGCCTCGCTGATAGGCCCTTGATCCTGCTGGTAGGCAGCAGCGGTCGAGAGGGTCGGGTTGATGGACAGCTGCGAGGCATTCATCGCACGCAGGACGCCGTCGCTGTTGAGGGCTTTGCTCAGTTCGTAGGGGAGTTGTTGTTCGGCGCTGTAGAGATTTCCCAGTGCCGCCTGGCTGCGATCAAACAGCGGGAAGGCGGCGATTGCGGCAGATTTGGTATAGCGGGTATGGGCATCACCCAGGGCACAGTCTTGCTCGGTGGAGACCTCGGCACGAATTCGCAGCCAGACCCGGTCGCCGTTAATCTGTTCATCGAGAATCCGGACATTGCTCAGGCTGCCTCGCGTGCGAATATTGAGGTTGTCGACGCGGATCACACCCTGATTCAGGGTCTGGGAGCTGCTGATGTGCGCCCCCGCCTGCAATAAGGCTTGCTGGGAGGCGTTTCTGAGCGCCTGATGCTTCGCCGATGAGATGTCCTGGTTGTAGATCAGCGCCGAGCCTTCGGCGTCGATGCTGAGCGCCAGTGCTTCCGCAGCAAAGGTGCTTGTCAGCAGTAACAGGATGCAAATGAGCAGGGGACGACGCTGAGAAAACATGGCAGCCTATCAGGAAAGGGGAGAAGAAGCCGTTAAGCTAATTAAAATCACCAGCCGATGCAAACCTAAGACTGTTTTATAGCGGTTGATCTTAACGATTGCCGTCTTTTAGAGGACCTTGTTCAACTATCCAGTGGCTATTCTGGGTAGACTGAACCTGGCTGCGCGTGTAGTGGTCTCGTTGTGGCGGGGCTTTTATGGTATTTTCTGAATACCTTTGCAGATAACTTTGCGGATAACTATCACTGGACCTTATCGATGAATAAAATCCTGGGCGCTGTCCTGATCGTGTTACTCAGTAGCGGTTGTGCTGACAGTCCGACACAGGTCGTGGTCATTAATGAGGTCTCGGCTCGGGTTGCCAATATCGATGTGTTCAAAGCCAGGGCGGCAACCCCTGTAGTGCGCAAGGCCTCTGATCCGGTGGGGTATCTGGGATTGCCAGTACGTCAGATCGCCGATCAGGTTGAAGCCGGTCTGATCAGCAAGGGAATTAAGACGCTGCCTATAGCGATCAGCAGTTTTGTGGATCTATCCCAGCCCGGTCACCGACGTGGCCTGGGTGCTGAACTCGCCGAAGGCTTTTTTCATGAGTTGCAGGGGCGTGGCTATAACCTGATCGATCATCGGGCGCTCGCTTTTGCCAACAGGGACGAACAGGAGTTGTCGCTGGCTGACTATTACCGTCGTCACCGGGTGAGCTATGTATTAGGTGGAAGTTATATCGCTAACTCATCAGGAGTTACCCTCAATGCCCGAATGCTGGATACGATAACGCACCAGGTCGTGGCGACAGGGCAGTCTGAGTTTGCCATTCAGCAGCTTGAAGGCGCGTTCCCCGGCTATGACCCTTTCAGTAGCAGGGACGGGATGATCATCGAAAACGCGGGTGTTCCCGCACATTAATCTGGCGATGCGGCGCCTCGATCTGTAATCAAACAAGGTGGCAACAATGAGACCGAAGTCGATGATACGTTGGCTGGCCGTTCTGGCCGTATTCGCGCTGAGTGGTTGCGACACCCTGGGGTACTATTATGACCAGGTACTGCCTGATAAATCATCACAGCCAGATTATCGCGCAGTGTCCCGGATCGATTCGCAGCCCAGGATAGTCACCGCGACGGGTTACGCGCCCATCAGTCTGCAGCCGGGCCAGACGCAGGCTCAGAAAGTATTGATGGCGATGCGGGCGTCTAAGCTGCAGGCCTATCAGGAGTTGGCGACTATCGTCCACGGCCAGCACCTGTTTGGTAGTACTCAGGTTCGGGACATGGTCATCCAGAATGACCGTTTTAACGCCGCTGTGGGTGGTGTGATACGGGGTGCCCGAGTCGTTAAGACCTACCCGGTACAGATAGACACCTATGCGACCATCCTGGAACTGGATCTGCGTGATCTGCAGCGCGCCTATGTCGCTTTGCCCTGAATGGTTTGTATTGCTGGAAGGGTGTGGCTGCTGTTAAATATGTAGTGACTTCCACTACTGTTGAGCTATAGTGTCGTTATTATAGTCTAAGTTCAACAACAGTTAGCGACAAGGAGGTTGCGATGTCACCGCAACAATTATCCCGACAGATGGAGCAGGATGTAAGTTATCTGCTTTGGCGGGGAAATGTTTATCAGCAATCACAATTAAATCTTCAGCTGAAATTTGCTGAGCTGGCATCCAGCTACCGTATGCTGGTGACTGCCGAGCAGCAGGAGTTGCTGGAGACGCTGATCGCCCGTTATAGCGTCCGGTTCAACTGAGATCAACTGTTCACGACTACGCCCCGATTTGCACAGCAGGTCGGGGCGTAGTCGTTTTATGGTTGGGCTTTTTGTGGGTCGGACGTTAGTCCGACAATGCTCGCAAGGGTTCAGTATTTGTCAGGCTGAAGCCTAACCGACAAATGCATAGACAAAAAAAAGCCTCGACCAGCGAGGCTAAAAAGGAAGGAGAGATGCATGAAGATAGTCTGCGTCTACCCCTAATGAGACTTGATCGGCTCCGGTAGGTTCCCCGCGCAGTAAAAAAATCTGAATCTGTGTGTTTTTTTAACCGTATAGTGGTTCAGGGCGCTGATAAACAGTGCTCGAAGCTCTCTCCCAGCCGAGTCAGTAACTTGAAGTAGCCATCGGCATCGGCCTGGATGTCGATCCCGAGCGGATCGAGCTCGCCCAGGCGCACCGGGGTGCCCGTTATCAGGTTAGTGACCAGGGCAGGTGCAAACTGCGGCTCAGTAAAGACACAGACGGCCTGCCGCTCGACGAGTTGCTGTTTGATCTCTGTGAGGTGCCGGGCACCGGGGTTGCGTTCGGGGTTGAGGGTAAAGGCACCTAGGTGGTTGAGTTGGTAATGCTGCTCGAAGCGTTGATAGGCATCATGGAAAACGAAGTAGCCCAGGTTCTTGACGGGTTCGAGTAGCGCTTTTAATTGCTGGTCATGCTCAATGAGGCGCGTCAGAAACCGTTCCAGATTATGCTGATAATCGGCTTTATGAGCAGGATCTGCTTCACTCAATACGGCGGCGATGCGCGCTGCCAGCTCCGCACCCAGATCAGGATCAAGCCAGATATGGGGGTCGATGCCGTGAGCATGGTGGCCATGTTCGTCGTCAGCATGTTCGTCCTGGGTCTGAGGATCCGGGTTGTCGGATTCTTCGGCCAGGGTGATGACTCGAGCACTTGCAGGCAGTTGTTGCAGTACTTTGGTTAGCGACATCTCGAGCGCCGGACCTATCCAGAAAACCAGTTCAGCCTGTTCCAGCTGGCGCCGCTCTGAAGGCCGCATCTGATAATCGTGGGGTGAGCTGGCGCCGGGTATCAGCAGTCGTGGTTGGCTGATGCCCGCGGTGATGCTGGCCACCAGTAGTTGCAGGGGTTTGATGCTGGTCGTTATTTCTAAGGCCTGTGCCGATCTTACAGGACTAAGGCTGATTATCAGGGTTGTGGCGATAACGAAGAACAGTGAAGGGCGGGACATGCTGCAGGCCTCGTGGACTAATGATGTGGAGTGTAATGTTATAGTATAACGTTATTATGGATAACAACAAGGCGTTGTTCAGCTATTCCGCCTAGCGGCGTTAACGCCGGGCCTAGCCCAGCACTGGACTCAACCGTTATAATGCCCGCTTTAGTGCTTCTTACCTCTGGCTTCTCACCCCTGGCCTCTCACCCTTGAACATGGAATCTACCCCTCTATGACCGTTCGTACTCGAATAGCCCCGTCACCGACGGGTGATCCACACGTAGGCACCGCCTATATAGCGCTGTTTAATCTGGCGTTCGCCCGTCAGCAGGGCGGTCAATTTATTCTCCGGATCGAGGATACTGATCAGGTCCGCAGTTCTCCTGAGTCGGAGCAGATGATCCTGGATTCGCTGCGCTGGCTGGGGCTGGAGTGGGACGAAGGCCCCGATCTGGGCGGTCCTCACGGCCCCTACCGGCAGAGCGAGCGCAGTGAGATCTACGTCGATCATTCGCAGCAGCTGTTAGACAACGGCCATGCGTTTCATTGCTTCTGCAGCTCTGAGCGGCTGGATGCGTTGCGCAAAGAGCAGATGGTTAATAAGCAGCAGCTCGGTTATGACGGCCACTGCCTGCATCTGCCTGCGGCCGACGTCCAGCAACGGCTCGCGGAGGGTGAATCCCACGTGGTGCGAATGAAGGTGCCCTCTGAGGGGGTCTGTACGTTCAGCGATATGTTGCGCGGCGAGATCAGCATCGACTGGGCACAGATCGATATGCAGGTGCTGATGAAGGCCGATGGCCTGCCGACCTACCATCTGGCCAATGTGGTCGACGATCATCTGATGCAGATCACTCACGTGCTGCGTGGTGAGGAGTGGATCAACTCGGCACCCAAACACCAGCTGTTGTATCAGTATTTTGGCTGGGAGATGCCCGAGCTGTGCCATATGCCGCTGCTGCGCAATCCAGACAAGAGTAAGCTGAGTAAGCGTAAGAACCCGACCAGTATCCTCTACTACCAGCGCATGGGTTTTCTGCCGGAAGCGGTGCTCAACTATCTGGGGAGGATGGGCTGGTCGATGCCGGATGAGCGCGAGAAGTTCAGCCGCCAGGAGATGTTCGATGCCTTCGATATTCAGCGTGTGTCGCTCGGTGGACCGGTCTTCGATGTGGAAAAGTTGCGCTGGCTGAACGGTACCTGGATTCGCGAGGGGCTCGATTCCCAAGCGTTCGCAGAACAGTTTAAGCGCTGGGCCCTCAACAGCGACTTCCTGATGCCGATCGTGCCGCTGATCCAGCCGCGGGTCGAGACCTTTTCGGATGTCGTACCGCTGGCCGGCTTCTTTATGTCGGGGATGCTGACGCTGGATGAGAAACTGTTCGAACATAAGACCCTGCCACCGGAGCAGGTTCGGTTGATCTTGCAATTCTCCCTATGGGAGCTCGAAGCGTTGCGGCACTGGGATAAGGATGCGGTCTTCGCCACGTTAAACCGGCTGTCGAAAGCGATGGAGTTGAAGATCCGCGACCTGTTGTCTCCACTATTTATCGCGATCTCAGGCAGTGCCTCATCTGTCTCGGTGATCGAATCTATGGCCATCCTGGGGCCCGATATGAGTCGCGCACGGGTGCGTCATGCGCTTAATCTGGTCGGTGGCCCCTCCAAGAAAGAGGCCAAGCTTTGGGAAAAGGCCTATAAAGCGCTTGAGCTGGGTTAACCTTTTGCTATAAAGCATTTTCTTCTACACTGAAAATGCCTTCGTAATTCTGTCACGGGGCGTTTTCAGTGTTCTTGACAGCGCGGTTGTTCAAGTGCGAGGCTGCATAGAGAGTTGTAGAGAGTGCGGTCGTATAGAGTGCGGTCGTAGAGAGTTCAGTGCTGGGGAGTCGGTTTTTGGATATTAACCAGGAAGTAGAGTTATTACGCAGCATTCCACTGTTGTCCAAGCTTGATAGCTCTAAGTTGAAGCTGCTGGCGTTCACCAGTCGTCTGGTCGAATACCCGGATGGCGCGTACCTGTTTCGCAAGCAGGACCCAGTCGATGCTGTCTATCTGATCATGCGTGGTGAGGCCGAAGTGATCTCCTCCGATTTGGCAAGCACAGAGCCTCAGGTCGCCGTGGTGCGCGCCGAGGGCGATCTGATTGGCGAAATAGCGGTGCTGTCGCGGCAGGGGCGGACCGCGTCTGTGCGTGCCCGGGGTGAGTTGGTGGTGCTCTATATAGAGGGCGACATGTTTGTCCAGCTGCTGACCTGTAATCCAGATGTGGCGCTAGATGTGATGCACCAGCTCAGTGATAAGCTAGCTCAGGCGCATGTCACTAACAACAAGCTGCAGCAAGCGTTATCTGCAGGCTCTAGTTGATGGATCGGCAGCGTTTTTGTCGGCTGTGGATACGCAACCGGACGCCTGGCGCTCAGGCCGGGCGGAATACGGATGCTGAATCTGTCTATGCTCTGATTGACGGCCGCTATACACAGGCATCGCGTTACTATCACGATGGTCAGCACATAGTCGATTGTCTACGTTGGTTCGATCGTTATTCTGATCAGATTGAGGATCCGGATGCCGTTGAGCTGGCTGTGTGGTTTCATGACGCCTGCTTCAGTCCGGATCCTCAGGGACACGAGCAGCGTGCCACCGAGCTGTTGAGACAGCTTGCTCAAGGAAGTATAGAGTCGCAGAGGCTGGATGCTATCTGCAACATGATTCTGCTCACGACCCATCAGCAATGCCCGGATAATGCCGAACAGGCGCTGATGCTGGATATCGACCTGGCCAGTTTTGCGCGTCCTTGGCCGCTGTATCTTCGTGATACCGCGCGGTGTCGTGCCGAAATGCCCCCGTCGCTCTATCAAGACTATGGTGCATGCCAGCTGGGGTTCCTGAGAAAATTGCTCGGTCGCGAGCAGATCTACTATCATCCGCTGTTCAGAGCTAATCACGAGGCCGATGCCCGTGCCAATATCACCCGGCTGATCGGGCTTCTGGACGCCCGATCAGCGCGAGGCAGGACGCTCACCCCTGGCGGCTAGAGCTTCGGTCCGCCTCCTAGAGATCGCCCAGGGTATAGAGCCGGGTCACGGCGTTCCTCCCTCTTACCTGGGTCTCTCCCCGGGTTTCGAATCTGAAGAGTCCATCACGACAGGCCTTGCGCGTTTCGTCTGAGATTAAAATCCGGCTGCCCAGCTGTTTGTTTAGTTGCTCCAGCCGGGCTGCCAGATTGACCGTATCGCCATGCACCGTGTAGATCAGCCGGTGTGCTGACCCCATCATCCCTCCGACCACCTCTCCGGTATTGATGCCTATCCGCGAGCTGAAACGGATCCAGTCTTCGGAGAAAATCAGCAGGTCGAGGCGTTGTTGAATCTCCGCCGCTGCTTTAATCGCACACTCGGCGCTCTGGAAGCCGTCCAGCGGCTCCTCAAAGCTGGCCAGAATCGCATCGCCCTGAAACTGATTAATAATACCGCCATGTCGTTCCAGAATAATCTCTACCTCGGAGAAATACAGGTTCAGATTGAAGACGAGCTCCTCGGGGGACAGTTTTTCACTGATCGCGGTGAAGTTCGCAATATCGATGAACATGATGGTGGCCTGATAGCTGCGCGCCTGCCCAGCGCGCGGTGCCTCGTCGCTTAGACTCAGGCCCCTGAGTACCTGCTCGGGCACAAAGTGAGACAGGTCTTCGGCTATCCTGGATTCGATAATCGAATTGAGTAACAGGCGCTTGCCCCTGTCTATGGCCACGGCCAGAACCAGGGTGACGATCAGTATGCTGATGATTTTGTCGAACTCGGCGCCGAGTAACATGCTGTTTGAGGTCAGGTATTCAACGTAGTCTTTGGTGATCATGGTGTTGTCAGGATCTGCCTGGAAGACATAGAGAATCATCGCCCCCCAGCCCAGGATCGCAGCGGTACCGGAGAACAGGATGAATTTCACCTCAAAGCGGAGGGTGCGCAAGGCGATAAAGATAAATACATACAGCAGAGTCGGCGCCTTGAGGTAAAACGACGGGGGCTGCATATATTGCAGGTGGAAGCTCCAGATCAGCAGGTAGATTAACCCCATATCGACGGTGATAGAGAGATAGGTGAGCCAGTCTGGAGCGAGTCGCTTGTGACTGATATAAATGATCAGCAGGGTGAACAGCGTGTAAGCCCCGAGCACCCAGGGCACAGGGGTGAACGCGGCCTCCGCGGTGAAGGTCTTGGGCGAGACAAGGTAGAGCACGGTGAAGGTCAGTACGACGAATAGCTGTACCCAGCCGACCAGGCGTTCACTCTTAGCCTGGTGCTGCGTCAGTGCTGCCTGGACGCGCCCCGGCAATTGCTGCTTGTGGTCGCGGGGAAGGGCCAGATACGCACGTAGTTCCGCCAGTGTTTTTTTCATTGACTGTCAGGCTCTGTTCAGTGATGTGTTAGCTTAGACGACGCAGATGGATAAGTGTTACGCCTTCCGAGCGAGCAGGCCTGTTCAGCAGTGCTAGGTGTGTGATTTGTAATGACCTGTTCGATCGCCTAGTATTCATTTTTGTTTAGCGATGGACGACAGATGCAGGCTGATACTCCCCAGCAGGACCGGCTCGAAAACGCCCGGATCCTGATCTACAGTCATGATACCTTTGGTCTGGGCCATCTGCGGCGTTGCCGCACTCTTGCGCATGCACTGGTCGAGCAGTTTCAAGGCCTGTCGGTCTTGATTATCAGTGGATCGCCGATTATCGGCCGGTTTGAATTTAAGTCACGGGTCGATTTCGTGCGCATCCCAGGGGTGATTAAGCTCCGCAATGGGGATTACACCTCGCTCGGTTTGCATATCGATCTCAAGGATACGCTTAAGCTCCGAGAGGCGATTATCCTGCATACGGCCACTGCGTTTCAGCCCGATCTGTTTATTGTCGATAAAGAACCCCTTGGATTGAAAGGGGAGATCGAAACCACCCTGCAGATGCTCCTCGACAAAGGCGTTCCCTCGGTGTTGGGGATTCGGGATGTACTCGATTCCCCGCGTTTGCTTAAACCCGAATGGGAGTCTAAACAGGCGATTTCCGCGATAGAGCGTTATTACCGTGAAATCTGGGTCTACGGCGATGCGGCTATGGGTAACCCCTTGGCGGGTCTGGATATTCCCGAAAAGGTACAAGAAAAAATTCATTACAGCGGCTACCTGCAGCGTCATTTGCCCGAGACCGCGGCATCTCAGCACCTGCAGCAGATCCCCGGCCCCTATATTCTGATCACACCCGGCGGCGGTGGCGATGGTGTGGAGATGGTCGAGGCCGTGCTCAGTGCCTATGAGCAGTGCCAGGATCTGCCCTGGCATGTTCTTTTTGTGCTGGGCCCTTTTATGGCACAGGTAGAGCAGCAGGCGTTTCAGCAGCGCGTGGATCGGCTCGCCAATGCCAGCATGCTGACCTTTGATAATCAGATGGAGTCGCTGATGAACGGCGCCGCGGCAGTGGTCGCTATGGGCGGTTACAACACCTTCTGTGAAATCCTGTCATTCAATAAACGTGCATTGTTGATTCCGCGGGTCCGGCCGCGCGAAGAGCAGTTGATACGCGCACGACATGCACAATCCCTGGGGCTGGTCAGCGTGCTCGAACCCCAGGATATTTGTAATGAGTCGATGTGCCAGGCGCTCAGGGCGCTGCCTGAGCAGCCTCTGCCGCAGCAGTTGATGAACGAGGACTTTCTGAATGGTCTGGCATCGGTCGGTCAACGTACTCAGCAGCTGCTGCTGAACACTTGCTTACTGAATCCGGAGGCTTGATCTATGCGCCCTCGCGTGCTGTTTTATGTGCAACATCTGCTCGGTATCGGCCATATCAAACGGGCCTCGTTGCTGGTACATGCCTGGCTTGACGCCGGTCTCGACGTCACCGTGGTTAGCGGCGGAGAGCCGGTGCCGCAATTTGGCTTCGGTGCGGCCCGGCTGATCCAGCTGCCCGCACTTAAGGCCCGGGACAGCGCCTTCTCGGGGTTGGTGGATGCGCAGGGCGCTGAGATCGATGCTGCGTTCAAGCAACAACGGACGCAGCAGCTGATCGCGGCGCTCGAGGAAGTTCAGCCCCAGCTGCTGGTCATCGAAAACTATCCCTTTGGCCGCCGTCAGCTGCGCTGGGAGCTGCTGCCTCTGTTGGAACGCGCGCAGCAGCTGAGCACGCCGCCCCGGATCCTCTGTTCGGTACGCGATATTCTGCAGCGGCGATCGTTCGAGCGGGTCGATGAAACAGTCGCGCTGATCGACCGTTATTTCGATGCGGTGCTGGTGCATGGCGATAGCCACTTTATTGCACTGCAGTCCTCCTTCCCTCGCGCCCAGGCGTTCGCGGACAAACTCCAGTACACCGGCTATGTGACCGAGGCGTTGATTTCCAGGGCCGGGTCCAGGGACGGGTCCGAGCCGCCGTCCGACGCTGTTACTACCCAGGAAGAGGTCGCAGAAGTGCTGGTCTCCGCAGGCGGAGGTGCGGTTGGCTTTGCGTTGATGCGAACCTGTCTGGAGCTGCTGAGCCACCCCGAGCTGGCCATACAGCTGAATCCTGTTGAGCCAGGTAAGCGCCCGCGTTGGCGGTTTCTGGTCGGTCCTAACCTGAGCGAGCAGCAACAGCGGCAGCTCAGGGCGCTTGTCGTGCAGGTTGATCCCGCTGGCACCGAGGTGATAATGGAGCCGCTGCGTGCCGATTTCGGCGCGTTATTGCGGCGCTGCCGATTGTCTATCTCTCAGGGCGGCTATAACACCCTGATGGACCTGCTGGCTGCGCGCTGCCCGGCACTGGTGGTCCCGTTTGAGGGTGGGGGTGAGACCGAGCAGTTGGCGCGTAGCGAACGCCTGGCAGAGCTGGGCTATTGCCAGATGCTGCGGGAGGCCGATCTTAACCCGCTCGCTGTTCTCGAGGCGATCAATGCCTGTTTGAGTGCTGACCGTCCGCAAACGCTGGATTTAGAGTGTCAGGGCGCCGCCCATTCTGCACAGATCCTCAAGCGGCTGGTAAACGCCGATGACTGATCCCTGGGTATGCCTGGCGGATGAGCTGAAGGTCTGGAGACACGCAATGGGCGCGAACGCCAACCGGTTAGGCACCCCGATCGTCAGGCAACGGGTAAACGCCGATGACTGATCCCTGGGTATGCCTGGCGGATGAGCTGGAGGTCTGGAGACACGCAATGGGCGCGAACGCCAACCGGTTAGGCGCTCCGATCGTCAGGCAACGGGTAAACGCCGATGACTGATCCCTGGGTATGCCTGGAGGATGAGCTGGAGGCCTGGAGACACGCAATGGGCGCGAACGCCAACCGGTTAGGCGCTCCGATCGTCAGGCAACGGGTAAACGCCGATGACTGATCCCTGGGTATGCCTGGCGGATGAGCTGGAGGTCTGGAGACAGTGGGGACGAACGCCAACTCTGTGGTGGCGTGATGATGATGCCCAGCAGCAGACTCCGGCGCTGGAGCAGCTGTGCCAGCTGAGTCGGCGCTTTGGCGTGCCTCTGAGCCTGGCGGTCATTCCCGCCGGGGCCGAGGCCTCGCTGCTGCCGTTGTTTGCGCAGACCCCTGAGCTGACTGCGCTGCAGCACGGTTACCAGCATATCAATCATGCGCGAGCCGATCAGCGTAAATGCGAGCTGGGTGATAACCGCCCTCTGGCCGAGATTCTTGCAGAACTCCAGCGCGGTCGGGATCAGCTACGGCAGTTGCTGGGGGAACGCTTCGTGGCGGTGCTGGTGCCGCCTTGGAATCGTCTGAGTTCGGGGCTGAATTCTCAGCTGGCGACTATAGGTTGTACCGGACTGTCGGCGCTGGGACCGCGGGAGCAGCCCTGTCAGGATGGCCTGCGAATCAATAATGTCCATGTCGATCTGATTAACTGGCGTCAGGGCGGCTGTTTTGCCGGTGAGCCGGTCGTGCTGGCGCAACTGATTAAGCACCTCAGGCAGCGTCGTCTGGGTGAGGTGGATAGCGGGGAGGCCAGCGGTTTAATGACTCATCACCTGGCTCATGACGCCGCTTGTTGGCAGTTTTGTCAGCGCCTGTTCGACTTTATGGCGGATCAGCCGGTGCGCTGGTTGAGCGCGCGGCAGTGTTTTGATCCGGCTGATTCAGGCTGAGATTAGACTATGTCCCAGTTAACTCATTACTTTCGGATAAAGGGATCAAAAGACTAAAAGATCACAGGGAGCCCGACTCCCACGGTGCTAAGGTTATATTTTGTGAGTAATTTTGTAGCTTTTTGAAAGGCTTGAAACGGCAATCGCACCATCAGAATGGCGCCAAATCCCCTTTCTAAACCGATGAAATCCAGCCTCAGGCTGGATTTCATAGCGCCGCAGGCGCGTACCCGCAGGGCGGTTTAGTAGGGGGCGCTTTCTTTGCTTCGCTTTCTTTGTCGCTACAAAGAAATGAAGCCGCCGGGAGGCGGAAC